>NZ_CP070501.1:1368867-2737735 GCF_018308945.1 Agrococcus sp. Marseille-Q4369
AGATCGACCGCGCCGATTGGGCGAGGCTCGCGCCCCACGTGCCCGACCCGCTCACCGAGGCCGAGGTGCGGCGCATCCGCGGTACGGGCGACCGGCTCGAGCTGCGCGAGGTGGCCGAGGTCTACCTGCCGCTGTCGAAGCTCATCAGCCTCTACCGCGACTCGGCCGCCCGCCTGCACCGCGAGACGACGGAGTTCCTGGGCGCACCGACGCATCCGACCCCCTTCGTGCTCGGCGTCGCCGGCTCCGTCGCGGTCGGCAAGTCGACGACCGCGCGGCTGCTCAAGGAGCTGCTCGGCCGCTGGCAGGGCGAGCTGCGCGTCGACCTCGTGACGACCGACGGCTTCCTGCACCCCAACCGCGTGCTCGAGCAGCGCGGGATCATGGGCCGCAAGGGCTTCCCCGAGTCGTACGACCGGCGCGCGCTGCTGCAGTTCATCACTCGCGTGAAGTCGGGCGAGGCCGAGGTGCGCGCGCCCGTGTACTCGCACCTGTCGTACGACATCGTGCCGGGCGAGCAGATCGTGGTGCGGCGCCCCGACATCCTCATCGTCGAGGGGCTCAACGTGCTGCAGCCGCCGCCGCCGGGCTCGCACCTCGCGGTCTCCGACCTCTTCGACTTCTCGGTCTACGTGGATGCGCGCACGCGCGCGATCCGGGAGTGGTACATCGAGCGCTTCTTCACGCTCAAGGCGACCGCGTTCCAGGACCCGCAGTCGTACTTCCACCGCTTCGCCGACATGACGGATGCGCAGGCGCGCGCGTACTCGTCGGACATCTGGGACTCGATCAACGGCCCGAACCTCGTCGAGCACATCCTGCCGACGCGCTCGCGCGCCGACCTCGTGCTGCGGAAGGACGACGACCACACGATCCGCTCGGTGCTGCTGCGGAAGGTGTAGCCCCACCCCCGCTGGTCGAGTCGCCGCGGAGGCGGCGCATCGAGACCCGGCTCCGCCCGAACTGACCGCTCACGGGCGGATGTGATCGCTCGGGGCCGCGCGCTACGGCGCCGGGACGCCCTCCACCACGTTCGGCGATCGCGCCGCGCGCGAGCGGCCGCTCTGCCCGAGGCGCACGAGCACGACGCCCGCGATGATCGCGGCGGCGCCGAGCAGCTGCGGCGGGGTCGGCAGGATCCACAGCAGCAGCGCGGTCCAGACGATCGCGAACATCGTCTCGGAGTAGCCGACGAAGCTCGCGAGGGTCGCGCCGAGCCGGCGTCCGCCGAGGATGCCGAGCACATAGGCGGCGGCGGTCGAGACGAGCACGACGAGCGCGACCACGACCCACATCGGCACCGTCGCGCCCGCGAGCACCACCGGCTCGGCGTTCGCCTCGAACGGCAGCAGCCCCGTGAGCGACGCGGCGCCGAGCACGATCGCGCCGACGATCATGCCGAGACCGGCGAGCGCGATGGGGTGCAGCTCGGAGTCGGGCTTCGACGCGACGACCCAGTAGGCGGCGTTGCCGATCGCCGAGCCGAGCGCGAGCAGCACGCCGATCGGGTGCAGCGCGTCGCCGCCGACGCCCGAGATGAGCGCGAGGCCGACGAGCGCGACGCCCGCGCCCGCGAGCGTGAGCCACGCCGGGGCGCGACGCGTGACGGCCCAGGTGGCGAAGACGAGCAGCACCGGACCGAGGAACTCGATGAGCAGCGCGAGCGAGGGCTGGATGTAGGCGACGGCGCTGAAGAAGGCGAGCTGGCACAGCGCGATCGCGAGCACGCCGAGCACCAGCACCTCCTTCCACGAGCGGGCAACCGCACCCCAGCGACCGCGCAGCAGCCACAGCGTCGGGCCCAGCAGCACGAGCGCGCCGCCCGAGATGCGCACGGTCGTGACGGCGCCGGAGGTCCACCCCGCGTCGAGGAGCGACGAGGCGAGGATGCCAGAGATGCCGAAGGACGCGGCGCTCGCGAGCGCGAACGCGAGGCCGATCGATCGACGAGCGTGCATCGGCGGGGCCCCTGTCTCGGTTAGCATCGTGCTGACGACGGCACGGTGTCACGACCGTCGGGCCTGACAGTCGCGATCCTAACCGAGGTCACCCAGTGTCGCTGCCGTATCCGAAGGAGCTCGTACGCTCGCTCGAGTTCATCGCCGAGCTCGCCAACCGACGCCGCGACGCGGAGCTCGAGACCGCCGTGAGCCTGCGCGAGGTGTGCGCTTCGTGGGGCTTCCCGGGCGCGAGCGGCGCGACGCGCGCCGACCTCGAGGCGACGTGGCGCAGGATCGACCAGATCGAGCGGATGTGGGACGCCGAGCGCGACGCGGTCGCGGCGATGGTGAACCGCATCTTCGAGCAGGCGAACGCGCGCCCTCGCCTCGTTCGCCACGACGACTTCGACTGGCACCTGCACGGGCTGCCGCACGGCGCATCGCTCGCCGACGCGATCGCGGTCGACGCGGCGATGGCGCTCGGCGACCTCGTTCGCCTCGACGACCTCGCGCGGTGCCGGCGCTGCACCGACGTGCGCTGCGAGCGGATGTTCTTCGACCTCTCGCGCAACCGCTCGCGCCGGTTCTGCTCGACGCGCTGCCAGTCACGCACGAACGTCGCGGCGTTCCGGGCGCGAGCGCTCGAGGCGTAGCAAGCGAGGGCGGCCTCCCAGCTTGCCGGGAGCATCCTTTCGCGCGTGGCAACGACCACGACCGAGGAGCCGGCGGGTCACTCGACGAAGCTGCAGCTCGGCATCACGACGCTGCTGCTGTTCGTCTTCGTCGTCGGCGACACGCTCGGTGCAGGCATCTCCACGCTCGTCGGCACGATGGCGGCCGACGTCGGCGGAATCCCATGGCTCCCGCTCAATCCTCGCGCTCGCCCCGCTCACCGCGGGGACCTACGCGGAGCTCACCACGAAGTACCCGCACGCGGACGGCGCCCCACGCTAGGCCGACCGGCGCTAGGCGCTGACCGCGAGCTCCGCGCGCACGAGCTCCGCGAGCTCGTCGGCGATCGACTGCGCGACGTGGTGCTCCTGCGCCTCCACCATCACGCGCACCATCTTCTCGGTGCCCGATGGGCGCAGCAGCACGCGGCCGTTCGAACCGAGTTCCGCCTCCGCGCGCGCGACGGCGTCGGCGATCGGCTGGTTGCCGCGCAGGCCGAGCCGGTCGACGCCCGAGACGTTCACGAGCACCTGCGGGTAGACCTCCATCACGGCGGCGAGCTCGCTGAGCGGCTTGCCGGTGCGCGCCATCTCGGCTGCGATCTGGAGCCCCGTCAGGATGCCGTCGCCGGTCGTGGCATAGCGGGAGAAGATGATGTGCCCCGACTGCTCGCCGCCGAGCGCGAGCCCGTACTCCCGGAGCGCCTCGAGCACGTAGCGGTCGCCCACGGCGGTCTGCACGAGCTCGATGCCATGCCGCTCCATCGCCACCCGCAGGCCGAGGTTCGACATCACGGTCGCGACGAGCGTGTCGTCGGTGAGGCGGCCGCGGCGCTTGCCCGAGAGTGCGAGGATCGCCATGATCTGGTCGCCGTCGACGACGTTCCCGTCGGCGTCGATCGCGAGGCAGCGGTCGGCGTCGCCGTCGTGGGCGATGCCGAGGTGGGCGCCCGAGGAGACGACGAGCTCGCGCAGCTGCTCGAGGTGGGTGGAGCCGACCTCGCGGTTGATGTTGAGCCCGTCGGGGTCGTTGCCCATCACGGTCACGCGCGCCCCCGCGTCGGCGAACGCGCGCGGGCTCACGCCCGCGGCGGCGCCGTGCGCGCAGTCGAGCGCGACGTGCAGCCCCTCGAGGCTCACGTCGAGCGTGCCGAGCAGGTGCACGAGGTAGCGGTCCTCGGCGTCGGAGAAGCGGCGGATCGTGCCGACCTCGGCGCCGATCGGGCGCAGCGGCGCCCCGGCGAGCGCGAGCTCGATCTCGTCCTCGACCGCGTCCGGCAGCTTGCGGCCGCCGCGGGCGAAGAACTTGATGCCGTTGTCGGGCGCCGGGTTGTGCGAGGCGGAGACCATGACGCCGAAGTCGGCGTCGATGTCCTGCACGAGGTAGGCGGCGGCTGGGGTCGTGATCACGCCGGCGTCGAGCACGTCGACGCCGCTCGAGGCGAGCCCCGCCGAGACGGCCGCGGCGATGAACTCACCCGAGACCCGGGGGTCCCGCGCGACGACGGCGACAGGGCGCCGCGACTCCTGCCGGGCGGTTCGCCCGAGCACGAGTGCGGCGCCCTGTGCCAGCGCCAGCGCCGATTCTGCCGTGATGTCGAGGCCTGCGAGACCCCGAACGCCATCCGTGCCGAAGAGGCGCGACATCGATCAGCGCTTCGAGTACTGCGGTGCCTTGCGGGCCTTCTTGAGGCCGGCCTTCTTGCGCTCGATGACGCGCGCGTCGCGCGAGAGGAAGCCGGCCTTCTTGAGCTCCGGGCGGTTGTTCTCGACGTCGATCTCGTTGAGCGCGCGGGCGATGCCGAGGCGGAGCGCACCGGCCTGGCCCGAGGGGCCGCCGCCCGAGATGCGGGCGATCACGTCGTACGAGCCCTGCAGCTCGAGGAGCGCGAAGGGGTCGTTGATGAGCTGCTGGTGCAGCTTGTTCGGGAAGTAGTCCTCGAGCGTGCGGCCGTTCACCGTGAACGAGCCGGAGCCGGGGACGAGCCGCACGCGGGCGATGGCCTGCTTGCGACGGCCGACGGCCTGGCCGCCGATGTTGACGACGCGGGGCGCGCGGGGAGCCTCAGCCGCCGGCGTCTCGGTCGAGAAGCTCTCGGGAGCCTCGATGGAGTCTGCGATCTTCGCCATGTCTGGTGTCTCCTCGCGCCCTACTGGGCGACCTGGTCGAACGTGTAGGGGGTCGGCTGCTGCGCCGCGTGCGGGTGCTCGGGGCCGGCGTAGACCTTGAGCTTCTTGATCTGGGCGCGGCCGAGCGAGTTCTTCGGCAGCATGCCGCGGATCGCCTTCTCGACGGTGCGGACGGGGAAGCGCTCGAGCATCTCCTCGTAGCCGACCGCCTTGAGGCCACCGGGCTGACCCGAGTGGCGGTACGCGACCTTCTTCGCGAGCTTCTGGCCCGTGAGCGCCACCTTCTCGGCGTTGACGACGATGACGAAGTCGCCCATGTCCATGTGGGGGGCGAACGTCGGCTTGTGCTTGCCGCGGAGCATCGCGGCAGCGTGGCTGGCCAGGCGGCCGAGCACCACGTCGGTGGCGTCGATGACGATCCAGTCGTGCTGGACCTCCGCCGCCTTGGGCGAATACGTGCGAGTCATTGGTTGCCTCACTGATCGAATGGATGGTCGTGAATCCCGCTCCGAGGTGTTGTCGCGGCGATGCCGGGCAACCATCCGGTGGAGGGCTCATTCGGGTGGGCACAGGCGTGCGCACCAAGGATCGAGCATAGCGGCACGATCCTCGGCAGGTCAACCGCCGGGTCGACGGCCCCTGGTCAGCGCGTGCGGGGTCAGCGGTCGATCGCGGGGTCGTACTCCTCGTCGTCCTCGTGCCAGACGACCTCGACGACCTCCTCGCGCGTCGCGGGCTCCTCGATCGCCTCGGCCTCGATCGAGGAGCCGAGCGCGAGGCCCTCGAGCGGGTCGACGACGGGGGCGGATGCGGTGAAGGCGTCGGGCACGACGGCCCGATCCTCGGCCGCGACCGTCAGCACCGCCGAGCCCGGCGCATCCGCCGTGGAGCCCGTCGCATCCGTGCCGCGGTCCTCGCCGCCGGCACTGCTCCACGTGCGCGGGTCTGCGGCGTCGGCGACGTGCATGAGCGACTGCACCTCGGCCATGAAGCCGGTGAGCTGGGTCTGCTGGTAGCGCAGGCCGCGAGCGCGGTCCTCGGCGTCGCGCAGGACGTCCTTCGTGTGCTTCGTGACGGTGTCGACGATCGCCTGCGAGCGCAGCCGCGCCTCGTCGAGCATCGCCGACGCGCGCGCCTTCGCGCTCGCCTCGATCTGCGCGGCCTGCGCCTTCGAGAGCTGCTCGTAGGCCTCCGACTGCTCGGCGACGTGCTTGGCGTGCGCGAGTGCCGAGGCGACCTTCTCGTTCGCGTCGGCGGTGATGCGCTCGGCGTGCGCGACGGCCTGGTTGTGCAGGCGCAGGAACTCCTGCTGCGCGTCGTCCTGCCGACGGGTGAGCGCCGCGTCGAGCTCGACCCGGCGCGCCTTCGCCTCTCGCACGATGCGGTCGGCGTCGAGCTTGAGGTCGTCGGTCTCGCGCGTCACCTGCGCGCGCAGCGCCGCGGCGGCGCGCTCGGCCTCGCCGAGGAGCACCTGCGCCTCGCGGTCGGCCTGCGCGACCTTCTCGCCGATCGAGCCGAGCTCGGTCTCGATGCGCGCGCGGTGCGCCGTCTGCTCCGTCTCGCTGCGGCGACGCACGAGCTCCGCCTCGTGCTGCGCCTCCTGCAGCACGCGCGCGGCCTCCTCCTGGGCGTCGCGGCGGATGCGGTCCCGGTCGGCGTTCGCCTCGTCGAGGATCCGCTGCGCGGCGCTCGAGGCGCTGTCGACGAGCGACGACGCCTGGTCCTCCGCGACCCGCAGGATCTCGGCGAAGCGCACGCGCGTCTGCCGGCCCTCCTTCGAGTCGTCGTCGTCGGCGCCCTCCTCGGCGTCGTCGTCGAGCGTCTGCACCTGCTGCGCGAGCCGCAGCATGCGCGCCTCGGCCTGGTCGGCGCGCGCGACGGCCGCGTCGAGGTCCTCGCTCAAGTGCTGCGCGCGAGCCTCCGCCTCGAGGCTGCGCGCCTCGGCCGTGCGCCGCACCTCGTCGAGCTCGACGCGCAGCGCCGCGAGAGCACCGTCCACCTGCTCGCGGTCGTACCCGCGGAAGACCTGATCGAACGACGACTGCTCCGTCATCACCACTCCTCGACTGGCCGCGCTGGGGTGCCGCCGCCTCCGATCCTACGCCGGGCGCGAACCGGCCTGGCCCGCCCGAGCGGCGCTCTGGGACGATGGACGGACATGGCACCCCACGGCATCATCTTCGACCTCGACGGCACGCTCACCGACTCCAAGCCCGGGCTCTTCGCGAGCCTCCGGCACATGCACGCGGCGCTCGGGTGGGAGCAGCCCACCGACGACGCGCTGCAGGCGTGGCTCGGCCCGCCGGTCGGGCAGAGCCTCAAGGAGGAAGGCCACGACGACGCGACCGTCGAGCGCGCGCTCTCGGCGTTCCGCGACCGGCTCGAGACCGGGCTGTTCGAGAGCGAACTCTACCCCGGCATCGATGCGCTGCTCGCCGACCTCGACCGCGACGGCACGCCCCTCGCCGTCGCGACCTTCAAGGTGCAGCCCGACGCGGAGCGCGTCATCGAGCACTACGGGCTCGGCCACCGGTTCCGCGGCGTGCACGGCCGCAGCCCCGAGCTGCTCGGCCACTCGAAGGCGGCCGTGATCGAGCAGGCCGTCGCGTCGGTCGGCCTCGACGCATCCGACGTCGTCATGGTCGGCGATCGCGAGCACGACATCGCCTCGGCCGCCGAGCTCGGCATCCGGGGCATCGGCGTCGCCTACGGCTACGGCTCGCGCGACGAGCTCGAGGCTGCGGGCGCCTGGCGGGTCGTCGACTCGGTCGGCGAGCTGCGCGACGCGCTGCGCTGAGCGAGTCGAGCGCGCTTCACTCCTCGAGGTCGGATGCGCTGCGTCGCGCCCGGGCGCGCTCGGCCTGCTGGGCGAGCCCCTCGTCTGGCGGATAGCCGACCGCGACGAGCGTGAGCCCGTGCGCGGGCATGAGCCCCGTGAGTGGCGATCGCTGCCGCTCGTCGAGCAGCGCCGCGGCCTGGGCGAGCCCCATCCGGCCCTCCCCCACCCGCACGCACGCCGCGACGAGCGCTCGCACCATCGAGTGGCAGAACGCGTCGGCGGTGAGCGACGCCGTCAGGAGCTGTCCCTCCCGCATCCACGAGAACTCGCGCAGCTCTCGGATCGTCGTCGCGCCCTCGCGTGGCCGGCAGAAGGCCGCGAAGTCGCGCAGGCCCACGAGCGCCTCCGCGGCGCGGCGCATCGCCTCGACGTCGAGCCCGTGCGGCACGTGCGCCGCGGTGCGGCGCTCGAGCGGATCGGCCGGACCGGTGACGATGCGGTAGCGGTAGGACCGCGAGACCGCCGAGAACCGCGCGTCGAAGCCGGGCGGCGCGAGCGAGACGGCGCGCACGACGAGGTCGCCCTCGGGGGCGGCGAGCCGCGAGAGCCGGTGGGCGACCCGCTCGGCCCGCTCGGTCGCGTCGGCTGCGAGCGCGTCAGGCACGTCGGCGTGCGCGACCTGCCCGCTCGCGTGCACGCCCGCATCGGTGCGGCCCGCGACCGTCACCCGGATCGGCTCGCGCGCGATCGTCGAGAGCGCACGCTCGACGACCCCCTGGCACGTGCGCAGCCCCGGTTGCGCCGCCCAGCCTGCGAAGCCGCCGCCGTCGTACGCGAGGTCGAGGCGGAGGCGGGGCATGCGCTCAGCCTATGCAGGCGAGCGGCCGCGCCGGTGCTCCGGCCGCCTGCCCACGGGGCTCGGAGGTCGCCTCGATAGCCTCTCGCCATGCCCGTCGCGCAGCCCTCGCCCATCGAGCACTACGCCATGATCGGCGACCGGTCGACCGCCGCGCTCGTCGGCCTCGACGGCTCGATCGACTGGCTCTGCCTGCCGCACTTCGACTCGCACGCGTGCTTCGCCGCGCTCCTCGGCGATCGACGGAACGGCCACTGGCGCATCGGCCCCGCAGCGCCCGCGACGACGACGCGCCGCTACCTGCCCGGGAGCCTCGTGCTCGAGACGACGCACGAGACCGCCGGCGGCACGGTGCGGGTCACGGACGCGATGCCGACGGGCGACGACCGCGCCGACGTCGTGCGCATCATCGAGGGCGTCGCAGGCGAGGTCGAGATGGAGCAGGAGCTCGTCGTGCGCTTCGGCTACGGCGCGGTGCCCCCGTGGGTGCGCCAGGTGCGCGACCGCGGCGAGGAGGTGCTCGTGGCGATCGCCGGCCCCGACCGGCTCGTGCTGCGCGGTGCCCCGCTGCCGCGCAGCGAGCACCACACGCACCGCGGGAGGTTCACGGTGCGCGCCGGCGAGCGGCTCGTGCTCGACCTCTGCTGGCAGCACTCCTGGCTGCCGATCGCCGAGCCCGTCGGCGAGCCCGAGGTGGTCGCGACGACGGTCGCGGAGTCAGCGGAGTGGCTCGCGGAGCTCGACTACGACGGCCCCTACCTCGAGGCGGTGCAGTCGAGCGTGCTCGTGCTGCGCGCGCTCACCGACCAGGCGACGGGCGGGATCCTCGCCGCCCCCACGACGTCGCTGCCCGAGGATCCGGGCGGCGTGCGCAACTGGGACTACCGCTTCACGTGGCTGCGCGACGCATCCCTGACGGTCGACGCGATGCTCGCCGTGCGGCTCGTCGAGCGCGTCGGCCTGTGGCGCGACTGGCTGCTGCGCGCGATCGCGGGCGACCCGCAGGACATGCGCATCATGTACCGCCGCGACGGCGGTCGCGACCTCATCGAGCGCGAGCTGCCGCACCTGCCGGGCTATGGCGGCGCACGCCCAGTGCGCATCGGCAACGGCGCCGCCGACCAGCGGCAGCACGACGTGCTCGGGCAGGTCATGCTCACGCTCCAGCGGCTCCGCGAGCTCGGCATCGCCGACAGCCACGACTCGTGGCACATGCAGCGCGCGCTGCTCGACGAGCTCGCGACCCACTGGCGCGAGCCCGACCACGGGCTCTGGGAGATGCGCGGCGAGCCGCAGCTCTTCACGCACTCGCGGGCGATGATGTGGGCGGCCTTCGACTGCGGCGTGCGCGCGGTCGAGGGCGGCTGCGACGGCGATGCGAGCCGCTGGGCCGAGCTGCGGGATGCGCTCCGCGAGGAGGTGCTCACGCGCGGCTTCGACGAGTCGACGGGGTCGTTCCGCCAGCACTACGGCACGAGCGACGTCGACGCCTCGCTCCTGCAGCTGCCGACGATCGGGATCGTCGAGCCGACCGACCCGCGCTTCCTCGGCACGATCGCGCGCATCGAGCAGGAGCTGCTCGTGGACGGGCTGCCGCTGCGCTACCGCACGACGGGGCTCGACGGGCTCTCGGGCGACGAGCACCCCTTCGTGCTGTGCGGCTTCTGGCTCGTGAGCGCCTACGCCGGGGCGGGTCGGCTCGCCGACGCGGCGGCGCTCATGGACCGGCTCGTCGCGCTCCGCAACGATGTGGGCCTGCTCGCCGAGGAGGTCGACCCCGCGACCGGTCGCCACTGGGGCAACTTCCCGCAGGCGTTCTCGCACCTCGGGCTCGTGCTCGCGGCGACCGACATCGAGCGCGCGCGAGCGGCCCAAGCACGACCGTGACGCGACGAAGGGCCCCGCTCTCGCGGGGCCCTTCGCTCGTGCGATGCGACTACTTGTTCTCGCGCGCCTGCGCCTCGGCCTGCGTCGCGGCGTCCTGCGTCGCGTTCGCGGCATCGGCGGCAGCGGCGTCAGCAGCCTCGGCGGCGACCTGCTCGCCCTCGACCGTCGCCTCCTGCGCCTCGGCGGCATCGGCCTCGGCGATCTCGGTCTCGGCGTCGGTCGACTCGACCTCGGCCTCCTCCTCGGCAGCCTCGGCGGACTTCGCCTCGGCGGCCTCCTGGTCGGCAGCGGCGGTCGACGCGGCAGCGGCGGCCTTCGACTTCGACGGCTTCTTCGCGACCGGCTCGAGCACGAGCTCGATCTGCGCCATCGGGGCGTTGTCGCCCTTGCGGTAGCCGAGCTTCGTGATGCGGGTGTAGCCGCCCTCGCGCTCCGCGACGAGCGGCGCGATCTCGGTGAAGAGCTCGTGCACGACGCCCTTGTCGCCGATCACGGCGAGCACGCGACGACGCGCGTGCAGGTCGCCGCGCTTGGCGAACGTGATGAGGCGCTCAGCGATCGGGCGGAGGCGCTTGGCCTTCGTCTCGGTCGTCTTGATCGACTTGTGCGTGAACAGCGCGGCCGCGAGGTTCGCGAGCAGCAGGCGCTCGTGCGCCGGACCGCCTCCGAGGCGGGGACCCTTGGTGGGCTTGGGCATGGTTCCTTTATCCCTTGATCGTCAATCGGCCCGCGTCAGCGAGCGTCCTCGTCGTAACCGCTGTAGAAGTGCGCGCCGTCGAAGCCGGGCACCGCATCCTTGAGCGAGAGACCGAGCTCGGTGAGCTTGTCGCGCACCTCGTCGACCGACTTCTGGCCGAAGTTGCGGATGTTCATGAGCTGCGTCTCGCTGAGCGCGACGAGCTCCGACACCGTGTTGATGCCCTCGCGCTTGAGGCAGTTGTAGGAGCGCACCGACAGGTCGAGCTCCTCGATGGGCGTCGCGAGCTCGCCCGAGCCGATGGCTTCGGCGGGCGCCTGCCCGATCTCGATGCCCTCGGCCTCGGCGTTCAGGTCGCGCGTGAGGCCGAACAGCTCGACGAGCGTGCGACCGGCCGACGCGATGGCGTCGCGCGGCGAGATCGCCGGCTTCGTCTCGACGTCGACGACGAGCGAGTCGAAGTCGGTGCGCTCACCGGCACGCGTCGCCTCGACGCGGTAGGTGACCTTGAGCACGGGCGAGTAGATCGAGTCGACCGGGATGACCCCGGCTTCGGCGAACTCGTCGCGGTTCTGAGCAGCGGACACGTAGCCGCGGCCGCGCTCGACGGTCAGCTCGAGCTGGAACTTCGCCGAGTCGTTGAGCGTCGCGAGCACGAGCTCGGGGTTGTGGATCTCGACACCGGCGGGCGTCGTGATGTCACCGGCCGTCACCGTGCCCGCGCCCTGGCGCGAGAGGTAGGCGACGACGGGCTCGTCGTGCTCCGACGAGACGACGAGCTGCTTGATGTTCAGGATGATCTCGGTGACGTCCTCCTTGACACCGGCGATCGTCGAGAACTCGTGCAGCACGCCGTCGAGGCGGATGCTCGTGACGGCTGCGCCGGGGATCGACGACAGGAGGGTGCGGCGGAGCGAGTTGCCGAGGGTGTAGCCGAAGCCGGGCTCGAGCGGCTCGATCGTGAACCGCGAGCGGTGCTCGGCGATGGACTCCTCGGAGACGGTGGGGCGCTGGGCGATCAGCACGTGTCGGTTCCTTTCGGTCGCGAGTCCGCTATATGACTCGCGTGTTCAGTGACGGCGGAATGCCGGGCAGGCGAGGATCGCCTGCCCGGCAGGAGCGACTAGTTGCGGCGCGGCTTCGGCGGGCGAACGCCGTTGTGCGCCTGCGGCGTCACGTCGTGGATCGCGCCGATCTCGAGGCCGGCGGCCTGGAGCGAGCGGATCGCCGTCTCACGGCCCGAACCGGCGCCCTTGACGAAGACGTCGACCTTCTTCATGCCGTGGTCCTGCGCCTGGCGCGCAGCCGACTCGGCGGCGAGCTGGGCGGCGTAGGGCGTCGACTTGCGCGAGCCCTTCATGCCGACCGCGCCACCCGAGGCCTGCGTGATGACGGCGCCGGTGATGTCGGTGATCGAGACGATCGTGTTGTTGAAGGTCGACTTGATGTGGGCCTGGCCCACGGCGACGTTCTTCTTGTCCTTCTTGCGCGGCTTGCGGACCGCGGACTTGGGAGCTGCCATGTTTCTCTACCTCCACGCGGCCTAGCGGCCGGCCTTCTTCTTGCCGGCGACCGTCTGCTTCTTGCCCTTGCGGGTGCGCGCGTTCGTCTTGGTGCGCTGTCCGCGCACGGGGAGACCGCGGCGGTGGCGGATGCCCTCGTACGAGCCGATCTCGACCTTGCGGCGGATGTCGGCGGCCACCTCGCGGCGCAGGTCGCCCTCCACCTTGAACGTGCCCTCGATGTGATCGCGAAGCGTCACGAGCTGCTCGTCGGTCAGGTCCTTGACGCGGGTGTTGCGGTCGATGCCGGTGGCCTCGAGCGTTGCGACCGACCGGGTGCGGCCGACGCCGTAGATGTACGTCAGTGCGATCTCCACGCGCTTCTCGCGCGGGATGTCGACACCTGCGATGCGTGCCATCGTGTGTCTCCTCAGGAGTATGAGAGGTGTGGAGCAGCGGAGGTGCCTGGGCCTCTCCCCAAGGTGTCACCCGGATGGGCTCTTACCGCTGCTGGGATGTGCACCGCAGTCCCGGTGGTCGAGCAGCCGGCGGAGCCGGCGTATCGAGACCTGGTCTCGGTGCGTGTTCAGTTGTGGGGTGTTGCTGTGCTTCGGATCTCGATACGCGCGACCTTCGGTCGCGCGCTACTCGATCTTGAGCGCTCCGCGCGCGACGCGGCGGAGCCGCATCGCGCGCTGTGCGCTCAACCCTGCCGCTGCTTGTGGCGGGGGTCCTGGCAGATGACCATCACGCGGCCGTGGCGGCGGATGACCTTGCACTTGCCGCAGATGGGCTTGACGCTGGGGTTGACCTTCATGTCTGCTTCCTCGCTGGCCTCGTGCTCGCGCGGACGCGCGAGCCGTTCCTTATCCAGCGACCGGGGCTACTTGTAGCGGTAGACGATGCGACCGCGGGTGAGGTCGTAGGGGCTGAGCTCCACGATCACTCGGTCGCCCTGCAGGATGCGGATGTAGTTCTGCCGCATCTTGCCGGAGATGTGTGCGAGCACGATGTGCCCGTTCGAGAGCTCCACGCGGAACATCGCGTTGGGGAGCGCCTCGCTCACCGAGCCTTCGATCTCGATGACGCCGTCTTTCTTGGCCATATCCTCTTCTACAAGTTCCTGGTCGCCAGTCATGCGAGTGGCGTGCGCAGAGGGCGCACGACACCAACGATCAACTCTACGCGCGGCGCCGTGGTTTGTGCAAGCCGGGCGTGTCGCTGCTTGGGTGCGGCCGCTACCGACGCCCGGGACGGGCGTCGGCGCTGGGGTCGCGGTGACGGCACGAAAGTGCCGTCACCCTTGAGCTCCACCGCGCTGCACCACGATCGACCCCCACAGCATCGCGCGATCGCGACGCGCACGCTTCGCCGCGTCGTCATCCATCGTCGTCGCGAACGACCGCGCGATGAGCGGACCGCCGGGCACGAGCGCTCGGACGGCCGCCTTCCGCAGGTCGCGCACCCAGCGCTCGTCGGCGCCGTCGACGACGTTCGAGACGGTGACGGCGTCGTAGGAGCCGGGCTCCGCGCGCTCGAGGTGGTCGAGCAGCGGCTCGTCGATCCAGGCAACGGCATCGTCGTCGACGCGTGGGAGGGCATGGCCGGGCATCTCCTCCCCCAGCAGCAGCCGCCACGCGAAGGGATTGCCGCTCGGCGGGTGCTTGCGGAGCGCGCGACCGATGCGGCCGCGGATCGCCTCGTCGAAGTGCGGCGGCAGGGGCGTCGAGAAGTCGCGCAGCACGAGCGCCGACAGCGCGCCGGCGGGCCCGAGCATGGTCTTGAGGATCGACGCGAGCGTGCGGTTGTCGAGGCGCGACCGCCAGTGCTCGGCGGCGCGGAGCGCATCGTGCTCCTGCAGGAACTGCCGCATCCGACGGCGGCTCCACTGGGGGCTCGCCGCGCGGACCATGCCGCGGCCGAGGTCGAAGAGCCGCTCAGCGGCGCCCGGCTCGAAGGCGCCGCCGGCGACGCGCCTGCGCGCGTAGTCGAGCTGCGTGCGGTTCGAGGTGATCGCCGAGACGCGGTGGCCCGCAGCCGCGAGCTCCGCGACGACCTCCCCGGCGCCCGCCGAGGCGAGCACGCGGCTCGCGGGGCGCAGCTCGGCGAGCTCGATCCGCGCATCCGCCCAGTCCCAGCCGTGCAGCAGTCGCTGCCTCGGGCTCGCGCTCGAGCGGCCGCGACGCCGGGACGTGCTCAGCACCACCGCTGCCGCCGCTCGATCGCCGCCGCATCCGCCGCCACCGCATCCATCGCCGCCGCATCCATCTCCACGGTGCCATTCTCGCCGATGAGGCGCCGCCGCCGCTCAGTGCGCTTGCGCCTCCCGGACGGCGCCGACCAGCCGCGCGGTCAGCGGGTGACCGTCGTCGAGCCCCGTCACCCGGGCGACGAACGCCGCGGGATCGAGCGAGCGCAGCAGCTCCTGGAGCTCGACCGCCTGCTCGTCCCCTGCCGCGTCGAAGCGCAGCGCCGTGCGGAAGGCCGCGATGAGCGCGTCGGCGGGCTCGCCGCGCTCGACGAGCTGCGCGGCGGGCTCGACGAAGCGCTCGTGGCGCGAGAGCTTCCGGAGCGGCTGTCGTCCGATGCGCTCGCACGTGTCGGGCAGCGCCGGGTTCTCGAAGCGGGCGATCGCCCGCGCGACGTAGGCGGCGTGCTCGGCCTCGTCGAAGCCGTGCTTCGCGACGAGCAGCCTCGACGTGTCGGCGAGCGCCGCCTCGACGGCCGCGCGGATCTCGGGCAGCTCGAGCGCGGCGGCGATCGTGTCGATGCCAGCGACCCACCCGGCGTAGGCGGTCGTCGCGTGGCCCGTGTTGACGGTGAAGAGCTTGCGCTCGATGTAGGGCTCGAGGTCGTCGACGAAGTGCGCGTCGCCGATCCGGGGCGCCGCGACCCCGCGGCGCTCGAAGGCGGTGCGGTCGATCGACCACTCGAAGAAGTCCTCCACGACGACGTCGAGGCCGTGCGGGTCCTGCGGCGGGATGATGCGGTCGACGGCGGTGTTGGCGAAGACGGCGCGGTCCGCGAGCTCCGGCGCCCCGTCGAGCACGTGCTCGCGGAGCGTGTCGGAGGCACCGATGGCGTTCTCGCACGCCATCACGACGACCGGCGCGCCCTCGCGCTGCTCGAGGCCGGCGCGGATCGCCGGCGCGATGAAGCGCATCGCGGTCGGCCCGACGGCGCACGTCACGACGTCGGCCTCCGCGACGGCGCGCGCCGCGGCCTTCGGGGCGGCGCTCGAGTCGATGCCCGAGAAGCCGGTGACCGTGTGGATGCGGGCCTCGGGCCCGACCTCCCGCACCTGGTACGCATCCGCCGCCTGCAGCATCCCGATGAGCTCGGGGTTGACGTCGACGAACGTGACGTCGTAGCCCGCGCGGTGCAGGATGAGCCCGACGAAGCCGCGGCCGATGTTGCCCGCGCCGAAGTGGACGGCGCGCATCACTCGTTGACGTCGCCGAGCAGCTCGAGGATCGCCGCCGCGTCGGGCGCCTCCTCGAGCTTCGCGACGTCGTCCTGCTCGGAGAAGACGATCGCGATCTTCGAGAGGATCTCGAGGTGGCCGCCGTCCTTGCCGGCGATGCCGATGACGAACTTCACCGGGTTGCCGTCCCAGTCGAGCGGCGCCTCGTAGCGCGCCACCGAGAGCGCCGATGTCAGGATCGAGTCCTTCGACTCGTTCGTGCCGTGCGGGATCGCCAGCAGGTTGCCCATGTAAGTCGACACGCTCGCCTCTCGCGCGCGCATCGCGTCGGCGTAGTCGGGCGTGACCGCCCCGGCGGCGACGAGCATGTCGGCCGCCTCCTGGATGGCCTCGTCCTTCGTGGTCGCTCGCGGGCTCGTGGTGATCTGCTCGAGGGTGAGGACGGGCATGGCGCTCCTTAGGCGGTCGTGTCGCTGCCGTCGCGATTGGCGCGCTGCACCATCTCGACGACCTCGTCGTACTTGGGGCTGTTCATGAAGTTGTCGACCGAGACGTGGGTGGCGCCCGGCGTGCGCTCGCGCGCGCGGTCGGTGAGCTCCTGCTGCGTGATGACGAGGTCGACGTCGGTCGCGAGCGCCGCGATGGCGACGTTCTTGACGTCGACGCCCTCGATGCCCGCCTTCTTGATCTTGTTGCGCAGCACGCTCGCGCCCATCGCGCTCGAGCCCATGCCCGCGTCGCACGCGAACACGATCGAGCGGATGGGCTGGTCCGTCGGGCGGTCGGGCTCGGCCGTCAGCGCGGTCGCGCCGCGCGTCGCGCTCGCGCCGGCGCCGCCGGCAGCCGCGAGCCCCGCGAGCGCCTCCGACGACTTGCCCTTGTTCGCCTGCGTCTGCGCGACTGCAGCGCCGAGCGCGTCGTCGCCGGCCGCCTCGCGCTCGAGGTCGCGCTTGCGCCCGAGCCGCAGGATGACCGCGCCGACCGCGAACGAGACCGCGGCGGAGAGCACGACCGAGAGGATGACGCCGAGGTAGCTGTCGCCCGCCGTCTGCGCCAGGACCGCGAAGATCGACCCCGGCGACGCGGGGGCCCGCAGGCCCGTCGCGAACAGCATGTTGGTCGCGACGCCCGTCATGCCACCGGCGACGACCGCGAGCAGCAGCGCGGGCTTCATGAGCACGTAGGGGAAGTAGACCTCGTGGATGCCGCCGAGGAACTGGATGACGGCCGCGCCGGGCGCGGTCGCGCGCGCGGCGCCGACGCCGAAGAACGTGAAGGCGAGCAGGACGCCGAGGCCCGGGCCGGGGTTCGCCTCGAGCAGGAAGAGGATCGACTTGCCGTCGGCCGCCGCCTCGGTGATGCCGAGCGGCGTGAGCACGCCGTGGTTGATCGCGTTGTTGAGGAAGAAGACCTTCGCGGGCTCGATGAGGATCGAGGCGAGCGGCAGCAGGTTCGTCTGGACGAGCCAGCCGACGGCGCCGCCGATGACGTCCATGATCCAGTTGACGACCGGGGCGAGCAGGTAGAAGCCGCCGATGCCCAGGATGAACGCGACGATGCCCGCCGAGAACATGTTCACGAGCATCTCGAAGCCGGCCTTGATCTTGCCGTCCCAGAGCGCGTCGAGCTTCTTCATCACCCACGCGGCGAGCGGGCCCATGATCATCGCGCCGATGAACATGTGCACCTGCCCGAGCTCGCCCTGCCCCTCGGCGGGCGGGTTGGCGGCGTTGAACTGCGCGATGAGCCAGTCGGAGCCGGCGATGACGCCGAGCGTCGCGAACGCGCCGACGACCGCGCCGCGCGCCTCGTAGACCATCCGTCCACCGGTCGCGGCGATGAGGATGGGCAGGAGGTAGTGGATCGTCGGCCCCACGATCGACGCGAGGCCCTCGTTCGGGAACGGGCCGTCGGCGATGAAGAGTGCCGTGACGATGCCCCACGCGATGAGCGCGGGGATGTTGGGCATGATCATGCCCGAGAGGAACGTGCCGAACCGCTGGACGCGGACGCGGGCGCCGCTGCCGGACGCCGTCGCTGCTGTGGTGGTCATCTCGGCTCCTGTGCTCGCTGGCGGATCAGGGCTCGCGGCGCCTATGCGTCGTGGTCGGTGGAGAGCAGCTGCTCGAGCTCGTCGAGCGCAGCCTCGTCGTCGGAGGCGATCGTGACGGTGTCTCCCTTGTTGACGCCGAGCGAGATCACCGACAGGATGCTCGCCGCGTTCACCTGCTTGTCGCCGACGGCGACGGTGACGGGGGCGGATGCCCTGGCGGCGGCCTGGGCGAACAGGGAGGCGGGCCGCGCGTGCAGGCCGTGGGACGACTCGACGGTGACGGTGCGCTCAGCCATGCTGCTCCTTGAGGATCCATCCGGCTGGACGCCGGTTGGCGCTCACGGTATCACCGGTTCCCCGGGCGTCGGCAGGGCGGCGGGACGCCTCAGCGGGGGCGGGTGCCGCGCAGCCGAGCCCAGGCCCCGAGCACCGCGATGGCGGTCCAGCCGATCGCCGCCGAGGCCGCCACGCGGACCGCGTCGTCGCCGATCGGAGCCAGCACGGCGCCGTCGGCGACGGTCCCTTCCGCGAGCGCACGGAGGGCGTGGCACGGCAGGAGCCATCTGAGGCCGTCGAGGCCCGCGCCGACGAGCGCGCCGCCGATCCCCGGTTCCACGATGAGCGGCAGCGCGAGGCCCACCGCGAGCACGAGCATGGGCGAGCGCGTCACGTGCGCGAGCGCCGCCATCCACGCCGCCCACGCGGTCGACGCGACCAGGTGCACGCCGGTCGCCGTCAGGATCGCGCCGAGGCTCGGCCGCACGAGCACCGCGGCGCCCGCCACCGCCGCCGCGCTCGAGACGGCCGCGAGCAGCAGCGCGGGCACGAGCATCGGCACGGCCGTCAGCGCCAGCCGCCGCGCCGGCCGCGGGTGCGCGAGCGCCGCGTGCAACCAGGCGCCATCGCGGTAGGGCCCCGCGACGCCGAGGCTCGCGAGCACGACGATCGCGAGCTGTGCCGCCGAGCCGCGCGCGACGATGGCGGTCGCGGCCTCGAGGTCGCTCGAGGCGGCTGCGCGCGAGAGCAGCCCGCCGACCGCGAGCCCAGCGAGCGCCGAGCCGACGACGGCGATCGCCACCGGGATCCACAGACGGCGGCCCAGGAGCATCGCTGCGAGCTCGGCCCTACCCGCCCGCAGGACCGCGCTCATCCGCCCTCCTCGATCGCCGCGGCGAAGGCTGCGCTCAGCGAGAGCCGCCGAGGCGAGAGCTCGGTCACGAGCACGCCCTCCCTCGCGGCGATGCGGGCGACGCGCTCGGCGTCGAGCCCGCGGGCGGCGAGCGCGCCCGACGGCCGGCCGTGCACGACGGCGCCCGCCGCGCGCAGCGCCGCGCCGAGGCGCTCGGGCTCGGGCGAGCGCACGATGACGACAGGTGCGGCGTGGCGACGGAGGAACGCATCCGCGTCGCCCTCGAACCTCGTCCGTCCGTCGTGCAGGCAGACGAGCCGGTCGAGGAGCGGCTCGATCTCGTCGAGCGCGTGCGCCGAGAGGAGGACGGCGCCGCCGCCGTCGGCATGCGCGCGCAGGAGCGCCGAGAGCCAGCGGCGCCCGGCGGGATCGAGCCCGTCGAACGGCTCGTCGAGCACGAGGATGCGCGGGCTCGCCAGCAGGGCTCCCGCGATCGCGAGGCGGCGCCGCATGCCGAGCGAGAACGAGCGCACCGGCCCGCGCGCACCCGCGAGACCCACCGCACCGAGCATCCGGTCGATCGCGTCGGGCGCGACCGCCGCGCGCAGCGCGATCGGCAGCAGGTGGGCCCGCGCGCTCGCGCCCGCCGCCGCGCCGAGCGCATCGGGGCAGAACCCGACCGTGCGCAGCGGCTCGCGGAGCGCGCCGTACGCGGCGCCGTCGATCCGCGCGCTCCCCTCGCCGCGCTCGAGCCCGAGCAGGCAGTGCAGCGTGGTCGTCTTGCCGGCGCCGTTCACCCCGATGAAGCCCGTCACGCTCCCCCACGGCACGTGGAACGTCACCCCGTCGAGCACCGCGCGGCCGCCGAAGCTGCGGCGCAGCATGGCGACCTCGATCGCGGGCCTCACGCGGGCTCCATCCGGGCGACCGTCGTCTCGGCGGCCAGCGGGCGCGCCCCGTGGTCGACGAGCACGACGAGACCCGTCGCCGCCCATCCCTCGATGGCGGTGACGAGGCGGCCCGCGGCCACGTCGTCGAGGCCGAGGAACGGCTCGTCGAGGATCCTGACGCGCGCCTCGCGGAGCGTCGTGAGGACGACCCACGCGCTGCGCCGCTGGCCGGTCGAGAGCAGGTCGGCTCGCACGGCGAGGCAACCGCCGAGCCCCGCGCCGACCAGCGCGGAGAGCGCGCGGTCGGCGTCGACGCCCGCTGCCCTCGCGAAGAGGCGCGCATGGCGCTCGAGGCTCACCGCCGGCAGGAGCGCCGGCTCGCTGCGGGTCACGGTGCGGGCGCCGCGCGCGAGCCTGCCGCTCGCGACCCGTCCATTGACGAGCACGCGGCCTCGGCGAGGTGCCACGGAGCCGCCGAGCAGCTCGACGACGGTGCTCTTGCCGACGCCGTTGCGGCCGGTGAGGCGCACGAGCTGCGGCGCTCGAGCGTGCAGGTCGGGCACGCGCACGACCGCGCCGCCGATCGCCACGCTCCCGACGCCCTCGATGTCGACGCTCGTCATCGACGCCTGCCGAGCGGCAGCGCCACGCCCGCCGCCGCGACTGCGGCGCCGGCCACGGGCAGCCAAGCGACGGCGACAGCGCCCGTCGCGACGAGGAAGGGCGGCGTCAGCAGCATCGCGAAGGCGACGACGCGCACGGCGGCGCGCTCGGAGCCAGGTTCGAGGAGCACGACCGCGCTCGCGGCCACGACCACGTACCAGGCGATCGCGACGGCCGCGAGCGCGAGGTCGCCGCCCGTGAGCGCCGCGAGTGCCGCCGCGATCGGGGTCGGAGCGATCCCCATCGTCAGGATCCCGGCGGCGAGGAGCCCGGCGGGCACGGCAGCGGGAGCCCCGCACGAGACGAGCTCTCGCACGAGCTGCACGAGCGGCCGCGCGTCGCGTGCGAGCAGCTCGCCGGCCACCCACAGCGCGGGTGCCGCGGCGATGGCGAGCACGAGCGGCGCCGGGGCCGCTGCGATCGCGCCGATCGCATCGACGCGGACGAGTGCCGTGCGCAGGACCCCGAGCGCAGCCCAGGCCGCTGCCCCGGCCGCCAGCACTCCCGCGAGCCGTGCCGGGAGGCCCGACAGCAGCGGTCGTCCGCCGCGCAGCGCCGCGAGCGCGCCGGCCGCGCCGAGGCCGGCACCGGCGGCGGCGATCACGACAGCCGCGCGCGCATCCCCCGCGGTCGCGAGCGACAGCGCCGCGGCTCCCGAGACGACGAAGGATCCCACCAGCGCCGGGGTGATCGCCGCGAGCGCTCCCGAGGCTCGGGCGCCGCCGAGGTCGAGCGCGCGCAGGAGCGGCGCGACGGCGGCGACCGACGCGACGAGCGGTGGCGTCGCGCCGATCGCGACGCGCGCGAGCGGACCGAGGGCGAGCGCGAGCGCCAGCACGGGCACGGCGAGCTCGGGCTCGAGCCGCACGGCGAGGTGCACGGTCGCGGCGAGCACCGCAGCTGCGCCGAGCAGCGCGCTCGCCGACCCGACGAGCAGCGGCACCCGCAGGGTCGTCGAGAGCGCGGTCAGCAGCCAGCCGGGCAGCGCGTGGTGCGCGACGACCCAGCCCGCCTCGGCGATCGCGACGGCGCGAAATGGTCCGCGCGGGAGGCTCATCGCCCCGGCGCTCGCGCCCCGCCGACCAGGTGGTAGGCGACGGCGAGCATGGAGACGGCGAGGAGCGGCCAGCCGAAGAGGTGCGCGGGCCAGACCCGCAGCAGACCGACGAGCGCCATCGCGACGAGGGCCGTCGCCATCGAGCCGATGCCCGCGAGGCCGAATCGGAACCGGCCGTCGAGGAGCGCGGGCACCGTGGTCGCGAGCGCGCAGGTGGAGGCTGCGAGCGTCAGACACGTGCACGCCGAGCGCAGCGCCGGTGCGACCTCCGCCCACGCGGCGGTGCTCAGCACGCCCGCGACGAGCAGCAGCTGCGCGAGCGCGATGCCTCGGACGCCCGCGCGCGAGAGCGGCAGCGCGATGCCCAGCTCGGGGATGCGGAACGTCGGCGGCGTCATCCCAGGCACAGGAGCACCCCCGTGGCGGCCGCCGCGGTGAGCGCCCGCAGGTAGGCGCGCGCGGAGCGGCGAGCCACCGGGAACGCGAGCGGCGCCACGACGGCGACGGCGATCGCCACCATCCACAACTGCCACCCGCGCGGGACGGCGGCGACCCCGAGGACGACCGCGGCGCCCTGCTGCCCGAGCACGAGGACCGCGAGCACGAGTCCGGCCACGCCCAGCCGGAGCGTGCCGCTCGCGCGCGACGGACGCAGCGCGACGGGACCGAGCCAGCGCTCGAGGAGCGTCGCCAGCACGGCGACGACGATGAGGACGAGCACGTGCAGCATGACGGCGCCGACCGCGCCGACCGTCGTCGCGGCGGCGGCGAGCGCGGGGTCGTCGAGCGACTCCGCCGCCTCCTCCCCCGCCGCGGCGGCGACCTCGACGAGGAGCGGCAGTCGCGCGAGCAGCAGCGCCGTCGCGAGCGCGAGCACGACGCACCACACGACGGGCGAGGTCGTCGGCCGCGCGAGCGCGGGGTGGACCGCTCGCGACTCGACATGCGTGTCCATGGGATTCCCTTCCGTCACGCGCCGCGAGCGACGCAGATCGATTCGATGAGCGCCCCGAGCACGACGAGCAGCGCTGCTGCTGCCGTGAGCCGCAGACCGTAGCCGAGTCCGTCCGCGTACGCGCGACCGGGCTGCCGGCCTGTGCGAAGCCACGCCGTGACGGCGTGCGCGGTGGGGAGCAGCCCCGCGATCGCCGCGAGGAGCACCGCCGCAGCTTCGAAGACGATGTACGGCGCGATGCGCGCGATCGTCTCCGCCGCTCCGAGCGCGGCGACGACCGAGGCAGCGGAGACGCCGACGCCGATCCCGATGAGCGCGATGCCCACGAGCGTGAGCGACCCGAGCACCGGCGCCCCTGCGGCGAGCAGGGCGAGCGCCGCCAGGTTGTTCGCAGCGATGCCGAGCGCGCTGCCGTCGGTCGAGAGCACGCTCGAGTCGATCGAGCCCCGCGCGACCGAGGCGGCGTTCTCGGTCGCGACGCCGGCGGACGCCGCGGCGGTGGAGACCGCGGTCGCGGCGAGGAGTCCGCAGGCGAGCACGGCCGACACCGCGAGCGCGAGCTGCAGCTGCGGTCGCTCGAGCGCGGCGTCGGCCGTGCCGCGCCTCATCGGATGGCCAGCGTGCGGAGCTTCCGCTTCAAGTACCACGTGACCGTGGAGATGACGGCGCCGAGCAGGCCGCCCGAGAAGAGCGCGGCGACGACGGCGATCGCCGCCCCGCCGATCTCGATCGCCGCGACGACCTGCGCCGCAGCGATGCCGGACAGCCCGAAGCTGGCCATCAGCCACGACAGCGACACGCCTGCCGCAGCCAAGCCGACGACCGTCACGGTCGCCGACGCCGTCCACACGGCCGCACGGCCGCGCCTGGTTTCGATCTGCATGAGTTGACTCCTTCGTCCCACCCGTTCGTCGGGTGCCCGTGCCGGACGGCACGAGTTCGTGGGCGTCGCTCTCGACGCGGTCACTCGCCCTCCTCCCGCAGCTGCGCCGCGATGGCGGCCGCGAGGCGCGCCACGAGCGACGCCGGAGGCTCGATCGCTCCTTGCTCGACGCCCACGACCGTGCTGAGCGGCGCGCCGGCGCGATCCGCCAGTGCCTGCTGCGACATGCCCGCACGGGTGCGCAGGGCTGCGAGTGAAGCCCCTGCGCGAGATTCGACCGGCATGTCGTAAAGCATGCCAGGTCTTCGACATTCGCGCAAGCATTTGTCGATGGTCCGGTGGAGAAGCTGCTCCGGTTGTCGAACGATCGTCGAAGACTGCCCGCGGGCAACGGCACTCGTCCGGATAATGATCGGTGAGAGCAGGAACGGGGTCGAGCGATGTCCATCCACCTTCGCGGCGCGAGCGCCGCCGAGCGCGCCCACTACGCCGAGCTCGTCCGCCCCGCGCGCGTGCGGCGAGGGCTGAGCCAGCAGGCCCTCGCGAGCCTCGCCGAGGTCGACCGGACCACCGTGAGCAACATCGAGCGAGGCGCTGGCGCGCCGCAGGAGGATGTGCTGCGACGGCTGTTCGCCGCGCTCGGGCTCGCGACCGATGCGCAGCCGCGCGATCCGGAGGTGGAGCTGTGGATCGCGGTGATGTCGGAGCTGCTCTCGAGCGTGCCCGCCGACCGTCGCCACCTCGCGGCCGACGCGGCGATCGCGACGCTCGCCGCGCACGTGCGAGCCGGCGAGGTGTCAGCGGTCGGCTCTAGGGTCACCGCCATCCACGACCACGGCGGACTCGAGGAGCGCGACATCCATGGACTTGCAGCGCGGCGCGGCATCGCTCGAAGGGACGAGCCCCACGCTGAGTGACCTCGAGCGGCTGTGCGGGCAGCTGCACCTCGAGGTGCACACCGCAGCGCTGCCGCAGGGCTTCCTCGGCGCCTTCGACCACGAGCGGCAGCGCATCCTGCTCGCCCGCGGGCTCACCCCCGTCGAGCAGCGGTCGGTGCTCGCGCACGAGCTCGGGCATGCCCTGCTCATGCACGTCGGCTCGTCGAGCGCCGACGAGCGAGCGGCTGAGCGCTTCGCGGCCCGCGTGCTCATCGACCCCGGCGCGCTCGCCGCGGCGTGCAGGTGGGCGCGCGACGACGTCGAGCTCGCCGACGAGCTGGGCGTCACGGTCGACATCGTGCAGAGCTACCGGGACCAGCTGGGCAGTCGGCGCGCCGCTTGAGGGCGTCGCCCGGCGGCGCTCAACGACGAACGATCCGTGGAGCGCTCAGCGGTCGGGGATGGGCACCGGCTCGACGCCGAGCGGCGCGAGGCGCGAGGCGCCGCCGTCGAGCGCGGTGAGCACCCAGATGCCGCCCGAGTGGACGGCGACGGAGTGCTCCCACTGGCACGCGTCGGAGCCGTCGGCGCTCCGCACCGTCCAGCCGTCGGCGTCGACGGTCGTCGCGGTGCCCTTCGCGTGGATGATCGGCTCGATCGCGACGCACAGTCCCGGCTTGACCGCGGGCCCCATGACGCGCGTGCGGTAGTTGAAGACGGGCGGCTCCTCGTGCATCGCGCGGCCGATGCCGTGGCCGATGTAGTCCTCGCTGATGCCGTAGTCGCTGTGCGCGTCGATGTGCTCCTCGATCGCGACCCCGACCTCGCCGAGCTGCTTCGCCCCGGCGAGCGCGGCGATCCCGGCCCACAGCGCGTCGTGCGTGACGTCGCTCAGCCGCTGCCGCGCATCCGTCACCGCAGGGTCGCCGCCGGGCACCACGACCGAGATCGCGGCGTCGCCGTGGAAGCCGTCGATCGTGGCGCCGCAGTCGACGGTGACGATGTCGCCCGGCTGCAGCGGTGTGCCGTTCGGGATGCCGTGCACGACGACGTCGTTGACGTTCGTGCAGAGGGTGTGCTCGTAGCCGGGCTCGAGCTGGAAGTTCGGCACGGCCCCGTGCTCGCGGATGACCCGCTCGGCGATCGCGTCGAGCTCGAGCGTCGTCACGCCCGGCGCGATCGCGCGCTCGACCGCCTCGAGCGCGAGCGCGGTGATGCGGCCCGGCTCGCGCATGCCGGCGAGCTCGCGGCGCGACTTGTAGGGGCCGCGGCCGCGCATCAGGCCTCGATGCCGCGTGCGGCGAGACCCGCGAGGATGCGCTCGGTCACCTCGTCGACCGCGCCGATGCCGTCGACCTCGACGACGAGGCCGCGCTCCTCGAAGATCGCGATGAGCGGGGCGGTCTCGCGCTCGTAGACGTCGAGGCGGTGGCGGATGACCTCCTCGGTGTCGTCGCTGCGGCCCTGCTCGGCGGCGCGGGCCGTGAGGCGGCGGACGACCTCGTCGGTGTCGGCGACGAGGCGCACAACCGCGTCGAGCTGCTCGCCGCGGCGCAGGTTCACGCCGTCGAGGTACTCGACCTGCCCCGCCGTGCGCGGGTAGCCGTCGAGCAGGTAGCCGCCCTCGGCGTCGGGCTGCGCGAGCCGGTCGTCGACGAGCTCGTTCGTGAGCTCGTCGGGCACGTACTCCCCGGCGTCGAGGATCGCCGTGACCCGCTTGCCGAGCTCGGTCTGGTCCTTGATGTTCTGGCGGAAGATGTCCCCGGTCGAGACCGCGGGCACGCGCAGTGCCGCGGCCAGCCGAGCTGCCTGGGTGCCCTTGCCCGCTCCGGGCGGGCCGACGATGAGGAGGTTCGCCATTTAGCGGATGAGCCCTTCGTAATGGCGCTGCTGCAGCTGCGCGTCGATCTGGCGGACCGTCTCGAGGCCGACGCCGACGATGATGAGGATCGATGCCCCGCCGAACGGGAAGTTCTGGTTCGCGCCGACCGTCGCGAGGGCGATGAGCGGGATGAGCGCGATGAGCCCGAGGTAGAGCGATCCGGGGAAGGTGATGCGGGTGAGCACGTAGTCGAGGTACTCGGCCGTCGGGCGGCCCGCGCGGATGCCCGGGATGAAGCCGCCGTACTTCTTCATGTTGTCGGCGACATCCTCGGGGTTGAAGGTGATCGCGACGTAGAAGTACGTGAATCCGACGATGAGCAGGAAGAACACCAGCATGTAGAGCGGGTGGTCGCCGGTCGTGAAGTTCGCCTGCACCCACAGCACCCAGTCGGCGGGAGCGGTGCCGTCGGCCGGCATGTTGAACTGCGCGACGAGCGCCGGGAGGTACAGCAGCGACGAGGCGAAGATGACGGGCACGACGCCGGCCATGTTGACCTTGATCGGGATGTAGGTCGACTGCCCGCCGTACATGCGCCTGCCGACCATGCGCTTCGCGTACTGCACGGGGATGCGGCGCTGGGACTGCTCGACGAACACGACGAGACCCATGATCAGGACGCCGACGAGCAGCACCATGATGAAGGTGTTGACGCCCTGCGTCTCGAAGATGATGCCGAGGGCGCCGGGGAAGGTCGCCGCGATCGACGTGAAGATGAGCAGCGACATGCCGTTGCCGATGCCGCGCTCGGTGATGAGCTCGCCGAGCCACATGATGAGGCCCGTGCCGGCGGTCATGGTGATGATCATGAGCGCGATCGACCACCAGGAGTCGTTCGTCAGCAGGTTCTGGCACTGCGGGAGCGAGGGGCCCCCGGTGGCCGAGAAGAGGGCGCCGGAGCGGGCGACGGTGATGAGGGTCGTCGACTGGAGCACGCCGAGCGCGATCGTGAGGTAGCGCGTGTACTGCGTGAGCTTCGCCTGGCCCTGCTGGCCCTCCTTGTAGAGGGTCTCGAAGTGCGGGATGACCACGCGCAGCAGCTGCACGATGATCGCGGCGGTGATGTAGGGCATGATGCCCAGCGCGAAGATGCTCAGCTGGAGCAGCGCGCCGCCGGAGAAGAGGTTGACGAGCTGGTAGAGCCCGGTCGCCTGGGAGTTGGCCGCGATGCACTGCTGCACGTTGCTGTAGTCGACGAACGGCGCGGGGATGAACGACCCGAGCCGGAAGATCGCGACGATCGCGAGCGTGAAGAGGATCTTCCGACGCAGGTCTCGCGTCTTGAAGATGCGTGCGATGGCACTGAACACGTGCAGCCTTCCGGAAATGGCAATCGGGGCGGTCCGCGCACGGACCGCCCCTCAGCCTACTTACTTGACGGAGCCGCCAGCGGCCACGATCTTCTGCTCGGCCGCCGCCGACACCTTGTCGACGTCGATCGTCAGCGCGACGGAGAGCTCTCCGCCGGCGAGCACCTTCACGAGCTCGTTCTTGCGGACCGCGCCCTTGGCCACCAGGTCGGCGACCGTGACGTCGCCGCCGTTCGGGTACAGCGACTGCAGCTGCCCCACGTTGACCACCTGGTACTCGGTGCGGAACGGGTTCTTGAACCCGCGCAGCTTCGGGGCGCGCATGACGCTGTTGAGCTGGCCGCCCTCGAAGCCCGCGCGCACGGAGTTGCGGGCCTTCGTGCCCTTGGTGCCGCGACCGGCCGTCTTGCCCTTCGACGCCTCACCGCGGCCGACGCGCGTGCGGGCGGTCTTCGCGCCCGGCGCGGGCCGGAGGTGGTGCACCTTGAGCGACGGCAGCTCGGTCGACTCGTTCTTGTCAGTCATTCTGGATCTCCTCGACCTTGACGAGGTGCCGAACCGTGTTGACGTAACCGCGGTTCTGCTCGTTGTCCTCGCGCTCGACCGACTGGCCGATGCGCTTGAGGCCCAGCGAGCGGAGCGTCTCGCGCTGGTACTGCTTCTCGCTGATCACGGACTTGATCTGCGTGATCTTCAGCTTGCTCACTTGGATGCCGCCTTCGCGATCTCGGCCTCGTGCTTCGTGAACTCGGCCTGGATGCGCGCGAGCTGCTTGGGCAGCACGCGGTCGAGGTCGAGGCCACGACGAGCGGCGACGGCGCGGGGCTCCTCGAGCATCCGCAGCGCCGCCACGGTGGCGTGCACGATGTTGATGGAGTTCGACGAGCCGAGCGACTTGCTCAGGACGTCGTGGATGCCGGCGCACTCGAGCACGGCGCGCACGGGGCCACCCGCGATGACACCGGTACCGGCGGCAGCGGGACGCAGCAGCACGACGCCGGCAGCGGCCTCGCCCTGCACGGGGTGCGGGATCGAGCGGCCGATGCGGGGGACGCGGAAGAAGTTCTTCTTCGCCTCCTCGACGCCCTTCGAGATCGCCGTCGGGACCTCGCGGGCCTTGCCGTAGCCGACGCCCACGAGACCGTCGCCGTCGCCGACGACGACGAGCGCCGTGAAGCTGAAGCGGCGGCCGCCCTTGACGACCTTCGAGACGCGGTTGATCGTGACGACGCGCTCGAGGAACTGGTTCTCCGTGCGGTCGTCGCGGCGGCCGCGCTCGTTGCGGGTGCCGCGGTCGCGGCTCCCCCGGCGCTGCTCGCGCGGCTCGTCGCGGTGGTCGGCCGTCGTCGCGGCCTCAGCAGCAGGCTGCTGCGTGGTGTCCGTCACCTGCGTGTCCTTGTTCTCTTCGCTCACAGTCCCAGCCCTGCCTCTCGTGCGCCGTCGGCGATCGCCGCGACGCGGCCGGCGTAGCGGTTGCCGCCGCGGTCGAAGACGACCGACTCGATGCCGGCAGCCTTGGCGCGCTCGGCGACGAGCTCGCCGACGCGCTTGGCCTTCGCCGTCTTGTCGCCGTCGAAGGCGCGGAGGTCGGCCTCCATCGTGGACGCGGATGCGACCGTGACGCCCTGCGAGTCGTCGACGACCTGCACGAACACGTGGCGTGCCGAGCGGGTGACGACGAGGCGCGGCACCAGCGGGGTGCCGACGATCTTCTTGCGCAGGCGTGCGTGACGACGACCGCGGGCAGCCGACTTGCTCTTGCCTCGGGTACCGATGCCCATCACTTACCAGCCTTTCCAGCCTTGCGGCGGATCTGCTCGCCCGCGTACCGCACGCCCTTGCCCTTGTAGGGCTCCGGCTTGCGCAGCTTGCGGAGGTTCGCAGCCACCTCGCCGACGGCCTGCTTGGAGATGCCGCTGACGGTGACCTTGTTGTTGCCCTCGACCGTGAGCGTGATCCCGGCGGGCGGGTCGACGTTGATCGGGTGCGAGTAGCCGAGCGCGAACTCGACCCCGGTGCCCTTGGCCTGCACGCGGTAGCCGGTGCCGACGACCTCGAGGGACTTCGAGTAGCCCTCGGTCACGCCGACGATGTCGTTGGCGATGAGGGTGCGGGTGAGGCCGTGCAGCGAGCGCGACTCGCGCTCGTCGTCGGGCCGGGTGACCTGCACCTGGCCGTCGGCGACCTCGACCTCGATGGGCTGCGCGACCTGCAGCTGCAGCTCGCCCTTCGGGCCCTTGACGGTGACGACGCCGTCGTTCACCGTGACCTCGACACCAGCGGGGATGTCGATGGGGAGACGTCCGATTCGTGACATGTCAGCTCACCACACGTAGGCGAGGACTTCCCCGCCGACGCCCTTCTGCTCGGCCTCACGGTCCGTGAGGAGGCCCGAGCTCGTGGACAGGATCGCGACGCCGAGGCCGCCGTGCACCTGGGGGATCTCGGTCGAGCGCGCGTAGACGCGCAGGCCCGGCTTCGAGACCCGCTTGATGCCGGCGATCGCGCGCTCGCGGTTGGGGCCGTACTTCAGGCCGAGCGTGAGGGTCTTGCCGACGCGTGCGTCCTCGACCTTCCAGCCCGTGATGTAGCCCTCGCGCTCGAGGATCTCGGCGATGTTCGCCTTCAGGGTCGACGACGGCAGCGTGACCTCGTCGTGCATCGCCGTGTTGGCGTTGCGCAGACGCGTCAGCATGTCGGCGACCGGATCGGTCATCGTCATGGATGTTCTCCGTTCTGGTTTCGCTGCCCGTTCCGCGGACAGCGACCTTGAATCTGCTCGGCGCCGGCGGCGCCGATGGGGGTCAGGACTGGAAGGGGAAGCCGAGCGCCTTGAGCAGCGCGCGACCCTCGTCGTCGTTCTTCGCCGTCGTGACGACGGTGATGTCGAAGCCGCGGACGCGGTCGATCTTGTCCTGGTCGATCTCGTGGAACACGGACTGCTCCTGGAGGCCGAAGGTGTAGTTGCCGTTGCCGTCGAACTGCTTCGGGCTCAGGCCGCGGAAGTCGCGGATGCGCGGGAGGGCGAGCGTCAGCAGACGGTCGAGGAACTCCCACATGCGGTCGCCGCGCAGCGTGACGTGCGCACCGATCGGCATGCCCTCGCGCAGCTTGAACTGCGCGATCGACTTGCGGGCGCTCGTGACCATCGGCTTCTGCCCCGTGATCTGGGTGAGGTCGCGGATCGCGCCCTCGATCACCTTCGAGTCGCGCGCGGCCTCGCCGACGCCGGTGTTCACGACGATCTTCGTGAGCCCCGGCACCTGCATGACGTTGGCGTAGCCGAACTCCTCGCGGAGCGTCGGGATGATCGTCTCGCGGTACTGCTGCTTGAGCCGCGGGAGGCGCACAGCGGTGTCAGTCATTGCTCTTGATCTCCTTGCCCGACTTCGTCGCGACGCGGACCTTCGTCGTGGTCGTGACGCCGTTCTTCTCGGCGGTCTTGACCTCGCGGCGCACGCGGGTGGGCTTCTTGGTCTCGGGGTCGACGAGCGCGACGTTCGACACGTGGATCGGGGCCTCGTGGGTCTCGATGCCGCCCGTGCGGGTGCCGCGGTTGGTCTGCCCGACCTTGATGTGCTTGGTGACGAGGTTGACGCCCTCCACGATCACGCGGTTCTGCTCGCGCAGCACCTCTATCACGCGGCCGGTCTTCCCCCGGTCGCCGCCGCGCGACTCGCGCGCGCCTGCGATGACGACGACGAGGTCGCCCTTCTTGATGCTGGCCATGGGTCAGATCACCTCCGGTGCGAGCGAGACGATCTTCATGAAGCGCTTGTCGCGGAGCTCGCGACCGACGGGACCGAAGATGCGGGTGCCTCGGGGGTCTCCGTCGTTCTTCAGGATGACCGCTGCGTTCTCGTCGAACTTGATGTACGAGCCGTCGGCGCGGCGCGTCGACTTCACGGTGCGGACGACGACCGCCTTGACGACGTCGCCCTTCTTGACGTTGCCGCCGGGGATGGCGTCCTTGACCGTGGCCACGATGGTGTCACCGAGGCCCGCGTAGCGACGGCCGGAGCCGCCGAGCACGCGGATGGTCAGGAGCTCCTTGGCGCCGGTGTTGTCGGCGACCTTGATGCGGGATTCCTGCTGGATCATTGTGGATCTCCTTCGAGGCCGAGGCCTACTTGGCCTTCTCGAGGATCTCGACGATGCGCCACCGCTTGGTCGCGCTCATCGGGCGGGTCTCTGCGATCAGGACGCGGTCGCCGATGCCGGCTGCGTTCTGCTCGTCGTGCGCCTTGACCTTGGACGACTTGCGGATGACCTTGCCGTACAGCGGGTGCTTCACGCGGTCCTCGACCTCGACGACGACCGTCTTCTCCATCTTGTCGGAGACGACGTAGCCCATGCGCGACTTGCGGTATCCGCGCTGGACGCTCTCGTCCTTCTGCTCGGTAGCCATCAGTTGTCCTCAGCCTTCTGGTCCTTCTCAGAAGTCGCGGCCTCGTCGGCCTTCTTCGACTTCTTCTTGTCCGCAGCCTTCTCGACCGGCGCCGGCGAGGCGCTGATGCCGAGCTCGCGCTCGCGGATCACGGTGTACAGCCGCGCGATGTCGCGCTTGACGGCGCGCAGGCGGCCGTGCGAGTCCAGCTGGCCGGTGGCCGACTGGAAGCGGAGGTTGAACAGCTCCTCCTTGGCCCGCTTCAGCTCGACGACGAGTCGCTCGTCGTCCATGGTGGCGAGCTCGGCGGGCATGAGCTCCTTGGAACCGATCGCCATTATGCGTCAGCCTCCTCGCGCTTGATGATGCGTGCCTTGAGCGGCAGCTTGTGGATGGCTCGCGTCAGCGCTTCGCGCGCGAGCTGCTCGTCGACACCGGCGACCTCGAAGAGGACGCGACCCGGCTTGACGTTGGCGACCCACCACTCGGGCGAACCCTTGCCGGAGCCCATGCGGGTCTCGGCGGGCTTCTTCGTGAGGGGACGGTCGGGGTAGATGTTGATCCACACCTTGCCGCCACGCTTGATGTGGCGGGTCATCGCGATTCGCGCGGACTCGATCTGCCGGTTCGTGACGTACGCAGGCGTGAGTGCCTGGATGCCGTACTCGCCGAAGCTGACCTTCGTGCCACCGGTCGCCTGGCCCGAGCGCTTCGGGTGGTGCTGCTTGCGGTGCTTGACTCGACGGGGGATGAGCATGATTACGCCTCGACTCCTGCTGCGGCCGGCGCGTCGCGACGGGGGCCCCGACGCTCTCGCTGCGGCTTCTGGTTCGCCTGCTCGCGAGCGAGCTCGCGGTTGGTGAGCTCACCGTTGTAGATCCAGACCTTCACGCCGATGCGGCCGAAGGTCGTGCGGGCCTCGTAGAAGCCGTAGTCGATGTTCGACCGGAGCGTGTGCAGGGGCACGCGGCCCTCGCGGTACGACTCGCTGCGGCTCATCTCCGCGCCGCCGAGGCGGCCGGAGACCTTGATCTTCACGCCCTTCGCGCCGGCGCGCTGCGCCGACTGCAGGCCCTTGCGCATCGCGCGGCGGAACGCCACGCGAGCGCTGAGCTGCTCGGCGATGCCCTGCGCGACGAGCTGGGCAGACGCCTCGGGGTTCTTGACCTCGAGGATGTTCAGCTGGATCTGCTTGCCGGTGAGCTTCTCGAGGTCGGCGCGGATGCGCTCGGCCTCGGCGCCGCGGCGGCCGATCACGATGCCCGGGCGGGCGGTGTGGATGTCGACGCGGACCCGGTCACGGGTGCGCTCGATCTCGATGCGGGCGACGCCGGCGCGGTCGAGGCTCGTCTTGAGCATCTTGCGGATGCGGACGTCCTCGGCGACGTAGTCGGCGTAGCGCTGCCCCGGCTTCGTCGACTCGGCGAACCAGCGCGACACGTGGTCGGTGGTGATGCCGAGGCGGAAGCCGTACGGGTTGACCTTCTGTCCCATTACTTCTCGTCCTCCGTGGTCGGCGTCGCGAGCACGACGGTGATGTGGCTCGTCCGCTTGTTGATGCGGAACGCGCGACCCTGTGCACGCGGCTGGAACCGCTTGAGCGTGGTGCCCTCGTCGACGAACGCGCGGGCCACGTAGAGGTCCTGCTCGTCGAGGTACTCGTTCGCCTGGTCCGCCTTGACCCGAGCGTTCGCCATCGCCGAGGCGACGAGCTTGAACACGGGCTCCGAGGCGCCCTGCGGGGCGAACTTCAGGATCGCGAGGGCCTCTTCGGCCTGCTTGCCGCGGATCATGTCGACGACGCGGCGGGCCTTCTGAGGGGTCACGCGGATGTGACGAACGCGAGCGATCGACTCAACCATTGCCTTCTCCTTCTCCGTCGCCGCGTCAGCGGCGACGGCCCTTCTTGTCGTCCTTCACGTGACCGCGGAAGGTGCGGGTGGGCGCGAACTCGCCCAGCTTGTGGCCGACCATCGTCTCAGTGACGAAGACCGGGATGTGCTTGCGACCGTCGTGCACGGCGATCGTGTGGCCGAGCATGGCCGGCACGATCATCGAGCGGCGCGACCACGTCTTGATGACGTTCTTGCTGCCGGCCTCGTTCTGCCGAACCACCTTGGTGAGGAGGTGGTCGTCGACGAACGGACCCTTCTTGAGGCTGCGGGGCATCGGACTCTCCTACTAGCGCTTCTTCTTGCCGGTGGGGCGGCGACGGACGATGAGCTGGTCGCTCGGCTTGTTCGGGCGGCGCGTGCGGCCCTCGGCCTGGCCCCAGGGGCTGACGGGGTGGCGGCCACCGCTCGTCTTGCCCTCGCCACCGCCGTGCGGGTGGTCGACCGGGTTCATCGCGACACCGCGGACCGTCGGGCGGATGCCCTTCCAGCGGTTGCGGCCGGCCTTGCCCCAGTTGATGTTCGACTGCTCGGCGTTGCCGACCTCGCCGATCGTGGCGCGGCAGCGCGCGTCGACGTTGCGGATCTCGCCCGACGGCAGGCGGAGCTGCGCGTAGGGGCCGTCCTTGGCGACGAGGCGCACCGAGGCGCCGGCCGAGCGCGCGAGCTTCGCGCCGCCACCGGGGCGGAGCTCGATCGCGTGCACGACGGTGCCCGTGGGGATGTTGCGCAGCGGCAGGTTGTTGCCCGGCTTGATGTCGGCGCCTGCGCCCGACTCCACGACGTCGCCCTGCGAGAGCTTGTTCGGGGCCAGGATGTAGCGCTTCGTGCCGTCCTCGAAGTGCAGCAGCGCGATGCGCGCCGTGCGGTTCGGGTCGTACTCGATGTGCGCGACGCGGGCGTTCACGCCGTCCTTGTCGTTGCGACGGAAATCGATGACGCGGTACTGGCGCTTGTGACCGCCGCCGATGTGACGGGTCGTGATGCGACCGGTGTTGTTGCGGCCGCCGGTCTTGGGCAGCGGGCGCAGCAGCGACTTCTCGGGCGTCGACCGGGTGATCTCAGCGAAGTCGGCGACGGAGGAGCCACGACGACCGGGGGTCGTCGGCTTGTACTTGCGGATTGCCATGCTCTTGTTCCTTCCGTCCTCAGCCGACAGCCGTGAAGATGTCGATCGAGCCGGACTTCAGCTTGACGATGGCGCGCTTGGTGTCCTTGCGCTTGCCGATGCCGAAGCGGGTGCGGCGCGCCTTGCCGACGCGGTTGAGGGTGTTCACGCGGGCGACCTTGACGCCGAAGATCTTCTCGATCGCCAGCTTGATCTCGGTCTTGGACGCGCGGGGGTCGACCTCGAAGGTGTAGCTGCCCATGTCGATGAGCGCGTAGCTCTTCTCGGACACGACGGGTCGGATGATGATGTCGCGAGGGTCCTTGTTGCCGCTCATCGGTTCTCGTCCTTGTCTGCCTCGTCGGCCGCGGCGACAGGCGCCTCGCCCTTGGTCTTCGCCGCGACGAACGCGTCGTAGGCGGTCTTGGAGAAGACGATGTCGTCGCTCACGAGCACGTCGTAGGCGTTGAGCTGGTCCCATGCGAGCACGTGCACCTCGGGGAGGTTGCGCACGGACAGGAAGCCGTTCTCCTCCGAGCGGTCGAGCACGAGCAGCACGTTCTTCGCGACGCCGAGCGCCTTGAGCGTCTCGACGGCGACGCGCGTCCTCGGCGTCTCGACGGCGCCGAAGGCCTCGACGATGTGGAGGCGGCCGCCGCGGGCGCGGTCGGAGAGGGCGCCGAGCAGGGCTGCGGCGATCATCTTCTTGGGGGTGCGCTGCGCGTAGTCGCGCGGCACGGGGCCGTGGACGATGCCACCGCCGCGGTGCTGCGGCATGCGGATCGAGCCCTGGCGCGCGCGGCCGGTGCCCTTCTGCTTGAAGGGCTTCGTGCCGGAGCCCGAGACCTCGCCGCGGCCCTTGACCGAGTGCGTGCCCTGGCGTGCGGCGGCGAGCTGCGCGACGACGACCTGGTGGATCAGCGGAACGTTCGTCTGCACGTCGAAGATGCTCGCGGGCAGCTCGACAGAGCCGGCCTGCTTGCCCTCGGCGTTGACGATGGCGACCTGTGCGGTCATGCTCAGGCTCCCTTCACAGCGTTGCGGACGAACACGAGTCGGCCGCGAGCGCCGGGGACGGCGCCCTTGACGAGCATGAGGCCCTGCTCGAGGTCGATCGAGTGGACCGTGAGGTTCATCACCGACACGCGAGCGCCACCCATGCGGCCGGCCATGCGCGTGCCGCGGAAGACGCGGCTGGGCGTGGCCGAGGCGCCGATGGAGCCCGGCTTGCGGTGGTTGCGGTGCGCACCGTGCGATGCGGAGACGCCGGCGAAGTTGTGACGCTTCATCACACCGGCGAAGCCCTTGCCCTTCGAGGTGCCGACGACGTCGATCTTCTGCCCGGGGGCGAAGAGGTCGACGCTCAGCTCCTGGCCGAGCTCGTACTCGCCGGCGTTGTCGGTGCGGACCTCGGCGAGGTGGCGGCGCGGCGTGACGCCGGCGGCGTTGAAGTGACCGGCCGCGGGCTGGTTGACCTTGCGCGGGTCGATCTGGCCGGCAGCGATCTGGATCGCGGCGTAGCCGTCCTTCTCGGGCGTGCGGATCTGCGTGACCACGTTCGGCGTGATCTCGAGCACCGTGACGGGGACGAGCTTGTTCTGCTCATCCCACACCTGGGTCATCCCGAGCTTCGTGCCGAGCAGGCCCCGCGTCGTCATGATCTTCGACATGGCGTTCCTTAGAGCTTGATCTCGATGTTGACGTCAGCAGGCAGGTCGAGGCGCATGAGCGAGTCGACGGCCTTCGGCGTCGGGTCGATGATGTCGATGAGACGCTTGTGCGTGCGCTTCTCGAAGTGCTCGCGGCTGTCCTTGTACTTGTGGGGCGAACGGATCACGACGACCACGTTCTTCTCGGTCGGCAGCGGCACGGGGCCCACCACCGTCGCGCCCGCACGGGTCACGGTGTCGACGATCTTCCGCGCCGACGAGTCGATGACCTCGTGGTCGTACGACTTCAGTCGGATGCGGATCTTCTGTCCCGCCATGGCTGACTCTCTTCCTGTCGACGCAGCGTTCTACGGCTGCTCGCAACGCACCTGTCAGTGCACCGCTGTTCTTCTGTCAATGCCCCTCGCGGAGCGCGCGCCGCCGCAGAGCATGGACATGCCCTGCTCTGCAACGGCGAAGTTCTTCGTTGGCTGCCCGCGGCCCAGGATCTCGATCGTCCTGTGCACTGCAGGGCAGTGAGCGGCGGTAGCGCCGCGTTTGCAACCTGACGATTCTCGCACGGATGCGAAGGTACGTGCAACCCGGGCGTGTCGCGCCGTGAGCCGCGTCGTTCCGCGGGACTCGGGCGGATGCGGTGGGGTCGTCGAGCGCGCCGGCCTCGGTCGCGCGGGCGCTCCCGGGTGCCCTACTGCCGGCCGTCCTGGCCGACGGCGCCGTCGGCCGCCTCCTGCGCCTTGTCGGTGTGCTCGGCGAAGCGGCCGCCCGTGGCCGTGTCGAACGCGTGCGCCGCGCCGATCGCGGCGCCGGGCATCCACGCAAGCACAGCGCGCGGCGCACAGGCTGGGAGCCCGGTGGGGCTTGCTAGCGTCGCGGCATGACCGACGCCGCTCTCCCCCACGACCCGAGCTGGCCGCGCGCCGGCGACTGGCCCGCGCTCGGCTCGGCCGACGGCCCGCTCGACGCCGTGCTCGTCGGGCTCGGGACGCACGCGACCTCGATCAGCCCCACCGCGGCGCACGGCACTCCCTCGGCCGTGCGCGCGGCGCTCCGCCGCTCCTCCCCGCATGCGGCGGGGATCGACCTCGCGGCGCTGCGGCTCGCCGATGCGGGCGACGCCGCAGATCCCGACGGCGACGAGCGGGCCGCAGCAGCGCTCGTCGCGCGCGCCGCGGCGCGCGCCCGGCTCGTGCTCGCCATCGGCGGCGACAACGCCGCGACCGTGCCGGCCGCCCGCGGCGCGTGGGGCGAGCGCATCGGCACCGCGGGGCTCATCACGATCGACGCGCACCACGACTTGCGCGACGGCCGCAGCAACGGCTCGCCCGTGCGGCGGCTGCTCGAGGCGGGGCTCGACGGCCGCCGGGTCGTGCAAGTCGGCATCCAGGACTTCGCGAACTCGGATGCGTACGCCCGCCGGGCGGCGGACGCGGGCATCACCGTCATCCGTCGCGACGCGTGCGAGGAGGCGCCGATGCGCGAGATCGCCTCGCGCGCGATCGCGATCGCCGCCGCGGCCGGCGGCCCCGTGCACGTCGACGTCGACGTCGACGCGTGCGACCGAGCCGCCGCGCCCGGCTGCCCCGCGTCGCTCCCCGGGGGCCTCTCCGCGTGGCAGCTGCGGCAGCTCGTCCGGGCGCTCGCGTCGGCACCCGAGGTGACCTCGATCGACTTCACCGAGGTCGACGCATCCGCCGACACTCCCGACGGCCGCACGGTGCGGCTCGTCGCCGTGTGCGTGCTCGAGGCGCTCGCGGGCCTCGCTTCGCGGTCCGCGGCGAGCGCGACCTAGAGCCCGCGCATCGTGAACGCGGCGGCGAGCGCGCCGCGCGCGGGCGGCAGCCCCAGCACGCGCGCGAGGGCGAGCCGCGCGGCGCGTCCCGCGGGCGGCACCGGCGCGCCCATCCCCATGTTCCACGCCGCGCGCCGCATGGCCCGCAGCGCAGCGCGGCGCCGCGCGGCGGCGTAGTCCGCGAAGGGCTCGTCGGTCGCCGACCCGATCGCGCGATCGAGCTCGAGCGCGTCGATCCAGCCGAGGCTCATGCCCTGCCCGCCGATCGGGCTCACCTCGTGCGCCGCGTCGCCCACGAGCGCGATCGGGCCGCGCGCGAAGGTCGTCGCCATGCGCTGCCGCGCGATGAACGCGCTCGCGGGGGCGCTCTGCGGCAGCCGTGGCGGCTCCGGGAGGCGCTCGGCGAGGATCGCCTGCAGCCGCTCGGCGGTCATGGCGGGCTCGGGATCGCGCAGCCGCGCGACCCAGCGCCGCTGGCCGCCGGGCAGCGGGAACGACTCGACGATGCCGTCGCGCTCGAGATGCAGGAGGGCGATGCCGCGAGCGCCGGTGCCGTCGGGTCCGTCGGCCATCGCGTAGGGGCCGCTGCCGCGGCGATCGCGCACGCCGATGCCCGCGAGCCGGCGGACGGTGCTGCGGATGCCGTCGGCGCCGACGAGCCAGCGCGCCTCGAACCGAGCGCCCTGGCCGGTGATCGCGACCCCGCCCCGCACGGCGTTGAGGTCCGTCACCTCGGTGCCCTGCCGCAGCGTCCCGGGCGCGAGCGCCGCGAGCCGCTCGCGCAGCAGCGCCTCGGTGCGGTGCTGCGGCAGCGTGTGGATGAGGTCGTCGAAGCGCAGCCGCGCGAGTTGCCGGCCGTCCGCGAGCGCGATGCCGCCGCGGATGCGCTCCCCCTCGGCGCGCACGCGCCCGCCGACGCCCACCGCGTCGAGGGCCGCGAGGCCCGGCGGATGGATGCCGATGGCGCGCGAGCTCCGCGACGGCGTCGACCGGCGCTCGAGGACGACGGCGTCGAGGCCGCGCTGCGCGAGCAGGCAGCCGAGCAGCAGCCCGACGGCGCCGCCGCCCACGATCGCGACGTCGTGGCGCTCGGTCACGGGACTCGCCGGACGAGCTCGAGCCGGTAGGGGATGCCGCGGCGCACGCACCAGCCGGGCGGCGCGGCAGCGGCGAGCTCGCGCGCCGTGTGGCTGCGGCGGATGGACGCGAGCCCGTCGGCGCGGATGAAGGTGCCGCGCAGGAGCGTCGGCTCGAACGGGGCCGTGGCGGCCGCGAAGGCCGCGTAGGCGAGCGCCGAGCGCGCGATGTCGCCGTGCACCGCGACGCCGGCGCGACGCAGCAGCGCCTCCGAGTCGGCGAGGATCGCCCCGAGCTCGACGCCCGAGAGGTGGTGGAGCACGTGGTTCGAGAGCACGACGTCGAAGCGCTCGCCCTCGCGCGCGAGGTCGCGGGTGGTCGCCTGCCGCAGCTCGAGGCCCGGCACGGGCGGCAGCGAGCGCGCGTACGCGATCGAGCGCGGGTCGGGATCGATCGCCACGACGCGGAGGTCGCCGTCGGCGGCCGCCCAGCGCAGCAGCCGGCGCGGCAGGTCGGCGCCGCCTGTGCCGACGTCGAGCAGCCGCACGGTGCCCCCCGCGCGCAGGCGTGGCCGCACCCACTCGCGGTAGACGGCCCGGGGCGCCGAGACGATCGCGTTCACGAGGTCGAAGCGCGCGTAGGTGCGCTCGAGCGTCGCGGGATCGCACGCCGGGTCGTCCATTTCCTCGCGCACGTCGGGGTCGCGCGAGCGCAGGCACGGCAGCACGCTCAGCCCTCGACGGTCAGGAGCGCCGACTCGACGGTGAGGCCTGGGCCGAAGGCCATCGCGGCGATCCGATCGCCGTCCTGCGCGGCATCGCCCTCGAGGATGCGCTGCAGCACGAACAGCACGGTCGCGCTCGACATGTTGCCGAAGTCGCGTAGCGTGTCGCGCGCGGGCTCGAGCTGCGCCTGGGAGAGCGCGAGCGTCGACTCGACGTGGTCGAGGATGCTGCGGCCGCCGGGGTGGATGGCCCAGTGCTCGATCGAGTCGCCGACGGCGCCTCCGCGAAGCGCATCCACGAGCGGCCGCTCGGGCTCGAGCAGCGGCTCGATCGCGCCGGTCACGTGCTCGCCGATGAGCGAGGGCACCGCGTTCGAGAGCACCATCTCGAAGCCGTGGTCGCCGATGCGCCACGCCATGTCGCCCTCGCCCTGCGGCGTCGTGCGGGTCGCGAAGCGATCGAGCCGCAGCGCGCGCTCCCCCGCCTCGAGCGCGCGCGACGTGACGATGCCGGCGCCCGCGCCATCGCCGAAGAGCGAGGTCGCGACGATCGTGTCGGGGTCGTTGGAGGTGCGCAGGTGCAGGGTGCACAGCTCGACGCTCACGACGAGGACGACCGCTGACGCATCCGCCTCGCACAGCTGCGCGGCGAGCCGCAGCGCCGGCATCGACGCGTAGCAGCCCATGAAGCCGAGGTGGTAGCGCTGCACGCCCGCGCGCAGGGCGAGGTCGCGCGCGAGCACGAAGTCGGGGCCCGGCGCGTAGAAGCCCGTGCAGGAGACGGTGATGACGTGCGTGACGTCGTCCGCGTCGATGCCCGGCGTCGCCGCGAGCGCCGCCCGGCCGGCCTCGATGTAGAGGCGCGTGGCGTGCTCGGCGTAGCGGTCGTTGCGCAAGCGCGTGCCGGGGTCGAGGATGAGGCCTTGCGAGCGGTCGTAGAACTCGGGCTCGGCGACCTCTGGGCCGCTCGTCGAGAGCTCCTCGAGCACGGTGTAGCGGTGCTCGATGCCCGAGAGCCCGAAGGACGTCGAGACGATGCGCTGCGCGAGCCGGCTGAGGCCCGGCTGCGCGCCGAAGACCTCCGCGACCTCGGTCTGCTGGAGCTGCGTCGCCGGCACTGCCGTCGACAGGCCGCGAAGTCGCACCGTCATGGCGCGAGACTATGGCGCGCCGCCCTGAGGAACCTAGGAGCGCGGGCGGAGGACCGCCTCGCCGCGCCGCCACACCGCGTGCACGAGCGGCACGCCCGGCCGGTAGGCGAGGTGGGTGGCCGAGGGCGCGTCGAGCACCTGCAGGTCGGCGCGAGCGCCGGGGCGGAGGCGGCCGAGCGGCGGCAGCGATGCGCCGTGGCGGTCGAAGCGCGGCGCGTCGCGGTCGAGCGCGACCGCACCGCCGAGGGTCGCGGCGCGCACGGCCTCATCGACCGTGAGCCCCATCTGCAGCACCGCCGTCGCGACGCAGTACGCCATCGAGGTCGTGTAGCTCGAGCCCGGGTTGCAGTTGCTCGCGATCGCGACGACGGCGCCCGCGTCGAGCAGCCGGCGCGCCGGGGCGAGCGGCATGCGGGTCGAGAGGTCGCACGCGGGCAGCACGGTCGCGACCGTGCCGCGGCCGCCGTGCCACGAGTCGGCGAGCAGCGCGACCTCGTCGTCGTCGGCGAAGGCGACGTGGTCGACGCTCAGCGCGCCGAGCTCGACCGCGAGCCGCACGCCCGGGCCGGGGCCCAGCTGGTTGCCGTGCACGCGCATCGCGAGGCCGCGATCCCTCGCGGCCTCGAGCACGCGCCTCGACTGCGCCTCGTCGAAGGCGCCGCGCTCGCAGAACACGTCGACGGCGTCGACGAGCGGCGCGACGGCCTCGAGCATCTCGCGAGCGACGAGGTCGACGTACCCGTCCGCATCCGCCCCGTCGGGCACGAGGTGCGCGCCGAGGAACGTGACGGCGTCGGCGCGGCCGCGCGCGATGCGCGCCGAGCGCGCCTCGTCGGCGACGGTCAGGCCGTAGCCCGTCTTGACCTCGAGCGCCGTCGTGCCGCCGCGGAGCGCCTCGTCGGCGAGCCGGTCGAGGGTCGCGGCGAGCTCGGCGTCGCTCGCCGCGCGCGTCGCGGCGACGGTGGCGGCGATGCCGCCGGCGGCGTAGGGCTCGCCGGCCATGCGGGCCTCGAACTCGGCCGTGCGGTCGCCCGCGAAGACGAGGTGCGTGTGGCTGTCGACCCAGCCGGGCAGCACCGCGCGGCCGCCGACGTCGACCGCGTCGTCGGCGGCGGGCGCCTCGGCGGCGCTCCCGACCCACGCCACGAGCTCGCCGTCGAGCACGAGGGCCGCGTCGCGCATCCGGCCGAGCTCGTCGTCGTTCGTGGTGAGCTCGCCGATGCCGGTCACGAGGGTCGCCATCGTCACGCCCCTCGGCGCATGGGGATGGGGATGCCCTGCAGCTGCGCGAACCGCTCGGCCTCGTCGTAGCCGGCGTCGACGTGGCGGATGACGCCCATCGCGGGGTCGTTCGAGAGCACGCGCTCGAGCTTCGCGGCGGCGAGCGACGTGCCGTCGGCGACCGAGACCTGCCCCGCGTGGATCGAGCGGCCGATGCCGACGCCGCCGCCGTGGTGGATCGAGACCCAGCTCGCGCCCGAGGCGGTGTTGACGAGCGCGTTGAGCAGCGGCCAGTCGGCGATCGCGTCCGAGCCGTCGCGCATCGCCTCGGTCTCGCGGTAGGGGCTCGCGACCGAGCCGGAGTCGAGGTGGTCGCGGCCGATGACGATCGGCGCCGAGAGCGTGCCGTCGGCGACCATCTCGTTGAAGCGCAGCCCTGCCCGGTGGCGCTCGCCGGCCCCGAGCCAGCAGATGCGCGCGGGGAGCCCCTGGAAGTGCACCCGCTCCTGCGCCATGCGGATCCAGCGGTGGAGGTGGGCGTCGTCGGGGAAGAGCTCGAGGATCGCCTCGTCGGTGCGGCGGATGTCCTCGGGGTCGCCCGAGAGCGCCGCCCAGCGGAAGGGGCCCTTGCCCTCGCAGAACAGCGGCCGGATGTAGGCGGGCACGAAGCCGGGGAACGCGAAGGCGTCGGCGAAGCCGCCGAGCTGCGCCTCGGCGCGGATCGAGTTGCCGTAGTCGAAGACCTCGGCGCCCGCGCGCTGGAAGCCGACCATCGCCTCGACGTGGCGCGCCATCGACGCGCGGGCGCGGTCGGTGAAGCCGGCCGGATCGCGCTCGCGCTCGGCGCCCCAGTCCTCGAACGCGACGCCGCTCGGCAGGTACGCGAGCGGGTCGTGCGCGCTCGTCTGATCCGTGACGATGTCGATCGGCGCGCCCATCGCGAGCAGCTCCGGCACGACGTCCGCGGCGTTCGCGTGCAGGCCGATCGAGAGCGCCCGCCCGGCGTCCCTCGCCTCGATCGCGCGAGCGAGCGCATCCGTCACGTCCTCCGCCTCGACGTCGAGGTAGCGGTGCTCGATGCGCCTCGCGATGCGCGAGCGGTCGACCTCGACGCAGATCGCGACGCCGTCGTTCATCGTCACCGCGAGCGGCTGCGCGCCGCCCATGCCGCCGAGGCCCGCGGTGAGGGTGATCGTGCCGGCGAGCGAGTCGAGGCCGAGCGAGCGGGCGACGGCCGCGAAGGTCTCGAACGTGCCCTGCAGGATGCCCTGGGTGCCGATGTAGATCCAGCTGCCCGCCGTCATCTGGCCGTACATCGTGAGCCCCTCGGCCTCGAGCCGGCGGAACTCGGGCCACGTCGCCCAGTCGCCGACGAGGTTGGAGTTGGCGATGAGCACGCGCGGCGCCCACTCGTGCGTGCGCATGACGCCCACGGGGCGGCCCGACTGCACGAGCAGCGTCTCATCGGACTCGAGGGCCTCGAGCTCGCGCACGATCGCGTCGAACGAGCGCCAGTCGCGCGCCGCGCGCCCGGTGCCTCCGTAGACGACGAGCTCGTCGGGGTGCTCGGCCACCTCGGGGTCGAGGTTGTTCTGCAGCATCCGCAGCGCTGCCTCCTGCGGCCAGCCCTTCGCGTGCAGCTCGGTGCCGCGGTGCGCCCGCACGGGGCGAGCTCCGTCCATCGTCATGACCGTCCTCCTCGTTCGATGCCCGCGCGGAACGCCTCGTCGGGATCCGCGGTCCATGCCTCGCCGCGCGCCATCCCCGCGGCGGTGAGCGCCCCGCCGCCGACGACGAAGGCGACGGATGCCTCGATGTCGCGGGCGAGGAAGCGGTCGGGCCCGATGCCCGGCACGCTCCTGCGCAGCTGCGCGATCACGCGGCCGGTCCGGGGCCCGGGCGGGTCGCTGCGCAGCTCGATGCCGCGCGCGGCTGTCATGACCTCGATCGCGAGCACGCGGCCGAGCCCGTCGATCGCGCGGCGCAGCTTGCGCGCGGCGCCCCAGCCCATCGAGACGTGGTCCTCCTGCATCGCGCTCGAGGGGATCGAGTCGACCGAGGCGGGAGCGGCGAGCCGCTTGAGCTCGGAGACGATGCCCGCTTGCGTGTACTGCGCGATCATGAGGCCCGAGTCGACGCCCGGGTCGTCGGCGAGGAACGGCGGCAGCCCGTACGAGCGCGCCGGGTCGAGGAAGCGGTCGGAGCGGCGCTCGCTCATCGAGGCGACGTCGGCGATGGCGATCGCGAGGAAGTCGAGCACCGCCGCGATCGGCGCGCCGTGGAAGTTGCCGTTCGAGACGACTCGGCCGTCGGGCAGCACGACCGGGTTGTCGATCGCGCTGCCGAGCTCGATCTCGGCGACGCGCGCGGCGTGGGCGGCGGTGTCGCGCGCGGTGCCGTGCACCTGCGGCGCGCAGCGCAGCGAGTAGGCGTCCTGCACGCGCGTGTCCTCGGGCCCCTTGTGGCTCGCGACGATCGGGCTGCCCGCGAGCAGTGCCGCGATGTTCGCGGCGCTCGCGGCTTGCCCGGGGTGCGGGCGCAGCGCCATGAGCTCGGGCGCGAACGGCGCGTCGGTGCCGAGCAGCCCCTCGACGCTCATCGCCGCGGCGAGGTCGGCGGCGTCGAGCAGCTCGTCGAGGTCGGCGAGCGCGAGGCACAGCATGGCGAGCATGCCGTCGGTGCCGTTGACGAGCGCGAGCCCCTCCTTCTCGGCGAGCACGACGGGAGCGAGGCCGGCGCGCTCGAGCGCGGTCGACGCATCCATCACCTCGCCGCCCAGCTCGACGACGCCCTCCCCCATCGCCGCGAGCGCGACGTGCGAGAGCGGCGCGAGGTCGCCAGAGCAGCCGAGCGAGCCGTACTCGCCGACGATCGGGGTGATGCCGGCGTCCAGCATGCCCGCGTAGAGCTCGGCGGTCGCGCGGCGCACGCCCGTGCGGCCGGTCGCGAGCGTCTGGAGCCGCAGCAGCATGAGCCCGCGCACGACCTCGCGCTCGACCGCCTCGCCGCTCGAGGCGGCGTGCGAGCGGATGAGCGACTGCTGCAGGCGCGTGCGGTCGCCGGGCGCGATCGCCGTGTTCGCGAGCGCCCCGAAGCCGGTCGAGATCCCGTAGTGGGGCCGGTCGTCGGCCGCGAGCGCGTCGATCACGTCGCGCGACGCGTCGATGCGCGCGAGCGCCGCAGCGCTCAGCTCCACGGGGACGTCGAAGCGCGCGACCTGCACGACCTCGCGCCGAGTGAGGGGATCGTCGCCGATGACCACTGCCATGGCCCTATCCCAGCGCGTGCGGTGCCGTGCCGCACCCGCTCGGCGCATACTGGTGTCTGAGATCTCAGACTCGGATGCGGGAGGCGGCACGGTGGGAGCGCCCAGGATGCCAGCGGCGCGCAGCGCCCTGCGGGTGCTCGCGCTGCTCGCCGAGCAGCCCGGCCCCGTGCGGGCGGCGACGATCGCGCGCGAGCTGGACCTGCCGCGCTCGAGCGCGTACCAGCTGCTGCAGGTCATGCGCGACGAGGGCTTCCTCGTGCACTACCCCGAGCTCGGCGCGTGGGGGCCGAGCGCACGCGTGCAGCAGCTCGGCTCCCGGGTCGCGGCCGCGACGCGGCTCGAGCGGCTCGCCCAGCCCATCCTCGACCGGCTCGTCGCGGCCGCCGGCCTCCCGGCGACGAGCCATCTCGCTGTGCTCGCGGGCCGCGACGTCGCCTACGCGGGGCGCGGCGAGGGTCGGCGCTCGCCCGCGACGGTCTCGCAGGTCGGCGTGCGGCTCCCGGCCGTGCGCACCGCGACCGGCCGGGCGATGCTCGCGGCGCTCGGTCCCGACCAGGTGCGGGCGCTGCTGCCGCACGATCGCGACCTCGAGGGCGAGCGGCCGGCGACGCGCGCGGCGCTCACCGCGATGCTCGCAGGCGTCCGCCGGCGCGGCTTCGCGATCGAGGAGGGCGAGGTGGATGCGACGTACGGCTCGGTCGCGGCCGCCGCGCGGGACGCTGCGGGGCACCCGGCGGCAGCATTGGGGCTCACGTTCCGGCTCGCCGACGCCGAGTCGCACGACTGGGCGGCGCTCGGTGCGCGCTGCGCGGACGCCGCCGCCGAGCTCACGCGGAGGCTCGGCGGCGGCTGAGCCGAGGGCTCGACCCGGTCAGGCGAGGCGCGTCTCGATCGGCGTCGGGTTCGAGAGCAGGTCGTGCACGGGGCAGTGCGCGTCGACGACGCGCCGCAGCTCCTCGAAGCGCTCGCGCTCGTGCGGTCCGTCGATGTCGACCACGACGCGCACCCCCGCGAAGCCCGGGCGCACGTCGTCGGCCCCGAAGAGGCCGCGCACGTCGAGCTCGCCCTCCGCGCGCAGCTCCAGCCGATCGATCGTCAGGCCGAGGCGCTGGGCGTAGAGGCGGTAGACGACCGTCTGGCACGCGAGCAGGGCGCCGAGCGCCGCCTCGACGGGGCTCGCCCCGGCGTCGTCACCCGCGAGGCCGGCGGGCTCGTCGATGAGCCACGAGTGCCGTCCCGCGGTGATGCGCGTCGCGACGGCGCCCTCGGGGTCGCCCGAGACGGCGACGGCGAGGCGCGCGCTGCGAGGGTCGGCGGCGAGCCGGTCGCCCCAGGCACGCTCGGCGCGCTCGAGGCGAGCCGCGCGATCCGCGGCGGAGACGACGACGGGGGATGCGGTGGTGACGGGCATGCGGTGCTCCTTCGGTTCGGGATCCACACGCTCGCACGGACGCGGCGGGCCGAGCAGCCCGCCGCGTCACGCCGCGTCACATCGCGTCGCCGTGCGTCACAGGGCGTCGCCGTGCGTCACAGGGCGTCGCCGTGCGTCACAGGGCGTCGCCGTGCGTCACAGGGCGTCGCCGTGCGTCACCCCGCGTCGCCGTGCGTCACACCGGTCGCTCGTCGGCGTCAGGACCCGGCGGCTCGGAGCCCTCGACCACCGCGGCGGCCGCGTCGTCGGGCTCGAGCTCGGCGTTGGCCGTCGCGTCGTCGCGCTCGATGGCCGCGCGGGCGAGGTCCGAGAGCTCGTCGTACGAGCGTCCCGAGAGATCGCCCGAGACGCCCTCCGGCGCGTCGGCGTCGAGCGCGAGCTCGGGCGCCTCGTCGTCGTCGCGGGAGCGCTCCGGCTCCTCGATGTCCTCGATGCCGTCAATGGGCTCGCTGCCGTCGATGGGCTCGATGTCGTCGTGCTGCACGTCTCCCCCTCTCAGGGCTGCGCCCTGTCGATGTCGTCGAGCGCGCTCGCGTCGCCCGCCGGGTCGCCGACCGGGGCGGCGGGGTCGAGCGTGCCGGGGCCCTGCGGCGCCGCGGGCGCCGTGGGCGCGCCGGGTGCGGTCGGATCGGGAGCGACGGAGTCGGGCTCCGTGACGCCCGCGTCGCCGGAGCCGACGGGCCCGCCCGGCACGTCAGGCGCGCCGGCGCCTGGCTGGAGCGACGAGCCGGACGAGCCGGAGGAGCCGACCGCCGCGCCGGGCTGCTCGGCCTCGAGCTCCTCGATGCGCGCTCGGTGCTCGTCGATGCGCTCGAGGCCCTCGTCGACGGTGCGCTCGAAGCGCTCGCCGGTCGCATCGGCGACGAAGTCCGACTGCCCGTCGCGACCCGCGTTCGGATAGGGCAGGCCGGGCTCACCGCCCGCGGGCAGCTGGCGGTCGTCCTCCGGCGGGTGGTCGCCGCCGCGGCGGACGGGCACCGTGTCGAGCGGGTCGGTGCCGTCAGGGCGCTTGGGCTCGTCGTCGAGGGGCTGGTCGCCGCCGTCGCGGATGGGGCTGTCTGCCATGCTCGCACCTCCAGGTCACGGCCGGCACCGGTGCGCCGGCTCCGGTCCCAGCCAAGCACCGCCGGCTGGGAGCGGCATCAGTCAGTCGCCGCGCACGTCGACGGCGCCGCCGTCGAAGGGGTCGCCGAAGCCGCTCGCCTCGACGTCTGCGTCGCCGGCCTCGCCCGTGCCCATCGCCTCGGGCTCGGTCGCGGGCGAGCGGGTGCCCTCGGGCCCGAAGCCGTCGCCGCCCTCCTCCGAGCCCGTGTGATCAGCGGCGGCCCAGGCCCCGCTCGTCGCCTCGGTATCGGCGCTCGGCACATTCGGGTCGGTGCTCGTCTCGTCCGAGCCGGCGCCATCGGCGCCGATGAGCTCGTTCGCGGGCGATCGCGTGCCCGGCATCTCGTCGTCGCGCTGCTCGCGCGCCTCGTCGGCGAGGTCCTCGAATCCAGCCATGCTGCAGCTCTCCTCTCGCGCGGCCGCGATCGCGGTCGCTGCGACCAGCCAACCCGACACGGCTGGGAGCGCGCTCCCCGCGCTCGGGGACGGCGGGGCTCAGGAGACGGCGAGCCACCAGATGCCCGCGACCGCTTGCGCGATCGCGATGACGATCGCGATCGCGACGAGGGTCACGTGCACGGTGAGGAACCTCGTCGGCCGCCCCGCCGAGTCGCGGGCGCGCTCATCGCGCGCGACGCGCCGGAGGAAGGCGGGCCAGACGATGACGCTGAACGCGGCGCCGACGAGCAGCAGGATCGCGCCGAGCGTGCCGACCGCCTCAGGCATCGCGCGTCCCGTCGTCCTCGCGATGCCATGCGATGCGGAAGAGCCTGCGCAGCACGTCCTCGTCGATGCCGTCGAGGCGCTTGACGTACACGCACCCCGCGCCCTCGGTGTACTCGCCGAGCTCCGGCAGCAGCGCCTCGCCCTCCGGGCGGTCCTTGAGCCCGTAGAGCGTGAGCGCAGCCCTCCGCGGCGACAGCGCGACCTTGGGCCAGTCGCCGGTCGAGGAGCCGGAGGGGGAGACGTAGCGGAACGAGCCGAAGCCGATCATCGACGGCCCCCACATGACGGGCTCGGCGCCCGTCTCCTCGCGGATGAGCGCCACGAGCCGCTTCGCGTCCTCCGCGCGCCGCGCGGGCTGCGCGGCGTCCAGGAAGTCGGCGACGCTCGCGTCGGTCGGCTTCGTCTTCGCCTCTGCCATGCCGACAGGCTAGTCGCCCCACGCGCGGGCGCGCGCTCCTCACAGCCCGGCAGCGAGCCGATCGCGCACGGCGGTCGCGAGCGACGCGGGCCACCAGGGCGCAGACCCGGCGACGCGCGCGGCGAGGTCGGCGATCGCCACCGCGGCGCCGAGGTCGGACCTGGCGAGGGCCGCCTCTAGCCGGGCGGCGATCGCCGGTTGCCCTGCCTCGGCGCGCCGCCACGGATCGTGCGGATCACGAGGGCCGAGCGCGCCGGCGTCCGCGCCGCGCGCGGGCAGCGCTCCCGCGAGCTCGAGGAGCGCGCCGGCGGCGTCGAGCAGGTGCCTGCGCGCCGCGAGCCGCTCGCCGCGCGCGCCACGGCCGCCGCCGACGAGGAGCGCTCGGTGCAACCGGGTCGCGGTGGTACGCGCGTCTCGGCGCGGTGGCTCGAGCGAGTGGCGCAGCCGCGACTCGAGGCCGCCGAGGCGACGAAGAAGTCGTGGTCGCTCCAGGCGTCGGGTGAGCGGGCGCCGTCGGCGGTGCTGCCGACGAGCGCGAGGGAGAGGACGCCGTCCGCCTGAGCGGCCCACCCGGTCAGCGCCTCCGAGGGCGCGGCGTCGTCGTTCGGCTGCATGCGTGCACGATGTCGATGCGCGGTGGTCTCCGCCGCAGACCCTCAGCAGCACGCTGCACGACGAGAACGGGGGCCCCTGCGAATGCAGGAGCCCCCGTCGAGCAGTCCGGAGACTACTTGATGATCTTCGTCACCGTGCCGGCGCCGACCGTGCGGCCGCCCTCGCGGATCGCGAAGCCGAGGCCCTCCTCCATGGCGATCGGCTGGATGAGCTCGACCGTCATGTCGGTGGTGTCACCGGGCATGACCATCTCGGTGCCCTCGGGCAGCGAGATGACGCCCGTGACGTCGGTGGTGCGGAAGTAGAACTGCGGGCGGTAGTTCGTGAAGAACGGGTTGTGGCGGCCGCCCTCGTCCTTGGCGAGGATGTACGCCGTGCCCTCGAAGTTCGTGTGCGGCGTGACCGAGCCCGGCTTCACGACGACCTGGCCGCGCTCGACGTCCTCGCGCTTGGTGCCGCGGAGCAGGAGACCGCAGTTCTCGCCGGCCCATGCCTCGTCGAGCTGCTTGTGGAACATCTCGATGCCCGTGACCGTGGTCTTCTGCGTCGGGCGGATGCCGACGATCTCGACCTCGGAGTTGATCGCGAGCGTGCCGCGCTCGGCGCGACCCGTCACGACCGTGCCACGGCCGGTGATGGTGAAGACGTCCTCGATCGGCATGAGGAACGGCTTGTCGCGGTCACGCACCGGGTCGGGGATGTTGTCGTCCGCGGCCTGCATGAGGTCGAGGATCGCCTGCGTCCACTGCTCCTCGCCCTCGAGCGCCTTGAGCGCCGAGACGCGGATGACCGGGGCGTTGTCGCCGTCGAAGTCCTGGCTCGAGAGCAGCTCGCGGACCTCGAGCTCGACGAGCTCGAGGATCTCCTCGTCGTCGACCATGTCCGACTTGTTGAGCGCGACCATCAGGTACGGCACGCCGACCTGCTTCGCGAGCAGCACGTGCTCGCGGGTCTGCGCCATCGGGCCGTCGGTGGCGGCAACCACGAGGATCGCACCGTCCATCTGGGCCGCACCCGTGATCATGTTCTTGATGTAGTCGGCGTGACCCGGCGCGTCGACGTGCGCGTAGTGGCGCTTCGGCGTCTCGTACTCGATGTGCGAGATGTTGATCGTGATGCCGCGCTGGCGCTCCTCGGGAGCCGAGTCGATCGAGGCGAAGTCGCGCTGCACGTTGGTCGCCGACGGGTACTTGTCTGCCAGGACCTTGGAGATCGCAGCCGACAGCGTCGTCTTGCCGTGGTCGACGTGACCGATCGTTCCGATGTTGACGTGCGGCTTGGTCCGCTCGAACTTGGCCTTAGCCACTATGTCCTCCTAGGACTGTTCTCATGAGTGCACCGCCGCTTCGCGGCAGAGCGTTCGGTGGTGTTGAACTATCGTACTTGCGCCGCGGGCTCAGAGAAACCGCGGCAGGTCGGTGGGGCCGGGGCGGCGCTCGCCGCCCCGGGCACTCACTCTCCCTTGCTCTTCTGGACGATCTCGTCCGAGACGGCCTTCGGCACCTCGGCGTAGGTCGAGAACTCCATCGAGTAGACGGCACGGCCAGACGTCTTCGACCGCAGGTCGCCGACGTAGCCGAACATCTCCGACAGGGGCACGAGGGCCTTGACGACCTTCACGCCCTGGGCGTCGTCCATCGACTGGATCTGCCCGCGACGCGAGTTCAGGTCGCCGATGACGTCGCCCATGTACTCCTCGGGCGTGCGCACCTCGACGGCCATGATCGGCTCGAGGAGCACCGGCTGCGCCTTGCGCGCGGCCTCCTTGTACGCCATCGAGCCGGCGATCTTGAACGCCATCTCCGACGAGTCGACGTCGTGCGCGGCGCCGTCGAGCAGCGTCGCCTTCACGCCGACCGTCGGGAAGCCGGCGAGCACGCCGACCTGCATCGCGTCCTGCATGCCGGCGTCGACCGAGGGGATGTACTCGCGCGGCACGCGACCACCGGTGACCGCGTTGACGAACTCGTACGTCTGCTCCGCGGTGATCTCGAGCGGCTCGAGCTTGATCTGCACCTTGGCGAACTGGCCGGAGCCACCCGTCTGCTTCTTGTGGGTGTAGTCGTACTTCTCGATCGTGCCCTTGATCGTCTCGCGGTAGGCCACCTGCGGCTTGCCGACGTTGGCCTCGACCTTGAACTCGCGCTTCATGCGGTCGACGAGGATGTCGAGGTGCAGCTCGCCCATGCCCTTGATGACGGTCTGACCCGTCTCGGGGTTGTTCTCGGTGCGGAAGGTGGGGTCCTCCTCGGCGAGCTTCTGGATGGCCGTGGAGAGCTTCTCCTGGTCGGCCTTCGTCTTCGGCTCGATCGCGACCTCGATCACGGGCGCGGGGAACGTCATCGACTCGAGCACGACCTGGTTCGACGGGTCGCTCAGCGTGTCGCCCGTCGTGGTGTCCTTGAGGCCGATCACCGCGTAGATGTGGCCCGCGGTCATCGAGTCGACCGGGTTCTCCTTGTTGGCGTGCATCTGGAAGATCTTCCCGATGCGCTCCTTCTTGCCCTTCGTGGAGTTCGCGACGGCGGCGCCCGAGTCGACGTGGCCCGAGTAGACGCGCACGTAGGTGAGGCGACCGAAGAACGGGTGCACGGCGACCTTGAACGCGAGCGCGGCGAACGGCTCGTCGCGGTCGGCGTGGCGCTCGATGACGATCTCCTCGTCGCGCACGTCGCGACCGGGGATGGCCGGCACGTCGACGGGCGAGGGCAGGTAGTCCACGACCGCGTCGAGCATCGGCTGCACGCCGCGGTTCTTGAACGCGGAACCGCACAGCACGGGGTAGAGCTCGGAGTTGATCGTCATCTTGCGGATGGCGGCCTTGATCTCGGCGACCGAGATCTCCTCACCCTCGAAGAACTTCTCCATGAGCGTGTCGTCGCTCTCGGCGATCGTCTCGATGAGTGCCGCGCGGTACTCCTCGGCCTTCTCCTTGAGGTCGGCCGGGATCTCCTCGATCGCGTACTCGGCGCCCATCTTCACGTCGCCCTTGGCGTCGCCGCGCCAAGTCTTCGCGTTCATCTCGACCAGGTCGACGATGCCCTCGAAGGCGCTCTCCGAGCCGATCGGCAGCTGGATGACGAGCGGATGCGCGCCGAGGCGGTTCACGATCGTGTCGACCGTGAAGTAGAAGTCGGCACCGAGCTTGTCCATCTTGTTGACGAAGCAGATGCGCGGCACGTCGTACTTGTCGGCCTGACGCCACACCGTCTCGGACTGGGGCTCGACGCCCTCCTTGCCGTCGAAGACGGCGACCGCGCCGTCGAGCACGCGGAGCGAGCGCTCGACCTCGACCGTGAAGTCGACGTGGCCGGGGGTGTCGATGATGTTGATCTGGTTCTTGTCCCAGAAGCAGGTCACGGCGGCAGACGTGATCGTGATGCCGCGCTCCTGCTCCTGCTCCATCCAGTCGGTGGTCGCGCCGCCGTCGTGCGTCTCGCCCATCTTGTGGTTGACGCCCGTGTAGAACAGGATGCGCTCGGTCGTGGTGGTCTTGCCGGCATCGATGTGGGCCATGATGCCGATGTTGCGGACCTTGTTCAGGTCGGTGAGCACGTCCTGTGCCACAGGGTTCCTCCGATGAGTGGATGGAGCGGGTTGGTCTGGTGAGCCGAGAGCGGGGCCGGTCGGGCCCCGCCCTCAGCTCTGGCTGTCACCAGCGGTAGTGCGCGAAGGCCTTGTTCGACTCGGCCATCTTGTGCGTGTCCTCGCGACGCTTCACGGCGGCGCCGAGGCCGTTCGAGGCGTCGAGGATCTCGTTCATGAGGCGCTCGGTCATGGTCTTCTCGCGACGCGCCTTGGCGTACGAGACGAGCCAGCGCAGCGCGAGCGTGTTCGCGCGGTGCGGCTTGACCTCGACGGGCACCTGGTAGGTCGAGCCACCGACGCGGCGCGACTTCACCTCGAGGGTGGGGCGGATGTTGTCGAGCGCCTTCTTGAGCACCGTCACGGCGTCCTGGCCCGACTTGGTGCCGACACCGGCGAGCGCGCCGTAGACGATGCGCTCGGCGAGGCCCTTCTTGCCGTCGAGGAGGATCTTGTTGACGAGCTGCGAGACGATCGGTGCGCCGTAGACGGGGTCAGCAACGACCGGGCGCTTGGGAGCGGGACCCTTGCGAGGCATTACTTCTTCTCCATCTTCGCGCCGTAGCGGCTGCGAGCCTGCTTGCGGTTCTTCACGGCCTGGGTGTCGAGCGCGCCGCGCACGATCTTGTAGCGCACGCCGGGGAGGTCCTTCACTCGACCGCCGCGCACGAGCACCATCGAGTGCTCCTGGAGGTTGTGGCCCTCACCGGGGATGTAGGCGGTGACCTCGGTGCCGTTCGAGAGCTTCACGCGCGCGACCTTGCGGAGCGCCGAGTTCGGCTTCCTGGGGGTGGTGGTGTAGACGCGGGTGCAGACGCCGCGCTGCTGGGGGTTCGCCTTCAGCGCCGGCGCCTTGGTCTTCGAGACCTTCGGCGACCGACCCTTGCGGACCAGCTGCTGGATGGTGGGCACGTTGCTTCTTCCTGCTGCACGGTGACAGCGATTTCGATGTGGTTCGTCGGCTCGGCCGACTCCATCGGTGATCCACCGCACGCGCTTCCGCGCGCTCTTCTCAAGTGGTGGATATGCCGTGGGGGCTCGCGGACCGGTGTCCGCTGCCCGAGTGCTGCCCGCCCGCTCCCCGCGCATGACGCAGGGCGCGCGTGTGCGCACACCCGATCAATGTTAAGGGCACGACGCATGCACGGTCAAGCGTCGGCCGCGACCCGCTCCTGCGGCTCCTCCTCCGGCTCGGCTCGGGCGGCCTCGAAGCGGGACGCGACCGCGATCGCGTCGCAGAGCGCGAGCAGCAGCGCGGCCGGTGCGACGAGCGGCACGTCGAGGTGCAGGAGCGCCGCGCGCCGCTCGCCCGGCACCGTCACCCAGTAGTCGACCGCGAGCGCCGGCGTCGCGCCGTCGCCGTGCGGCGCGTCGCGCACGACCGGTCGGCGCAGGACGCGGGACCGGCCGGCGTCGAGCACGCGATCGTCGGGGCCCGGAGACGCGGTGCCGCCCGCGCCCTCGTGCGCCGCCCGCAGCACGAGCGGCACGAGCGCGGCCATCACCGCGTCGGGCTCGACCGAGGCGGCGGTCGGCAGCGGCACCCCGCGGTAGACGGATGCGACGGCGGGCAGGGGTACGTCGGACTCGAGCGCGACCCCGACGTGCACCTCCGCTGCGCCCGCCGCCTCGGAGCGCTCGAGCGCCGCCTCGAGCCGCTCCCGCAGGGCGATGCGGAGCGGTGCTCGCTCGTCGCCCCGACCGAGCAGCCGAGCCGCGAGCTCGCGGATCCGCTCGCGTGCGCCGGGCTCGCCGACCGGCAGCCGCACCCACTCCCCCGGCAGCCGCAGCACGAGCCTCACGCCCCGCTCCCGAGCAGCAGGACCTCGCCGCCCGCGGCGACGGCGCCCTCGACGGGCACTGCCTCGAGCGCCGCGCACACATCGATCGCGTGGCGCACGCCGTCGACGAGCCGCTCGAGCGCGAGGCTCGCCGGCACGCCCGGCCGGGTCGAGCGGAGCGCGTCGACCGCCGCGCGCACGACGCGGCCCGCCGCATCCGCCCCCTCGTCGTCGACGAGCAGCGCGACGCGCAGCGCGCGGCTGCCGGGCAGCCCGTCGACCGCGATCGTCGCGCACGCCGAGGCGACGCCGTCGATCGCCTCGAGCTGCAGCTCGAGCCCGGGCTCCCTCCCCGTCGCGGCCACGTCAGCGGCCCCGCTCGAAGATCGACGCGTGCGCGAGCTCGACGCCGACGAAGAAGCGATCGAGGTCGTGGAGCGCCATCCACGTCGCTGCGGGTCCGGGTGCATCGCCCTGCTGCTGCATCGTCACCTGGTACGCGAGGCCCTCGTGCGGCACGAGGCCCGTGCCGGGGGGCGGCGGCACCCGCACGCTCAGCCGATTCGGGTCGCCGCTGAGGTCGAGCTTGCCGGGCGCCTCGGCGAGCGGCACGGGGTCTGGCAGCCCGTCGCCCGCGTGCTCGAACGACAGCACCGGGATGTGGGTCGGGATCGACGCGTCGTCGACGGGGGCGCCCGCGACGATCACCGCGTCGACGTCGTAGAGGGCGGTGAAGGCCGGGTCGGCCGCGAGGTTCGCGGCCGTGATGCCGCCGAGGCTCCAGCCCGAGAGCAGCACGCTCGAGCCGGCCGGCACACCGGCCTCGGCCATCGCCTGCACGACCGCCCGCTCGAGCTGCGTGGGGTCGACGCCGAGCTTCGCCGCGACATCGGAGTGCACGTCGTTGATCGACGAGGAGCCGGGGCTCCACACCTGGGTGCTCGGGATGCTCACGCGGTAGGCGGTCGTGCCGTAGGCGCCGGTCACGGCGGTGACGGTGATCATCGTGGAGGCGCCAGGATCGTGCTCGCCGGGCGCGCCCGCGTGGGCGTCGGCCGCGCGGTTGTCGGCCTGCAGCCTCGCGAGCAGGTCGCCGGCAGTGCCCGCGGTGCCCGCGCGCGGCTCGCGCGCGCCGCTCCACAGCAGCACCGGCGTGCCCGCGTCGCCCGCGATGAGCCAGTCGACGACGCCCGGCAGCGAGCCGTGCAGCCACGCGATCGTGCCGCGCACGATCGCCGCGTCGATCGAGCCGGTCTCGACGAGCGCGCGGACGAACGCCGCCGCTCCGCCGTTCGCGACCCACGTCACGACGAGCGCGAGCGCGACACCGGCGAGCAGTGCGCCGACGAGGCCCGTCGCGGCGAGCGCGATCGCGAGCGCCGCGGCGACGAGCGCGCCGATCGCCGCGAGCACCGCCGCGCCGAGCCAGGCGAGCGCGTCGACGACCGCGTCGCGGATCGCGTCGAGGAGCCCCGAGACGGCGCCCCGCACATCGTCCCACCACGAATCGCCGATCGCGGAGTGCTCGATCTCCGCGCGGATGCGCGCAGTCGCCTCCTCGGCCGCGCGCCGCTTGCGCTCTGCCGCGCCGCGCCAGTCGGCCTCCGCCTCGGCCCGCCGGCCTGCGTGCAGCTCGGCGAGCGCGAGCTGCTCCGCCGCCGCCCGCTCGAGCGGAGCGGCCTCCGCGGCGGCGCCAGCGAGGCTCGCGAGCCGGTCGCGCTCGGCGAGCGCCTCGAGCCTCGCGGCATCGGCGCTGCGCCACTCCTCGATCGCCCCGTCGGCGCTCTGCTGGGCGGCGCGCAGCTCGTCGGCGTAGTCGACGAGCGCCTGGCCCGTCACGCGGTAGCGCGAGGTCGCGGAGCCCAGCTGGCCCGACACCTCCTCCGCGCCCTCCCGCACCCGATCGAAGGCGCGCGCGACGGTCGCGTCCTCGTCGCTGATGGCACGCAGGTGCTCGATCGCCTGCTCGATCGCCTCGGCCGTGCGGAGGTAGGCGTCGCCGTGCCCCTCGACGGCCTGCCACTGCCCGCTGAGCTGCTCGAGCGTCATCCGGCCGCCAGCTGCCGGTCGGTCTCGCGGAACCCGGTCGCGATGCCCGCGATGCGCTCGGCGAGCGCGTCCGCCGCCTCCCGATGGCGCTCGCGGTTGTCGTCCCAGGTGTCGGCGAACGCGAGCACGCTCGCTGCCAGCCCGTCGTGCCCCACGGCCTCAGCTGCGGCGGCGCTCGTGCGGTCCGACGCCGCGAGCTGCCGCGTGACGAAGCCGAGCTCGGCGACCGCTGCGTCCAGGTCGCCGTAGGTGATGCGGATGTCGGCCACTGCGCCTCCTCGTGGGGCCGACGCTACGCATCCGCCGCCCGGGGAGTGAATGGGCAGGAGTGCCCATCGACAGCAGCCGTCTCGCGAGCGAGGGGTGCCGGGGATCAGGGCTGCGGGCGCCGCCAGCGCAGCGTCGAGACGCACGCGTCGAGGAGGATGCGCTGGCCGTCGACGAGCGGATCCTCGACGTCCATGTCGACCGGCCGGTTGATAGTCGCGGTCAGCTGCAGCGCGCGCCTGCGCTGCGTGCCGGGGACGGGCGTGAGGTAGACGACGGTGAGCACCCGCAGCGACTCGCCCTGCACGGTCTCGAGCCGGTCGCGCTCGAAGCGCACGATGCGCTTCGAGTCGTCGAGCGGCGCCGCGTCGTACTCGAGGATCGCGTGGCGCACCGCCTCGTCGAGCGTGACGTCGGGCTGCGCGCGGCGGATGGAGGCGAGGATCGACGACGACAGCCACAGCGTGTCGTCGCCCTCCTCGGTCGGCGTGAAGAAGGCGACGACGTCGCTGCGCTGCATCGCCTCGAACGAGTCCTGGAGCATGCGCTTTGCGTGCGCGTAGAGGTCGGGCCGGTGGGCGCGGAGCATGCGCTCGCGGATGCCGGCGGCCATCGCATCGTGCGTGGCGCGATCCGGCGCGTGCCGCGCCCAGCCGGGCGGCAGCTCGAGCTCGAACTCGGGGTCGGGCGCGGCTCCGAGCTCCGCGCGCAGGTCGGTCTGCTCGCTCATGCGTCCTCCTCGGTCATGGATGTCCGGGCCTCGTCCGAGCGGGGCGCGGTCACTGCGCGCGCTGCTCGGCGTCGAGACGGTGCAGCGTGCCGAGCTCGGCACGACGGGCGCGCTCGGCGGTGCTCGGCTCGAGCCTGCCGCGCTCGGCGAGCAGGGCGATCGCCGCGTCGCGGTCGTCGCGGATGCTCCGCAGCTCGTGGTCGGGGATGCCCGCGAGCACGGCGGCGAGCGCGTCGCGATGCGCGCGAGCGTCCTCCGCGGCGGCCGTGACGGCGGCGGCGCCGCGGCCGAGGGCGAGCACGAGCAGGCTGAGCACGAGGCCGAGCACGCCGGCGACGAGCACGGCGCTGCGCCACCCGCCGACGCCGGCGACCGACGCGAGCGAGGCGGCGGAGCCCATGACCCACCAGCTGAGCGCGGCGAAGACCGCCGTGCCGAAGCCGAGCAGCAGCAGCTGCCGGTCGCGCAGGCGCGGCCCGCGCAGCCACACCACCGCGGCGACGACCTGCACGACGGCAGCGACGCCGAAGCACGCGCCCGCGATGGGCACGGACACCTCGCCGTCGAGGCGGTGGTAGCCGAGCGGGTCGCCCAGCAGCGCGGCGAAGCCGATGACGGGCGCGATGACCGCGAGCAGGAGCGGCAGCAGCAGCCAGAGGCCCGCCATGCCGCTGCCCTTCGCGCCCGCGACGCGCGCGAGCCCGGCGCCGTCGTCGCCCATGTGCTCGAGCGCGGCGGGGTGGCGCTGGAGGGCGTAGGCCTCGAGGATGCCGAGCCGCGGCTCGGCGGCGGCCGAGAGGTCGTCGGCCCACGCGAGGGCGCTGTCGTGGCGGAGGCTCACGCCGCGCCTCCCAGGCTCCAGCCCGCCTCGTCGGCGACGAGGCCCACGGGCGGCTCGGCGCGGAACGCGGAGCCGTCGGGCCGCTCGAGCTCGATGCGGTCGACGAGGTCGAGGAGCGCGGGCGCCGAGAGGTCGGCGACCTCCGCGACGGTCGGGTCGATCGAGAGCGCGAACGCGGCCTCGCCGTCGTCGAAGGCGAGCACGGCGACCGCCGCCGACGCGCTCGCCTCCTCGAGCCGCACGCGCCCGGTGACCTGCACGCCGGGGCCGAGGGTCGAGCTCTCGATCGGCTGCACGGCCGCGCCCGCCGCGTGGAAGTCGGGCAGCGCGGCGCTCGGCACGACGCGCGCGCGGACGATCGAGAAGACGGGCAGCGCGACGGGCCACAGCTGCCACGAGAGCAGGTCGTCGGCCTCGCGGCGGTCGAGCCCCGCTCGCAGCAGCGCCGGCACGGCGCGGTCGAGGTCGTCGCTCCAGCGCTCGCCGAACGCGGCGCGCAGCGCCGCGGTGCGCTCGGCGACCCAGTGTCCGTCGTCGGCGCCGAGCGGCGGCATGCCGAGCCAGCCGGGAGCGGCCGAGCTCGCGGAGATCCGCCACGTGGCCGTCACCGATCACATCCCTCGTCGCTCGAGCGCGCCTCGATCACCAGACGATGTCGAAGGCGGGCACCTTCTCCTTGATCGTCTCATGGCCCGTGAACTTCGAGATCCAGCCGTCGTACTTGAGGGGCACGGCGAACAGTCCGTGCATGAGGTCGGATGCGGTGGCGAGCGCCGGCAGGACGCCGGTCGTCACGTCGCCGAGCTTCTCGAAGGCCGCGACGTCCTTCCCCGTCATGAGGCGCAGGAACACGTCGCCGAAGCCGTTCGGGTTGTTGCCGGTCGCGAGCTGGCGCAGGCTCCCGAGCGCGCCGCTCGCGCCGCGGCCGTGGAAGAGGTAGGCGAAGCCGAGCTCCTTCGCCTGCGAGCCGGCGTTGCGCCACGCGGTCGCGCCGAGCACGCCGCCGAACATGTCGTCGGCGAAGCTGAACTTGCCGCTCGCGATCTTCCCGAGCTTGCCCCACGGCAGCACGCCTGCGATCGCGAGCCCGAGCTGCAGCCATCCCGCGTCCCCGCGGATCTTCTGGTAGATCGTCAGGCCGAGGGCGACGAGGCCGATGATGCCGCCGATGAGGGCGAGGATCGGGCCGCCGAAGATGATCGCGAGGATGCCGACCGCGAGCCCCGCCCAGCTGAGCGCCTTCTGCAGGCCCGCGACGAAGCCGTCGACGTTGTCCCAGAACCCGTCCTCGACCTTGCCCTCGAGCACGTCGCCGATGCCGCTCGCGGCCGACTCGAAGGCCGCTTCCCACGTGTCGTAGTCGGCGTCCCAGTAGCCCGCCTCGTCCTCCCACGCACGGTAGGCGGCGAGCTTCGCGGCGTCCTCCTCCGCCTGCTGCTCGGCCTCGGGGCTGTCGGGCTCGGGCTGGAACCAGCCGCCCGTGCCGCGCGGCTCGACCGAGCCCGGCAGCGCAGAGAACGTCGACCACAGCGCTGCGCACGTGTCGACGTGCGCCTTGATCTTCGGCTGCACGTCGGCGAGCGCCTCGCCGTAGGCGACGAGCACGGGGCCGGTCGGCTCGTAGAGCTCGCCCGCTTGCCGGAGCAGCCCGTGAGAGTCGCCGACCACCTCGCGCAGCTTCGCGACCGCGAGGCCCTTCTGGCCGTCGGCGCCGCTCTTGACCTGCTCGAGCGTCGCCGCGCTCGCCTTCATCGCCCGCCCGAGCGACGCGATCGCCTCGCCGCGCGCCACGATCCCCTCGGGGTCGCCCTCCACGTAGTCGATCCAGCGGCCCCTCGGCGACTGCGGTCCTGCGTGCATCGTCGTCTCCTCGTCGTCCCGGTCAGCTCGCCGCGTCCGCGGCCTCGAGCTCGAGCGAGGCCTCCTCGTCGAACTCCGCGAAGCCCTCGAGCACGCCCTGCACGTGGTCGCGCACCTTCGTCATGTCGCGCGCGAGGTCGACGCGCTTGTCGTTCCAGCGGCTCTCGAAGTCGCCCGCGCCCGAGCGCAGCTCCCACCGGCCGTAGGGGGCGCCGATCGCCGCCTCGAGCTCGCTCGACCGGTCACCCGCGCTCTCGAGCTCGACGATGATCTCGTCGAGCTGCTGCCGCAGCGCGAGCAGCTCGTCGAAGGTGATGAGCACGTCATCCATGTCTCTCCTCGAATCCGTCAGCGGCCGCGCCGCTCCTGCTCCTCAACGTAGGCGGCGGATGCCTCGAGGGCGATGGGGAGGACTCCCCCACCCGCTCGGCTCGCGGCCGCGGACGCCGAGAGGGGCCGGCCTCGCGGCCAGCCCCTCTCGAGCGGTGGATCAGCTGCCGGCGAGCTGCTCGTCGAGCGACTGGATCGCCTGCATCATGCCGCGCAGCGCCTCACCCATCTCGGAGATGCCCTCGATCGCCTTCTCGAGACCCGACGTGAGCTCCTCGTAGCCCTCACCGAACTTGCCCGACGCGTGCTGCGTCTTGAAGTCCTCACCCAGCAGGGTGTCGACCTGACCCTTCAGGTCCTTCAGGACACCCGAGATGTCCTCCTTGCCCGTGTCGAGCTTGCCCGCCACGGACTCCATCTCTGCATACGATGCGCCGAAATCGCTCATGGATCTGATCCTCTCGAGGTCTGGTTCGCGGACCCGCTGCGGGCCGCTCTGGAGCCAAGGTACGAAAGCGCGCCTGGGGACTCAATGGGGAGGAGTCCCCATGGGTCAGCCCTCCGCGCCCACCGACGCGGCCTCGGGCTCCGGCGCCGAGGACGCATCCGCCGATGCGGGCGCCGGCGGCCGAGCGGCGTCGTCGGGCACGAGCGGCAGCTGCACGGTGACCGCGCGGCCCTGCTGCACGAAGATGCCACGGCCCTCGGGGAAGTCCGAGCGCTTGACCTTCGGGAACGGCACCTTGAAGACCGAGTCGCCGTCGTACGCATCCGGCTTGAGCACGATGCCCTTGCGGCCCGCCTTGAAGTCGCCGATGAAGCCGAAGCCGCCGGTGACCTGCGTGACGTCGGCGTCGCCGATGAGCAGGTGGTCGCTGCGGTTGATCGCCTGGAAGAGGCCCTTGAGCGCGCGCTCCGCGTCGGAGTCGGCGAACTGCGGCACGTTCTCCATCACGATCATGATGCGGCCAGGGATCGACTCGTCGGCGACGATCTCGGCGAGCTCGGTCGCGAGCGCCTTCGCGTCGTCGGGCCTCGTCGCGCTGCGCACCCACGGGCGGAAGTCGGCGAGCACCGAGCGTCGGCCGGCGAAGTGGAAGAGCTTGACCTCTGGATCGAAGCGCTCCATCGCGATGACGAGCGCCTTCATCGCGTTCGTCTTGCCCGAACCGGGCGGGCCCGCGACGATGAACGTGCCGATGGGGTCGAAGTCGCGCGCCGCGAGCGTATCCTCGGCGACGCCGATGACGGGGAAGTCGTCGACGCGCGCGGGCAGCTGCCCGAGCTCGAGCCGCGTGGGCAGCGCGCCGATCTCCTCGACGTCGCGCACGCCCTGCGCGCGCAGCGCGTCGGCGAGCTGGCCCATGAGCTTCGTCTGCTCGGCGACGTTCGGCGTGCCGCCGAGGGTCGCGACCTGCATCTCGAGGCCGTCGATGATCGCGCGGCCGGGCGCCGACTGGTCGTCGAGCACGTCCTTCGGGGCGCCCACGAGCATGTAGCCCGACTCGTCCGAGAGGCGCAGCACGACGCGGCGGGACACGTTCGAGCTGACCGCGGTCGGCACGGCGCCGGAGCGGTCGGCGGTCGCGATCGCGTGGATGCCGAGCGGCCTGCCCTCGCCGAGGATGCGCATGAAGACCTGGTAGAACGGCGAGCGGGCGCTCGTCACCTCCCAGTCGGCCTTGAACTGCGGGAAGTTGTCGAGCAGCAGGAAGATGCGGGTCGCGTTCGGGTCGACGAGCTCGCGGTACTCGGTGAGGCTCGCAGCGTTCGCCTCGGCGAAGGCCTTGCCGCGCCGGTCGAGCTCGCGGCCGAGGGAGCGCAGCAGCCGCTGCACGCGCTCGGCGTCGTCGCCCGCGATGATCGAGCCGACGTGCGGCAGCTGCTCCATCGACTTGAGCGCCCCGGAGGCGAAGTCGAGCCCGTAGACCTCCGCGCTGCCGAGCTCCGGGCGCATCCCCGCGGCGATCCCGATGGTCTTGAGCAGCGTCGACTTGCCGGAGCCCGAGGTGCCGTAGACGAGCATCGAGCCGTCGCGGTCGGGGTGGAAGTAGACCGGGTCCTGCCGCTGGCGCTCGGGGATGTCGGCCTTGCCGAGCACGATGCGACTGTCGCCCTCGATCGCGAGCTCGCGCAGGTCGACGGTCGTCTCGAGGTCGTCGAGCCACGGCCGGCGGGGCGCGGGGATGCCCGCTCGCTCGGTCGCGCGGATGAGCGTCGAGACGATGCGCTTCTGGTCGTTCGGGCCGAGGTCCTCGTCGTGCGAGTCGGACTCGGGCGCCGCATCCGGCTCCCAGCGCTGCACCGAGCCGAAGCGGAGCTCGGCGACCTTGACGTCGGCCGCCTTGACCTCGTCGGGACGGGTCCAGCCGCCCGCGTAGGCCGACTGGAACGGCACGAGCCGGCCCGGTCCCGTCTTCGCGATGCCGCGGCCGGGGATGGAGGGCGGGAATGACGCCGCCACGGGGTCGTCGACGACGTCCTTCGAGTCGGATTCGTCGGCCATCCGGAGCGCGACGCGCAGGTTGGTGTTGGCTCGCAGGTTGTCCTTGATGACGCCTGCTGGGCGCTGCGTCGCCATGATGAGGTGGATGCCGAGCGACCGGCCACGCTGCGCGATGTCGACGACGCCGTCGACGAACTCGGGAACCTCTCCCGCGAGCGCCGCGAACTCGTCGATCACGAGCACGAGCGCGGGTGGCGTCTCGGGGTCCTGGCGCTTCTCGAGCTCGAGCAGATCCTTCGCCTTCTTGCGGTTGAAGAGGTGCTCGCGGTGGTGCAGCTCGGCGCGCAGGCTCGTGAGCGCGCGGCGCACGAGGTGGGGGCTCAGGTCGGTGACGAGCCCGACGCAGTGCGGCAGCTCGACGCAGTCGGCGAAGGCCGAGCCACCCTTGTAGTCGACGAAGAGGAAGGTCACGCGGTCGGGGCTGTGCGCGCTCGCCATGCCGAGCACCCACGCCTGCAGGAACTCCGACTTGCCCGCGCCGGTCGTGCCGCCGACGAGCGCGTGCGGGCCTTGCGTGCGCAGGTCGAGCGTCATCGCGTCGCTCGCGCCCTGGCCCATGATCGCGCGCAGGTTGCCGGCCTTCTTGAGCCGCGGCTTCGGCTCGCCCGAGCGGTCGAGGATCGTGTTGTTCTGCCGCCAGCGGTCGATGACCGCGTTCGGGTCCTCCGCGAGCTCCGGGCCCACGAGCGAGAGGAACATGACGGAGTCGGGGATGTCGGAGGAGTCGTTGATGACGATGCTCGCGTCGACGACGGGCGCGAGGCGCTTCGCGAGCATGTCCATGTACTCGCTCGAGACGCCCTCGACCTTGACGCCCTCGTACTCGACGCCCGATCGCACGGTGCCGACCTTCGCGTCCTCGAGGCCGGCCGAGACGTCGATGTAGCTGCGGCACACCGCGGGCAGCGATTCGACGGTCGGCGCGACGAAGACGCCGTAGATGCCGACCGCGGCGCCGCGCTCGAGGATCTGCGTGAGCCGCGGCCGGTCGACGGGGGCGTCGTTCGTGACGACGAGCACGACGGAGGTCTGCACGCTCGTGACGGTGTCCTTCGCTGCGCGCTCGACGTCGGAGCCGTAGCGCATGGGGTGCCAGTCGTCGTCGAACGGCGTCTTGCGGTCGGCGGCGGCCTGCTTCGAGCGCCCGAGCACGAGCTCCTCGAGCGCGCTCAGCAGCGCGGCACCCGCGGTCGCCGAGTCGGCGAGCGGCATCTCCTTGAACGGGCTCGTCTCGCTCGTCGTGTGGGGCAGCCACTTCATCCACTCGAGCTCGCCGGTCCACTCCGCGTCGCAGATCGCGACGGTCACGACCTCGTTCGGGGCGTGCAGTCCGTAGAGCTGCACGGCCATGCCGCGCAGCGCATCCGAGGCGAGCGACTTCGGGCCCGCGATGCCGATCGAGCCGACGGTCGCGAACGACTCGACGATCGGCACGTCGTCGACGTAGCGGTAGCGCTCGCGGAGCCGCTCGACGCGCTCGATGTACTCGGGCAGCCCGTCCTGCGACTCCTCGTCCTTGATCGAGTTGCGCGACTCCGCGCGGCACGTGCCGAGCCGCACCGAGAGGAAGTTCCAGTGCTCGGGCCTGCGGGTCCAGAGCATCGGCCCGAGCCGCATCGCGTGCTCGAAGACCTCGGCGACGGGCGGCACCTCGAGGCCGCGGATGCGCTCCTCGACCGGCTTCTCGCGGTAGAGCGTCTCCTCGAGCTCCTCGTAGCGGGTCTCGAACAGCTGCGTCTCGAGCTTGCGCTTCTGCCCGTTCTGGGTGCGCATGTTGACGAAGTTGCCGAGCAGCATGAGCGGCGTCATGAGCGCGATGAGGATCGAGCGCGGGTTGTTCGTCATCGCGAACATCGCGCCGGCGAGCAGGATCGGCGTGACGAGCATGGGCCACGGGAAGATGCGCTCGACCATCTCCTTCGGCAGCCGCGGGCCCTTGTAGGCGGTGCCGGGGTAGCGCGCCTCGACGCGCGGCGAGCGGTTGAACATGAGCGCGCCCCCGCGCTCGAGCACGGGGTCGGGGCCGGAGGCGTCGAAAGCGCCGACGAGCCAGACGGCGAGCGTCGAGTCGCCGAGCGTGAAGGGCGCGCCGGGCACGACGCGCAAGCGCGAGACAGGAGCGCCGTCGACGATGACGCCGTTCGCCGAGCCCCGGTCGACGACCTCGATGTGCGTGCCGACCTCGATGCGCGCGTGGCGCTTCGAGACGAGCGGATCGGCGAGCACGATGTCGTTCGCCGCATCGCGGCCGATCGAGGCGTGGCCGCGGCCGAGCTGGAACTCCTGGCCCGCGAGCGGTCCGGCGATGACCCGCAGCACCGCGATCGCCTCGAGCGCGCTGCCCGCGGGTCCGCCGCGGCGGCGCGCGTCGGTGCCGAGGTTGACGACCTGCGTGTGGAAGCCGCTGCCGATCGGCGCCTCGGCGATGAGGGCGTCGGGCTGCAGCTGCACGAGCTGCTGCTCGGTGGGCGGGGCGACGGCGAGCGAGAGGGTGTCGCCCTCGGCGAAGGAGATCGAGCGCGCGGGGTCGGCGAGCGCGATCTGCCGCGCGACGTCCTCGACCGTCGCGGTCGAGTCGGCCGTGATGACGACGTCGGTCGCCTCGGTCGTCGGGCGGTGCAGGGTGAGCTTGACCTTCATGCGTCGTCCTCAGTCCTCGTCGGTCTCGCGAAGCGCTGCGTCGTCGAGCAGGGCGAGGTCGGCCCGCGTGACGAGCTGCGACGAGACGGCGTACTCGACGAGCCGAGCGCGACGGTTGCTCGCGAGCTTCCCGATGCCGCCCCGCAGGCCCTGCACGCCCATCCGGTCGAGCTTGTCGCACACGTTGTCGAGCTTGCGGTTGAAGCGGCTCATCGTCCAGCCGAGCCGGTCGGCGGCCGCCGCGCTCGAGGGCAGCTCGCTCACGCCCACGCCGTCGCGGCGCAGCATCGGCTCGGCGAGCGCGACGATGAGCAGCTTCTGCAGCTCGGTGAGCCCGACGGGCATGACGGTCGTCTCGCCCGAGGAGCGGCGCCGGTGCTCGGTCGAGAGCGAGAACGACGCGTCGTCGATGTGCGCGCCGATCTCGTAGGTCGTGGGGCCGGCGGTGAAGACGATGGACGCGTCGGAGAAGACGATCGGGAGCCGCGCGCCGGGCGAGAGCCACGACTGCACCGCGCCCCCGGCGCTCGAGACGGTGGCCGAGAGGCGCGAGCCGACGTTCGCGAGCCACCACAGCCCGTCGCGGTGGTGCACCTCGAGGAACGCGCGGTGCAGGTACTGGTTGTCGTCGACGGTGAGGTCGCCCTCGCGGCCGATGACGAACGGCCGCGCCGGGTCGAGCGTGAACCACTCCCCCGCGAACTCGAGCTGGAGCCTCGGAGCCTGCTCAGCCTGTGCCTGCTCAACCATTGACGCATCCCTTCGCATCGTTCGATTGCCGACCGTCCGAGCGCACGAGCGTGACGAGGATGCACGACTCGCCGTCGCTGTCGCGCTGCACGGTGACCGTCTCACCCGCGGCCGTCGCGATCGTCGGGTCGGCGTCGCTCGGCTCGTAGCGGTAGCGGAAGCTGTCGCCCGCTTGCGGCTGCGCGTTGACCCACGTGAAGGTGACCGAGTCGCCCTCGACGGTGCCGACGACGTTGATGGGCGCCGGTGGCCGCTGCGGCGCGGCGGGCGCCGCGATCGTCTGGCTCGGGTTCGCGGGCGGCTGCGTCGGGGCGCTCCCCGCGACCGCCAGCCACACGATCCCGCCGCCGACGAGCACGACGAGGGCGGCGCCGACGATCGACGCGATCGTGCGGCGGCGTCGATCCGGCGCCGCCGCCTCGGGCTCCGGCGCGACGGCGGCGGGCGCGCCCGCCGCCTGGTCGGGCCGCGGCCGCCGGATCGTCGCGTCGGGCGCCGCGGCGCCGAGCGGCATCGCGGGCGCGGGCTCGCCCGCGTGCGGGTCGATCGAGACGACGCCGCGGATGCGCGTCGCGCCGCCGTCCTCCTCGTCGACCGAGCCCGCGTCGAGCGAATCGTCGAGCACGTCGAGCGGCGTGACGGGCAGCGCCATCTCGGCCTCGACCTGCTGCAGGGCGCGGCCGAACGCCATCGCCGTCGCGTAGCGGCGCGACGGGTCCGGGTCCATCGCCGAGGCGAGCACGGCCTCGAGCCGCGGCGGCACGTCGTGGCGCGCGAGCGGCGAGATCTCGCCGCGCTGGATGCGGTCGATGAGGTCGACGCTCGTGTTGCTGCCGCCGGGCAGCTCGAACGGCGTCCTGCCCGCGAGCAGCGTCGAGAGCGTCGCGGCGAGCGAGAAGACGTCGGATGCGGGCGTCGACCTGGGCGGATCCTGGAACGCCTCGGGCGGCGACCACGGGATCGACATGCCGCTCGCGTCGTCGGCGCCGCCCGCGCTCGTCGCGATGCCGAAGTCGGTGAGCGCCGGCCGGTTGTAGGCGGTGACGAGGATGTTCGCGGGCTTGATGTCGCGGTGCAGGATGCCCGCGCGGTGGGCGGTCTCGACGGCGCCGGCGATCTGCACCCCGAGCGAGAGCACCTCGGGCACCGCGAAGCGGTCGCGGCGGTAGCGCACGCCGAGGTTGGGCTTCGAGCAGTACTCCATCGCGAGGTACGGGCGCCCGTCGGGCGCGACGGCGGCGCCGTAGATCGTCACGATCGACGGGTGGGTCGAGAGCTGCGCCATGACGTTCGCCTCGTGGCGGAAGTTCTCGATGAGCTCGCGGTTGACGGCGTCGGGCAGCAGCACCTTGATCGCGACCTGCCGCGACGGCAGCAGCTGCTGGTAGAGGAAGACGTCGGCGAAGCCGCCCGAGCCGAGCAGCGAGACGTACTCGTAGCCGGGCAGCTCGGGCGGAGCGGAGGGGGCGCGCTTCGGGCTCACTGCGCGTCCTCCGCGCGAGCCGGCTCGATCGCGACCACGACGCCGTCGCCGAGGTCGAGCCGATCGCCGAGCTGCAGGATCGTCGCTGCCTCGGGCCGCAGCCGCTGAGGTGCCGAGCCCTCGCGCAGCAGCAGCGTGCCGTTCGTCGACGACAGGTCGACCGCGACGAGGTTCCAGTCGTCGACGCGCAGCTCGAGGTGGCTGCGCGAGATGTCCTCGCTCGGGCTCTCGACCGTCACGAGCCTCGGCACGCGGCCGTCCTCGACGCGCCGCGAGCGCGGCCGGCGGCCGAGCACGACGCCGCGGCCGAGCGGCACGCGCTCGCCCGAGGGCAGCACGGCGACGGCGACCTCCGGCCGGCGGCGCTGGGCGGTGCTGCGGTCATCGACCGGCGCGCCGCACGTCGTGCACGCCGTCGTGCCGGGCGCGTTGACGTGGCCCGACCCGCACAGCGACGAGAGCACGAGCGGACCGGTCGCGGGCGGCCCGGCCGGCTCCGCCGGTGTCGCCGCCTGCGCGGCCGCGGCACGCTCGGCCTGGAGCCTGCGCGCCTGCTCCGCGGTGATCGTCATGCCGTCGTGGTCGCCCGCGTCCACGGGGACGGATGCGGCGGGCTGCGCGAGCGGGACGGGTCGCGTCGGCGCGCCCTCGGCGCCGCCGGGCGCGGGCGACGACTCGGCCGCCTCGCGAGCGGGCGCGGCGGCGCGCGGCGCCGGCGCGATCTCGCTCACGTCGACGGCCGGCTTGATGAACCCGGGAACGGAGTCGATGAGACCGCCGATCGACCCCTCCGCCTCGCGCGCGGGCGCGGGCGCTGGCGCGCTGGCCTCGACCGGCGCTGGCGCGCTGGGCTCGACCGGCGCTGGCGCGCTGGGCTCGACCGGCGCTGGCGCGCTGGGCTCGACCGGCGCTGGCGCGCTGGGCTCGACCGGCGCAGCCGGCTCGGCAGCGGGCTCGGCAGCGGGCGCGCTCGCGGGCCGCGGCTCCGCGCGCTCCGCGGCGACCGCGCGGGGCGGCAGCGTCTGGCCGAAGTCGCCGAAGCGCGCGTCGTCGCCGTCGCTCTCGACGACCGGCGCCGGCACGACCGGCTCCCGCACGGCATCCGCTCGCCCCGGGGCGATGCGCACGGCGGCGACGCGCGCGACGCCGCCCTCGAGCGGCAGCGTCTGGCCGGCGAGCGTCGCGAGCCCGCCGGCGTCGACGACCGCATCGCGCGGGGTCTCGTCGAGCGCCCACTCGGGCCCGAAGCGGTCGGGCAGCGCGTCGTCGTCCGCCGTCGCCGGCACGCCGTGGCGGCGCAGCAGCACGCGCGCATCCGCGGTGTCGACGAGTCCGATGAGCGCGGTGGGCTCGAGCTCGAGGAGCCTCCGCAGCGCCGCGGCGTCGGCGACGGTCGCCGCGGCGTCGTAGAGGGCCCGAGCCCGCACGGGCGGCAGGTCCCGCTCGCACACGACCACCGCGGCCCCCGCCGCGACGCACCACGCCTCGCCGGGCGCGTACTCCAGGCGTGCGCTCATCGCAGGGCCTCTCTCGGGATGGTGTCGTCGATCGTGTGTGCGTGCGTGTCGTGCAGCTCCTCGTCGGCGAGCGCGACGGCATCCACGTCGACGACGACGACCGTGACATTGTCGGGCGCGCCCGCATCGAGCGCGCGCCGCAGCAGCAGCGCCGCGACCGCGGCGGGCGAGGAGACATCGCCGAGCAGCTCGGCGATCTCGTGGTCGTCGACCTCGCCCGTCAGGCCGTCGGAGCAGACGACGAGCCGCTGGCCGCGCTCGGCGGGGCGGAGCCAGACGTCGGCCGGCTGCCGCTCCCCCGCGCCGAGCGCGCGCGTGATGACGTTGCGGTTCGGGTGCCGGCGCGCGTCGGCGCGGCGCAGGGCGCCGGTCTCGACCATCTCCTGCACCATCGAGTGGTCGACGGTCACCTGCTCGAGCCTGCCCTGCTCGTAGAGGTAGGTGCGGGAGTCGCCGACGTTGAGGATGAGCCAGTGCGCGACGCCGTCGACGTCGACGAGCACGGTGCCCGAAAGGGTCGAGCCGCCGGCAGGCTCGCCGACCGCGTTGGCGTGCACGCTCTCGAAGGCGTGCTCGACGGCCGTCTCGACGCACTCGACATCCGCGAGCGTGCGTCCCTTGAGCCCGCGGAACGCCTCGATCGCGAGCGCGCTCGCGACATCGCCCGAGGCGTGGCCGCCCATCCCATCGGCGACGACGAAGACGGGGAAGGATGCGAACACCGAGTCCTCGTTGACGCTCCGGCGCATCCCGGGGTGCGTCGTCGCCGCCCATCGCAGCGCGATCGACGGGTGGCTGAAGCGGAACTCGCCGATCGCGCTCACGACGCCGCCTCGACCGTCAGGGAGCGGTCGCCGAAGCGCACGACGTCGCCCGGCTGGAGCGGGAACGCGCGGCCCGGCTCGAGCGGCGTCTCGGACCCCGCGCGCACGACGCTCGAGCCGTTCGTCGAGGCGCGGTCGATCGCCGCGAGCGGCGAGGCCGTGAGGAGCAGGTGCGTCTTCGAGATCGAGCGCGTGTCGTCGGCGATCGGCAGCAAGTGCTCGACGACCTCTCCTGCGCTCGGCGCGGGGTTGCGGCCGATGAGCGCCGCGCCCGTGATCGCGAAGCGGTCGCCGGTGTCGAAGGCGAGCGTCGCGACCGCGGCCCGCGACGACGGGCGGGCGCGGGTGGCCTCGAGGTCGTCGTCGGGCTCGGCGATCTCGATGCGGCGCACCGTGCGGTCGTCGATCGCGTCGCCGTCGTCGGACTCGACCTCGAAGCCTGCCTCGAGATCCGGCTCGATGATCGTCTGCTCGTCGATCTGCGCGGCAGGCGCGGCAGGCGCGGCAGGCTGCGCCGGCGCGCGGCCGGGCACGCTGCCGACGATGCCGCCGATCTGCGGGGCGAAGCGGGGCTCGGCGGGCTGCTGCGGCTCGGGCGCGGCAGGCGCGCTCGGTCGAGGGGCGGACTGCGCCGGCGCGGAGCCGCTCAGCTCGCCCGGCCGGTAGCCGCCGAGGCGCGCGCCCCCCGCGGGCATGCCGGGGACGGTGTGCGTCGGGGTGGGCTCCGCCGCCGAGGAGGCGAGCCCGATCTGCTGCGCCCCCGGCTGCTGCGGGCGGGCCGCGCCGACGACGCCCGAGCTCGTGCGGGCACCGGGCCGATAGGCGCGGGCCGCCGCGTCCGCGGGCGTCGCGAGCGAGGGCAGCGGCGCCTTGGCGGCCTCGGGCTCGGCCTGCACCGTCTTCCGCGCGATGCGCATCTTCTTCTCGTGGTACGGGTCGAGGCCGCCGCGCACGTCGACGAACCACGTGCGCGCAGCCTTGTCGAGCCAGCTGCGGCCGCGCTTCTCGCTGTCGAACCAGACGGAGCAGAACACGAGCGCGGGCCCCACGATCGGCACGAGGAAGAACGCGTAGAGCAGCAGCGCACGACCGAGCGAGCGCTTGATGCCGGGCCGCTCGAGGGTCGCGACGTGGATGGAGCGGATGCCCGTGAACGCCTTCCCGAGCGTGACGCCCTTGCGGCCGTGGAGCACGATCTGCACGATCACGAACGCGGTCGAGAGCACGAACGAGACGGCGGTCGCGACGATCATCCACACGAGGTTCGGATGCGTCGCGAGGCCGTAGGGCTGGAGGGCGCCGGTCGCGAGCCGCACGAGCGAGGGCATCGCGACGATCCAGTACGGCAGCTGCAGCAGGGCGTAGAGGGCGAACTCGATGAGCGACGCGAGCGCGCGACGGCCGAGGGGCGCCGGCCGGAGCCCGAGCGCCGCCGCGTAGGCGGGGTCGGGCCGCCCGGCCTCGTCGAGGCCCTCGATGCGCTTCTGCCCCTCGTCGATCTCCCAGATCACCGTCGTCTCCGCTCTCGCCTCCGCCGGGCGAACGACCGCAGCGACAGCCTGCCGAGCAGGCGCTCCCGCGGTGTGGCCTCGGCACGCATGCCCTGCACGCTCCGCTCGACGTCGAGCCAGAAGGCGTCGACGTCCGCCGGATCCGGCTCGCCGGGCCCGAACACGCCCTCGTCGACGAAGTCGCCGATGTCGGTCGCTCCCGATCGAGGGTAGCGATCCGCCACCGCGCGGGCGACCTCGCGCCGCGTCACGCCCGCGGGCACCGGCAGCCCGAGGTCGACGGCCTCGTCGACGACCTCGTGCCAGCCGCCCGAGAGCCGGTCGCTCTCGCGCTCGGCCCTGCGGCGCCGCTTCCGCCGCGCCGCCTTGAGCGCGCCGACGACGATGAAGGGGAGCAGCAGGAGGAGCAGCACGAGCAGCACGCCGCCCGCGACCCACAGCCAGACGACCCACGAGCGGTCCTCCGGCTCCTCGTCGTCGTCCTCCCGACCCTCGTCGGCGACGGTGTCGGGCGACATCTCGGCCGGCTCCTCCGGCGGCTGCGGCGGCTGCAGCACCTGGGGCTTCGGCTCGGGCTGCGGCTCGGGCTCCGGCTGGATCTCGTCGTTGTCCTCGGGCGGCGTCGGGTCGAACCGCACCCATCCGTGGCCCTCGAAGGGCACCTCGACCCACGCGTGCACGTCGCTGCCGGTGAGCTCGACCGGCTCGGAGCTGCCGCTGAAGCCGTCGTCGGGGTAGAGGCCCATGACCACGCGGGAGGGCACGTTGATGCGCGAGAGCGCGAGCGCGAACGCGGTCGCGTACTGCTCGTCGTCGCCGAGCAGCACCTCCTGGTCGAACATGTCCTGGATGCGCGCGGCGCCGTGCCCGGCGAGCGAGGGGATGTCTCCCTCGAGCCCGTGGCTGAAGCTGCCGTTGTTCATGAGCCGCAGCATCGTCTCGAGGTTCTCGAAGGCGCTCTGGCCGCCGGCGCCGTGCTGCGAGACCCACGCCTGCAGCAGATCGGGGACCACGGCCGGCTCCGGCACCTGCACGCGCGTGATGGGCACGCTCTCGAGCTCCTCGTGCGAGGGCTGCGGGGGCACGATCGCCTGCAGCTCGTACGCGTCGCCGGCGCCGAGTCCGTCGAGCGCGATCGCGGTGCCCGTCTGGCCGTTGTAGTGCAGCGAGCCCTGCAGGCCCGGGGCGCGCTCGCCCTCGAAGGCGAGCGACTGCATGTAGCCGACGTCGGGCACCCAGATGCCGGAGTAGTCCTGCACCTCGACCCGCACCGACGCGGTCTGCCCCGACTGCGCGACGAGCACCTCGTCGCCGATGCGGGCGAACGAGCCCGAGCCGCTCGACTGCTGCGAGCCGGCGACCGCGAAGACGCTGCCGTCGTAGAGGTCGAAGGTCGCGAGGCGCAGCCTCGAGCCCTCGGGCATGCCGCTCACGGTGAGGAGCGTCTCGTCCTCGAAGTTCTTGTGCCAGTTGCGGAACCCGGCGAGCGGGCTCGGATACTCGGCGAGCTCGATCGGCGGCTCGACGGCGTCGCGGAGCACCGCGCGGCTCGCCGGCTGCACCGGGATGCTCACGAGGCCCGCGACGAGCATCGCGCCCGCGATCATCGCGATCGCGCCGCGCGCGCGCTGCTTGCGCGCCTTGACGCGGAAGCGGCTGTCGTTCGTGACCTCGACCTCTTCGTTCAGCCCCGTGCGCCACGTCGCACGGCGCCACGCGCACCACGCGAGGATGACGCCGGCGACGAGCGCGCCGAGCGCGGCGGGCCAGAAGGCGATCTTCGTGCCGAAGGCGATGCCGACCAGGAGGGCGACGATGCCGGGCACCATCGCGAAGGGGGCGCCGCGGTCGAGCCGCAAGGCGAGCACCGTCGCGACCGTCGCGCACAGCAGCGTGGTGAGGAACGGCACGACGAGCAGGCTCGGGAACCCCTCAGCCGGCGGCTCGGCGGTCAGCAGCCCCTTCCACGAGAAGACGACCCCGAGCAGCAGCTCGCGCCATCCCTCGAGGGTCGGGAGGACGCCGCCGATCGTCCGCCGCGGCACCGCGAGCGCGGGGCCGAAGACGACGAGCGCGAGCACGAAGCCCGCTGCCGTCATGAGCCAGCCGCGCAGCGGGCGCAGCGACGTCGCGACGCCGACGGCGATCCCGAGGATCGCCCCGCCGAGCCCCGCGACGAGGTAGGCGGTGCCGCCGAAGACGGGGCCGAAGGAGAGGGTCGCGGCGAGCATGACGGCGAAGACGGCCGCGCAGTCGATCACGGCCTGCCGCGGGGTGCGGGGCAGCATGCGCTCGTCGGTCATTGCAGCGCCACCCCTCGCATCACGCGCGGGAGGTCGCTCACCGAGCCGATCGTCGCGAGCGAGACGTCGCCGATCGGCTGCAGCCGCGGGCTCGCGCCCTGCACGACCGAGAAGACGATGACGCGCGCTTGCGGCGGCAGCAGGGTGCGCGCGCGGCGCACGAGGGCGGCGTCGATCGACGCTCCCGCGTGGAGCACGATGACGGATGCGCCGGCGTGGTCGCGCGCGATCGTCGCGGCGAGGTCGAGGAAGCGGTCGTCGCGCGGCGACCACTCGACGCCCGAGAGCGCGTCGAGCAGGCGCTTGCCGGTGCTCGCGGGCACGGTCCTGCGGGACGTCTGCACGGCGACGTCCATCTCGTCGCGGATCGCCTGCAGGCCGAGCGAGCCGAGGATCGAGATGGCCGTCTCGAACTCCGACGGGTCGGCGTAGTCGTCGGGCGAGGTCGAGAGTCCGAGCGCGAGCACGCTGCGGCGGGTCTGCTCGAACTGCCGCACCATGAGCTGCCCGGTGCGGGCCGACGACTTCCAGTGGATGTAGCGCCGGTCGTCGCCGGCCACGTAGTCGCGCAGCGCGTGGAAGGCGATGTCGCTGTTCGTCAGGTCGCGGGTCGTGATGCCCTCGAGGTCGCGGATGAGGCCCGGCGCGGTCTCGTCGAGCTGCACCGTCTTCGGGTGCACGTAGAGCTCGACGGGATCCGTCCACCGCACCTGTCGCCGGAGGAGCCCGACGGGGTCGCCCCGCACGGAGCGCACGGGACCGACCTGCAGGATCCTCCGGCGGCTCGTGGGGATCGCGAAGACGTCCTCGTGCACGTCGCCCGGCTGCATGCGCGGCAGGTGGAACGAGGCGAGCGCCTTGCCGACGGGCACCTCGATCGTCGCGGGCAGCAGCGGCTTCGTCGAGGCGGCGTGGATCTCGATGCGGCCGAGCGCCCGCTCCCCCACGACGACGCGCGTGTAGGCGAGGTCGAGCTCGATCCGGTAGCGGTTGCGCCCGACGATGAAGGCGATCGCGGCACCGAGCAGGAGCGCGCCGGCGATGCCCATGACGATCAGCTCCTTCCAGCCGAGCACGATCCCGGCCGCGAGCGCGAGCGCGGTCGCGATGAGCACGGCCCAGCCGAAGCCCGTGATGGGCTCGATCGCCGGCCAGACGCGCTCGCGCGCGACGCGGCCCGCTCGTCGCAGCCAGTCGGCCGCAGCCGAGTCGTCGCCCACGAAGCGCGCGGCGAAGCGCTGCCACGGCGTGCGCTCGCGCTCGACGGCGCGGCGCAGCCGCGTCGTCTCGGACGCCGGGCGAGTGCCGGTCGTGGAGCCGGTGTCTGGGTCAGGTGCGGGGGTCGGGGTCGCCCGCTCGGGCGCCGTCGTCACGCAGCGTGCTGCCGGTCCTGCGGTGCCGCGGTGTCGGCGAGCGCGCGGTCGATGATGCGGTCGCCCGTGACGCCCGAGAACTCCGCCTCGGGATCGATGACGACGCGGTGCGCCCACACCGGCTGCACGAGCTCCTTGACGTCGTCGGGCAGCACGAACGCGCGACCCTTCGACGCGGCCCACACCTTGACGGCGCGCATGAGCGCCATCGCGCCCCGCACCGAGACGCCCAGGCGCGTGTCCTTCGAGTCGCGCGTGTGCTCCGAGAGCTGCGCGACGTAGTCGAGCACCGCGTCGTCGACGTGGACGGTCGCGGCGAGGTCGATCATCTCGGCGATCGCGCTCGTCGTGATCACGGGCTGCACGCCCGAGGAGGCGTTGCGGTTCGAGGCGCCAGCCAGGATGCGCACCGTCTGCTCGCGCCCGGGGTAGCCGATCGAGGTCTTCATGAGGAAGCGGTCCAGCTGCGCCTCGGGCAGGCGGTAGGTGCCGGCCTGCTCGATCGGGTTCTGCGTCGCGATGACCATGAAGGGGCGCCCGACCGAGTAGGGCGTGCCGTCGACCGTGACGCGGCCCTCCTCCATCACTTCGAGGAGTGCGGACTGTGTCTTCGGGCTCGCTCGGTTGATCTCGTCGGCGAGCACGATCGAGGCGAAGATCGGGCCCTTGTGGAACTCGAACTCACCCGTCTTCTGGTCGTACACCGTGACGCCCGTGACGTCGGAGGGCAGCAGGTCGGGCGTGAACTGGATGCGGTGGTTCGTGCCCTGCACCGTCGCGCCCATCGACTTGGCGAGCTGCGTCTTGCCCGTGCCCGGCGCGTCCTCGAGCAGCAGGTGCCCTTCGGAGAGCATCGCCGTGAAGGCGAGCCGGATGACGTCCTCCTTGCCGAGGACGACGCTGCCGACGTTGTCGACGAGGCGCGTGAACGTCTCGGCGAACCAGGCGGCCTGCTCGCGGGTCATGGTGCTCGTCATCGTGTTCCCATCTTGATCATGGCCAGTTCACCCTCCTGGTCTCGAGGTCGATCCCGTTGCCCCAGACGCGCATCCACGCCTGGCCGCTGAAGCCGGAGTAGCAGGTGTTGTTGTCGCCCGCCTCGCCCTGGTACTCGGTGATCGTGCTGCCGTTGCGGCTCGTGATGTTCACGCGGCCGCTCTCGAACGGACTGCCCGCACCGTTGCCCGAGCCGGTGTTGTGGCAGCTGAAGCTGTAGATGCCGGGCTCGAAGTCGGTCCAGTTGAGCCGGAACCACCTGCACTGCTCACCGTTCGCGCCCTGGCACGAGCCCGCATAGGCGACGCCGCCGTCGCTGAGCGAGACGCTCGGTCGGAGTCGTTCCTGCGCTGTCGCCTGCGCGGTCGCGGTCGTCGTCTGGCGGCCGTGACCGCCGCCGTCGGGCAGGCCAGTGCTGCTCTCGACCGTGATCGTGACCGTCTGGCCCCCGTTCGCGGCCTGCGTCACGGCACCGCCCGACCAGTTGACCCAGCCGCCGTTGCCGATGCGGTAGCGGGTCGTGATGTCCCTGCCGTTGCGCCCCGGCGCGCTGATCGTGAAGGTCACCTGCTCGACCTGTCCGCTGCCGCTCACGCTCGGCGCCCCGATCTCGCCATAGGGGCGGACCTGCGCTGCGGCGCGCGTCCAGCCGCTCGCCTCGCCGAAGCCGTCCACCACCGCGACTGCCCGCACCTCGAAGGTGTAGGGGCCGCCGTTGTTGTTCATGCCGGTGTAGGTGCCGCCCGGGCCGAAGGACTGCGTGCCGTTGCCGCCGCCGCGCACCTCGAAGCGCACCTCGTTCGCGCGCAGGCCGTTCGGGTTGCCGGGCGTCCACGAGACGACGGAGTTGCCGTTGCCGTCCGTCGCGGTCACCCCGGTCGGCGCGTCGGGTGCCGTGAAGGTGCGCACCGGGGCGGAGGCGGCGGAGGGCACGCTCGTGCCGGCGCGGTTCGTCGCACTGACGGTGAAGCTCACGTTCTCGCCGGTGGCGTCGAAGCGGAAGTTGGCGGTCGTCCCTGTCGCCTGCACTGCTGCCCCTCCGTTGGAGGGCGTCACGGTGTAGGCAGTGATCGGCGCGCCGTTCTCGTTCGGCGCCGCCCACGAGACGCGCACCTGCACCTCGCCGGGGATCGATCGATCGGGCGTCGCCGAGACGTTCGTGACCTGCATCGGCGGGCCGGCGGGCGTCACCGCTCGCGAGTAGGCGGAGAAGTCGCTCGGCTCGTCGGCGAGGTTCACCGCCTGGATGCGGAAGGTGTACGACGTGCCGTTGACGAGGCCCGTCCAGGTGTAGTTCGCGCTGCCGCCGCTGACGGTCTGCTGCACGACGCCGCCCGGCGCGGGCGGGGAGATCTCGATCCGGTACTCCTGGATGGGCGAGCCGCGGTTGACGGGCGGCACCCACGTGAGCGCGACCTGCGTGTCGCCGTCGACGGCCGAGGGCGGCGCCGGCTGCTCGGGGCGCACGTCGGGGCGCGCCTCGTTCGACGCCGCCGAGGGGTCGGAGTCGCCGACCTCGTTCTGCGCGACGACCTGGAAGCGGTAGGTCACGTTGTTCGTGAGGCCGGTGACCGTGCACGTCGTCGCGGGGCACGGGAAGCTGATCGCCCCGTCGACCGACTTGACGACGTAGCCCGTGATCGGCGCGCCGTTCGAGGGCGGGGCACCCCACGTGAGCGTCACTTGCGAGTCGCCCGTCGCGTCGACGTTCGGGCGCGGCGGCGCGTCGGGGCGGCCCTTCACGTTGAGGGTCAGCGTGCCCGTCACGTGGCGCGCGGTGAGCTCGGTCGCATCCTCGACCGTGTAGCGCACGGTGAGCACGCCGTGGAAGTCGGCGCCCGGGGTGACGGTCACCTCCCGGTCGTTGTGCGAGACCTGGCCCTGCCCCGCGACCGTCTCGGCGGAGATGACGCGCAGCGGCTCGCCGCGATCGGCGAAGGGGTTGAAGTCGTTCGCGATGACGTCGGTCGTGAGCGCGATGCCCTGCGTCGCCTCGCCGCTGTCGGCACGCGCCTCGGCGAGCGGCCTCGTCGTGGCGACGACCTCGACGACGACCGTGCCGGGCGCCTCGTTGCCGTGCGGGTCGATCGCGACGATCTGGAACGAGCCGCTCGAGCCGGGCGGCGTCGTGAGGTCGGCGGTCGCGGTGAAGACGCCGTCCTGCAGCGACACCGAGACGCCGGCCATCGACCCGCCGCGCTGCTCGAAGACCATCGCCTCGAGGTCACCGGGGTCGGGGTCGCGCGTCGCGTCGCGGAGGTCGAAGACCGCCGCCTGCTCCCCCGCCTCGGGACGGAGGATCGCGCCGGCGAAGGTCGGTGCGACGACGCTCGAGGGCGTGACCTCGATCGCGATCGTCAGCACCGCCGTGTTGCCGTCCGGGTCGTCGGGGCCCGTGCCGTCGGTGACCTCGAACGTGATGGATGCGGGACCGACGTAACCCTGCGGGGACTGGAAGCGCAACGTGTGCTCGTCCACGATGCTCTCGGAGCCGTCATGGTTGACCGCCGAGACGCTGTCGCCCGTCGTGATGCGCGGCGCCGCGCCGTTCGAGGTCGTGACGTACTGGCGCAGCGGCAGCTCGAGCGGCAGGCCCGAGCCGACCTGCGCGGGCTCGGTCTTCGAGAGGAAGGGTGCGCGGTCGCGCACGGGCGGCACCGCGACGAAGGCCTCCGCGGTGAGCCCGTCGATGTCGGTCACGCGGTAGGTGACGACCTGGAACGCCTCGGTCGGGACGACCTGGACGGTGCCGCGCACGACATCCGCCTCGCCCGTCACGATCGAGAGCTCGAGCTCGCTCGGGTCGCCGTCGAGGTCGAGGTCGTTGTCGAGCACCGGCACGTCGAACGCCTGGCCGAGCTCCACCTGATCGCGGGGCAGCGGGTCGTCGCGCGCGATGGGCGGCAGCAGCTCCGCGTCCTCGGTGACCGTGAGCATGACCGAGCCCGTCGCGCTCGCGCCCCGCGCATCCACCACCGAGTAGGTGAACTGGTACGTGCCCGGCTCCGAGGGCGAGCGGAGGTCGACGGTGTCGCGCTCGGTGTTGACCTCGGCGTCGGGCAGCTGCTCGGTGCCCTCGAGCCCGTCGACGAGGAGCCTCAGCGCATCCTGATCCGGATCGGAGTCGTTCTCGAGCACCGGGATCGCGATCCGCCGGTCGGGGCGCACGTCGACGTAGTCCGGCTGGGCGAAGGGCGTCTGGTTGATGTCGGCAGCCTGCGCGATGCCGATGATCGCGGTCGCCGTGCCCTCGGCGCCCCAGCGGTCGCGCACGCGATAGGTGAACTCGACGGTGCCGGCGCTGTCGGGGAAGGCCTCGAAGTCGAAGTAGTCGGGGCCGACGGTCGGCAGGATGCGGCCGCCCTCGGGCGCGGTGTCGTAGCCGACGAGCTCGACGCCGTCGCCGTCCGGATCGATGCCGTCGAGCGGGATCGGGATGCGCACGGTCGAGCCCGCGAGCACGCGCGACGTGACCGTCTGCGGCGCGGGCGACGAGTTCGACTCCGCGTCGCGCGGCACGATCGTCACGGCGACCGTCGCGGAGTCGCGGTTGCCGAAGTCGTCCTCGACTTCGTAGACGACCGTCGCGCGCGTCGGTCCGCCCTCGAGCGCGTGCACGCGCAGCCGGCCCTCGGAGATGAACGCGACGCCCTCCGCGTCGGAGGCGAAGCTCGTCGAGACGACGCGCTCGGCGACCCAGAACGGCGTGCCGTCGGGCGAGAAGTCGTTGTCGATGACGTCGAGGGTGCCGTAGTCGCCCGCGCGCACGGTCATGGCATCGTCGACCGCCTTCGGCGCGCGCGGCTGCGCGGGCGGCACGACGGGGATGACCTCGACCGTGCCGGTCTCGGAGAAGCGGCCGTTCGAGACGGTGTAGGTGAACTGGAAGGGCGACTCGAGCCCGCGGTTGTCGACGATGCTCACGATCCGGCGGTCGCGCAGTTCGACGCTGATCGGCGCGCCGTTCTCGATCTCGAACTGCTGGACGACGAGCACGCCGCCCGCAGGGTCGACGTCGTTGGCGAGCAGGTCGACGAGCGCCGTGCCCTGCTGCGGCACGAGCGCGATGTCGCGCACCGCGACGGGCCGGGCCTCCTCGTCGGGCGTGCGGATGTCGACGCGCACGCGGCCCTGGCTCGAGAGCGCGCCGTCGGCGACGAGGTAGGTGAAGTAGTGCGTGCCGACCGGCCCGCCCTGCACCTTGACCGTGCCGGTCGTCGCGTCCCACGTCATGTCGAGGCTCGCGGCCGGCTCGACCGACGCGAGGCGCAGCGGCCGCCCCGACGGGGAGAAGTCGTTGAGCATCGGCCGGATCATGGCCTCGCGGCCCTCGATCGTCGTGATGAAGTCGGCGTTCGCGAGCGGGTTCGCCGTGCCGCGCTCGCGCACGTCGACCGTGATCTCGCCCGTCGTCTCGGAGCGCCCGTCCGAGACCGTGATCGAGACGCTCTGGAGGCCGATCTCGCCGGTCGCGGTGTAGACGAGCCTGCCCGAGGGGTCGGTCTGGATCGTGTCGCCGGAGTCGGTCGTCGCCCCCACGAGGTACATGTCATCGCCGTCGGGGTCGACCCAGTCGGCGAGCACCTGGTACTCGTACTCCCCGCCCTGCTCGACGGCGAACGCCTGCGCGCGGAGCGCCTCCGGCACGTCGTTCTCGCCCTCGCCGCGCACGGTGAGCGTGACCGTCGCCTGGTCGCGGCCCTCGCGGCCGTCGTGGATCTCGTAGCCGAACGTGAAGGTTCCGGCCGCCTGGTCGGGCGGCAGGTGCACCTGCAGCTGGGAGTCGTTCGCGACCGGCGCCACCGAGACGCCCGTCGGCAAGTCGCCCACGACGCGCGCCGTGAGCACGTCGCCGTCGGCGTCGACGTCGTTCCAGAGCACCGGCAGGAGGGTCGAGGTGCCCGGGCGCGCGCCGAAGCGGTCGTCCTCGGCGCTCGGCTCCGTGTTCTCCTCGTTGATGGGGGGCGGTTGGTTCGTCAGCAGGTCGTCGGTCGACTCCGAGTCCTCCTCGTCGGAGCGGCTCTCGTCCTGCGGCGGCACGAGGTCCTCCCAGTTGTCGACGAGGATGAGCGTGTCCGAGAGCAACCACGATGCGCCCTCGACGAACTGGTTGAGCACGACCGCGTCGCGGTTGACGCGGAACTTCGCGGGCGAGCCGTCCATCTCGGGCACTTGCGCGCGCAGGTCGCGCGCGTCGTCGTCGCAGTCGCGCACGAACTGGGCACTCCCGGGCCAGACGCCGTAGACGCATCCGCCGAGCTGCACGGGCCGCACGGCCTCTCCGCCGCCCGCGATCTGCTCGACCTCGGCGTCGCCGCCGCCGAGCGGCTGGCGGATGAGGCTGTCGGGCGTGGCGAGGATGACGCGGTCGGAGCGGTCGCCGTCGAGCTGCACCGCGGCGCCCTCGGGGGTGGAGACCGCGCCGCCCGGCAGCAGCAGGGTCGACGTGGCCTCGTCGTGCACGATCGCGCGGTCGCCCACCGTCGTGACGATCGGCTCCTCCATCGCGCCGAGCTCGTCGCGGCCGCGGAGCTCTGCCTCGCCGATCGCGCCGTCGACGAGCGGGAGCGTCAGCTCCTGCGCGTCGGCGATCGAGACCGCGTGCACGGTGCCGTCGCGACCGACCGTGACCGCCGCCCCGGCGCCGAGCTCCGCGACCGGATCGGTGTGCTCCGGCGAGAAGCCGCCGATGTCGGCGAACCGCATCGCCCACAGCGCGCCGTCGGCGGGGTCGACGATCGCGACCACACCGCCGCCGAGCGCGATGCCGGCTTGCGGGGGCAGCTGCACCGCGGTGCCCATGACGACTTGCGTCGGGTCGACGAGCAGGGCGACGGATGCCTCCTGGTTGTGGAGGATGACGTCGTCGCCGTCCTGCAGCACGTCGAACGTCGCGGTCGGCGAGATGAGCCCGGCGTCGAGCTCCTCCGCCTGGACGTTGATGCGGCCGAGCTGCTGGGACGACTGCTTCGTGACCCAGACGCCGCCGTCGTTCAGGTCGACATCGGTCGTCGTGAATCCCTCGTGCGTGAAGGCGACGATGCCCAGTGCGACGGAGACAGCCGTGATGAGGGCTCCGGCGGCCGTCGACTTGCGATGGCGCGAGAGAGACCTGAGCACAGGACTGCCCCTTCCGACGGCACGGGTAGCCGCACCCGGCTGGGGAACGGCGGCCCCATTGTGTCAGACCTGAGCAAACGCCAATCGCCTGACGAGGGTCGCGACGGTGTCGACTTGCTGGGAATCGGCTGGAGATCGACGCGGGAGACGAGCGAGGGGCGACCGATCGGGCCGCCCCTCAGCGCCGCACGACTCAGCCGCGTGCGCGCTCGTACGCGGCGAGCTGCTCGGCGTGCTCGCTGTTGAACTCGTCCATCGCCTGGCGGTTGCGCTCCTTCGCCCGGCGGCCGCGACGCGACTGGATGCCGCCGATCCAGATCGGCACCTCGCGAGCGACGACGAAGGCGAGCACCGAGAGCGGCGCGAGCAGGAGCTGCCCGAGCGACGCGGCGTCGATGCCGAGGACGGCGGTGAAGCTGCCCCAGCCGCCCTCCGACTCCATGAACGCGCCCGCGATGTGGGCGGCGTAGGTGAGCAGCGCGACGACGAAGCCGCCGAGCACGTGGGCCCACCAGCCGGCGCGGTTCGCGATGAGGCTGAGGATGAGGTAGCCGACGAAGAAGACGACGACGGGAAGCAGGTACGAGGGGCGCAGCCAGAGCGACTGGAGCGTCTCGGCGGCGTCGAACTGCCGGTCGAAGAGGTAGCCGACGGCGAAGAAGGCAGCGGCGTGCAGGAGCCCGAAGACGAGCGTCGCGAGCAGCACGACCGCGACGCCGACGCCGCGCGCGCCCTTGCGGCGCGGGGGCACGGGCTCCTCCACGAGCACGATGGGCGAACCGCCGGCAGCGGCGCCGCTCGCCGCGGCGTCCCCCCGGATCGCCGAGGCCGGCACCTCGTCGCGCACGTCGTCGCGCACGATGCCGAAGCGGTTCGAGCGGTCGCGGAGCGGCTGCTGCTGCTCGAGCGCCTGGGTCGGCTCCTCCGCGTGCGCGTCCATCGCACGAGTGGGTGCGTCGTCGGCCGGGGTCGAGGCGCGCTCGTCGGTCGTGTCGATCGCGCGCGTGGCGTCGTCGTCGTGCCGCTGCGCGTCGATGGCCTGGGTGGGCTCGGGCTCGACGAACTCGCGCCGGTCGGCATCGCCGCTCGCGGCGCCGGCTGCGACGCTCGACTCGGTGAGCCCGGCGAGGCCCGCTCCGGCAGCGGGCTCGTCGCCGTGGCGACGGAGGCCGAAGGAAGGACGGCGCGGCTCGACGAGCGCGGGCGGCTCCGCGGGTTCGGCGACCGGCTCGCTCTCGAGCGAGCTCGATGCGGCGTCGCCGTGCACCTCGTCGGCGGTGGGGCGAGCGGAGTCGTCGGGGTGCGCCGCGGAGTGCGAGGGTCCGCGGAGCGTCGAGGGCGCGATGACCGTGGGCTCGATCGGGCTGTCGCTCGCGGAGGGCCGCTCGAGCACCGCGGTGTCGGCCTCGGGCTCGTGCTCGACGAGCGGCTGGTGCGCGTCGTGCTCGTCGACCGTCGTCGTCGCCGCCTCGGTGGAGTCGGGCGCGAGCTCCGCGGAGTGGGCCGCGGAGACCTCGGACGCGTCGGCGTCGGTGCCGCCGGTCGCGTCGGCGGGCTCGTCGGGCGTCGCCTCGGCGAGCGGCGCGGTGCCGAAGAAGCGGTCGCGCCACGACGTGGGCTGCTGGTCGCTCATGGGTGGAACCTCCTGCGCCGGCACGGTGCCGGGTCGGGGCGATCCTAGGGGCGAGGCGGGGCAGGGATCGGGCGGCGCACCGCGAGCGGGCGAATCGCGCCCGGACGCGGAGAGGGCCGCTCCCCTTCGGGAACGGCCCTCCTCGTGTGGATCTCGATACGCGTGCGGCTCCGCCGCGCGCTGCTCGATCCTGAGCGCTTCGCGCTCAGACGTACTGACCCGGCTCCTCGCCGAGCTCGCCGCCCGTGAAGGCGTCGAAGTCGAGGTACGACAGGTCGGACTCGTCGACGCCGCCGGCGTCGGCGAACAGGCGGTTCGGGTAGCGCTCCGCCTTCGCCTCCTCGGTGGCCTCGACCGTGACGTCGCGGTAGCGCGCCAGGCCGGTGCCGGCCGGGATGAGCTTTCCGATGATGACGTTCTCCTTGAGGCCGAGCAGCGGGTCGCGCTTGCCGGCGAGCGCCGCCTCGGTGAGCACCTTCGTCGTCTCCTGGAAGGAGGCGGCCGAGAGCCACGACTCCGTCGCGAGCGACGCCTTAGTGATGCCCATGACCTCCTGGCGGGCCGAGGCGGTCTTCTTGCCCTCGGTCAGCGCGGCGCGGTTGAGCTCGTTGTACCGCGAGCGGTCGACGAGCTCACCGGGCAGCAGGTCGGTCTCGCCGTGGTCGACGACGGTGACCTTGCGCAGCATCTGCCGCACGATGACCTCGATGTGCTTGTCGTGGATCGGCACGCCCTGCGAGCGGTACACGTCCTGGACGCCCGAGACCAGGTGCTTCTGCACCTCGCGGACGCCGCGCACGCGCAGCACCTCCTTGGGGTCGATCGAGCCGACCTGCAGCTGCTGGCCCTGCTCGACGTGGTCGCCGTCCCCGACCTCGAGCGTCGCGCGGCGCAGCACCTGGTAGGTGAGCTCCTCGTCGCCGTTGTCGGGCGTGATGACGACGCGCTTCGACTTCTCGTCCTCCTCGATGCGCACCCGACCGGCGACCTCGGCGATGGGCGAGGCGTTCTTCGGGGTGCGGGCCTCGAAGAGCTCCGTCACGCGGGGCAGACCCTGCGTGATGTCGCTCGCGCCGACCGATCCACCGGTGTGGAACGTGCGCATCGTGAGCTGCGTGCCGGGCTCGCCGATCGACTGGGCGGCGATGATGCCGACCGCCTCGCCGATGTCGACGAGCTTGCCGGTCGCGAGCGAGCGGCCGTAGCAGTGGGCGCAGACGCCGACCGCCGACTCGCACGTGAGCACCGAGCGCACCTTGACCGTCTCGACGCCGGCGCCGATGAACGCGCGGATCTCGCGGTCGCCGATGTCGGAGCCGCCGGTGGCGAGCACCGTGCCGTCGGAGGTGACGACGTCGACCGCGAGGTTGCGGGCGAATGCCGCGGACTCGACGTTCTCGTGCAGCACGAGCTGCCCGTCGATCGTCTCGGCGATCGGCACGTCGAGGCCACGCTCGGTGCCGCAGTCGTCCTCACGGATGATGACGTCCTGCGACACGTCGACGAGGCGACGCGTGAGGTAGCCCGAGTCGGCCGTGCGGAGCGCGGTGTCGGCCGAGCCCTTGCGCGCGCCGTGCGTGGCGATGAAGTACTCGGCGACCGTCAGCCCCTCGCGGTACGAGGAGATGATCGGGCGCGGGATGACCTCGCCCTTCGGGTTCGTCACGAGACCGCGCATGCCGGTGATGTTGCGCACCTGGATCCAGTTGCCGTTCGCGCCCGCGGTCACCATCCGGTAGATGGAGTTGCCCTCGTCGAACGCCTCCTGGGTGGCCTTCTGCACGTCGTTCGTGGCGCGGGTCCAGAGCTCGGTGAGGTCGCTGCGGCGCTCGGCGTCGGTCAGCAGGCCCTTCTCGAACTTGTCCTGGATCTTCCGGGCCGACTCCTCCGCGGCGCCGACGATCTCGTCCTTGCGCGCGGGGGTGATGACGTCGGAGAGCGCGACCGTGATGCCGGAGCGGGTCGCCCAGTGGAAGCCCGCGTCCTTGATCTTGTCGAGCGTCGCCGCCACCACGGTCTTCGGGTAGCGCTCGGCGAGCGCGTTCACGATGAGCGAGATGACCGGCTTCGCCGCGACCTCCGCGACGAACGGGAAGTCCGCCGGCAGCAGCTCGTTGAAGAGCGCGCGGCCGAGGGTCGTCTCGAGCAGGAACGGCTCACCGTCGACGAAGCCCTCCGGACGGTCCTGGTCGCGGAAGACGAGGTCCGACAGGCGGATGCGCACGACGGCGTTGAGGTCGAGCGTGCCCTGGTCCATGGCCATGATGGCCTCGGCGACCGAGGAGAACGCGCGGCCCGTGCCCACCGCATCCGCCTTGACGGACGTGAGGTGGTGGAGGCCCGAGACGATCTCGTGGGTCGGGAGCGTCACCGGTCGGCCGTCGGACGGCTTCAGGATGTTGTTCGACGCGAGCATCAGCACGCGGGCCTCGGCCTGCGCCTCGACCGAGAGCGGCAGGTGCACAGCCATCTGGTCGCCGTCGAAGTCGGCGTTGAACGCCGAGCAGACGAGCGGGTGCAGCTGGATGGCCTTGCCCTCGACGAGGAGCGGCTCGAACGCCTGGATGCCGAGGCGGTGCAGCGTGGGCGCGCGGTTCAGCAGCACGGGGCGCTCGCGGATGATCTCCTCGAGCACGTCCCACACCTGCGGCTTCGACCGCTCGACCATGCGCTTCGCGTGCTTGATGTTCTGCGAGTGGCCCAGGTCGATGAGGCGCTTGATGACGAACGGCTTGAACAGCTCGAGCGCCATCTGCTTCGGCAGGCCGCACTGGTGCAGCTGCAGCTGCGGGCCGACGACGATGACCGAGCGGCCCGAGTAGTCGACGCGCTTGCCGAGCAGGTTCTGGCGGAACCGGCCCTGCTTGCCCTTCAGCATGTCGGAGAGCGACTTGAGCGCGCGGTTGCCGGTGCCCGTGACGGGGCGGCCGCGGCGGCCGTTGTCGAACAGGGCGTCGACCGCCTCCTGCAGCATGCGCTTCTCGTTGTTCACGATGATCTCGGGGGCACCGAGGTCGAGCAGGCGGCGGAGTCGGTTGTTGCGGTTGATGACGCGGCGGTACAGGTCGTTCAGGTCGCTCGTCGCGAAGCGGCCACCGTCGAGCTGCACCATCGGGCGCAGCTCCGGCGGGATGACCGGGACGACGTCGAGCACCATCGCGGCCGGGCTGTTGCCCGTCTGCAGGAACGAGTTGACGACCTTGAGGCGCTTGATCGCACGGATCTTGCGCTGGCCCTTGCCCTCGGCGATCTGCTGGTGCAGGTCCTCGGACTCGGCCGCGAGGTCGAACGAGAGCAGGCGCAGCTTGATCGCCTCGGCGCCCATGTGGCCCTCGAAGAACTCGCCGTAGAGGTCGACGAGGTCGTGGTAGACCGCGTCCTCCGCCTTCAGGTCGCCGAGCTTGAGCGAGCGGAAGTCGTCGAAGACCCGCTCCATGTGGGCGATCTGGTCGTCGGCGATCTTGCGCAGCTGCGCCATCTCGCGCTCGCCCGCGTCGCGGACCTTGCGCTTCTGGTCGGCCTTCGCGCCCTCCTCCTCGAGCTCGGCGACATCCGTCTCGAGCTGCGCGAGGCGCTCGGCGATGTCTGCGTCGCGGCGCTTCTCGATCTCGCCGATCTTGAGGCGCAGCTCCTGCTCGAGCGCCGGCAGGCGCTCGTGGCGAGCCTCGTCGTCGACCCGGATGATCATGTACGCGGCGAAGTAGATGACCTTCTCGAGGTCCTTCGGCGCCATGTCGAGCAGGTAGCCGAGGCGGCTGGGCACGCCCTTGAAGTACCAGATGTGCGTCACCGGGGCGGCGAGCTCGATGTGGCCCATGCGCTCGCGGCGCACGGACGACTTCGTGACCTCGACACCGCAGCGCTCGCAGACGATGCCCTTGAAGCGCACGCGCTTGTACTTGCCGCACGCGCACTCCCAGTCGCGGCTGGGGCCGAAGATCTGCTCGCCGAACAGGCCGTCCTTCTCCGGCTTCAGCGTGCGGTAGTTGATGGTCTCCGGCTTCTTCACCTCGCCGTAGGACCATGCCCGGATGTCGTCGGCCGTTGCGAGGCCGATCCGCAGCTCATCGAACGTGGTTGCGTCGATCAATGCTTTTCCTCTTGTCTTCGAGTTCTGTTCTGCGGCTGCCGGATCAGATGTCGTCGATCGACGACATCTCGGGGCGCGAGAGGTTGATGCCGAGCTCCTCGGCCGTGCGGAGCGCCTCGTCCTCGTCGTCGCGCAGGGTGACGACGTCACCCGCGGCGTTGAGCACCTCGACGTTCAGGCACAGCGACTGCATCTCCTTCATGAGCACCTTGAAGGACTCGGGGATGCCGGGCTCCTGGATGTTCTCGCCCTTGACGATCGCCTCGTACACCTTCACGCGGCCGACGATGTCGTCGGACTTGATGGTGAGCAGCTCCTGCAGGGTGTAGGCGGCGCCGTACGCCTCGAGCGCCCAGACCTCCATCTCGCCGAACCGCTGGCCGCCGAACTGGGCCTTACCGCCCAGGGGCTGCTGCGTGATCATCGAGTAGGGGCCGGTCGAGCGAGCGTGGATCTTGTCGTCGACCAGGTGGTGGAGCTTGAGGATGTACATGTAGCCGACCGAGATCGGGTACGGGAAGGGCTCGCCCGAGCGGCCGTCGAAGAGGTCCGCCTTGCCGGAGCCGTCGACGAGCCGCTGGCCGTCGCGCGTCGGGAGCGTCGCGTCGAGCAAGCCGATGATGGCCTCCTCGGTCGCGCCGTCGAACACGGGGGTCGCGACCTTCGTGTTCGCGGGCGCCTCGAGCGTGCGCGGGTCGAGGCCCTCGGCCCAGTCGGGGGTGCCCTCGACCTTCCAGCCCGTCTTCGCGATCCAGCCGAGGTGCGTCTCGAGCACCTGGCCGAAGTTCATGCGCTTCGGGATGCCGAGCGGGTTGAGCACGATGTCGACCGGCGTGCCGTCCGCGAGGAACGGCATGTCCTCCTCGGGCAGGATCTTCGCGATGACGCCCTTGTTGCCGTGACGGCCGGCGAGCTTGTCGCCCTCGGTGATCTTGCGCTTCTGCGCGATGTAGACCACGACCTTCTCGTGCACGCCCGAGCCGAGCTCGTCGTCGCCGTCCTCAGCGCGGAACTGCTTGACGGCGATGACCGTGCCCTGCTCGCCGTGGGGCACCTTGAGGGACGTGTCGCGCACCTCGCGGCTCTTCTCGTTGAAGATCGCGCGCAGCAGGCGCTCCTCGGCGCTCAGCTCGGTCTCGCCCTTCGGCGTGACCTTGCCGACGAGGATGTCGCCCGGCACGACCTCGGCGCCGATGCGGATGATGCCGCGCTCGTCGAGGTCGGCGAGCAGGTCGGGACCGACGTTGGGGAGGTCACGCGTGATCTCCTCCTTGCCCAGCTTCGTGTCGCGGGCGTCGACCTCGTACTCCTCGATGTGGATCGACGAGAGCACGTCCTCCTTCACCAGGTTCTGGCTCAGGATGATGGCGTCCTCGTAGTTGTGGCCCTCCCACGGCATGAACGCCACGAGCAGGTTGCGGCCGAGGGCGAGCTCGCCCTGGTCGGTCGCGGGGCCGTCGGCGATGACCTCGCCGGCCTCGATGCGGTCGCCCGCCGAGACGATGACGCGGTGGTTGTACGACGTGCCCTGGTTCGAGCGGTCGAACTTGCGCAGGAAGTACTGCTGCGTGCCGCCCTCGTCGAGCTGCACCGTGACCAGGTCGGCCGAGACCTCGGCGACCACGCCCGACGCATCCGCCGTGATGACGTCGCCGGAGTCGATCGCGGCGAAGCCCTCCATGCCGGTGCCGACGTACGGCGACTCGGAGCGGACGAGCGGCACGGCCTGGCGCTGCATGTTCGCACCCATGAGGGCGCGGTTGGCGTCGTCGTGCTCGAGGAACGGGATGAGGCTCGTCGCGACCGACACCATCTGGCGCGGCGAGACGTCCATGTAGTCGACCTCGGTCGGGACGACGAGCTCGACCTCCTCGCCCTTGCGACGGGCGACGACGCGCTCCTCGACGAAGCGCTGCGACGAGTCGAGGCGGTTGTTCGCGTGGGCGACGACGAACTCGTCCTCCTCGGAGGCGGTGAGGTAGTCGATCTTCTCGCTCACGACGCCGTTCTCGACCCGGCGGTACGGGGTCTCGATGAAGCCGAACGAGTTGATGCGCGCGAAGGTCGCGAGCGAGCCGATGAGGCCGATGTTCGGGCCCTCAGGCGTCTCGATCGGGCACATGCGGCCGTAGTGCGAGGGGTGCACGTCGCGCACCTCGACGCCTGCACGCTCGCGCGAGAGGCCGCCGGGGCCGAGCGCCGAGAGGCGACGCTTGTGGGTCAGGCCCGCGAGCGGGTTGTTCTGATCCATGAACTGCGACAGCTGCGAGGTGCCGAAGAACTCCTTGATCGCCGCCGAGACCGGACGCACGTTGATGAGCGTCTGGGGCGTGATCGCCTCGATGTCCTGCGTCGACATGCGCTCGCGCACGACGCGCTCCATGCGAGCCAGGCCCGTGCGGACCTGGTTCTGGATGAGCTCGCCGACCGCGCGGATGCGACGGTTGCCGAAGTGGTCGATGTCGTCGACGTCGAGGCGGATGTCGACCGGCTCGCCCTTGCGGACGCCCGGCAGGGTCGTGTCGCCGTTGTGCAGCGCGACGAGGTACTTGATGGTCGCGACGATGTCGTCGACCGAGAGCACCGAGTCGCTCATGGGCACGTCGATGCCGAGCTTGCGGTTGATCTTGTAGCGGCCGACCTTCGCGAGGTCGTAGCGCTTCGGGTTGAAGTAGAAGTTGTCGAGCAGCGCGCGGGCGGCCTCGGCGGCGACCTGCTCGCCCGGACGCAGCTTGCGGTAGATGTCGCGGAGGGCGTCCTCCTTCGTCATCGGCGCGTCCTTCTCGAGCGTCGCGAGGATCGACTCGTAGCCGGCGAACTCGCGCGCGATGTCCTCGGCGGTGAGGCCGAGCGCCTTGAGGAAGACCGTGACGGACTGCTTGCGCTTGCGGTCGATGCGCACGCCGACGGCGTCGCGCTTGTCGACCTCGAACTCGAGCCACGCGCCGCGGCTCGGGATGACGCGAGCCGAGTAGACGTCCTTGTCGGAGTTCTTCTCGGGGGTGCGCTCGAAGTAGACGCCGGGGCTGCGGACGAGCTGCGAGACGACCACGCGCTCGGTGCCGTTCACGATGAACGTGCCCTTCTCGGTCATGAGCGGGAAGTCGCCCATGAAGACGGTCTGCGACTTGATCTCGCCCGTCTCGTGGTTCATGAACTCAGCGGAGACGTAGAGCGGAGCGGCGTAGGTCTTGCCGCGCTCCTTGCACTCGTCGATCGTGTACTTCGGCACGTCGAGGACGGGCTCCGAGAACGAGAGCTGCATCTTCTCGCTCAGGTCCTCGATCGGGGAGATCTCCTCGAAGATCTCCTCGAGCCCCGAGTGCGCGGGGATGTCGTCGCGGCCGGCGGCCGTCGCCTCGTCGAGGCGGGCCTTCCACGCGTCGTCGCCGATGAGCCATTCGAAGCTCTCGGTCTGCAGCGCCAGCAGGTCGGGGACGGTGAGCGTCTCCGGGATTCGGGAGAAGCTCAGTCGGCTTGCGTTCCGACCGGTCTTGGGGCTCAGTTCAGCCAAGGCAGATACCTCCGGGCCGGGAAGGGTTGCGGGTCTTCCCGGGATCGTGTCGTCGGTGAGAGACTCGTCAACACCCTTGAAGCGCCCGGTGTCCGGGCGCGCGCCGACCGCAATATGAAGGCAGAGGGGATGTCTGTGAGCGCAAAGAATCACTGTACGCCTCGCGGCCCCGCGTGTCCAGTCACCGCGGCGTGTCGGCTGGCGCTCGCCCGGACGTCGATGCTAGCGCGGCGCGCGGACGGCTCGCGGTAGCGACAGGATGGGAGCGTGGAGACACCGAGCCGCCGCCTCTCGAGCGGCATGCACGCCGAGATGCGCTACGCCTCGGCGGGGGGCTGGCAGCTCGTCGTCGACGGCACGCCGCAGTCGCACGTCGACCCCGAGCGCCCGCAGCTGCTCGTCTACGAGTACGTGCAGCAGATCGGCCACGTCATCGACGCGCTCGAGCCCGGCCCCATCACCGCGGTGCACCTCGGCGCCGGCGCGCTGACGCTCCCCCGCTACGTCGACGCGACCCGGCCGGGCTCGCGCCAGCAGGTCATCGAGCTCGAGCCGGCGCTCGTCGAGCTCGTGCGCGAGGTCGCCCCGCTCCCCCGCGGCACGAGCGTGCGGCTGCGCTACGGCGATGCTCGCGAGCAGCTCGCCCGCTTGCCGAAGGGGCTCGTCGGCGCCGCCGACCTCGTGGTCGTGGATGTGTTCTCGGGCTCCCAGACGCCGGCCCACGTGACGACCGTGGAGTTCCACGCGCTCGTGCGCGAGCTGCTCGCCCCGGCAGGGGTCGTCGCGGTGAACATCGCCGACGACCGGCAGCTCGCGTTCGCGAAGCGTCAGCTCGCGGCCCTGCTCGAGGTGCACGCCGAGGCGGCCGCGCTCGCCGACCCCGGCATGCTCAAGGGTCGCCGATTCGGCAACGTCGTCGCGATCGCGGGCGCGGCGCTCCCCGACCTGGAGGCGATCGGCCGGGCGCTGCGCCGCGACCCGCTGCCGGGCAAGGTCGTCGCGGGCGACGAGCTCCGCCGCTTCCTCGGCGGCGCGCTGCCGGCGCGCGACGCCGATGCGACGCCGAGCCCCGCGCCGAGCCGCGGCATCTTCGGCTGACCGCCCGCTCCGCTCGCCCCATCCGCGCGCTGAGCGAGTCGAAGCGGCTCGCGGCGCGGCCTCCCGGCGGAACCGCGAACCTGCGGCACGATGTCGGGATGAGCGAGTCGATCGGCTACGACCAGACCGCGCTGCGCAACGCCGTCGACGTGGCGGCCGCCGCCCGCCGGCTCCGCGAGCTCGGGCGCGAGCGCTCGCTCGCCGCCGTCTCGGAGCGCGCGTGGCTGCTCGAGAGCATCGGGCGGCTCGACGAGGCGCTCGCCGCCGCGAGCGAGGCGGTGACGCTCGCCCGCGCGTCGGGCTCGCGCGACCGCGCCGCCGAGGCCCGGCTGCTGCGCGCATCCGTGGTGCAGACGCGCGGCGACCTCTCGACGGCGCTCCGCGAGTGCACCGCGATCATCGCCGAGGCGCGCTCGAACGACTGGGTCGAGCTGTGGGCGCACGCGCTCCAGCAGCGCGGCACCGTGCACTTCGCGCTCGGCCGCTGGCAGGAGGCGTGCGTCGACTTCACCGTCGCCGTCGAGCTGTGCCGCGAGGCCGACCTGCCGCCCGAGCAGCTCGAGGCCGCCGAGATCGCGCTGCTCGTCGCGACCGACCGTGCGCAGACCGAGGCGGTGCGGGCCGAGCAGGACGTGCCGCGCGCGAGCCACCCGATCTGGGGCGGGCGCTGACCCTCCACAGGCTCGCCTCGCCGGTTCGCGCCGCGCGGTGCACTGCTGGCATGCTCGCTGCCGGCGGGAGGTGACGGATGGCGGAGCTCGAGCGGGTGCGGGTGTGGGCGGAGGCCCTCATCCGGCTGCACCTCGACGAGTCGTGGAGCTTCGATTTCGATCGCGCCGTCAAGCGCGCGGGCCTCACCGACTTCCGCGCGCGGCGCATCTCAGTCTCGAAGCACCTCGCCGCCCGCTGGGATGACGACGATGTGCACCAGACGCTGCTGCACGAGGTGGCGCACGCGATGGTCGGGCCCGGCGCGGGCCACGGTCCGGTGTGGCGACGCGCGGCCCGCGAGCTCGGCTACGTCGGCGGGCGCACGCACCAGGGCGAGATCGCGGCGGAGCGCGCCGGCTGGCTCGGCGAGTGCCCGGGCGGCCACGAGCACGTGCGCTTCCGGGCGCCGCGGGGGCGCTACGCGTGCAAGGCATGCTCGCGCTCGGCCCGGCGAGTGGTCGAGATCCGGTGGCGGCGTCGGGTGACGGCGTGACGTCGCGGCGACTCTCGAGCGGCCGTGAGGCGCGGCTCGATGCGGTCGACGACGGCCTCGTGCTCGTGATCGACGGCATCGAGCAGTCGCACATCGCGGCGCCAGGGACCGCGCCTCGGCACGCGTCGGCGCGCTGGATGCTCGCGGCGGCGCTCGAGTGCCTCGCCGGCGGCGGGCGGCGCGCGCTGCACCTCGGCGGCGGCGCAGCGACCCTGCCGCGGCTGCTGCAGCACGAGCTGCCCCACCTCGCCCAGCGGGTCGTCGAGCTCGAGCCGGCGCTCGCCGAGCTCGTGCGAGCCGAGGCGCCGCTCCCCGGCGGCGTCGAGCTCGAGGTCGGTGATGGCCGCGCGGTGCTCGAGGCGCTCACCGAGCCCGTCTCGATCGTGCTCTCGGATGTCTTCGGCGGCGGCAGCGTGCCGGCACCGTTCACGTCGATCGAGTTCTACGCCGCCGCGCGCGCGGCGCTCGAGCCGGGCGGCGCGCTGCTCGTCAACTCCGCCGACGGGCCGCCGCTCGCGTTCGTGCGCGCGCAGCTCGCGACCGTGCGGGCCGTCTTCGCGCACGTCGCCCTCATCTCGACCGGCTCGACCCTCGCGGGTGCGCGCTTCGGCAACGTCGTGCTGCTCGCGAGCGACGCGCCGCTGCCCGTCGACGCGATCCGCGAGCGGCTCCGCGGCGAGGCGCCGCCCGTCGCCGTGCTCCCGTGGTCGAGGCTCGAGCGGTTCGTCGCCGACACCGCGCCCGAGCCGATCACCGACGCGACCGCGGTCGACTCCGCGCCGCCGTCGCGCTCGGCCTACCTCGGGCCGGGCGCCCTGCCGCCGTCGCTGCTCGAGCGCGACGGCGACTGATCCCGCTCGGGGCGGCCCGACGCATCCGACCCCGCACCCTCGGCCGGCGCGACGTCGACCGCGCTCGACGCCGCGGGCGGCATGTCGTCGGGTGGCGCCGCGGCGTCGTAGGAGGCGCTGATCTGCCGGTACGACTTCGTCAGCATCGCGAGCGCCGCGGCGATGATCATGACGACGCCGCCGACGAGGAACACGAGCGCGATGCCGCGCGCGACGCCGGCGCCGAGCAGCGGCTCGAGCGCCGCCGAGCCCTCGCTCGAGCGCGCCCACGGGAGGATCCAGAACTCGGCGAGCGGTGCGATGAGGAACGCGGTGGTCGGTGCCGCCGCCCCCTCGAACGCCATCGCGAAGCCGAACACGCGACCTTGCCGCGAGAGCGGCACGACGCGCTGGATGATCGTCTGCTCGGCAGCCTCGGCGGCCGGGATACGAGATGCTCGAAGCCGCCGGCTGGATCGTGGTCCGCATCACGAAGCCCGATGTCGCGGGCTCGGGAGTCCGCTGCGCGAGGCGCGTGCGCGCCGCGCTGGCCCGTCGCGCGTAGCGCGTAGCGCGTAGCGCTCGACCGTGTCCACGCAGCCACATGCACGCTCTTGCGGCTCGAGGCGCCGCCGAGCAGCAGGAGCGTGCACATCGCGGCAGGGTGCCGGTCGGCGGCGGCCCGCCGCGGCGTCAGTCGCGCGAGTGGCGCGCGGCGTCAGTCGCGCGAGTCGCGCGCGCCCGCCCACAGGTCGACGCCCGGCTCGTCGCGCGCGAGCTCGTCGATCGCCGCAAGCTCGTCGGCGCTGAACGAGAGGCCGCCGAGCGCCGCGATGTTCTGCTCGAGCTGCTCGAGCCGCGACGCGCCGATCGTGAGCGACGTCATGCGCTCGTCGCGCAGCGCCCACGCGAGCGCGAGCTGCGCGAGTGACTGCCCGCGCGACTCGGCGATGCGGGCGAGTCCTCGGAGTCGCTCGGCCGCCTCGGGCGAGAGGCTCGCGTCGAGCGATCCCCGCGCGCTGCCGAGCGCTGCCCGCGACCCCTCGGGCACCCCGTCGAGGTACTTGCCGGTCAGGAGCCCCTGCGCGAGCGCGGTGAAGCCGATGACCCCGATGCCGAGCTCACCCGCGGCGTCGAGCAGCCCATCCGTCTCGATCCAGCGGTTGAGCATCGAGTACGACGGCTGGTGGATCGTGAGCGGCGTGCCGAGCGAGTCGAGGATCGCGTGCGCGCGGCGCGTCTCGTCGGCCGAGTAGCTCGAGACGCCGACGTAGAGCGCGCGGCCCGAGCGCACGATGTGGTCGAGGGCCGCCATCGTCTCTTCGAGCGGCGTCTCGGGGTCGGGCCGGTGGTGGTAGAAGATGTCGACGTAGTCGAGCCCCATGCGCTGCAGCGACTGGTCGAGGCTCGCGACGAGGTACTTGCGGCTGCCGCCGAAGCCGTAGGGTCCGGGCCACATGTCCCAGCCGGCCTTCGTCGTCACGAGGATCTCGTCGCGGTGCGCGCCGAGGTCGCTCGCGAGCACGCGGCCGAAGTTCGACTCGGCCGCGCCGTAGGGCGGGCCGTAGTTGTTGGCGAGGTCGAAGTGCGTCATGCCGCGGTCGAAGGCGCCGAGGATGAGCTCGCGCTGCCGCTCGAGCGGCACGTCGTCGCCGAAGTTGTGCCACAGGCCGAGCGTGAGCGCCGGCAGCTTGAGGCCGGAGGAGCCGGCGCGGCGGTACTGCATCGCGCCGGGTCGGTCGATGTCGTAGCGGGTGGGGTCGGGCTGCCAGCTCATCGTGCGGCTCCTCCGTGTTCGGCACGCGCGGCGGACTCGGCGGCGAAGAGCGACTGCGTCGCGCCGCGGAGCCCAACGGCGGCCGCGCACGCCGCTGCGCACGCGGGGCTGTGGAAGTCGATGCCGAGCTCGGCGAGCGCGTCGACGACGCGGCCAGCGACGAGCAGGTCGGCGGCGTTCGGGCGCAGGCTGCCGTCGCCCCAGCGATCCCCCGCCGCGACGATCGCGATCGAGGCGCGCTCGCCGAGCCGCACCTGCTCGTCGAGCGCCGCTTGGGCGATGTCGGATGCGTTCGCGAGCGTCGCGTCGAGCACGAGCGTCGTGCGGGGCGCACGATCCTGCAGCTCGGCCGACTCGGGGCCCCGGTCGGCGTCCGCGATCACGATGACGTCGGCCGCGGCCGCGTCGATCCCGGCGGGACCCCACTCGAGGGTCACCTGGTGCTGCGCGCTCATGCGCCCAGCCTACGGAGCGCGACCCTGCGCATCCGCCCTACTCATCCGCCCTGCGTCGTCCCGAGTCCGCCCTGCGTCGTTCCGAGTCAGCGCAGCGCCGTCGCGAGTCAGCGCAGCGCGCCGCAGTGCGCGAGCGCCGCGCGCACGAGGCTGCCGCGGCCGCCCTCCATCTCGCTCGTGACGAGCTCGGACGCGGCGGCCTCGGGGCTGAGCCACGTGAGCTCGAGCGCGTCCTGCCGCGGGTCGCACGTGCCGGTGACGGGCACGATGTAGCAGAGCGACACCGCGTGCTGGCGCTCGTCCGAGAAGATGCCGTCGCCCGGGAGCGGGAAGTACTCGGCGATGTGGAAGGGCACGGGGCTCGCGGGCAGCTGCGGGAACGCCATCGGCCCGAGGTCCTTCTCGAGGTGCCGGTAGAGCGCGTCGCGCACGCGCTCGCCGCGCAGCACGCGGCCCGAGACGACCGTGCGGGTCATGACGGCCTGCTCGTTCATGCGCAGCAGCAGCCCGACCTCCGTCACCTGCCCCATGCCGTCGAGCCGCACGGGGATCGCCTCGACGTAGAGGATCGGCAAGCGCTCGCGAGCGTGCTGCAGCTCCTCGTCGCTGAGCCATCCGGGGTTGGGGTCGGGAGTGCGCACGGCCATGCGCTCCATTGTGCCTCGGCCGACCTCCAGCCGCTCGGAGAGGGGCGGATGCGTCGGCGGCTACGGGCGCAGGCGCCGGCCCGAGCGGTCGGCCCAGCGCGCGAGCGCGAACCAGGCGGCGACGACGACGAGCGCGAGCACGACCGAGGGGATGTCGCCGAGCCGCGCGAACGCGCCGACCGGATCGGGGTCCGGCAGGGCCTCGAGCAGCGTGCGCAGCGCGAGCGTCGTCGCGACCGCGAGCAGGCTGACGCGGCCGACGGCCGCGAAGGGCTCCGCGAGGGCACCGAGCGTCGAGGTGCCGCCGCGCAGGTCGGTGTCGATGACCGGATGCGCGACCGTCGCGAGCACGGCGGCGAGCGTCGCGACGCCCAACGTGAGCGGCGGCGTCCAGACCGCGACGGCCGGCTCGAGCGCCTGCTGCCCCCACATCGTGGGCGTGAAGTAGGCGATGACGCCGAGCACCGCGAAGAGCGTCGCGGCGAGCAGCCCGAAGCCGATCACGCGCGGCCGCTGGCGGCCCGTGATGCTGCGCGCGCGGAGGAAGCCGTGCACGAGCGCGGCGCCGGCCGCGGCTGGCACCGCGAGGCCGAGGCCCGCGACGACCGTCGTGACCGCTTGCACGACGAGCGGATCGGCCGACACGCCCGCGGCATCCGCGACGCCCCCCACGACGAGCGTCGCGGGGCTGCAGACGTCGCTGAGCGCACCGCACGTGCCGCTCGCGAGCCACAGCGCGCCCGAGCCGATGAGCGCGACGATCGCGAGCGCCGCGACCCACCCCGACCAGCTGCGCGCGAGCAGCCCGAGGAAGCCGAGCGCCGCGATCGCGATCGCGAGCTGCACGAGCGGGCCGGCCACGGGCATCCGCTCGAGTCCGCCGAAGGTGCCGGCGCCCGGGTCGAACGGCACCCCCGCGGCGGCGCCGGCGATGAGCGCCGCGAGCGCCGAGAGCAGCAGGCCGAGGCCGAGCAGCAGCAGCGATCGCAGCGCGACCCGGCCGCCGGACGTCCAGTCGCGGTGCTGCGCCATCGCGAACGCGCAGCCCGCGATGAGTGCGAACGTCGGCATCGCGAGCGCGTCGATGCCGATCGCGCCCCACGGCTCCGACGCGGGCACCGGGCGGCGGGGCGCCGCGAGCCACGCGACGGTCGCGAGCACGAGGAGGCCGCGGGCGGCGTCGAGCGAGACGACGCGGCCGATCCGCTTGCCGCGCGCCGGCCGCCGGGCAGGGCCGCGTCCGCCGGCCGCGGGCATGACGCGCGTGGTCGCCGATGTGCTCGTCACGGGTGCGCCTCCATGCTTCGAGGCTACTGTCGAGGGGAGCGGCGCGGCGGGCGCCCGAGAGGAGCGCGAGATGCAGCAGATCGACGCGGATGCGGTGCAGTGGCGGGACGGCACCGGTGACGAGCTGCTCGTGGTCATGCACGGCATCGGCTCGCACGAGGGCGACCTGTTCGGGCTCGCTCCGCACCTGCCGGCCGAGCTGACGATCGCATCGCTGCGCGCGCCGATCCCCTACGGCGGCGGCTTCGCGTGGTTCGACTTCTCGCCGATCGACAGCGACGACGACTCCCTCATCAACGCGACCGCCGAGGGCGTGCTCGCGTGGCTCGACGGGCTCGAGCGGCGCTACTCGCGCGTGCACCTGCTGGGCTTCTCGCAAGGCGGCGCGATGGCGGTGCAGCTCGCGCGGCTCGCGCCGGAGCGGTTCGCGTCGATCGCCCACCTGTCGTCGTTCGTGCACGCGGGCGAGCTGCCCGGTGACACCGAGCTCGCCGCCCGCGAGCCGCGGCTGCCGCTGCTCGCGACGATCGGCGAGCTCGACGACGTCATCCACAAGGACAAGATCGTCCGCTCGGCGCCGTGGCTCGACGCGCACTTCGACGTCGACCGGCGCACCTACCGGCGCGCGCACACGATCGTGGGCGAGGAGCTCGCCGACGTCGTCGGCTTCCTGCAGCGGGTCTGAGCGCGCCGATCGAGCGTCCCGGCGCACGGGCGGCGGACGGCAGGATGGAGCCATGGAACGGTTCCGGCTGGGCGGCGTGCCGGGCGTGACGCCGGCGAAGTGGATGCGGGTGTGGGCCGAGCGCGTGCCCGACGTGCCGATCGAGCTCGTCGCGCTCGACGAGGCCGACGCGGTGCCCGCGCTGCGCGACGGCCGTGCCGACGCCGTCCTCGCGCGCCTGCCGATCGAGACGGAGGGCATGCACCGCGTGCCGCTCTACGACGAGCTCGCCGTCGTCGTCGCCCCCGTCGGCCATCCGATCGTCGCGTTCGAGACCGTGACGCTCGCCGACCTCGAGGGCGAGCAGCTGCTCGAGTCGGGCGACCTCTCCCCTGCGCAGCTGCTCGAGGTCGTCGCCTCGGGCGCGGGGCTCGCAATCGTGCCGATGTCGGTCGCGCGAGCGGTCGGCGGCCCGAACACCCGCCATCGGGTGGTGACGGATGCGCCCACCACGACGATCGCGCTCGTCTGGCCCGAGCGCGCGGACTCCGCGCTGCACCAGGAGCTCATCGGCATCGCGAAGGGCCGCCGCGCGGGTTCCTCGCGCGGCCGGGAGCGCGAGCACCGCGTCGAGCCCGGCAACGCCGCGACCGGCGCGAAGCCCCGCCCCTCGAAGCCGAAGCCATCGCCGGCCCAGCGCCCCCGCAAGCGCGGCGGCCACGGCCGCGGCGGCCGCCCGGGTCCCGGCGGCCGCCGCTGACCCGAACCGCGCGACGCCCGCCCCCGCCCGCCCGCCCGGCGCAGAGTGCCGGCACTCTGCGCGCTGAGCGCCGCAGAACAGCAGAGTGGCGGCACTCTGCCGGCACCCGGCGCGGGAACGGCGAAGGCCCCGCGCTCTCGCCGAGCGCGGGGCCTCCCGCTGGCGGTGACGGTGGGATTTGAACCCACGGTGGAGGGTTACTCCACACGACTTTTCGAGAGTCGCACCTTCGGCCGCTCGGACACGTCACCAAGGGAATATCGTACACAGCCTCGGACCCGCTCGCGAACCGGCGCCTGCCGTCAGGGCAGCAGCGCCTTCACGCGGCGCACCTCGTGCAGCCCCTCCTCGACCTTCTCCCCGCCGTCGAGGTGCCAGCCGCGCGCGTCGTAGAACGCGGCGGCCCGCTCGTTGCCCGCGAGCATCCACAAGTAGGCCCTGCGGTGCCCATCGGCGATGAGCCGCCGCTCGACCTCCGCGAGCAGCGCCTTGCCGACACCCCGCGACCAGCGCTCGGTGTGCGCGTAGATCGCGTAGAGCTCGCCCGTGACGCCGTCGAGCACCTCGCGAGCCCGGCCGGCGCTCGCCCACCCGACCACCTCGCCGTCGGCCACCGCGACGAGGTCGTGGCTGCCCGCATCCGCGTGGTGCTCATCCCACCGCTCGACGCGGTGCGCCGTCTCGCGCTGCACGTCGAGGCGATCGAGCACCTCCTTCGGCACGAGCCCCGAGTAGGCGGCCCGCCAGGTCTCGATGCGCACGCACGCGATGCCTGCGGCGTCGGCGACCGTGGCGTCGCGGACGTGCGCGGTCATGCGGCCTCCTCCGGTGCGGCGTCGATGACGCAGAAGCGGTTGCCCTCGGGGTCCTCCATGATCACGTAGTCGGCGTCGGGCGGTCGCTTCGACCACTCGACGCGACGGGCGCCGAGCGCCTCGAGCCGCTCGACCTCGGCCCGCTGGTCGTCGGCATACAGGTCGAGGTGGATGCGCGGGGGCAGGATGCGCTCGCTCGGCACGGCGTCGAGGGAGACGTTGGGCCCGGCTCCCGCTCGCGGCCGCAGCAGCACGAAGTCTGTCTCGATCGGCTCGCGCGGCTCGTAGTCGAGCGCCGCGGCCCAGAAGCGCAGCTGGCGCTCCAGGTCGCTGCACCGGATCACGATCGAGCCGACGGTCAGCATGTCCGCGAGCGTAGTGGGTGAAGGGGGCTCATGACCCGCGATCGTGCACACTCGCGCTCGCGTCGTCGACGGCATGTCGGCGGCGGCCGATAGCGTCGATCGCATGGCCAAGTCCCCCGCGTTCCGCTGCTCCGAGTGCGGGTGGACGACCCTCAAGTGGGTCGGGCGCTGCGGGGAGTGCCAGCAGTGGGGCACCGTCGAGGAGGTCGGCATGCCCGCGAAGGGCGTCGCCGCGGCCTCGGTGCCCGCGTCTCGCGCGGCCCGGCCGATCACCGCGCTCGAGACGGCGGAGGCGCCGCGCTGGCCGACGGGCATCGCCGAGTTCGACCGCGTGCTCGGCGGCGGCATCGTGCCGGGCGCGGTCGTGCTGTGCTCGGGCGAGCCGGGCGTCGGCAAGTCGACGCTGCTGCTCGCGGTCGCCGCGCGCGCTGCCTCGAGCGGCCGCCGCGTGCTCTACGTCTCGGGCGAGGAGTCGATCGCGCAAGTGCGGCTGCGCGCCGAGCGCACGGGCGCGCTCGAGCCGCAGCTGTACCTCGCGAGTGAGACCGACCTCGCGACGATCCTCGGCCAGGTGCGCGACACCGCGCCGGAGCTCGTGATCGTCGACTCCGTGCAGACGGTCGCGAACGCCGCGAACGAGTCGCTCGCGGGCGGGCCGAGCCAGGTGCGCGACGTCGCCGCCGCGCTCACGAGGGCCGCGAAGGATGCGGGCGTGCCGCTCCTGCTCGTCGGCCACGTCACGAAGGACGGCTCGGTCGCCGGTCCCCGCGTGCTCGAGCACCTCGTCGACGTCGTCGCGCACTTCGACGGCGATCGGCAGACGGCGCTGCGCTTCGTGCGCACCTCGAAGAACCGCTTCGGGCCGACCGATGAGGTCGGCTGCTTCGAGATGACGGGCGACGGCATCCTCGAGGTGCCCGACCCCTCCGGCCTCTTCCTCTCGCGCTCCGCGACGCCGCTCGCCGGCACGTGCGTGACGATCGCGCTCGAGGGCCGCCGCGCGCTCCCGGTCGAGATGCAGGCCCTCGTCGTGCCCGCGTCGACCGCTCAGCCGCGCAGGGTCGTGAACGGCGTCGACTCCTCGCGCGTCGCGATGGTCATCGCGGTGCTCGAGCGGCACGCCGGCATCGCGCTCGGCAACCAGGACGTCTACGTCTCGACCGTCGGCGGCATCCGCGTCACCGAGCCGGGCGCCGACCTCGCGATCGCGCTCGCGATCGCGAGCGCCTTCCGCAACACCGCGCTGCCCCGTGAGCTCGCCGCGGTCGGCGAGATCTCGCTCGCGGGCGAGATCCGCGCCGCCTCGGCGGCGAAGCGGCGAGCGGCCGAGGCGCGCAGGCTCGGCTACGCGCGAGTCGTCGACGAGGGCGTCGCGCTCGTGCGAAGCGCCGTCGCCGAGACGCTCGCGGCAGGCCGCCGCCAGCGGCAGCACGACCCGCTCGAAGCCGTCCCCGGCTTCTGAGCCGCCGGCCTCACTCGAGGATGAACTGCCGGCTCTCGGCGCTCGCGTAGTCGCCGACCCGCACGCTGAGGTTGTAGGCGGCACCGCCCGCCGTCACCTGCGGGCGCTCGGCCGTGCACGTCTCGATCGACGACGGGGTGCGGTCCCACTCGATCGGCACGGTCGACTGCGGCGTCGCGGGCTCGAGCTGCACCATGTTGTCCTGCACGTCGGCGGCGCAGTCGGTGTAGCGGTAGACGACCTCATCGCCCGTGCGGATCTCGTACTCCTGCACGGCGGTGCCGGCGTTGAGCGAGCACGCGCTCTCCCCGGTGTTCTCGATCGTGAACGACAGCAGCACGGGCTCGCCGGCCGCGTACGTCGAGTGATCGGTCGTCGGCGTGATGCGCACGGCCTCGGGCGCGCACGGCTCACCGGGCGCGGCGCTCGGGCTTCCGCCGATCGGGGTGAACGGCGTCGTCGGGGTCGGCGTGGGCGTCTCCGACTCGACGGGCGCGGCGCTCGCGATCTCGCTCGGCGGGGTCGCGGGCGGCGGTGCCTCGCCCGGCTCCCACGGCCGCCAGACGAGCAGCGCGGCAGCGGCGACCGCGATGACGAGCACGAGGCCGAGCAGCGTGCGACGCCGACGCACCGCGGCGCGGCGCTTGGCTGTCTTCGGCGTGCTCACCGATCCAGGGTAGGCGTCGGACGCGGGCTCACAGCCGCTTGAGCATGCGTGTGTTGCCGAGCGTGTTGGGCTTCACGTGCGCGAGGTCGAGGAACTCGGCGACGCCGCCGTCGGCCGAGCGCAGCAGCTCGACGAAGACCTCGGGCTCGACGACCTGCTCGGCGACCTCCTCGTAGCCGTGGCGGCCGAAGAAGTCGGTCTCGAACGTGAGGCAGAACAGCCGCGTGAGCCCCAGCTGCCGCGCGCGCTCCTCGAGGTCGACGAGCATGGCGTGGCCGACGCCCTTGCCGAGCGCACCCTCCGCGACGGCGATGGTGCGCACCTCGCCGAGGTCCTCCCACATGACGTGGAGCGCGCCGCAGCCGACCACCTGCCCGTCGCGCTCCGCGACGACGAACTCCTGCACGGCCTCGAAGAGCGTCACGAGCTCCTTGCCGAGCAGGATGCGTCGGCGCACGTAGGGCTCGATGAGGTCGCGCATCGCGCGCACGTCGCTCGTGCGCGCGGCCCGCACGGTGAGCTCGGAGCGATCGGGGGCAGGAGCGGGTGCGTCGGCCATAGGGATCGAGCCTACGCCCCTCCCCGTTCGAGCCCACCCGCGCGCTGGAGCTCAGGCGACCCGATAGACGAGCCGCGCGAACTGCCCCACCCGACGCACCTCGACGAGCGTGAGCCGGTCGGACTCGACCCGGCGCGGCATGAGCGGCGCGCCGCTCGGGAGCGCGACGGGCGCGACCGAGATCGCAACCTCGTCGAGCGCGCCCGCGTCGAGGAACTGGCCGGCGAGGTCGCCGCCGCCCACAACCCAGATGTCGCCGTCGCCGGCCGCCGCCCGCAGCTCCGGCAGCGCGTCGGCGACCGAGCCCCGGAGGAAGCGGATGTCGGAACCCTCCGGCACGGGCAGCTCGCGGGTCGTGAAGACGAACGCCGGCCGCTCGCCCGCGAAGTCGTGCCACGCCTGATCCCGCCCCGTCGCGTGCCACTCGCGGAGCATCCACTCGTAGGTGTGTGCGCCGAGCACCATCACCGTCGCGTCGGCCGGCAGCAGGGTGTCGTCGGGATCGGTGCCGCCGTCGACGGCGAAGAGCCACGCGAGCGAGTGCTCGTCGTCGGCGAGGAAGCCGTTGATGGTCGTCGCGGTGTCGAAGATGATGCGTGCCATGGGCGGGACGCTAGGGCGCACCGCCCACACGCGGGCGGACGACGGAGGGGCGGAGCCGCAGCCCCGCCCCTCCGCGATCGATCGATCAGCCGATCAGTCGCAGCTGCCGAGCCACGCAACCGTGGCCGAGAGCGACGGCTCCCCGCCGAGCAGCGTCACCGAGGTGGGCTGCAGTCGGTCGAGCTCAGCGAGCACGCGCGAAGGCACGCACGCCGAGGTGCTGATCAGCAGGGGCGCACCCTGGGCACCGGCGACCGCGCCGCCCGCGAGGGCGTCGGGGAAGCTGTACCCGGAGGCGAGGTAGGCGCCGTTCGGAGCCGCGTCGAACGCCGAGGCCGTCACGATCGCGCTGGTCGCGAAGCGGTCGACCCCGCCGAGCCGGCGGACGCTGAAGCCGGCGTCGACGAACTGTGCGGCGTTCGACGACGGCACGGCCTTGGTGTCGCCGACGATCCGGACCCGCGCAACGCCGAGGCCCTCGAGCGTCGAGATCGTCGCGGCCGGGACGGCCTCGCGCGTGTCGACGAGGACGAGCGGCATGTCGAGGTGGCCCGCCGCGGCACCCGCGGAGAGGGCGTCGGGGAACCGCAGGCCGGTGGCGACGTACGCGCCGTCGGCCGACTCGAACGCGTACTCCGCGACGAGGCGGCTCGTCTCGAAGCGATCGGCGCCGGCGATCCGGTCGATCGTCGTGACGCCGTCGACCTCGCCGATCGACGCCTCGACCGCGGCGCTGAGCGTCGGCTCGCCGCCGACGATCACGACGCGCTCGGCGCCGAGCCGGTCGATCTCGGCGAGCACGTCGTAGGACACCGAGCCGTGGCGCGCGAGGAGGAGCGGGCCACCCTCGTGCGCGGCGGCCGGGGCTGCCGTGAGCGCGTCGGGCCAGCGCTCGCCGCTCGCGACGTAGACGACCGGAGCGCCCTCGGGGTACGCGGCCCTCGAGATCTCGACCGCGGTCTGGAAGCGGTCCTCGCCCGCGATGCGGGACGTGGGCTCGACGACCTCGAGCTGGAACGGCACCTCGCTCGTAGCGGTGCGCACCGCGTAGGCGGCGGTGACGGGGCCGGCGACCGTGGCCTCGGGCGTCGAGACCGTGAACGTCACGGTCGCCGACGTCGTGAGCGGGTTGCCGGAGGCATCGGTGTTGACGACGACGTCGCCCGTGCCGACGACGGCACCGGTCTCGTCCACGATCTCGACCGTCTCGGACGCCTCGGCGCCGAGCGAGCGGATGCGGTCGAGCTGGCGCACCTCGACGGTGTGCTCAGAGCCCGCGGCGACCGCGCCCTCCGGCAGGCCGACGACGTCGACGTGCCGCACCGAGTAGTCGGGCGCGAGGCCCGGGTTGTCGGCGAGGTACGCGAGCAGCGCGTCGAGGTCGACGAGGCCCGAGTCGCGCTCGTCGGTGCCCTCGGCGAACGCCCAGAAGTTGTCGCCAGGGGTGCCGCCGTTGACGCCCATGAGGAACGAGGCGCTCGCGATGCGGATCTCCTGGTCGGGCGAGACGAACTCGCCGTCGATCGCGATGTCGCTCACGCGGTCGTCGATCGCCCGCGACGGGTCGGAGACGTACGTGACGTTGTCGCTCAGGCCGAGCTGCAGGTAGGTGCGGCCCGTCGCGAGCGGCACGCCTGCGGCGTCGCGCTGCCACTGCTGCTCGAGCAGCAGGTCGAGCTCAGCACCGGTCATCGTGATCGTCCAGAGGTTGTTGATGAACGGCAGCACGTTGTTCGCCTCGGCGAGGCGCACGACACCGTCCTCGGTCTCGGGCGAGGTCGCGGCGTACAGCAGGCTGTCGCGCACGCCACCCGGGTTGACGATGCCGATCTCGGCGCCGCCGCGGCCCTCGGGGGCGAGCTGGTCGCGGTACATGTTCGCGACCATCTGCGCCGCGGTCGACTCCTCGCCGCGGTTGCCGTTCGAGAGCGCCGGCACGGTGATCGGGCCCGAGATCGTGCCGACCTCGACGTTGCCGATCACTGCGGCCTCGGCGACCGCCGCGTCGACGATCTGCTTGACGGCCGCGACGCGCGGGAACGCGGCGACGAGGTCGGCGGCAGGAGCGGTCGTGCGCGCGTGGTTCGTGAGCACCTCGACCGAGACGTCGAGCGACGCGCGGTCGACCGCCAGGACGACCTGGCCGACGAGGTTGGAGTACTCGTTCGACTGCACGATGGGGCGCGTCTCGCCCGCGACGCCCGGCACGGGCGCGAGCCACGAGTAGGTGCGGTGCGTGTGGCCGTTGAAGATGACGTCGACGTCGGCGGAGAGGCTGTTGACCATGTCGCCGAAGGGACCGCCGGCAGCCGCGTCGGCACCGAGCAGCGCCTGCTGGTCGGCCTGCGGGGCGTTGACCGGGAGCACGACCTGCGAGCCCTCGTGGATCTCGGCGACGATCACGTCGGCCTCGCCGTTCGCGGCGTTGCCGTCGGAGAGGGCGGCTGCGACCTCGTTGACGGCGACCACCGGGTCGCCGAACTCGACGCCCACGATGCCGGAGCCGTCGACGAGCGACGGCGTGAACTCCGTCACGGCACCGACGACGCCGACGGTGATGCCGTCGATCTCGACGAGCTCGTACGCGGGGCCGATCGGAGCGCCGTTCAGCGTGACGTTCGCCGAGAGGTAGGGGAACTCGATGAGGTCGGCCACGCGGCCGGTGAGGTCGTCGACACCCTTGTCGAACTCGTGGTTGCCGACCGCGGCGGCGTCGACGCCCATGGCGTTCAGCACCTCGATCGTCGGCTCGTCGCCCTGCGAGGCGGACGTGAAGGCGGATGCGCCGATGTTGTCGCCGCCCGAGAGCAGGACGGTCGACTCGGGATAGTCGACGCGCAGCTGCTCGATCGTGCCGGCGAACTGCACGGTCGTCGTCGCGTCGAGTCGGCCGTGGAAGTCGTTGAAGTGCAGGAGGTTGACGACCGCCGTGGTCGTCGGGTCGACGGTGATGGGCGCGGCGTTCGCGACCGTCGGGGTGCTCACGAGCAGCCCGACGCCCAGCGCGCAGGCGGCTCCGGCCGCGAGCGAGCGCTTCGCTTTGGTGTTCACAGGATCTCCGAAGGCAAGGTGACAGGGGGTGGTGCGGGGCACCGTGACTGAGCCTATGGAGCGCGGGGCCGATTGGCGACCCCTCCGGGAGTCGGATCGGTGAATGGTGGGTGAATCGCGAGGAGGGGACCCCGTTCGGGGTCCCCTCCTCAGCTGCGCGGGTCAGGCGCCGGCGGGCGCGAGCTCCGGCTCGTGCGGCTCCGGCGACGTGTGGGTGAAGACGAACTCGTCGTCGACGAAGTCGACCGTGACGTGCTCCCCCGAGCCCAGCTCGCCGTGCAGGATCTTCTCGCTCAGCACATCCTCGACCTCGTGCTGCACCGCGCGGCGCAGCGGCCGAGCGCCGAGCGCCGGGTCGTGGCCGATGTGGATGAGCCGGCGCTTGGCCGCCTCGGTGAGCTCGATCGTCATGTCGCGGTCCATCAGGCGCTCCGCGAGGCGCTTGATGAACAGGTCGACGATCTGCAGCAGCTCGTCCGGGCTGAGCTGCGGGAAGACGATCGTCTCGTCGACGCGGTTGAGGAACTCGGGCTTGAAGTTCTTCTTGAGCTCCTCGCGGACCTTCGCGCGCATCCGCTCGTAGTCGTTCTCGCTCGAGCCCTCGAGCACGAAGCCGACGGGCCCGCCCGAGATGTCCTTCGTGCCGAGGTTCGTGGTCATGATGATGACCGTGTTCTTGAAGTCGACCACGCGGCCCTGGCCGTCGGTGAGGCGGCCCTCCTCGAGGATCTGCAGCAGCGAGTTGAAGATGTCGACGTGCGCCTTCTCGATCTCGTCGAAGAGCACGACCGAGAACGGCTTGCGGCGCACCTTCTCGGTGAGCTGGCCGCCCTCCTCGAAGCCGACGAACCCGGGAGGGGCGCCGAAGAGCCGCGAGACGGTGTGCTTCTCGCTGAACTCCGACATGTCGAGCGAGATGAGGGCGTCCTCGTCGTCGAACAGGAACTCGGCGAGCGCCTTGGCGAGCTCGGTCTTGCCGACGCCCGTGGGGCCGGCGAAGATGAACGACCCCGAGGGGCGACGCGGGTCCTTGAGGCCCGCGCGCTGCCTGCGGATCGTCTTCGCGAGCACGCTCACGGCCTCCTCCTGGCCGATGACGCGCTGGTGCAGCGCCTTCTCCATGAAGACGAGGCGCGCCGACTCCTCCTCGGTGAGCTTGAACACCGGGATGCCGGTCGCGTTCGCGAGCACCTCTGCGATGACGCCCTCGTCGAGGATGCCCGTGTGGCCGCCGTTGCCGGAGCGCCAGTGCTTCTCGAGCCGCAGCCGCTCGCCGAGCAGCTCCTTCTCCTCGTCGCGCAGGCGCGCAGCCGCCTCGAAGTCCTGGCCCTCGATCGCCCCCTCCTTGCGGGAGCGGACGTCGGCGATGCGCTCGTCGAACTCGCGCAGCTCCGGCGGTGCCGAGAGGATCGACAGCCGCAGGCGGGCGCCGCCCTCGTCGATCAGGTCGATCGCCTTGTCGGGCAGGAAGCGGTCCTGCACGTAGCGGTCGGCGAGGTTCGCCGCAGCGACGAGCGCGCCGTCGGTGATCGTCACCTTGTGGTGCGACTCGTAGCGGTCGCGCAGGCCCTTGAGGATGTTGATCGTGTGGGCGACCGACGGCTCGTTGACCTGGATGGGCTGGAAGCGGCGCTCGAGCGCGGCATCCTTCTCGAAGTGCTTGCGGTACTCGTCGAGCGTCGTGGCGCCGATCGTCTGCAGCTCGCCGCGCGCGAGGAGCGGCTTGAGGATGTTGGCCGCGTCGATCGCGCCCTCGGCGGCGCCCGCGCCGACGAGCGTGTGGATCTCGTCGATGAAGGTGATGATGTCGCCGCGCGTGCGGATCTCCTTCGTCACCTTCTTGAGGCGCTCCTCGAAGTCGCCGCGGTAGCGGCTGCCGGCGATGAGGCTGCCGAGGTCGAGCGTGTAGACCTGCTTGTCCTTGAGCGTCTCGGGCACCTCGCCCTTGATGATCGCCTGCGCGAGGCCCTCGACGACGGCCGTCTTGCCGACGCCGGGCTCGCCGATGAGCACGGGGTTGTTCTTCGAGCGGCGCGAGAGGATCTGCATGACCCGCTCGATCTCCTTCTCGCGGCCGATGACGGGGTCGAGCTTGCCGTCGCGCGCGGCCTGCGTGAGGTTGCGCCCGAACTGGTCGAGGATCTGCGAGCCCTTGGTGTCGGACTGCTGGGTCGTGTCACCGCCGACCGTGGTCGACTCCTTGCCCTGGTAGCCGGCGAGGAGCTGGTTGACGGTCTGGCGCACCCGGTTGAGGTCGGCGCCGAGCTTGACGAGCACCTGGGCGGCGACGCCCTCGCCCTCGCGGATGAGGCCGAGCAGCACGTGCTCCGTGCCGATGTAGTTGTGGCCGAGCTGCAGCGCCTCGCGCAGGCTCAGCTCGAGCACCTTCTTGGCGCGCGGCGTGAACGGGATGTGGCCCGTCGTCTGCTGGCTGCCGGTGCCGATCATGTCCTGCACCTGCGCGCGGACGGCATCGAGCGAGATGCCGAGCTGCTCGAGGGCCTTGGCTGCGACGCCGTCGCCCTCGTGGATGAGGCCGAGCAGGATGTGCTCCGTGCCGATGTAGTTGTGGTTGAGCAGCTTCGCCTCTTCCTGAGCGAGCACCACGACTCGGCGAGCGCGGTCGGTGAACCTCTCGAACATCGCTGCCTCCCTTCGTTGATCTCGAGCGTAGCCGCGGGGTGGGGGACGCCGCGGCCGTGTTCGCTGTGGGCACGAACGACGGATGCGTGGAGGCCGCCGTGCGCGGCGCGCGCTTGACGTCCTTGTCGACCGTCGTTAACGTATCGACGGTCGATAACAATGAGGATCGATAACTCGATCGCAAGGAGCCATCATGACATCCACCGCGAGTTCCAGCCGGACCCTGGCCCGCGGCGACGCCGCCTCGCTCGCCGCCTTCGTCGTCGCGGGCGCCGCGATCGCCGTCTCCGTCGCCGTCGCCGGCGTCGTGCGCGTCGCAGAGCTGCTGGGCGGCGGCGCGGTGCGCGTGCCCTTGCGCTTCGCCGGCACGCGAGCCGAGGCACCGATCGGGCCGGGCGGCGACCCCGTGACGATCGAGCTCGACCGAGCGGTCGTCGTGGCAGCCGAGCTGCCCATCCCGTCCCTCGTCGCGCTCGTGCTCGAGCAGGCGGCGCTGGTCGCCACGGTGCTCGTCGTCGTGGGATCGCTGCTGTGGCTCGCCGTCAGCATCCTCCGCGGTCGTGTCTTCTCGCGGCGCAACACCGCGCTCGTGGCGACGGCCGGACTGACCGCCGTCATCGGCGCCGCGCTCGTGCCCCTCTTCGCGAACATGGGCGCGAACGGCGCGGTCGCCGCGCTGTCCGGCGGTGACTTCGAGACCCCGGTGATCGCGGTCGACCCCTTCCCCTTCGTCATGCTCGCCTTCGTCGGCGCGCTCGCCAGCACGGTCTTCTCGGTCGGCGCGCGGCTGCAGCGCGACACGGAAGGGCTCGTCTAGTGCCGGCGGAGGAGGACCTCTCGCGCTTGCACTGCCGGCTCGACGAGCTGCTGGAGGCGCGCGGGATGACGCTCACGGCGCTCGCCGCGGCGGTCGGCGTGAGCCTCGTCAACCTCTCGGTGCTCAAGAACGACCGCGCCAGGGCCATCCGCTTCTCCACCCTCATCGCGCTGTGCGATGCGCTCGAGTGCCAGCCGGGCGACCTGTTCGAGGTGCGCCCACACGGAACGCCTGGCTCGCCCCGATAGCCTCGGGACGACGTCGAAGGAGCCAGGTGAACGATCAGCCCGCCCAGCCCTGGGAGCAGCCGCAGCCCGTCCAGCCCGAGACCGGCCACGAGCCTGCCCAGCAGGGCTACCCGCAGCCGAGCGCTGCCCAGCCGCAGTACGGCCAGCCGGTGCTCCCGCCCGCGCCGGTCGGCCAGCCGGGCTACGGCGGCTACGGCCAGCCGGCGCCGCAGGGCTACGGGCAGCCGTCGTACCCCCCGCAGGCCTACGGCCAGCCGGGCTACGGCTATGCGCCGCAGGGCTACGCATCCGCCCCGCCGCCCTCGAAGCCGGCGCTGCTGCCGGCAGCGCTCCCGATGCCCGACCAGGCGTACGCGAACGCCTTCCGCCCGCTCACGAAGCGCGTCGGCCGCTGGTTCCTCGCCTGGGCGATCGCGATCGGGTTCTTCGCCGCCGGGCAGATCGTCATGCTCGCGCTCATCATGCCCGGCCTCGTCGACGCGCTGCTGGACCTCGACCTCGCCGAGGCGTCGACCAACCCGGACTCCGCGGCCTTCGACGCGCTGTTCGAGGTCATCGGCTCGCCGCTCGGCATGGCGGGCGTCAACCTCTCGTGGGCCTCGATGATCCCGGGCGCGATCGTCGCGGCCGCCGCCTTCGGCAAGGGCGCCGGCGGCTACGTCTCGAGCGTCGTCGGCCGCTGGCGCTGGGCGACCGTCGGCCGCGCGGCGATCGTGATCGTGCCGATCTTCGCCATCTACATCGGCGTCACGCTCTCGCTCGACCCGAGCATCGAGTGGCAGTGGAACCCCAACTGGGGGCTCGTCGCGATCATCCTGCTCACGACCCCGCTGCAGGCGACGGGCGAGGAGTTCGCGTTCCGCGGCTTCCTCACCCAGATGCTCGGCGGGTGGATCGCGAACCCCTGGGTCGCCTCGATCGGCATCGGCGCGCTCACGGGCCTCATCTTCGGCGCCGCGCACATGCATGCATCGATCGCCGCGACGCTGCAGCTCTCGCTCGTCGGCTTCACGTGCTCGATGCTCACGTTCCGCACCGGCGGCCTCGAGGCCGCGTCGGTGCTGCACACGGCGAACAACGTCTTCATCATGGTGCCGCTCGCGCTCACCGGCACGTCGGCGTTCTCATCGCAGCCCGTCTCGGGCGAGGACTGGCTCTCGCTCGGCATCGCGATCCTCGCGCTCGGCGCGAGCTACCTCGCGGTGCACTTCTTCCTGCGCAAGGAGCAGCGCTGGACGAAGGGCGCGCCAGGGGCCGAGCTGCTCGTGCCGCAAGCGCGGCTCGAGCCGCAGGTCGCGGCACCCGTCATGCGCTGACGCCGTCCGACGTCCGCGATGGCCGGCGGCGCCGCCCGCGCGTCAGCGGGCTGGGTCGTCGGGCGACGGCGTGGACGCGGATGCGCGCTCGGCCGCCTGCGCGGCCGGAGCCGTGCTCGGTGCGGCCGCGGACGCATCCGCCGATCCCCTGGGAGGCAGACCCGCCTTCGCGCGCTCCTCGGCCTCGATGCGGTCGTACTCGAGCCGGGCGGTGCGGTCGCCGCGGATGATGAACCGCAGCACCATCCAGAACAGCAGCCCGAGCACGATCGTCGGGATGAGCGAGAAGATCGCGTTCCCCCACCAGCTCTCAGGCATGCGGTGATCCTATCGCTCGCTGCGCCGCCCTGCGGGCGCCGCGAGCCGGCGACCCGGTCCGATTCACTTCGGCTGGCCGGGCGAAGGCGTCAGGAAGTCGCCCGTCATGCCGAGCGTCGCGTCGGTCATCCGCATCGAGGAGGCAGCGTCGGGCGCGCTCCCGGTCAGCGCACGGATCGCGTCGATGGTCTCCGGCACGACGATCGACTCGTTGTGGACCTGGTAGGTCAAGTACACCTCGTCGTCCTGCACGGTGACCAGATCCTCCCAGATCGCCACCTCCCACATGTCGCCCCGCGGTCGGCCGAGGTCACGCATGAGCTCGATCGTGGAGTTCAGCGCGACGAGACCGTCGGACATCCGGATGAACGCGACGCGCGGAGCGGCGCGGAACGCGTCGAGCACCTCATCCCGGGTCACCTGCTTCGTCATCCGAAGGGTCCAGTAGTGGTTGTGCGTCTCCGTGTGCGCGCCCTTCGCCGCGATGGTGACGAGGTCGAGCTCAGGCATCACCGTCTGCGCGTCCGGCCCTTGATGCGAGGGGATCCTCGCTTCCGGGACGACGGTGTTCATGATGCCGCCCAGGTGCGATTCCCATGGATCCGTGGCACGTCGGATCAGCACCCCTCGAGCGCTCGAGAGGAGGCCGGCGTCATGCAGCGCGCCCAGCACGCGCACGATGCTCGTCGTGTTGCACGACACGACCCGGGTGCTCTCGCGACCGAGCGCGCTCTCGTAGTTCGCCTGCGCGACGAAGGAGTGCCCGGTCGTCTCATGCGACTCCCCACCCTGGAGCACGAACCTGACCCCGGCATCCCGGTACCGCTGGATGTTGCCAGCCGCGACGCGCTTCGGAGTGGTGTCCACCACGATGTCGACCGCGCTGATGAGATCCTCCAGCGTGCCGGCGATGTCCAATCCAGCCGCACGCATGGCGCGCGCCGCGTCGTCGGTCGCGCCGAAGATCGGCGCCTTGCCTCTCGCGGCCATGATGCGCCAATCGGTCGCGACGTCGGCGACGCCGACGAGCTCCATGTCTGGCTGCAGCCGCACCGCGTCGGCGACCCGCTTCCCGATCACGCCGTATCCGTTGACGGCCACCCTGGTCTTGCTCATCGCCCATCCTCCCGGTTGGTTCGGTGTGTTGGATCCTGCGCGCTCGTCGCCGACCGCGCATCCCCGCGCGTCCCTCGCGCCAGCGGGAACCGCTCGCTCTCGCCTCCCGAGAGGAGCGCGAAGCGTCCCGCGACTCCGACCCGGACGGGAGGTGCGCCGCACGGCAGCAGCGAGACCGTCACGAGATCTCGGCTCAGGGACACGTCGATCCGATGGCCCCGGTAGCCGATCTGGAAGCCCGCATCCTCGAGGTGGCCGGGCAGGCGGGGATCGAGGATGAGCGCATCCGCCTCGGTCCGCAGGCCGGCGAAGGCACGGATCACGATGTCGATCGTCCCGGACATCGCCCCGAGGTGGATCCCCTCGCGCGTGGTGCCGCCCTGCGTGTCATCCAGGTCTGCGATCAAGGCCGCCCGGAACGTGGACCAAGCCTGCACCTCGTCGAATCGGGCCAGGACCGAGGCGTGCACGACACGGCTGAGCGTCGAGCCGTTCGCGGTTCGGGGGAGGTAGTACGCGATCGTGCGCTCGAGGTCCCGCTCCGAGCACTCGTAGCCGAGATGATGCAGCTGCTCGATCACGCCGGCGGGCCCGAGGAGGTAGATCAGCATGAGCACATCCGCCTGCTTCGAGAGCTTGTAGCGGTTGGCCATGTCGCCCTCGGCCTCGAGGATGAGATCGAGCCGCCCGATGTTGCCGTACGTGGCGCGGTAGCGCTGCCAGTCGAGCTCGAGCAGCTGCTCATAGCCGTCGAACTGGCTGATCACGCCATCGGCGTGGAACGGCACAGCAAGACGGCTGCCGAGCACGGACCACATACGGATCTCGTCCGTCGTGATGTGCAGCCGGTCTACGAGGTCGTCACCGGGATGACCTCGCAGCTCCTCCAGCGCATCGGCGGCGCGGTCGCAGAGCCACGACACGAGCACGTTCGTGTAGGCGTTGTCGCGCAGGCCCTCGCCCGGCGCGTGCGGGTATCCATCGTGGTACTCGTCGGGCCCCATCACGCCGTCGATGTGGTATCTGCCCGTCTCGGGCTCCCAGCGTGCCGACGACGCGAACATCCGGGTGACCTCGACGATGAGCTCCGCACCGCGCGCTGCGAGCCAGTCCCGGTCGCCGGTGGCCTGGAAGTGCTGCCACGCGTTGAAGGCCACCGCGAGCCCGACATGGCGCTGACGGCTCGAGTTGTCCGGCATCCAGCGGGCCGAGCGCGTGTTGTACAGCTCTCGCGGGGTCTCCTCGCGTCCGTCGCTGCCGCTCTGCCAGGGGAAGAGCGCCCCCTCGAGTCCTTGCGCGCGCGCCGCGGCCCGAGCGGCATCCAGCCGCCGCCAGCGGTACTCCAGCAGCGCCTGACCGACCCGAGGGCATCGCAACCCGACGACCGGCATGAAGAACAGCTCGTCCCAGAAGACGTGCCCCCGGTAGCCCTCGCCGTGGAGACCGCGGGCGGGCACCCCGGCATCGAGCGCTGCGCTGTGCACGGAGATGGTCTGGAGGAGATGGAAGACATGCAGGTTGAGGAGCAAGCGTGACTGCTGATCGGAATCGAGCGCGATCGCGAATCGATCCCACAAGCGCCGCCACGCCGCCACATGCTCGGTCAGCAGCGCCTCGAAGCCCGGGCGCCGACGGTCCAGCTCGGTCAGCGCGGCAGCGCCGGGGGACGCGATGGCACCGTCGCGGGAGGTGACCACGGCGACATCCTTGTCGATCGTGACCGGCAGGCCGTCCGCGAGCCGGAGGTCGAACTGCCGCCAGTGAGCCGCGCCGTCGCGCTCAGCGGCGCGTGGCGTCACGGTCGCATCGCCCGTGAGCGTGGTCCGAACGGCGAGCGCGATGCCGATCCGGCTCTGCACGGTGCTGACTTCGCACAGCACCGTGTCGATGGCCGCCTCGGTGAACGAGGGGTCGGAGAGATGCCGGGTGCTGGCATAGGCGCGGACGTTGCCGTTCGCCACGGCCGCATCGATGCCGACCCGAACGCCGACGGCGCCGCTGAAGCCCTCGGCCGTGATGGTGGTCTCCAACCCCGCGAGGTGAGGGTTGTGCATCGCGACCAGCCGCCGCTGGAGGATGCTGAGTCGTTGGCCGGACTCTCCGATCAAGGTGGCTCGGCGCGTGAGGACCCCGCGACGCAGGTCGAGCTCGCTCCGCTCCTCCACGACTCGGATCCCCCCGCTCGACCACCACGGCCCATCCCCGATGCGGAGGTCGAGCGGCAGCCAGTTGGGGACGTTGACCAGGTGCTCCTCCTCGAGCGCGTGACCATGGATCACGCCGGTGGCACGGTTGTAGACCCCTGTCAAGTACGTGCCGGGATAGTGCACGCCGTCATCGTGATGCTCGGGACGCGCCCCTCGGGTCGCCATGTACCCGTTGCCCAGAGCGGTCAGCGCCTCGCGATGGCCCTCGTGCGCAGGGTCGAAGCCGTCGTAGACCAGGGTCCAGGAGTCGGCCTCGGTGGCGCCCAGGTCGAGCTGTGAGACGTCTCCCAGCACGACATCGGCGCCGGCCAGCTCGAGCTGCTCGCGGTTCCCCGTGCGGTCGATGCCGACCACGAGCCCGAAGCCGCCGCGTCGAGCAGCCTCGACACCGGAGACAGCATCCTCCACGACCGCCGCGCGCGCCGGCGGTACGCCGAGCAGGCGCGCCGCCGCGAGGAACATCGCCGGATCCGGCTTGCCCGGCAGCCGCTCCTCCGCAGCGGTCTGCCCGTCGACGATCACGTCGAACTCGACGTCGAGCCCGGCTGCAACCAGCGAAGCGCGAGCGTTGCGGCTCGCGGTGACAAGGCCCACAGGAACCCCGCCCGAGCGCAAGCGCTTCAGCAGGGCGACGGTTCCCGGATAGGCGGCTACGCCCGCGCGGCGCACCGATTCGAGGAACAGCACGTTCTTGCGCGCACCGAGCCCGTAGACCGACCACTCGTCCGGCCCGTCCTCTGGACTGCCGTCGGGCAGTCGGATGCCGCGCGACGCGAGGAACGCGACCACTCCATCCTCGCGCTGCCTCCCGTCGACGTAGCGCCGGTAGTCCTCACCCTCGTCGAATGGCCGTGCCGCATCGGCGGTCGAGAGCCGAGGATCTCGCAGAACCTCATCGAAGAGCTGCTTCCACGCCGCCGCGTGCACGACCGCGGTCTGGGTGACCACCCCATCCATGTCGAACAGCACCGCCTCGTAGGGCACCGCGGGCTCGTGGCGCGTCGGTTCGGGCTCCGTCGCGCCACCGGCTCGGCTGGACAGCCGCATGCTAGACGGATCGGTCCACGGTGCCGCTCTGCGGCCGGCCTGCCGGATCGGGCCCCCACGACCACTGCCAGTCGGTGATCTCTGGCATGTCCTCGCCGTGGACTCGGATGTACTGGCGGTGCTCGAGCAGCTTGTCCTTGAGCTCCTCGCGCACGTGGGCTGAGCTCTCGCGAAGCCGCGGAACGCGGTCGATCACGTCGATGGCCAGACTGAAGCGGTCGATCTGGTTGAGCACGCACATGTCGAACGGGGTGGTGGTCGTGCCCTCCTCCTTGTACCCGCGCACGTGGAAGTTGTGGTGGTTCGTGCGCCGGTAGGTCAGCCGGTGGATCAGCCAGGGGTAGCCGTGGTAGGCGAAGATCACCGGCGCGCCTGTCGTGAAGAGCGCGTCGAAGTCGCGGTCCGTCAGCCCGTGCGGGTTCTCAGCATCGTCCTGCAGCCGCATGAGGTCGACGACGTTGACCACTCGGATGCGCAGGTCGGGGAAGCGAGTGCGCAGGAAGTCGACGGCCGCGAGCGTCTCCATCGTCGGCACGTCGCCGGCGCAAGCCATCACGACGTCGGGCTCGGCACCCGCGTCGGAGCTCGCCCATTCCCAGATGCCGATCCCCTTGGTGCAGTGCACGACGGCGGATTCCATGTCGAGGTACTGCAGCTGCGGCTGCTTGCCCGCCACGATGACGTTGACGTACTGGCGGCTTCGCAGGCAGTGATCGGCGACGGACAGCAGCGTGTTCGCGTCCGGCGGCAGGTAGACGCGGATCACCTCTGGCTTCTTGTTGATCACGTGATCGATGAAGCCCGGATCCTGGTGCGAGAAGCCGTTGTGATCCTGCCGCCACACGTGCGAGGTCAGCAGGTAGTTCAGCGATGCGATGGGTCTGCGCCATTCGATGCGGTTGGCGGTGTCGAGCCACTTGGCGTGCTGGTTGAACATCGAGTCGACGATGTGCACGAACGCCTCGTAGCACGAGAAGAACCCGTGTCGGCCCGTCAGCAGATAGCCCTCGAGCCAACCCTGGCAGGTGTGCTCGGACAGGATCTCCATCACTCGGCCGTCTCGGGCGAGGCGATCGTCTTCCGGCACCGTGCGCGCGTTCCATGTCCGATCCGTCGCCTCGAGCACTGCGTCCAGTCGGTTGGAGTTGTTCTCGTCCGGGGCGAAGACCCGGAAGGTGTCCGAGTTCATCGCCATCACGTCTCGCAGCATCTCGCCCAGCACTCGCGTGGACTCGACCGCCCCCGTGCCCGGTTCCGTCACCGCGACCGCATAGTCGCGGAACTCCGGCATGCGCAATGCGCGAAGCAGCACGCCGCCGTTCGCATGGGGGTTCGCGCTCATCCGGCGGGCGCCCGTCGGGTGCAGGGTCCGGATCGCCTCGACGGGAGCACCGCTCTCGTCGAACAGCTCCTCGGGACGGTAGCTGCGCAGCCAGTCCTCCAGCACCTTTCGGTGGCCGTCGTCCTCACGAGCGGCGCTGAAGGGCACCTGGTGGGAGCGCCAGGAGCCTTCGACCTTCTTCCCGTCCACCTCGGCTGGCCCTGTCCAGCCCTTCGGGGACCTCAGCACGATCATCGGCCAGCGAGGACGCTCGTTCGTGCCGTCCTCGCGGGCTCGCCGCTTGATCTCCGCGATCTGGTCGAGGCAGGCGTCCAGAGCTCTGGCGAAGTCCTGGTGCATCTGCCCGGGATCATCGCCCTCGACGTAGTGCGGCGTGTGGCCGTAGCCCCGCAGCAGGCCGTGCAGCTCGTCCCGGTCGATCCGGTCCAGCACTGTCGGATTCGCGATCTTGTAGCCGTTCAGGTGGAGGATCGGCAGCACGGTGCCGTCGCGGGCCGGATCGATGAACTTGTTCGAATGCCAGCTCGCGGCAAGGGGACCGGTCTCCGCCTCGCCGTCACCCACCACGGCGGCGACGATCAGCTCCGGATTGTCGAACGCCGCACCGTAGGCGTGCGAGAGCGCGTAGCCAAGCTCCCCGCCCTCGTGGATCGAGCCGGGAGTCTCCGGCGCGACATGGCTGGGAATCCCACCGGGGAACGAGAACTGGCGGAACAGCCGCTCCATCCCCACGGCGTCCTGCGAGATGTTCGGGTAGGTCTCGCTGTACGTGCCTTCGAGCCACGCCGCCGCCACCGGGCCCGGCCCGCCGTGCCCGGGGCCCATGACGTAGATCGTGTCGAGGTCTCGCTCGATGATCGCCCGGTTGAGGTGCGCGTAGATGAAGTTGAGCCCGGGGGTCGTCCCCCAGTGGCCGAGGAGGCGCGGCTTGACGTGCTCGGGCAGCAGCGGCTCGCGGAGGAGCGGATTGTCCATGAGGTAGATCTGTCCCACCGACAGGTAGTTGGCCGCCCGCCACCAGGCGTGGATGCGTTCCAGTTGCTGGGGGTCGAGGACGGTTGCCGGCTCGGGCTGGCCCTGCGCGTTCACGGGGTCTCCTGTCTCTCAGACGATTCGGCCTTCACCTGCTGGGACGGCTGCCGGGCACCGCTCGGCTCCGGGAGCGGCCGGTCGCGCTTCGCACCGGCTGCGGCTTCGACGGGGCTCGGCAAGCGCAAGCGCTTCAGCAGCAGGGCGTTCACGGCGACGATCACACTGGAACCGGACATGGAGATCGCGGCGATCTCGGGGCTGAGCATGAGTCCGAACGCGGGATAGAAGACTCCGGCTGCGATCGGCAGGGCGATGACGTTGTACCCGATCGCCCACGCCAGGTTCTGACGCATCTTGCGCACGGTGCCCTTGCCGATCGTCAGGGCGATGGGGACATCGAGCGGATCGGATCGCATCAGCACGACGTCTGCGGTCTCGATGGCCACGTCGGTGCCGGCGCCGATCGCGATGCCCAGGTCTGCCTGAGCCAGCGCGGGCGCGTCGTTCACGCCGTCCCCGACCATCGCCACGCGCTTGCCGGCCTGCTGCAGCTCCCGCATCTTGACAGCCTTGTCACCGGGCAGGACCTCGGCGATGACGGTGTCGATGCCGAGCTGGGCGGCGATCCGGTTGGCGGTCGCCTCGTTGTCTCCGGAGAGCATGACGACCTCGATGCCGGCTTCGTGCAGGGCCGCGACAGCGGGTGCGGCAGTCTCGCGTGCGGCATCGGCGAGGGCGATGACGCCGACAGCCCTGCCGTCCACGGCCACGAGCACGGCGGTCCGGCCCGTCGACGCGAGGGACTCCCGCTCCTGTGCCACGAGGGCCAGGTCGATCCCTTCGCCGACCATCAGCTTGCGGTTGCCGACGAAGATCTTCCGTCCGTCGACGGTCGCGCCGGCGCCGTGCCCAGGCACGTTCCGGAAGGCGCTCGCCGTCGTCGAGCGGACGCCGCGGGCGACGGCGTAGTCCACGACGGCCCCCGCCAGCGGGTGCTCGGACTCCCGCTCGACCGCGGCGACGAGCGCCAGGAGCTCGTCCTCGTCGATGCCGTGGGCGATGAAGTCGGTGACCTCCGGCTCCCCCTTGGTCAGGGTGCCGGTCTTGTCCATCACCACGGTGTCGATGCCGGACGCGGTCTCGAGGGCGGTCGCGTTCTTGAACAGGATGCCGCGCTTGGCTCCCAGCCCGGTGCCCACCATGATGGCCGTCGGCGTGGCGAGGCCCAGGGCATCGGGGCAGGTGATGACGACGACGGTGATGGCGAAGAGGATGGCTTGCGGAACGCCAGCGCCCGCGAGCCACCAGGCAAGGAATGTGGCCGACCCTCCGATCAGCGCGACGAAGACGAGCCAGAACGCTGCCCGATCCGCGAGCCGCTGACCGGGGGCCTTCGAGTTCTGCGCCTCCTGCACGAGGGCGACGATCTGCGCCAGTGCGGTATCGGCGCCGACTCGGGTCGCCCTGACCCGCAGCGTCCCGGTGGTGTTCACGGACGCGCCGATCACGTCGGCTCCGGGCGACTTGGAGACGGGCAGGCTCTCCCCCGTCACCATGGACTCGTCGATCTCCGACTCGCCCGACTCCACCACCCCATCCGTCGGGATCTTCGATCCGGGGCGCACGAGCATCAGGTCGCCGGGCATCACCTCGGCCGTCGGAAGCTCGATGGTCTCGCCGTCGCGGATGACGAGAGCCTTCGGCGGCGCCAGCTCGAGCAACGTGCGCACCGCATCGTTCGCACCGCCCCTGGCCCGCATCTCGACCCAGTGCCCCAGCAGCACGAAGGTGGCCAGCACGGTGGCCGCTTCGTAGAACACCTCCCCGCCGCCCGTGAGGGTGACGACGAGGCTGTAGATCCATCCCGCTCCCACGCCCACGGCGACGAGGACCATCATGTCGAGCGTCCGCGCGCGCAGCGCCCGGTAGGCGCCGTCGAAGAAGATCCACGCCGCGTAGAAGATCACCGGCAGGGAGAGGATGAGCGCGAAGACGTCGTCGCGCAGGCCGAACGGCGCCGGGACGGTGAAGCCGAGGACCTCGCGCCCGATCGGCGACCACAGCGTGATCGGCACCGAGAGGATCGCCGCCACCAGGAAGCGGTTCCGCATGTCGCGGATCATCGATCCCATCGACATGCCGTGGCCGCCGCCGTGACCCATGACGTCCTGCGCCTCGCGGGTACCGAGCCGGCTGTCGCGGGCCGGCCCGGCGTCGGCATGTGCGGCGTGGGCGATGGATCCGGCACCCTGGCTGTGGTGGGAGTCGCCGTCACCCCGAGCCGCGTGATCGCCCATCGGGTCGCAGAGGTGGTCGGGCACGGACTGGCCGGAGCAGTGATAGCCGCAGTCGCGGATCCATTCGGTCAGGTCGGCGATCGACGTCACCGTCGGGTCGAACGTGACGGTCGCGGTCTGCGAGACGGGATTGGCATCCACGCGCGTCACGCCGGGACGACGGGACAGACTGGTCTCCGTGACGGCCTTCGAGGACGCCCAGTGCACTCCCACCATCTCCATGACGACGGTCTCTTCCGTCTCACCCATGGCGCATCGTTCCTCTCAGTAGTGCGTCGTGAGGACCAGCATCAGGGGGATCGACGCGGTGATCCCGACGATGCCAGAAGCCCGTCAGATTGTCGACAGCAGCTGCTGCATCTCAGCGATCTCCGCCTCCTGATCCGCGACGATCTGCTCGGAGAGCGCGAGCGCCTCGGTGTTCTGACCGTCTTCCAGCTCGGTCTGCGCCATCTCGACGGCGCCCTCGTGGTGCGCGATCATGAGCTCGAGGAATCGGCGATCGAACTCGACCCCGGAGAGGCCCGCGAGCTCCGCCATGGCCTCCTCCTGGCTCATGCCGTCCATGTCCATCCCGCCGTGGTCCATGCCGCCCATGCTCATGGTCTCCTCGCCCCACGCCTCGAGCCACGAGGTCATCTTCTCGATCTCGGGCCCCTGGGCAGCGGAGATCCCCTCCGCGAGGGATCGGACCTCTTCGCTCGCCGCCCGCTCGACGGCGAGGTCAGCCATCTCGATGGCGCCCTCGTGGTGGACGATCATCATCTGGGCGAACATGGTGTCGGCGTCGTTGTGGCTCGCGCCGGCCTCCCCGGTCGAAGACGCGGTCGGTGCAGCGCTTGGAGGTGTCGCATCGGGTGTCGTGGTGCTGCTGGCGCCGCTGCAGGCGGCGAGCGCGAGGGACACCACGATCGCGGTGCCGGCGACGGCACCGAGCTTGCGGATGCTCTTCATCAGGTTCATCTCTCCTCGAGTGTTCGCAGTGCGGGGTCTCCGCCGGTCCGGGACCGCGGCCCGGATCGGTGGTGCCGGGACTCATCTGCCCAGAGCGTCCGCACTCGGTTCACCCTCATGTCTACCGAGGATGCGGAGTCCCGGGTCCGTTCGGGTGAGCGACTTCACGGAACCTTCATGACCCGGCCCCGAGACTGCACGACCCGTCCGGCGCCAAGGGCAGCTCGACCGCGATCACCGTTCCCTGTCCTGGCCCGCCGCTGGCGGCACTCACGGAGCCGCCGTGGGCCTCCGTGATCGCCCGGACGATGGCCAGCCCTACCCCCGAGCCGCCGTGAGCCCGATCGCGCGCGGTATCGACGCGGTAGAAGCGATCGAAGATGCGGGGCACGTGCTCCTGCGGGATGCCCTCCCCGTCGTCCCGCACCGTGATCCGGAGCAGGGCGCCGACGCGAGCAGCGCCGAGGCGCACGTGACCACCGGCCGGGGTGTGCCGCAGCGCGTTGTCCAGCAGGTTCGTGAGCACTTGACCCAGCCGATCGACATCGGCGTCGAGCAGTGCAGCGGCGGCGCTCGGTGGTACGTCCACGCTGAACGCCACGCCTGCGGCGACGGCACGGCCGATGATCTGGGCGGCAGCGTCATCGAGGACCCGCCCCGCCGGCACACGGGTGCGCCGCATGGCGAGCCGCCCCTCCTCGGCCGTCGTGACGAGCGCGATGTCCTGGCTCAGGCGAGTGAGGCGCGCGACCTGTGCTCGCAGCATCTCGATGGTCGGTGCGTCGGCACGGGCGACGCCATCGCGAATGGCTTCGAGGTAGGCCTCGAGCACGGCGGCCGGCGTCCTCATCTCGTGAGCGAGCTCGCTCAGCATCCGGGTACGCGCGACCTCGAGCCCCGCCAGGTCGACCGCCATGCGGTTGAACGCCCGCGCGAGCTCGTCGAACTCCGACCCCATGCCGAGCAGCGGAGCGCGAGCCGAGTAGTCGCCGACCGCGACCTGCTCCGCCGCGCTGCGGACCCCGGCGAGTCGGCGCTGGATCCGGCGCGCGAGGAAGGCGCTGATGACGATCGACGTGACGGCGGCGGCGACGAGCGCCAGTGAGAGGCTCAACGCCGAGGCGGTGCGGAAGGCTTCTTCTGCGTGCCGATTGACGGCCGGGTCTGCGGTCCCGGATTCGAGCAGGTGCGCGTGGAAGATGGGCGGCCCCACGGCTGAGCCCACGGCCCACGCGGTCAGAGAGCCGACGCCGACCGCGATGGCGATCGCCGCCAGCAGGCGAGCGCGCAGCCCCCTCGCCTGCAGCCTCGAGCGACCGACGAGCGCCCACCGACCCTTCACCGACCGGCGCCCATGCGATAGCCGACGCCGCGCACGGTGCGGACGAAGTCGGGGGCGGCCGGGTCATCCCCGAGCTTGCGGCGCACGTGCGCGACGTGGACGTCGACGAGGTGCTCGTCCCCGACCCAGTCCGATCCCCAGACTGCATCGATGATCTCCCTGCGGGAGAGCGCGAGCTCTGGCCGGGTCGCGAGCGCCATCAGGACGTCGAACTCCGTCCTCGTCAAGCGCACCGGCCGGCCATCGACCAGGGCCTCCCTGCCCGCTGCATCCAGCGTGAGGCTGCCGAACGTGAGTGGCGGCTCGGCCGCTCGCCGAGCACGCTCGCGCGGCCGTCGCATCATCGTCTTCACGCGTGCGACCAGCTCGCGCGGGCTGAACGGCTTGGTGAGGTAGTCGTCCGCGCCGACCGCGAGCCCGACCAGCTTGTCGACCTCCTCCGCGCGCGCGGTGAGCATCACGACGTAGCAGTCGGAGAACGTCCGGAGCGCGCGGCACACCCGGACCCCGTCCGCGCCCGGAAGACCGAGATCGAGCACCACGACGTCCGGATCCCATTCGCGGGCGATGGCGATCGCATCCGCGCCGTCGCCAGTCGTGCGGACCTCGAACCGTCCTCTCTCGAGGTAGGTCGCGACCAACCGGGCCAGCGGCTCCTCGTCCTCGACCACGAGCACCCGGGGTCCGACGTCGGCCGAGGTCACCATCCCCTCATCCTGCCCGAACCGCGGGATGCGTGCCGGGGCGTGCGCATCGCCGTCCGATGTCGATGCGCTTCCATCAGGCTGCGCGAGCGGAGCTGCTCGCGGCGCGTGGAGTCAGGTGAGCAGCTCGCGCACGCGCTCGCGGCCGATCGCGAGCAGGAGCGTGGGGATGCGCGGGCCGGTCTCGCGGCCGACGAGCAGTCGGTAGAGCAGCGCGAAGAACGCGCGCTGCGCGCCCGAGAGCTCCTTGTCGCCCTTCACGATCGCGTCGGGCTCGAGCCCGCGCTGCACCTTCGCGACGCCGTACGCCTGGTTCGTGAGCCCGTCGAGCGTCCACGCCTCCTCGATCGGCGGCAGGCCCCCGCCGCCGTCGAGCAGCAGCCGGAGCGCATCCCGCTCCCCCTCGGTGAGCGCGTCGAGCGCCTCGCGGTCGGGCTCGGCGCGCACGATCGTGTGCTCGTCGGCGGGCATGTGGGTCGCGACCCACGCCTCGACCCGGTCGAGCCGCGGGCGCAGCTCGTCGAGGTCGGTGATCGGATCGTCGGCGTCGAGGCCGCGCAGGATCCGCAGGACCTGCGCCTCGTCGCCGAAGGTGATGTCGACGACGGATGCGAGGGTGCGGTAGGCGACCCGGCGCGGCGTCTCGGGGAGCCGCTCGTGCGCGGTGGAGGTCGCGCGCTCGAGCGCGGCGAGCTCGGCGGGCTGGGCGGTGCCGGCGGCGGCCTTCCGCGCGAGCGCGTCCCACTCGTCGTAGGTGCGCTGCAGCTCGGAGCCGAAGGCGACGTCGAACGACTGGTTCATGCGGCGGCGGGCGTAGAGCCAGCGCAGCACCGGCGCCTCCATGACGGCGAGCGCGTCGGCGGGCACGGGCGCGCCGCCGCGCGAGGAGGACATCTTCGCGACACCGCCGAAGCCGACGAATGCGTACATCGGGCCGAGCGGCCGCTGCCAGCCGAACACCGGCGCGAGCTCGAGCCCGACCTGGAACGACGAGCCGGGCGACTGGTGGTCGACGCCGCTCGGCTCGAACACGACGCGCTCGAACGCCCAGCGCATGGGCCAGTCGACCTTCCAGACGAGCTTCCCCGAGCGGAACTCGCGCAGCAGCACCGTCTCGCGGTGCCCGCACTGGCACGCGTACGTCATCTCGCTCGAGTCGTCGTCGTACGCCTCGATCGTCGTGAGGTCCTTGTCGCAGCTCGTGCAGTAGGGCTTGTAGGGGTAGTACTCGGCACCGCCCGAGCCGTCGCTCTCGCGCGCCGCGCCCGAGGAGGCGTCGAGGGCGCGCTGCAGCTCCTCGTCCTCGTCCCTCGCGGCGGGCAGGGTGCGGAACTGCGCGAGGATCGCGTCGATCTCGCGGCGGTGGCGCATCGCGTGCAGGATCTGCTCGGTGTAGGCGCCCGCCCGGTACTGCTCGGTCTGGCTGATGCCGCGGTAGCGGATGCCCGCCTCGGCGAACGAGGCCTCCGCGGCGCTGCGGAAGTGGGCGGCCCACGACTCGTGCTCGCTCCCGGGCGGGGCGGGCACGCTCGTGAGCGGCTTGCCGATGTGCTCGGCCCACGACTCGTCGACGCCCTCGATGCCGGCCGGCACCTTCCGGAAGCGGTCGTAGTCGTCCCAGCTGAAGATATGCTCGGCGTCGATGCCGCGGCGCTGCAGCTCGTCGACGACGAGGTGGGGGCTCATGACCTCGCGGAAGTTGCCGAGGTGGATGGGGCCGGAGGGTGAGATGCCGGATGCGGCGACGGGCTTCGTGCCGCGCGCTGCGGCCTCGGCGACCACCTCGTCGGCGAGGCGCGAGACCCAGTCGGCGCGCTCGTGCTCGGCGGATGCGCCGGCAATCTCGGCATGGGCGGTCGGCGTCTCGGTCACGACTCCCGATCCTACCGAGCGCCGTCCGCTCGGGCGCCGGAGCGCATCCGCCGCCTCGCGCGTCAGGAGATCTCGAACACCGTGTTGTCGATGAGGCGCACCCTGCCGACGCGAGCGGCGAGGAGCACTTGCGCGCGGCCCCGGTGGTCGTCGGGGGCGTGGAGGAACGTCGCCGGGTCGACGACGGCGAGGTAGTCGAGCTCGACGCCGGGCTCGCGCTCGAGCTCGGTGCGGGCGGCCGCGAGCATCGCCTGCACGCCTCGGTCGGCGGCAGCGCCGGCGGCCTCGAGCGCGCGGGAGAGGGCGAGCGCGTCGGTGCGCTCCGCCGGCCGCAGCAGCCGGTTGCGGCTCGAGAGGGCGAGTCCGTCGGGCTCGCGCACCGTCGGCACCCCGATGACGCGCACCGGCAGGTTGAGGTCGCGCACCATGCGGCGCACGAGGAAGAGCTGCTGCGCGTCCTTCTCGCCGAACACGGCGACGTCGGGACCGATGATCGAGAGCAGCTTCGTCACGACGGTGAGCACGCCGTCGAAGTGGCCGGGTCGGCTGCTGCCCTCGAGCACGCCGCCGAGGTGCCCGGCGGTCACGAGCGTCTCGGAGCGGCCGCCGTCGGGGTACATCTCGTCGACCTCGGGCATGAAGAGCGCCTCGGCGCCGAGCACGATGAGCTGCGCGGTGTCGGTCTCGGGCGTGCGCGGGTAGCGGTCGAGGTCCTCGTTCGCGCCGAACTGCATCGGATTGACGAAGACGGAGGCAACGACGGTGTCGGCGTGCTCGCGCGCGGTGCGGACGAGCTCGAGGTGGCCCTCGTGCAGCGCGCCCATCGTCGGCACGAGGGCGATGCGGCGCCCGGCCGCGCGCTCGGCGGCGACGAAGGCGCGCGCTTCGTCGACGGTCGTCAGGCTCTGGATGGGCTCGGGCACCAGCCAAGGATAGGCGCGGGCGGGTGCGGGGCCGGTTCGGCGCCCCGCGGCTCGGCGCTCGACCGGCCGGCTGCGCGGCTGAGCACCGACAGCCGGTCGGCGCCGCAGCCGACCGGTCGAGCGGGGCTCAGGGCTCGAGCGGAGGGTCGGGATAGCGCGCGAGCGCCGTCTCGACCGCGGAGCGGACGACGCCGCCGAGCACGCGCCCGGGCCGCTCGACGCCGAGCTCGTGCAGCTGCCGCAGCGCCCCCGCGACGATGCCCTCGGCGAAGTCGCGAGCCGCGCCGATCGCCTCGGCGTACGCGGGCCGGTCGGCCTCGTCGACGACGATCGGCTCGGCGCCCATCTCGACCGCGAGCGCCTGCCCGATCGGCAGCACGGGCCCGGGCGCGGTGACCGCGATCGTCGACTCGAGCAGCCGCGAGAGGTCGAGCGACGTGCCGGTGAACGACATCGCGGGGTGCAGCGCGATCGGGATCGCGCCGCGCTCGCGAGCGGGCCGCAGCACCTCGACGCCGTGCTCGGGGGCGGTGTGCACGACGAGCTGACCCGGCTGCCAGGCGCCCGTCGCGGCGAGGCCCGCGACGAGCGCGGGCAGCTCGGCGCTCGGCACGGCGAGCAGCACGAGCTCGCTGCGCTCGACGAGCGTCGGGGTGTGGAGCATCGGCACGCCCGGCAGCAGCGCCTCCGCGCGGTCGATCGCGTCGGCGCCCGTCGCGACGATGCCGACGATCGCGTGGCCGGCGCCCGCGAGCGCCGCGCCGAGCACCGGCCCGACGCGGCCTGCGCCGACGATGCCGACGCCGAGCCGGCCGGGCCTGCTCGTCGCGTCCGCGGCGCTCACCGGCCGCTGCCTGTCTGCTGGTCAGCGCCCATCGCGAGGGCGGCGCCAGCGCGCGTCGGGGTCGGTCGCGGATGCGTCGGGCGCGCTCGCGGGAGCCTCCCGCGTCGCGTCGCGGGGAGCCGGCGGCTGCGGCGCGGGCCGCCACGTCGCCGGCGGCTGGGGCGCGGAGCCCTGCGGCTGCGGCGCCGAGCCGGGTGCCAGCGGCATCGGCGCGGACGGCTGCTGGGCGCCCTGCGCGTACGGCGGTCGCCCCGGCGCGAACGGCTGCGGCTGCGCGGGCGGCCACGGCTGCTGCTGCCCCGGCGCGAACGGCTGCTGCTGCGCGGGCGGCCACGGCTGCTGCTGCCCCGGCTGCCACGGCTGCGCGGCTCCCGGCGCCTGCGCGCCCGGCCATTGGGCGCCGACCGGCGCCGCCATTTGCGGCCGCCCCGCGGGACCGCTCGGCGGCGCCATGAGCCCGTCCTGCACCGCGGGTGCCGTCTCGAGCACGGCATTGCGGGAGAGCGCGCTCGCCCACGACTCCGACGCATCCCGGTCGATCGCGACCTTGATCGAGCGCATCGCGTGCTCGAACAGCGTGCTCGCGTCGCCCTGGTCGATCGCGCCGATGCCGGGCGAGAGCACCGTGTCGGGCACGTGGAGCTGCACGCGCGCGAGGCGGGCGAGCCCGTAGATCGGGCCCTGCTGCAGCGCGACCGACTGCACGCGCGCTTGCGGCACGAGGTGCATCGAGCGCCAGATGCGGCCGTGGCGCAGCAGGAACGCGGCGTCGTGCACGTGGAAGCCGTTGCGCTTGAGCGAGAACCACCGGAACGCGCGCGCCCGCGGCGGGCTGACGACGAACGCGTCGGGCGCCTGGCCGAGGAGGCCCGCGTCGATGAGCGGCGAGCGGGCGAGCTCGGGCAGCACGAGCCCCACGACGGTGCGCACGTCGCGCAGGTCGCCGACGGGCAGCAGATAGCTGGCCATCTGGCCGCTCCCGCCCTGTCCCGAGCCGTCGGGCTTCATCTTGCCGGCCCGCGTGAACGTCACCTGCCACCACCCGAACGGGCGCCACAGGAGCGGCTGCTTGATCTGCAGCGCGAAGATGCGGCCCGGCGGGATGATCTCGGTCGTCGTCGACGCGAGGCCGTACGCGAGCCGGATGCCGTCGGGCGTCGCGGCGATCGAGTAGCGCAGCTTCGAGCCGAGCGACTTCATGCCGGCGGCGAAGAACGCGAACGCGCCCGGCAGGAGCGCGAACACCGCCCACCACTGCTGGAAGCCGACGATCACGACGAGGGTCACGACGAGGTAGAGCACCGCCCACACGATCGTGCCGTCGAGCAGCGACGAGAGGGCGATGCGCTGCGTCGGGATGCGCACGAGCGAGTCGGGCGCGAGGTGGGCGATCTCGGCGTCCGGGCGCAGGAGGTCGTCGACGACCGTGGCGCCTCCGGCTGCGCCGCGCTCGGCGGCGAGCCGCTCGGCGTCGGCGGCCGAGCGGCCCGACGCGCGATCCATGATCTGGTACCGCAGCGCATCCGCCACCGACGAGCTCAGGTAGTTCAGGTCGACGTTCGAGTCGTTGCCGGCCTGCTGCACCTCGAACTTGCACGCCCCGAGCAGCCGCGCGAACCATGGCTTCTGGATGTTGATCGCCTGGATGCGCGCGAGCGGCGCGCGGCGGTGCTTCTTGACGAGGATGCCCTGCTGCACCTCGACGGCGTCGCCCGTGATGCGGAAGCGGTGCACGCGCCACGCGACCCAGAAGAGCGCGACGGCCAGCACGACGAGCGCGATGACGCCGAGCAGCACCCACAGCAGCTGCTCGACGATGAAGTCGCCGAAGGGGTCCTCGTTGAACTCATCGAACTCGTCGGGCACGAATGCGGTGAGGAAGCGGTCGCGGAACGTCGAGATGAGGATGCCGAGCACGATGATGAGCGCGAGGCCGCCGCGCAGCAGCGGGGTCGCGGGGTGCAGCCGGTGCCACTCGCCGTCGACGAGCTCGATGGCCTTCCGGTGCGCCTGCTGCTGCGCGCTCGGGGCGGCGCCCGGGCCCGGCTGCTGCTGGATGCCGAAGGCGGGCGGATGCGTCGGCGCGCCCTGCTGCCGCCAGCCCGGCGCCGGCTGCGGCTGCGGCCACCCCGCCTGCGGGTGCGAGCCGGGGCGCGGCTGCTGCGGGTCGGTCACAGGCCCGCCCGTCGCGACTCGGAGACGTCGACGAGGTGGTCGCGCAGCTCCTCCGCCGTCGAGCCGGGCATGCCGGGGATCGTGATCGCGCTCGACGCGGCCGCGGTGACGAACTTCAGGGTCTTGAGCCCGAACATCCGCTCGATCGGTCCCTGCGTGATGTCGACGATCTGCATGCGGCCGTACGGCACCGCGACGAATCGGCGGAAGAGCATGCCGCGGCGCACGAGCAGGTCGTCGGCGCGCTGCAGGTAGCCGATCGTGCGCGTGCGCAGGAACGCCCACACGGCGCTCGCGATCGAGAGCACGACGGCGGCCGCGATCGGGATCCAGCCCCACGGCATCGGCAGCTGCTGATCGTTCGCGAACCAGATCGGCACGGTCACGCCGATGCCGAGCACCGCCCAGCCGATCACGCTGCCGATCGAGTCGACGAGGGCGTAGCGCATGCTGACGCGCTGCCACTCGCCGGGGACGTCCAGGCGCTCGGCCACAGTTCCTCCTCTGCCGGTTCCCCGGCGATCGATCCAGGCGTGGCCCAGGCTAGCCGCCCCGCGCCCGTCGGTCCGTCTGGGATACTCGTCGGATGACTGCCGATACCACGCCGCGCAAGCGCCAGACCGGCCGATGGGTCGCCGTCGGCATCGTCGGGGTCATCGTGCTCGCGCTCCTCGCCGCGATCGGCTGGTACTTCCTGCGCGTCAACCCGTCGCTGCAGCAGGTCGAGACGATCGAGACGGCCTTCCCCGAGGAATCCCTGCGGCCGACGGTCGAGCCGGTCGAGGGCAACGCCCCCGTCAACGTGCTGCTGCTCGGCAGTGACTCGCGCGCGACCGACGGCTCGCTGCTCACGGGCCTCGGCGACCGCGCCGACACCATCCTCGTCGCCCACATCCCGCCCGACCGCGAGACGGTGCAGATCATGTCGATCATGCGCGACTCGTGGGTCGAGATCCCCGGCCACCCGGGCATGCGCAAGGTCAACGCGGCGCTCGCGCTCGGCGGGGTGCCGCTCATGGTGCAGACGGTCGAGGGCATCATCGACCAGCGCATCGACCACGTCGCGGTGATCGACTTCGAGGGGTTCAAGGGGCTCACGACCGCGCTCGGCGGCGTGACGCTGCAGAACGACATCGCCTTCAGCGAGGGCGCCTACTCGTTCCCCGCGGGCGAGATCACCGTCGAGGGCGACGCGGCGCTCGCCTACGTGCGCGCCCGCTACCCCTTCAGCGACGGCGACTACCAGCGCGCCCACAACCAGCGGGCGCTGCTGCGCGGCGCGATCGAGCAGCTCATGACGCGCGAGAACCTCACGAACCCCGACCGGCTCGCCGACATCTTCGCGACCGTCTCGCCGCACATGGCGATGACCGACACGCTCTCGCTCCCCGTCGGCGTCCAGCTCGCGACGCAGATGGCGCAGCTCGACTCGTCGCGCGTGCAGACCTTCACGATGCCGACGCTCGGCACCGGCATGGAGGGATCGCAGTCGGTCGTCTACGTCAACTGGGACGGCGTCGAGCAGATCCGCGAGGCGTTCGACGCAGAGTCGATGACGAGCTTCCAGCCCGCTCCCGAACGCTAGGCCGGCTCGGGCGCCGACGCGCTCGGCGCGGTCTCGTCGTCGTCGGGCGGCAGCACGCACCACGACTCGGCGACGATTCCCGCGACGAGCTGCAGCAGCGCCCCGACGAGCACGACCCCGAGCGCGACGAGCGCCTGCTCGGCGATGGCCGGGCGGGTCGAGAAGAAGCCGATCGCGCCGAGCGCGGCTCCCGCGAGCAGCGCTGCGAGCGTCGAGGATGCCTTGGCGAAGCCGAGCACGCCGGTCGCGTGCCGGTAGTCGATGCGTCGTGTGCCGCGCCCCGCTTGCCGCACGGGCCACGCGACGATGAGCAGCACGCCGCCCAGCACCGCGAGCGCCGGCCCGAGCGTGAGCGGCGGCACGAGCGCCGCGCGGCCGGACATCACGAGCACCGCCTCGAGCAGCCAGCCCGCGAGCGCCGCCGCCACGACGAGCAGCCCGACGACGAGCGGGCTCGTGCGAGTCACGGCAGCTTCCACGCGTCGCCGTGCGCGTAGTCCGCGAGCTCGGCGATCGGCCCGTGGCCGGGGATCGACGCCCGCGGATCGACCTCGAGCCACGGCTGCAGCACGAACTGCCGCTCGTGCGCCCGCGGGTGCGGGATGACGAGCCGGTCCTCGGCGTGCTCCATCTCGCCGATCGCGACGATGTCGATGTCGATCGTGCGGCTGCCCCACCGCTGCGAGCGCTCGCGGCCGAGCGCCGTCTCGACGGCCTGCACCGCGTCGAGCAGGTCGACCGGCTCCATCGTCGTGCCGACGATGACGACGATGTTCACGTAGTCGGGCGAGAGCCCCTCGCCGTCGGGGTGCCACGAGGGCGACTCCCACGCGCTCGAGCGGAGCAGGACCCGGATGCCGTCGATCGCGTCGAGGGCGCGCACGGCCGCGTCGATGGTCGCGACCCGGTCGCCGAGGTTGGCGCCGAGCGAGAGGACGGCGCGGCGCTCGAGCTGGAGCCTCATCCGATCCTCCACCGCGCCAAGGAGACGGCCACGTCGGCGAACGGTACGGCGATGGGGGCGTTCGGCTTGTGGACCGTCACCGACGCCCGCTGGACTCGCTCGTCGTCGAGGCAGACGCGGGCGATGCGATCCGCGAGCGTCTCGATGAGGTCGACCGGGTCGCTCGAGACCGCGGCGGCGACTCGCTCGGCGAGCTCCCCGTAGTGCACCGTTCGGCGGACGTCGTCGCTCGCCACGGCCGCCGCGAGGTCGAGCTCGAGGTCGACGTCGACGACGAACTCCTGGCCATCGCGGCGCTCCTCCGGCAGCACGCCGTGGTGGCCGCGCGCGCGGATGCCGCGGAGAGAGATGCGGCTGGCCCGGTGCACGAGCTCGTGGGGCTCGCCGTGACGCGTGGGCTGCAACCCGGCAGCCGCATCCTGCATCGACTCGAGTGCCCGCAGCGCCGAGACCGTCGACGCGACATCGTGCACGCGCACGGCTGCAGCGCCGCCCTGCGCCGCGAGCAGCGATGTCGCCGCCGTCGCGGCGTCGCGCTCAGCCGCGTCCGCGCCGTCGGGCAGCAGCGCGCCGAGGAAGCGCTTGCGGCTCGTGCCGACGAGCACCGGCAGCTGCAGCCTGGCGATGAAGTACAGGCCGGCCAGCAGCCGCCAGTTGTCGCGCGGCTCCTTCGAGAAGCCGAACCCGGGGTCGACGAAGATCCGGTCGCGCTCGATGCCCGCTTCGACCGCGGCATCGATCCGCGAGCTGAGGTGGTCGGCGACCTCGCCCACCACATCGTCGTAGTGCGTGTCCCGCGTCACGTCGATGCCGCGCGAGTGCATGAGCACGATGCGTGCGCCGCCCTCGGCGACCGCGTCGAGCATCCCCTCGTCGTGCAGGCCCGCCGTGACGTCGTTGACGATCTCGGCGCCAGCGGCGACGACGGCGCGGGCGGTGGATGCGTGGATGGTGTCGACCGAGACGCGGATCCCCTCGCGCACGAGCTCCTCGACGACCGGCAGGATGCGCGCGAGCTCCTCGGCCGGATCGATCGGGTCGGCGCCGGGCCTGGTCGACTCGCCGCCGATGTCGATGACGTCGGCGCCCTGCGCGCGGAGCCGGCGCGCGTGCGCGATCGCCGCGCCGGGGTCGACGTAGCGGCCGCCGTCGCTGAACGAGTCGGGCGTGACGTTGAGGATGCCCCACACCTCCGTCATCGCTACCTCCGCTCCCCGATGAGGGCCATGATCTCAGCCCGCTCGATCGGCTCGGCGAGCCGGCCGCGGCTCGCGACCGTCACCGTCGACGAGTTGACCTGCCGCGACCCCCGCGCGCCGACGCATCCGTGGACCGCGTCGACGACGACGAGCACCCCCTCGGGCTCGAGGCCCGCGACGAGCGCGTCGGCGATCTCGTCGGTGAGCCGCTCCTGGATCTGCGGCCGCGAGGCGATCGTCTCGACGACGCGCGGGATGCGGCCGAGGCCGACGATGCGGTCGCCGGGCAGGTAGGCGACGTGCGCGATGCCCGTGAACGGCAGCAGGTGGTGCTCGCACATCGAGCGGAACTCGATGTCGCGCAGCAGCACCATCTCGCCCCGCTCGCCCGTCAGGTCTGAGGTGTCGAGGTGCGCCGAGGCATCCTCGCCGACGCCCGCGAAGTACTCGGCGTACGCCTCGGCGACCCGGCGCGGCGTCTCGGCGAGGCCCGGCCTCGCGGGGTCGTCGCCGATCGCCGCGAGCAGCTCGCGCACGGCCGCGGCGACGCGCGCCCGGTCGATGGCCATCAGCCCGCGGGCTCGGTGGCGACGTCGGGCTCGACGACCTCGTCGACGTGCTGCGACACCGGCAGCTCGATCGGCGGTCGATCGCTCACCGGGCGGTCGGGGTGCGAGAGCCACTGCGGCCGCTCCGGCAGCTTCTCGACGTCGTGGAAGATCTCGGCGAGTCGGATGTGGTCGAGCGTCTCGCGCTCGAGCAGCTCGCCCGCGAGCCGGTCGAGCACGTCGCGGTTCTTGTTCAGGACCTGCCACGCCTCGGTGTGCGCCTGCTCGATGAGCGCGCGCACCTCGCGGTCGACGGCCTCCGACAGCGACGGCGAGTAGTCGCGGCCGCCACCCATGTCGCGGCCGAAGAAGGCCTCCGACTGCGCGCTGCCGAGCTTCACGGCGCCGATCGCGGCGGTCATGCCGTACTCGGTCACCATCTTGCGGGCGATGCCGGTCGCCTTCTCGATGTCGTTGCCGGCGCCGGTCGTCGGGTCGTGGAAGACGATCTCCTCGGCGACCCGGCCGCCCATCGCGTAGGTGAGCTGGTCGAGCAGCTCGTTGCGGGTGACGGAGTACTTGTCGTTGACCGGCAGCACCATCGTGTAGCCGAGGGCGCGGCCGCGCGGCAGGATCGTCACCTTCGTGACCGGGTCGGAGTGCCGCATCGCTGCCGCCGCGAGCGCGTGGCCGCCCTCGTGGTAGGCGGTGATGAGCCGCTCCTTGTCGTTCATGACGCGCGTGCGGCGCTGGGGGCCCGCCATCACGCGGTCGACGGCCTCGTCGAGCGCCTCGTCGGTGATCTGCGTGAGGTTGCCGCGCGCGGTGAGCAGCGCCGCCTCGTTGAGCACGTTCGCGAGGTCGGCGCCGGTGAAGCCGGGAGTCTTGCGCGCGAGCACCGACAGGTCGACGCCCTCGGCGATCGGCTTGCCCTTCGCGTGCACCTTCAGGATCGTCTCGCGGCCCTTCATGTCGGGGGCGTCGACGCCGATCTGGCGGTCGAAGCGGCCCGGGCGCAGCAGCGCGGGGTCGAGGATGTCGGGGCGGTTCGTCGCGGCGATGAGGATGACGTTCGTCTTGACGTCGAAGCCGTCCATCTCGACGAGCAGCTGGTTGAGCGTCTGCTCGCGCTCGTCATGCCCGCCGCCCAGGCCCGCGCCGCGCTGGCGGCCGACGGCGTCGATCTCGTCGACGAAGATGATCGCCGGTGCGTTCTCCTTCGCCTGCTCGAAGAGGTCGCGCACGCGGCTCGCGCCGACGCCGACGAACATCTCGACGAAGTCGGAGCCCGAGATCGAGTAGAACGGCACGCCCGCCTCGCCCGCGACGGCTCGCGCGAGGAGCGTCTTGCCGGTGCCGGGAGGGCCGTAGAGCAGCACGCCCTTCGGGATGCGCGCGCCGACCGCCTGGAACTTCGACGGGTCCTGCAGGAACTCCTTGATCTCGCCGAGCTCCTCGACCGCCTCGTCGGCACCCGCGACATCCGCGAACTTCACCTGCGGCATGTCCTTCGAGATGAGCTGGGCCTTCGACTTGCCGAACTGCATCACGCCGCGGTTGCCGCCCGAGAGCCGCGTCATGAAGAAGTAGAAGAGGGCGCCGAGCAGCAGCACCGGCAGCAGGATGCTGAACAGCGACAGCAGCCAGTTGGCCTGCGGCACCTCGTCGATGTAGCCGTTCTCGGGGTTCGCCGCGGTGATCGCGTCGACGAGCTCCTCGCCGCGCGGCTCGACGTAGTAGAACTGCACCCGCTCGCCGTACTCCTCGTGCGGCTCGCTGAGGGTGAGGTCGACGCGCTGCTCGCCGTCGACGATGCGCGCTTGCGCGATGTCGCCGTCGGCGATGAGCTGCATGCCGACGTCGGTCTGCACGGGCCGGTACTGCGGCGTCATGAAGAAGCTGAACGCGATGCCGACGATCAGGAGCGCGAGCACGATCCACGGGATGGGTCCGCGCAAGAACCTCTTGAAGCCCTTGTCCTTGTCCTTCTCAGTCGCCATTCGGACAGGCTATCGCCGCAGTCGGTGCGCCCATCCCGTGTTCGCTGTGGGCGGGCTGGCCGCTATCCCTCGAGCAGCTCGAGCGACATGACGATCGCCCGGAGCGTCGCGTACTCGGGGTCGGCGACGTACTGCTGCGCGGCGTCGAGCGAGGCCACGGCCCACGGCGAGCCGTCGCCCGAGCCGCTCGCGACGACCTCGGAGCCGAAGGACACGATGCCCGCGGACGTCTCGATCGCGTTCACGATCGGGCACTGCGGCCGCTGCGCGGCGTCGGCCGGCAGCAGCCCCATGCTGAAGACCCACTGGTCGCCGAGCTGCAGCGCTGCGGCGCCGTACGCAGCGCCGGCGACGCCGTCGATCGCGACCTCCTGTCGGTCGAGGCCGAGCGTGCGCCACCCGACCGGCGTGCCGGAGCCGTCGACGCACGTGCCGTCGCCCGTGTCGGGGTCCTCGGCGTAGCCGAGCTGCCGCTGCCCCGCGGGGCTGAGGACCTCGAGCCCGCCCGGCGCCTCGGCCACGGTCCACTCGGCCGGGATGCGGAAGGTCGCGCTGCCGCTCGGCACGGGGACCTGCTGCCAACCGGTCGTGTCGACCCCGGCGATCTCGGCCGGCAGCGACGACTCGACCTCTGGCGGCGCCTCGGCCGCGGGCGCCGTCGGCGGCGGCGCGGTGATGCCGGGCGGGATGGAGGGCCCGGCGTCGGGATCCGGCGACGGCGTGCCCGAGCAGCCGACGAGCACGAGCGCCACTCCGAGGAGGGCGAGGGGCGCGAGCGGACGGCGGAGCGGCTTCACGCGACCATCGTCCCAGACGCGCGCGCGAGCGCCGCTGTGAGCGCGCCGCCCTGCGGCGATCGCGCGAGCGCGACCCACGGCATCCGGCCTACTCGCCGGAGTAGACGTGCGGCGCCAGCACCCCGATGCCGCGCAGGTTGCGGTACTTCTCGGCGTAGTCGAGGCCGTAGCCGATGACGAACTCGTTGGGGATGTCGAAGCCGCAGTACTTCACGTCGACCTGCACCTTGAGCGCGTCGGGCTTGCGGAGCATCGTGCAGATCTCGACGGATGCGGCGCCGCGCGACTCGAGGTTGGCGCGCAGCCACGAGAGGGTCAGGCCCGAGTCGATGATGTCCTCGACGATGAGCACGTTGCGGCCGGTGAGGTCGCTGTCGAGGTCCTTCAGGATGCGGACGACGCCCGACGAGACAGTGCCCGAGCCGTAGGACGAGACCGCCATCCAGTCCATCTCGATGTGGCGCCGAAGCGCGCGGGCGAGATCGGCCATCACCATGACCGCGCCGCGCAGCACGCCGACGAGCAGGAGGTCCTTGCCCTCGTAGTCGGCCTCGATCTCGCGCGCGAGCTCCTGGAGCTTCGCGTGGAGCTCCTCCTCGGTGATGAGTGTCTTGGCGAGGTCGGCCTCGACGTGGCTGAAGTCCATCTGCGCTCCTGGCGGTCGGCGTGGGTGAGACAAACCTACCGGCGCGCACCGCTCCTCCGGCCGTCGCGCGTCAGCTCGTCTCGAAGGAGCGCAGGATCTCGATGATGGTCGCGTACTCGTCCGTCTCCATGTAGGCGCGGGCGTCGTCGAGCGAGTCGATCATCCAGAGCGGGTCCTCGCGCGGCATCGAGAAGTGCGTCCCCATGCTGACCGGATGCGCGGACGACATGCCGACGAAGTAGAGCTGGCATCCCGCGCCCTCGGACCGCGTCGTGCTCGTGATGCCGATGCCCATCTCCCATCGCTCGCCGATGGGCACGGCGACGGTCGCGATCACTGCGTCGTCCTCCTGCTCGAAGGGCATCGAAGCGGCAGGCTCGACCGCGAGCACGTCGAACGCGAGCGGCGCCTCGCACGAGCCCCCGATGTCGGGGAACTGCGCCATGCGCAGCAGCTGCTGGCCGTTCGGGGCGGTCAGCGTGGCTGCCTCCCACGGCGGCTCGTCGGGATCCGGGTGCGGCTCGGCGGTCGCCTCGAGCGTCCAGGTCGGCGGGTAGCGGAACGAGACGCTGCCGTCGCTCGAGGCGTGCTCGAGCCAGTCGTCCGTCATGACGAGCGGGTCTGCGCTCGCGCCCGGCTCGGCCGACGGATCTGTCGGGGCACTCGCGGAGGGTGCAGCCGTGAAGGACGGCGCGGGCTCGCTCGGCGCGGGCGCGGCTGCGCCGGCGCAGCCGGTGAGCGCGAGCAGCGCGGCGACGGCGGCGGCGATCGTGACAGCGCGTGTCATGGGGGTCCTCACGGGGTGACGGAAGACATCCTCACCCGTCGTGTCCCACCGTTGCCGTCGGATCGCGCCGAAGAGGTCACGATTCCGCAACGACCGCCGAGGAGTCGTCAAGCGGCGACGAAGACGAGCCTGCGGCCCTCGCGCGAGACGCGGATGCCGGGGAGGTGGATCGGCCCCTGGCCGTGCCAGTCGGTGACGAGGCGCGAGACCTCGAGCGTCTGCTGCCGCGTGAGCGCGGTGTGGAACTCGCTCTGCACCGCGAGCCGGATGATGCGCTGCCGCAGGGCAGGCGGGTTCGCACCGAGGCCGCCGACGTCGAGCGAGAGCCCGCCCTCGGCGTGCTCGACGAGGTCGCCGATCTGCTCCTGCGCGAAGTGCGCGAGCGCCTCGGCGTCCTCCCGCAGCGTGTCTGCCGTGCGGGTGAGGGCGAGCGCCACTCCCCCGCCGAGCACCTCGTCGAGCATCGGCAGCACCCGGTGCCGCACGCGCACGCGCAGGAAGCGCTCGTCGTCGTTGTGCGGGTCGCTCCACGGCTCGAGCCCCTGGTCGCGGCACGCCTGGTGCGTCGTCGCGCGCCGCACCTGCAGCAGCGGCCGCCGCAGGAAGCCGATGCGCGGGTGCATGCCCCACAGGCTCTCGGGACCAGAGCCGCGCGCGAGGCCGATGAGCACCGTCTCGGCCTGGTCGTCGAGCGTGTGCCCGAGGAGGACTGCGGATGCGCCGGTGTCCTTCCGCGCCTTGAGGAGCGCCGCGTAGCGGGCCTGACGGGCGGCCGCCTCAGGGCTCCCGTCGGGCGCGACCTGCACGGGCACGACGCGCACCGGGTCGAGGCCGAGCGCTCGCCCCTGCTCGGCCGCGCGCTCGGCGATCTCGGCGCTGCCCGCCTGCAGCTGGTGGTCGACGACGACGGCGCCGGCGCGCAGGCCGGCGCGCTGCGCCTCGAAGGCCGTCGCCCCGGCGAGCGCGAGCGAGTCGGCGCCGCCCGAGAGTGCGACGAGCACGAGGGCGCCCTCAGGAAGGTCGGCGAGGGCCTCGCGCACCGCCCGACGCACGTCGGCGACGGCAGGCGTCAGCCGCGGTCGACGGTCGCTTTCGGGCATGAAGTAACCTTATGCCGATTCCTCACCCCCACGAGAAGGAGCCGCTCTTGGCCGCCTACGACGTCGTCATCGAGATCCCGAAGGGGAGCCGCAACAAGTACGAGGTCGATCACGAGACGGGCCGCGTCTACCTCGACCGGGTGCTGTTCACGACCTTCGTCTACCCGACCGACTACGGCTTCTTCGAGGGCACGCTCGGCCTCGACGGCGACCCGGTCGACGCGCTCGTGCTGCTCGAGTACCCGGTGCCGCCGGGCGTCTTCGTGCGCGTGCGCCCCGTCGGCCAGCTCAACATGGAGGACGACGGCGGCATCGACACGAAGGTCATCTGCGTGCTCGAGAAGGACCCGCGCTGGGCGCACATCCAGGACATCGCCGACGTGCCGCAGCAGATCCGCGACGAGATCGAGCACTTCTTCCTGCACTACAAGGACCTCGAGCCCGGCAAGTGGGCGAAGCTCGGCGACTGGGAGGGCGCGGAGGCCGCCGAGGCGACCGTGCAGGCCGGCCTCGCCGCCTTCGACGCCGAGCACGGCGACCAGAGCGGCGAGGGCGTCGAGAAGCCCGAGGGCGGCCGCGACGTCACCGACTGACACCGATCGACCGAAGAGGGGCGCACCGCGAGGTGCGCCCCTCTTCGCGTCTGCACGCTCCGATGGCTGAGCCGCTCCGCGCCCGCAGGGCGCTGAGCGTGTCGAAGCCCGTCAGCGCAGGTAGACGCCCCGCGCGTTGAGGAACGGCTCCGGGTTCACGAGCCCGCCGTTCACGCGCACCTGGAAGTGCAGGTGGCATCCGGTCACGTGGCCGGTGCGGCCCTCGTAGCCGACGACCTGGCCCCGGCTCACGCGGGCGCCGTAGCCGACGCTCGCGGGCTGCGACATGTGGGCGTACTCGGTCTGGATGCCGCCGCCGTGGTTGATGTAGAGGATGTTCGCGCCGTAGATGTCACGACCGCGGAAGACGACCGTGCCTGCCGCCGCGGCGTAGATGGGTGCCCCGCAGCCCGCAGCGATGTCGATGCCGGCGTGGAGCTTGCGCCCCAGCACGCCGACCGGGTCGTTGCGCCAGCCGTAGGCGGAGGTGAACCGGCCGTACATCGGGGTCTGCCAACCGCTGCTCGCAGGCGGCGCCACGGGCACCGTGCCACCGCCGCCTGAGCCGCCGCTAGAACCGCCGCCGGAGCCTCCGCCCGATCCGCTGGAACCGGCAGCCGCAGCGGCTCGAGCCGCCTCCTCGGCGAGTCGTCTCGCCTCGGCCTCGGCGGCCGCCCGGGCAGCCGCCGCGCGGCGCTCCTCCTCGATGCGACGGAGTCGCTCCTGCTCTGCCAGCCACGCCCGGTGGCGCTGGCCCGCCTGGTAGTCGGCCTCGGTCGCTGCGCGGTTCTCCTCGAGCACCGCGAGCTGCGCCTCGAGCTGCGCCCGGTGCTCCTGCTCTCGGGCAACCGCCGCCTCAGCGGCGACGGCGGCGTCGGCCGCAGCGGCGAAGGCGGCGTCGGCCGCCTCCTTGAGCTCCTGCAGCGCATCGCGGGCGACGACCGCTTGCGCCTGGAGCGCCGACGCGGTGTTGGCGTCCTGCTGGGCCTGCTCGTAGAGCGAGTCGGCCGTGCCGGCGACGCGGTCCATGAGGTCGAGCCGGTAGAGCCAGGTGTCGGCGGAGCCGGGGTTGGCGAAGAGCTCGGCGCTCATGTCGCCCGTGCCGCCCGTGCGGGCGAGCTGCGCGGCGAGCTGGCCCGCGGCGAGCTCCGACTCATCAGCCCGCGCGAACGCGTCGTCGGCCTGCTGCTGCAGCCGCTCGGCGACCGCGACGGCCTCGTCGTACACGCGCTGCGCCTCGATGGCCTCGGCGGCCTTCTGGTCGGCGAAGGCGCGGGCGCTCGCGAGCTCGCTCTCGAGCTGCCCGATGAGCCCGCGGATGTCGGCGATCTGCTGGTTCTTCGCGACCTCATTGCCGCGCGCCTGCTCGACCTCGGCCCACGTCGGGAAGCCGTACTCGTCGACCGCCTCGGCCGACGGCACGACCGGGACGACGAAGCCGACCACGAGAGCCGCGACCGCGACCGTCGTCGCGAACGCTCGGCGGTAGCCGCGCAGATGGGCGCGGCCCCGTGCGACTCGGGCCGACTGGTCGGGCTCGTGCATCTCGCTCCTGCCGCAGCGCAGGGCTGCTGAAGACTCCATCGTGCACCCCGAATGCGCGTGGGCAACGACACAACGGAAGCAACCCTAGCAACTAGCATGTTCGACCTGAAGGTTGGCATTCGACGGATGCGATGAGGCGTGTCGCCCTGGAGCGGCGTCGGTTTGCACGCACCCCGGGTCTCATGTAACGTTTCCCCTCGGTAGTCATGTGCTCCGGCGCATGGCCCCATCGTTTAGCGGCCTAGGACACCGCCCTTTCACGGCGGCAGCACGGGTTCGAATCCCGTTGGGGTCACTCACTCGCGGATTCGTCTGTACGATGGGGACTACCGGAATGGCCCTGTAGCGCAGTTTGGTTAGCGCGCCGCCCTGTCACGGCGGAGGTCGCGGGTTCAAGTCCCGTCAGGGTCGCCATTGCCCTGGCCCTCTCGAGAGAGAGGGCCTTGTGCAAGGGCGGGCGAGAGCCCGCCTCGGCTCCTCGAGAGCCTGGCTCTGTAGCTCAGTTGGTAGAGCGTTCGACTGAAAATCGAAAGGTCACCGGATCGATGCCGGTCGGAGCCACCATCGACAAGCCCCCGCCTCGGCGGGGGCTTCGTCGTTCGGCGGGCAGCGGAGGCGTCAGTCGCCGATGAGCGCCCGGAGCGTCGGCGCGTCCTCGTTCGCTCCGAATGCCGGGAAGCCCGGCTGCAGCCGCAGGCCTGCTGCGAGCGAGTCGAGCACGACCGGATCGAAGCCGAAGTCGTCGACGAGCTGCGCCACGAGCCGCACATCCTCCGGGCTGTCGCCCGCGACGGCGATCGCGCGCCGCTGCGGGCTCCCGGCCGAGCGCGGCCAGTCGGCGAGGTCGTGGTAGCCCATGTGGTTGAACGCCTTCACGACGCGCGACTCGGGCAGGAACTCCTGCACGATGGTGCTCGTCGGCCGCTCGGGGTCGGTGAACTCGTCGCGGAGGCCGTCGGTCTCCCACCAGTAGTTCATGGCGTCGACGACGACCTTGCCGCGCAGCGCCTCGACCGGCAGCCGGTCGTACTGGCCGAGCGGCAGCGCGAGGATCACGAGGTCGGCCTGTGCCGCGGCATCGGCGGCGAGCATGGGCTCGGCGCCCGGCGCCATGTACTCCGCGATGAGGCGGATGCGCTGGGGCGAGCCCGAGGCGGCGATGAGCGTGCGATGCCCCGCGGCGAGCGAGAGGCGCGCGAGCACCGTACCGATCTTGCCGACCCCGAGGATGCCGATGGTGAGCGTCTCGCGCGGTCGCTCGGCGTCGGCGATGCTCGATGCGACCGTGTGCGTCATGCGGGTGCTCTCCTCGTCGTGCGGATCTCGCGTCGTGTCGACCCGAGTGTGCCAACGCCCCCTGAGGGTTCCCCATTCCGCCCGGACGCGCTCGACGCCTTCCCTGAGCGGCGTCGCCGGCGGATCATGACCGCGGGTGTCGTATCCGGCGCCTCCCGTTCGTAGATCACGTGAGGCGGTCGATGGGGCCGCTCGAGAGGAGACAGTGATGGCGCAGTACTTGATCGCGTTCAACGACGAGTGGGTCCCGGCGCACACCGCCGAGGAGCTGCGTGCGAAGAGCACAGCCTCCGGTGCCGTGATCGCGCAGATGCAGCAGGCAGGCGTCTACGTGTTCGGGGACGGCGGGCTCGACGCATCCACCGTCGTCTGCAGCGTCGAGAGCCGGGACGGCGAGCCCGTCTTCACCGACGGGCCCTACGTCGAGACGAAGGAGCACCTCGGCGGCTTCGCGGTGATCGACGTGCCGGACGACGAGACCGCGCGCTATTGGGCGGGCCGGCTCGCCGTGGCGCTCGACTGGCCGCAGGAGGTGCACCGCTTCCCCTCCGGCATGGCCGAGATCGTGGAGCGGCACGCGCAGGACCGCGACTGAGATGGCGCGCTACCTGCTCTCGGTCTTCGGCCCAGCGGTGCGCGAGCCGTTCGGCGAGTACGGGTCGAGGGAGGCGATGCGGGAGGCGATGGCCGAGACCGGTGCGTTCAACGCGCGGCTCGAGCAGGCGGGCCGCCTCCTCTTCGCCGACGGCCTCGCCGAGGCGACGACCGCGACGACCGTCGACGGCCGTGGCGATCGGCCCATCGTCACCGACGGTCCCTACCTCGAGTCGAAGGAGCACCTCGGTGGCTTCTGGGTCATCGAGGCAGCCCATCTCGACGAGGCGATCGCGATCGCCGCGGAGGGGTCGAGGGCGTGTCGCAACCCCGTCGAGGTGCGCCCGTTCAACTCGGCGGAGTCCGTCCGGGCCGCGCTCGACGCGTGATCGACCAGGCCGGCCTCGCGATCGCCCGCGCCCACCGCTCCGAGTGGTCGCGGGTGGTCGCCGGGCTCGCCCGCCGCTTCGGGGACCTCGACCTCACGGAGGCCGCCGCGGGCGAGGCCTTCCTCGCGGCGGTCGAGCGCTGGCCTCGGGAGGGCGTGCGGCCCAACCCCGGCGGCTGGCTCACGACGACCGCGACCCGGCGCGCGATCGACCGGCTGCGCCGCGATGGGCAGCGGCACGGCAAGCACGAGGCGGCGCTCATGGTCTTCGACGGCTCCCCTCCCGAGCCGACCGGCGCGGTCGCCTACGACCGGGCGCTCGAGCTCACGAGCAATGCCGGCGAGCGTGCCTACCTCGCCCGGCGGCGCGACGAGCTCGACGAGTGATCGCGCGCGCCGGTCAGTCGGTCGAGTCGACGAGCGGCTCCCCAGCCGGGTCGGGCTGACGCCCGCGGTGGAAGCGGCGGCCGCTCACCCGCGAGATCTCGATGCGCACGAACTCGCGCTTCACGCTCGGCACGAGCGAGCGGATCGGCAGCTGCTCGGCCTCCTCGAGCTCCTTGCCCGAGTCGAGCCTGCGCGCCCTGCCGTGCGCGACGACGCTCCACGCCTCGCGCTCGCCGATGTGGTCGATCTCGAAGACCACGTCGTCGGCGAGCAGCACCCCGGCGAGCTTCGTGCCCGGCGCCGTGCGGAACGTCACGTCGCGACCGTCTGCGTGGTAGTTGATCGGGAACACCTCGAGCATGTCGCCGACGCGGAACGCGATGCGCCCGAACTCGAAGGCGCGGAGCAGCTTGAGGCACTCGTCCTCGCTGATCTCGATCATCCCGGCCGTGCTCATGGCCTCATCGTGCCAAAGCCTCGGCGGCCGCGCCAGAGGCGGCGGCGGTCAGCGCTCGCGCTGCGCTCGCTCCGCCCGCAAGCGCGCGGCGAGGCCCGCCTCGTCGGCGAGCCGCGGCTCGGTGCGCAGCTCGGGGCGGACGCCCGCCTTGTCGGCGTAGAAGGCGCGGATGCGGTCCATGTCGGCAGGGACGTCACCCGTGAGCGAGATGGTCGGGCCGAGGCCCGTCGTGCGGGTCGTCGCGTCGACGAAACCCAGCGTGACGGGCAGGCCCGCCTCGAGCGCGATGCGGTAGAAGCCGCTCCGCCACTGCGTCGAGCGGCGGGTGCCGTCGGGCGTGACGACGATCGCGGCGCGCGGGTCGTCGCGCACGAGCGCGATGACGCGGTCGACGAGCCCGGCCGGGTCGTCGCGGTCGACGGGGATGCCGCCGAGGCGGTGCATCACCCAGCCGAGCGGGCCCTGGAACAGCTCTCGCTTGCCGAGCCAGCGCACCGGCAGTCGCGCATCCCACGCGATCGCGAGCATGAGCACGAAGTCGCGGTTGGAGGTGTGGGGGGCGCCGATGAGCAGCCGCGCGCCGTCGACGGGCGGCTGCTCGCGGACGAGCCGCCAAGGGCTGAGCGCCCAGTGCAGCTGCGCGAGCGCGTGGCGGACGGGCTGCCGCTTGGGTGCCCTCCGGTTCATCGCCTCGTCGCCAGCATCGGGCACTCGAACGGGTCGCGGGCGGCGAGGCCCACGCGGTTCAAGTAGCGGATGACGGAGGCGTAGGCGCCGACCATGCTGGTCTCGGTGTAGCTGATGCCGTGCTCGCGGCAGTGGGCGCGCACGATCTCGCTCGCCGCGCGGAGGTGCGGGCGAGCCATGTTGGGGAACAGGTGGTGCTCGACCTGGTAGTTGAGGCCGCCCATGAGCGCGCTCGTGCCCCAGCCGCGGATGTTGCGCGAGGTGCGCACCTGCTTCGTGAAGAAGTCGAGCTTCGCGTCGCGGCTGACGGTCGGCATCCCCTTGTGGTTCGGCGCGAAGGACGCGCCCATGCCGATGCCGAAGACGGCGAGCTGCACGCCGAGGAACGCGAGGGCCATGAGCGGCGGCATGACGAGCAGCAGGAACGTGATGAGCAGGGCGAAGCGGCCGGCGATGAGGCCGAGCTCGAGCCAGCGCCCGACGACCGGACGGCGCTCGAGCAGGGTGATGATCGAGCGCACGTGCAGGTTGGCGCCCTCGAAGGTCAGCAGCGGGAAGAACAGCCAGCCCTGGCGCTGGGTCACCCAGCGCTGGATGCCGCGCGCCTTCTTGGCGTCGCTCGGCAGGAACGAGATCGTGTCGATCTCGATGTCGGGGTCGCGGCCGATCTGATTGGGGTTCGCGTGGTGGCGCGAGTGCTTCGTCATCCACCACTGGTGGCTGATGCCGACGACGCCCGCGGCGAGGATGCGGCCGAGCCGGTCGTTCGCGGGGCCGGACTTCAGCACCTGCCGGTGCGAGGCCTCGTGCGCGATGAACGCGATCTGCGTGAGCACGATGCCGAGGCCAGCCGCGATGAGCAGCTGGAACCACGAGTCGCCCAGCAGCACGGAGCCGACGAGCAGCCCCGCGAGCGCGATGCCGAGACCGGCCATGAGCCACGCGTAGAATCCTACCCGGCGCTCGAGCAGGCCCGCGTCTCGCACGGCCTTCGCGACGACCCGGAAGTCGGCGCGCGCTCCTCGCTCGGAGGGCGGTGTGGTGGCCCGGGGCTCGCCTTGCGAGCTCCTCACGGCGGTCATCGTGGTCATGGTGCCCCTCTCGGGCTCGTCGGCGACTTCCCAGCCGATGCGGGCCTGGCGACCTTCACGATCGCGACCCCGGATGCTCTACAGCGTATGGCGTACGCAATTCCGTAGGCCGCATACGCTCTGTGGATCGCGTCTGCATCCGCAGGCGCGCGCGGCTCGCGACGGCATCGAGGGGACCCGCCCTGCGGCGGATCCCCTCGGTGGACGGCGGCGGCTCAGCGGGTCGCGAGCTCCGCGTCGTGCTCGTCGTCAGCCGCATCCGCCGACGGCGCCGACACCGAGTCGGCCGAGGGCGCCGACATGACGTCGGCCGGCGGCACGGGCGCCGCGCCCGCCGTCGCGATCGGCTGCGCCGACGGGTCGGACGCGCGCCCCCGCTTCTCGGGCACCGGAAGGGTGCCGGCGGCCCGGAGCTGCGCGTAGTGCGCCATCGCCTCGGCCTGGCGCTCGGCCTCGGCGCCGGTCGCGATGTGCGCGCGCAGGTGCTCGTCGCCGAGGCCGAAGGCCGCGGAGAGGTCGAGCGCGTGCGGCCGCAGCTTCTGCAGCAGCACCTCGATCGTCGAGGTCACGGCCTTCGAGCGGGCACCCGAGAGCCGGCCGTTCTCGAGGTGCCACGCGGCATGCTCCTCGATGATCGTGAGCGCGAAGAGGTCGCGCACGTGCGTCATGACCTCCTTGGTCGCCGCGGGCATCCGCTCGACGGCCGCGTCGAGCGCGTCGTACTGCTGCAGCTCGACCCACGCGCGCGCGGCCTCGATGAGCTCGTGCTGCTCGTCGTTGAACGCGGCGGCGGCGCCGGCCTGGTCCTTCGGCGCGTTCCGCAGCCGCCCGGCGATGTCCGCGACCATCTGCTCGACGCGGTCCTCGAGCAGGTCGCGCTGCACGTCGCGGTCGCGGAGCGCGAGCGACGACTTCTTGACGTTGCGGAGGTCGCGCACGTCCTGCGAGAGCGTGCGCAGGCCGACGAACGACGTCGCGCGATCGAAGAGCTGGTCGGCCGCGAAGCGGGCGATGTCGGCCTTCGAGGCGCCCTTGAACTGCTTGGAGAAGTCGCCGAGCAGGCGCTTGCCGACGAGCTGCAGCAGCACCGTGTTGTCGCCCTCGAACGTGACGTAGACGTCGAGGTCGGCGCGCAGCTGCACGATGCGGTTCTCACCGAGGAAGCCCGCGCCGCCGCACGCCTCGCGCGCCTCCTGCAGCGTGTCGAGCGCCTGCCACGTCGAGAGCGCCTTGAGCCCGGCGGCGAGCGTCTCCAGGTCCTCGCGCTCCTCGGGGGTGTCGGTGCGGCCCGAGAAGACGCCGTCGAACTTCGTCAGCAGGATCTCGTGCGCGTACGACTGCGCGTAGGCCTTCGCGAGCCGCGTGAACAGCCGGCGCTGGTGCCGGCGGTAGTCGAGCAGCACCTCCTCCTCGGCGTTGCTCGAGGCGTTGAACTGGCGCCGCTCGGTGCCGTAGCGGATCGCGATCGCAAGCGCAGCCTTCTGCGCGACGACGGCGGCGCCGTCGAGCGAGACGCGGCCCTGCACGAGCGTGCCGAGCATCGTGAAGAAGCGCCGGCCGGGGCTGGCGATCGGGCTCGAGTAGGTGCCGTCGGGCGCGACGTCGCCGTAGCGGTTGAGCAGGTTCGTGCGCGGCACGCGCACGTGCGTGAAGTGGAGGCGGCCGTTGTCGATGCCGTTGAGCCCGCCCTTGTAGCCGTCGTCCTCGCCCCCGACGCCCGGCAGGAATGCACCGTCGTCGTCGCGGAGCGGCACGTAGAACGCGTGCACGCCGTGGTCGACGCCCTTCGTGATGAGCTTCGCGAAGACGACCGCGTGCTTGCCGTGGAGCGCGGCGTTGCCCAGGTAGTCCTTCCACGCACCGCGGAACGGCGTGTGGATGACGAACTCCTCGGAGGCCTCGTCGTAGGTCGCGGTCGTGCCGATCGAGGCGACGTCCGAGCCGTGGCCCGTCTCGGTCATCGCGAAGGCGCCCGGCACGTCGAGGCTGATGATGGCCGGCAGCAGCTCATCGTGGTGGCGCCGCGTGCCGAGGTGCAGCACCGCCGCACCGAACAGCCCGTACTGCACGCCTGACTTGATCTGCAGGCTCGGGTCGGCGAGCACGAGCTCCTCGAACCCGGCGATGTTGCCGCCGTGGTCGTCGGCGCCGCCGAAGCGCTCCGGGAAGGCGGCGTGGACGGCGCCGTCGGCGACCAGCATGTGCATCTGCTCGAGCACGCGCTCGCGGTGGTCGGCCATCGTCAGGTCGTCGACGCGCTGGTAGCGGGGGTCGGCGACCTTGGCTCGCGCGGCGAGGCGGCGCTCGACCCACGTGCCGAGCAGGTCGCGGCCGAGCCAGTCGACGTCGACCCGGCCCTGCGGGCGCGGGCTCGTCGAGCGCTGGCGGTCGGTGCGGTCGGCCATGGTTCCTCCTTCAGGACAGGACGGATGCGTCCTCACGGTAGGCACGACCCTCGAGTCCGCGCGAGGCCGTTGGTCGCGACCGCAATCGCAGCCAGGGACGCCTCACGGCCTGTTGTGCCGGATCCACAACGGTCCAACACATCCGCTGTCTGGGTCCGCAGGGTCCCGAGTCAGCCCATCCCGTCGAAGATCGGCTCGCCCGCGACGAGCGTGAGCGCGACCGGCATGGCGCGCAGCGCCGCGGCGGCCTCGTGCGGGTCGCCGGTCGCGGGGAGCGGCGCACCGAGCACGACGAGGTCGGCGAGCTCGCCCACGGCGATGCGCGTGCGGCTCGATGCGGCGATCGCCTGCTCGAGCGAGAGCGCCTCCTCAGGCTGCCACGGGGCCTCGTCACCGCGCGTGCGGGTGACGGCGGTCGCGATGCCGAGCCAGGGGTCGAGCGGCGTGACGGGAGCGTCGGAGCCGAGCACGACGCGCACGCCCGCGTCGACGAGGGAGCGCAAGCGATAGGCATCGCGCGAGCGGTCCGACCACAGCGAGGCCATGAGCTCGCGGTCGTCGAGCGCGTGCTCCGGCTGCACCGAGGCGACGATGCCGAGCCTCGCCATCCGCGGGATGTCGACGCCCGCGACGAGCTGCGCGTGCTCGATGCGCCCGCCGACGCCCGCGCGCTCGAAGGCGTCGATCGCCGCGGTGACGGCCGCATCGCCGATCGCGTGGACCATGGCATCGAGCCCGAGCTCGGCGGCCCGAGCGAGCAGCCGATCGAGCGCCTCGTCGTCGACGTTGCGCACGCCCCGGCCGAAGTCGCCGCCGTCGACCTTGGCGCTCGAGGTGCCGTACGGATGCGCGGTCCACGCCGTGCGCGTGCCGAGCGAGCCGTCGGAGATCACCTTGAGCCCGCCCACGCGGGCGCGGCCCGCGATGACGTCGCCCGAGCGCAGCCCGCGCTCGGCGGCGAGCTCGAGCTCGCCGGCGTAGATGCCGACGTCGACGCGCGTCGGCGTCGCCCGGCCGGGGCGCAGCCACTGCCCGACGGCGTCGCCGAACTCGAGGTCGACGACCCCGACGACGCCGCGCGCCGCAGCGGCGGCCAGGGCGTCGACGACGTGGCGGTCGAGCGCGTCGGGGTCGAGCATCGCCTGGACGTCGCCGAGCGCGGCGAATGCGGCGTCCTCGCGCAGCAGCGCACCGTCGAGCTCGAGCCCGAGGCGCGCGAGCATCGCGGTGTTCGGCCACGAGCAGTGGACGTCGCTCGAGACGACGAGCGTCGGCACCGAGCCGGTCGCCTCGTCGAGCAGCGCACGGGTCGGGGCGGCGGGCCAGAGGCCGTCGCGCATGCCGACGAGCACGAGCGGGTCGGGGCCCGAGTGGCGCACGACTGCCGCCGTCGCGATCGCGGCGGCCTCCTCGGCCGACTCCGCGGCGAGCACGCTCTGGCGCGTGCGATGCCGCGCCCACTGGCTCATGTGCGTGTGCTCGTCCCACAGCCCGGGGATGACGACCGCGCCCTCGAGGTCTCGGCGCTCCCCCGTCGACGGCGTCGATCCCGCCGGGCTGACGCGCTCGATCTCACCGTCGACGATGTCGATGTCGGTCAGGGAGCCGTCGAGGAGCCGGGCGTTCGCGAGTCGCATGGCTCCATTGTGGGGCCGCGGCCGAGCCCGCCGTGCGCGCCGCGTCAGTGCGCGGGTCGCGGCTCGCGGCGGCGCGCGATGCGCTCGAGATCGGGCTTCCGGCGCGGCGCCTGCTGGCACAGGAGCACGACGACGGTCGCGAGGGATCCGACGGCGCCGATCGCGGCGATGATGGCGAGCCACGTGGGGTCCGTGGCGACGCTGCTGGCCCAGGTCGCCGGCGGGCTCGACCTGCCGATGATGGTCGAGTACGGGCTCGGCTTCGCCGACGAGGCCGACGTGCTCATCCTCACGCGGTACGCGCAGTGCGAGCACGACGGCGAGTGCTCGCTCGAGGTCTCGCGGGTGCTGCAGCGCGCCGTCGAGCGCGGCGGCCGCGTGCTCGCGCTGTGCTCGGGGGCGTTCGTCGCCGCGAAGGCCGGCATCCTCGACGGCCGGCGAGCGACGACGCACTGGCGGCACATCGACGGCCTCGCCGCGCAGTTCCCGCACATCGCGCTCGAGCGCGACGCGCTGTGGGTCGACGACGGACCCGTCACGACGAGCGCCGGCACGGCCGCGGCGATCGTCGCGTCGCTGCACGTCGTGCGCCAGCTGCACGGCGCGCAGGCCGCCGCGGTCATCGCCCGCTCGATGGTCGTGCCGCCGCTGCGCGACGGCGGCCAGTCGCAGTTCGCGGTCGGGCCGGTCGCCGAGCAGCGCGCCGAGACGCTCGCGCAGCTCATCGACTGGATGGTCGCGCACCTCGACGAGGAGCACACCGTCGCCTCACTCGCGCGGCGGGCGAACCTCTCGGAGCGAACGTTCGCGCGCCGGTTCCGCGAGGAGCTCGGCACAACGCCGGCCGCGTGGCTCACGTCGCAGCGCGTGCAGCGCGCGCAAGCGCTGCTCGAGGCGACCGACCTCGGCCTCGACGTCGTCGCGCAGCAGGCGGGGTTCGGCACGGCTGCGCTGCTGCGGCACCACTTCACGCGGCAGCTGCGCGTCTCGCCCTCGGCCTACCGGCGCCGCTTCGCGGTGCCGAAGACGGCCGCCGCGGCTCAGCCGAGCGCGCTCCAGCCCGGCGGCATGTAGCCCTCCGCCTCGAGCACGAACCGGCCGAGCGGCGTCGGCGGGCGCTTCTGGATCTTCGGCACCGACGAGCGCAGCTCCTTGAACGGCTTGCCGTACACCGTCACCTCGCGGCGATCCTCGAACTCGATGCCGGGCCTCGGCATCGGGATCGTCAGCACGCGACCGGTCGCCCACTCCGGCTCCACCGGCATGACGGGCTGCAGCTCGATGACGCGATCCCCGGGGAACATGAAGCCGCCGAAGGCGACGGGGTTGCCGCCGTCCACGGGAGTGAGCCACCGCATCCAGACCCCCGGGTCGAAGTCGGGGAGCGGCTGCGTCGCCGACCGCTCGATCGCTCGCCGCGCACCGAGCTGCCACAGCTCGTACACCCGCTCGGTCGACCCGTCGAAGTCGTAGAGCTGCACCTCGACGAGCGCGTCGACATCGTCGAGCGCGGTCTCGTCGATCGCGAGCCCGTCCGGCATCGCTGCTCGGTACGTCCAGGGATGGAGCGACTTGCCGAAGCGGGTCGCGGGCTCGATCACCAACCCACCGGCGTCGTCGAGCTCGGCGTCGACGAGGAATGCCTCGCCCTGCGGGTCGAGCGCCCAGAGTCCATAGGGATTGACCGGCTGCTCGCCCTCCCGCTCGAGGGGCGGCTCCTGCGGGAGGAAGTCCTGCATGCTGCTCGACACGTAGAGGCCACGCTCCTCGGAGCGCCATTCGTCGTCGCGCGTCGCGTCCGTGCGCACCGTGCCGTCGGGCCGCTCGCGCTCGAGCTCGATCTCGGCGAACCAGCCGTCCTCGTCGACCCCGTCGATGCGCTTGACCGCCGTGCTGTAGACGCCCGCGGGGATCTCGCCCGCGCCCTCGGGCACGCGGAGGTAGGTGCGGCGCTGGCCGATGGGGTGGTGCGAGAGGCGGATCTCGACGATCGGGCCGCGACGCGACTCGAGGTAGCCGACGTGCGGGAAGGAGAGGTCGCCGACGAGCTGGGTCACGCGTCAACGGTAGCCGTCGCGGCCCGCGTCTTGCCCTTCCCTCCGTGCCGATACCGCTGGTCGCAGCTATAGGGCGAGTCGCTCGACTGGACCGCCCATTCGCACGACACGCCCTCTACCTGTCGTGGCGTGCACTTCGACGCGGGGTCAAGCGAGCAGGGCGCCGGAGCCGGGCGGGAGCGTCAGCTCGCCGTCGAGCGCGACGTCGGGGTGGGTCGCGAAGCACAGCTCGGCGCGCTCGACCGCGACCGTCTGCGGCTCGCGACCGACGTTGATGACGATCTCCACAGCATCCGCCATGCCCGCCCGACGCACGAGCCGCAGCACGCGCCGCTCCTCGTCGACCTCGACGCGATTGCGCGCGTAGTGCGGGTCGGTGAGCGCCTCGAGCTCGCGCCGCAGCTGCGCGAGCTGCCGGTAGCCCTCGAGCACGCGGGCGTGGCGCCCGCCCTCGGCCTCCGTCCAGTCGAGCTTCGAGCGCTCGAACGTCGCGGGGTCCTGCGGGTCGGGCACGACGGCCGGGTCCCAGCCCATCTGCTCGAACTCCTCGAGCCGCCCCTCGGCGGTCGCCTTGCCGAGCTCGGGCTCGGGGTGCGACGTGAAGAACTGGAACGGCGTCGACGCCGCCCACTCCTCGCCCATGAAGAGCATCGGCGTGAACGGGCCCGCGTAGAGCAGCAGCGCCGCGCACAGCAGCTGCGACTCGTCGAGCACCTCGGTGATGCGATCGCCGCGAGCGCGGTTGCCGATCTGGTCGTGGTTCTGCGCCGCGACGACGAGCCGCCACGACATCGAGCGCTCGACGTCGATCGGATGCCCGTGGTCACGGCCGCGGAACGACGAGTAGGTGCCGTCGTGGAAGAAGCCGCGCTCGAGCGCCTTGCCGAGCGCCGCGAGCGGCTCGAAGTCGGCGTAGTAGCCCGCCGTCTCGCCCGTGAGGGCGACGTGCACGCCGTGGTGGAAGTCATCCGACCACTGCCCGTCGAGCCCGTAGCCGCCGCCCTCGCGCGGCGTGATGAGCTTCGGGTCGTTCAGGTCGCTCTCGGCGATGAGCTCGAGCGGCCGACCGAGGTGCGCGGCCAGCGCCGCCGTCTCGATCGCCATCTCCTCGAGGATGTGCGTCTCGGCCTCGTCGTGGAGCGCGTGCACCGCGTCGAGCCGCAGCGCATCCACGTGCATGTCCTCGAACCAGAAGCGCACGTTGTCGAGGATGTAACGGCGCACCGCCGGCTCGGCGAGGTTGACGTGCTCGCCCCACGTCGAGCGGCCCGCGCTCGAGAGGTAGGGCCCGTAGAGCGGCAGGTAGTTGCCCGACGGCCCGAGGTGGTTGTAGACGACGTCCTGCACGACCGCGAGCCCCGCGCCGTGCGCGGCGTCGACGAAGCGCTGGTAGGCGTCGGGGCCGCCGTAGCCCTCGTGCACCGCGAACCAGGCGACGCCGTCGTAGCCCCAGTTGTGCGTGCCGTTGAACGCGTTCATCGGCAGCAGCTCGACGTGCGTGACGCCGATCTCGCGCAAGTGGTCGAGCCGGCCCGCGGCCGCCTCGAGCGTGCCCTCGGGCGTGAACGTGCCGACGTGCAGCTCGTAGATCACACCGCCGGCGATCGGCTTGCCCGTCCATCCCGCGTCCTGCCAGGCGTGGGCGGATGCGTCCCACACGCGGGAGCGCTCGTGGACGCCGCCGGGCTGGCGCATGCTGCGCGGGTCGGGCCGCACGGCGTCGTCGTCGTCGATCTGGAAGCCGTAGTCGCCCGCCGGGGCGAGCGCGTGCCACCAGCCGCCCTCGGCGCTCGTCATCTCGACGGACTCGTCGGCGGCGACGACGCGCATCCGCTCGGCGTTCGGCGCCCAGACCCGGTACTCGTGCAGCATGATCCGAGGCTAGGACGGCCGCGCCGCGCGAGCCTGCCCGTTGCCTGGGAGCCGGCCGGGGCGCCTCGCTACCGCTGCGCGGATCGCGGGCGATACCACTCGTTGGCCGCGGGCAGGAAGAGCAGCACGACGCTGAGGATCGAGATGAGCGAGCCGAAGTTGAGGCCCTGGCCAGAGGAGAGCGACGTGACGATGCCGAGCGCGGCGAGCACCGCGAGCACGATGCGCGCCCAGTTCCGGCCCTTCGTGGCGAACAGCAGCACGATGACCTGCGCGACGACGAGCACGGCCGCCACGGCGATCAGCATCCCGACCGCGCCGAGCATCCCCGCGTCGCCCGCGCCCGCGAACGCGAGCAGGCCGAGCCCGGCGATCCCGATGCCGATGACCCCGAGCGCGACGCCGGCCCACTGGATGCCGAGGCCCCACTTGACGACTGCAGGCATCGGCACGGCCGCGCCGTAGGCGGGCTGGCCGTGCTGCGCACCGTGGCCGTACTCGGCGCCCTGGCCGTACGGCGCGTAGCTCACCGGCTGATCGCCGTAGGGCTGGCTGGACGGCTGACCGCCGTAGGACTGGCCCTGCTGCGGCTGGCCGTAGCGCGGCTGCTGGTGGTCGTCGGGCGCCTGCGCGTCGTGCTGCATGAGGGCAGGCTATGCCTCCCCTGTGCCCGAGCGCATCAGACGCGCGCGCGGCGCGCCGCGGCGGAGGGGCCGAGCACACCCACCAGCAGCCCGACCCCTCCGGCGGCGGCGCGACCGGCTCGGCGTCGCAGTCGATGCGACGCGAACCGAGTCGCGAGCTCCAGCACGCGAGACCCGCCCATCGTAGTAACAGCGTCTGCGAACGCGCCGAGAGCATCTTCATCCTGAGCGGTCACTTCCGCCCGTGACCGGTCACTTCCGCCCGTGAGCGGTCACTTCCGCCCGTGACCGGTCACTTCCGCCCGTGAGCGGTCAGTTCGGTCCGTGCGCGGTCGATGCCGCGCGTCCGAGCCGCCGATCGAGCGTTGCGGCGGACGCTGCGTCGGCACGGCGGCGGGCGGGCGCAACTGACCGCTCGAAGACGGAAGCGACCTCTCGAAGACGGAAGTGACCGCTCGAAGACGGAAGTGACCGCTCGAAGACGGAAGTGACCGCTCGACGACGGAAGTGACCGCTCGAGCGCGCGGACGTGAGCGGTCAGGCGTCGGCGCGCGTGAGGAGCGCGACCGGCAGCGTCGAGAGGAGGTCGGCGAGCCTCGTCTCCCCGCCGCGCAGCTCCTTCGTCGTCAGCAGCTCGCGCCAGCGGCCCTCGGGCAGCTGGATGGTCGTGTCGCCCCAGCCGCCGCGCTCGGCGAGCCCGATCGGCATGCGCGTCGCGACTGCGATCGCCCCGCCGCGGTCGAACGCGATCGCGTGCGCCGCCGCCTCGCCGTGCGGCAGGATCGGCGCGTAGTCCGCGAAGCGCTCGGGGTGATCGCGGCGCAAGCGCAGCGCCTCGCGCACGAGCCGCGTCTTGGCGACCTCGAGGTCCCACCTGCCCGACAGGGGCGAGCGCGCGGACTCGCGCAGCGCATCCATCCGCTCCCAATCGATCGGGCGGCGGTTGTCGGGGTCGACGAGCGACTGCTCGAGCGCCTCGGAGCCCTGGTAGACGTCGGGAAAGCCGGGGATCGTGAGGCTCAGCAGCTTCGCGCTCAGCACGTTCGCGCGGAAGCCCGCGTCGGTCGCCTCGAGGAACGCCTCGACGTCGCGGCTCGCGGGCTCCTGCAGCACCTGCCGCACGAGCTCGGTGAGGTTGGCCTCGAACTCCGCGTCGGGGGCCGTCCAGTGCGTGATGTCGTCGGCCTCGCGCGACGCCTTCTCCATGTAGGCGAGGAGCCGCTCCTCGCTCGCCGGCCACGCGCCGACGATCGCCTGCAGCAGCAGGTTGACGAAGGGCCGGCCCTGCTTGGGCGCGAAGACGAGCAGCTTGTCGAGCAGCGCCTCCCACTCGCCCGGCACCTCGGAGATGGTCGTGATGCGCGCACGCACGTCCTCGCCGCGCTTCGTGTCGTGGGTCGAGAGGGCGTTCATCGCGAGCGGCCACTCCTGCTGGCGCTGCGCCATCGAGGTGTGGAACTCCCCGACATCGACGGAGAAGACCTCGGGAGCGCCGCCCACCTCATTGAGGCTCGTGAGCCTCGAGTAGCGGTAGAACGCGGTGTCCTCGACGCCCTTCGCCATCACCATGCCGCTCGTCTGCTGGAAGCGCAGCGCGGCGGGCTGCTCGGGGTTGCCGAGCACCGGGAGCAGCGCGTCGATCGTGTCGGCGAGGTCGGGCCGGTGCTGCTTGGCGAGCTCGGCCGCGCGGCCGAGGTGGTCGCGCCCCTCGGGCAGGTAGGAGCGGTAGACGGGGAAGCACGCGAGCAGCTCGGCGATCGCGTCGGCGGCGTCGACCGGCGCGCCCCGCTCGCCCCACGCATCCGCCGCGCGCACCTCGCGTTCGAGCCGCAGCACCTCGGCGCGCAGGATGCCGTCGGCGATGCCGCGCTTCGTGCCGTGGATCATCTCGGCCCAGTCGACGCGCTCGCCGCCGCGCAGCCGCGCGTCGAGCGCGTCGAGCGGCTCGGCCGCGGCGGGGTCGGTGAGCACGCGGTCGATGAGCCCGAGCGTGTCGTAGCCGGTCGTGCCGGCGGTCGCCCAGCGCGGCAGCTCCTCCCCCGGCTCGAGGATCTTCTCGACGAGCACGAACGCGCCGCCGGTGAGCCGGTCGAGGTCGTCGAGGTAGCCCGCGGGGTCGCGCAAGCCGTCCGGGTGGTCGACGCGCAGGCCCTGCACGAGCCGCTCGTCGAACCAGCGCGCGATCTCGGCGTGCGTCGCCTCGAAGACCTCGGGCAGCTCGACCCGCACGGCGGCGAGCGTCGAGACGGCGAAGAAGCGACGGTAGTTCAGCTGGTCGTCGCCCTGCTTCCAGTGCCCGAGCCGGTAGTGCTGCCGCTCGAGCACCTCGTGCGGCGTGCCCTCGCCGGTGCCGGGTGCGATCGGCAGCCGCGTGTCCCAGTACCGGAGCGCCTCGCCGCCGTCCTCGATGGCGAGGTGGCCGACGGTGCCGTCCTCCGACCAGTCGTCGTCGCCGACGATCGGCAGCAGCAGCTTGCCGCCGCCCGCGTCCCAGTCGACGTCGAAGTACGGTGCTATCGCGCTCTCGCGCCCCTCTCGCAGCAGCTGCCACCACCACGCGTTGTGCTCGGGCACCGCGACGCCCATGTGGTTCGGCACGATGTCGACGAGCACGCCCATGCCGAGCCTGCGCGCCTCCTGCGCCACCGCATCCAGCCCCTCGGAGCCGCCGCGCGACGCGTCGATCCGCGCGTGCGAGACGACGTCGTAGCCGTGGTTCGAGCCGGGCTCGGCGTCGAGGATCGGCGAGAGGTACACCCAGTCGACCCCGAGGTCGGCGAGCGCCTCGAGCCGGGCGGCCGCGTCGAGGAGCGTGAACTCCTCGCTGATCTGCAGTCGGTACGTGCTCTGCGGCGCGCGCACGGGTCTCCTCAGTCCTGGGGTTCGGATGCGTCGGCGGCGACCGTGGGGATCGCACCGGTCGCGAGACCGTTCGTCGCCGCGATCGAGGCCGCCACCGAGAAGTCCTGCTCGACCGGCGGCCGGTGCTCGCGGAGCACGAGCAGCGCGCGCGGCGCGATGCGGAGCGCGGTGCCGGCATCGACGCGGCCGTCGTGCGGCTCGTGCGCGCCGGTGTCGATGAGCACGTCCCACGCCTCCGAGTACTCGCTCGGCGGCAGCGTGAGCTCGCGCTCCTCGTCGGAGGCGCTGCAGTAGATGAGGAAGTGGTCGTCGACGATCCGCTCGCCGCGCTCGCCGCGGCCGGCGATGCCGTGGCCGTTCAGGTACATGCCGACGGTCTTCTCGCTCGCCGCGGCATCCCAGTCGCCGTCCTCCATCGGGGTGCCGTCGCCGCGCAGCCACACGATGTCGTTGAGCCGCTCGCCGTTGCCCGTGCGCACCGTCGTGCCGGTGAAGAAGCGCTTCCGGCGGAAGGTCGGGTGGTCGTGGCGCAGCTGCGCGATCGCGGCCGTGAACTCGATGAGCGGCTGGTCGATCGCCGACCAGTCGATCCAGCTGAGCTCGGAGTCCTGCGCGTAGGTGTTGTTGTTGCCCTGCTGCGTGCGGCCGAGCTCGTCGCCGTGCAGGATCATCGGCACGCCCTGGCTCAGCAGCAGCGTCGCGAGGAAGTTGCGCTGCTGGCGGGCGCGGATCGCGAGGATCTCGGGGTCGTCGGTCGGCCCCTCGACGCCGTAGTTGTAGGAGCGGTTGTGGCTCTCGCCGTCGTTGCCGTCCTCGCCGTTGGCCTCGTTGTGCTTCTCGTTGTAGCTGACCAGGTCGCGGAGCGTGAAGCCGTCGTGCGCGGTGACGAAGTTGATGGATGCGACGGGCCGGCGACCGGAGTGCTCGTACAGGTCGGCGGAGCCGGCCAGGCGGCTCGCGAACTCCCCGAGCGCGGTCGGCTCCCCGCGCCAGAAGTCGCGCACCTGGTCGCGGTACTTGCCGTTCCACTCCGTCCACTGCGGCGGGAAGTTGCCCACCTGGTAGCCGCCCGGGCCGATGTCCCACGGCTCGGCGATGAGCTTGACCTGGCTGATCACCGGGTCCTGCTGCACGAGCTCGAAGAAGGTCGACAGCCGGTCGACGTCGTAGAACTCGCGCGCGAGCGTGGAGGCGAGGTCGAAGCGGAAGCCGTCGACGTGCATCTCGGTCACCCAGTAGCGCAGGCTGTCCATGATCATCTGCAGCGCGTGCGGGTGGGCGACGTTGAGGCTGTTGCCCGTGCCGGTGTAGTCCATGTAGAACTGCTCGTCGCCCTCGACGAGCCGGTAGTAGGCCTGGTTGTCGATGCCGCGCCACGAGAGCGTCGGGCCCATGTGGTTGCCCTCGGCGGTGTGGTTGTAGACGACGTCGAGGATGACCTCGATGCCGGCGGCGTGCAGCGCCTTCACCATCGCCTTGAACTCCTGCACCTGCTGGCCGCGCTCGCCCGTTCCCGCGTACTCCGCGTGCGGGGCGAAGAAGCTCAGGGTGTTGTAGCCCCAGTAGTTGCGCAGGCCCTTCTCGAGCAGCACCGCGTCGTGCACGAACTGGTGCACGGGCATGAGCTCGATCGCCGTCACGCCGATCTTCTGCAGGTGGGCGATGATCGACGGATGCGCGAGGCCCGCGTAGGTGCCCCGGAGCGCCTCGGGCAGGTCGGGGTGGGTCTGCGTGAGCCCCTTGACGTGCGCCTCGTAGATGACCGTCTCGTTGTAGGGCGTGCGCGGGTAGCGGTCGCCCGTCCAGTCGAAGAACGGGTTGATGACGACGCCCTTGACCATGTGCGGCGCGGAGTCGTCGTCGTTGCGGCTCAGCGGATCGCCGAAGTTGTAGCTGTGGAGCGGCTGGCCCCACTCGATCGTGCCGCTCGTCGCCTTCGCGTAGGGGTCGAGGAGGAGCTTCGCGGGATTGTGCCGCAGCCCCTGCTCGGGCTCGTAGGGGCCGTGCACGCGGTAGCCGTAGCGCTGCCCGGGCTGCACGCTCGGGAGGTAGGCGTGCCAGACGAAGGCGTCGACCTCGGTCAGCTCGACACGGGTCTCGACGTCGTCGTCATCGAAGAGGCACAGCTCGACGCGCTCGGCCGACTCGGTGAAGATGGCGAAGTTCGTGCCGGTGCCGTCGAAGGTCGCACCCAGCGGGTACGGCTCGCCGGGCCAGACCTGGAGCTCAGGGGCGGAAGCGGTGTCAGTCATCGGGCTGAGTGTATGGCGGGCCTCCTGTGGTGGGGCTGGAGGTCCGGCACCGCTGCTCCCACCGCACTAGTCGCCGACGACGCGCTCCTCGCCGCCCGTGATGCGCAGCAGCTCCTCGTAGCTCAGCATGAAGACGGTGTCGGCGGTGCCGGCCGCCGCCGAGAGCTGCTCGTAGTCGGCGAGCGCGACGTCGACGATCGTGCGGATGGGCTCGGGATGCCCGAGCGGGGCGACGCCGCCGATCACCTGCCCGGTCGCGGCCCGCACCTGCTCCGGCGTCGCGCGCTCGATCGGGCCGGCGCCGAGCTGCTCGGCGAGCGCTGCCGTGTCGACGCGGTGGCGACCCGACGTCATGACGAGCAGGGGCGCATCCGCCATCCAGAAGATGAGCGAGTTGGCGATGGCGCCGACGTCGATGCCGAGCGCCGCCGCCGCGGCCTTCGCCGTGTGCGTGCCCTCGGGGAAGCGGATGATCTCGCGGTCGATGCCGAGCGCGGCGAGCTCTCGCCGGATCGCCTCGGCTCTGGGAGGCAGCGTCATGCCCTCATCATCGCGGAGATCAGGCGATGCGGCTGCCGGGTGCGAGCGTGCCGGCCGGTGCCCGCACCGCGGCGATCGCGCCCCACACCGCGAGCGCCGCGAGCGCGAGGTGGATCGCGAGGCCGACGAACCAGCTGGGCACCGTGCGCTCGTAGACCTCCTCGGCCGTCTCGCCCTCCCACGTGCCGTCCGGCAGGATCTCCGGGCACTCCTCCATGACCGGCGGCAGCTGCGCGTAGCGCACGCCGAGCGCGAGATGGCCGAGCAGGTCGTCGGGGTAGCCGCTCGCGTCGAAGTACGGCGGCACAGCGTCGGCGAGGATCACGTAGGGATTCGCGGCGAGCAGCGGCCACACCCGGTCGGGACGCGGCACGGTCGTCTCGAACGTGCGATCGGTGACGCGGCACGTCGTCGCATCGGTCGTCTCGTCCCAGTCCCACTCGACCTCGTGGTAGGTCTCCTGGCTCTGGAAGGCGATCGTCGCGACGCCGAAGCCGATGAGCGTGCCGACGCTGAAGAACGCGACCACGAGGTAGGTGACGACGGTCGAGAGCACGGGGCGGCGGATGAGCCCGGAGAGTCCGACGCCGATCGCCGAGACGACGCCGATCTCGACCACGACGACCGGGATCGCGATCGCGACCGCCTCGATGCGCAGTCCGCCGAGCAGCGCGGAGCCGAGCATGAACGGCGTGCAGACGGCGAGGAAGCCGAGCGACGCGACCCACGCGCCGAGCACCTTGCCGAGCACGAGCTGCGCGGCCGTCACCTGCGTCACCTGCGTCGCGGCGAGCGTGCCGCCGTCGCGGTCGCCGTTGATGGCGTTGCCGCTCAGCGCGGGCGTCACGAGCGAGGTGACGAGCATGACGAGGAAGATCGTGGTCGAGAAGATCGCGCCGCCGAGGTCGCGCTGGTAGCCGGCGAGCGACAGGAACAGCACGACGATGACGCCGCCGACGACGAGTCCGACGACGACGAGCAGCATGTACCATGCGACGCTCCGCACGCGCTGCGCGAGCTCGAGCCGCACGACCACGCCGAGCATGCGCATCCATGCCCCGACCCCCCGGACGGGAGGGGGCGCAGGCGTCGGCGCCTCGGGCGAGGCGGTCGCTGTCTGGCTCATCGGCGGCCTCCCGCGAGTCCGAGGTAGGTGCGCTCGATGTCGCCGACGGCGGGCGCGAAGTGGACGATCGGCACGCCGGCGGCGACGAGGCGCTGCAGCAGGTCGGCGGCGTGCTCCTCCCGGTCGAGCGCGATGAGGGCGACGTCGCCCTCGAGCCGCACGCGGTCGAAGGCGACGCCGATGCTCGCGAGCTGATAGCTGAGCGCGCGCGGGTCGAGCGCGCGCACGCGCCACTCGCGCGCCGCTTGCCGGGCGAGCACGAGCCGCTCGCCGCCGACGACCTCGCCGCGGTCGACGAAGACGGCGTCCTGCGCGATCTCGTCGAGCTCGGAGAGGTCGTGGCTCGAGATGAGCACGGTGCCGCCCGCGGCCGCGAAGCCGCGCAGCAGCTCGCGCAGCTCGAGCCGCGACGTCGGGTCGAGCCCGGCCGCCGGCTCGTCGAGGAGCAGCACGCGCGGATCGTGCACGAGCGCGCGGGCGAGGCCGAGCCGCTGCTGCTGGCCGCGCGAGAGCACGCGGCTCGGCCGGTTCGCGAGCTCCTCGAGCCGCGCTTGCACGATGAGCTCGTCGGCGCGATCCCGCGCGGCGCCCTCCGGCAGCCCGTGCAGGCGCCCGACGGTGACGAGGATCTGCCGCGGCGAGAGCGTGCGCCAGGTGCCGAGCACGTCGGGCATCCATCCCATCACGCGCCGCACGGCGCGCGGGTCGCGCACCGGGTCGGCACCGGCGACGCGGATCGCGCCCGCGTCGGGGGCGAGCAGCGACGCGAGCATGAGCATGAGCGTCGTCTTGCCGGCGCCGTTCGGACCGATGAGCCCCGTGACGCGCCCCGGCTTCGCGTGGAAGGTCATCTCGCGCACCGCGTGCACGCCGCCGAAGCTGCGGCGCAGCCCGTCGACGACGATGCCGTCGGCGGCGAGGTCGACGCCGTCGTCCGGGCGGACCGGGTCGACGAAGACGGGGGTTGCGGGCAGCGGCTCGGGCGCGCCGGGGCTCGCGGGCGCGCTCAAGACAGCCGCCGGCGGCAGGAGGGACGATCCATAGCCACATCCTGGGGCTCGCGCCCGAGCAGCGGAACAGGCTCGCCCGAAGATCATCCTCTGGCGTGACCCGTGCGCGGCCGCTCGGGGCCGCCGCGCCGTCCTACGCTGGAGGGGTGCCTGCCTCCGCCCGCTCCTTCCTGCGCGGCATCCCGACCGGCGGGCTGCTCGTGGGCGTGCTGCTCGTGCTCGGCTCGATCGCGTCGGTGCAGCTCGGCGCGTCGATCGCGAAGACGGTCTTCGACCGCATCGACCCCGCCGCGCTCACGCTGCTGCGGCTCGTCTTCGCGGCGCTCGTCGTCCTCGCCATCGCGCGCCCGCGCATCCGCTCGTGGAACGCCGCGGCGTGGCGATCGATCGTCTTCCTCGGCCTGACGCTCGCGGGCATGAACCTGCTGTTCTACCTCGCGCTGCCGCGCATCCCGATCGCGGTCGCGGTCACGGTCGAGCTGCTCGGCCCGCTCGTGCTCGCGCTCGTGCAGTCGCGGCGAGCGGTCGACTTCGCGTGGGTCGGCGTCGCGGCGCTCGGCGTCGGCGTCATCGGCGTGCAGTCGCTCGGCGGCGACCTCGACCCGGTCGGCGTGCTGCTCGCGCTCGCGGCCGGCGGCTGCTGGGCCGCCTACATCCTCGCCTCGGCGCAGGTCGGGCAGCGCGTGCCGGGCGTCGGCGGGCTCGCGGGCGCGCTCGTCATCGCGGCGGTCGCGGTGCTGCCGTTCGGCCTCCTCGGCGCGATCGACGCGGTCGCCGCCGACCCGAGCGTGCTGATCCCGGCGTTCGGGATCGCGATGCTCTCGAGCGCGATCGCCTACGGGCTCGAGCTGCTCGCGCTGCGCCGCGTGCCGACGCGCGTGTTCGGCATCCTCATGGCGCTCGAGCCCGCGTCGGCCGCGCTGTTCGGCTTCCTCGTCATCGGCGAGCTGCTGACGGGCTGGGACCTGCTCGCGATCGCGCTCGTCATCGTCGCCTCGGCGGGCGTCGCGCTCACCGCCGCGCGCGCGAGGCGCGAGCCGCCGCCGCTCACCGGCCCGAGCGGGATGCAGCTGCCGCCGCTCCCCTGACCCGGTCGGCGACGACGACGGCGCGGCCTGCCACGATGGATGCGTGGACGGGCACGACGACGACGTGGCGCGCTGGGCGCCGCCCGAGCGCCGCGCCGCAGCGGGCGGCGGCCGCGACGGTCGCGCCGAGCCGGCCGCCCCGTCGGCGGCGGCGCCGTGGACGCGCGGAGCCCGCCAGCCTCGGGAGCGCGCCGACGCAACGGGCGCGCCGGGCACGGGACCTGTGCCGCTGCCGGAGCTGCCGTGGGAGCCGCCGCCTGAAGCCCGGCTGCCGCAAGCGCGTGAGCCGCGCATGTGGCCGATCGCGGTGGGCGTCGCGGCGCTCGCCGTGCTCGCGTGCATCCCCCACTGGGTCGCGCCGACGGTCGCCGTCATGGTGGCGCTCGTCGGCATCCCGATCGCGTGGGGCTTCCGCCGCATCTCGCACGGGCGGCGGCGCGTGCAGTACGTCGTGGTCGTGCTGACGCTGCTGCTCACGGTCGCGCTCTCGGTCGTCGCGCCGCTCGCGTGGCTGCGGCTGGGCGTGCTGCAGCCGCTGCAGCTGCCGAGCTGACGCGAGCCCCGACACGACGAAGGCCCGGTCATCGACCGGGCCTCGTGGAGCGGATGACGGGAATCGAACCCGCGCTATCAGCTTGGGAAGCTGAAGTTCTGCCATTGAACTACATCCGCAGCGCCGCTCTCGCGGCGTCTCCCATCGTACGGCACCTCGACCGGTCGCGCATCGGTGGCCGCTCGCATCCCCGACCGGGTGGGTGGTCGAGCGAGGGCGGCAGGGGCTCCCGGCAGCGCCGAACCGGTCGGGCGGGCCTCAGGTCGGCGCGACGGCGCGCACCGGTCAGTCGCAGTGCTCGAGCGTGGCGACTCGCGCGCCGAGCGTCCCCTCGGTGCCGAGCAGCAACACCTCGCTCGGCCGGTAGGTGCTCTCGAGCATCGCGAGCGTGCCGGCCGGCACGCACGTGGGGGTCGAGAGCAGCAGCGGTCCCACCCGGTTCGCGACCGCGACGGCCGCGAGCGCGTCGGCGAAGTCGTAGCCCGAGGCGAGCAGCACCGTCTCCTGCTCGGCGACCGAGCCGCGCCGCGCCGCGAGCGCATTGGTCGCGAAGCGGTCGATGCCCGAGAGCCGCGAGGCTCGGACGCCGGTGACGTCGGCGATCGAGCGCTCGGCGGCGACCGACACCGACGGCGTGCCGCCAACGACGGTGACCGAGACGAGGCTGCGCTCGTCGAGGTAGTCGTGCAGCGCCGGCGCGAGCTCGCCGGGCGGCGTGAGCAGCACCGGCGCGCCGCGCAGGGCAGCGATCGGCGCGGCGCTCAGCGCATCGGCGAAGCGGAGCCCCGAGGCGATGAATGCCTCGGCCGAGCCGGGGAACGCGTCGCGGGCGATCGCCGCGCTCGTCGCGTACCGGTCGGCGCCCGCGACGCGATCGACCTGCGCGAGCGGCATCAGCTCGCGGACGGCTGCCTCGACGCCCGCGGAGATCGCCCCGTAGCCGCCGACGACGACGACCCTCGCGGGAGCGAGCCGGGCGAGCTCCTCGCCGACCGACGGCGGCAGCTGCTCGCGTCGGGTCAGCAGCAGGGCACCACCGGGCTGAGCCGCGGCCGGGGCCGCGCTCAGCGCGTCGGCGAATGCCTCGCCCGAGACGAGGTAGGCGGTCTGCGTGACCGCTGGGTCGTTGCAGCGGCGCGAGAGCAGCACCGCAGACTCGAAGCGGTCGGCGCCCGCGACCCGCGACACCGTCGGTCCGGTCGGGGCGGGCGGCGCGGCCGGCTCGAGGCTCGCCGCACCCTCGGCGCCGATCGCGTCGAGCCACGAGCGCACGTCGACGAACGCGTCGATCGCATCCGCATCCCGGTAGCGCCCGAAGTGCACGGTGCCGTACATCTTCCCGTCGTCGCCGATCGCGATGCCGACGCCCATGACGGTGAAGTCGCGCGTCAGCGCGGCCTCGTGCGGCGGCGACGCGATCCACTGGTCGACGAGGCCGAGGGCGTCGCGATCCCAGCGCGGCGCGATGATCTCGCCCTCGCGAGACGAGCCGCGAGGGAGGTGCGACCCCGGGTCGGGACTGTGGGCGAAGACGCCCGTCTCGGCCATCTCGAGGCTCCACTCGAGCGACCCGTCCGAGATCTCGGGCGAGAACAGCAGCGGCTCGAGGTCCTTCGCCGCGCGGCAGGCGTTGATGCCGTCGAAGACGGCGGCGACGCGCTCGACCTGCGCGGGCACCTCGGGCGGCACGGGCGCCGGCGTCGGGGCGGCGGCGATGACGCCGATGCCTACCATCGCGGCGGTCACGACCGCCAGCAGCTGCTGCTTCATTGGGAGCCCGCGGCCCGTTCGGCCGTCCCCGTCGACGGCGCGCAGGGGCAACGTAACACCGTCCGCACTGTCCCCCAGCGCTCTCGGCGACTCTTGAGCCAAGCCTGCACGAAGACGGCGACGCCCCGCATCGGCTCATCGCGCGATCAATCGCCCGCGCCTCCCGCGCGGCACGCGACTACGGCGCGGAGGGCTTGGAGCGGTGCGCGATCACGTCGGCCTGATCGGGGTGCTTCTCGAGCCAGCGCTGCACGAACGTGCACTGCGGCACGATCCGTCGACCTGCCTCCCGCGCCTCCCCGATCGCGAACGCGGCGAGCGCGCTGCCGACGCCGTGGCCGCCGAACGCCTCCCCGACGACGGTGTGCTGGAGCGTGCGCTCCCCCGTCTCCTCGTCATCGGCGTACGAGAGCACCCCGGCGAGCTGGCTGCCGATGTGCGCCTCGAAGCGCGAGCGGTCGGAGTCGTCGCCGACGACCACGTGGGTGCCTGACGCTGCGGGATCGGTCATGCCGCCCATCCAACCCCGAAGGCGGATGGGCGGCAAGGCTCACGCGGAGCTATCGCGCTGCGGGTGGCTGTGCCCCGTCACCGCGTCGTCGGCGCTGCCGCGCACGGGGGTCGCGTAGGTGCGCACATGGAGCCGCACCGCCTCCTCCTCCTCGGCCTTGCCCTGGCGCTTGCGGCGGCGGGCCGCCGCGAGGTTGAGGCTCTCGACGAGCACCGCGAACACCATCGGGCCGTAGATGAACGCCTTGTCGATGTGGAAGCCGAAGCCCTCGGCGATGAGGAACACGCCGATGAGCAGCAGGAACGACAGCGCGAGCATCTTGACCGTCGGGTGGCGGTTGACGAACTCGAAGATGTAACGAGCGGCGAACAGCAGGATGCCGAACGAGATGACGACCGCGCTGATGATGACGATCATGTTGCTCGTCATGCCGACCGCGGTGATGACCGAGTCGAGCGAGAACACGAGGTCCATCGCGAGGATCTGGGCGAGCACGGCGCCGAAGGTCGCCTTCGCGGCGGTCGAGACGTGCGAGTCCTCCTCGCCCTCGAGCTTGAGGTGGATCTCGTGGATCGCCTTGTAGAGCAGGAACCCGCCGCCGCCGATGAGGATGAGCTCTCGACCCGAGAACCCCATCCCGAAGACGGTGAAGAGGTCGTCGTTGAGGGTGATGATCCAGCCGGCCAGCAGCACGAGGCCGACGCGCATGACCATCGCGAGCGTGAGCCCGAGGGTGCGCGCCTTCGCCTGCTGCGACTCGGGGAGCTTCGCGGCGAGGATCGAGATGAAGATGACGTTGTCGACGCCGAGCACGATCTCGAGCACGAACAGTGTGAGGAAGATCGCGACGAGGTCGGGCGTGAGCTCTAGTGAGAAGTCCATGTCGAGTGGATCGTAGGGCGCGGATCCTGCGAATCCCTCCTCGGGCCCGCCCCGCTCACGGCACCCGGTGGAGCCACTCCTCGGTCGCGAACTTCGAGCGGATGCGCTCCTCGGCCTCGGCGAGCTCGGCCCCGGTGAGCGAGCCCTCGGTGCCGCCGTGGAGCCTCCGGAACGTGCCCTTGAGCGCCTCCTGCACCTCGGCCTTCGCCATGCCGGTCTGCGACTTGAGCGGGTCGACGCGCTTCTTCGCGCTCGTGGTGCCCTTGTCGCTCAGCTTCTCGCGGCCGATGCGCAGCACCTGCGTCATCTTGTCGGCGTCGATGTCGTAGGACATCGTCGCGTGGTGCAGCACCGCGCCGGAGGCGAGCCGCTTCTGGGCTGCGCCGCCGATCTTGCCCTGCGACGAGGTGATGTCGTTGAGCGGCGCGTAGAACGCGTCGATGCCGAGCCCCTTGAGCGCCCCGATGACCCACGCATCCAGGAACGCGTACGAGTCCTGGAAGCTCATGCCCTGCACGAGGTCGCCCGGCACGTAGAGGGAGTAGGTGATTGCGTTGTCGGGCTCGGAGAACATCGCGCCGCCGCCGGTGATGCGGCGGATGACGGGGATGCCGTAGCGCTGCGCGTTCTCGGGGTCGACCTCGTTGCGGTACGACTGGAACGAGCCGAGGTAGACGGCGGGCCCCGCGAGGTTCCAGAAGCGCAGGGTCGGTCCGCGCGAGCCGGCGCCGACGGCCTCGGTGAGCACCTCGTCGAGCGCGACGTGCACGATCGGCAATCGCGGCTCGTCGTCGATGATCGTCCACTCGTAGTCGCTGAACGAGCTCGCGTGCTGCAGCGCGCGCCGGGTCGCGACGCCGACCGACTCGGGCGTGAAGCCGAGCAGCACCGCCTCCTGCGGCAGTGCGCGCTTGATCGCCTCTCCGATCTCGGCGGCGGTCGCGGTGACGGGGAGGCCGTTGACGGCCGCGTCGATCGTGCCGAGCGCGTCGTCGGGCTCGAGGAAGAAGTCGCCCGCGAGGCGGAAGCCGGCGATGCGGCCGTCCTGCTCCTCGAGGTCGACCACCACGAGCTTGCCGCCGGGGACCTTGTACTCGCCGTGCATGGCCCCAGCCTAAGAGGCGGTGGCAGCGACCGCGCGCGGGCGGGCGAGCCGCGGACCGCGCAGCGTCGCGGTCGACCACGCGCGCATGACGCGATGCGCGTCGGCCCGCGGCTGCGGCCACGAGAGGAAGACGTCGTGGATGGCGTCCTCGATCCGCGCGATCGTGACGAGCGATCCGATCCTCGTCGCCGCGCGGGCGATGTCGTCGACCGTGAGCACCGAGTCGGATCTCGTCAGCCCGTCGACCCACCGGAACGGCGGCATCGAGCGCGCCGAGAGCAGCACGAGCGCGGGACAGCCGACGTCGACGCCGGCCCCGATCTGCTGGTGACCGGCGAGGACGGCGTTGAGCCAGCCGGGGTGGATCGCGAACGCCTCGGAGGGACGCCAGCGCTCTCGCCCCTCGGCGGCGGGGAGCGAGCCGATCTCGCGCTGCGCCCGCGCGTAGGTGCTCAGCTCGATCGCGGGCGGAGCGCTGAGCGGCGCGACCCGCGCGTGGGCCCGCAGCAGCGGCGCGATCGCCTGCCGCGCGACCGCACCCGTCTGCAGCTCGAGCCACGGGCTGTTGAGGATGAGCGCAGCGGCGACGCCCGGGTGCCGCGCGGCCCAGAGCGTGAGCGTGAGGCCGCCGGTCGAGTGGCCGAGCAGCACGAGCCGCCGCGAGCGCTCCGCACCGGCATGGCCCATCGCCTCGAGGGCCGCGGCGATGTCGTCGTCGTAGGCGTCGAGCGAGTCGACGTAGCCGGGCGTCTGCCCGTCGCGCAGCGAGCGGCCGTACTTGCGCAGGTCGAGCGCGTAGAAGCGGGCGCCGAGATCGTTCCACGCCCGCGCGAGCCCTGCTTGGAAGAAGTAGTCCGACCAGCCGTGCACGTACAGGACATCGACGTCGGCGAGCGGCGCGAGCATCCGCTGCCCCAGGCTCGGCAGGCTGCGCACTAGCGTCGCGACGACCTCCCCCTCGGCGTCGTCGCCGAGCGGGAGCGTGCGCTGCTCGAACGGGGCGCCGAGCACGTCGGGGATCCACGGCTCGGCCATCGAGCCAGCCTAAGCGCCGGGCGTCTCGACCCGGGGCTCGAACAGGCGCTCGTCGAGCCACGCGGCCAGGTCGTCGAGCACCTTGGCGCGATTGATCTCGTTGAAGATCTCGTGCCGCGCGCCGGGGTAGATCGTCAGCGTCACGTCGTCGAGGCCGCCGCGACGGCGGTAGGCCTCCGCGAGCCGTCGCAGCGACTTCGCGCCGCCGAGCGAGTCGTCGGAGCCGCCCGCGATGAGCAGCGGGATGGGCGGCTGGATGCGCTTCGGCACGCCGTACAGGCGACGCCCGTCGACGACGCCCAAGGATCGGCGCGCGTCGGCGGGGAAGGTGAGCGGGTCGTCGACGAACGCGGTGATGACGGCAGGATCTCGGGAGAGCCACTCGAAGCCGGTCGTGCCGAGGTGGGCGTGGCGCGCGTTGAGGTCGCCGGCATTCATCCAGCCCGGCACGCGATAGGCGGTACCGCTCAGGACCGCCGCATCGACGAGATCGCTGTGGCTGTTGAGCAGGATCTGGGTGGAGAGCGAGCCCCACGAGTGACCCAGGATCGCGATCGGGATCGCGGGGTGCTCTGCCCGCATCCGCTTGAGCGCGTTCACGAGGTCGCCCACGACGGCGCGCACGCCCCCGGGACCGACCCGGCCGAGCTTCGTGAGGTCGCCGCCATGCTGCTCGACGCCCGTCGCGCCGTGCCCGCGCTGGTCGATCGCCCAGACGGCGTAGCCGGCCTGCACGAGGCGTTGTGCGACGTGCTCGTAGCGCAGCGCGTGCTCGCCGAGACCGTGCGCGATGAGCACCGCTCCCTTGGGCTTCCCCGGCTGCCACTTGTAGAGGTGGATCGTGACCCCCTGGAGGTCGACGAACGTCGACTCGTCGCGGAGGGCGGTGATCTGCATGTCGCGGAGTCTACGTCGACTGCTCGGGAGCCGCCGTCAGCGCGGCCGGGTGAGTGTCGGGAGCCGCGAGCGCGCCGCGCACGACGGCCTCGAGCAGCGGCCGCGGGTCGCGCTCGTCGTGATGTGCGATGCGGTGCAGGACGATGCCCTCGCTCGCGGAGCGCAGGCGCTCGTCGCGAGACGCTTCGAGGAAGAGCGCGAGCCGCGCTGCGGGCCGGGAAGCAGCGCTCGTCTTGGCACGGAGCGAAGATGCGGCGATCTTTCGCGCGTTGCGCCCGATCGCGTCGGCCACCGCGGCGCATAGCCTCGGGAGCGGTTCGGCACCTTCGATCCCTCGGCCACGCTCGCCACCCGCGAGCAGCACGGCCCCGTGAGCGCCCGCTCGGCGACCCGTCCGACGCGATGGCGACGCATCCCTCGCACCACTCCTGCCGAAACTTGGAGCACTCTTGACCCAGCTCATGCCCGCGCCGACGCGCCAGGCCGACCCGACGCATCCCCACCCCACGACCGAGACGGCAGGGCACGCGATCGTGCGCGTGCTCGAGGAGCACGGCATCCGGCGCGCATTCGTCGTGCCGGGCGAGAGCTACCTCGAGGTGCTCGACGGCCTGCACGACTCCAGCATCGAGACGGTCGTGTGCCGCCACGAGGGCGGCGCGGCGTACATGGCGGAGGCGGAGGGCAAGCTCGGGCCGCTGCCCGGCATCGCGATGGTGACGCGCGGACCGGGAGCGGCGAACGCGCTCGTCGGCGTGCACACCGCGTGGCAGGACTCGACGCCGATGGTGCTCTTCATCGGCCTGATCCCGCTCGCGCACCGCCACAAGGAGGCGTTCCAGGAGTTCGACGTCGACGGCTGGTTCGCCGCCGGCGCGAAGAGCGTCGTCACGCTCGACGTCGCCGAGCGCGCACAGGAGGTCGTCGCCGACGCGCTGTTCCTCGCGCGCGCGGGGCGCCCCGGGCCGGTCGTGGTCGGGCTGCCGGAGGACGTCATCCGCGAGTCGATCGAGCGCCACCCGCAGCCGCAGCTGCCGGTCGCCGACGGCGGCATGACCGCGCACGACCTCGACGCCTTGCGGGAAGCGCTCGCGAGCGCCGAGAAGCCGCTGTTCGTCACCGGCGGCAGCGATTGGGACGCCGACGCATCCGACCGCCTCACGCGCTGGCTCGAGCGGCACCGCCTGCCCGCGGTCGCCGAGTGGCGCACCGAGGGGATCGTGCCGTTCGGCTCCCCCTCCTACGCCGGCCCGATCGGCTACGGCCGGCCGAAGCCGACGCTCGACGTGCTCGAGGAGTGCGACCTGCTCGTCTTCGTCGGCACGCTCCCCGGCGACGTCGTCACGAACGGCTTCCTCGTGCGGCAGGGCTGGCAGCGGCGGAACTTCCTCGTCTCGATCGACCCGACGCTGCGCGGCCGCTCGGGCGCCGTGAGCCACCACATCCTCGCTCGCCCGAGCGCCTTCGCCCGCGACCTCGAGCGCATCGAGCTCGCTCCCGACGAGCGCCGCGCCGAGTGGACCGCGAGGCTCCGCGACCAGCAGGTCGCCTTCAGCGCGCTCCCGGGCCTCGAGCCCGGCGCGGGCCGCGCCTCGATGGCGACCGTCATGGCGCACCTCGTGCCGCAGCTCGAGCACGACGCGCTCGTCACCTTCGGCGCCGGCGAGCACACGAACTGGGCGCACCGCTACTTCCCCACGCGCGCCTACCCCTCGATGGTGAGCTGCGGCAACGGGTCGATGGGCTACTCGATCCCCTCGGCGGTCGCCGCCTCGCTGCACTTCCCCGAGCGGCAGGTCGTCTCGATCGCGGGCGACGGGGAGTTCCTCATGAACGGGCAGGAGCTCGCGACCGCCGCGCAGGTCGGCGCGACGCCGCTCGTCGTGCTCGTCGACAACCGGGAGTACGGCACCATCCGCACGCACCAGGAGCGCCGCCACCCCGGCCGCGTCTCGGGCACGCAGCTCGAGAACCCCGACTTCGCGATGCTCGCGCGCGCCTACGGCGGGCACGGCATCGCGGTCGAGCGCGACGCCGACGTGCCGGCCGCGGTCGCGGAGGCGGTGCGGCTCTGGCGCGAGGGCGAGCGGTTCGTGCTGCTCCACGTCGTCACGGAGCAGCGCGAGCAGGCCTACTGAGCGGTGCGGATGCGCGGTGTGGCCGGGCGGCCGGCCGCCGGCCGCGCTCGGCGCGCGATCGCGAGGGCCGCGAGCGCGAGCAGGGCGCCGAGCACGCCGCCGACGCCGTTCGCGAGCGCATCGTCGGCCGCGCACGAGCGGCCGAGCGCCGGCGCGAGCGCCTGCACCGCCTCGATCGCGACGGCGAGCGCGACCACGACCGCGGCGCCGAGCGCCGGCTTGCGCGTCGCGACGCCGACGAGCAGCGCGAGCGGCACCGTGAGCACGACGTTCGCGAGCGGCTCCGGCGCCGTGAGCCGAGCCTCGAGCTCGAGCACGCAGCCGGCCTCGAGCTCGCGACCGGTCGGGCTCAGGGTCAGGACGAGGACCGCGAGCGCCGCGAGAGCGGCGAGGATCCACGCCGCGCGCGGTCGGCCCACGAGCAGCGCGCCGATGAGCGGGCACACGAGCACGAGCGCGGCAAGGGCCGCGGGCGCGAGCCACGGGTAGGCGGCGAGGATCGTCGAGAGCACCTCGAGACGGTAGCCGGGATCGCCGCTCGCGCGCGTCGCCCGAGCGGATGACGGCGGACTACGATCCGAGAGGCGGTCGCCGCCGCCCGGACCACCGAAGGAACCGCATGTTCACCTGGCGCCTCCGCGACGCGTCGCGACTCACCGCATCCGACCTCGTGCTCCCCGAGGAGCGGCTCGCCTGGCCACGCACGATCGGCCTCGGCATGCAGCACGTCGTGGCGATGTTCGGCGCGACCTTCCTCGTGCCGATCATCACCGGCTTCCCACCGTCGACGACGCTGCTGTTCTCAGGGCTCGGCACGATGCTGTTCCTCCTCATCACGAAGAACCGGCTCCCGAGCTACCTCGGCTCGTCGTTCGCCTTCCTCGCGCCGATCGGCGCGGCGACCGAGATCGGCGGCCCCGGCTTCGCCCTCTCGGGCGTCATCCTCGTCGGGCTGCTGCTCGCGCTCGTCGGCGTCGTCGTGCACTTCTCGGGCACCCGCTGGATCGGCGCGGTCATGCCGCCGGTCGTCTCGGGCACGATCGTCGCGCTCATCGGCTTCAACCTCGCCCCGGCCGCGCGCGACAACTTCGTGAAGGACCCGCTGCTCGCGGCCATCACGCTGCTCGCGATCGTCGTGACGTCGGTGCTCTTCCGCGGCATGGTCGCGCGCCTCGCCATCCTGCTGGGCGTCGTCCTCGGCTACGTCATCGCGCTGCTGACGGGCCGCGTCGACCCCGACAAGCTCGAGGCGATCGAGGATGCCGCGTGGATCGGGCTCCCGACCTTCACGTCGCCGACCTTCGATCCCGCGCTGCTGCCGGCGATCCTCATGTTCGTGCCGGTCGTGCTGCCGCTCGTGGCCGAGAACCTCGGGCACGTCAAGGGCGTCGGCCAGCTGCTCGACCGCGACCTCGACCCGCTCGCGGGCCGCGCGCTCTTCGCCGATGGCATCGCCACCACCATCGCGGGCACGTTCGGCGGCTCGCCGACGACCACGTACGGCGAGAACATCGGCGTCATGAGCGCGACGCGCGTGTTCTCGACGGCCGCCTACTGGATCGCCGCGATCACCGCGGTGCTGCTGGGCCTGAGCCCCAAGGTGGGCGCCGTCATCTTCGCGACCCCCGACGGCGTGCTCGGCGGTGTCACGACGGCGCTCTACGGCCTCATCGGCATCATCGGCGTGCGCATCTGGGTCGAGAACAAGGTCGACTTCTCGATCCCGCGCAACCAGTTCGCCGCCGGTGTCGGCCTCATCGTGGCGATCGCCGACTTCACGCTCGCCTCGGGGCAGATCTCGTTCGGCGGCATCGTGCTCGGCACGGTCGCGACCCTCGTGATCTACCACCTCATGGCCGCGCTCGAGCGGCTCCGCGGCCGCCCCGAGGCGGCGCGCGACGACCACGCGCCGCCCGCGACGACGACGACCGACTGAGGCCCCGCGCCGCTCAGCCGGCGAGGGCGAAGCGGCGCGGGTCGAGGAAGCCGATGTCGGCGAAGGGTTCCTCGCCGACCGCGAGCTGCGCCGCGAGCTCGCCGAGCGCGGCGGCGTGCTTGAACGAGTGCCCCGAGCAGCCGCCCGCGACGACGACCCGGCCCGTCGCATCCGTCGGCCCGACGAGGAACTGCCCGTCGGGCGTGTGCGCCATGGTGCACGTCGTCGACTCGGCCGGCTCGGGCTCGAGGTCGGGGAAGGTCGCCGCGACGAGCGCCGCGATGCCGTCGGTCTCGCCAGCGTGCACCTCGCGGTCGATCGCGTCGGGATCGTCGGGCGCGAACGGTCCGTCGAACTCGGGCCCGACCTTCGCGAGATCGCCCTCGAGCGCCCCGTGGCCCCAGATCCACTGCCCGGTGCCCGGCGCGGTGCGGATGAAGACCGGCAGTCGGTCGATGGATGCGTCGTGGCCGTCGCTCGCGCGGAACCACGTCATGACCACGCGGTGCGGGACGAGCGGCACCTCGGCCAGCTGCCCGAGCCACGGGCCTGCGGCCACGACGACCCGGCGGGCGCGCACGTCGCCGCCGGCGAGCCGGACCGTCACGCCACCGTCATCCGACTCGATGGCGAGCACCCGCTCGCCCGTGCGGATGCGCGCACCGGCGGCGCGAGCGGCGTCGACGGCCGCGACGATCGCAGCCTCGGGCCGCAGGATCCCCGCCTCCGGGTCCCACAGCCCGATGTCGCCGGGCTCGAGCCGCGCGTGCCCTGGGAGCCTCCGCACGATCTCGTCGGCGGTGAGCCGCTCGACCGGCAGGTCGTGCTCCCGTGCCGCGGCGAGCGTGCCCTCGATGATGCGCGATCCCGGCCGACCGATCATGACCGCGCCGGTCTCGAGCAGCAGCTCCTCCCCGCTCGAGGCCTCGAGCTCGCGCCACAGCTCGCGCGCGCGGCGCGCGATGGGCGTGAGCCCCGGGTGCTCGAGGCACGCGACGCGGAACAGCCGCGAGCGGCCGTGCGAGCCGCCCCACGCGTGGCCCGGCTTGTGCTGGTCGATCCCGACGACGTCGAGGCCGCGAGCGGCGAGCCGCCACGCGGCGCTCGAGCCGATCGCGCCGAGCCCGACGACCGCGACGTCCGCGACCTCCCCGCTGTCCGTGACGTCCCTCTGCGCACCCATGCTCGAACGGTACCGACGCGCCTGGCTGCCCGACGCATCCGCCCGCAACAGGAGGACACGCTCGCGATATCCGACGGATTTGAACGATCGGGGCCGCGGAGGAATACCCTGTCGGCACGACCCGTTGCACTGACTGTTCGATTTTGAAAGACGTGCTCGCGACGGAAGGACACCCCATGAGCAGCATGCAGTTCGGCATCTTCTCGGTGAGCGACATCACCGAGGACCCGACGACCGGTCGCACGCCGACCGAGCACGAACGCATCCGCGCGTGGGTCGCGATGGCGAAGAAGGCCGAGGACGTCGGCCTCGACGTCTTCGCCGCCGGCGAGCACCACAACCCGCCGTTCTTCTCCTCGTCGCCCACGACGATCCTCGGCTACATCGCCGCCCAGACCGAGCGGCTCATCCTCTCGACCGCGACCACGCTCATCACGACGAACGACCCGGTAAAGATCGCCGAGGACTTCGCGATGCTGCAGCACCTCGCCGACGGCCGCGTCGACCTCACCCTCGGCCGCGGCAACACCGGCCCGGTCTACCCCTGGTTCGGCAAGGACATCCGCGACGGCATCGAGCTCGCGATCGAGAACTACGCGCTGCTGCACAAGCTGTGGCGCGAGCCGGTCGTCAACTGGCAGGGCAAGCACCGCACGCCGCTCACCGGCTACACCTCGACGCCCGCGCCGCTCGACGGCGTCGCGCCCTTCGTGTGGCACGGCTCGATCCGCTCGCCGCAGATCGCCGAGCAGGCCGCGTACTACGGCGACGGCTTCTTCCACAACAACATCTTCTGGAACAAGGAGCACACCGAGCGGATGGTGCAGCTCTACCGCTCGCGCTTCGCGCACTACGGCCACGGCGAGCCCGAGCAGGCGATCGTCGGCCTCGGCGGCCAGATCTTCATGAAGCCGACTGAGCGCGAGGCGAAGGAGCGGTTCCGCCCGTTCTTCGACGTCGCGCCGGTCTACGGCCACGGCCCGTCGCTCGAGGAGTTCACCGAGGCGACGCCCCTGACCGTCGGCACGCCCGAGCAGGTCATCGAGAAGACCCTCTCGTTCCGCGACTTCGCGGGCGACTACCAGCGCCAGCTCTTCCTCATCGACCACGCCGGACTCCCCCTCGAGGAGGTGCTCGAGCAGATCGAGATCCTCGGCACCGAGGTCGTGCCGGTGCTGCGGCAGGAGTTCGACCGCGTGCGCCAGCCCGGCGTGCCGGATGCGCCCACGCACGCCGCGCGCGTCGCCGCGGCGCGCGAGGCGGGCACGCAGCTCGGCGAGCAGGGCCGCGCGTGGCAGGAGCAGGGCGCGCGCAGCGACCTCGACACCGGCGCGGCGATCGCGCAGCAGTCGGCGGACGCGCGATGAGCTCGCCCCGGATCGCGGTCGTCTCGGCCGGCCTCGGCGAGCCCTCGAGCACGAAGCTGCTCGCCGACCGGCTGCGCGACGCGACGCTCTCGGCGCTCACCGCGCACGGCCAGACCGCCGAGGCGGTCGACGTCGTGCTGCGGCCGCTCGCGCAGGACATCGCCTCGCACATGCTCACGCACAACCCGTCCGAGGCGCTGAGCGCCGCCATCGAGGAGGTCGTCGACGCGGAGGCGATCATCGCGGTGACGCCGACGTTCAACATGTCCTACTCGGGGCTGTTCAAGTCGTTCTTCGACGTCATCGAGGAGGGGCAGCTCGCCTCGATCCCGACGGCGCTCGGCGCGACGGGCGGCTCGGCCCGCCACTCGATGGTGATGGACACCGCGATGCGGCCGATGTTCGCCTACCTCAAGGCGCAGGTCGTGCCCACCGGCGTCTTCGCGGCGAGCGAGGACTGGGGCACCGCCTCCGGGCTCGACCGCCGCATCGCCCGCGAGGGGCAGGAGCTCGCCGACCTCATGGTGGCGCTCCCGCGCCGCCGCGGCGCCGACCCCTTCGACGTCGAGAGCGAGGCGTTCGTCTCGTTCGAGCAGATGCTGGGGCACGCGTGAGCGCGGCTCGCGGCCGCCCGTCGGCCTCGCAGGCGTGGCGCGAGTACTTCGAGGGCTCGAGCCTGCTCGAGAACGAGCTCGAGCGGCGCCTCAAGGACGCCGCCGACATGGACCTCGGCGAGTTCAACATCCTGCTCGTGCTGCACGAGGCCGAGGGCTCGCGGATGCGCATGGGCGACCTCGCGCGCGCGATCGCGTTCGCGCCCGGCCGGCTGACGTACCGCGTCGCCGCGCTCGAGCGCTCGGGGCTCGTGCGGCGCGAGCAGAGCCCGACCGACCGCCGCGGCACCGAGGCGGTGCTGACGGATGCGGGGCGGCAGCGCCTGCGGAAGGCGCGTCCCCTGCACGCCCGGCACGTCGAGGAGCTCTTCCTCGGCGGCCTCGACGACGAGGCGATCGCGGTGCTGCACCGCGTGTTCGGCCCCTTGCGCTCCAGCCTGCTCGGTCGCGGCGCGGCGGACGCGAGCGACGCGGCCGAGTAGCCGCCGCGAGCGCGCGCCGCGCTTCCCGCCCGGCGCTCGCAGCGCATCCGTACTCCGATCGTCGCGTGCGCCTGCGACGATGGGTGCATGCGTGAGCAGGCGCTGCTGGAGAAGGCGATCGGTCGCACCGGTCGCCTGATCGCCGTCGAGCCCTTCGGGCACGGCAGCATCGCGCGCTTCACGATCGACGACGGCGAGTGGGCCGGCGAGTGGTTCGTCGACACCTCGAGGCTGCCGGTGGCCGCCGAGACGGGCTTCGTCGTCCGCACGGGCGACGGCGCCCCGGTCGCGCGCATCTGGAAGCATCCGCTCGACCCGCGCCTGCCGGCGCTCCGCACGGCCGTCGACCCCGAGCGGCTCGCGCGCATCTCGGCCGCTGCCGGCAGCAGCGGCGCGATCGAGGCGCGCGTGCTCGCCTACCGGCCCGGCCGCCGCGCCGTCGTGCGCATCACGCAGCACGGCGTGCACCTGTTCGTGAAGGTCGTGCGGCCCGCCGAGGCGGAGGACCTCGTGGCGATCCACGAGGCGTGCCGCGCGGTGGGCGTGCCCGCGCCCGAAGTCGTGCACTGGTCGCCGTCGGGGGTCGTCGTCGTGCGCGACGCGATCGGCACGCCCGGCCCCGTCACGGCCGCGACGATGCCGGCCGACGCCGTCGTCGACGCGGTCGACGCGCTGCGCGAGCGGCTGCTGACCGTGCGCACGCGCCGCATCGCGCGCGCCTCGGTCGCGACGCGCATCGACTGGCACATCGCCCGCCTCGGCGACGCGCTCCCCGACCGCGTCGCCGACGTGCGCTCGCTCGCGCCGCTCATCACCGCGAACGCGCGCCGCGTCGGGCCGCCGCAGGTCATCCACGGCGACCTGCACATCGGCCAGCTCTTCTTCCACGGCAGCGCGGTCTCGTCGATCATCGACGTCGACACCGCGGGGCTCGGCGACCCGGCCGACGACTGCGCGGCCTTCGTCGGGCACGCGACCGCGAGCGCCGTGCGCAACGACGTGGCGGGCCGCGCGGCCGACGCGGAGCTGCTGCAGGATCTCGCCGACGCCGCGGAGGAGCGCTGGCTCCACTCCGCCCACACCAGGGCCCTCACCGCGCTGCACCTGCTCGGCCACGGCATCCGCGCCGCCGAGCGCTCGCCCGAGGCGGCGGGCCTGCTGCTCGACCGCGCGCTCGAGGTCACGGGGCTGCGGCCCCGCCGCTGAGCCCGCGCGGCCGCGACTCCCAGCGGGTGCGCTCCCGCCGCCGGGGTGCGGGCATGCCGCCACCCCGGCGGCGGGAGCGCACCCGTCGCCGCGGACTCGGCTCACCGAGCGCGGCGATCTGGTCGAATGGCCGTGTGGACGCAGCGATCGACGGGCCCGCGATGAGCGCCGAGGAGCGCATGCTGCGCGACGCCCTCGGCGAGCAGCTGGAGGGCGAGCTGCGCATCATCAGCCGCGAGCCGTTCGGCGGCGGCGCGCTCACGGGCTTCGAGGAGCGCTCGCCCCAGTCCCGCTACTGGTACGTCGACACCTCCGGGAAGCGCGTCGAGGCCGAGACGGGCTTCGTGCTCGGCGAGCCCGAGCGCCCCGACGCGCGCATCTGGCTCCACCCCGCCGACCCCCGCCTGCCCGCGCTCGCGCCCGCATCCTTCCCCGGCGCCGCCGCGACGCTCATGGGCCGGCTCGGCGTCTCGATCGACCGCCCGCCCGAGCTGCTCGTCTACCGGCCCGGCAAGCGCGCGATGTTCCGGATGCGCGCGGGCGCGCGGGAGACGTACCTCAAGATCGTGCGGCCCACCGCCTCGGGCTCGATCGTCGAGCTGCAGGAGTCGCTGCGCGCCGGCGGCGTGCCCGTGCCGCACATCACCGGCTGGTCGGAGCTCGGCATCGTGCTCACCGAGACCGCGGAGGGACTGCCGCTCACCTCGCGGCTCGCCGAGCTCGAGCCGGAGCGGCTGCTCGACTCGATCGACGCGCTGCGCGAGCGGATCGCCGCGGTCGACGCCGGCCGCGACGCGCGCGCCTCGCTCGGCCTGCGGCACGACTGGTACCTCGGGCGCATCGCCGCCGCGCTGGCGCGGGCGGAGGACGGCCCGGCGGGCGGCCCGTCGGCGGCGCTCCGCGACCACCTCGCCGCCGTGACGGAGGTCGTGACGGGCGCCGACGCATCCGCCCTCGTGGTCGACGAGACCGAGCGGCGCACGATCCACGGCGACCTGCACGTCGGGCAGCTCTTCGTCGAGGCCGACGACGCGAGCGCGGTCGCGAGCGTCATCGACATCGACACCGCGGGGCTCGGCGACCCGGCCGACGATGAGGCGGCGCTCATCGCGCACCTCGTCGCGTCGATCGCGCTCGCGCGGCGCGGCGATGGCCGCGCGGCGGGCTTCCGGCGGCTGCTCGACGCGGCGGCCGTGCGCTGGCTCGCGCCGGGTCGACCGGGCGTGGCACGCGTCGCCCACCGCACGGCCGTGCACGTGCTCGCGCACGCGCTCGCCCCGATCGAGCGCGGCGACCTCGAGACCGCCGAGGTAGAGCTCGCGCTCGGCCGCGAGATCCTGCGGGGGTGAAGATGAGAGACCTCTCATCTGAGCGTCCTCCTGCCCTCACCGGGGCCGTCGAGGCTGGAGGCATGCAGCGGAAGCAGTGGGTGCTCGTCGGCACCGCGGGAGCCTTGACCCTCGCGGGCCTCAGCGTCGGCGCGATGGGGATCGCGAGCGCGATGCAGGTGCAGGATGCGGCCGGCTCGCCGGTCTCGGGCGTCGAGCTGCGCGGCGACCGGGCGAGCACCGGCGCGGGATCGTCCCTCGAGGGGAAGGCTGCCGTGGGCACGATCCTCGCGCCGTCGCCGACGGAGCCTGCCTCGGCGACGGAGGCTCCCGCCCCGGAGCCCGTACCGGCCCCCGCCCCCGTCGCGCCGGCCGACTCGGCGAGCGCCGACTCGGCCGCGTCAAACGGCTGAACTCGCTCCCCCGCGCGCCGATCGGCGCGATCGCGGTCGACCGCTCGGCGGGTCGTTTGGTAGACTAACGAAATGCCGACCACTGCCCTCGCCGACGCCTTCCGGGTCGCTCTCGTGCGCATGGGCAGGCGGATGCGCGCCGAGCGGGTCGACGAGGCGCTCTCGCTCCACCACCTCTCGGCGCTCGGTGCCCTGCAGGTCGTCGAGGAGCCCACCCTCGCGCGCATCGCCGCTTGCGAGGGCGTGAAGCCGCCGAGCATGGTCAAGACGCTCCAGTACCTCGAGTCGCTCGGCTACGTCGAGCGCCGCGACCATCCGAGCGACGGCCGCATGGTGCTCTTCGCCATCAGCGACAAGGGCGAGCAGATGATCGCCGAGACGCGCGAGCGCCGCAACCGGGCGCTCGCCGAGGCGATCGACGCGCTGAGCCCCGAGGATCGCGAGGCGCTCGTCCGCGCGATCCCCATCATCCAGAGGCTCGCAGAACGATGATGTTCCGCTCCTTGCGCCTGTTCAACTACCGCACCTGGTTCACCGGCGCCCTCATCTCGAACATCGGTGCGTGGATGCAGTCCACCGCGCTGTCGTGGACCGTGCTCACGGTGCTCACGAACAACGACGCGACCGCGGTCGGCATCAACATGGCGCTGCAGTTCGGGCCCCAGCTGCTGCTCGTGCCGGTCTCGGGCCTCATCGCCGACAAGTACGACCGGCGCAAGGTGCTGCTCGTGACCCAATCGGCGATGGGCGTGCTCGCGCTCATCCTCGGCATCGTCGTCACCGCGGGCGTCGTCGAGCTGTGGCACGTGCAGCTGTTCGCGCTCGCGTTCGGCATCGTGCAGTCGTTCGACAACCCCGCGCGCCAGGCGTTCGTGTCGCAGATCGTCGGGCAGGACGACATCGCCAACGCGGTCGCCCTCAACTCCGCCTCGTTCCACGGCGCGCGCCTCGTCGGCCCGGCCGTCGCGGGCCTCCTCATCGCGCTCGTCGCGCCCGGCCCGGTGTTCCTCATCAACGCCGTGACGTTCGTCGCGATGATCGTCGCGCTGCTGCGGCTGCGCACGGACGAGCTGCGGCCGAGCCCGCGCGGCGCGAAGGGCCTCGGCGACATCGTCGCGGGCTTCCGCTACGTGAAGAAGCGCGGCGACCTGATGATCGTCTTCACGATGGCGTTCATCCTCGGCACGTTCGGGCTCAACTTCCCCATCTACATCTCGACCATGACGAGCGTCGAGTACGAGGCGCAGGCCGACACCTTCGGCATCCTCTCGAGCGCGATGGCGATCGGCTCGGTCGCGGGCGCGCTGCTCGCCGCCCGTGCGGCGCGGCCGCGATGGACGCTCATCATCGGCGGCCTCGGCCTGTTCGTCTTCGGCTGCCTCGCCGCAGCGGTCGCGCCCCACATCGTGCTGTTCGGGGTCGCGCTCGTCGTCGCCGGCTTCACCGCGCAGCTGTTCATGACGAACGCCAACTCGATGGTGCAGCTCACGAGCGCCCCCGAGATGCGCGGCCGCGTGATGGCGCTCTACGGCGCGGTCTTCATGGGCGGCACCCCGATCGGCGCGCCGATCGTCGGCTGGGTCGCGGATGCGTGGGGTCCCCGCGCGGGCCTGTTCGTCGCCGCGGGCACGTGCCTCGTCGCGTTCGCGGTCGGCGCCGTCTGGTGGATGCGCGTGCGCCGCTCCGACCGCATGAGCCGCACGGGCACGCTCACACTGCCGCCGCCCACCGAGCAGATCGACATCGCGAAGTAGCGCGCTGGAGCTGAGGGAGCCGCTCGCTGCCCGTCTACGCCTTCCGGCTCGACTTCACGGCCTCGATCGCCAGCCGCACGATGAGCACCGCGAGGAAGACGGCGAAGACGATGGATGCGGTGCGCGGGTCGAGCAGGTTGGCGACGGCCGCGCCGAGCGCGGTGGTGACGCAGGCGGAGAGCCCGACGACGAGCGCGGAGCGCAGGTCGACGTTCTTCCGCCGCAGGTTGCCGATCGTGCCCGAGATCGCGGTCGGGATCATCATCGCGAGCGACGTCCCCTTCGCGACGAGGTCGCTCTGGCCGAACACCAGGATGAGCATCGGGACGATGATGATCCCGCCGCCGACGCCGAGGATCCCGGAGAGCACGCCCGTGCAGAAGCCGAGCACGATGAGCCCGATGATCGGCAGCACCGTGAGCTCGAGCTCCGCCTCGCGCGACGGCACGACGAGGAACAGGCTCACCGCGACGGCGGCGAGGAAGACGATGAACGCCCAGCGGATCGCGAGCAGCGGCAGCCGGTGGAGCAGGTGGGCGCCGACCTGCGCGCCGGTCACCGAGCCGATCACCAGGATGAGCGCGACGAGCCAGGCGACCTGCTCGAGCGCCGCGTAGCTCGCGACCCCGACGAGCGCGGCCGGCACGATCGCGGCGAGCGACGTGCCGGCGGCGAGGCGGCGCTCGAAGCCGGCGGCGAGCACGAGCAGCGGCACGATGACGATGCCGCCGCCGATCCCGAACATGCCCGAGAGGAACCCGGCGAAGAGCCCGATCCCGATGAGCGACCACAGCGGGCGACGGCGGGTGGCCTCGAGATCGTCTGTCACCCATCCATCCTGCCGTGACCGGCCGCATCCGTCGTTCAGGTCATGGCGTCGACCTCCAGCCGAGCGGGAGCGCGGAGTGCGTGCGCCATCCACCACCAGGCGAAGATGCTCAGGATGATCGGCACGATGAGCGAGGCGAGCGAGCCGAGCGCGACCCACGGGCCGGCCAGGGCGACGAGCTGGCCGGGGTCGGCGATGCGCTCGAGGAGGCCGGGGTCGATCGCGCCCGGATCGAAGTCGCCCGGGTCGCCGCTCCAGCCCTGCGCGCCCCAGTCGGCGTCGCTCGGGTCGAAGTCGAGGTTCGGCCCGCCGGCGAAGGGGAGGCCGCCGAACGCGGGGCCGATCGTGATCGAGCCGAGGCTGCCGAGCAGGATGTTCGCGGCGGCGGCGGTGCCGAAGCCGGCCCACGTGACGCCGACCGGGCGGTGGACGCCGCCGCGGCGGAGCATGCGGGCGCTGATCCAGAGGCCGACGAGCCAGACGACGATGCCGAGCGGGATCGCGGCGATCACCGCGATGCCGCCCGCGGAGCCGAGCCAGTCGGCGAGCTGCGGCCAGACGCCACCGGTCGCGCTCGGACCGCCCTCGCTGAGGGCGAAGCCGATGCCGAAGATGACGGCGCTGACGATGAACGGGAGCGCGAGGAGGACGATCGCGGCTTGCGAGATGCCGAGGCCGAGCCACGCGATGCCGCCGCCGATGCCGCCGGCGAGGCGGGCGCGGTGGGCGTCGGCCTTGGGCAGCGGCGGGCGCGGGGTGGTCGCCCGCGTCGGGGCGACGGGCGGGACGGAGGGCTGCTGCGCCGTGTGCTGCGTCGGCTGCCCTTGCGGCGCGGCCGGCCAGGGTGCGGGATTGGGGACGCTCATGCCAGCAACGCTAGGCGCGCCCGGGTGACCGGGCCACCCGGCCGCCCCGGGTTCCGCCTGGGGGATGACCCCCGGTGGATCCCGCTCGTCGCGGCGGTCAGCGCGAGGAGACGGTGCCGAAGCGCTGCGCGATCGGCACGAGCAGCGAGGGCCGCGCGGCGAACCACGCCGCGGCGATGACGAGCAGCGAGCCGGCGAAGAACGCGAAGCCGAGCCAGTCGTCGGCCTCGCGCGCCGCGTACATGTGGTTGAGGTTGCGCAGCGCCCCGGTCGTGAGCACGAGCAGCACGTGCGTGACGATGAACACCACGAAGTAGAGCATCACGGGGAAGTGCACGGCGCGCGCCCACTCGACGGGGAAGGCGCGGTCGAGGCCCGCCTTGCCCAGCGGCCACCAGCGGCTCATGCGGATGCCCGTGATGATCGCGAGCGGCGCGGCGACGAACACGGTGGTGAAGTACGCGAGCTGCTGGAGCGCGTTGTAGTTCACCCAGCCGTGCTCGGTGGGCCAGTCGAGCGAGACGTACTGCAGGCCGGCGGAGATCGCGTGCGGGAAGACCTCGAAGCTCGTGGGCACGATGCGCATCCACTGCCCGGTCGCGAGCAGCAGCACGACGAAGACGAGCCCGTTCACGACCCACAGCACGTCGAGGCTCGTGTGGAGCCAGACCGAGAGCGAGGTCTTCTTGCCGCCGCGCTTCGGGGTCCAGTAGGCGTCGGGCTTCCGCTCGTACCGCACCTGCAGGCCCGAGCGGATGATGAGCACGATCAGCAGCGAGTTGAAGAAGTGCGACCAGTTCAGCCACGGCGGCAGGCCGACGGGGGCGCCTTCGGGCAGGTCGTAGGTGCCGGAGTACTGCTGCATGAACGCCGCGACCGGCTCGAGTCCGACGAACCAGCGGGCGATCGCGACGACGATCGTCGCCAGGCCGATGATCGCGAGCGTGACGATGACGGCCGTCGCGAGCCACTGACGCGCGGTGACGGGGCGCATGGACGGCGCGGCGGCGGCCGCAGCCGCAGCCGGCTTGGCAGCGGCCGGTCTCACCGCAGGGGCGGGCTTGACGACCGGCGCGTCAGCCTTCGCTACGACCGGCGCGGGCTCGGGCTCGGCGGCGGGCGCCGAAGCGGCGTTCTCCGCTTCTGCTGCCCGATCGGCCGCCAGGGCAGGTGCCGCCGCGGGCACCTCCACCTCCGCTGGTCGAGTAGCCGCCGCAGGCGGCGTATCGAGACCCGCCGACTCCGTCTCGATACGCGCGCTCTGCGCGCTACTCGACGAACGGGCGGCCGCCGGCGCGGCACTGGCGGGCGGCCACGGCTCGCCGCCGCGCACGCGCGGCAGACCGCGACGGACCGCGCTGCCGCCGTCGTGGGTGGTACCGATCGGTCGCTCGACAGGAGCGGCAGCCGACGATTCGGTACCACCCGACGCGGTCTCCGGAGCGGGGGTGGTACCGATGTGTCGCTCGACGGGGGCAGCAGGCGACGAATCGGTACCACCCAGCTGCTCGGGCTCGCCGGCCGGCTGCTCGATCGGGGCGGCAGCGACCGCCGGAGCGCCGGTGGCGGGCGGCCATGGCTCGCCGCCGGCGAAGCGGGGCAAGCCGCGGCGGATCGAGCCGGCCGGGGCCGGCCGCACGGCAGCCGGAGCGGGAGCGGGAGTCGCAGCCACGGGCTGCTCGACCGGCATCGCGTCGACGACGGTCGCCGCGTCGTCGCGCGGCTGCGGCGGCGGATCGGCCGGGATCGGCGTAGCGGCCGTCGCGCTGGTCGGGAGGTCGGCGGCGACGGCCGACGCCGGCGGCCACGGCTCGCCGCCGGGCACGCGCGGGAGGCCCCGACGCAGCGCCACCGCTTGCTCCATCGTCAGCCCTTCCGCGACTCGAGCGCCGCGGTGAGCTGCGGCACGATCGTGAACAGGTCGCCCACGACGCCGAGGTCGGCGATCTCGAAGATGGGGGCCGACGCATCCCGGTCGATCGCGACGATCGTCTTCGCCGTCTGCATGCCCGCGCGGTGCTGAATCGCGCCCGAGATGCCGACCGCGAGGTAGAGGTCGGGCGAGACCGACGTGCCGGTCTGCCCCACTTGCGCGCTCGGCTCGACGTAGCCGGCGTCGACCGCGGCGCGCGAGGCGCCGACCGCGGCGCCGAGCGCGTCGGCGAGCTGCTCGATGAGCGCGAACTGCTCCTTCGAGCCGAGTCCGCGGCCGCCCGAGACGATGCGCTTCGCCGTGCGCAGGTCGGGCCGGGTCGAGACCTGCGCGATCGGCTCGAAGCGCTCGATCGTCGCGGTGCGACGGCCGGATGCCGTGACCTCGAGCGGCTGGACCTCCGGCGTCACGGCCTCGGCGCGGGCGTCGATCGAGCCGAGCCGCAACGTCGCGATGAGTGGCCCGTAGGTCGCGGCCGACTCGACGCCGTACGCACCGCCGTAGACGGAGTGGCGCACGACGACGCCCTGCTCGTCGCGCGCGACGCCGACGATGTCGGCGGCGATCGGTGCGCGGAGCCGTGCGGCGAGCCGGCCGGCCGCCTCGCGGCCCTCGACGGTCGCCGGCACGAGCGCCAGCTCGGGCTGCACGAGCCGCGCGGCCGCCTCGAAGGCGTCCGCGGCGGGCGCGCCGAGCTCGGGGCCCTCGATGACCGCCGTGTGCACGCGCGCGGCGCCGAACGACGCGGCCTGCTCGGCGAGGCCGGGCAGCGCATCCGCCGGGCCGGTCACGACCGCGATGGGCGTGCCGATCGAGGCGGCGGCGCCGATCGCCTCGGCGGTGCCGGCGATGAGCCCGCCCGCGGGAGCGGCGGGCAGCAGCACGAGGATGGGGTTCACGCGAGCCTCCGCTCGGCCAGGAAGGCCGCGATGCGCTCGCCCGCGTCGCCCTCGTCGGTGATGATGGTGCCCGCGGAGCGGGGTGGCCGCTCGGCGATCGAGGTCATGATCGAGCGCGGCGCCGCCGTCTCGTCGAGCGCCGCGCCGATCTCGTCGAGCGGCAGGTCGTCGAGCGTGAGCTGCTCGACGGGCTTCTTCTTCGCGTTCATGATGCCGCGCAGCGCCGGGAAGCGCGGGTCGGGCAGCGCCTCCGTCACCGAGACGACGGCGGGCAGCGACGCCTGGACGACCATCGTCCCGCCGTCGGTCGCGCGGGTGCCGCGCACCGCATCCGCCGTGATCTCGATCGCCTCGAGGCGGGTGATGCCGGGCGCGTCGAGCAGCTCGGCGAGCATCGCGGCCATCACGCCGCCCGTGCCGTCGGTGGATGCGTCGCCCGCGATGACGAGGTCGAAGCCCGTCTTGCGCAGGGCCGCGGCGAGCACCTCGGCGGTGCGCACGTAGTCGGCGCCCGCGAGCCGCGAGTCTGCGACGTGCACCGCTGACGCCGCGCCCATCGCGAGCGCCTTGCGGAGCGCGGACTGCGACTCGGTCGGCGCCATCGAGAGCACGACGACCTCGGCGTCGCCGGCCTGCTCGGCGTGCTGCAGCGCCGCTTCGAGGGCGCGCTCGCCGATCTCGTCGATGACGGTCTCGCTCGCGGCTCGATCGGCGAGGCCGGTCTCGAGATCGAGCACGCGCTGCCCGTACGTGTCGGGGACGGGCTTCATGAGCACGACGATCTTCATCGAGCGGTTCCCTTCGTGGTGCGGTGCTGAGGCAACGGTACGGTGATCGACGAGGAGGAGCCGATGCCCAGCAGGCCGACGAACAGCAGGCCGATGCCGATGGATCCGATCGCCGAGGCCCGCCGCCAGTGGATCGAGCACGGCTGGACGGATGCCGTCCCGGGCATGACGCTCGTGACCTCGGTGAACCGCGCGCAGCAGCTGCTCGTCGCGCCGGTCGAGGCGTGCTTGCGGCCGTTCTCGCTGTCGTTCGCGCGCTTCGAGGTGCTGCGGCTGCTCGCGTTCACGCGCGACGGGCGGCTGCCCATGAAGTCGGCCGTGAAGCGGCTGCAGGTGCACTCGACGAGCGTGACGAGCACGGTCGACCGGCTCGTGCGCGACGGGCTCGTGACGCGCGAGCAGCACCCGACCGACGGTCGGGCGACGGTGCTGGCGATCACGGATGCGGGGCGCGAGCTCGTCGAGCGGGCGACGGTCGCGCTCAACGAGCGAGCCTTCACGGGGCTCGACATCGACGACGAGGACGCGGCGGAGCTCGTGCGGCTCATCGCGCGGATGCGGAAGCGCGCGGGCGACTTCGAGGATCCGCGGCCGGTGGCGGAGCCGCTGTGAGCATCCCCGGCCTCAGCGGTGCTGGAACCTCGGCTCGCGCTTCTCACTGAACGCCGCCATCCCTTCCTTCTGGTCGGCCGTGTCGAACAGGCCGGTGAAGCGCTCGGCCTCGATGGCGAGCCCCTCGGCGAGCGGCACCTCGAGCGCCGCATCCATCGCCGCCTTCGCGGCGCGGAGCGCCGGCAGCGACTTCGCCGCGATGCCCGAGGCGACCTTCCCCGCCTCCTCGAGCAGCGCATCCGCCGCCACGACGCGCGAGACGAGCCCGATGCGCTCGGCCTCCTCGGCGCCCACCCGCCGCCCGGTCAGGATGATCTCGGCCGCCTTCGGGTAGCCGACGGCGCGCACGAGGCGCTGCGTGCCGCCGATGCCCGGGATCACGCCGAGGCCGACCTCGGGCAGGCCGAACGTCGCGGTGTCGGCGGCGAGGATGATGTCGCACATGAGCGCGAGCTCGCAGCCGCCGCCGAGCGCGTAGCCCGACACCGCCGCGATGACGGGCTTCTCGACGGCCGCGAACTCGAGCCACGCGTCGAAGTGGCCGTCGGCGCGCATCTCGGCGGTCGACTTGCCCGCCATCTCCTTGATGTCGGCGCCGGCGGCGAACGCGCGCTCCGAGCCGGTCACGACGATCGCGCCGATCGCGTCATCGGCGTCGAGCTCCTTCGCGACCGCGACGACCTCGCGCATGAGCTGCGCGTTGAGGGCGTTGAGCGCCTCGGGCCGGTCGAGGTGGATCCAGGCGACGCGGCCCTGCCGCTCGACGCGGATGGTCTCGTGCTCACTCATGCGTGCTCCTCGTGCGATCGGTGACGGCGGGCAGCTGCAGGTCGCCCTCCGGCGGCGCTGCGAAGCTCGCCTCCACCATGGCAGGCGTCACCTCCGCGAGCGACGATGGGCGCCACTTCGGAGCGCGATCCTTGTCGATGAGCTGCGCCCGCACTCCCTCGGCGAAGTCGGGCTGCAGCGTGGTCGCGCGCGAGACGCGGTACTCGTCGACGAGCGCCGCCTCGAGGCTCGGCAGGCCGCGCGCGCGGCGCAGCGCCGCGAGCGTCACGGTGACGGCGAAGGGCGAGCGCTTCCGGATCGTGGCAGCGATCGCCTGCCCCTCGGGGCCGGATGCGTCGAGCCGCTCGAGCAGGGCCGTCACGTCGTCGCCGGCGAGCGCCTCGTCGACGACGGCGCGCTCGCCCTCGAGCCGGCCCTCGGGCGGCTCGGCGGCGAAGCGGCCGATCGCGTCGTCGGGCTCCGCGGCCTCGAGCGCCGCGAGGAGCTCGGGGAGCCGGCGCTCTGGCACGTAGGTGTCGGCGAGCCCGAGCAGGATCGCGTCAGCGGCGCCGAAGTGGTCGCCGGTGAGCGCGGCGCGCGTGCCGAGCTCCCCGGGCTGCCTAGTGAGCAGCCACGTGGCGCCGACGTCGGGCACGAAGCCGATCGTCACCTCGGGGAAGCCGATGCGCGTCGAGTCGGTGACGACGCGGTGGCTCGCGTGCCCCGAGAGGCCGACGCCGCCGCCGAGCACGATGCCGTGCTGGATCGCGACGATCGGCTTCGGGTAGCGCGCGATCGCGGCGTTGAGCGCGTACTCGTCCCGCCAGAAGCGGCCGGCGCCCTCGCCGCCCGTCGCGCGGATGTCGTCCACGAGCGAGACGACGTCGCCGCCCGCGCAGAGCGCCCGCTCCCCCGCGCCCGTGATCGCCACGCGCTCGACGCGCGCGTCGTCCGCCCACTGCCGCAGCGCATCCGCCACCCCGAGCACCATCTCGTGCGTGAGCGCGTTGAGCGCCGGCTGCCGGTCGAGCACGATGACGCCGAGCGCGCCGCGCAGCTCCGTGCGGACGTGCTCGGTGCGCACGTGCCCGCCCGTCATCGAGCGCCCAGCAGCGAGCGGCCGACGATCATGCGCATCATCTCGTTCGTGCCCTCGAGGATGCGGTGCACGCGCAGGTCGCGCACGACGCGCTCGATGCCGTACTCGTGCAGGTAGCCGTAGCCGCCGTGCAGCTGGAGCGCCTCATCGGCGACCGTGAACGCCGCGTCGGTCGCGAATCGCTTCGCCATCGCGCACGCGGCGGGCGCGTCGGCCGCCTTCGCGTCGAGCTTCGCCGACGCCTGCACGAGCAGCGCCCGCGCCGCCTGCAGCTCGGTCTCCATGTCGGCGAGCTGGAACATGACGTGCTGCCGTCTCGCGAGCGGGGCACCGAACGTCGAGCGATCCTTGACGTAGGCGATCGTGCGCTCGAGTGCGAACTGCGCGCCGCCGATCGAGCACGCGGCGATGCCGAGCCTGCCGCCGTTGAGGCCGCGCATCGCGATGCCGAAGCCGTCGCCCTCCGCACCGAGCCGGTTCGCGCCCGGCACGCGCACGCCGTCGAGGATGACTTGCTTCGTCGGCTGCGCGTTCCAGCCCATCTTGTGCTCGTCGGGGCCGAACGAGAGGCCCGGTGCGTCGGCCGGCACGATGAACGCCGAGATGCCGCGCGCGCCGGCCTCGCCCGTGCGCGCCATGACGACGTAGACCGCCGAGCTGCCCGCGCCCGAGATGAACTGCTTCGTGCCGGTGAGCACGTAGTCGTCGCCGTCGCGCACGGCGCTCGTCGCGAGCGCCGCCGCGTCGGAGCCCGCGCCGGGCTCGGTGAGGCAGTAGCTCGCGAGGTGCTCCATCGAGCACAGCTTCGGCAGCCACGCGTGGCGCTGCTCGTCGGTGCCGAAGGTGTCGATCATCCACGCGACCATGTTGTGGATCGAGATGTAGGCCGCGATCGCGACGTCCCCGCGCGCGAGCTCCTCGTAGATCGCGGATGCGTCGACCCGGGCGAGACCGGATCCCCCGACGTCCTCGCGCACGACGATCGCGCCGAGGCCGAGGGAGCCCGCCTCGCGGAGCGTCTCGACGGGGAACTCGTGGTCGGCGTCGCGCTGGTTGGCGAACGGCGCGAGGCGCGCGTCGGCGAAGTCGCGCACCGCCTCGACGAGCGCGGCGCGCTCCTCGGCGCTGATCGCCGACGTCGCCTCGGCCGGGTGGGTCAGGGTGCTCACGGCACGACCTCCTCGTCGCATGCTTGCGCGTCCACTCAGTTCGGTGGACGTCCACATATCTACCACTCGCGGCGCGTGGCGCGCCACCCCGCTCTGTCTTCAACCGGACAGCCGGTGGGGCGAGGAGATATGTGTCGCGCCCCACCTGCTATCCGGTTGAAGACCTCTCAGTTGAGGTGGGGCGGATGCGCTCGCTAGGTTCAGGGGCGATGGTGCCGATGGCGGCGCCGCGAAGGGTGCGCATGGACATCACCGGGCAGGTCGCCCTCGTCACCGGCGGAGCATCGGGGCTGGGCCTCGCGACCACGCGCGCGCTGCTCGCCGCAGGCGCGAAGGTCGTCGTCGCCGACCTCGGCGGCACTCCGCAGGCCCAGGCCGTCGAGCAGCTCGAGGGCGCGCGCTTCGCGGCCACCGACGTGCGCGACGAGGCCGCGGTCGCCGCGGCGCTCGACGTCGCAGCCGAGCTCGGCGACCTCCGCCTCGTCGTCAACTGCGCCGGCGTCGCCGCCGCCGCGAAGGTGCTCGGCAAGCGCGGCGTCTTCTCGCTCGAGACCTTCCAGCGCGTCATCGACATCAACCTGGTGGGCACGTTCAACGTCATCCGGCTCGCCACCGAGCGGATGGCCGCGCTCGAGCCGATCGGTGAGGAGCGGGGCGTGATCGTGAGCACCGCATCCGTCGCCGCCTTCGACGGCCAGATCGGGCAAGCCGCCTACTCCGCGTCGAAGGCGGGCATCGCCGGCATGACCCTGCCGCTCGCGCGCGAGCTCGCGGCGCTCCAGATCCGCGTCATGACGATCGCGCCGGGCCTGTTCGAGACGCCGATGCTCGCGGGGCTCCCCGAGGCCGCGCAGGTCTCGCTCGGCCAGCAGGTGCCCCACCCCGCCCGGCTCGGGCGGCCTGCGGAGTACGCGCTGCTCGTCACGCAGATCGTCGCGAACCCCATGCTCAACGGCGAGACCATCCGGCTCGACGGCTCCATCCGAATGGCACCGAGGTAGGTCACGATGCGCTCCAGCTTCTACGACGACGAGCACGACGCGTTCCGCGAGAGCGTGCGCGAGTTCACCGCTCGCCACATCGCGCCCCACTACGCGCAGTGGGAGGAGGCGGGCATGATCGGCGACGAGCTCTACCCGCTCATGGGCGAGGCAGGGCTCATCGGCATCGCGGTGCCCGAGGAGCACGGCGGCATGGGCGTCGACGACTACCGCTTCCGCATGGTGATCAGCGAGGAGTTCGCCCGCATCGGTGCCGCCTCTGTCGACGCGACGCTCGGCGTGCACGACGACATCGTGCTGCCCTACCTCATGGACCTCTGCACCCCCGAGCAGCTCGAGCGCTGGCTGCCGCCGATGGCCGCCGGCACCTCGATCGGTGCGATCGGCATGACGGAGCCGGGAGCGGGCAGCGACCTGCAGGGCATCCACTCGAACGCCGTGCGCGACGGCGACGACTGGATCCTCAACGGCTCGAAGACGTTCATCACGAACGGCTTCCACGCCGACAAGGTGCTCGTCTTCGCCCGCACCGACCCAGCCGCCGGCTCGCGCGGCTTCACGCTCTTCCTGGTCGAGAACGGCATGGCCGGCTTCGAGCGCGGCCGCAAGCTCAAGAAGCTCGGCCTGCACGCGCAGGACACCGCCGAGCTGTTCTTCAAGGATGTGCGGATCCCGGCGGAGAACGTCGTGGGCGAGCCCGGTCGAGGCCTCGTCTACCTCATGGAGCGGCTGCCGCGCGAGCGGCTGTCGATCGCGTGCGGCGCGCTCGCGTCGGCCGAGGCCGCCTACGACTGGGGCCGCGAGTACGTCTTCCAGCGGCAGGCGTTCGGCGCCGCGATCGGCGACCTGTCGACGGTGCGCTTCACGCTCGCCGAGCTCGAGACCGAGCTCGACGTCACGCGCGCCTACGTCGAACGCTGCATCCTCGCGCTCAACGAGCAGCACCTGACGACCGTCGACGCGTCGAAGGCGAAGTGGTGGGCGACCGAGCTCGAGCAGCGCGTCATCACGCGCAGCCTCCAGCTGCACGGCGGCTACGGCTTCATGGACGAGTTCCCCATCTCGCGGGCGTTCCGCGACTCGCGCGTGCAGACGATCTACGGCGGCACGACCGAGATCATGAAGGAGATCATCGCGCGCGACATCGCGAAGCGGACCCGGGCGTAGCGGCGATCGACGGGGCGGCGGAGGGATGACGGATGCGTGAAGCAGTGATCGTCGACGTGGTGCGCACCGCGTCGGGCAAGGGCAAGCCGGGCGGGGCCCTGTTCGAGGTGCACCCGGTCGACCTGCTCGCGAGCGTGCTCGAGCAGCTCGTCGCGCGCACGGGCATCGACCCCGCGATCGTCGACGACGTGATCGGCGGGTGCGTGCAGCAGGTCGGCGAGCAGTCGGGCAACGTGACGCGCAACGCCCTGCTCGCCGCGGGCTTCCCCGAGCACGTGCCCGGCACATCCATCGACCGGCAGTGCGGATCGAGCCAGCAGGCGGCCACCTTCGCGGCGCAGGCGATCATGGCCGGCTCGCAGGACGTCGTGATCGCGTGCGGCGTCGAGTCGATGAGCCGGCTGCCGCTCGGCACGGCCGCGATCGAGCGCGACATCCACGGCTCGCGGCTCGCCGAGCGCTACCCCGACGGGCTCGTGCACCAGGGCATCTCGGCCGAGCTCATCGCCGCGAAGTGGGGCTTCAGCCGCGCCGAGCTCGACGACTTCGCCGCCCGCTCGCACGAGCTCGCCGCGGCGGCCGCGGCCGACGGCCGATTCGACGGCGAGGTCGTGCCGATCGCGACGCCCGCGGGCGAGCATCGGCTCGACGAGACGGTGCGCGCGTCGACGACGCGCGCGGGGCTCGCGGGTCTGAACCCGTCGTTCGAGCATCCGCGCTACGCGGAGCGCTTCCCCGAGATCGAGTGGCGCATCACGCCCGGCAACTCGTCACCGCTCACCGACGGCGCGTCGGCGGCGCTCATCATGTCGAAGGAGAAGGCGGATGCGCTGGGCCTCCGACCGCGCGCCCGCTTCGTCGCGTTCTCGGTCGTGGGCGACGACCCGATTATGATGCTCACCGGACCGATCCCGGCGACCGCGAAGGTGCTCGACCGGGCCGGCATGCGGATCGACGAGATCGATGCGTTCGAGGTGCACGAGGCGTTCGCGTCGGTGCCGCTCGCGTGGCTGCGCGAGACGGGCGCCGACCTCGATCGGCTCAACCCCCGCGGCGGCGCGATCGCGCTCGGGCACGCGCTCGGCTCGTCGGGCACGCGGCTGCTCGCGACGCTCGTGAACGAGCTCGAGCACAGCGGCGGGCGCTTCGGCCTGCAGACGATGTGCGAGGGCGCGGGCATGGCGAACGCGACGATCATCGAGCGCCTGGACTGACGCCCCTCAGCTACGCGGCGAGCGCCTGCTCCACCTGCGGCCGCAGCTCGGCGGGCGTCGTCGTCGGGGCGAAGCGCTCGATCACGCGGCCATCCCGGCCGACCAGGAACTTCGTGAAGTTCCACTTGATCGCGCCCCCGAGCATCCCCTTCTTCTCGTCCTTCAGCCACTGGAAGACGGGATGCGTCGACGGTCCGTTGACCTCGATCGGCGCGAACATCGGGAAGCTCACGCCGTAGTTCTGCTGGCACACCTCGGCGATCTGCTCGACCGAGTCGTGCTCCTGCTTGAACGAGTCGGAGGGGAAGCCGAGCACGACGAGCCCGTCCTCCTGCAGCTCGCGATAGAGCTGCTCGAGCCCCTCGAACTGGGGCGTCAGCCCGCACTGGCTTGCGGTGTTCACGACCAGCACGACCTTGCCCTCGAAGTCCTTCAGATCGACCTGCTCGCCCGTGAGGGCCTCTGCCTGGAAGTCGCTGAGCGTCGTCATGCCGCCACTCTGCCGCGCGTTGCTATGCGCGCACCGAGAGCCGCCCGCCCGCCCGACGCCGCGCAGAGTGCCGGAACTCTGCACTCTGCAGACCTCAAGACGACAGAGTGCCGGAACTCTGCGGTGCGGGGGCGGCGGGCGGCGCGTCGAGGCGGCGGCTCGACCACGCTGCGAGCGCCGCGACGAGCACGCCGGCCGCTGCCACCCCGACAAGCCAGCGGAAGTCGACGACCGTCAGCAGCGCGCTGCCGAGGGCGAGCATGAGCATCTGCGGCACGTTGATCGACACGTTGAGCGCCGCCGAGGTGCGGCCCTGCAGGCGCGGCGGCGTGAGCCGCATCCGCAGCGTCACGACGCCCACGATGATCCACGGCACGCAGAACCCGATGAGCGCTTGCGCGCCGCCCATCGCGCCCCAGCGCATCCATGCCTCCACGAGCGGCCACTGCACCGCGACGAACGCGAAGACCGTGCCGAGCCCGAGGAGCGCGAGCCCCGCCGCGACGAGCCGCCGCTCGCCGATGCGCCGCAGCACCGCCGCAGAGCACAGGCCGCCGAGCAGCCCGCCGACGCCCTGGATGCTTCGCAAGGGTCCTTTCGAAGAGATCGCCTCGGCGTGACGCGGGGCATGGAGAAGGCCCTCGCCGAGCAGGCGAGGGCCTTCGGGCGACGCGCGTCAGCGCATCGAGACGAGGATCTTCACCTCGTGCTCCTTGTTGTCGATGAGCTGACGGAATCCCTGCTCGACGATATCGTCGACGAGGATGCGTCCGGTGATGAAGGGCGCGAGGTCGACGGCGCCGCTGCGGGCGAGCTCGATCGCCTCGACGTGGTCGTTGGCGTAGCCGATCGACGCGCCCATGACGCGGTCCTGCATCGTGAGGCCCGCGGTGACGTCCAGCTCGTACGGCTTCGTGTGGATCGCGACGATCTCGAGCCGGCCCCCGGGCCCGAGCACGTCGAGCAGCTGCGTCACGACGGCGCCGACACCCGCCGCGTCGAACGCGACCTCCGCGCCGCGGCCCTCGGTGTCGGTGCGCACGACCTCGGCGAGGTCTTCCTTCGCCGGGTCGACCACGACATCCGCGACCCCGGTGTCGCGCGCCTTCTCGCGGCGCGCGGTCGACATCTCCGACACGATCACCCGCAGGCCCTTCGCCTTCAGCACCGCCGCGACGAGCAGGCCGATGGGGCCCGCGCCGCCGACGACGGCCGTCTGGCCCTCCTCGGCACCCGCGTGCTTGACGGCGTGCAGCGCGACGGCGAGCGGCTCGATGAGCGCCGCCTGGTCGAGCGGCAGGTCGCCGACGGGGTGCACCCAGCGACGATCGACGACGATGCGCTCGCTCAGCCCGCCGCCGAGGCCAGAGATGCCGATGAAGCCCATCTGCTCGCACAGGTTGTACTTCCCGGCTTGGCACGCGGGGCACGTGCCGTCGACCATGAGCGGCTCGACGACGACGCGATCGCCGACCTCGAGGCCGTCGACGCCCTCCCCGAGCTCCTCGACGACGCCCGAGAACTCGTGGCCCATGACGACCGGCAGCGTCTCGTTCGAGAGCGGATGCGGCTGGTCGGCCGAGGGCGCGGGCGGGATCGGGCCGTCGTGGTACAGGTGCAGATCGCTGCCGCAGATGCCGTTGAAGGCCGGCGCGATCTTGACGGTGCCGGGGCGCGTCTCGGGCTCCTCCACCTCCTCGACGCGGATGTCTTCCTTGCCGTAGTACATCGCCGCCTTCATGTCGCGACTCCCTTCGTCGATGGAGCCTCCACCATGGCGCGCGCGCATCAGAGCGCGCTGGACGCGCGCGTCAGCCTGCCGCGACGAGCTCCTCGCGGCGCAGCTCGATCCAGGGCCCCGCAGGGTTGATGACGATCGCGGCGAACGGCCCCTGCTGCAGCTGCTCGAGCACGTGCGTCGTGGTCGTCGTGACGATGCCGTCGCGCAGGTCACGGGCAGCGAGCTCGGGAGCCGACGTGTAGGCGACGAGCGCCGTGCTGCCGTCGTCGCGGCGCGTGACGCGCAGCTGCGGGGGCGCGTCGCTCTCCTGGCCCTCGGCCGGCTGACCGGCGAGCAGGAGCGGCCCCTCGGCGACGAGCGCGGTGATGACCTCCGCGCGCGAGCCGGTGCCCGCATCTGCCGCCGCGATCGCGGCGCTCAGCCGGTCGTTGCGCGGATGGCGCAGGGCGAAGTCGATGTCGGCCGCCGAGAGGGCTGCGGTCTTCTCGGCCGGGTCGATGTAGAGCCACGCGGCACCCTGGCGCTGCGCGAGCTCGAGCACCGCGGCCGCCGGCTGCGCGATCGACTGGTAGCGCGTGCCCTCCGGGTGGATGCGGGCGATCTCGGCGTTGCTCGTGAACGCGAGCAGCGCGCGCTGCCCGTCGGGCCCGACGCGCTGGTTGATGCGCAGCTTCGACCCCGTGTGGAGCCGGCCGTCGGAGATGTCGAGCTCGGAGCCTGTCACGTCGAGCAGCAGCTCTCCCGTGAGGCACGCGCGCAGCACGTCGATCATCGTCTCCTGCGAGCGGTCGGCGGCGAACGCCGCCACTGCCCGCCGCACCCGGCTGTTGTCCACGAGCTCTGCCATGCGACCACGCTAGCGATTTCTCGGGCCGCGCGGCAGAGAGTCTGCCGACGATGCACGATTCAGTCTTGACTTATATAAAGCACGATGCAACAGTGCTCGCATGCACGCGTTCGACGTCCTCGGCGATCCGGTGCGGCGACGCATCCTCGAGCTGCTCGCCGACGGCGAGTCGAGCGCGGGCGAGCTCGCCGAGACGATCGGTGCCGAGTTCGGCATCAGCCAGCCGGCGGTGAGCCAGCACTTGCGGGTGCTGCGCGAGCAGGGCTTCGCGAGCGTGCGGCCCGAGGGGCGACGGCGCCTCTACGCGGTCGATGCGGCCGGTCCGCGCGCGGCGAGCGAGTGGCTCAGCGCGTTCGACCGTTCCTGGGCGCCGCGGCTCGCGGCGCTCGACACCGAACTCGCGCGAGGACGCCGCCAGCGGCGGCTCGACGCCGAGCGCGACAGCACGACGGAGGGATGACCATGGTGGATGTCCAGGCACAGCTCGGCGCGGTGGAGCGCACGGTGGGGAGCACGGAGGTCGACGGCGCGCCCGCGCGCGTGCAGTCCCTCGCGCAGCGCTACCCCTCCCCGATCGACGACGTGTGGAGCGCCGTGACGGATCCCGCGCGCATCGGGCGCTGGTTCCTCCCGGTCTCTGGCGAGTTGCGGCTCGGCGGCCGCTACCAGACCGAGGGCAACGCGGGCGGCGAGATCCTCGAGTGCGAACCGCCCGCTGACGACCGCGCGCGCTATCGCGTGACGTGGGAGTTCGGCGGCGGCATGTCGTGCCTGGTTCGATCCCACCACCGGCCACCCACATGTGACGGGGCCGCGACACGCCGTCGTCGAGGTGCCGGCGACCCGGCAGCGTCGCCCGGGCTCGAGCTGACCCGTTCCCGCCGACGCGAGCCGTTGCAGCGGGTCGCGTCGCCGATAGGGGGTCGCCTGGGCGCTGCGAAGGGTCGCGTCGGCGAGACGGGGTCGGGTGGCTGCCGCGACGGGTCGAGTCGGCGCGAAGGGGTCGCGTCGGCCGGCCCGCCTGGCGTTCACCGGACGAGCAGGATCTTGCCGCCCGGCGCATCCGCCGAGCCCATGAGCGCGTGCGCCGCGCCGGCCTCGGCGAGCGGCATCGTCGTGCCGATCACGGGGCGGATCTCGCCGGTCGAGAAGAGCGGCCAGACGTGCTCGCGCACCTGGGCCACCGCATCCGCCTTCGAGCCGCGCCCCTCGATCGGGCGCGCGCGGAGCGTCATGGCGCGGAGCGTCACCCGGCGCTGCATGAGCCGGCGCAGGTCGATCTCCGCCCTCGAGCCACCCTGCACGGCGATGATCGTGAGCGACCCGTCGAGGGCGAGCGCGTCGAGGTTGCGGTCGAGGTAGTCGGCGCCGATGACGTCGAGCACGAGCTCGGCGCCGCGGCCCTCGGTCGCGCCGAGCACCGCCTCGACGAAGTCCTCCGAGCGGTAGTCGATCGCGAGCTCGGCGCCGAGCGAGCGCACGAGCTCGTGGTGGCGCGCGCTCGCGGTCGTCGCGACGCGCCAGCCGCGGGCGCGCAGCAGCAGGATCGCCATCGTGCCGATGCCGCCGGAGCCCCCGTGCACGAGCGCGACGCCGTCGGGCGAGGGCGGCGGCACGTCGCGGATGGCGGTCCAGACGGTGAGCACCGCCTCGGGGAGCGCCGCCGCCTCGTCGAGCGCGATGGCGGCAGGCACGGGCAGCACTTGCGTCGCCGGCACCGCGACCCGCTCGGCGTAGCCGCCGCCCGCGAGCAGCGCGCACACCGGCTCGCCGAGCGTGAACCCCTCCACGCCCTCGCCGAGCGCCGTGATCGTGCCCGAGCACTCGAGCCCGAGGATCTCGGAGGCGCCGGGCGGCGGCGGGTACTTGCCCGCCGCCTGCATGACATCGGCCCGGTTGACGGCGGTCGCGACGACGTCGATGACGACCTCGCCGTGCCCCGCGACGGGATCGGGCGCATCCTCCCACTCGAGCGGCGCGCCCGCCGCGCGCTGCCGGATCGCCTTCACGTCGTCAACGCACCGCGATCGTGAGCAGCAGCACCGCGTCGGTGAGCGCATCCACCGCGTGCGTCTCGTCGGGGATGTCGACGAGGTCGCCGGCCGCGAGCTCGACCGACGCGCTCCCCCACCGCAGCCGCACGCGGCCGACGAGCACGTGCAGCGTGCCCTCGCCGTTCGCGGAGTGGTCGTCCATGCCGTTGCCCTCGGTGAGCGCGAGCACCGTCTGCCGCAGCGAGAGCGCGCGGCCCGAGCGGGTCGACCGCCCGGCGCGGCCGCTCGAGGCCTCGCGCGCGGTCGCGAGCAGCTCGTCGGTCAGGGTGGGCAGGTGCACGGTGTCCATGCCCCCAGCATGCCGGGAATCGCGCCGGGGCTCTAGCCTGGCCGCGGAGGCGGACATGACGGATGCGGTGGGTCACGAGGGCGCGCTCGGCGCGCCTCGCGTCGTGGCCGACGGCGCAGCGCTCGCCGCGCGCACCGGCGCGGCCGACGAGCGCGGCGCGGTGTGGCGGCTCGCGGAGCCCGAGCGGCACCTCGACGCGAACGTCATCGCGCTCCCGCCGCTCGGGCGCATCGAGCCGCACGACGGGCCGGCCGAAGACGTGCTGTGGCACGTGCTCGCGGGCGCCGGCACGCTCGAGGGCGACGGCGAGCCGATCGAGCTGCGCGCCGGAGCGATCGTGTGGCTGCCGCGCGGCTCGCGGCGCGCGGTGACCGCGGGTGAGGAGGGCCTGCGCTACCTCTCGATGCATCGCCGGAAGGGCGGCCTCGGCATCGGCGGGCGGCCGGTCGGCTGACCCGGCTCAGCCCTCGATCAAGATCGCGGGCCCGCGGCGCGGGGAGGGCGCTCGCGCGCGCTACATTCGGCTCTCGTGAGCAACGTCGCGCCCTCCGCCGTCATCCTCGTACGCTCGCGCCGGTTCCGCGTGAACCCCGCGACGGCCGCCGACAACGCCTTCCAGGCCGACCCGCCCGCGGTCGACCCCGCGGCCCTGTCGGCGCAGGCGACGCGCGAGATGGACGCGGTCGCCGACGCGCTCCGCGCGGCGGGCGTGACGGTGCACGTCTTCGACGACGACGACCCCACGCGCCCCGACAGCGTCTTCCCCAACAACTGGATCTCGACGCATCCGGGTGGCATGGTCGGCGTCTTCCCGATGTTCGCCGCGAACCGCCGGCACGAGCGCCGCGGCGACGTGCTCGAGATGCTCAAGGCGCACTACCGGGTGCAGACGATCGTCGACTACTCGGGCCTCGAGGCCGACGGCATCTTCCTCGAAGGCACGGGCGCGATGGTGATCGACCACGACTCGCGCGTCGCCTACATGGCGCGCAGCCACCGCGCCGACCAGGTGGCACTCGAGCGCTTCTGCGCCGACTTCGCCTACGAGCCGATGGCGTTCGACGCCGTCGACTCGGGCGGCCTGCCGGTCTACCACACCAACGTGCTCGGCTGGATCGGCACCCGCATGGCGATGTTCGCGCTCGAGATGGTGCCGGATGCGTCGCGTCGCGAAGCGCTGCGCGAGCGGCTGTCGGTGCACGGTCGGCAGGTCGTCGAGCTCACCGAGGCGCAGGTGGGCGAGTTCGCGGGCAACGCGATCGAGCTGACCGGCCGGCACGCCGACGGCAGCTGGCGGCCGATCGTCGCGATGTCGGCGCGGGCGCGGCGCTCGCTGCGCGATGACCAGGTCGCCGCGATCGAGCGCTCGGCCGAGATCGTCGCGGTCGACATCCCGACGCTCGAGCTCTCAGGCGGCTCGGTGCGCTGCATGATCGCCGGCATCCACCTCGACCCGCGGCCGGGCGTGAAGCCCGGGCACGCGGCGGCGGACGACGCGCTCGCCGCGGAGGGCAGCGGGCTCCTCGCGTAGCCGAGGAACTCTCCGCCGGTCGCGCTTCGCGCGCGGACCGGCGCAGCCCGCGGGATGGGGCTCAGCCGCCGGCGGAGCGGTAGTGCGCCGCGAGGCGGCGGAGGCCCTCGTCGATCGAGACGCTCGGCGCCCAGTCGAGGTCGCGGCGCGTGTCGCGCTGGTCGAACCAGTGGGCGGTCGAGAGCTGCTCGGCGAGGAAGCGCGTCATGGGCGGCTCGTCCCGACCCGGCCGGATCGCCCAGGCGCGCTCGATCGCGCTGCCGGCCGCCTTCGCGAGCGCGGCTGGCACGCTGAAGCGCGGCGGCTGCACGCCTGCGGCGAGGCAGATGCCGGCCATGAGGTCGCCGACCGCGCGCGGCTCGCCGTTCGTGATGACGTAGGCCTTGCCGTGGGCGGTGTCGGCGCGGCGCAGCGCTGCGACGATCCCGGAGGCGGCGTTGTCGACGTAGGTCGAGTCGATGAGCGCGGTGCCGCCGTCGAGCAGCGGCACCGTGCCGCGGCGCGCGCGGTCGATGATGCGCTCGGTGAGCTGCGCGTCTCCCGGGCCCCACACGAGGTGCGGCCGCACGGCGACGACCCGCATCGAGGCGGAGTCGCGGGACAGCGCGAGCAGCTCGGCCTCCGCCTTCGTGCGCGCGTAGTCGCCGCGCGCGTGCTCGGGCGAGGCCGGCTCGGCGCCGACGCCCGCGAGCGCCGCGCCCGCGTGCGCGACCGAGGGTGACGAGACCTGCACGAAGCGCGAGACGCCCGCGCGCTCGGCGGCGTCGAGCATGGTGCGGGTGCCGTCGACGTTCACGCGCCGGAAGTCCGCCGGGTCGCCCGCGAGCGAGACCTTCGCGGCGAGGTGGATGACGCCCTCGGCGCCGTCGAGGGCGCGCGCGACGAGGGATGCGTCGGTGACGGAGCCCAGGACATCCGTCGCCCCGGGCACCTGCGACGGGCGCCGCTGGAACGTGCGCACCTCGTGCCCGGCCGCGACGAGCTCGGCGGCGACCGCGCGGCCGAGGAAGCCGGATGCGCCGGTGACGACGATCACGGCGCGCTCGGCTTCTCGCCCGCGAGCACGCGCTCGGCCCAGGCGGACAGGCGCGAGCGGTCGATCTTGGAGTTGTGGCGGATGTCGGTCGGCAGCTGCGGCACCGCGAGCACGGCGGCGAGCGGCACGCGGGAGCGCTCGCGCACGGCGGCGGCGAGCTCCGGCTCGGCGAGGCCCGGACGGGCGACAGGCGGGATCGTCTCGACGACCGCGACGGCCTGCCGCAGCCCGTGCGGGCCGACGCCGACGACGCCCGCGCGGCGCACGCCGTCGACCGACTCGGCGTCCTGCTCGGGGCCGACGGGCGCGATCGGGCCGTCGGCGGCGACGATGACATGCTGCGTGCGGCCCTCGATCCACACGCGCCCCTCGGCGTCGAGGTGGCCGAGGTCGCCGGTGCGGTGCCAGCGGGGCGCGTCCGCGTCGACGAGCGCCTCGGTCTCGCGCGCCGCCATCCGGTCGGTGAGCCAGAGGCGGTCGTAGTGGTCCTTGAGGTGCCCCGCGGCGATGACGATCTCGCCGAGCACGCCCGGCTCGGCGCTCGGCGCGCCGGTCGCGCGGCCCTCGGCGTCGAGCGCGCTCACGAGCACGCGATTGTCGCCGATGGGCTCCCCGACGCAGACGCCGGCGTCGGGGGCGGATGCGGCGGCCCGGATGCCCTCGAGCGTCACGTCGGTCACGAGCAGGCACTCGGTCATGCCGTAGGGCGTGTGCGGGGTCGCGTTCGGCATCACCTCGGCGGCCGAGGTGAGCAGGGCCTCGCCGATGGGCGCCCCGGTGGAGAGGAACGTGTGCACGCGCGCGAGCGCAGCGCGCTCGTCGGGACCGAGCGCATCCGCCGTCGCCACGACGTTGAGCACCGCCGCGGGCGAGAGGAACACGATGCCGGCCTCGGACTCGCGCACCGCCGCGGCCACCGCGGTCGCGGTGAGCGTGCGCGGCGCGGAGACGTCCATGTCGGGCGTCGCGGAGCGCGTGCCGAGCGCCGGGCCGAGGAGCGCGAACGGCGCGAAGCCCGTGACGAGGCCCGTTTCGGGCGTGATCTCGAGGTGGCGCGCGAGCACGTCGCGGAGGGCGCTCAGCTGGCCGTGGCGGTAGACGACGCCCTTCGCGGGGCCCGTGGAGCCGGAGGTGAAGAGGATCGCGGCGTCGTCGTCGGGGCCGGGTTCGGGCGGCGGCGCCGCGCCGCTCGAGCGGATCGCGGCGCCGAGCGCGGCGACCTGGCCGAGGCTGTGCGAGACGTCGAGCGCGGCCTTCGCGGCGTAGGGCAGCCGCTCGGCGGAGATGCGCATGCCGGGCCAGCCGAGCGCGCGGGCGGCGGTGAGGCCGAGCCGCTCGCCGATGATGGCGTCGGGCCACGCGCCGCGGACGGCGCGGGTGAGGCCCTTGACGCCGAGGCCCGCGTCGGCGACGACGACGACCGCGCCGATGCGGAGGCACGCGTAGATGACGGCGGTGAGGGTCGGGCCGGGCTTGACGAGGAGCGACACGCGGTCGCCGCGCTGCACCCCGAGCTCCGCGAGGCCCGCGGCGAGGTCGAGCACGCGGTCGTGGAGCTGGCGCCAGGTGACGCGGCGGGCGGGGCCGCGCTTCGTGGACATGTCGATGACGGCGACGTCGTCGTCGGTGGCGCGGGCGTCGAGGCCGGACCAGAGGGGGACGAAGTCCTCCGCCATCCCGTTGGTCGAGTAGTCGACCGCAGGACGACGCATCGAGACCGCGCTGCCGCTCAGCCACTGCAGGATCGCCTCTGCGTAGGGGCGCTCCTCAGCGATGAGGTGGTTCGCGCCCTCGAAGCGGTGCACGTCGGCGTGCGGCAGCCGGTCGACGAGGTCGTCGAGGTAGCGGTCGCTGAAGATCGGGTCCTTCGGCCCCCACAGCATGAGCGCCGGCACCTCGAGCGCCGCGACGCCCGCGGCGATGCGGTCGAGCTCCGCGCGACTCTCGTGCGAGGCATCGACGGGGATGTCGGCGACGAAGCCGCCGATGCCGCCGCGCCGATCGGCCGAGCCGTACGGCGCGCGGAACGCGTCCTTGACCTCAGCAGGCAGCGGCGGGCTCGCGAGCGTGAGCGTCGTGTCGAGGAACGCGGTCGTCGCGACGGTCGAGGCGGCGAGCACGCCGCGCGCGCCCGCGAGCCGCAGCGGCGCGGGGATCGGCACACCCTCCGGGTGGTGGATCGCCGTGTTGAGCAGCGTCACGCCCGCGAGCGGCCGCGGGTGGTCGACGGCCCAGCCGAGCGAGACGACGCCGCCCCAGTCGTGCCCGAGGGTGACGACCGGGCCCTCGAGCTGCAGCGCATCCGTCAGTCCCGAGAGGTCGGCGACGCGCTGCGCGAGCGGCCGGTGCATCCCGGTGCGCTCGGAGTAGCCCATCTCGAGCTGGTCGACGGCGATCACGCGCCACGCGGGCTCCCCCGCTGCAGCGGCCGCGACCGACGCGGCCAGCAGCGACCGCCACAGGTAGCTCCACGTCGGGTTGCCGTGCACCGCGAGGATCGTGCCGGCGCGGGCCGCGCCGAGGCGCTCGAGCTCACCACCCGTGTCCAGGACGTGCCACGTGCGGGTGCGTCCCGCATCCGCCCCCGTGCCCGGCACGGCGACGAGCCGGCTCCAGGCGGGGTCGAGCCCCGGCAGCCCCGTCGGCGGCAGCGCGGCGGGGGCGGCGGGAGCAGTCACCAGGCGAGCTCCATCATGGCCGTGTTGAGGCCCGAGCCGACGCCCATGAGCAGCACGCGATCGCCGCGCTGCAGGTGCTCCCGCTCCTCGACGAGCGTGATGGGGATGGATGCGGGGCCGACGTTGCCGAGGCGCGGGAAGGTCGTGGGCACGCGGGCCGGGTCGAGGCCCGCCGCCTTGATGATCGCGTTCGTGTGCACCGAGGAGACCTGGTGCGTGATGTAGCGATCCATCTTCGACCAGTTCCACTCGGGCGCGGCCTCGCGCCAAGCGGAGACGACGAGGTCGAGGCCGCCCTTCAGCAGCTCCTTCGCGTTCGTGTACATGCCGTCGACGCTTCCGACGCACAGGTCGTGGAACTGCGTCGCGGCGCGCGTGACGCCCCCGAGGATGCGGTGGCCGTCCGGGTGCTTGTCGGCGCGGCCGAGCACGGCGGCGGCGGAGCCGGAGCCGAGCGTGAGAGTGGCGAACTCGCTCAAGAAGCCCGTGCGGTCGACGTCGTCGCGCAGCAGCCGGTCGATCGTGTTGACCTGGATGTCGTCGGCATCCTCGCCGTTGACGACGATCGCGTAGTCGATCTGCCCGGCCTCGATCATGCCGCTCGCGAGGCTCATGCCGTTGACGAAGCCGAGGCACGCGTTCGCGACGTCGAAGTTGATCGCGCTCGTCGGCAGGCCGAGCTCATGGTGCAGGCGCACGGCGACGGAGGGCTCGAGGTGCTTGCGCGTGACGCTCGTGTTGATGAGGAGGCCGACCTGGCCCGGCTCGACGCCGGCTTCGGCGAGCGCGCGACGACCCGCGTCGACGGTCGCGGCGTCAGCGGACTCCCCCGCCGTCGCATCCCAGTTGCGGCGCTCGAGCACCCCCGCGACCCGGCGCAGCAGTCCGCCCTTGAGGCGCAGCCGCGAGAGCGCGTCATCGAGGCGGCGCTCGATGTCCTCGGAGGTCGTCACCCGGCTGGGCAGAGTGCTCGCGACCGACAGCAGGGCGACGTTGTCGAAGCGGGTGGTCGCGTTGCCTGTCATATGAGGTCTCCGTGGGAGGCGGCTGGGCGCGGTCGCGCACCGATAACGGTATCGACGCGACCTGTGGTCGATCTGCATGGGCGCGTGGGAAACGCCTCGGCTTCAGCGTGCCGGATGCCTGGGTGCGCGATCGCGCGCACCGAGCGTGCCGCTCGCACTGCGTCGCGCGAGCCAGCCTGCCGCGAGGCCGACGGCGACGCCGGCGAGGTCAGCCAACGCATCCCACGCATCGCCCGAGCGGCCGGGCAGCAGCAGGTGCTGCACGACCTCCGACAGCACGGCGTGCGCCGCGAGCGCCGCGCCGAGCCAGAGCGGCCGGAGCCCGGCGAGCACGCCGAGCAGCGCCGGCGCGGCGAACACTGCGAAGTGGACGAGCTTGTCGGAGCCCGGCGGCGCGGGGGTGCCCGACGGCGGGTCGGGCACGTAGAGCACCACGAGCTGCGCGACGAGCGCGAGCGCGAACAGCACCGCCGCGGTGCGGCGCCACGCTCGAGAGCTCATGCGTCGATCGTCGCACCCCGTACACGCCTGCAACCTCTCCCTCTACATGTAGCGCCGGATCGACTCGCGGATCGCTTCGGCGTGCGAGTAGATGTCCTCCAGGGAGTCGATCGGGTGGCGAGTCTCGACCTTCGCCTCGTCGAAGACGCCGATGTACTTCTGCTTCTTGTTGTTGAAGTGCAGTCGCGCGACCGGCTTGCGATTGTTGTCATCGAGGAGCACCGCGAAGTACGACTTCGCGTCGCGGTGAGCGATGCGCTGTGGCTTCACCTCGCTGCAGCCGATCGCCTTGATGATCTGGTAGCCCTCGAGCTCCTCGAGCGTGGTGTCGATCTCGGTATCGCGGTCGAGATCCTGCTCGGCCACTGGGCCGCTCGCGACCTCCGCCCCAGTCGCGGGGGAAACGACGGCAGGCGTGTACCCCGTCGCTGCCAGTGCCGTCTTCAGCCGATCGTTGACCTGGTCGCTCAGGAACTGCTTCGCTGCCTTGGTGACGAGACCCGTGAACTGCTCACGCACCTTCTGCGTGAACGCCTTGTCGTAAACGCGAGAGGTCAAGAATTTCACCCACTCGTCCGACGGCTCCTTGAACTGCGCCGCGATGACCCGCTTGATGGCACCGACGTACTTGAGTTCCTCCGCAGCGCTGATGATCGAGTCGAGATCGAAGTTCTCCTTCGTCAGCTTCCGCAGCTCCGGAACTACCGAGGGGTCGATGTCGCTGAGGTCGAGCACCAGGAACGGCTTCTCATCCATCCGGTTCGGCGCATCCAGGTCTGTGTAGAACTGGTAGACCTCCCCATTCGTGAGGATCGCAATGCGCGCGTTCGTCACGGCGAAGTAGCGGAAGAGCTGCGACGCGTGCTCGAGCTTCAGGTTGCCGACCGACGCCTTGCACTCTAGGAGCATCTGCACCTCACCGTCGCGCATGATGGCGTAGTCGATCTTCTCGCCCTTCTTGAGACCGACATCCGCCGTGAACTCCGGCACCACTTCGAGGGGGTTGAAGACGTCATAGCCCAGGATCGACGAGATGAACGGCATGATGAGGGCGTTCTTGGTCGCCTCTTCGGTCTGAATCGCAGACTTCTGGTTCTGCACCTTCACCGAAAGCGCTTCGAGCCGGTCGTTGAACTCCATCGTTCCTCCTCGCGTTGGGACGAACGTAGCGCGAGCTTGCGACATTTCTTCAGCACACCACCGCAGTGCTCGAATATCGCGGTGCGTCAAGGGAAAGCGCTGCTTCCAACGAGGCGTTCGCCCCGAGACGACGAGCCCGGGCGCACCTCCGAAGAAGCGCGCCCGGGCTCGGATCGTACGGATCTCTCAGCGTCACGGCGTCGGCATGCCGCCGTTCACGTTGAGCGTCTCGCCGATGACGTAGCTCGACTCGGGCGAGGCGAGGAACACGTAGGCGGGCGCGAGCTCGGTCGGCTGGCCGGCGCGGCCGAGCGGCGTCGACTTGCCGAACTCCGGCAGCTCCTCGGTCGGCTGGCCGTCGGTCGGCTGCAGCGGGGTCCAGATCGGTCCGGGCGCGACCGCGTTGACGCGGATGCCCTTCGGCGCGAGCTGCTGCCCGAGCCCCTTCGTGAAGTTGTTGATCGCGGCCTTCGTCGACGCGTAGTCGAGCAGCACCGGCGGCGCCATGTAGGCGACGACCGACGTGGTGTTGATGATCGTCGAGCCCGGCTGCAGGTGCCCCAGGGCCGCCTTCGTGATGCGGAACATCGCCAGCACGTTGACGGCGTAGGTGTCGACGAGCTGCTCGTCGTCGATGTCCTCGAGCGACTCCTGCGCGATCTGCTTGCCCGCGTTGTTCACGAGGATGTCGAGCCCGCCCAGGCCCTCCACCGCATCCGTCACGAGGGTCTCGCAGAAGGATGCGTCGGTGAGGTCACCGGGGAGGAGGACCGCCGTGCGCCCCTCGGCCTCGACGATGCCCTTGACCCACTGCGCGTCGGACTCCTCAGCCGGCAGGTAGTTGATGGCGACGTCGGCGCCCTCGCGCGCGAACGCGATCGCGACGGCCGCGCCGATGCCGGAGTCGGCGCCGGTGATGAGCGCCTTGCGGCCCTGCAGGCGGCCGGTGCCGCGGTACGAGTGCTCGCCGCGGTCGCTCTTCGGCGTCATCTCGGAGTCGAGGCCCGGCTCCTCCTGGTGCTGCTCGGGCGGCTCGATCGCGGGGTAGCGATCGACGGGGTTCTGGAACGTCAGCTGGTCGGTGGTCTCGAGGTGCGCGTCGTCGGCGTGCGTCTGGTCGGTCATGACTGGCTCCTTCGCGTCGGGATCAGCACGGTAGCCAGCCGGGCTGAGCGCGGTGTGCGGCTGGTGCACAGCGCGCGTGGAGGTGCGGGTTCTCCACAGGCCGCCATCCGAGCGTCACGTGGCCGCCCTGTTCGCGCGCATCCTTCGGTCATGAGAGCGGATGCGACCCACCGGTTCACCTTCGACGTCGAGGGAGGCGGGTCGTTCGAGTGCATCGCGCGCACGCGCTCCGAGGCCGAGCAGGTCGCGCGGCACGCGGGTGCGCCCGTACGGCTGCGCGAGCAGGCGCGGCTCGGCTCCGCGGAGGGCGACGTCGCAGGCAGGCGGGCGATCACCGGTTCACGACTCGGCAACCCGGTCTGGAAGCGCGACCTCCACGAGCTCGTGCAGGTGCTCGACCACGTGCGCCTGCGCGGTGGTGCCGCATCGGTCGTCCCGGTCGCCGCGCTCCTGCCCGACGAGATCGTCGCTCGGGGCCTGCAGCTGTGCTCAGAGCATGATCACGCGCCGTGGCCCGACGGCCGGGTGCCGGTCGATGCGCCGGCCGCGGTGACGATCGTGATGGAGCAGGACGGTGGCTGGGAGCTGCGCCTGATGCACTCCTCTCCGCTCCCCCAGCGCTTCGCCCAGCTCGAGTGGGAGCGGTGCGAGCACGGCAACCCAGCGGTCTCGATGGTGCCGGGCTGCTCGGTCTGGACCGTCGCTGCAGAGGTGATGATCGCGCTGCTGCTCTCGGTCGGCATGCGACCGGGCGAGCTCTCCGCGATGCCGATGACCTCGGACGCCCTCGCGAGCTGACATGGCGCGATCGGGACTTCTTCCCATTCTCGGGCAGCGGCGCTACCCTCGCCGCATGGATCGGGTCACCATCACCGCCGCGCGCGATCGGCTCTCGACGCTTGTCGACCGCGCGCGGACCGCACCCGTCTACCTCACTCGCCGCGACCGCGATGTCGCCGCGATCGTCGACGCCGACGTCCTGCGACGGCTGCTCGACGACGCGGAGGAGCTGGCCGACATCAGGGCAGCGGCGGCAGCAGAGGACGAGGCCGAGCGCCTCGACGAGGTGCCCGTGCCGTGGGATGAGGTGAGGCGCGACCTCGGCCTGTCGTGAAGCGCTACCGCGTTGGGCTGCTCCCCTCGGCAGCGCGCGCCCTTCGGAAGCTGCCGCCGGACGGCAAGCGCCGCGTGCAGGCGATGCTCGAGCTGCACGCCGAGGATCCGCGGCCGCCAGCAGCGAGGAAGCTCACCGGGCGGCCGGAGTGGCGGGTGCGCAGCGGCGACTACCGCGTCGTCTACGCGATCGAGGACGACCGCTTGCTCGTGGTCGTCGTGACCCTGGGCAGGCGCGACATGGTCTACCGCTGAACGAGCGCGGCGCGCAGGCGCTCGAGCGCGAACGACCACGGGATGCGCTCCTGCTCGAGGCGCACGTCGCCTTCGTCGCGCAAGCGGTCGAGCGCGGCCTGCTCAAACGGCTCGAGCGTCGGGTAGGCGCCCCGGGCCGGCTTCGGCTCCCGCACCCACAGGTCGCGATGCGCGAGCAGCGCCTCCTCATCCATCAGCACGCTGATCACCGAGGGCAGAGCGGATCGCAATCGGTGGAGGATCGCGAAGCCGTTCGAGTCGAGGTCGCCCCAGTAGAGCGCCCGCGTGCCCGTGAACCAAGGGATGCGCGCGAGCTCGACCGCCGAGTAGCCGACCCCGTGCACCCCGACGACGCCGGGCATCGGCGGCAGCGCGAGCAGCGTCTCGAGGTTCTCGAGCACGAGCACCGCGTCGACTTCGACTCGCAACGTCGTGAGCTCCTCCACGGACGTGCCGAAGGTGCGGGGAGCACCCGGCAGCATCCGGTCGTCGAGCAGGCGCACCCGGAACTGCTGCGCATCGCCGACGATGCCGAGCGACTCGCGACCGCTCGCGGCGAGCACGAGCGCCGACACGACCGCACGGTGGGCGCCGAACCACTTCGAGTCGACGCCGCGGATGGGCAGCTGTCGGGGCCGCATGCCATCGACCGGGTGCTCGGCGAGCCAGCGCGAGACGTCGAGCACCGCCCCGAACTCGTCGTCGCCGTAGGCGGCGAGCACGGTGGCGTGCGAGCGTGCGGCTGAGGCGACCGCCGCGCCGCCGCCCAGTCCGTCGATCGCGGCCGCGACCCGGTCGCGCACGCGCGCCCACGCACCCGCCGTCTCTCGCCCGGCGAAGCGGGCGAGCGCATCCGCTCCTTCGATGGCGACGCGCGCCGGCACCGACTGGGCGCCGAGACGGCTCCAGCTGCGGGTCGCCCACTCGAGCGCGACCCCGGGTTCGGTCGCGGCCGCCGTCCAGGCGTCGCGCCAGGCGATCACCGCCCCCTGCTGAGCGAGTGCGTCCCGCTCGCTCGGCGGGTGCAGCGCAACGCGCACGACCGCCTCGGCGGCGGCCCCCGGGTCGGCCGCCCAGTCGCGGGCGAGCGCCGTGACCCTCGCCGCCACGCGAGCGCGAGCCTCCTCGACGGAGATCACCGCGACCGCTCGAAGCCGAGCTGGTCGACGGTCGACTGCCGCTGCGTCGGGTTCTGCACCACCGCGACGCCGCCGATGTAGGGCTCGAGCGTCTGCAGCAGCTTGAGCGGGGTGGCGAGCACCATGTGGAAGCCGAACTCGACGAAGACGTCCATCGCCATGCGGGTGTAGCTGCTGTCGGCCTTGTCGAACGCCTCGTCGAGGATGACCGTGCCGTAGCGCGGCAGCTCAGCGCCGTCCTGCGTGAGCTGGTAGCGGAGCGCCGCCGCGAGGCAGAACACCACGAGCTTCTGCTGCTGGCCGCCCGAGAGCGACGCCCCGGAGTCGTAGGTCTCGAGCACGAGCCCGGCGCGGTCGACGACCTCGGCGAGGAACGAGACGTGCAACCGGGTGTCGAGGCACAGCTCGCGCCACTTGCGGTCGGGCGGCTCGCTCGAGGCCAAGCGCGCCATCAGCTGCGCGAGCACCTCGAATCGCCGCTCGGCCGACGCGGCGTCCTCGTCGTCCCAGCTGCCCTCGGCGATCTGTGCGAGCTCCTGCATGAACCGCTGCACGATGTCGCCCCGCGTGAGCTTGACGCGGATCCGCAGGAACCGGTCCCGGTCGAACTGCGACCGCCCGAGCGACTCGTTCACGGGCGCGATGCGCTCCCGCACCTCCTTCGGCGCGTCGAGCAGCTCCTTGCGCAGGAACCCGACGACGTCGCTCGACTTCGCCCGCAGCAGCCGCCGGAAGCTCTGCTCCTGCGAGGGCAGGTCGTTCGCCTCGATCGTGTCGAGCAGCGTTCGGAAGCCGGCGCGATCGTCGACGCGCGCGACGAAGTCGGCGGATGCGACGGCCCATCTCTCCTTGAAGCTCGTCGCGGCCGCTGCGAAGTCCTGGGCGGCGAGGTCGCGCTCGCCGATCGCGCGCTCGCGCTCTCGGCCGAGCCGCCCCTCGATCTCGCGCGCGGCGGTCGGGAGGTCGGCGAGCGTCACGCGCCGCCGCACCTCGCGGAACCGCGCCTCGAGCTGCTCGACCGGCTCGGACGTGAGCTCGCCCCGGCCGTCGGCCGCGATCGACCGCTCGGCCTCTGCGATCGCGGCGGCCAGGCTCTGCAGCTCGCGCTCGGTGGCGCGGTCTGCCGCGAGCGCCTCATCGGCGGCGGCGCGCGCGGCCGCCGCGGTGGCCCGGGCCTCCTGCTCGGCCGCTGCCGCGCGCTCGAGATCGCCGCTCGCACTCGTGAGCACGACCCGCTGCCGCTGAAGCTGCGCGACGCGCGCGGCCGCGCCGTCAGCGTCGTACTGCTCCCACGACTCGGTCACGAGCTGGCTGAGCTGCTGGCGTCGGCGAGTGCTGAGCGCGACGTCAGCCTGCAGCTGCTCGACCTCGCGGTGCGCGCGCTTCGCGTCGGCATCCGCTTCGGCGCGCTGAGCGAGGAGCGCCTCGTGGCGCGCTTCGCTCGAGCCGAGCAGCCACCGTGTCGGGTCGTCGATCGCGTGCGTGTCGTCCTTCTCGTAGCGCGTGGCGGAGCGCTTCACCTGTCCGCGGATCGTGACGGCGCGCGCGAAGCGGTCGAGCTCGTCGGCGGTCTCGACGCACGCGATGTCGTACTGCTCCGACAGCCGGTGCGCGAGCCAGTCGTGGAAGCCGCCGTCGGCGACCGCGACCTTCCGCACGAGCGACGCGTCGCTCGCGAGCGAGCGCGGCGACGACACGTCCGCCTCCACCGCCTCGAACACGAGCCGCGTCCCCAGCGACTCCGCGTCGATCCAACGCCGCGCGGCCCCCAGGTGCTCGGAGCGCACGAGCAGCGTCGTGGCGAGCGGCCGCAGCACCCGCTCGATCGCGCCCGTCCAGCGGCGCTCGCCCGGCAGCACCTCGAGCAGCTCGCCGGCGAACGGCACCGCCTGCTCGGGCACGCCGAGGTGCTCGGCGAGCCTCGCGCGCACACCCAAGCGCCGCGAGTCGACGTTGCTGCGGGAGTCGCGCAGCGCTTGCAGCTCGGCGTCGATGCGCCGACGCCGCTCGGTGGACTGCGCGAGCCGCTGCACCGCGGGGTGCTCCATGTCGAGTTTCGCCGCCGGTTGCTGGAGCTCGTCGGCAGCGAGCGTCCGCAGCTCGGCGAATTGCGCCTCGTCGCCGGGCGCACGGTCGATGCCGACGTCGGCGAGCTGGCGCGCGAGCCGCTCGAGCCGCGCTTGCCGGTGCCCGACCTCGCGCTCGGCGTCTCGGATGCGGCCGTCGAGCTGCACGAGATCGGCACCGCCTGCGCGATCGAGCGCCTGCTGCGCGATCCGGTGGTCGTCGGCCGCGGCCGCGTCGGCCGCTCGCGCCGCGGCGAGCGCCGCCCTCGCCTGCTGCGCGGCGATCTCGGCCGCCGCGCGCTCCTGCCGGGCGAGCCGCAGCCGCTCGCGCGCCTCGAACGGTCGCACGAGGTCGCGCAGCTCACCGGCGGCGGCGGCGCGTGCGGATGCGTCGTCGTAGCGGTCGCCGAGGTCGCGCATGACGGTGAGCGCGTCGCGCTGGCGCCGCAGGTCGACGACGTGCCGGTGTGCGGCGTCCAGCTCGCCGAACTGCTGCACCGCGTTGTCAGCGATCGCGAAGGTCGCGGGCCGATCGAGCATGAAGGTGCGGAAGAGGTGGTCGAGGCTGCCGAGGTTCTTCGCCGACTGTGTGCGGTGCAGCAGCTGCAGCGCGTTGTCGCCGCCGATGCCGAGCACGCTCTGCAGCCGCGCGTAGAACTTCGCATGCTTGCCGCTCGTCGTCAGCACCGCCTTCGGATGTGCGCGCTGCAGACCGCGGGTGTCGATGCCGTTCGCGCCGCTCGTGACGAAGCCGCGCAGCCGCTCGAGGTCGAGCTCGCCCTGCTCGAGCAAGTAGGCGTCGCGCAGGTCGCCCTTGTCGGTCGACGTGCCCTTCAGGAACATGAGCCGCGCGAGCGTCACCACCGCGTCGGCCCCGTCGTGGTAGCGCAGCAGCACCCCGCTCACGACCGTGCCCGGCCGCAGGAAGCGGCTGACGACGCGGTCCTGCTCCTCGTCGGCGGCCTTCGACCACGCGCCGCGCACATAGCTGACGATGCTGCGGTCGCCCCGCCCGCCGCCCGCGCCCTGCGCGGCCGCGTTGAACTGCAGCATGCCGTCGGGCGTGAGCACGGCGGCGATGCCATCGAGCAGCGACGACTTGCCAGAGCCCGAGCTGCCGGTGATGAGCTGCCCCTTGCGCGCGATCGGCACCCGGTGGAGGCCGTCGAAGGTGCCCCAGTTGAGCAGCTGCACCTCCGCGAGTCGCCACTGCACCGTCGGCTCGAGCAGCTCGAGCCCCTCGATCTCGAGCATCGTCACGGCGTCGGCTCCCGGTCGTCGGCGTCGATGGTGGCGTCCAGGTCGAGCGCCCCATCGCCTCGGCGCTCGAGCACCCGCTCGTACTCGCGGCGCAGAGACTGCACGCGGTCGTCGTCGAAGATGAGCCGCAGTGCGGGCGAGATCTCGACTCGCTCATCTCCGCCGGCGCGGTGGATGAGGCCGAGCTTGTTCATGAGCTTGGTCCAGGATGCGTTCATGCGGCGCTCGAAGTCGGCCTCGTCGCGCGCGACCCGGTAGGGCGCGAGCTGCTCGAAGACGTCGCTGCGATCGACGAACACGCGCCGTTCGCCGCGGGCGGCGAGCAGGTGCTGGCGCAGCACGAGCAGCATGAGCGTGTCCATGAACGTCAGCGCTCGCGAGCGCACGGCGAGCGGCACCGGGCGCTCCCCCGCGTCGACCGGACGCACGAACGCGATCTCGTCGTTCCGGTCGATCACGAGCTCGAGGAAGAGCTCGTGCAGCCGCGAGCGGATCTCATCGGCGTCGGCGAGCAGCGCGACCCACAGCCGACCGCGGTTGGAGGATGAGAGGTAGGGGCCCTGGATGAGCTCGAGCAGCGCGCGCCGGGAGTCCTCTCGGAGCCGGCCCGCGTCTCCCGGCCAGAGCGCCGAAGAGCCTGCCGACGCATCCGACCGGTTGTCTTCAGGGGTCGCGTGCTCGGAAGCGGTGTGCTCGAGCGCGGGCGCTGACGCGTGCGCATCGGTCATGTCGGGATCCTCTCGACGAAGCGGTGACTGCGCACCACGGCGCTGCGGGTCTCGCCGTCGACGCCGGGCCAGACGACCGTCTCGGTCTCGTCGCCCGAGACGTCGCCGTGCCGCATCGCGAGCGTCATGAGGCCGACGACGCTCGCGACGCCCTGGGTGGCGGGCCAGTCGGCGAGCAGTTGAGCGACCGTGAGCGGCTCGGCGCCGCGCAGCCGCGCGTTGACGACGCCGGCGAGCTCCTCGAAGTCGATCTCGGTCTCGCGCGCGAGAGCCTTGAGCTGCTCGTAGTCGGCGAGCCCGGGCTCGTGGGCGACGACGTGCTCGTCGATCGCGAACTCAGATGGGTCGTGAGGGGTGAGCGCGCCGATGCTCGAGAGCTCCACCGACGTGAGCGGCAGCTCCACGCCGCTCGCGTGGAACGGCTTGACGTGCTTGGCCGTCTGCAGCGCGGTCGCGAGCGTGGCGCGGATGCTGCGCTGCAGTGCGCGGTCGCGCTGGAAGTCCTGCGACTGCACGTAGCGACGCAAGCCGCGGGCGAACTCGGCGAGCACGCCGTGGATCTCGTGGCTGTGGAGCTTGAGCTCGCGGAGGAAGGTGCGCAGGAACCGGCGCTCGGACATCGACATCGCGTCGCCGAGGTCGCGCTCGAGCAGGCTCGCGATGTCGGCCTCGAAGGCCTCGCTGCGCTCGGCATCGAGCACGAGGGCCGAGAACGCGGCGAACGTGAGCCCCTCGTCGGTCTGCTCGATGAGGTCGACGCCACGGAAGATGTCTTCGAGCACGGTGCGCTGCGACTCGTCGGCGTCGAGGAGGCTCGCCATGAGCTCGTGGTTCAGCTCGTCGAAGCGGAATCGCACGCGCTGAAAGTCGGAGGGCACGTCCTCGGCGAGCCGCAGGATCTCGGCGACCCGCTCCTTCGTGCGCGCCGCATCGAGCGGCTCGAAGCGCCCCTCACCGATCGCTCGGATCTGCGCGTCGATCGCGGCGCGCTCGCGCTCGAGCGCCTCGCGCCGGCGCGCTCCGTCGGGGTCGGTCTCGATCGCGAGGCGCTGCACCTGGTCGCGGATGGTCATGAGCCGCGACTCCGTGGCGGTCGCCCGCGGCTGCTCGAGCTGCTCGAAGACGCGGATCGCCCGCAGCGCCGCCGGCGAGAGCTCGACGGTCTCGGCGCGCGCCTCGGCTGCGGGCCGCCGCACGAGCCAGCCCGCCGCGCGCCACGCGGCCGCGTAGGCCTTGCCGGTCTGCGGCAGCTCGAAGTGCGGTCGCAGCGCATCGAGGTCGGCGTCGACGAGGTCGATGAACTCCTCGGCCGGGCGGCGGCGCACGTCGCCGCCGAGCAGTCTCGAGAGGAGCGCGACGATGATCGGCGCGTGCTCCGCGCGCAGCAGCGCGAGCGCAGGGTCGTCGGCGACGAGCCGCTGCAAGCGCAGCGCGGCGCTGACCGTGGTCATCGTCGAGCCCCCATGACGTCCATTCTGGCGGAGGCCGGTGACGCGCACGCGACGAGCCCGCGAGCCGCGGGATGCGCTCCCGGCGCGCTTCAGCCGATGCCGGCCGCGGCGCGGAAGCCGCTCGCGCCCGGGTCGAGGTGCACCAGGCCCGGGATGCTCGCGAAGCCGCGATCCGCGGAGACGAGCGCTCGCACGTGGTCGCGGCGCTGAGCAACGGCCGCGAGCACGGCATCGAAGGCTCCGAGCGGCTCGTGCTCCCGGAAGAGGCGCAGCCCGGCCGAGAGATCGTCTGCGTCGACGCTGATCAGCGGAGCCAAGGCGGTCGCGTAGCGCTCGGTCAGCGCCGCGGCGTCGTCGCGCCCGCGCCGCCGAGCACGCACATGAGCGAACTCCTGCAGCACCTCCACCGTCGTCGTGGCCGCGAGCGTGCCGTCGCCGACGGCGGCGATGACGGCTCGGCACGGCTCGCGCAGCGGATGCTCTGCGCCGACGGCGTAGACGAGCACGCTCGTGTCGAGCAGGATCACGCGCCGCCCCGGAGCTCGTCGAGCTCTGCGCGGAGCGCCGCCGGATCGCCGACGGCCATGGGCTCGGCCGCGAGGATGTCGGCTGCCGCGGCGGCGCGGCGATCACCGTGCGGCGGGTACACCAGGTCGATCGCGTCCCTGACCAGGGCAGCCACCGAGACGCCGCGGTCGGCCGCCCGCTGCTCAAGCCGCACCCGCTGCTCGGTCTCGATCAGCACCTGCAGCCGCTCCGATTTCATGAGCATACTGTAGCAGGTGCATGGGCAGCCGGACCGGTCGAGCCGCTGGGATACTCGAGAGCGATGAAGACGCACGAGCGCGTGATGGCGTGGGTGACCGAGGAGCTGCAGAGCGGCCGGCTCACCATCGGCGACCACCTGCCGGGCGAGCGCGCGCTCGCCGAGGCGCTCGGCATCTCGCGCGGATCGCTGCGCGAGGCGCTGCGCGTGCTCGAAGCGCTCGGCACCATCCGCACGTCGACCGGATCGGGCCCGCGCTCGGGCACGATCCTCACCGCCGCGCCCGAGCAGGCGCTCGCGCTCGCCCTCAGCATGCAGCTCGCGACCCGGCACGTCGAGCACCGGCACATCTACGAAGCACGCCTGCTGCTCGAGACGTGGAGCGCCGAGCACGCCGAGCTCGGCGAGCGCGAAGTCGCGGCCGCCGCGGCGCTGCTCGACCGCATGGACGACCCCGCGCTCGCGGTGCCCGACTTCCTCGAGCTCGACGCCGAGTTCCATGTCACGATCGCGCGCGCCGCGCACAACCCGCTGCTGTCGACGCTGATGGATGCGCTCCGCACCTCGATCGCGGACCACACGCGGGAGCGCGCCGAGGCGCTCCCGGATTGGCCGTCGACCGCCGTGCGGCTGCGGAGCGAGCATCGCGGGATCCTCGAGCGGCTCCGGGCGAACGACCGCGACGGCGCCGCCGAGCGCATCCAGGCTCACATCCGCGGCTACTACCGCGAGACCTCGCAGAGCGCGCCGACGCCGGAAGAGTGATCCGCGCGGCACGCCCGCGAGCGCATCCGCCGCTTGACTTGACGGACACCGTCCCCCTACTGTCACTGTGGTTCGACCACATGGTTCGACCACATCCCGTGGACCTTCTCGAGGGAGAGAACTCTTGTCCAGCACGACTACTGCGGCCCCGCCGGAGCGCCTCAACTACCGCGTCCTCATCGGCAGCCTCTCGGGTTCCGTCATCGAGTGGTTCGACTTCCTCGTCTACGGCACCGTCGCGGCGCTCGTCTTCAACAAGACGTTCTTCCCGACCGACGACCCGTTCCTGTCGACGATGCTCGCCTACGCGTCGTTCTCGCTCACCTTCTTCTTCCGCCCCGTCGGCGGCATCGTCTTCGCCCACATCGGCGACCGCATCGGCCGCAAGAAGACGCTCTTCCTCACGCTCATGCTCATGGGCGGCGGCACGGTCGCGATCGGTCTGCTGCCCGACTACGCCGCGATCGGCATCGCGGCGCCCATCCTGCTGCTGCTGTTCCGCATCCTGCAGGGCATCGGCATCGGCGGCGAGTGGGGCGGCGCGCTGCTGCTCGCCTACGAGTACGCGCCGAAGCACCGGCGCGGCCTCTACGGCGCCGTGCCGCAGATGGGCATCTCGCTCGGCCTGCTGCTCGCCTCGGCCGTCGTCGCGCTGCTCACGCTCCTGCCCGAGGACCAGTTCCTCTCGTGGGGCTGGCGCGTGCCGTTCGTCGGCTCGATCGTGCTCGTCTTCATCGGCCTGTGGATCCGCAACGGCCTCGACGAGACGCCCGAGTTCAAGCGCATCCGCGAGACCGGCGCGCAGCTGCGCCTGCCGATCAAGGAGGTGCTGACGAAGCACTGGCGCGCCGTGCTCGTCTCCATCGGCGCGAAGGCCGCCGAGACCGGCCCGTTCTACATCTTCGGCACCTACGTCATCGCCTACGCGACGAACATCCTCGACGTGCGGCAGAACACGGTGCTGCTCGCGGTCGCCGCCGCCGCGCTCGTCGCGACGATCTGGATGCCGTTCTTCGGCCACCTCTCCGACAAGGTCGGCCGACCGGTGCTCTACCGCTTCTCGGCGATCACCACGATCGTGCTCGTCGTGCCCTACTACTGGGTGCTCAACATCGGCGAGACGTGGGCGGTCTTCGCCGCGACGATCGTCGCCTTCGGCATCCTGTGGGGCAGCGTCAACGCGATCCTCGGCACGCTCATCGCCGAGAGCTTCAGCCCGGAGGTGCGCTACACCGGCGCGACGCTCGGCTACCAGGTGGGCGCCGCGATCTTCGGCGGCACCGCACCGCTCATCGCCGCGTGGCTGCTCGAGGTCAGCGGCGGTCAGTGGTGGCCGATCGCCGCATACGTCGCGGTCTGCGCCTCGCTCTCGGTGATCGCGTCGTTCTTCATCAAGCACGTCGCGCACCGCGAGCCGACCGACTTCGACGTCGCCGCCCAGACCGTCGCTCGCTGAGCGACCCCACGCATCCACTCATCCCAGAAGGAACCAGGAGGCACAGCATGGTGAAGCGCCAGCTGCCCAAGCCGCTCGAGCTCATGGAGCTCATGCAGTTCAAGAAGCCCGACCTCGACGGCCGCCGCCGCCGGCTGAACAACGCGCTCACGATCGACGACCTGCGCGTCATCGCGAAGCGCCGCACGCCCGCGGCCGCCTTCGACTACACCGACGGCGCCGCCGACGGCGAGGTCTCGCTCGCTCGCGCGCGGCAGGCGTTCGAGGACGTCGAGTTCCACCCCGACATCCTGCGCCCGGCCGAGCGCGTCGACATGTCGACCCAGGTGCTCGGCGGCCCGAGCGCGATGCCGTTCGGCATCGCCCCGACGGGCTTCACGCGCCTCATGCAGACCGAGGGCGAGACGGCCGGCGCCGGTGCAGCGGCTGCCGCGGGCATCCCCTTCACGCTCTCGACGCTCGGCACGACGACGATCGAGGACGTCAAGGCGACGAACCCGCACGGCCGCAACTGGTTCCAGCTCTACGTCATGCGCCAGCGCGAGATCTCCTACGGCCTCGTCGAGCGCGCGGCCGCCGCGGGCTTCGACACCCTCATGTTCACGGTCGACACCCCGATCGCCGGCGCGCGCCTGCGCGACACGCGCAACGGCTTTTCGATCCCGCCGCAGCTGTCGATCAAGACGATCGCGAACGCGATCCCGCGGCCGTGGTGGTGGTTCGACTTCCTGACGACGCCGAAGCTCGAGTTCGCATCGCTCTCGACGACGGGCGGCACGGTCGGCGAGCTGCTGAACTCGGCGATGGACCCGACGATCTCGTACGAGGACCTCGACGTCATCCGCAGCATGTGGCCGGGCAAGCTCGTCGTGAAGGGCGTGCAGAACGTGCCCGACGCGGTGCGGCTCATCGACCTCGGCGTCGACGGCATCATCCTGTCGAACCACGGCGGCCGCCAGCTCGACCGAGCCCCCGTGCCGTTCCACCTGCTGCCGCAGGTCGTGCGCGAGGTCGGCAAGGATGCGACGGTCATGATCGACACGGGCATCATGAACGGCGCCGACATCGTCGCGTCGGTCGCGCTCGGCGCGAAGTTCACGCTCATCGGCCGCGCCTACCTCTACGGCCTCATGGCCGGCGGCCGCCAGGGCGTCGACCGCACGATCGCGATCCTCCGCTCCGAGATCGCCCGCACGATGGCGCTGCTCGGCGTCTCGTCGCTCGAGGAGCTCGAGCCCCGTCACGTCACGCAGCTGCGCCGGCTGATGCCGGTGCAGGCGGATGCGTCGGTGCCGTCGGTGCGCTGAGCTCGCGTCGCAACGTCAAGGGCCGCCCGTTCACCGGGCGGCCCTTCGGCATCTGCGGTCGGCTCAGCGCACGAGCAGCAGCTTCCCGCCCGGCGCGTCGGGCGAGCCGGTCTCACACGAGCTGCCCGCGTCGTTCGTGCAGGCGCTCATCGCGATGGGCTACCGCCCGGTGCCGCTGAGCGGCGAGGGCAAGATCGTCGACATCGCGATCCAGCGCACGGCCGAGGCGCTCGTCGACCGCGACGCCGACGTCATGCTGGTCAGCCACGACCGCGACTTCGCGCCGCAGATGGAGCGGCTGGCCGACGATGAGGAGCGCCGCGTCGGCGTGATCCTGCTCGAGTTCCTGTAGCGGCGGCGAGCGCGCGGCGTGCGCGCGTCGGCACCAGGTCGCGGATGCGGCTCAGACGAGCTCGGCCGTCTCGGCCAGGCGCACCATCGGCGCGAGCATGCCCATCAGTGCCACAGCCTGGTCGTGGGCCTCGTCGGTCGCGCCGGCACACGCATCCGTCACCACCGTGATCGCCTTGCCGGCGTCGACGGCGCCGAGCACGGTCGAGAGCACGCAGCAGTCGGTCGCGACGCCGCAGACGACCAGCTCGGGGTGCTCGGCGGTGAGCGCGGCGAGCTCGTCGCCCCACTTCGAGAAGGTCGGCAGCGAGAGCACTGCGTGCTCGTCGGCGACGGGCATCGTGAGATCCCACGCCGGCGAGTCGGGCTCGTCGCGGCACTCGTCCCAGCGCTCGTAGTAGGCGCGCCAGCTGCCGGGCTCGGCCGGGTCGCGCACGAAGCGGGTCCAGATCACGGGCCCCTCGGCGGCATCGACGAGCGCGCGGATGCGCTCGGCCGCCGCCTCGTAGCCGCCGGTCGCCCACTGGCTCGCGGGGTCGCGGAAGATCTGCTGCATGTCGATCACGACGAGCGCGGGCGGCACGGCCGACGGCCGGGGCTGCGCCCGGCCGCCGACGGCAGTGGAGTGCGTCACGCCGACACCGTATCGACCGGCGCCCCGCCCGCGGGCTGCCCGCTCGTCGCGTCGAACGTGCGCTGCGGCGCGGTCGCGCTGCGGCGGGCCAGCGGCGGCAGCTTGCGCACCACCAGGTAGGCGGCGGTCGCACCGATGGCGCCGGCCAGGTAGGAGACGTCGCCGAACTCGGCGAACACCCCCGCGAGCGGCCCGGTGAACAGGGTCGACTGCCAGAAGAGGGCCGAGAAGGCGCAGCCGATGATCCAGGCGACGAAGCCCCACTCGATGACGCGACGCTTGTCGAACAGCTCGCGCGTGCCCGCGGCGCCGAGCTTGCGCAGGCGCAGGAAGTAGTCGAGCAGCAGGATGGTGCTGAAGGGCACCACGAGGTAGGCGAGCACGAGCAGGAAGTCGTAGAAGCTGCCGTAGGGGTTGGTCTGCATGAGCAGCGTGATGCCGAGGCTGATCGCCGCGATCACGATGACGCCGACGATGCGACCGACCGGGATGTGGATCGTCAGCAGCGACAGTGAGCCGCCGTAGAGGTTCATGGCGCTCACCGGCAGCGTCGAGAGCACGACGGTCGCCATCGCGATCGGCGCCCAGCTGCCGGTGAGCTCGGCGAGCGCCGCGATCGCGTCGAGCTCGCCGGCGAAGCTCGAGACGAGCACGCCGATGCCGCCCAGCCACATCATCGCCACGAACGAGCCGCCGGCGGTGTAGAGGGTGACCTTCGTGTGCGAGGTCGAGCGCGGCAGGTAGCGCGAGAAGTCGGAGGCGAAGGGCGTCCACGTCATGACGTACGCGAAGAAGAAGCCCGCGAAGGTGAGCCAGCCGGCGAACTCGCCCATGTAGAACGGCGCGTCGGTGTTGACCGCCTGCGTCAGCTCCGCTCGCTGGAACGACAGCACCGTGATGACGGCGAACAGGATCGCCAGCACGACCGTGGCGATCTTGTTGATGAGGTGGATGAGGTTGTGGCCCCAGATGGCGAAGACCGCCTGCACCGCGAAGATCCCGATCGCCGCACCCCAGAAGGGCACGTCGACCAGCTGCTGCAGCGCGAGCACCGCGAAGACGGTGTTGACGGCCGTCCAGCCGATCGCCGAGACGATCGTCAGCAGCGCGATGGGCAGGAAGTTGCCGAAGTAGCCCATCGGGCCGCGGCCCTGCACCTGCTGGGGCACGCCCAGCTTGGTGCCGATGCCGGCGAGCACGCCCATGACGAGCGCGCCGAGCAGGGTGCCGACGGCGACCGCGCTCAGCCCCTGCCAGACGTTCAGGCCGAACAGCGATGAGAAGAAGCCCGAGACGAGCACGGCGAGCACCATGTTCGCGGCGAACCAGAGCGTGAACTGGTTGCGGGGGCGTCCGTGGCGCTCGGCGACCGGGATCTCCTCGGTCGCGAAGGGCTCGGTGCGCGTGAGCGACGAGCCGTAGGTGGGCGTCGGGTCGATGAAGGGGGTGTGGTCAGTCATGGCGTCATTGCCTTCTGCTGGGGTGGTGGGGTGGGGCGGATGCGTGGTGGCCGCTGGGCGGCCCGAGCTCGGTCGGCGAGGGGTCGTCAGAGCTCGGTGAGGGAGGCGCCGTCGTAGAACTGGCCCGCCTTGTAGACGATCGGCACGGCCTCCCCGACATCGGCGTGGATCACGCGCGCGATGAAGACGGTGTGGGTCTTCGCCTGGAAGCGCTCCTTGATCTCCGCCTCGATCGACGCGGCCGAGCCGTCGATGAGCGGCGAGCCCTTGGGCCCCGCGTGCCACTGCACGCTCGCGAACTTGTGGGGGTCGCGCGAGGCGAAGGTCGCGAGGGTGTCGCGCTGGTCGGTGCCGAGGATGTTGATGCCCAGGTGCTGCGAGTGGAACAGCGCCGGGTAGGTCGACGAGGTCTTCTGCACGCAGATGAGCACGAGCGGCGGGTCGAGCGAGACCGAGGCGTACGAGTTCGCGGCGAGCCCGCGGGGCCGGCCCTCCGCATCCGTCGTCGTCACGACCGTGACGCCGGTGATGAACTGGCGGTTGAAGCCCTTGAGCGCCTCGCGGGCGAAGTCGCCCGAGAGGTCGTCGACGATCGAGTCGGCGGTCGCGTCGAACGCGGCGCGCAGCGACGGCACGCCCAGGTCGGCGAGCATCTCGCTCTGATCCCACGTGACGCGCTCGAAGGCGATGCGGCCGTCGCGCAGGATGCCCTGGTTCGAGCCGCGCGTGTGCACGCGGGTGCCGGTGGCGGGCACCTCGCCCAGGTCGTTCGTGAAGGTGCCGGTGGTGCTCCAGAAAATGGCGAAGTCGTCGCCATCGATGATGAGCTTCTCAACGGTCGTCGTCAGGTCGGGGAACGCGGCCCGCACCTCGAGGATCTCGCGCTTGTGCCCGGCGAGGTCGGTACGGCTGCCCGAGGCGGCGCTCTCGCGCACGAAGTCGTCCGTCATCACCTCGTCGAGCCGATCGACCTCGCCGCGATCCCACGCGGCCTCCCACGCGGAGAGCACCGCGCTCCTGATGTCTGGCATACCAGCCCCCGTGATGTCTTGCATGCCAGTGATCGTAAGTGTCGACCAGTGGTTCGTCAAGTATCGCCAGTAAAATGCGGAAAATGAGCGGATGGGTTGCACGCATGTGGCATGCAAGGTACGTTGCTTGCATGCAAGAGACTTCCGAGCGATCCGGCAATGGAGCGGGCGCGGCCGAGACGCCGCTGCTCGATCGCCTGCGCACCCTCGTGCTCAGCGGCGACTACCAGCCGGGCGCGCCGCTGCCCGAGCTGTTCCTCGCGCAGGAGTTCCAGGTGAGCCGCACGCCCATCCGCGAGGCGCTCAAGCAGCTCGAGAACGAGGGGCTCGTCGAGATCCGCCCGCGCGTGGGCACCTTCGTGCGCCAGCCCACCCGTCGCGAGATCGTCGAGCTGTTCGAGCTCAAGAGCGGGCTCGAGGGGCTCGCCGCCGGCCTCTTCGCCCGCCGCGGCGCCGTGGCCGAGCTCGACGCGCTGCGGCGCAACCTGGCCGCCTCCGCCGACGCCGTCCGCCGCGGCGATGGCGCGCACTACGCCGCGCTCGTGCACGAGTTCCACCACGCGCTCATCGCCGGCGCCGACAACAGCAAGCTCAGCGAGCACTACGACCGGCTCATGAACCAGCTCGCCTACCACCGCCTCGTGCGCAAGGCCGTCGACCAGCCCGGCCGGCTGCGCGACTCGCAGCACGAGCACGAGAGCATCGTGCTCGCCATCGAGGCGCGCGACCACATCGGCGCCGAGCTGGCCACCCGCCGGCACGTCGACGCCTCGAGCGACGCGACCATGCGCGCGATCGCGCAGGAGGAGCTCGGCACCCCAGAGGCCGGCGCCGCCGGCCGCACGGCCGACGACGGCATCGACGCCACCGGCACGACCACAGGAGTACGGGCATGACCACGACCGCCACCGCGCCCGCGCGCATCGTCGACCTCTCGAGCAGCTCGACCCTGCACGGCTACGAGGCGATCGCGGCCGCGATCGGCCTGCGCAGCATCCGCACCATCACTGAGGAGCTGCCGGGCGTCGCCCGCGCCGCGCCCATCCTGCGCGCAGCCTCGATCGCCGTGATCGCGAACCCGTGGGCCGGCACCTCCGTGACGCACGACCTCGAGCCCGAGACGCAGCGCATCGCGCCGGTGCTCGCGAAGCTGCTCACCGACCGGCTGACCGACGTGCTCGGCGGGCCGGATGCGGTGCAGGCGTTCGGGAAGGCCGCGGTCGTCGGGCTCGACGGCGAGATCGAGCACGCCGGCGCGCTCATCCACACCCCCTACTTCGGCAACCTCATGCGCGAGGCGCTGGAGGGCACGTCGATCCTGTGCTTCTCCGACGCGCGCTCGGCCGCCGGCTCGAGCCACCGCATCCCCCTCTGGCACAAGACGGCGCCCGCCACACGCGACTTCTACCAGTCGCTCGAGGTGCACCTCGCCGACGCCCCCCACCCGGGCGAGCTCGCCGTCATCGCGGCGGCCTCCACCGGCCCCCGCCCGCACGCCCGCATCGGCGACCGCTCGACCGATCGCGTCATCACATCCGACATCCTGAAGGAGCTCCCGCTGTGACCGAGACCGCTGGCACCACTGCCGACACCACCGGCGCGCTGCACGTGCGCAAGATCACCACCTTCGTCGAGGAGATCGCCGCAGAGGGCGGGCGGCCGGTCGAGCCGGTCGCTCGCGTCGCGGTGGTCGCCGCCGTCATCGACAACCCGTGGCACGGGCAGGGCTTCGTCGACGACCTGAGCGGCGGCATCGACGCGGTCGCCTCCGACCTGGGCGCGCTGCTCGCGCCGCGCGTCGTCGCGGCGCTCGGCGCCACCGTCGAGGCCTACGGCAAGGCTGCGATCGTCGGCCTGGAGGGCGAGGTCGAGCACGGCTCGGCGCTCATCCACACGCTCAAGTTCGGCGACCACTTCCGCACTGCCGCGAGCGCCACGACGCTGCTGCCGGCGGTCGAGAAGCGCGCGCCGGCCGGCACGAGCTTCGACATCCCGCTCAAGCACATCACCGACGCCACGATCCGCTCGCACCACCAGAGCGTCGAGGTGCAGGTCGCCGACGCCCCGCACGCCGGCGAGATCCTCGTCGCCCTCGCGGCTGCCGCGCAGGGCCGACCCCAGCAGCGCCTCGCGGCGCTGGCGACCGAGCAGTAGCGAGCGGCGATGAGCGACGACGCTGCGATGGCGCAGCCCCGCGGCACGGGCGCGTCGGGCATCGCCCCGGTGGTGCTGCTGCACGGCGTGGGCCTCGACCGCACCATGTGGGATGCGGTGCGCGGCCTGCTCGGGCGCGGCCCGCTGGGTGCCGACGTCGTCGCGCTCGACCTGCCCGGCCACGGCGCGGAGCCGCCGCTGCGCTCGCCGCAGTCGCTCGCCGACCTCGCCGACGACGTGCTGGAGCGCCTGCCGGAGGCGGCCGGATCCGCCGGTGCGGTGCACCTGGTGGGCTTCTCGCTCGGCGCGCTCATCGCGCAGCGCATCGCGCGCTCCCACCCCGAGCGGGTCGCCACGCTCACGTGCGTGAGCTCGGTGTGCCGGCGCACACCCGAGGAGTCCGCCGCCGTCGAGGCGCGGCTCCAGGCCGCCCACGATGACTTCGCCGCGAGTGCCGCCGCCTCGATCGAGCGCTGGTACCCGGCCGGCACGACGGTGCCTGCCGAGACGATCGCCGCCACCGAGCGCGTGCTGCTCGCCAACGACGCCACCTCCTACCTGCACGCCTACGCGGTCTTCGCCCGCGGCGACCGCGAGATCTCGCCCGAGCTCGGCGGCATCGCCGCGCCGACGCTCGCGATCACCGGCGAGCTCGACCCGGGCTCCACGCCCGACATGTCGCGGCGGCTCGCCGACGCCATCCCCGGCGCCCGCGCCCGCATCGTGCCCGGCGCCCGCCACATGCTGCCGGTCGAGGACGCACCCGCGCTCGCCGCGGCACTCACCGACTTCATCGCATCCGCTTCAACCACCCAGAACGTCGAGGTATCGCAGCCATGACCACCGCCACGATGTCCACCGCGACCGAGCGACTGCAGCACTGGATCGGCGGCGAGCGCGTCGCCGGCAGCAGCGGCGAGCACTTCACGAGCATCAACCCCGCCACGCTCGAGCCGCTCTACGAGGCCGCGCGCGGCAACGAGGAGGACGTGCGCCGCGCCGTCGCCGCTGCGAAGGCGGCGTTCGAGAACCCCGCCTGGAGCCGGCTCAGCCCCACCAAGCGCGGCCGGCTGCTGCGCAACCTCGGCGACCTGATCGCCGCGAACGCCGAGGAGCTGGCCCGCTCGGAGAGCCTCGACAACGGCAAGCTGCTGCGCGAGATGCGCGGGCAGCTCGCGACGCTGCCGGAGTACTACTACTACTACGCCGGGCTCGCCGACAAGGTGCAGGGCGCCCAGATCCCCACCTCCACCTACGAGATCCTCAACTACACGCAGCGCGAGCCGCTCGGCGTGGTCGGCGCGATCACGCCGTGGAATTCGCCGCTGACGCTCACGACCTCGAAGATCGCGCCCGCGCTCGCCGCGGGCAACACCGTCGTCATCAAGCCCAGCGAGTACACCTCCCGCACCATCCTGCGGGTCGCGGAGCTCGCGACCGAGGCGGGCTTCCCCGACGGCGTCGTCAACGTCGTGACCGGCATGGGCGCCGAGGCCGGCGCGGCCCTCGTCGCGCATCCGGATCTCGCCAAGATCTCGTTCACCGGCTCGACCGCCACCGGCGCGCGCATCGCCGCGCAGGCTGCCAGCCGCTTCATCGGCTGCACGCTCGAGCTCGGCGGCAAGAGCCCCAACATCGTCTTCGACGACGCGGATGTCGCGAACGCGGCGATGGGCGTGATCGCCGGCATCTACGCCGCCGGCGGCCAGACCTGCATCGCCGGCAGCCGCGTCTTCGCCCACAAGGCTGTCTACGACGAGCTGCTCGAGCGGGTCTCGGAGCGCGCGCGATCGATCCGCATCGGCGACCCGCTCGCAGCTGAGACCGAGCTCGGCCCGCTCGCCTTCGCCGACCAGCTCGACAAGGTCGCCTCCTACGTCGACCTGGGCGTGACCGAGGGAGCGTCGGTGCGCGTCGGCGGCGGCCGGCCCGAGGGTCTGGACCTCCCCGGCTACTTCTACCAGCCGACCGTGCTCACGGATGTCGACAACTCGATGCGCGTCGTGCGGGAGGAGATCTTCGGCCCGGTCGCGGCCATCATGCCCTTCGAGACCGAGGACGAGCTCGTCGCGCTCGCCAACGACACCGAGTACGGCCTGGCCGCGGGCGTGTGGACGCAGAACCTCGCCCGCGCGCACCGCATGGCGCGGCGACTCGACGCCGGCACGATCTGGGTGAACACCTACCGGGCGATGTCGCCGATGTCGCCGCGGCAGGGCTTCAAGAGCTCGGGCGTGGGCATCGAGCACGGCCTCGAGTCGATGCACGAGTACACGCGCCTCAAGAGCGTGTGGATCAACACCGATGAGGGGCCGGTCGCCGACCCCTTCGTGATGCGGGGCTAGAGGCCAGGGCCATGCCGCTCATCGACGTCTCCATCGCTCGCGGGCGCACCCCCGAGCAGCTGCGCGCGCTCATGCACGCGCTCCACGCGGCCGCCGAGACCACCGTCGGTGCCGCATCCGAGAACATCACCGTCATCGTGCGCGAGGTCGAGCGCGAGCACTGGTCGCGCACCGACACCACCGTCGCCGAGCGCGACGCCAGCAGCACGTAGAGAGAAGGAGAGGATCATCATGCGCTTTTCGCTGTTTGTCCACATGGAGCGGTGGGACGACACCGTCCCGCACCAGCAGTCGTGGGAGGACCTCACCGAGCTCGTGCTCGCCGCCGAGGCCGGCGGCTTCGACAAGGTGTGGATCGGTGAGCACCACGCGATGGAGTACACCATCTCGCCCAACCCCATGCTGCAGCTGGCGTATCTCGCCGCCCGCACCGAGCGCATCCGCCTCGGTGCCGGCACGATCATCGCCCCGTTCTGGAACCCCATCCGGGCGGCGGGCGAAGCGGCGCTGCTCGACGTGATCAGCGGCGGCCGCGCCGAGATCGGCCTGGCGCGCGGCGCCTACCAGTTCGAGTTCGACCGCCTCGTGCCGGGCGTCGCCGCGACCGACGGCGGGGCGCACCTGCGCGAGATCGTGCCGGCGATCCGCAAGCTGTGGGAGGGCGACTACGCCCACGACGGCGACATCTGGCAGTTCCCGACCTCGACGAGCGTGCCCAAGCCCGTGCGCCCCGAGGGCCCGCCGATGTGGATCGCCGCGCGCGACGCCTCCTCGCACGACTTCGCGGTCGCGAACGGCTGCAACGTGATGGTGACGCCGCTGGCGAAGGGCGACGAGGAGGTGCAGGCGCTCGTCGACAAGTTCGAGACCGCGATCGCCGACCACCCCGAGGTCACTCGCCGCCCCGAGATCATGGTGCTGCGCCACACGCACGTGCACGCCGAGAGCGACCCCGAGGGCTGGCGCGCGCCGGCCGAGGCGATCAACCGCTTCTACCGCACCTTCGACGCGGTGTTCGGCAACAAGGTCGAGGCCGTCAACGGCTTCCACGAGCCGAGCCCGGAGTCGAAGTTCGCCGAGCGCCCCGAGTTCCAGCCCGAGAGCCTGCACCGCACGGCGATGATCGGCACGCCCGCCGAGGTCGTCGAGCGCCTGAAGCAGTACGAGGCGATGGGCGTCGACGAGTACGCCTTCTGGATCGACAACTCCATGTCGCACGAGGACAAGGCGGCATCGCTGCGCCTGTTCCTCGACGAGGTGGTGCCCGCCTTCCAGTGAGACCGAGGTGACGGATGCGCCGGGCGGCGCCCGCGCATCCGTCACCGCCCCAGACCACGACCCTTCCCCTCAGCACGACCCGACCCCAGCCGCAGCAGGCAACACAACGAAGTGGAGCACACCATGGACGAGCAGACGCCGCTCGAGACACGACCGGTCGGCCGAGGCGCCGGCTTCGACACCCGCCCGGACGACCCGCCCTTCGCTGGGCACGGCCTGGAGCCGAGCGGCGAGCTCAGCGAGGCGCAGGCGAGGGCCGAGGCGCTGAGGCACAAGCCCGGCGTCGTCTTCTGGCTCTCGATCGGGCTGATCCTGGCGTTCGTCGCGTGGGCGGCACTCTCGCCCGAGTCGCTCAACGAGACGATGACGACCGCGATCGGCTGGACCACCGACTCGCTCGGCTGGTCGTACCTGGTGGTCACGACCGGCTGCATCGCGCTGCTGGCCTACCTCGCGTTCAGCCGCTTCGGCCGCATCCGGCTCGGCGCCGACACCGACCGGCCCGAGTTCAGCACCTGGGCGTGGCTGGCGATGATCCTCTCGGCGGTGATGGGCATCGGCCTCATCAGCTACGGCGTCGCCGAGCCGATCTCGCACTTCATCACGCCCCCGCACGGCCTCGCCGAGGCCGGCACGCAGGAGGCGGCGGTCGTGGCGATGCAGTTCTCGTACTTCGACTGGGGCCCCCACGCATGGGCGGTGTTCGGCGTCTTCGGGCTCGCGATCGCCTACTCGACGCACCGCAAGGGCAACACCGGACTCGTCTCGCCGATGCTGCGGCCGGTGTTCGGCGACCGCGTCGACGGCCCGCTCGGCAACGTCATCGACGTGTTCGCGATCATCGCGACGCTCTTCGGCACCACCACGTCGCTCGGCCTGGGCGCCTCGCAGATCACCGAGGGCCTCAACCGCGTGCTGGGGCTGCCGACCGACATGTTCGTGCAGGTGCTCATCATCGCCGTGATCACCGCCATCTTCACGCTCTCGGCCCTCTCGGGCGTGAACCGCGGCATCAAGTACATCAGCCAGATCACGATGGGCATCTCGGTGCTGCTGGGCCTGTTCGTGTTCCTCGTCGGCCCGACGAGCTTCATCTCGAACCTGTTCGTGCGCTCGACCGGCTCCTACGTGGACAGCTTCTTCGAGATGAGCTTCATCACGCCGCTCTCCAGCAGCGACTCGGAGTGGATGCAGTGGTGGACGTACTTCATGATGGCCTGGTGGCTCAGCTGGGGCGCCTTCGTGGGCGTCTTCCTGGCGAAGATCTCGCGTGGGCGCACCGTGCGGCAGTTCGTGCTGGGCGTCATGATCGTGCCGAGCCTGGTCTTCTTCGGCTGGTTCACGATCTTCGGCGGCGCCGCGATCAGCTTCGACATGGAGAACGGCGGCCAGATCGGTGCCGCGACCGGCGAGAACATCAACTCGGCGTTCTTCGAGATGCTCGGCAACCTGCCGCTGCTGGGCATCACCTCGGTGGTCGCGATCATCCTGGTGGTGCTGTTCTTCATCTCGGGTGCCGACGCGAACACGTTCGTGCTCAGCATGCTGTCGTCGCGCGGCTCGCTCGATCCGACGAAGCCGGTGCTCACCATCTGGGGCGCGCTGACGGGCGTGTGCGCGGTGCTGCTGCTGCTCATGGGCGGACTCGGCGCGCTGCAGCAGGCGGCGATGCTCTCGGCCCTGCCGTTCACGATCATCGTGGCGCTGCTGGGCTACTCGCTCATCCACCAGCTGCGGCGCGACGCGCACTTCGACCGGATGCGCGACGTGCGCCGCGAGGAGCTGCGGACGGGGACGCTGCGGCTCAAGTAGAGCGCCGTTCGCCAGCCTCGACGGCGCCGGCCTCGCAATCGCGGGGCCGGCGCCGTCTTCGCGCGTCAGTGGGTCTGTCAGTGGGTCTGCATAGGTTCGCCACAGGTCGAGACGCCCCCAGCCGATCGGCCGCCTCTCCCTCCGACCCCCAGGCCGGTGGGTTCACCCTGTCAAGCGAGAGACCTCCATGTCCTACACCAACCCCCCGCAGGGCTCCGGCCCTGCACCGGCCGGCGGCAGCATGCCGCCGCAGCCGGCTCCGCAGTACGCCGCACCGGGCACCGCGCCCACTGCCACCGCACCCGTCGGCGGCTACCCGCCTGCGGCCGGGTACGCATCCGCCCCCGCGTTCAACGGACCGCAGGCGCCGCTCAAGAGCTTCATCGCGACGTGGCTGTTCGCGATGCTGCTGGGCGTGCTCGGCGTCGACCGCTTCTACCTCGGGAAGGTCGGCACGGGCATCGCGAAGCTGCTCACGTTCGGCGGGCTCGGGATCTGGGCGCTCGTCGACCTGATCATCACGCTCGTCGGCAAGCAGACCGACAAGCTCGGCCGGCCGCTCGAAGGCTACGAGCATTACAAGAAGATCGCGTGGATCGTGACCGCGGCGTGGGTGCTGCTCGGCGTCGTGGTCGGCGCCGTGAACGGCGCCACCGCCGGCAGCCGGATGCCCGCCGCGCTGCCCGAGGTGTCGCAGCCCGCGCCGGAGCCGGCTGCTGAGGTCGAGGAGGAGGCTGAGCCGGCAGCGCCGGCCGAAGAGCCCGCTGAGGAGCCCGCCGCTCCTGTGGAGGTGCCGGTCGACGACACCGCCTCGTGGGCGGCCGACACATACGGTACGTTCGACGCCGTGACGCAGCAGGGCTCGGGCGACTCGATCATCGAGCTGCCCGCCGGCGCGGGCATCGTCACCGCCTCGCACAACGGGTCGGCGAACTTCATCGTGCAGGTGCTCGACGCGAGCAACGGGATGACCGGCGACCTGCTCGTGGACACCATCGGTGCCTACAGCGGCACCGCGGCGTACGGCATCACCGCGTTCGGCGAGGGCGCCCGGCTGCAGGTGACCGCCGACGGCGCGTGGGAGCTGACGATCGCCCCCATCGCGAGCGCGCCCGAGCTCGCGGAGTCCGGCGCCGGTGACGGCGTGTTCCTCTACGGCGGCGACGCCACGGCCGCCACGCTCACGCATGACGGCTCCGCGAACTTCATCGTGCAGCAGCACAGCGACGACTTCCTCGCGATGGGGCTACTCGTGAACGACATCGGCGCCTACTCGGGCACCGTGCCGCTGGGCGCCGGCCCCTCCGTCGTCACCGTGATGGCCGACGGCAGCTGGACGATCTCGCTGCCGTAGCTCGAGATCGTCAGAGGGCGTCGGGCGCGCATGCGCTCGACGCCCTCGTCGCGGTCAGACCGTCACGGCCGCTCGGCCGGTGGAGCTATGCCGTAGCGCTCAGCGAGCGCATCGAGCTCAGCCCGCACGTCGGCAGGCAGCTGCACTCCCGATGCGCCGATGGTCTCCGCGCGCTCGTGCGACCGCGACCTGTTCGCCTCCTGCTACCGCCGCAGCCTCGAGGTCGCCGACGAGCTGGGAGCCGCAACCGTCGCGTTCCCGCTCGTCAGCGCAGGCATCTACGGCTGGCCGAAGGAGGATGCGTTCGACGTCGCCGTGTCCACGATCACGACATCCGTCTCGCGCGTCACGCGCGTGCACCTCGTCGCTTTCGACGACGCGACGGCGCAGCAGATGCGCAGCCGACTCCAGTCCTGAAAGTCAGACGTCGCTGCGGTGCTACGCCAACGATCTTGACGAAGCGGCTTGCGAAACCGCCGAAACCTCCGCGACGACATGTTCTGCCTCTCCCGCAGAACGGAAATGTCCGCCGGCACGAAGTTCGGCTCCCGCCAGAAGTTCGTCATGTCTAGAGAGACGTTTTCAGGAAGCAGTCGTCCGCGCGGTAGATCTCGAATGCGCAGATACCACGTCGCACCGCGCGAGGGTCTTGAATCGGTCCGTTGAGGCAAGGAGCGATCCTGCTCGGCCACGCATCCTGTCCTTTGGTGGCTCATCGCATTTGAGGGTGTAGCAGCGGCCTGAAGCCGCCGGCCTCGAGCAACGATCTCGCGATGTAGTTGGTGAGGTTGCGGAAGCCGAGCGCGGAGCCGCGGAGGTGCTCGAGGCGGCCGTTGATCGCCTCCGTCGGACCGTTCGAGGTCCCGGGTCGGTCGAAGTAGGCGAGCACGTCGAGGGCTCGCTGCTTGAGTGTTCGCCCGAGCGTGATCACCTCGCGCAGCGCCGCGGGCACGCCGCTGCTGACCGTGTTGATCAGCTCGGTCATGAGCGTGCGCGCGGCGGCGCGGTCGGGTTCCCGGTAGGCGGCGACCATGCGCTGATAGATGCCCCAGGTGACCTCGACCGCGAGATGCCGCTCGTCAGCGAAGAGCGCGTCGAGCCGTTGCTGCTGCCGCAGCGTGTGGAGCGCCGCGCCGGTGTGGAGGGTGCGGCGAGCGGCGTAGAGCGGATCGCCCTTTCTGCCCCGATGCCCGTGGATCTGCTGCTGGATCCGCCGCCGGCAGCTGTCGAGCGCGTTCCCGGCGAGCCGGACGACGTGGAACGGATCCATCACGGCGACCGCCTCGGGCAGCTCCTCGGTGGTGGCGGTCTTGAAGCCGGAGAACCCGTCCATCGCGACGACCTCGACCCGGTCGCGCCAGGCCTGGGATCGGGCGGCGAGCCAGTGCTGGAACGCCTGCTTCGAGCGGCCCTCGACCATGTCCAGCAGCCGCGCCGGCCCCGTCCCGTCGCGGATCGGCGTGAGGTCGATGATGACGGTCACGTAGCGGTCGCCGTGACGCGTGTGGCGCCAGACGTGCTCGTCCACGCCCAGCACCGCCACGCCGTCGAAGCGGGCAGGATCATCGAGCAGGCGCCGCCTGCCCTCCTCGAGCACGGCGGTGTTGGCGGTGTGCCAGGCGACGCCGAGCCCGGCCGCGACGCGCGAGACCGTGAGGTGGTCGAGCACCAGCGCGTCCAGCGCCCACCGCAGACCGGTGCGAGAGATCTTCGACCGCGGCTCCGCCGCCCGCGTGGTGTCCTGCCGCCAGATGCGGCCGCAGCCGGTGCAGCGGTAGCGGCGGACGCGGACCAGCAGCGTGGTGGGCCGGTGCCCGAACGGCGCGTGCGCCAGCCGCCGCGTGACCGTGTCGCGCGGCACCCCTTGGCAGCCGCAGTCGCGGCACCACTGGTCGGCCTGCACGACCCGGCAGAAGAGCACCGCGCGGTCGGGCTCGAGGCGTCGGCCGATGGCTTCTAAGCCGAGCTCGTCGAGTCGGCAGAACGTGGTCAGGCAGGGCGCGTCAAAGGTAGCGTTGGACACGTCGAGGTCTTTCGGACGGTGAGCGTAGGAACTTCCATCCTGGAAGACCTCGACCCCTACCCGGCCAGCGACGCACCTCGACCGTCTACACCGTCAACTGCGATGAGCCCCTTTGGTTAGCGTAGGGGGATGAGCAGCATCCCAGAGCGAGTGTTAAACGATGGGCGCCGAATTCCAGCAATCGGCTTTGGCACAAATGAGGTAACTGGGAGCATCGGCAGGACCGCCATCACCTCGGCGATCGACCTTGGCTATCGCCTGATCGACACTGCACGGAACTACCGAAACGAACGGGATCTCGGCATTGCACTGCGATTCGCTTCGGTAGACCGCAGGCAACTCTTCATCTCGACCAAGATTCCTGGCCGCTACCACGGCTTTGACGAGACCATCACCGGCCTCCACAAGTCACTTGACGACCTCGGCCTCGACTACGTGGATCTGCTCCTCATCCACTGGCCACTCCCCCGCATCGACAAGTACGTCGACTCCTGGAAGGCGATGATCGAGCTTCGCGACCGCGGCCTCGTGCGCTCCATCGGCGTGAGCAACTTCACGCAGAAGTACCTGCAGCGACTGATCGACGAGACCGGGGTGACGCCCGCGGTGAATCAGATCGAGCTGCACCCCTACTTTCCGCAGCCTGAGATGCGCGCGTTCCACCAGCAGCACGGCATCGTGACGCAGAGCTGGAGCCCGATCGGTAAGAAGAGCGATCTGCTCGCGCAGCCGGAGGTGGCCGACATCGCGGGGCAGCACGCGGTCACGCCGGCCCAGGTGGTGCTGCGCTGGCAGGTGCAGCTCGGCAACATCCCCATCCCGAAGGCGCTCGATGCGCGGCACCAGGCCGAGAACCTGCAGGTCTTCGACTGGAGTCTGACCGATGCTGAGGTCGAGCGCCTCAGCGGCCTCGAGCGCGGCAGGCTCTGGGGCGGCGATCCCGTGACGAAAGAGGAGTTCTAAGCCCGACGGCGCTCAACGCCACGGAAGCGGCTTGCGCAGCACCGCGTCGATACGTGCGATGACGCCGTCGAAGTCCATGTCGGAAACGATGCTGTGCCGCGGCCGAGGGTCAGCCCCGTCAGCGTGCACGCCCGCCAGGTAGCGCTGACCCGAGACCGGGTCAGCGAAGGTCGCGAGCGGGCGCGACACGGCTGCCGTGATCAGTGACGGCTGCAGCACGCTCGCGACGGCGATGCTGTCGTTGATGCCCATGACGCGGATGTCGCCAGGCTGCGGGTACACGCGTGAATAGAAGTCTGCGTAGACCTCGCTGATCTGCGCGATCAGGGCGGCTGGCCGCGAGGCGCCCGTCGCTGCGATATCGCGCACGAGCGATTCCGGTATCACCACCTGTCGCGTCACATACGGGCCGCACCACGTGATGCTGCCGTGCTGTCGAGCGACGAGCTGTGCGGCATCGAAGTCTCGAGTGACGTTGCCGTCTCGCGAGACGCGGAATCGGCGGTCGAGCCACGGCTCGGTGTCGTGCAGCATCGCGGGCCCCAACGAGCCCAGGATCGTGATGCTCCGCAGGCGCTGCGTGATGTCGGGGCGGCGCTGGATCGCGGCCGCGAGGTTGGTGAGCGGGCCGAGGGCGATGTAGTCGATGTCGTGCGGATGCGTTGCAACGAGTTCGAGCAGGATGTCGACCGCGCGCGGCTCAGCAGCGACCGGCGTCTGGGGCCGCAGCCCGGTGTTGCCGAAGCCATCACGGCCGTGGATGCCCCAGGAGGACTCCCGGGCCTGCGCCAACGGCTGCGCGCATCCGCGGTATACGGGCACGTCCTGACGCTCGCACACATCGAGCGTGTAGCGCGCATTGTCGGCCGTCTGGGCTGCGGTCGCGGTACCGAACACACTCAGCACCGCCAAGAGCTCGACATTCTCGTTTGCGGCGAGCAGCATGAGGGCGAGCGCGTCGTCGACACCGGCGTCGGTATCGACCACGACGGTGCGCATGGCTCGGCTCCCCCGAGCCTCCTGACGTGCGCGGGGGTCAGCTGCGATGGGTATCACGGCCTTCGAGCACCGTGCGAGTCACGCGCGAACGGAAGCGATGCTTGGCGAACGGAGTGTTGCGCGACTTGCTCACCGGAGCGGGCGGCAGGCGCGGCGAGCTCTCGGTCTCGACGACGCAGAAGGTGGCCGCATCACCGACCCGCAGCTGCGACACCGATTCCGGTGGCAGCGAGCCGATCGCTGCCGGTCGATAGGCGAGCACCTGCGCCACGGCCGCCCAATCGGTGCGACCCGCATGATCGACGAGCACGTCGGCGACCACGCTCAATGCCGTCTCGAACCCGATCAGGCCGAAGGCGGCATCCTGCAGTGAACCTTGCTTCGCGACGAGCGGATGCGGTGCGTGGTCGGTCGCGACGATGTCGATCGTGCCGTCACGCAGTGCCTCGCGCAGTGCGGCGACGTCGGCGGCTTCCCGCAGCGGCGGATTGACCTTGAGGGCTGCGCCCTCCCGCACGACGTCTTCGTCGGTCAGCACGAGGTGGTGCGGCGTGACCTCCGAGGTCACACGCAGCCTCTTGCGCTTCGCCTCGCGGATGAGCTCCACCGCTCCTCGAGTGGAGATGTGGCAGACGTGCAGGTGGCCTCCGACCTCGGCGAGCAGGCCGAGGTCTCGCGCGATGACGGCTTCCTCGCCGAGTGCTGGCCAGCCCTCGACCCCGAGCTGACCGGCGATGCGGCTGTGCACAACGCCGCTACCGGCGAGTTCACGGCTCTGCGCGTGCTGCGCGAAGACGCCGCCGCTCGCCGAGGTCGCGGCGAGGATCTGGGCGACGAGCGCAGGATCATCGACGCACGAGCCGTCGTCAGAGAAGACCCTGACGCCGTGGCTGAGCAGGCTCACGACGTCGACGAGCTCTGTGCCCTGCCGGCCGAGCGTCACCGCCGCGATCGGGTGCACACGCGCGCTCGCACCCGCGCGCACAATGCGTTCGAGAGCCTCCACGCGCTCGACGGAATCCATCGCCGGCTCGGTGTTCGGCATCGCGAAGACGTCGGTGAAGCCGCCCGTTGCCGCAGCTCGGGTGCCGCTGGCGACCGTCTCGGCCGCTTCCTGGCCCGGTTCCCGCAGGTGCGCGTGCAGGTCGACGAGGCCGGGCAGCAGCACGCGGTCGGCGACCGCGGGGGCAGCCGCAGCCGGCCTGATGTCTGCGATCACCGAGCCCTCGACGAGCACGTCGACGACGTCGCCCCGGCCGAGGATGCGCACAGCTTCGATCAGCATCTACACCTCGACTCGGAAGACCGGCCCGTCGACGCACACGAGCGGACCCTCGCGATCCGGGCGCGAGCGCATCGGCGCAGCGCAGCCGTGGCAGTAGCCGATGCCGCACGCCATGTTGGCCTCGAGCGACACCTGCAGGTCGGCTCCCCACGACTCGGCAAGCGTCGTACCGAGCACTGTGAGCCGTTGCGAGCCGCAGACCATGACCACTTGCGGCGGGGACGTGTCAAACCGTTCCCGCAGCATCCGCTCGAGTGTCTCAGGGGCGCTGTTGCCAGCAGCGTCGTCGACCCGGAAAGCCTCGGCCCCGAGCTCGTCGCAATCGTCGAGACCGATCGCCGTCTCCGGGGAGCGGCTGCTGATGACCATGGTTGCCCGCACTCCCGACAGCTGTGCGTCTTCAGCGACACCCATGACGGAGCACACCCCGATGCCGCGACCGATCAAAAGCACGGATGTCGCATCCGGCGGTGTCGAGAAAGCGTTGCCCAGCGGGCCGGTGATCGTGAGCGATTCGCCGGCAGCGATCGATGCCAGTGCCCGCGTGCCGCGGCCGACCACCTTGAAGATCACTTCGAAGAGCCCCGCATCGGGGTAGCGCCGGTGGATGGCCATCGGTCGAGGCAGCAGGATCTGCCCCTCTGCGCCACCGGGCACGGTGATCATGACGAACTCGCCGGCCTGGGCGTTGCGTGCGATCCATTCGCCGGTCAGCAGCAGACGGTGCTGGGATGCCCCCAGATCAGTGTTGCTGCGCACGGTCGCTTCCGTGATGCGCGGAGCCGCGCGGCGCGCGTTCGGCAGCAGCTGCAGCCGGTCTTCGAGTGCAGAGGTTCCGCTCATGGCTGCGCATCCAATCGTCGCATCGCGGCGAGCAGCACGTCGGTGCCGCGCGCGATCTGTTCTGCCGACGTGAATTCGTCGGGCACATGGCTCAGTCCGCCAGCGCTCGGCACGAAGATCATGCCCGTCGGGATGATGTGGCTGATCTGCTGCGCGTCATGGCTGGCCCCGCTCGGCATACGCAGCGGGCGCGTGTCCAGCGCGATCGCTGCCTGCTCGACCACATCGACGACCGCGGCCTGCAGCGAGACGGGCGACGTGTCGCCGATCTGCTCGATGCGCACGGTCGTGCCGTTCTCAGCGGCGCACTCCCGGTAGAGCTGCTCGAGCTGTCGCGCGACGCCACGCTGGCGCTCCCCGTCGATGTCGCGGATGTCGACCGTGAAGGTGACGACTCCGGGAATGGTGGTGATCGAGTTGGGCTGCACGTCGATGTCCCCCACACTGACGCGAGTGCCCTCGTTCGCGGGGTCGTTCGCGATCGCGTCGCCGGCGAGCACGCAGCGCGATGCGGTCACGAGCGCATCCCTGCGGCCGCGCATAGGCGTGCCTCCCGTGTGCGATGAGCGCCCTTCGACGTGCACGCGCATGCGGGTGCTGCCCGAGATCGAATCCACGACCCCGATCGCACGTTCATCGCGCTCGAGCACGTCGCCCTGCTCGATGTGCAGTTCGACGAACGCGTGCCAGTCTGCGGCATCCCACACAGCGGTCGCGGCAGCTTCTGGGCGTAGGCCGAGCTCGAGCAGCGCAGCCGCAACCGAGACACCGTCACCGTCGGTGAGCGCTTCGAGATCGGCGGCCGTCGTCAGCCCCGCGATGACTCGGCTGCCCGTGCAGGCCTGGCCGAACCGTGCGCCCTCCTCACCTGCGAACACGACGAACTTCCATGGGCGGCGCCGGGGCTGTCCATCCTGCACCGCCAGTCGAGCGACTTCTACCGCCGCGGCCACGCCGGCGATGCCGTCGAAACGGCCGCCCTGCGGCACGCTGTCGAGGTGCGAACCCGTGCCGATTGCTGCAGCGGATGCCGCCGTGTCACCCTCGGGCAGCAACGTCGCGATCGTGTTGCCCACGGCATCCGTCTCTACCGTCAGTCCGAGCTCGGTCATCGCCTCGCGGAACCGCTCATGCGCGGTGCGCTCCAAGGGTGAGTACGCGAGCCGTGTCACGCCCGGGCCGCCAGCAGACATCTGCGCGAACTCGTCGATCAGACTGCCGATCGCCTCGGCGCTCGCACGGCCGTCGCGCGGCAAGGTGTCACTCGTTGTCATGCTGCTCGGGCTCCATAGCTGCCGCATCCGACAGGTGCAACTCGACGACCTCGACGATGCTCGAATCGTGCGTCTCGAGCACGCCCGCGACCACGTCGTTCGCCATCGACGACGCCTTGGCGCACGAGACGACCGCGACGCGGCTGCCGGCCGGTACTGCGTGTGAGAGCCACAGGAGCCCTTCCTGCGAGCGCAGGATCACCCGTGTTGCGCCGAGCGCGCGTGCAACGAGGTGCGCGAGCACGGCATCTTCCTCGTTCTCGAAGCTGAGCACGACCGTCGGCTGCGATGGGCGAAGCTGCTCGGCAATGCGCTGCGCGATCAGTTCGGCGGCCTCCGGGTCGAGACCGAAGTCGAGCCACCGGCGGGCGCCGTCGCTCTCGATGACTCGTGCCAGCAGGTCGGCGTTCTCTTGCAGTTCCATTTCCTGACTCCTCCGCATTGGATCAGCAGACGTTCACGGTGTTCTTCGTCATGGCGCGGTGCTCTTCAGCCCGCGCGCACAAGCGATGCTTCATGAAACGCTTGCAGGTATTGCTCATCCGGTCGAGTTCGCAGTTCACCTTCGAACCCCATCGCCCGGGACATCGATCGCGCGGCTGAGAGTGCCGACTGCGTGATGGCGACTCGAGTGTCGACAGAGCGTACTCGCGACTCGGCGGCCGCGACCGTCAGTGCCCACTGCACGCTGTTGTCGAACCCGTACACCGGCGCGGCGACCGCCCAGACGTTGCGGTCGAGCTCGCTGTCGCAGACGTCGAACCCTCGCTCGCGAATCTCGGCGAGGTGATCGATCAGCTTGTTGACGTCGCGAATGGTCCCCGGCGTGAACGACGTCATGCTGAGCGAGCTGAGTAGGCGCTCGACGAGCTTCGGCTTGGCGTACGCCAGCAGCGTGCGAGCGGATGCCGCCGCGTGCAGGGGCAGCTGCTGCCCTCGCTTCACGAACAGTCGTAGGTTGTGCTTCGACTCGACGAGCGAGACGCACTCGACCGCATCGCCGCGAAGCGCCGCCAAGAACGCTGTCTCGCCGGTCTCGTCGGCAGCGGTCGTCAAAGCGGCTGGCGCCGACTTCGTGATTTCAGACGAGCCGCCCAGCCTGCGCGTTGCGGCACCGAGCTCGAACCTGCGGGTCACCTCCGAGCGAGCGACGAAGTCGTGCTCGTGCAGCGCCGACAGGATCCTGTGGCACGTCCCGATGGGGATGCGCAGCGTCTCGTGGATCTGCTGCAGCGTCAGCCCTTCGGGGTGCTCCGACAAGCAGGTCAGGATCGACAGCCCGCGCAGCAGCAGTCGGCTGCCGCCGGTCGACTCGCCCGACTGCGAAACGTCATCAAGGTCTGTAGACATCAGGCCGCTCCATACGCAGCAGCGCCGGCAGCGTCTCGGCGCCCGCACGCTGCACACGTGCTCGCAAGTCTCTGGCGATCTGCACCATCGCCATGGGGTTCCCGAAGTTCGCAGTGCCGACCTGCACCGCCTTCGCGCCGAGCGCGAGATAGTCGAGCGCATCGTCGGCGTTCGAGACACCACCGCAAGCCACGACGGGAATCGACACGGCCTGCGCCGACAGCCACACGTGGCGGCTGACGATCGGTTTGATGCTCGGCCCTGACAGCCCGCCGATCCGGTTGCCGAGCGCGAAGCGGCGCTCGCGCTCGTGCAACGGCAGCACCGGCACCGAGTTCGCGACGCACACCGCGTCAGCACCCGCCGCCTCTGCGGCGATCGCGCAGTCGGCGATCGATGACAGCATCGACGGCATCTTCACGAGGATCGGGCGCGTCGTCACCCGACGCACCGCCTGCACGACCTGCGCGACGTTGTGTGGATCGGCACCGATGTCGGCGCCTTGTGCGTCGAGGTTCGGGCACGACACGTTGAGCTCGAACGCGGATGCGTTACCATCGCCGATCGCTTCGACGAGCGGCGCGTACTCGGTGACCCTGTGGCCGCCGACGCTGACGATCGAGGGCACGCCGAGCTCGGCGTACTCCTCGCGGAGCCCTGACAGATAGCCGCTCGCACCGTAGCTGGGGATCCCCACACTGTTGATCATGCCGACGGGCAGCTCGGAGACGCGATCGATCGGATTGCCGCCGCGCTGTTCGGCGAACACTGTCTTCGTGACCGAGGCACCGATCTCCTCGACCGAGATCAATCGCCCCAGTTCAGGACCGAAGCATCCCGACGCCGGCATCACGAGCGATGCGAGCGTGAGATCGCCGATCGTGACGGAGAGTGCTGGCTCGTATTGGGGATCGACGCTGTCGGTGGCGTGCACTGCGGTCGGGGTCATTGATACCGCCGGGTCAATCGCCGCTCAATGGCCTCGACGAGGAGGTAGAAGCACAACCCGATCAGCGCCAGGAGCCCGAGCGTGATGAACACGACGCTGATGTCTGCGTTGTCTTGCCCTTGTCGCTCCAGATAGCCGAGGCCTGCAGACGATCCTATGAACTCGCCGACAACCGCAGCGGTCACGCCGCCCAGGAGCCCGAGTTTGAGTCCGAGCGCGAGGCCGGGAAGCGTGAACGGGATCTCGACCTGCAGTGCCGTGCGGATCGGCCCGAAGCCGAGTATGCGCGAAAGGTCGCGCACGGTCGTCGGGATCGAGTCGAGCCGGTTGAGCATGTTGATCATGACTGGGAAGAACACCGCGATCGTGACCAGCGTGATCTTCGACGTGATGCCCAGGCCCATCCACAGCACGAGCAGCGGGGCGATGGATATCTTCGGAGTCACCTGGATCACGAGCAGCACCGGGATGAATGCCTTTCGCAACCAGCTGACCTTGTAAAAGGTGATCGCGACCACGACGCCGATGACGAATCCGATCGCGGCGCCCTGGATAATCTCAGCGAGCGTCTGCGCCGTGTGCAACTGGATCGCACCGGACGACCATAGGCCTGCGAAGCGACGCGTCACCTCATCCGGCGCCGGGAGGATGTAGCTCGGCAGCCCAGCGAAGTTGGCGATGAGCAGCCACGCAAGGAACCCCAGGGCGAGTGAGGCGGCGCCGATGAGCACCGGCCTCACTCGCTCGGAAGCATGCAGCGTCATACTCAACCGATCGTTCCCGGCTCTTCAATCACGAGGTCAGCTGCATCGAACGACTCGGCGATGAGTCCACCTTCGACAAGGACGTCGATCGACTCCTGCCAGCGCGGCAGATTGCCGTAGCCGAAGCCGTGCACCTCGGTGTCCTCGGAGTTCCACAACTGCGCGATGTAGACCTCGTTGATCACCTCGGTGATCGCCTCGTTCTGCCCTTCGAACGTAGGCGCGTACTGCTCGATCGACATGTCGACCGACTCAGCCGGGTTTTCGATCACATACTGGAGACCCTGATCGAGTGCGGCGATGAAGCTCGCGACAACTTCAGGCTGCTGCTCGAGCAGTTCGTTGCCCGCGATGAGCACGTTGCCGTGGCTCGGCAGCGCGGGGTCGGTCAGGAACTGCCCGACGGGGAAGCCCTGCGACTTGAGCGCGTAGTACCGCACCGAGTTGAACGACACCGCGTCAACCTCACCGTTCTGCAGCGCCTGGATGATCGCGCCGACGCCGATCACCTTGATCTCGACTTCCGAGATGTCGACGCCGTTGTCCTGCAGCAGCAGTTGCAGTGCGAGGTACTGCGGACTGCCGAGGTCGGTCACCGCGATGGTGCGACCACGGAGGTCTGCGACGGTCTCGATGCCGGAGGTCTCCTCGTTGAACAGGATGGAACCGATGCCGGTCTGGTAGGTCGTGTGCACGACCCTCGTCTCGACACCGTTCGCGTAGGCAGCGACGACACCCGGGCCGTTCGGGAAACCGAAGTCGACGTTGCCGGCTGCGACGTTCTGCACGACGGTCGCACCCTCCGCGTAGAGCACCTCGACGTTCAAGCCCTCGTCGGCGAAGTAGCCCTGCTCGATGGCCTCGTAGATGGGTGCGTAGTACGGCACCGCCGAGCCCTCGATCTGCAGCGTGACATCGGTCATCTCCGTCGATGACGCCTCGGCGCTGGCGTCCGGCGTGTTCTGCTCTGCCGGCACGTTGCCTGCCGGGTTGCAAGCGGTCAGCGCAGCCATGGCGATGATGCCAATCGCCGCGCCAGCTACACGCAAGCGTGTCCTTGTCGTCTTCATGATCGTTCCTATCGGTGTGGTGTGGTGGATGGGGTGTACCGCGACGCGGTGACGTCTCGGCTTTTGTGAAAGCTCAGGTGGCGCGTCGCCACCGCAGGAAGTAGCGCTCGGCCGCGTAGATCAGGCCAAAGCCGGTGAGGCCGACGATCACCGTCAGAATGACGGCGCCGAAGAGCATCGGTGCGTCGTACGTCGCGGTGCCCAGCACCATGAGGTAGCCGAGACCGAACTGCGCGGTGATGAACTCAGCGAGGAACGCACCTTCGATGGCATCCAGGATTCCGAGCTTCGCGCCCGCGAACAGATCGGGCGTCGCTCCGGGGAGCTGGATCTTCCAGAAGGCCTGGGCACGGCTCAGGCCGAGGATCTGGCCGAGATCGCGGGCTTCTTTGCTCATCGAGGCGAAGCCGAGCTGCGCCGCGATCATGATGGGGAAAAAGGTCAGCAGCAGGGTGAGGGCGAGCTGCGTTCCCAGTCCAAGTCCGAACCACAGCACGAACAGCGGCACCACGGCGATCTTCGGTGCTGCCTGGAAGAGCAGCAAGTACGGCGCCATCGCTTCTCGCAGGATGCGGAAACGCCAGATGCAGTAGCCGACGGCGATGCCCACAACGGTTCCGACGACGAAGCCCAGGGCCACGCTGCGGAACGTGGCCGCGAAGTTCGACCACAGGATGCCTTCGCCCGACATCGCGACGAGCGACTGCCAAACTGCGTCGGGTGTAGGGAGCAGGAACGCGGGCACGTCTGCGCCGACCGCGTAGCCCCACCACAGCCCAATGAAGAGCACCAGATAGATGGCAATTCTGATGAACGAGCGAGAGACGCTGCGCGCTTTCGAATCCGGCCGAGGCAGCGTCGCTGCCGCTGTCACTCGAGCTCACCTCGCAGCATGCCCGTGAACGCCGCGAACTCCGGAGTGTTGCGCACCGAGGCATCGCGATCACGAGGCAGCGGCACGTCGTGCACCGCTTTGATACGACCCGGGCGCGGACTGAGCACGACCACGCGGTCCGCAAGGTACGCGGCCTCTTCGACGCTGTGCGTGACGAGCAGGATGGTCTTCCGCGTCTGCCCCCAAATGCGGAGGAGGTCGTCCTGGAGGCGGTCACGGGTGATGGCGTCGAGCGCACCGAAGGGCTCGTCCATCAGCAACACGCGAGGGTCGTACGCCAACGCCCTCATGATGCCGACACGTTGCTTCATGCCACCGGACAGCTCGGCGGGGTACGACTTCTTGAAGTCGGAGAGCCCGACCATGGCCAGCAGCGTGTCGACTCGCTCAGCGATCTCGGCCTTCGCGCGACCCTTACCCTCCAGGCCGAACGATACGTTGCGGTCGACCGTGCGCCACGGCAACAGTGCCGGCTCCTGGAAGACAAAACCGATATCACGGCCGATCTTCGGCGGCACGACCCACTCGAGCTCGCCTGTGAAGTCTCGATCGAGGCCCGCGACCGCTCGCAACAAAGTCGACTTGCCACATCCGCTCGGCCCGATCAGCGCAACGATCTCGCCGTCGCGGATGCTCAGGTTGACGTCTTGCAGCGCCGTGACGGGCTTGCCACCAGCACCCTGGTACACCTTGCCAAGCCCACGCATGGCCAGTAGCTCGGTCACGAGCTCGCCTGATTCGCTCGAGCTTGATTCCGCTGCATGGAAGTCCTCCGGATCGTCCTTGATCATCGCCCAAGTGTTGCACCGAGAGCGCGTCTTGTAAAGAGAAACCCACTCTATACGTCGAAACATGCGTATCGTTACCTCTAGCGGCTCGTTGGTGCGCAGCAACACGACCACTGACCGACCAGCGCTACACACCAAAACGAGTGGAGATAACTTCCACTACACGGAAAGAGGTAGACACACATGAGTGGTTCCGCTGAAGACCCGTGGTTCAACGGCCAGGCTCCGCACATCCCCGCGAAGATCGGGGACCTGCCACGCATCTGCTTGCTTCCGGGCGACCCCGATCGCGTCTCGATGGCAGCGCACTTCCTCGATGACTTCACCGAACTGGGCTTCAAACGTGAGTTCCGGCTTGCGGTCGGCAAGCATCGTGGCGTACCCGTAGCCATCTGCTCGACCGGCATCGGTGGACCTTCGACCGAGATCGCCGTCGTCGAGTTGAGCCGGCTCGGCGTGGACACCTTCATCCGAGTTGGAGGGATGGGCGCGATGACGGACGCGGTCGCCCCAGGCGACCTGACCGTGGTCACCAGCGCGCTGCGCGATGGAGGTGCCGCGCGCTTCTATGCTGCGGATGATGCTCAGATTGCGGCGCATCCTGACGTCATTGCGGCACTCCACGGCGCCGCGGCGCGCGGTGGCGCCCGTCTCCAGCCAATCCGGGTGTTGTCGTGCGACTCGTATTATGTCGGGGAAGGTCGGTCGCTCCCCGGACTCGAGGACGCGGCAGCTGCCCGACTGAACGAGATCAAGCTACGCCGGCCCGACGCGATGGACATGGAGTGCGAGACGGTCTTTGCAGTGGCGCGCGCGCTCGGGCGAAGGTTCGGTGCAGTGCTAGCTACGCATGGCCACCGTGCCACAAACGCCTGGCTCCAAGACTACGAGCCCGTGCAGAGACAGATGCTCGCCCTCGCAATCGATGCTGCGGCCCAGCTTGCCGTCGACGGCTTTGAGTTGCGCGACCATCGCGACGGTTAGGCGCGAGAGTGGCCACCTGCAGGCCACCCATTGTGCAAGCTCCCGCCTGACAATCGCTCGACCCGGCAAATAAATGCTCGGCCGACAGAAGCATCGACTTCCAGCCGCCAACGAGGCCCCCCTGAAGTGGCGGTCGGGAGCAAGTGACAATATTGCCACTCATCGAGCCGCCCGTGATCGGCAAGTCCAACACCACCTCCGGCGTCCCAGGTGGCGCAGGCGAGACCGAGACGGCGTCTAATCGGCACTACCCCGAACTCGACGTCGCCGTCACCATAAATCTCGTGAGCGCCGGCCTCTACGGCTGGCCGAAGGATGACGCGATCGACGTCGCGGCAACCACGATCACGGCGTCCGCCTCCGGCGTCGCGCACGTGCGCCTCGTCGCCTTCGACGAGGCGACGGCACAACAGATGCGCAGCCGCCTCGAGCGCTGAGAGCCCGACAGCCGCACGCTCAGCTAGGCCAACGGACTCAACGCAGCCGCCCTGCGACGCCGTCAACGCCGCAAGCAACCGGTCAAGCCGCGACGGCGCTACGGCCTCTTCCGCGGATCCCGGAGACGGCCACCGCGACGACCGTGAGTGCTGCACCCAGGAGCGACCACACCGTCACAGGCTGGCCGGCGGGGAACAGCAGGTCGAGGACCACAGAGGCCAGCACCTGACCACAGATGGCCGCGAGGCCGACGGTAAGCACGCCGAGGTGGTGGACAGCGACTGAGGTGAGCGCGACGAAGAGTACGCCGAGCGCTCCCCCGAGGTAGAGCCAAGACTCGGCCGGCAGCGGCTGTGCCGTCACGCCGACGAGCGCCTGCACCAGAACCACGGCGCCGAGTGCGAGCGTGCCGACCGCGAAGGTCTGGGCGGCCTGCGCGATCGCCGAACCCGACTGTCGCTGCACGCGGCCGCCGAGCGCCTGCTGCAGCGACTGCAGCAGGCCCGCGATGAACGGGAGCACGATCAACCACACGCCGTTCAGCTGACCGGTGCCGACCAACGCGAGACCGACTGCGACCATCGCCAGGAAGGCACCGATCATGCGCGGCGCAGTCACCTGCTTGCGTGCCAGGCCACCGAAGCCGATCCGGTCGACGACGAGCCCGCTCAGCGTCTGCCCTGCGACCACACCCACGGTGAACAGCGCCACACCGATCGTGCCGATCACCAGGCCCTGCGTCGCCACGAGGAAGGCACCGATCAGACCCGTCGAGAGGTACCACCACGGCATGCTGCCGTCGCGGATGCTCGCGACCAGTTTCACGACAGCGAGTCGGTCGCGCTTGGAGAAAGCGAGCACGACCGCGAGCAGCACGAAGCCGAGGGCGAAGCTGAGGAACGCCGCGAGCATGCCGTGCTCAAGACGGACACCGAGCTCGCCATTGATCCGGCCCTGCGTCGCGAGTCCCGCGCCGGCGGCGATCGCGATCACCGACCACAACGCGGGTCGGTGATGCCCGAAAGCTTGAACGTGCGGCTGGGGCTCGACGCGCTGCTCGGCAGCGACGACAGGGAGCGCTTCGGTCTGTGTACTCACGCGGCAAGGCTAACCTTGACAGGGCCGAAAAAGCGAATACTATTTGAAGCAAACCTCTTCCCATCCACGCAAAGGAGCACACTGATGAGCAACCCCTACCGCGCCCGATATGACGGAGTCTTCGGCGGCAAGGCCCCCGTCCTCGGCATGGTGCACATGCTCGCCCTCCCCGGCGCCCCCGGCTTCTCGGGCAACCTGAACGACGTCATCGATCGCGCCGTGCAGGACGCGACGACGCTCGTCGAAGGTGGCGTCGACGCGGTGCTCGTGGAGAACTTCCACGACTACCCCTTCTACCCGATGACGACCGAGCCCGAGACGGTCGCCGCTGCCGCCGTCGTCGCTCGCGAGGTCGCCCGCGCGACGGATGTGCCGATGGGCATCAACATCCTGCGCAACTCCTGGAAGGCCTCGCTGGGCATCGCCGCAGCCGTCGACGCCCAGTTCATCCGGCTCAACATCCTCACCGACGCAGCAGTCACGGATCAGGGCATCATCAACAGCGAGGCCTACGCGGTCGCGCGCTACAAGAAGGCCATCGACGGCGAGCACATCCTCACCCTCGCCGACCTGCTGACCAAGCACGCGATGCCGCTCGTCGACCGGCCGGTCACCGTCATCGCCGGCGACATGCTCAAGCGCGGCGGCGCAGACGCCATCGTCCTCGCGGGTCACGACTCGAGCGAGCCCGCAAGCCTCGAGCGCATCAACGAGATCAAGGGCGCCATCCCCGACGCCCCCATCGTGCTCGGCTCGGGTATGACCGCGGAGCACGCAGCCAACTACGGCGCAGTCGCAGACGGCGCCGTGTTCGGCTGGGGCTCGAAGGAGAACCACGACATGGATCTGCCCGTCAGCGGCAAGCTCACCAGTGAGTTCGTCGGCCTCTGGCGCTCCGGCAAGCAGCACCAGCAGGCAGCCTGAGTCAAGGATCGAAGGGCCCGCGCCGATTCTCGGTGCGGGCCCTTCGGCGACTGCAGGAGATCGACGATAGATTCGATGCATCCCGAGGAGTCACGGTGCCCGAGAGCAAAGTTCCCCCATCCCGACGCCGGTCGACGCGCGTCACGCTCGCTGACCGCGCCTACGACGGCCTGCTCCTGAAGATCATCGGCGGTGAGCTCGCGCCTGGCGAGCGCCTGAACATCGGCGGGCTGTCTCGCGAGATGGGCTTGTCGCCCACTCCGATTCGCGAAGCACTCGCCCGGCTCGAGCCGACGGGATTCGTGCGTCGCCACGACGTGCGCGGCTACGCCGTCTCGCCGCTGCTGTCACCCGAGGAGATCTCCAGCCAGATCGACGCGCGCCAGATCTTCGAACCCGCATTCGCGGCGGCCGCTGCCACCCACTGCACTCCCGCGTTCCTCACACGTCTCGACGACACGATCAGCACGATGGAGAGAGCCGGCGAGCTCTCGGACCCGGAGTCGCTCAAAGCCAGCTGGACGGCAGACGAGGCGTTCCACACGCTCGTCAGTGAGCAGGGCGGCAACCCCTTTATGCAGCAGGCATTCCGCGCGCTGGGCAGCCAGCTGCAGCGCTTCCGCCTCAGTGGTCGCGCAGGCCGCACCCACGCGCTCGAGGCCGCGCACGAGCACCGGCTGATCGCGGAAGCGATCCGCGCGGGCGATGCACATGCTGCCGCTGAACTCATGCACGACCACATCGAGCTCGCACGGGAGCGCACCCTGGTCGATGCGCACGCGCTCGAGGAGAGCGTCGTCGACGAAATCGCCGCTCGCTGACCCCGCGGACGAATGAGGAGAGCGCCGACCCTTTCGGGCCGGCGCTCTCCTCATTCGTCATCACATGTCTGCGCGGAAGACACCGTTCTGACGCTTCGCGAGCAGGTAGAAGATCACACTGAGCGCGCACAGCGTTGCGACGTAGATCGGGAACGCCCAGGGCAGGTTGTTGCTCTGCAGGAACACGAACAGGTACGACGCGGTGCCGCCGAACACGGCGACGCCGATGCCGTAGCCGAGGCCGACCGCGGTCCCTCTGCAGAACTTCGGCACCATCAGGTTGGCGACCGTGCTGAAGATGGTCATGTTCAGCACCAGGATGAGCGAGCCACCCAGCATCACCGTCGCGAGCGCGGGGACACCGTTGCCCGAATAGAGGAGCACGAGGAAGATCGACGGGATCGTGAGCAGGCGTCCGATCACGAACCAGCGCGAGAGGTCCCACTTGTCGAGCACGCGGCTGAGGATCCACGCGCTGACGGTGAGCACAACACCGACCGCAGTCGCAACGGCGAATACGCCGGTCGGGTCCTCGTTGTACGTGCCGGTAGCCAGCGACGGCAGGCCCGAGAGCCACGTGTAGTTATATGCCTGAATCGCACCGACGATGAACACGACGGCGAGGATGCTCAGCCAGTACTTCCGCACTCCCCGCCAGACTTCCCGCGAGTCATTGCCAGCAGCAGCGGCTTCTCCCTGCTTCCGCGGCAGCGACTCGGGCAGCGCCCGTCGCAGCCACAGGACGATCACGCCGAGCAGACCACCGGCGATGAAGGGGATGCGCCAGCCGTACTCGCCCATCCCGTCCGCTCCGATCGCTGCCGTGGCGAGGAACGCGGTCAACGGCGCGAGCATGTTGCCGAAGTTGTTGAAGATCGCCATGAAGCCCGCGACATAGCCCGGCCGATCCGGCACGAGCTCAACGCCGTAGGCGGCGCCGAGCGAGCCCTCGATGCCGGCGGAGAAGCCCTGGAGGATGCGCATGAGCAGCACGATCACACCAGCCCAGACGCCGAGCGTCTCATGCGTCGGAAGCACACCGATGACCAGGCTCGCGCCGGCCATGACGCCGACAGCGCCGATCATCACGGGCTTCCGGCCCACACGGTCGGCGACGAAGCCGAGCAGCACACCGCCGATGGGTCGCACGACGAAGCCGACCGCGAACACCGCGAGCGAGTTCAGCGTGGATGCGACCGGATCACCGCCCGGGAAGAAGGCCTGACCGATGTAGACGGACAGGAGTCCGAACATCGCCCAGTCGTACCACTCGAGTGCGTGCCCCGCGCTCAGCGCGAAGAGCTGCTTCGCGTGACCCTGGGGCCGCGGGCGCGCAGCAGCGCCTGGGGCGGCCTGGTCGAGTTTCGTCATGGGAGCTCCTTTGCTCAGCACAGTCTCCGAGGAGGAGAAGGATCCGATTGTAAATAGTATAGCGCGGACTATAGGCGCTTGGAAGCCTGCGGGAGGCTAGGCCGTGGGCTCCGCCGGCCAAGGCAAGGGCCTCCGCAACGTGTCCTCGATGAGCTCGAGCACGCGGGAGAAGTCCATGTCCATGATCACTCGATGGAGGGGACGGGTCTCACCGGGCGAGGGGTGTACGCCAGCGAGATACCGGGTATCGGTCGCTTCGTCCGTGAACGTCTGCAGCGGGCGCTGCACTGAGGCCGCGACCAGGTCGGGCCGCAGGAGGGTGGCGACAGCAAGGCTGTCGTTGATGCCCATGACGCGCGCGTCCTCTCGTCCGTACGAGCGCGAGTAGAAGCCGGCGTAGTCGTGACTGATCTTGGTGATCAGCTCCGCCGGTGCATAGCCGGTCGACCCTGCGATGTCGAGGAAGAATTGCTCAGGTACCAGTGCCTGCCGAGTGACATATGGACCGCACCATGTCACATCGCCTTCGTGACTCGCGACGATCTCCGCCGCGTCGATGTCGAAGGAGACGTTCGGGTCTCGCGAGACTCGGAAACGGCGGTCAGCCCACGGCTCGGTGTCGTTCCAGAGCGCGGGACCGAGCGTCCCGACGATCGTCGTCGAACGCAGTCGTCGCAGCAGATCAGGTTCGAGCTCCAGCGCACGAGCCAGGTTGGTCTGCGGCCCGAGCGCGAGGTAGTCGACCTCGCCCGGATGCTGCCGCACGAGGTCGAGGATGATCGGAATGCCACTGGGCTCCGCGGGCACCGAGGTCTCTGGCCGCAGGCCGGTGTTGCCGAAGCCGTCGTCACCGTGCACCCCGGAGGAGAGCTCGATCGCCTGACGGAGCGGCTCATCCGAGCCGCGGTAGACGGGCACGTCCTGGCGGCCGCAGGTGTCCAGCACGTACCGTGCGTTGTCGGCCGCCCTGTCGCCGTGGCAGTTTCCGAAGACGCTCACGACCGCGAGGATCTCGACGTCAGGGTCGGCGGCCAGGATCATCAACGCCAGCGCGTCATCGACTCCGGTATCGGTATCCACGATCACTTTGCGCATCTGTCAATCCTTTCGTTCCAGTGAGGGTTAGGGGCGGCTGAGGCCGACGGCCTCGAACGCCGCGGTCGCGGCGTCGCTCTGCAGCAGTCGGCGGAAGCGGTCAGCATCGGCCGGTGCATCCGGCCGGCTGCCGATCGCGAAGCGGCCGTACGACTGCAGATCATGAGGAAGGGGCTCGACGATGTGCGGTCCTGTCACGGACCGCAGTTCGCTCATCTGCTGGATCGCCACATCGGCGCGGCCATCGACGACAGCCTCGGCAGTCAACCCCGCGGGGAAGCGGACTGCCCTCTCGTCGATCTTCTCGAGCACACCCCGATCCCCCAGCACCTTCTGGAGATGCAGGCCGCTCGCACCCGAGAGCGAGTAGGCGACAGCAACGTCCCGCAGGTATTCGATGAACGCGTCGGCAGAGGCGTCGGCCGGGCTGGCGGACTCGGGCAGCCGCGCATACCCGACCGCCGACACAGCGAGCTCCTCCACCGACGCGTGGGTCAGGACGCCCTGGTCGGCCAGGTCACGGATGGACTCGGCGACGCCGAGCACGAGATCGGGCCGTTCCCCTGCGGCGACTCGCTCGAGAATGACCGTGGTCGGTTCGAAGACCGTCTCCACCGTTCCTCCGTATGCCTCGAACGCAGGGATGAGGGTCTCGAGCAATGGCTGCTTGACGACGAGGCCGCTGTAGAGGGTGATCATGAGGCTCCTGCTTCCTGGCTAGGCCGAGAGCGCCGCGAGCTGCGCCGCAGTGAGCGGCGCGGTCCGGAGGCCCTGCGTGACGAAGAAGATCTGCGCTGCATGCTCGAGCTCTTCGAGCGCGTCGAGCGCGGCATCGAGGTCGGCACCTGCGACGACGGGACCGTGGTTGCGCAGCAGCAGGGCTTGATGAGTGCGAGCAGCATCGGCGATGGAGTCCGCCGCACTCACATCGCCAGGAGCGATGTAGGGCAGCAGTCGCAACCGGCCTACGCGCATGCCGAAGTAGGCGGTCAGCGGCGGCAGAGGCTCCTCGGGATCGAGACCGTCGAGGCAGGAGACGGCGGCAGAGAATGGGGAATGCGTGTGCACCACGGCGCGCAGCTCCGGACGCGCGCGCAGCATCGCCGCGTGCAGGAACGCCTCCTTCGTCGGTCGCGGACCGTCCACGTGCCGACCATCTGCATCGAGCACGGAGAGCTGCGAAGGATCCACCTCGCGCAGCCGCACGCCGGTCGGCGTCACGAGAGTGCGATCGCCGTCGCGCACAGCGAGGTTCCCCGTGCGGCCGTGCGTCAGCCGCTTCTCATCGATGGTTCGAGCGACTCGGGCCATCGCCGCGCGGGGTGTCTCGGTCATCGCGTCGCCCCCGCCCCTGCCACGTCGACGAATAAGTCCGGGTCGCCGAAGTTGCCCGACTTGAGCACCAGGTGCAGATCCCGCTCACTGTCACGGATCCAGGGCGCACCCGTCGCAGCCTCAGGGCCGACGATCGCGCTCTCCATGCCGAGTGCCTCGACGACGGCGCCCGACGTCTCGCCGCCCGCGATGAGCATCCGCTCGACGCCACGGTCGGCCAGCTCGGCGGCGATGATGCCGGCCGTCTCTTCGTAGAGCGCGCCGGCGTTCGGGATGCGGACGTCACGCTCTGTCGAAGCGCTCGACGAGTAGAGCAGTGCGGATGCGTCCTCAGACTGCCGATCCCACCATGCGATCGCATCCGACGCGAGCGATGCGGCGGTGTCGCCGGGCGCTGCGACGATGCGATGCGCGGGGTGACCCGCGTCGCGGAATCGTGCGATCTGCTCGAGCGTGCGCTCGGAACAGCTACCGGCGATGAGCGCGGTGCGTCCGGCCGGAGGGCCAGCCGGCGTCTCAGAGTCGGCGCCGATGCGACGGGCAAGGGCGCCGACGAGTCCAGCTGACCCGGCCACCAGCGGCGCGCCACCGAGCGCGGCGGCCACGACGTCGAGGTCCCCCTCGCTCGTGGCGTCGACGATCAAGTGACGAGTGCCCGCTGCGGCAGCCTCATCGATCGCCGTGCGCACGGCCGCGTCGCCGTCACGGATCGTCTCGAGCGGCACGACGGCGGTACGGTCCGAGACCTGCGCCCCGAGCAGACGCAGCAGCGACGCGTCCCTCATCGGCGTGATCGGATGGTCACGCATGTGCGTCTCGTGCAGCAGCACGTCGCCGACGAACAGGTATCCGCGATAGACCGTCCGGCCGTGCACGGGAGCCGCGGGAGTCGTCACGACGATGTCTGCGCCCAGCGCCTCGGCCAGCGCCTCCGTGACCTGGCCGATGTTGCCCTCGGCGGTCGAGTCGAAGGTCGAGCAGTACTTGAAGTAGATCCGCGAGGCGCCGAGGCGCTGGAGGGTGCCGAGCGCGACGAGGCTCTGGTCGATCGCCTCTGGTGCGGGGATTGAGCGAGTCTTCAGGCCGATCACCACGGCGTCGGCGTCGACGGATGCTCTGTCGATCTCAGATCGCAGCGCCAGCACCGTGCGGAGCCCAGCCCGACGCAGTGCCGCCGCAACATCGGTCGCGCCGGTGACATCGTCGGCGATGACGCCGATCATGCTTCAGCCTCCAGCGTCGCGCGCAGTCGTCGGGCTGCCGCCGCGGGGCCATCGAGGACGACCCCGAAGCGTTCGGCGAGCGCGGGCGCTGCCGGTGCGAGCGAGTACTGCGCCAGCACGATCGCGTCGTGGTGACCGCCTGCCTCGGCGATGGCGCCCTCGAGGGCCGCGACCAACGCATCCGTCGTCAACGGGTTCGCCGCCGCGGGTACGACGAGCGTCTCGATCTCGGTCGAACCGGCTGCGGCGGCGATCGCTGCGCGCAGACGCTCGCCGCTGTCAGTGGCCGCCGACTCGAGGGAGGCGACGAGCAGCAGGCGGTGGGGAGCGAGGGCGACGACCTCGTCGAAGAGTGGACCGTCAGCGGAGAGCACGGCAACGCCATCGGCGCTCGCATCTCGCACGAGCGCGCGCTGGCCGTACTGCGAGCAGGTCAGGATCACGCCGTCGGCTCCGCCTCCGAGGGCGGATTCGATGAGCTGATCCATACGGGCTGCGAGCGGCTCGGTGATGCTGCCCTCGGCCTGTGCGTCGGCGAGCAGACGGTCGTCGAGCAGGTTCCACACCGTGGCATCCGGAAACGTCTCGGCGATTGCAGCCGCCGCTGGCGCGATGGCGAGCGGTGTGGCGCTGATGAGCGCGAACTTGCGGTCAGTCATGGGTGCAGCCTCTCTGTCCAGCTGAGTCCCGGGACGGTTCCGTCGACCGGGCCGTACTCGCAGCCGACCCAGCCCTCGTAAGAGCTCTCGGCGATGCGCGTCAGGACGCGCTCGTACGCAATCTCGCCGGTGCCGGGCTCGCCGCGGCCCGGGTTGTCCGCGATCTGGACGTGGCCGATCTGCGGCACCAGCCGCTCGAACCGCTCGATGAGGTTCCCGCGGTCGACCTGCGCGTGGTAGCAGTCGAAGAGCACGCCGACGGTGGTCGGGTCGACCGCGCTGGCGACTGCAGCGGCGGCCTCCATCGACTCAAGCCCGTAGTCGGGCTGGTCGCGCTTGTTGATGGCTTCGAGCACGATTCGGACGCCCGACGACCTCGCGCGCTCAGCTGCCCACGCGATGTTGTCGACATAGGTCGCGAAGGAGAGCGCCGCGTCGGTGCCCGCCGGCCGAACGCCCGCCATGACATGGACGCTCGGCGCTTCGAGCACCGTCGCGTACTCGAGGGCTCGCAGCACGCCCTCGCGGAACTCCTCGCGCGCGCCGGGCACAGCCGCCGCGCCGGTCGCGGTCGGCGAGCCGGGTTCACCCGGCGGGGTGTTGATGAGCACCTGCTGCACGCCGGCGGCATCGAGCAGCTCGCGCACGCGCGCGGCGGGGAGCTCGTAGGGCGAAGGCAGCTCCACCCCGATGAACCCGGCCTTCGCCGCCGCGTCGAACCGCTGCTCGAGCGACACCTCGGTGAACAGCCACTTCAGGTTGGCGGCGAGCTTGATCTCGCCTCCGCCCGTCGAGATGATCACGCCGGCACCTTCCGGAAATCGCCGTTGACGACGAACTGCGGCTCGTCGCCGCCGAGCACGGCGATGACGTTCCGGGCTGCCATCCGGCCGGACTCCCCACGTGCCTCGCGAGTCGCTCCCGCGACGTGCGTGGTCGCGAGGATTCCCGGGGTGTGCAGGAGAGCACTGTCGGCGGGGAGGGGCTCGTCGGCGAAGACGTCGAGCGCCGCCCCTCCGATGACGCCGCTACGAACGGCTTCGACCAGCGCTTCCTCGTCGACGATGCCGCCGCGCGCGGTGTTGACGAGCACGGCATCGGACTTCATCAGACGCAGACGCTCCGCATCGATGAGGTTGCGCGTCGACTCATCGAGGAACAGGTGGAGCGTGACGAAATCCGACTGGCGCAGCACCTCATCCAGCTCGGCGCGACGCACGTCGTGGGCTGCGGCGAACTCGCCGTCGAAGTATGGATCGTACGCGACGACGTGCATCCCGAACCCCTTGGCGATGCCCGTCACGGCCTTGCCGATCGAGCCGAGGCCGAGAATCCCGAGCGTCGCGCCGCGGAGCTCCCTGCCTGTGAGCTGCTGCCAGGAGCCGACCGCAAGGTTGGCGATGTTCTCGGGTACGCGGCGGGCGACGGCGAGCATGAGCGCGAAGACGTGCTCGGCGACTGCCTGGCGGTTGGCGCCTGCCGTGACGCAGACAGGGATGCCGCGCGCGCCAGCGGTTTCGACGTCGACGCTGTCGTAGCCGACGCCGGTGCGCACGATGAGCTCGAGCCGCGGCGCGAGCGCGAGTTCCTCCGCCCCGAGCGGCTTGGTCCCCGCGATGATCGCGCGGACTCCACCGAGCAGCTCCGCGCGAGCTTCGGGGGAGAGCTCGGCAATGTTCGGCTCGTGGCGCGTGGTGTAGCCGGCATCGCGCAGCATCTGGTCGACCTCGTCGCCGGGCTGCAGGAACGCGGTGGTGATCAGGACGTCAGCGGTGCTCACCAAATGCCTCCTCGGTAGTCTGCGGCTGCGAATCCGCCGCCGTGCAGCGTCGGTGCCGGTACCGACAGATCCACGTTGTCGGCGTAATCGGCGGCGTCGTCCTTCGGCTCGTAGCCGATGGCTGCCCAGCCGGCCGCGGCGTTCCACCACTGCTCGCTGTTGGCAGAGGTGCCATAGACGACCTGGCAGCCGACAGGACCGCTCTCGATCGAGCAGCGCACGAGCTCGATGCCGTCGGCCCAGCTGAGCCAGAGGGCGAGCTGACGCTGATCCTCCGGCTTCGGACGGAAAGTGCCGATGCGGAGCAGCACCGATTCGACGCCCCACTTGTCGTGGTACAGGCTCGCGAGCGCCTCGCCGAACGCCTTCGAGACTCCGTAGTAGGTGTCCGGGCGCAGCGGCGCCGTCTCGTCGAGCACCTCCGACGAGGGATGGAAGCCGATGATGTGGTTGGAGCTCGCGTAGACGACGCGTCGCACGCCCGCACGCCGAGCAGCCTCGTACACCGAGTACGTGCCGTCGATGTTCGCAGTGCGGATGTCCTCGTAGGAGGCCTCGTCGGCGACCCCGCCGAAGTGCACGATCACATCGACGCCCTGCGCCGCCTCGGTAAGCCGGTCGAGATCAGCGAGATCGCCGAGCACGACCTCTTCGGCAGGGAACAGCTGCTCGGGTGCTCGGCGCGCGAACAGCACGACGCGGTCGTAGCGCCCCTGGAGCCCCTCGCGGATCACGCTTCCCATGCGACCGGTCCCGCCGGTGTACAGCACTGTCGTCATCGTCATTCCTTCCTGGCAGTCGGCTCAGCCGATGCTGCGATCTCGTTCGCCGTGCACGCCGTCGGCGAAGAACCCGATCTCGGCGTGCTGCTCGTGCAGACGTCGCGCCTCACCGTCGGTCAGCGCGAGGCTCACGTCGTGACCGGGCACCAGCGCTGCGGCGGTGTCGGAGAGCAGTGATCGCAACCGGTCGATGGTTCGTTCGCTCTGCTCGGCATCCATCGTGAAGTCAACGCGCTTGGTCGCGAGCTCATAGATGTTCTTCACCGAGTCGCCTGCGAAGACCAAGCCGTCTGCAGCCGCCTCCACGTAGAACGCCAAGTGGTGCGGGGTATGACCGGGGCTGGCGATCGCGTGGATGCCAGGCAGGATCTCCCGTTCGCCCGAGATCTGCTCGACGCCGGCCGTCCGGCGCAGCAGTTCCTGCACGTGCAGATCGGGGATGAACTTCGTGCCTGCCGGCTGATCGGCTGCCCAGGTCAGCTCCTGCTCCCCTACCCACGTCGTCGCCTCAGTGAACATCGTGAAATTCGCGACATGGTCCCAATGCATGTGCGTGAGGACCACGTCGGTGACATCCGACGGCGTGAGCCCGAGTCGCCCCAGCCCCTCGTGAATGAGTGGGATGTACGCGGGTTGACCGGCGTCGACGAGCACCCGACGCTGACCGTCGTCAAGCAGCCAGAGGCTGCTCCAGCCGAACGCGCCGTGCGAGGCCGACTTGCCGGGGAAACCTTGAACCAGCGGATGCGCGGTGTATCGCGGCAGGGAAGGCTGCGGTGCGGTCGGGGTGCGACTCGGCATCTTCGCCTCCTCGTCCTCGCTGTCCAGCAACAATAGTACTGACTATAGTATTTGATTCTCGTCGGCCTGGCAAGGCGCGATCCGCTCAACCGAGCAGGCGCTGGGTCGCTCCCGTGACGTGGGCGCTCATCGCCTCAGCCGCACCGGGGCCGTCGCCAGCTGCGATGGCGGCATAGATGGCCTTGTGCTCAGGGGCTGCGTGCTTCGCACCCGTGCGCCCGAACTTCGAGAACAGTCGGAACCGTTGGATCTGGCCCCCCAGCGCCGCGTACGCCATGGCGAGGAAGCTGTTCCCCGCCTGGTTGGCGATGAGCATGTGGAAGCGGTCGTCCGAGCGCCAGTAGAGGTCGAAGCCTTCGGTCTCGAAATCAGCCTGTTCGGCGGACTCCTCGAAGGCGTCGACCGTCTCCTGCAGCTGCGCGAGGAATTCGGGCGTCGCACGAGCCGCAGCCTGCTCGGCAAGATGAGGCTCGAGCAGCAGCCGGGCTTCCAGCAGTTGCTGGATCTCCAGGCGGGTCATCATCGGTGCCACGCGATAGCCGCGCAATGCTTCGCGCTCCACGAGGCCCGTGTGCTCGAGTCGCGCCAGCGCCTCCCGCAAGGGGGTCTGGCTGACGTCGAGCTCTCGCGAGAGCGCACCGATGTTGAGGCTCTGGCCCGCGCTGCGCTGTCCAGACATGAACTGGTGCAGCAGCACGTCGTACATCTGATCAGCGATCGGCCGCTTCGTAGCAGTCTGGTCGATCATTGCCTCAGTTTATGCACGAGGACTCCCTCGAGAGCCGAACCGAGCCGTGCTGAGCGTGCCGAGCGGCTGAGGAAGTGCGATCGGTCGCTCCCCACGCCTTTCAGCCGCATGATTCGCTTCAGGAAGTCGGCTGCGAACTCTTGCGCCTCTTGTAGCGCGAGAGCGCTGCCACACGCGCCGCCGCTTGGTCGTCGTTGGGACCGGAGCGAACCTGAGACGCGTCTGCCGGCTCTACGTCCGCTGCATTCTGCCACCAGTCAGATCGAACTCATTTGCGAGCGCCAGCGACTCCGGCTCGCGCAGCGACGACTCGCGTTGCAGGAGCGGTCGAGGATCGCGAAGCAGCCCTGCTGCTGCGCCTTGCCGACGAACTCGGGCAGCGGCGACCGACCAGCGCTCACCCTGTCTCAGCCGCGCGCCGTCGAACTGCAGAACTGGCGCGGGCGTCAGCCGATGCTGGGAGAACTCGCTCTCCACTGAACCCGAGTCGTGGCGTTCTTCAGAGCCTTCCCTGGAATCATGCATCGATTACACGATCCGGAAGCTCGAGTTGTCACACCCATTGACCGACGCGATCGGTTACATCAATCGTGATGGTTGTGCGCTTGTTGTGGACGGCACAAACGCCCTAACCGGCATCGTCACCGTCGCCGACTTGGGTGAGAGGCTCGCCGACATCGCCACACCCTTCCTCGAACTCGAACGATGTGAGCAGCTGCTGCGCAAGGCAGTTCACGACGCCGAGGAGCGACTCGGACTGAACCTGGCAGTCACAGCCCAATCGGCCCATCACTCTGAAGGGCGCGAGGTGGCAGTTGCAGATGACCTGACGATGGGCGCGCTTGTTGGCATTCTGGGCGCCGACAACGTTTGGCCAGCAGAGGTGGCCGGCCATCACACCAAGACGCTGCGAACTCGATTGGGTTCGGTCGTCGAGGCGCGGAACGAGGTCATGCACTTTCGCAAACTGGCTCATCGCAATTGAGGGTGTAGCAGTGGCCTGAACCCTCCCGCTTCGAGTAGCGATCGGGCGATGTAGTTCGTCAGGTTCCTGAAGCCGAGGGCGGAGCCGCGGAGGTGCTCGAGGCGGCCGTTGATCGCCTCGGTGGGGCCGTTCGACGTGCCGGGCCGGTCGAAGTAGGCGAGCACGTCGGCGGCCCGCCGCTTGAGCGTGCGGCCGAGCTTGCCGATCTCCTGCAACGCTCTGGGGACGCCGGAGCCGATGCTGTCCATCAGCTGCTGCATCAGCTGCTTGCCCTTGGTCCTGTCGGGCTCGCGGTAGGCGGTCACGAGCCGCTGATAGAACTCCCACGTGACCTCGACCGCGGCATGCCGCTCGTCGGCGAAGAGCGCATCCAGTCGTGCGCCTTGCCGGTCGGTGAGGAAGCGCAGCCCGGTGTGCAGGGTGCGGCGGGCGCCGTAGAGCGGGTCGCCCTTGTGTCCGCGGTGGCCGTGGATCTGCTGTTGCACGCGCCGGCGGCAGTCGTCCAGCGCGTCGCCGGCGAGGCGGACGACGTGGAACGGATCCATGACCGCGACGGCGTCCGGCACCTCTTCGGCGGCGGCGGTCTTGAAGCCCGAGAAGCCGTCCATCGCGACCACCGTCAGGCGATCGCGCCACGTCTCCGGGCGGGCCGCGAGCCAGGTCTTGAACGCCTGCTTCGAGCGGCCCTCGACCATGTCCAGCAGCCGCGCGGGACCGGTCTTCTCGCGGATCGGGGTGAGGTCGATGATGACGGTCACGTATTTGTCGCCGCGACGCGTGTGTCGCCAGACGTGCTCGTCGACGCCGAGCGTGGTGACGCCGTCGAGACGCGCGGGGTCGTCGATCAGCAGCCGCCGGCCCTCGGCCAGCACCGCGCTGTTGGCGGTGTGCCAGGCCACGCCCAGCCCGGACGCGACGCGTGCCATGGAGAGGTGGTCGATGACGATCCCTTCCAGCGCCCAGCGCAGCCCGCCGCGAGAGAGCTTCGCCCGCGCCGGCGCCGCCGCCGTGGTGTCCTGTCGCCATGTCCGGCCGCACGGGACGCACCGGTAGCGGCGAACCCGCACCAGCAGCGTGGCGGGCCGGTGTCCGAACGGCTCGTGCGCCAGCCGACGCGTCACGGTGTCGCGAGGCACGCCCTCCGCGCCACAGGCCCGGCACCACGGATCGGTTTCGACCACGCGACACTCCAGCACTGCCCGATCTGGCTCGAGGCGCTGACCGACGGCCTCCAACCCGAGCTCGTCGAGGCCGCAGAACGCGGTCAGGTCAAGGGACGCGAAGGTAGCGTGGAGCACGTCGAGGTCTCTCTCGGATGGCTGGCGTAGGAACCTCCATCCTGGGAGACCTCGACACCTACCCGCCGACGGCTCGCTCGACCCCGACTACACCGTCATCTGCGAAGAGCCGGATATCTGCACCCATGTCGCACCAGCGATGTCGGGATGCCTGCTGAGATGTAACGGCATCGTTCACGAATTCACCGAGCTGAGAACAGGGTGCGCCAGCCGCCACTCCCGCTACATACTGGTCAGCTCGCGCCGACACCGTCGCCTCGATCGCTTCGGCGCAGACCGCACCGGTGCTCGCCGCCCCATTGGCGTGGCCCCCCGGTCTCAGCGCGCTCAGCAGCGGCGAGTCCATAGGCGCGTTCGCGCTATCGCCCTCAAGCAGCGGCAGCGTCGCCCCCTGCACGCGCGGACAGAAATCCACATCCCTCGCCCGTATTGATGCGACGGATGCCCGTCTGCCGCCGACGGCAGCGCCGAGGGACGAGAGGGCTCGAGCGATAGCGGGCGAAGAAAGTGCGACCCGCGAGGTGAGCACGAAGCGCCCGGTGCGCTCGTCGCTCACCGGACGCTCCGCGCAAGCACCGCTTCAACTCACGTGGACATGCACCTCAGCAGCGTCCGTCGCCCTTTCCCGACGCTGCCGAGCTCCGATGAGCGCCGTGGCGACACCAGCGGCCACCGTCAGCAAGGAGAGGACGGCCATGTAGCCGGCGATCAGGACCGCGAAGCTGTCCGTCGTGAGGAACGACGTCAGGATCAGCGGGGTGAACCCTCCGACGACACCGCCGAACTGGAATGCGAGCGAGACGCCCGTGTAGCGGATGTTGGTCGGGAACAGGTCGCTGAACATCGTCGAGAGCAGGGCGTAGGTGAATGGGTGGATGATCGTCATCGCCCCGATCATGACCAGGATGAGGACGAGGGGACTCCCTGGGTTCGTCACCAGCAGGAAGATGACCGGGAACGCGATGACTAGCAGCGCGGCCGCGCCGACGATAAAGACCCTGTCCCGTCCGTACCTGTCAGCGATCGCACCCGCGATCGGCATCGTGATGATCTCGAGTCCTGCGGCGAGCGCCACGCTCCAGAGCAACAGCTGGCTGTCGAACTGAAGCACGTTCACTCCGAATGTGAGCAGGAATGTCGTGAGGAAGTAGAAGAACACGAACGGCGCCAGAGTGAGACCGATGCCGATGAGCACTCGGAGCGGGGCGGTCTTGATGGTCTCCAGCAGCGGGACCTTGACCTGCTCACCCTGCTCGCGCACCTTGGCGAACTCAGGCGACTCGTGCGTCTTCAAGCGGATGAACAGGCCAACGAACACCAGAACCGCTGAGATCAGGAAGGGGATGCGCCATCCCCACGCCTCGAACGACGCGTCTGGCATCGCGCTGACCAGCGCGACGACGACGGTTGCCAGCACAAGACCGGAGGGCGATCCGACTTGCACAAGTGCGCCAGCCAGGTTCTTGCGCTCCGCGGGTGCGTGCTCGACCGACATGAGCATCGCGCCTCCCCACTCGCCGCCGATTGAGAAGCCCTGGATAAGGCGGCAAAGCACAAGAAGCGCCGGAGCGGCGAACCCGATGGTGGCGTACGTGGGTAGGAGCCCGATGACGAACGTCGCGCCACCCATGCCGTTCAGGCTGTACACGAGCATCCGCTTGCGCCCGATCCGATCGCCGAAGTGCCCGAAGAACGCCGCTCCGATCGGACGAGCGATGAAGCCGACCGCAAAGGCTGCGAATGCCGCAAGCGACTCCACGATCGGGTCACCGGTCGGGAAGAAGAGGCGTCCGAGCACGAGGGCGGCCATGGTGCCGTACACGTAGAACTCGTAACACTCGATCACCGTGCCGATCACACTGGAGCTCGTCACTCGCATGTCGAGCTTCGGCTTCGATCGTGCTGTGGGGGTATTGGTCGTCATCGACCGTTCCTTTCGGATGGTGGGAATTGGTGAGGGGATCAGGCGATTTGCCAGACGCGCGACTCGATGCCGATAGCAGCGCCGACGTCTGGGAATCGGGCGCGCACGCCGGGATCGTGTCCTGGGATGATGAGCCCGACCGAATCCCGGGAGCTCGCCAGCTCTCGACTTCTGTCGAAGGCATCGAACATCCCGGGAGTGCTGTGGGTGATCGAGAACGGCTTGTCGGCCTCGACGTTCTCGTAGAAGTGGGAGGCGTCCGAGGCCAGCACGATCAGCTGCCCTTCAACGTCGACGCGCACGACCTGCATGCCGGCAGTGTGCCCGCCGACGAGGTGAACGCTCACTCCTGGCGCGATATCAGCGTCGCCGTCGATGAGGTCGACAGAGCCTGCAAAATTGCGTCGCACGAGCTCGAGCACGTCACCTTGATCCACGATCGAGCGGTACATCGCCCGGTGCGCGTGCCGTCCGGTCCAGAAAGCCAGTTCGCGCTCTTGAAGGTGGATGCGCGCGCTAGGCAACTCATGTAGATATCCGGTGTGATCGTAGTGAGCGTGCGTGATGACGAGGCTCTTTATGGACTTCGGCGGATACCCCAGCGCAGCGCACGCCTCGATCGGCGACCCCAGATGGATCCGATTTCCGCGCTGCTCTGCCACCTCAGGCGTGTATCCGGCATCGACGAGGATTGCCTCCGAACCGCCCGCGATCAGCCAGACGAAGTAGTCGATCGGCATCGAGGCATCACCGCATTCGACGTGGCCGTAGAAGTGCTCGTGCCGCAAGGCTGTCGGTCGCGTCGCGTACCGGATCGCATAGACCCGTTCGGGCCGCCACCCTGGGCGCATCGTGGCTCGCCCGGGCGTCAGGGAACGATGCTTCATGCGCGAGTCCCCACGTGCGTGACGATCGTCTTCACCTGCGTGTAGCCGTAGAGCGCTTCGAAACCCTTCTCGCGCCCGAATCCGGAATGCTTGATGCCGCCAAACGGGATCTCCATACCGGCTCCGACGAATCCGTTGATCTGCACCTGACCCGCACGCAACGATCGTGAGAGGCGCGCGACGACGTCGACGTCCCTCGTGAACACAGCTGCCGTCAGGCCATAGCTCGTGCCGTTGGCGATCGCGACGGCCTGCGCTTCCTCGTCAAATCGGAGAACAGTCTGCACCGGACCGAATACCTCGGTCGTCGCGACCTCCATCTCGGGCGTGACATGCGTCAGCACCGTCGGCGAGACGAACCAGCCATCGCGTAACTCGGGCGCAGTGGGCACGAGCTCGCTGTGCGTCACGACGGCCGCTCCGCTTGCTGCGGCTCGCTGAACAAGGCCAACCACCCGATCGCGCTGCGCCTCCGATACTAGGGGCCCGAGCTGGAAGTCGTCGATGCCGGGACCCATGACCATCGACGATGTCGCGTCGACCAACAGGCGCTCGAACTCGTCGGCGACCGAACTGTGCACGATGAATCGGGTTAGTGCACTGCACGATTGGCCGGTGTTCCGTACCAGCGCGTTCGCGGCTGCAGCGGCCGCACTCTGGAGATCCGCGTCGGGGAAGACGATCGCGGCCGACTTCCCTCCAAGCTCGAGGTTCGCCGCCACGACGTTGGCGGCAGCCATCTGCGCGACTCGGATCCCGGTCGCGACCGATCCTGTGAAGGTCAGGTGATCGATCCCCGGGCTTGATGCGAGTGCGGCGCCAGTAACTGACCCGTCGCCCGGGACGACGTTCATGATCCCCGCTGGAAGCACGTCCTTGAGCAGATCAGCGACGAGGAGCGTCGAGAGCGGTGCGAGCTCGGACGGCTTGACCACGACCGTGTTGCCGACGGCGAGTGACGGCGCGACGCCCCTGCTCCACTGGCTGAGCGGCGCGTTCCAGGGCGTGATGTGCGCCACGACGCCATGCGGCTCACGCTCCGTACGCACCTGCATCGACGAGGCGGACGGGATCGTCTCTCCGAAGAAGTGCCGACTCGCGTGGGCGTAGAACCTGAAGTACTGCTCCGCGATAGCGACGTCGGTCTGCGACTGGCTCAAGGGCTTGCCCGTATCGAGGGTCTCGACGCGCGCGAGCAGGTCTGCGTTCTCGTTGATGACCCTCGCCGCGTCGATGAGCAGCGCCTCACGGACGTGGACGGATCTCTCGGCCCAACCGGACTGCGCACGCCTGGCCGAGTCGACCGCGGCAGCGACCTCCTCGGCAGCCGCCTCACGCACTGTCGCCAGACGCTGGCCGGTCGCGGGGTCGAACACATCTCGCCGGTCACCGGTATTGGGCACCCATGCGCCATGGATAAGGCTGCCTTGAGGCAGGTTGCCTCCTCCGGGAAGCGTCACCACGTCGTGATTGCGAGAGTCCGTCATAGTCGGCACTATAGGATGTGTGCATTCTGGATGCAACCTGTATGCAGAACCGGATCTCGAAGCAAGGAGCCGCATCTTGGCCATCTCCTCGTCAGTCCTCGACCGCCCGATCGGTGTCATCGGACTCGGCAACATGGGGCTCGCCCTCGCCCGCCGTCTTGCGGACTCATTCACGGTGCTCGGTTCAGACCCGTCCGGCGAACGACAGGCGCTCGCGGCCGCGGCTGGCATCGAAGTGGTTGACCAGCAGGCCGTCGCGCGCTCCTGCTCAGTCGTCTTGCTGTCCCTGCCGCGGCCGTCGATCTCGCTCGCGGTGACGCGAGCGCTCGCCGCGGGAGACTCGACGCCGTCGGTCATCGTCGAGACCAGCACAGTGAACCCGAGCGACATCGCCGACCTTGTGGGAGCGACGCGCGACGCAGGCATCGCCGTGATCGACTCAGCCATCCTCTCTGGCGTAAAGCAGATGTCCGACGGCACCTCAGGGCTCTTGATCGCCGGCGACCGATCTGTCGCTGAGCAACTCGATCCGCTGTTCGCCGCTGTCACGGACAATCGCAGAATCGTCGGCGAGTCCGGCAGTGCGATGGCGGCGAAGGTCCTCAACAACGCTGTCGCGCACGTCGTCATGGTGCTGCTCGGCGAAGCGTTGGCGCTGAGCAAGACCTCCGGTCTTGATCCGCAGTTGCTGGTCGACATCCTCACCGCGCCCGACGGCGGGCTCATGCGGCCGCTGACCCACCGCATCGCGGAGCGTGCTTTCTCCGGCGACTACGAAGGTGGCATGTCCCTGGAGGCCGCACGCAAGGACTCGACGCTCGTACTCGCCATGGCTCAGGATGCGGGCGTGCCCGTCTTCACCATGCCCGCAGCGCACGGCGTGTACGAGATGGCGATGGCAGCAGGCTTCGAACGGGAGGACTATGCGGCTCTCGTCAAGCTCTGGGAGGCCTGGTGCGCGACGAGCTTCGTCTCGATAGCGACGCCCTAGAGTTGCATGGTGAGCCTTTCGCGCAGTGAAGACGATGCTCTCGCCGATATCGCCGCGTACCTGCGCCTGTCTTCTGCCCCGACGCGCGCCGCGGACCGAGCCGTCTTCGCGGTTCGTGAGGCAATCCTCGACGGAGTCATCGAACCTGGCACCTGGCTGCGGGAAGAGGCTCTGAGCCAGGCTCTCGCGATGTCACGCACGCCGCTGCGAGAGGCCTTGAACCGCCTGCGCCAGGAGGGGCTCGTAGAGAGCCCCACAGGCGCCGGACTCCGCGTCACTGAGCTGCGCCCCGACGACCTCGCCGTGGTCTACCAGGTGCGGGCGGCGCTCGAAGGCTTCGCCGCCGAGTTGGCGGCCTTGCGAGCAACGGATCGAAGCGTCAGAGCACTGCAGTCGGCACAGGAGGAGATGCGGGCAGCCGCGGAGCAGCAGGACCGCCTCCAGTTCGTGCGCGGGAACGCGCGCTTCCACGAGGCGCTCGCCGAGGCAGCCCGCAATGCGTACCTTCAGCGACTGTTGGGGCCCGTGCACGTTGCGATCCGCCGCTTCCAAGCCTCGAACTACCATGAGAGCAGGATGCAGGAGATCGTCACCGAGCACGACGCGATCATCGCCGGCATCGTCTCGGGCTCACCGGAGGCGGCACGGCAGGCATCTGAAGCGCACGCCGACGCAGCTCGCACCGAGACGTTCCACCGAATCGTGCCCTTCGAGCAGGAGTGATCGACCGCCACGTCATCCCGATTCGCAGCCGAGTCCGAGCCGAGCCCCCGGCGCTTCGCTCTCAGTCGGCGCAGCTGGACAGGTGCGGGTGCTCGGCGACGAGCGCGTCGATCGCCTCCGTGATGACGCGCACGCGCAGCAGCTCGGTCAGGTCGCGCGGCACGACGAGCCAGTACGTGCGGCTGATGCTGAGCGCCTCGGGCAGGACGCCGACGAGCTCCGGGTCGGCGCCGCCGATGTAGGTCGGCAGGATCGCGACGCCGAGGCCGGCGCGCGCGGCGCTGTGCTGGCCGGTGATGTTGTTCGTCTGCAACCGGGCGTGGCCGCGCGGCAGCAGCTCGTCGAGGATCCGCAGCGGCGCGACGTCGAGCAGCGCCTCGACGTACCAGATGAGGTCGTGGTCGCGCCGCAGCTCGTCGACCGAGCCAGGCGTGCCGCGCCGCTCGAGGTAGTCGCGCGACGCGTAGGCGCGCAGCTCGTAGTCAGCGAGGTGCCGCACCGCCGCCGCCCGCGGCGAAGGCTTCTCGAGCGTGACGGCGACGTCGAAGTCGCGCGCGGTGATGAGGTCGTGGCTCGTCGCCGTGATGACTTCCAACGAGAGGCCGGGATGCGTGTCGAGCAGCGGCCGCAAGCCCGGCACAAGCACGTTCGCGCCGAAGCCGTCGGGCGCGAGCAGCCGCGCCGTGCCGCTCAGCTCCCCCGGCCGCGAGACGACCGCCTCGAGCGCCCGCGCGACGCTCGACTCGACCGCCTCCGCGTGGGGCAGGATCAGCCGCGCCGAGTCGGTGACGCGCCAGCCCTGCGGCGCGCGGTCGAACATGCGCACGCCGAGCTCCTGCTCGAGCCGGCTGATGCGTCGCGAGACCGTCGTCTCGTCGACCTCGAGGCGCGCGGCCGCGTCGCGCAAGCGCCCCGTTCGCGCGACCTCGAGCAGGAATCGCAGGTTCTCGGCATCCACGCATCCATTCTGCCCGACGCCCTGCACTTCTGCAGTCGCGCCTGCGCGCTTGGTCGTTGACGCCTGCATCCGTGCCAGGCGATGCTGGACGCATCCAGCCCCTCTGACGGGTCCGACCACGAAGGCGTGCAACCGGTGAGCATCGACATCAACACCCCTCCCATCCTCCGATTCGGCGCGGGCAGCGTCGACAGCATCGGCGAGCTGCTCAAGACCCTCGGGGCCGAGCGGCCGATCGTCGTCACCGACGGCTTCCTCGTCTCGACGGGCGTCGCGGCGAGGGTGGCGGATGCGCTCACGGCGGCGGGCCTGCAGGCGTCGGTCTACGACGGCACCATCCCCGACCCGACGACCGCCTCGCTCGAGACCGGGCTCGAGGCGATCCGCGCGCACGAGGCCGACAGCATCGTCGCGCTCGGCGGCGGCAGCCCCATCGACACCGCGAAGGCGCTCTCGGTGCTCGCGGTGCGCGGCGGCCACATGCGCGAGCTGAAGGCTCCGTTCCAGTTCGTCGGGCCGGCGCTGCCGGTCATCGCCGTGCCCACGACGGCCGGCACGGGCTCGGAGGTGACGCAGTTCACGATCATCACCGACAGCGAGACGAACGAGAAGATGCTGTGCGCGGGGCCCGGCTACCTGCCGAAGGCCGCGGTCGTCGACTTCGAGCTCACCGTCTCGATGCCACCGCGCCTCACGGCCGACACCGGCATCGACGCGCTCACGCACGCGATCGAGGCGTACGTGAGCCGCAAGGCCAACCCCATCTCTGACACGTACGCGCTCGCCGCGATCTCGCGCATCGGCCGCTACCTGCGCCGCGCCTACCGCGACGGCAGCGACCGCGAGGCGCGCGAGGAGATGATGACCGCGGCGACGCTCGCCGGCATGGCGTTCTCGAACGCGTCGGTGGCGCTCGTGCACGGCATGAGCCGGCCGCTCGGCGCCCACTTCCACATCGCGCACGGCATGGCCAACGCGATGTTGTTCGCCGAGATCACCGCCTTCTCGGTCGAGCACGCGGTCGAGCGCTACGCGACGTGCGCCCGCACGCTCGGGGTCGCATCCGACGCCGACTCCGACGCCGCGGCCGCCGACGCGCTCGTGCAGGAGCTGCGCACGCTCGCCCGCGAGGTCGAGGTGCCGACCCCCGCGACGCGCGGCATCGACCGCGCCGAGTGGGACGAGCGCGTGCCCGTCATGGCGCAGCAGGCGCTCGCCTCGGGCTCGCCGAACAACAACCCGCGCGTGCCGACGGCCGAGGAGATCGAGCAGCTCTACGCCGCGATCTACGAGTAGACCTCTCCCACCGCTGGCTGAGCCGCTCCGCGCCGAAGGCGCAGAGCGTGTCGAAGCCCGCCCCACAGATCAACCGCAACCAGGAGCATCCATGACCATCACCGAGCAGTCCACCGAGACCGCCACCGTCCACCACTGGATCGGCGGCGCCGCCCACGAGTCGGGCAGCGGCCGCACCGCGCCCGTCTACGACCCCGCCCGCGGGGTCGTGACGAAGCACGTCGCGCTCGCCGACGACGCCGACGTGCGCGCCGCCGTCGACGCCGCCCAGGCCGCCTTCCCCGCCTGGCGCGACCTGTCGATCGCCCGCAAGCAGGCGATCATGTTCCGCTTCCGCGAGCTGCTCAACGAGCGCCGCGGCGAGCTCGCCGAGATCATCACGAGCGAGCACGGCAAGGTGCTCTCGGATGCGGGCGGCGAGATCGCGCGCGGGCTCGAGGTCGTCGAGCTCGCGACCGCGTTCCCGAACCTGCTGAAGGGCGCGTACTCGGAGAACGTCTCGACCGGCGTCGACGTCTTCTCGATCAAGCAGCCGCTCGGTGTCGTGGGCATCATCAGCCCCTTCAACTTCCCCGCGATGGTGCCGCTGTGGTTCTTCCCGGTCGCGATCGCGGCGGGCAACACCGTCGTGCTGAAGCCGTCCGAGAAGGACCCGTCGGCCGCGATGTGGATGGCCGAGCTGCTCAAGGAGGCGGGCCTCCCCGACGGCGTCTTCAACGTGCTGCACGGTGACAAGGTCGCCGTCGACGGTCTGCTGACGGCGCCCGAGGTGCAGGCGCTCTCGTTCGTCGGTTCGACGCCGATCGCGCAGTACATCTACGAGACCGCGGCGAAGCACGGCAAGCGCGTGCAGGCGCTCGGCGGCGCGAAGAACCACATGCTGGTGCTCCCCGACGCCGACCTCGACCTCGTCGCCGACGCGGCCGTGAACGCCGGCTTCGGCTCGGCGGGCGAGCGCTGCATGGCCGTCTCGGTCGTGCTCGCGATCGACTCGATCGCGGACGCGCTCATCGAGAAGGTGCAGGAGCGCGTCGCGACCCTGCGCATCGGCGACGGCCGCCGCGGCACCGACATGGGCCCGCTCATCACCGGCCAGCACCGCGACAAGGTCGCCGGCTACATCGACATCGCCGAGGCCGACGGCGCGAAGGTCGTCATCGACGGCCGCGGCATCGAGGTCGACGGCGACGCCGACGGCTTCTGGCTCGGCCCGACCCTGCTCGACAACGTGCCGACCTCGTCGAAGGCCTACCAGGAGGAGATCTTCGGGCCGGTCCTCTCGGTCGTGCGCATCAAGTCGTTCGAGGAGGGCGTCGACCTCATCAACACCGGCGTCTTCGGCAACGGCACTGCGATCTTCACGAACGACGGCGGCGCGGCCCGCAAGTTCCAGAACGAGATCCAGGTCGGCATGGTCGGGGTGAACGTGCCGATCCCCGTGCCCGTCGCCTACCACTCGTTCGGCGGCTGGAAGCAGTCGCTGTTCGGCTCCGCCAAGGCCTACGGCGCCGCCGGCTTCGACTTCTTCACGCGCGAGAAGGCGATCACGCAGCGCTGGCTCGACCCGAGCCACGGCGGCCTGAATCTCGGCTTCCCCGAGAACTGAGATAGCGGATGCGTAGGGAAGACCTGCGCGGGCGGGGTGCCGTCGTCACCGGTGGTGGCGGCGGCATCGGCCGTTCGATCGCTCTCGCGCTCGCTGGAGCCGAGATGGACGTCGTCGTGGCCGACATCGAACTCGAGGCAGCCGAACGCGTGCGCGACGAGCTGCACGCGCTCGGCCGTCGCGCGATCGCCGTGCGGACGGACGTCTCGCAGGCCGCGGAGGTCGAGGCGCTCGCCGACGCCGCCTACGCGGAGCTCGGCGACATCGCCGTACTCGCGAACAACGCGGGCGTCACCTGGCGCCCGTACCGGGCGAGCTGGGATGCGTCGGTCGGCGACTTCGAGTGGATCATGGGCGTGAACTTCTGGGGCGCCTTCCACGGGCACCGGGCGTTTGTGCCGCGCATGGCCGCGTCGCCGCTCCCCGCGCACATCGTGAACACCTCGTCGATCGCGACGCTGAAGCCGACGCCCGGCCACGCGGCGTACACGGCGTCGAAGGCGGCGATCGACGGCTTCTCGCTCGCCACCCGCGCAGAGTATGCGGCGGCCGGGCTCGGCATCGGCGTCACGGTGCTCTACCCCGGCCCGGTGCAGACGGGCTTCGCGACGAGCGAGCGGCTGCGCCCCGCCAGCGATCGCGCGGATGCGCGCAGCGTCGTGCCGTGGGAGACGCACACCGACGGCGAACCGCTGCAGACGGGCGCCGAGGCACCGGGCGCGATCGACCCGGCCGTCGTCGGCCCGATCGTGCTCGACGCGATCGAGCACGACCGCCCATATGCCATGACGCATCCGCTGCCGCCGTACGTGCTGGAGCGCACCCGCCTGCTCACCGAGCTCTCGCCCAGCGCCTCGCTGGTCGAGTAGCCGCCACTCCACCCTCTCCCGCGCTGGTCGAGTAGCCGACGAAGTCGGCGTATCGAGACCACTCCTTGTGGGCGGCCGCCCGCAGACTGAGCTCGTGGAGCCACACCGCGCAGCAGTACCGGCCTTCGCCCGAGACCTCGACCGCGAGGTCGCGGAGGCACTCGGCCCCAGCCGAGAGACCGAGCTCGACCTCCGCTGGAACCCGCGCGGCCATCGCGAGCTCGCGTCGTCGATCCTGACCGGCCAGCAGCTCGCCCTCTGGATCGTGCTGCTCGAGCCCGGCGAGTGGGCCGTGCTCGAACTCCCCGGCGGCGAGGAGAGCCACTGGGCGCAGGTGATGCGCGTCGACGAGGACTGCATCGTCGAGGTGCACGACGGCACTCCCGGCGACTGGGCAAGCCGAGTGCTGCGCGAGCGCGACGGCCGCGCTGACTCCGACGAGGCAGCCGACCTCTGGCACGAGTTCGACGCCGCCGAGATCCTCTGGGCGTGGTTGCACGGTGCGCTCCCGAGCGGCTGCCGGCGCGAGCGCCTCGTGCGCCGCCGCGCCGGCTCAGTCGGCGATGTCGTCTGGTGCACCGCCGACCTGCCGCACGGCTCTCGCTAGCGCCTCACTCGCCGAGGTAGCTCGCCGGTGTCATGCCGAGCTCGCGCAGTGCCTGCAGCTCCCGGCCGAACACGCTCACCGCCCACGACGCATCCGCTCGCCGAACGCGCCGCGACAGCTCGACGAGCGCCAGCACGCCCGGCATCGTCGGCGGCCGCCGGTGGAAGGCGACGGCCCAGGCGAGATCGTCGGATGCGTCGTGCAGGTCGACGTCGGGCAGCGGGCTGAGCGGCAGCACGAGCGCGCACAGCTCGCACACGTCGCGATCGGAGTAGGGGTCAGCGGGGCGGCGGACGCCGTCGTGCGGGCAGTCGCGCTGCGCTCGCGCGATCGCCTTGAGCATCGAGATGCCGTAGCCGCGTGCCGGGTCGGGCCAGGCCGGCGGCCGCTGGCACCGCTTGGAGTGCTCGCCTCCGGCGAGCGGTGGTTGCACGTGCATGGGGAGCTCCGTTCCCTCGGCGGGCACGGCGCGCCGCTCCCGCTGACTTGCCCCGCGCGACTGCGCCGGGCCGGCTCTTCCCCTGGGGCACCCCGCTCAGCGGAGGGGGTTGCCGTGCAGCCGGCCAGGTACCGATGGCTGCAGCTCTTGAGCCTGCCACGACGATAGCGCGCCCCACCGACACCGGCCGTCGGTCGAGTAGTCGCCCCTCCCCCTTGGTTCGGGTGATCGCCCCTCCCCGTGGGTCGAGTAGCCGACGAAGTCGGCGTATCGAGACCCATCCGTCGATAGTCTCGCCCCATGCCCGAGCGCACCACCTACCTGCTGATCGACGGCGAGAACATCGACGCCACGCTCGGCGTCTCGATCCTCGACCGCCGCCCAGAGCCGCAGGAGCGCCCGCGCTGGAACAAGGTGCTCGACTTCGCCGAGCGCGCGTGGCAGCAGCCGGTGAAGGGTCTGTTCTTCCTCGCGGTCAGCCACGAGCTGCCGGCCTCGTTCGTGCAGGCGCTCATCGCGATGGGCTACCGGCCGGTGCCGCTGAGCGGCGAGGGCAAGGTCGTCGACATCGCGATCCAGAAGACGGCGGATGCGCTGGCGGCGCGGTCGGACGACGTCATGCTCGTGAGCCACGACCGGGACTTCGCGCTGCAGATGCAACGCCTCGCCGAGGATGGCGCGCGCCGCGTTGGCATCATTGGATTCGGCGAATTCATGGCCGGCGATCTCCGCGACGTCGACGGCGTGGAGTTCTTCGACTTGGAGTACGACGTCGCGGCGTTCACGAGCCGCCTGCCGCGCGTGCGCATCATCCCGATCGACGAGTTCGATCCGCTCGAGTTCCTCTGAGCGTCAGCGTCGGCAACGGGCCGCACGCCCGGCGTCACGGCCTCCGCTCTTCGCCAAGTTCGGACGAGCGCTGGATCGCTCGGCCACGGGCGAACGATTTTGCGGTCGTAAGCAGCTACTGCGACCCGGTGGTGGGGGACTGATCCTCTCGTAGCCGCAGTCGACTTCGTGATGCCGTTAGTCACTCTCCGGAGCCGCATCAGCCGCCTGGGCGTCGTACACGCCGTAGTCGCCGAACGGAGTCCAGGAGCCCGCCGCGCGAGGGGCGAGCCCCGCTCGCTCGAGACGGGCGATACCCTCGTCACGCTCGTTGCCCACCAGCGCTTGCCATGCCTCGACCAGCGCTGGCTCCGCCTTCGCGCCGTGCTCAACCAACACGTCGATCGATACCCCGAGAGCGGCGGCGAGGGCCTCCGTGAATCGCCCCGGGTTCAGTGGAGGGCGAGTTCTCCCAGCATCGGCTGAGGCTGGGAGTTGATCTCACGGTAGTACGCGTTCTCCGCCTCGATCGGCGTGAGATATCCGATCGAGGAGTGGAGCCGGTTCTCGTTGAACCAGTGGACCCAGGACAGCGTCGCGAGCTCGAGCTCGTCGACGGTCCGGAACGGGCCGTCGAGCTTGACGCACTCGGTCTTGTAGAGGCCGACGACCGACTCGGCCAGAGCGTTGTCGTACGAGTCGCCAACGGTGCCGATGGAGGCGATCGCGCCGGCGTCGGCGAGCCGCTCGGCGTAGCGAATCGCTGTGTATTGACTGCCTGCATCGCTGTGATGGATGAGCCCGTCGACCGGCTCGCCAGCCCGCTCGCGCACCCAGAGCGCCATCTCCAGCGCGTCCAGCGGCAGCTCCGTCGGCATCCGGTTCGTGGTGCGCCAGCCGACGAGCTTGCGGGAGAACACGTCGGTGACGAAGGCCGTGAAGCCCATGCCTGACCAGGTCGGCACGTACGTGAAGTCGACGACCCAGAGCTGGTTCGGACGCTCCGCGGTGAAGCAGCGCTGCACGTGATCCGGTGGCCGCACGGCCGACTCGTCGGGGCGGGTAGTGACGAACCGCTTGCCGCGGCGCACGCCCTGCAGGCCCGCTTGGCGCATGAGCCGCTCGACCGTGCAGCGCGCGACCTCAATGCCCTCGCGGCGCAGCAGCCGCCAGATCTTCCGGGCGCCGGAGATGCCGCGGCCGAGCTTCCGGTCCCAGAAGATCCGATCGATCTCCACCAGCAGCTCCGCATCGCGCAGCGACCGCTGGGAGGGCGGGCGCTGCTTGAAGGCGTAGTAGCCGGACGGCGCGATCGGCACGCCGTGCTCGGTGAGCACGCGGCAGATCGGCGCGACGCCGAACTGGTCTCGGTGGTCGTCCACGAACGCGACTACCAGGGCAAACGCGGGTCGAGCTCCCGCGCGAAGAAACTCGAGGCCGCCAACAAGATCTCGTTCGCGCGCTTGAGCTCACGAACCTCGGCCTCGAGATCCTTGATGCGCTTCGCATCCGAGGCGGTCACGCCGGGACGTTCGCCTGAATCGATCGCGGCCTGCTTCATCCATCCGCGGAGCGTGTCGGCGTTCACGCCCGTGCGCTGTCCGATCCGCACGACCGCCGCGTTCAGCGATAGCTCCGGATCCTCCTTGCGCGCCTCCTGCACGAGCCGCATGGCCCGCTCCCGCAACTCCTGCGGGTACTTCTTTGGTGCTGGCATGGCCATCATCCTCTCGGGGAATCAGACCCTCCACCAGAACCGGGGCGATTCACCGTTCGGTCGACAGGGATCACGTAGAGGTCCATCGCCTCGGACTCACGCGTGAACGAGAAACTCCACGAGCCGTTGTCTTCGCGGCTCATCTTAGGAACGCTCCACGGACTCCACTGACGGCTCATTGCTCGACTTTTGGCGACCCCGCGACGATGGCCAAAGCGCCGTCGCGCGCAGGCAGCCGCTCACTTCAGGGATCGGCGTTCAGCGGCGTCCTCGACTTGCTCGATGACAAACGCCTCGATGATCTCCTTCCGAAGAGCGAAGACCTGCTCGCGCAGTTCCTTAACCTCGTGCTTGCTCGCCTCGTTAACAAGGAGCTTTGCCACTCGTTCGAGGTGGTCCAGTCGCCGGGACCAGGCCTCGGCTTGCACTACCTCTCCATCGTCGTCGGCGCTATCGAGCAGATACACAACCTGCTCTCGCAACGCGGCGATGGTCTTCAGCAGCTCGCCGGGATCTGCTGCGCGTCGAACGATCACCTTCTTCAAAGCGTCGACAATGTCCTGCCAGATCTCGGGATGGTTCTTCAGATACTTCAAGATCATCGGCCCGAGCGTCACGGCGAGGGCCTTGAGTAGGTTGATTAGAGCACGAGGCATTGTCGTATCGACCTTCCGTGTTGTCTTCGGAGCAACATATCGCGCCGCGAACGAGCGGCCGCACGCACCGCGACCACTCAGGCGATGGGGACGAGCGATGCTGTGCGCTCAGCGGCGCCGCGCCTCAAGCAGTGTGGCTTCGAGCAGACGGGCCTCGTTGTTTGAGAGGCGATATTGTCCGGCTGGCGCGTCAAGCGTGAACATCGGTTCGCCGAGCACAGCATCACTCGTCGAGTCGGGAGCCGGCTCCGCGAATCGCACAGTCGATCGCGGAGCTTGCCTCAGCGCCCTCGGACGTGAAGCATGCGTGGGAGCTGGCGGGGCAACGATGTATCCAGACGCGATGTCGCCGTAGACGCCGAGGCGCTCGTCGCTCGTCGCCCACAGGTATGCCAGCCATGCGCACACGATGCCGTCAACCTCATCCTCAATGCGGTCGAGCGCGCTGTGACCAGTGGCCGCCTCGGCGATCGAGCGCAGTTCGCTCCACCGCAGGAGCGCGCTCACCTGCAGCGTCTGCTCCGCCTCGAGCAGCTCGAGCAAGCGGTCGAACTCCCGCTTGCGGAAGGCGAACTCGTACTTCGCCTTGTGCTTGTACTTCAAGATCAGGTCGAGCTCCCAGAGACCGACCATGGCTGGATGCGGATACACCTCGATGGCGACGCGGTCACGCAGGGCCGGGCCTACGGGGAAACCGAGCCGCTCGGCGATGACGGCTCCTCGCGGCGGATTCATCTCTGGCTTGCCGAGGTTCGTGGAGTGCGGGCTCGCGTCGAAGCGACCGAATGCGGCGTGGATCGCCGACTCGCAGGCTCGCCGCCCGGTTCGGTTCGTGACGATGAGCGGCGCATCGATCGCAATCACGCCCCGTCGTGGAGCGTGCGCATCGATCCAGTCGACGATCTCGTCGTCCGAGCCGGCGCTGCTCGATGCGAGCAGGCGACCGTCGGCGCCGACCGCCGCGAGACCGGTGCGGTTCTTCGGACCCCACGCCAGATCCACTCCGATGTGCACGGTCGAGGTGACCGTCAAGGCTTCCACCCGCACCAGTCGCAGCCGGCGAGCGACATGATCTCGCCGCACTGCGGGCACGCCTCGTTGGAGACCTGGCGGGGGCTGCTGCTCCGCTCGCCACCTGCCGACTGCGCCGATACGGGATGACGCACGCCCCAGCGACCCGGCAGCCACTCACTCGGGAAGGGCTTGACGTCACCGACGAGCTCCTGCACCTCGTCCTCAGAGCGGAACCCGATGGTCGAACCGTGGTGCACCTGGAGTGCCGGCTCCCCCGAGCGCCGCTCGACGCGGAAGTGGTCGCTGTACCGCAACAGCGCGGCGGCGTCGACCTTCGCCACGAAGTCGGCGATGAAGCGCTGGTTCTCGAAGGGTGTCCGGTACTCGCGGAACGCGTCCCCGAGCGTGTCGATCGTGCGATCAGTCATGCCGCCATCCTGCCCCGGAGTTCACGCGACGGTCAGCAGGTAGTCGCCGAGCCGCTCACTTCTCGCGCCCGGAAGCTCCGTCGCCGCCGCCCTCGACGCATCCGCCCAGTCAGGCAAGTGCGTCTCGGCGAAGAAGTCGCGCTCGGGTCGACCGAGGTGGTGCATCAGGACGAGCCGCTCCGATCGAGCATGCAACCAGCGGATGCGTTCTGGTCGCAGGTAGGACGCGGCACCGAAGAGCGAGACCACTGTCTCGAAGCGGCGGTCGCCCCTCCCGGGGAGGAACTCTTCGACCGGGCTGACGTGCACGTCGCGGACCCACTGGTGCTTGAAGAGCAGCGAGTGCATGAGCCCGCGACTGCTCTCCACGGCGGTGTACCCGTGCTGCTGGCCGGCGAGGCCGAGGTCGAGCGCGGCGCCCGCGCGCGAGCCGAGATCCGTCACGTGTCGGTCCGCGAGCCCGAGCTGGCGCAGCCGCTCGCCCAGTGCGAGCGCTCCGCTCGCCTCGAATGCGTCGTCGAAGTCGAGGGCGGCGAGATCCCAGGGCGAGTCGAAGTCGGTCGCGGTCGCGGGCGCGTCCTGGCGGCCGTACTCGGCGGTGACGGGAGCGATGTTGAGGGCCTTGCTGACGCTCGTGCGGTGTGACATGAGCCACAGCTTGACGCCGCGCCGGACAGGGCGTTGACCGAGCGGCTCCCGGCCGAAGGGCACTTCGACCTGCGGCAGGTGCAGCTCGATGTTCAGGCGCCGGTAGAACTTCCGCGGCGTCCCCGCGCCGTGGATGATGCGAGCCGCCCGCTCGTAGGTCGTCGCGTCGACGTGACGACCCTTGATGACGTACGAGTGCTCTGCGCCGCCCTCGAACGTCGACGCCCATTTCCACCGCCAAACCGGGATTGTGGACCCCAGCCAGGAGAGTTCGCTGAGGAGATGCTCGCGCGCGCGAGCCCCTGCTAGTAAGCATTGAGCATCAGTGGTCATCGGCCGATTCTTTCTGCCACCATCCACACTGCGGGGCACTGCGATCCCGCAATGCGGATCTCGAGATGGCCGCGGCGAGACCCAGGGGAGGATCATCCATGACGCAAGGCGCGCTGCTTGGCATCGTGGAAGCACCCCCCTAGGGTGAGCGTGACCCCACGTCACCAGACAAGGATCTCAGTTCAATGCCCGAACTCGGCGAACCGCTCAAGCGAGTGCTTCAAGACAGACTTCTCGATGTTGCGGACTATCAGCGTCCGTATGCCTGGGAAGAGAAGCAGTTGCTCGACCTCTGGACCGACATCGACCTGCTTGGCGACCACTTCCATTACACCGGAACGCTGGTGCTTCAGGACACGGGCGCTACCAGCACGACCCGCTCGGGCGAAGTGCTCCCGGTCTATGAAGTGGTGGACGGGCAGCAACGGCTGACCACCTGCTTGATCCTCTTGGAGAGCTTGCGTCGTCACCTGCTCGAGGTCGCTGCGGGCGATGCTGACGCCGAGGAAGCAGCGAGCGACCTTGAGCGCTTGCTGTTCGTCAATGTCGAAGGCGTGAGACGCCCGCGGCTACAGCTCGCCGGCCCCCTTCGCAATGTGTTCGATGAGACGATTCTCGGTCGCAGGGCCCCCGAGGGCACACACTTGTCACTCGGTGCTCGAAGACTGCTTGACGCGCGCGGGTTCTTCGACGAGCGGTTGAACGAGTTGACCGTGGGCGCATCGAAAGCAACGGCTCTCGAGAGGCTGCTTGCATTGCGAAAGCGCGCAAGCTACCAGCTCAAATTCCTCGTGTATAGCGTGGCTAGGTCCGACGAAGTGGGCGTTCTTTTCGAGACTGTCAACGGACGAGGCAAACCGCTCAGTGAGTTGGAGAGGGTCAAGAACTACCTCTTGTATCTCTCTCGCCAGCTTGGAGCAGTTCAACGCGACGACATCGCACGCCGGATTAATGACTCTTGGGCCGCGATCTTCGTGAGTTTGGCGCGGGTCGGACTGAGGGATGATGCTCTTCTACGCGCACACTGGCTGGTGACACAGGACGCAAACACGAGAAACTGGCACGGTGCCGATTCGGTCAAGCTGAAGTTCCCGCGCTCAGAATTTGTTGCCGACAGCAGCCGCCTGGCGAGTTCCACTAAGAATCGCGAGGATCCGGACGAGCATAATGATCGACTGTACTCGGCTCTCGTTGATTATGTCGACTCCTTGCGCAGGAGCGCTCAAGTGCTCGCCGACGTCTACGACTACGGTGCAGAGTACCCCTCGTTCCCGACGACGGCATCGCGAATCGGCCAAAAGACAGCCGCGCTGCGCCGCAGCGGATCCATTGCGCCCTTCCACACCTTGATCCTTGCTACGCGACTGCTCCACCCCGAAGACGGCCAGTTGTACTACCGCGTGATTGACTTTTGCGAGAGGTTTTCGGCGCGGGTGTGGGCCATCCGTGGCCTGCGATCCAACGCAGGCGAGTCTTCGCTCCGTTGGGCGGCGCGCGATCTTTTCGAGGGGAAGCCGGCTGCCGAAATCCTTGACCGGCTGGAGCGCCGTTTGTGGGAACTTGCGCCCGACGACCAGATCCGTGCCAGCTTCGCGGTGGACGTGCAGTGGTTCCCACGCGCTACAGCGCACAAGTTCGTGCTCTACGAGTACGAGCTCGACAAGCAGCGCGAAGCTAGCGACGTGCCCCAATTCGGGGAGATGTCCGCTCGGGGCAGCAAGACCACCGAGCACATCCTTCCTCAAAACCCCGAGCAGGGATCCGCGTGGTGGGACGACTTCACCCCCGAACAGCACTCCACGCTCGTGCACGGCATCGGTAATCTAGTGCTAACCCGCGACAACTCCCGCTACGGTCGTCGGCCATATCTGGACAGCCCCGACGGACGGGAGCGCGGCAAGCGTGGCAGCGAGGGGCAGAGCGAGCCTTGGTGCTACTACAGTGAATCGAACCTTGCACGAGAGCGCGAAGTCGCTCTTCTCTACTCTGAGTGGACGCCGACCTCGATTGAGCACCGAGCGGCGGCGATCGCCGAATGGGCGTTGCAGCGCTGGCCCGCCCACCAACCACGGGCCGCTTCCGTCGAACGCGCGGCCGATGAGGACGAGGAACGGCTCGTGGAGGATGAAGCGTCAGAGCCGGTTCTCGAGACGGCGGATCTAGTCGTCTAATCCTGCGATAGGAACCGTCACTTTGTTGCGCCCGGAGGCGCCGGCTGGCGGTTCCGCGACGACTGGTCGGTCACCGCGAGCAGCTCACCCAGAGCGCGTCGTCGGGCGGGACGTTGCTGCTCAAGGCGGACGTGTCCAACGGCGAGGCGCGTGCAGGGTTACCGGAGAGCGTGGAGTCTGGTCGATCATCGTCGGCTCACTGAGCGGAGCGGACTGCGTGACGCGGTCAACGCGCAGATTTGGGAACGCGGGTCCTCGTCCTACTGGGGATGAGTCGCAGCCGCGCCACCGGTTCGCCGTGCTTCGCAACGTTCACAAGGAGGGTGACCAGCTTCTGCTCGTCGAGTCGCATGTCGACGCAGGCATCGCGCACACGCGACCAAGCGTGACGACGAAACGCTCGCCGTCAGGAGCCTCCAGTCGCACGAGGTCGAACCTCCGCTCGCCGTGCACGCGATCCGCGCCAAGCAGCGATGGACGGCGTAAAGGGGCTCATCGCATTTGAGGGTGTAGCAGCGGCCTGAAGCCGCCGGCCTCGAGCAACGATCTCGCGACGTAGTTGGTGAGGTTGCGGAAGCCGAGCGCGGAGCCGCGGAGGTGCTCAAGGCGGCCGTTGATCGCCTCCGTCGGACCGTTCGAGGTCCCGGGTCGGTCGAAGTAGGCGAGCACGTCGAGGGCTCGCTGCTTGAGTGTTCGCCCGAGCGTGATCACCTCGCGCAGCGCCGCGGGCACGCCGCTGCTGACCGTGTTGATCAGCTCGGTCATGAGCGTGCGCGCGGCCGCGCGGTCGGGTTCCCGGTAGGCGGCGACCATGCGCTGATAGATGCCCCAGGTGACCTCGACCGCGAGATGCCGCTCGTCAGCGAAGAGCGCGTCGAGCCGTTGCTGCTGCCGCAGCGTGTGGAACGCCGCGCCGGTGTGGAGGGTGCGGCGAGCGGCGTAGAGCGGATCGCCCTTTCTGCCCCGATGCCCGTGGATCTGCTGCTGGATCCGCCGCCGGCAGCTGTCGAGCGCGTTCCCGGCGAGCCGGACGACGTGGAACGGATCCATCACGGCGACCGCCTCGGGCAGCTCCTCGGTGGTGGCGGTCTTGAAGCCGGAGAACCCGTCCATCGCGACGACCTCGACCCGGTCGCGCCAGGCCTGGGATCGGGCGGCGAGCCAGTGCTGGAACGCCTGCTTCGAGCGGCCCTCGACCATGTCCAGCAGCCGCGCCGGCCCCGTCCCGTCGCGGATCGGCGTGAGGTCGATGATGACGGTCACGTAGCGGTCGCCGTGACGCGTGTGGCGCCAGACGTGCTCGTCCACGCCCAGCACCGCCACGCCGTCGAAGCGGGCAGGATCATCGAGCAGGCGCCGCCTGCCCTCCTCGAGCACGGCGGTGTTGGCGGTGTGCCAGGCGACGCCGAGCCCGGCCGCGACGCGCGAGACCGTGAGGTGGTCGAGCACCAGCGCGTCCAGCGCCCACCGCAGACCGGTGCGAGAGATCTTCGACCGCGGCTCCGCCGCCCGCGTGGTGTCCTGCCGCCAGATGCGGCCGCAGCCGGTGCAGCGGTAGCGGCGGACGCGGACCAGCAGCGCGGTGGGCCGGTGCCCGAACGGCGCGTGCGCCAGCCGCCGCGTGACCGTATCGCGCGGCACCCCTTGGCAGCCGCAGTCGCGGCACCACTCGTCAGCCTGCACGACCCGGCAGAAGAGCACCGCGCGGTCGGGCTCGAGGCGTTGGCCGATGGCTTCTAAGCCGAGCTCGTCGAGTCGGCAGAACGTGGTCAGGCAGGGCGCGTCAAAGGTAACGTCGGACACGTCGAGGTCTTTCGGACGGTGAGCGTAGGAACTTCCATCCTGGAAGACCTCGACCCCTACCCGGCCAGCGACGCACCTCGACCGTCTACACCGTCAACTGCGATGAGCCCGTAAAGGCTGGACCGCGTTGGCTTGCCCCGCGGCCGCAGCACTTCGACGCCAGTCCGCGGCTTGCCCGCCAGCTTGGACGGCAAGTCCGCCGTGTGGCCGCCGTCGAGCGGGCCCCCGTATAACCGGCCGACATGCGGGGATCGATCTCGATTCGACCGTTCTTGGGTGCATCCGTCCTCACCACTTCGGCAGCGGATGCGACGCCTCCACCGACCTGCCCGCCGCGGCTGCGGCGTGCAGGCTCTTCTGCTGGCGCACCCTGCGCAGTGGGAAGGGTTGCCGGGCGCCAGGCTCGACCCGAGCCACAGCGGCCTCAACCTCGGCTTTCCCGAGAACTGAGGTCGCGAGCGAGGCGGCCGTCCGATGTGTCGGGCGGCCGCCTCGCTGTTGGTCGAGCAGCCACGACTCCGGACTGCTCCCGTGGGCGGCCGGCCGGCCGGAAACTGTGCTCGTGGACATGGATCGCCCAGCACCGCCAGGAAGCGTCCCGGCCTTCGCTAGTGAGCTGGACCCCGAGATCGCGGAGTCGCTCGGCGTCACTCGAGGGACCGAGCTCGACATCCGCTGGAATCCGCGCGGCCACCGCGAGCTCTCGACGCGGATCCTCACCGGCGACCAGCGAACAGTCTGGATCGCCCTGCTCGCAGAGGGCGAGTGGGCTGTGCTCGATGCCCGAGCGCACCACCTACCTGCTGATCGACGGCGAGAACATCGACGCCACGCTCGGCGTCTCGATCCTCGACCGCCGCCCCGAGCCACAGGAGCGCCCGCGCTGGAACAAGGTCCTCGACTTCGCCGAGCGCGCCTGGCAGCAGCCGGTGAAGGGCCTGTTCTTCCTCGCGGTCAGCCATGAGCTGCCGGCGTCGTTCGTGCAGGCACTCATCGCCATGGGCTACCGGCCGGTGCCGCTGAGCGGCGAGGGCAAGGTCGTCGACATCGCGATCCAGAAGACGGCGGATGCGTTGGCCGAGCGGGCAGACGACGTCATGCTCGTGAGCCACGACCGCGATTTCGCGCTGCAGATGCAGCGCCTGGCAGAGGACGGCGCGCGCCGCGTCAGCATCGTCGGCTTCGGCGAGTTCATGGCCGGCGACCTGCGCGACGTCGAGGGCGTCGAGTTCTTCGACCTCGAGTACGACGTCGCCGCCTTCACGAGCCGCCTGCCGCGCGTGCGCATCATCCCGATCGACGAGTTCGACCCGCTCGAGTTCCTCTGAACTTGTTGCTGTCGATCGGCAACATCCCGCTCGCGGAGCGCCTCCACCCTTCCCGCGTCAGACGAGCTTCTCAACACAGTGCTCGCGGTCACGGCCTGTCACCGCGCCGCCTTAAGATCAGCGGACACCGCTGCCGCACGGAAGGCTGATCTATGGCGAAGCGCATGCCCACCGGGCGCAACGAAGTCGGGATGCTCAGTGACATCAAGGTGATCGCTGAATCCGTCGGAACTAGGGTCATGGGCTTTCCCGTCGAGTGGCGGGTAGAGACTGAGCTGACCAAGAGCGCCCAGCGCCCGGATGTCGAGATTCGTAGAGCGGATGGAAGCCACGAGCTGCTCGCCTCGGGGGAGGCTAAGAAGCCTGAGACGCCTGGGGGCCTTCACCCGTTCGTCGCATCTGAAGTGAATGGCGCAATCGGCAAAGCGAAAGCGTTGGGAGGCACTTACGCTTTCACCACAAACTTCCTACAGGTCGCACTGTTCGACGTCGAGAAGCATGACGAGCATGACTACCTTCGCGCACTCCTCGGAGATCGCATTGACCTGATCGGTGAGTCGGAGACCAGAGTCGCGAACTGGTGGGTCACGCTCACACCGACGAGACGCGAGGCTCTGGTCCAAGAAGGACTCGAGAGCTTCTTCAACCAGCTGCGCCGATTGCGACTCAAGCAGGAACTTGAGTCACAAATCAGCAAGGACGAGGTCTACCTAACGATCTTCAAGCAGTCGGCTGACTCCATCATTGCCGAAGCGCTTCCGGTCTTCATTGATTCGTACGGCAACGGCAGCCTTCCTGAACCAGTAGTGCAGGAGGCGACAGAACGCGGCTTCGACCTCTCGAAGGGCGACATCGCCCGCTACTTCGTCGCACAAGCCGTAGCGGAGGTTCTGACGTCCGGCCTCTTCTATGAAACTGTCCGGCCCAGCTTCTCGCTCGGCCCAATTCTTTCCGGCCTGAAGCCAGCCACCAGCGCACTCATGACCGCAACGCTGACCGCGAACCTGACAGAAGCAACGCGCTTCACTGGCGACTACGAGACGATCTTCGGGCTCTCTCAGGGTGCGCGGTGGGCGCTGGAGGTCGAGAATGGTTCGCTTCGGGCGTTCTGGCTCGAACTATTCGAGGCACTCGACGGCATAAAGTTCGAGGAAGTCAACAGCGAGATACTCGGGGTGATCTTCGAGCGGCTCATCTCCGCAGAGCGCCGCCAAGACATGGGACAGCACTACACCCAAACACGGCTTGCGCGGGCGATGACCGATTGGGCAGTGAACGACCCCGGCGACACCGTCGTCGACTTCTGCGCAGGCGGCGGGACGTTCCTGGTGGAGGCTTACACCAAGCTGAGGAAGGAACGAGGGCACACAGACGTTCTGGAGCAGATCTTCGGCAATGACCTCGATTCCTTCGCCGTTCATCTTTCGACAGTGAATCTCGCAACACGGTCCCTGTATAAGGGGCGGAACTTCCCGGCTGTCTCGAACCGAGACGCTTTGGCACTTCGCCCGGGCGACGCAGCCGTAGAGGTGACTCCCGATCATGGCGAGCCGTATCGGCTCGACTATCCAGACAGTTTTTCGGTTGTGCTTGGCAACCCGCCGTATGACGAGTCTGCGACTGACCCAGCTCGCTACCGCGCTGACCTAGCCGCACTCACTAAGCCGACTGCTGAGCCCGTGCTGCCCACCGGAATGCCAGACCACATCAATCTGGCGGGCTGGTTTGTATTGCTAGCGGCAGCTTGGCTCCGCCCTGGCGGCAGAATCGCATTGGTGCTCCCCGCCGCTATTCTGCAGAACGAGAAGCACGCGACCCTCGTCGCCTGGCTACGGCGCCGCTTCGACATGAGTGTCTGGCATACGGAGTCTGACGTCTGGTTTTCTGATGCGCGCGTAGCACCGGTCGTAATCTTCATGCGGGCGCGTACGACAAGCGAGACGGACTTCGGTCGCCTAAATTTCGTGAACGTGTTGGAACCACTTAGCGGGGGCGTCGACGCCGTGAATGGCTTCCCGCGGCCGGTTGAGCGTCACCTTGCGCGGGACCTCGGCGACTTGCCTGCGGGTGAGGACGCACTCATCGCTGGCACGATGCCAGATGAGCTGGTTTTGTTCGAAAGCTTGCCCGGTGCGGTCCGGATTGGCAGCATTCAAGATGCATCTGTGTACCGTGGCAATAAGTTGGGACACGCCTTCTTCAAGCTTCAGGATCGGGAACCAACCAGTGACAAGAAGGTGAGAAGCTTGCTAGGGCACGGTATGCCAATCCGCCTCAATCGCGACTACCTGTCGCCCCTCTTCCGGTCACCGAAGGACGAATCGACCGGTGAGTTTAACTCGGCGCTTGCGAACTGGTGGATTCTCAGCGCTCCGGCTCAGCTCCCAAAGGGCGGCGACCTCGAGAAGTACGTACGAGCCGGCGAGCGACTGGGCGTGGCTGACAAGCCAAGCGTGAAGGCGAAAGGCCAAACCTGGTGGAGCGCAAAGTGGAGATCGTCGCGCATCGCGGTTGGTGCACATCCGCAGTTTCAGCCGCAAGTCTGGTGGTCGAATAAGCCCTTCGTCACCACCGACAACTTTCAGGCAATCACGCTGTCGGATTCGGTCGCGCGCGACGATCAGGAACTTGTCGCGGCGACGCTAGCCAGCGCGTTCGGAGCGCTGTCGGCCCTCTATCGCAGCAACGAGGTCGGATGTGAGGGAGTGCGATGGGTTTCGACGTCTAATCTCGAGGCCTGGTTCTCCCTCGACTGGACAAAGGTAGAGTCTGGCGACAAGACCGCAGTGTTGAGCGCCTACCGCACCTTCAGAACGCTCAAAGCGTCAAAATTGTACGAGATGCCTGGCTCGACTTCAGCAGCATGGGCCGAGTTGACCGTCGCGGTCGCAAGGGCAGCCGGATCGACGAACCCTGAAACGCTCGGCGCGGATGCGGTCGAGGAGGCCATCGCAACAACCCTTAGACGTCGCGAGCGTGAGGTGCGTGCCACGAGCGGAAGGACCAGAGCGGGCTCGACAGGGGCAGCGAAGCTGATCCGTGACGTGCGCGCGTTCACCGAGACGATGGTTTCGTTCCGGGACGTCGTCGAAGCGCTATCCGGTGGAGACTCGACGCTCAAACTCAAGAGCCAAGAGGTTGAAGCCACCCTATTCGACGTACTGAACGAATCCGAGCGGGTTCAAATAGGCAATCAGCTGGTCACGCATCTGGGTGAAGGATTTGAGGCGGCACCTGTCTGGGAGGAGAGTACCGTAACTCTTGTTGAGGCCCTGTACAGCGCGGTAGTGGAGCAGTTCGTGCACCCCGATGCCGATGGGTCTCATACCGGCGCATTCGGGTACGTGGCTCAAATTGTCCGCGATCAGGTCACCAAGTCGCTGAGCGCGGCCGTCCGGAAGCGGTTGACATGAGGGCTCGCTCGGGGGCGCGATGGTACATCGGTACGCGCTCGCCGCTAGGAATCATCGATTGTCCCTCACGAGACGACGAAGGTCCTCGGTCGAGCACATGGCTCGCAGGACGCGCAAGTACCGCGACGAGCCGGCGGACGGTGTAGGAGAGGTAGCGCTCGCGGGCGGACTCGTGGAGGACTGTCGGGCCCCGCTGCTTTGTGAAGCACAATTCCTGATCAGGTTGCTACGAGCACGCCCGCGGCATCGCGGGTCGAGTACGCAGCAATGGTCGACGCGGCAGCGCTGGTTCCGCAGTCCACGCGAGCTCCCCGCTGCTGCAGCGGCGCTCTGCGGGCACGAGTTCGGCGAGGTAAGCCGCGGCGAGGTGAAACGACGACCCATCCGTCGGGTGCCGGCGCCGGCCCCCAATGATGACCATGGTAGCGCGGGCGGCGAAGAGTGCTCTTGAAACCGCCTGGCCGCGATCATTCGGCAGGCTAACGCTCAGACGATCGCGCCATGACCGGAGCGGCCTACGGCGCCGGCTCTCTGACGTTGAGACAACGTGCGTCCCGATTGAAGCGAGGCGCGCTCTAGCGGCGCGCTGCGAACGCATCTGCGGTGTCGTAGACCTGGACGATCGCGAAGACGTGTGGGCGCTCGGCGTCACGGGCGATCAAGGAGGCGATGCGTGCCGATTCTCGTCAGCCCGACGAACCGCGAGCTTCATCGCACCGGCGGCGCCACCGACTGTCGCTCGATGAGGTGCTGCTTCAGCACGCGCGTCACGGGCGGGCGGCCGTCGCCGCGCACGCGACGGATCAGCAGCTCCGCAGCCTCCGCGCCGATCTCATGGATCGGCTGCGCCATCACCGTGATGCCGGGCGTCGCGACGCCCGTCCAGTCCGCGTCGTCGAACGCGACGAGCGAGAGGTCGCGCGGGATCAGCAGGCCGAGCTCGCGCGCCGCCCGGAAGACGCCGAGCGCGATGAGGCTGTCGGAGGCGACGATCGCGGTCACCGGGCCGGCGGCGGTGAGCAGGCGAGTCGCCATCCGCTCGACGCCCTCGCGACGCGCGTTGAGGTGCACGTGCCGCTCGGGGTGCTCGACGCCGCCCGCGGTCAGCGCATCGAGGAAGCCCTCGATGCGCTCGGCGACCGACGACGTCGCTACCACGGCGGACCGGTCGAAGTCGGTCGGGTGCGTCATGGTCGAGATGAAGGCGATCCGCCGGTGTCCGGCGTCGACGAGCAGCGAGGTCAGCTCGCGCGCGCCGCTGCGGTTCGCGGCGATGACGCTGTCCACTTCGACGCCCTGCGCCGTGCGGTCGAAGAGCACGAGCGGCCGCCCCGCGTCGACGACGGAGCGCAGGTTCTCGGTCTCGACCGAGGAGGCCGAGGCGACGAGCAGCCCGTCGACGCGCTTGGCGAGCTGGACGCCGATCGCCTTCGCCTCGGTCTCGAGGTCTTCGTCGGAGTTCGAGAGGATCAGGTCGAAGCCTGCTGCTGCGGCCACGTCGGCAGCGCCACGCGTCGCCTGCGCGAAGAACGGGTTCTCGATGTCGCCGACCACAATGCCGAGCGTGTTGGAGCGGCCGGTGCTCATCGTGCGAGCGAGGGCGTTCGGCCGGTAGCCGAGCCGGTCCGCGGCGCCGAGCACGCGATCGCGGACGGCGTCACTCACGGCGCCGTAGTCGCCGAGCGCCCGCGCGGCGGTCGCCTTCGACACCCCGGCCGCAGCAGCGACATCGCTCACCGTGACCTCGCGCCGTCCGCTGCCCGTGGCTGCCGATTCGCTCACCGCTCCTCCGATTCGAGTGTTGACGTCTCACCGCGTCGTGCCGTACTGTCCCAGCAAACGGGTTGAGACCGGTCTCAACATAACCGAGTGAGACCGGTCTCAGCAACGGGACCAACAGCATCCGATGCAGCACCACCGGCGTTGCACCATCGAGAGGACCACCATGAAGCTCCGCCCCAACCACCGCCGCACGGCGATCGCCGCCGTCGCGGCGGCCGCAGCCCTCGCGCTCGCGGCCTGCTCGGGAGGCTCGCCGAGCGCCTCCGAGTCGGCGACCGAGGACAACCCCTACGGCCTCATCACGCCCGGCCAGATCCGCGTCGCGAGCCTCGGCGACGCCCGGCCCTACACGTTCACCGACGAGTCGGGCGAGTTCACCGGCTTCGACGTCGAGCTCTTCACCGACGTCGCCGAGCGCATCGGCGTCGAGGACGTCGTCTTCACCGGCCAGGACTTCTCGGGCCTGCTCGCCGCCGTCGCGAACGGGCAGTTCGACGTCGGCGTCGCCGCGATCGGCATCACCGAGGAGCGCCAGCAGACCGTCGACTTCAGCGACGGCTACCTCGCCGGCTACCTGACCGTCATGGCGAACCCCGACGCGGGCATCGCCGACGAGGCCGACCTCGCCGGCACGCGCCTCGGCGTCGTGCAGGGCACGCTGCAGGAGGCCTACGCGGTCAAGAACTTCACCGACACCGAGCTCGTGCGCTTCCCCGACAACAACGCGGCGATCTCTGCCGTCAACAGCGGCTCGATCGACGCGCACTTCCTCGACTACGAGGCGGCGAAGGAGTACGCCGAGCAGTACGGGCTCGAGAACGCGATCGACATCCCGTCGTTCGACGCCCCCGCCGGCTTCGCGATCGCGAAGGGCAAGCCCGAGTTCCAGGCCGCGCTCAACGAGGCGCTCGCCGCCGCGATGGAGGACGGCACCTGGAAGGAGCTCTACGAGAAGTGGTTCCCGGGCTCGCCGATGCCCGAGCAGTACCTCCCGTCGAGCGAGCAGTCCGAGTAATCGAACCCTCGGTGTCCGGTGCGGCGTGACCGCGCCGCACCGGACACCTCAACTGCAACGGAGCACACCATGGACTGGCTCGACAACCTCATCAAGACCTTCCTCGACTTCGAGGCCATGTGGCTGGTCCTCCCCCAGCTGCTGGGCGTCGGACTCGTCAACACCCTCGTCATCTCGATCGCCGCGACCGCCATCGGCGTCGTGCTCGGCATGGTCGTGGCGATCATGGGCATCTCGCCGTCGAAGTGGTTGCGGGTCCCCGCCCGCGTCTACACCGACATCTTCCGCGGCCTGCCCGCGATCCTGACGATCCTGCTGATCGGCCAGGGCTTCGCCCGCATCAGCCAGCAGATCTTCGGCCCCTCGCCCTACCCGCTCGGCATCCTGGCCCTCAGCCTCATCGCGAGCGCCTACATCGGCGAGATCTTCCGCGCCGGCATCCAGAGCGTCGACCGCGGTCAGCTCGAGGCCTGCCGGGCGCTGGGCATGAGCTACGGGCGCGCGATGCGCCTCGTGGTCGTGCCCCAGGGCATCCGCCGTGTCCTGCCCGCGCTCGTGAACCAGTTCATCGCGATCGTGAAGGACTCGAGCCTCGTCTACTTCCTCGGCCTGCTCGTCACCGAGCGCGAGCTGTTCCGCGTCGGCCAGGACGCTGCAGTGCTGACGGGCAACCTGTCGCCGCTCGTGCTCGCGGGCGTGTTCTACCTCGTGATCACGGTGCCGCTGACGCACCTCGTGAACTACTTCGACGACCGCTTCCGCACGGGCCGCCGCAAGCCCGCACCGCCCAAGAGCGGACTCGATGAGCTCGAGGAGCTCACCCCCACGCCGGCCCTCACCTACGGGAGCAACACGTGACCTACACCACCCCCGTCCCCATCACCGACGGGCACCTCTACGCCGGCTCGAGCCTCGAGCTGCGCGACCTGACCATGGCCTACGGCGACATCGAGGTGCTCCGCGAGGTGAGCCTCGAGGTCGCGCCCGGCACGACGACGTGCATCATCGGCCCCTCCGGCTCGGGCAAGTCGACGCTGCTGCGCGGCGTCAACCGGCTGCACGAGCCGAAGTCGGGCGACGTGCTGCTCGCGGGCGAGAGCGTGCTGACCCAGAAGCCGGATGCGGTGCGCAAGCGCATCGGCCTCGTCTTCCAGCACTTCAACCTCTTCCCCGACCACACCGCGCTCGAGAACGTCGCGCTCGCCGTGCGGCACGTCAAGGGCCTCTCGAAGCCCGAGGCGCGGCGCGTCGCCGAGGCGCGGCTCGAGAAGGTCGGGCTCGCCGAGCGCGCCGACCACCGGCCGCGCGACCTCTCCGGCGGGCAGCAGCAGCGCGTCGCGATCGCCCGCGCGCTCGCGATGGAGCCCGAGGTCATGCTCTTCGACGAGGCCACGAGCGCGCTCGACCCCGAGCTCGTCAAGGGGGTGCTCAACCTCATGGCGCAGCTCGCGCAGCGCGGCATGACCATGCTCGTCGTGACGCACGAGATGGGCTTCGCCCGCAAGGTCGCCGACCAGGTCGTCTTCATGGACGAGGGCCGCGTCGTCGAGGCAGGCGCCCCGAGCGACCTCTTCGAGCAGCCCAAGAGCCCGCGCCTGCAGCGCTTCCTCTCCGAGGTGCTGTGATGCCGTCGACCTCTCAGGCGCCGATCCGCACCGCGGTCATCGGTTACGGCACCTCGGGCCGCATCTTCCACGCGCCGTTCCTCGCGGCCGACCCCGACTACTCGCTCGACGTCATCGTGACGGCGAACGACGAGCGGCGGGCGACGGCGGAGGCGCAGCACCCCGGGGCGCGCGTCGTGCCGACTCCGGATGCGCTGTGGGCGCAGGCGGGCGAGCTCGACCTCGTCGTGATCGGCTCCCCGAGCGGCACGCACGCCTCGCTCGCGTCGGCCGCGCTCGACGCCGGGCTCGACGTCGTCGTCGACAAGCCGTTCGCGGCGACCGCCGAGGAGGGCGAGGCGCTCATCGCGCAGGCCGAGCGCCTCGGGCGGCGCATCACCGTCTACCAGAACCGCCGCTGGGACGGCGACTTCCAGACGCTCCGGCAGCTCATCGCGCAGGGCGCGCTCGGCAAGGTGCGACGCTTCGAGTCGCGCTTCGAGTGGTGGCAGCCCGAGCCGCGCGCCGGCTGGAAGTCGGAGGCGACCGCAGCTGAGGCTGGCGGCATCCTCTACGATCTCGGCACGCACCTCATCGATCAGGCGATGCAGCTCTTCGGCGCCGTCGACGAGGTGCACGCTGAGGTCTTCCGCCGCCGCCCGGGCGCCGCCGCCGACGACGACGTGTTCCTCGCGCTGCAGCACGAGTCGGGAGTCGTGTCGCACCTGTCGATGAGCGCCGTCGCGCCGGCGTTCGGCCCGCGCTTCCACGTGCTCGGCAGCCGCGCCGCCTACACCTCGTGGGGCCTCGACGGCCAGGAGCCCGCGCTCCTCGCCGGCGCGCTGCCTGGCGACGCCGGCTTCGGCGAGACCCCCGAGGAGCGCTGGGGCGTCGTCGGCGCCGGCGACGACACCCGCCGCGTGCCGACGCTGCGCGGCGACTACGGCGCCTTCTACCGCGGCCTCGCCGAGGCGCTCCGCACCGGCGGGCCACCGCCCGTCGACCCCGCCGACGCCGTCGCCACCCTCCGCATCATCGAGCGGGCGCACGCCACCTCGGCAGCCCTGCACTGAGCCCGTACCGACCAGAAAGCATCCGCATGACCACCTCCTCGCCCCTCCACGTCGCCGTCCTCGGCGGCGGCATCCTCGGCGCCTCGACCGCCGCCCACCTCGCGCGAGCCGGCGCATCCGTCACTCTCGTCACCTCGGGTGCCCTCGCTGACGGCGCATCCGGCCGCTCGATCGCGTGGCTCAACTCCTCCGGCGACCGCTCGGCCGCCTACCACTACCTGCGCCTCATCGCCCTCGACCGCTACCGCACCTGGAGCGCGCGGCACCCCGAGAGCAGCTCGTACCTGCGCTTCGACGGCGCGCTCAAGTGGGGCAGCGCCGACGAGAGCTTCGCCCAGACGTTCGCGTTCGAGCGGGCGGGCGGCTACGACGCGGTCTGGGTCGACCGCGACGACGTCGCGGCGATCGCCCCCGACGTCGACCCGGATGCGGTGGCCGACGAAGGCGCGATCTTCAACCCGGGCGAGGGCTGGGTGAACCTGCCCGACCTCATCGCCGCGCTCGTGAGCGAGGCCGTCGCGAACGGCGCCCAGGTCATCGAACAGGCGGGCGACGCGCGGGTCGACGTGCAGGACGGCGCGGCCGTCGGCGTCGTCCTCGGCGACGGGACCCGCATCGCTGCCGACCGCGTCGTGCTCGCGACCGGCGGCTCGGTGCCCGCGCACCTCGCGGCGTTCGGCGTGGACGTGCCGGACGCGACGCCCACCGCGTTCGTGCTCATCACCGAGCCGATCGAGCAGGAGGTGCGGACGGTGCTCAACACGCCGCGCGTCGCGGTGCGGCCGATGCCTGACGGCCGCCTCGTGCTCGACGCCGACTGGGCCGAGCAGTCGATCGTCGTCGGCGACGACGGCGAGATCACGGTGCCCGACGCATCCGTCGAGGGCCTGCTCGATGAGGCGTCGAAGGTGCTCGCCGGCAACCCGAAGCTCACCGCGCAGCGCGTCGCGGCGGGGCTCAAGCCGATCCCGGGCGACGGCGAGCCGGTCGCGGGGCGCGTGCCGTCGATCGACGGGCTCTACACGCTCTTCACGCACTCGGGCGCGACGCTCGGCCTCATCCTCGGTGAGCTGCTCGCCGAGGAGATCGTGACCGGCAAGCCGTCGCCGGTGCTCGCGCCGTTCACGCTCGACCGCTTCAGCGACGAGCAGGAGCGCGACGAGGTCGGCACCGGAGCTTGGGCGCCGGTGCGCTGAGCCGCGTTGCACAACGCTTCGAGGGGCGCGCCGCGCCGCGCGCTCCTCGAAGCCGGCGCTCAGAAGCGCAGCCTCGGGCGACGCGACCAATCGGCGCCTGGAGCCTCACGATCGCGCCGCTCGCTTCGGCTCCCGAGCTCGTGGACGCCGGCACGGGGGATGCGGTGTTCCTGTACGGCGGGGATGCGGCCGCGCTCGCGGCCACGCACGACGGCGGCAGCAACTTCGCGGTCATCGAGGAGACTGACGCGTTCCTCTCGATGGGATTGCTCATCAACGAGATCGGCGCCTACAGCGGCACGGTGCCCATCAGCTCCGGACCGTCGGTGCTGATGGTGACAGCCGACGGGAACTGGACTCTGCAGGTGCAGTAGCCACGCGGCCAGCGGGCGTCGTGCACTCCGGTGCGCGGCGCCCGCTCGCTACCCGCCGACGACGCGCGGCGCGACGCGCGGCGCGTCCTGTCGGCGCCGCGCCATCGCGATCATCCACTCGACGACGAGCGCGAGCCAGCCGCCGAGCCAGGCGATCGCGGCGAAAGCGGCGATCGCGTTCGAGATGTCGTTGATCGGCGACCCGCTGCCGGTCTGCCCGACGACGAGGCCGAGCGTCGACGCGACCGACTCGCTCGTGTCGCCGCCGTCGACGACCGTGAAGCCGACGACCATCACGCCGATCGACGTGAGCCACGCCCAGATGACCGCCCGCGTGCGGTGCCCCGGCGCCCGCAGCGCGCCGCGGCGTCGCAGCATGCTCACCGCGGCGGTGATCACCGCCGCGTAGCCGAGCAGCCAGATCGGGAAGGAGAAGAACATCCCGACGAGCAGCCAGCCGCCGGTCGGCAGCTTGAGCGCGATCGCGAGGAGCGGCGCGATGATCGCGACCCAGCCGGCTGCGACGAGCGCCGCATCGGAGCGAGTGGATGCGTGGGCGTCGTCGTGCATGCCGCCAGCGTGCCGCATCGATGCTCGAAGGCCGCCGATGCCGCGCGGACGCTTCTCCTCCGGACGGCGGCCCTCAGCCGCCCGCCAGCCGCTCTCGATACGGTTTCATCCCGCACCGCGAACCGGAGGCGACCATGAACGACGCAGCGCGACCCGACGCATCCGCCGACGCCCACGGCAACCTCTCGACGTACTTGAACGAGCACCTGCTCGCCTCGGAGGGCGGGGTGAAGGCGTTCCGCGCGGCGGCGAAGACGTTCGAGGGTTCCCCGCACGAGCGGACGCTCAGCGAGCTGGCCGACGAGGTGGATCGCGATCGGCGCGACCTGGCGAAGATCATCCAGCAGCTCGGCTACCGGCCGAAGGGCTGGAAGCGCGCGCTCACGCTGCTGCTGCGCGCCGGCGGGAGCGTCAACCCCATCAACCTGCTGCGCATGCGGCGCAGCTCGATGACGCAGCTCGAGCTCGACTTCCTCACCGGCGCGGTGCGCGGCAAGCTCTCGATGTGGCAGGCGCTCATCGAGCTGTCGACCACGGACTCGCGGTTCGATCGGGCGCTGCTCGACGACCTCGTGCGACGCTCGGAGCACCAGATCGCCGAGGTGCAGCGCATCAGCCACGAGACGGTGCGGGAGCGGTTCGCGTAGGGCTCAGCAGCCACAGTTCGCACGGCAGAGGCGCTGGCGGAGGTGCCGGCCTGGTCACCCCTCGTGCATACGATGGCGAGGACGGGCAGCCCCAGCGGTCGTGAGCCGCCCAGGGGCTCGACGGTGATCCAGCCACCGCGCCATCGCCCTCGGACGGAGATCGCCATGCCGCCAGCGCCCCGGCTCGTGCGCGCGCGGTCGGCTCGGGCGCAGGTCGGTGCGGCTGCGGCGATCATCGGCGCGGTGCTGCTGAGCGGGTGCAGCGCCGCGGGTGCGATCACTGCGGACCCGCACGTTCGAGAGACTGCGCAACCGGCGCCCAGGCTCTCGCCGAGTGCTGCTCCGGCGCCGATCGCGCCGACGACAGCGCCGGCGTCCGGCCACGAACAGCTGCAGTCGATCGCGTCCGCGCTCGAGCTGATCGACGAGTCGGCTGCGATTCCGCCGTATCGGCGCGCCGACTTCGGCGACGGATGGGTCGACGTCGACCGCAACGGATGCTCGACCAGGCAGGACATCCTGCAGCGCGATCTCGAGGGCGAGACCGTCGCCGACGACGGCTGCACGGTGCTCACCGGCACGCTCGCGATCGACCCGTACACCGGCCAGAGGATCGACTTCGCCCACGATCGCGTCGGGGGCGACAGCCAAGCGGTGCAGATCGACCACATCATCAGTCTCTCGTCCGCGCACCGCGGGGGCGCGTGGGCGTGGAGCTTCGACGAGCGGGTCGCATTCGCGAACGACCCGGCGACGCTGCTCGCCGTCGATGGTCCGACGAACTCAGCCAAGAGTGATCGCGGGCCAGGCGACTGGATGCCCGAGGATCCGGGCTACTGGTGCGAGTATGCGGCTCGCTACGCGAGAATCGCGCACGGCTACGGGCTCGCCGTCTCGAGCGAGGACAAGCGGATGCTCGTGGACGTGCTGGAGGCGTGCGGCTGAGGCCGGTCGCGAACGATCCGATCGGGCGCAAGGTGGTGACTCGGGCTCCGCATGTCACACTTTAGGCACGTAAAGTATCGTTAGTGATACACCGAGCACCACTTAGGGGGCGCCGTGGGACGCTGGGAAGCGCAGGCGTGGTCGGGAAGGGATGACCCAGGCCTGACCCGCGACGCGCGGCGCGGTGGCGAGTTCCGATCCTTTGTCCCCGACCCGATGAGAGGAATGGCGGTCGTCACGACGCCTGAACTCGACGCTTTGTTGAGCCAAGCTGAGCGCGCGGTGGCCGCTCTCGATCACGGTGCGGGCAGCGCCGACCTGGCCGGCATCGCGCGGTTCCTGTTGAGATCCGAGGCTATCGCGTCGTCGCGCATCGAAGGCATCGCGCCATCAGCCCGACAGATCGCGTTCGCCGAGCTGGCCGAGCACGAGGAGATTCGAACCTTCGGCGCTCAGGCGAAGCTCGTTGCGCGGAACATGACGATCGTTCGGGAAGCGACGACCCGGCTCGCCGAAGCAGAGACGATCAGCCTGGAAGCGATCGACAGACTCCACCGGGCGCTATTGGCCGACGAGCCGCGGCATCACGGAGTCCGGGCAGTGCAGAACTGGATCGGAGGTTCCGACTGGCACCCGCTGGACGCCGACTTCGTACCGCCTTCCCCGGAACGCGTCCCGGCACTCCTTGAGGACCTCGTGCACTACCTCTCCGGGGCGACGCACGCCCCCATCGTGCAGGCCGCCCTCGCGCACGCGCAGTTCGAGACCATTCATCCCTTCACAGACGGCAATGGCCGCGTGGGTCGCGCGCTCATCCATACTGTGCTGGCGCGTCGAGGATTGACGGTCAATGCGGTGCTCCCAGTCAGCCTCGTGCTGGCTACGTTCCGCGAGCGATACATCGATGGGCTGACGGCCTACCGCCACAGCGCGGAGGAGGGATCGCCGGACGCACATGCCGCACGCTGCCGATGGCTGGAGGTGTTCGCTACCGCTGTGCTCCAAGCGGCCGGTCAGGCGAGTCTGCTGCGCGACGAGATCGCGGACATGCGATTGAGGTGGGAGCACAGGGTGGAGGCTCATCGCGCGGCGATTGGCAGACAGCGGCAACTGCGCAGCGACTCCGCGGTGGTGCATATCCTCGCCGACCTGCCATCGACGCCGGTGCTCACCGCTAACACCGTGATGCGCATCCACTCCATCTCGGAGAACGCTGCGATGCGAGCGCTCAACGAACTGCGCGACGCTGAGATTCTGGAAACGCGCTCCACCGGAACGCGCGCGCGGGCCTTCGTCGCGCGCGAGATCCTCGATCTTGTGACGATCACGGAACGGCAGCTCGCGTCGACGCGCTTCGACACCCGGGCGAGTGCGCCGATACGGGAGGTGCCAGCACTTCCCGAGCCCAGAACCTAGGGCCAGCCACGCTCAAGTTGCGGGCGTAGGGTGCCGCGCAAGGGTTGCGGCGCGCCCGGACGGGCCGACGCATCCGCTCGCCACGATCTCGGGAGGCCGCATGACCAGCGCTGTCGTCGTCGGCGCGGGACCGAACGGCCTCACCGCCGCCGCGGTGCTCGCGCGCGCCGGGCTCGAGGTCACGGTGCTCGAGCGGAACGAGACGATCGGCGGGGCGAGCGCGTCGATCCCGGCGTTCGGCGACCAGGCGATCATCGACCCTGGCGCGTCGGGGCACCCCTTCGGCATCACGAGCCCCGCCTTCCGCTCGCTCGGGCTCGAGCAGCACGGGCTCGAGTGGGTGCACGCCGACTACCCGATGGCGCACCCGCTGCCGGGCGGTCGAGCGGCGATCCTGCACCGCGACGCCGAGCAGACCGCGCGCGAGCTCGGCGTCGACGCGAAGGCGTGGCTGCGACTGCACGCGCCGGCGACCGAGGATCCGAACGCGACCGCCGAGGCGATCCTCGGGCCGCTGCTGCGGTGGCCGAAGGACCCGGTGCTGCTCGCGCGCTTCGGGCTGCGCGGTGCGTGGCCCGCGACGCTGCTCGCCCGCTCGGTCTTCCGCTCGGGCGCCGCGCAAGCCCTCTTCGCCGGATCGGTGACGCACGCGACGCTGCCGCTCGGGCATCCGCTCACGAGCGCGTTCGGCGTCGCGTTCGGCGGCGTCGGTCACTCGGCGGGGTGGCCGTTCGCCAGGGGCGGGTCGCAGTCGATCGCGGATGCCCTGGGTCGCGTCATCGAGGCACACGGCGGCCGGATCGAGACCGGCGTCGACGTCGCCGACCTGCGCGACCTGCCGCCGGCCGACCTCGTGCTGCTCGACCTCACGCCGCGGCAGCTGCTGCGCGTCGCGCACGGCCGCATCGAGGGGCTCTACGCGAAGCGGATGGAGACGTGGAAGTACGGCCCGGCGGTCTCGAAGCTCGACCTGCTGCTCGACGGACCGGTGCCGTGGGAGGACGAGCGCGTCGGCCGCGCCGGCACCGTGCACTTGAGCGGCACGCTCGCCGAGATCGCGCACGCCGAGCGCGAGGTGGCGCTCGGCCGCATGCCGGAGCAGCCGTTCGTGCTTGCGACGCAACCGAGCGTCGCCGATCCCGAGCGAGCGCCCGCGGGGCGGCACACGCTGTGGGCCTACGCGCACGTGCCGCACGGATGGCCCGGGGACGCATCCGATGCCATCGAGGCGCAGATCGAGCGCTTCGCTCCCGGCTTCCGCGACCGCATCCTCGAGCGTCGGCCGATGACGCCCGCGGCGCTCGAGCTGTGGAACCCGAACCTCGTCGGCGGCTCGATCGGCGGCGGCACGCTCGCCGGCACGCAGCAGCTCGCGCGGCCGGTGCTCGCGAACCCCTACCGCGTGCCGATGCCGGGCCGGATCTTCCTGTGCTCGTCGTCGGCACCGCCGGGCGGCGGCGTGCACGGCATGAGCGGGTGGCACGCGGCGCACGCGGCGCTCAAGGAGATCGGCGTGCACGAGAATGTCACGAGCGACGGAGCTCTCGGCTAGACACAAACCTCCAACAGGTGGATGACGTATTGAGGGTTTCGTGCCAAACCTTTAGTACCGTGGGTGCATGAGCACGGTTGCCGGCGAGGCCTCGGCTCCACCCATCGCCTCATGGCCCTCTCTTGAGTACGAGACGGCGCATTGGCAGGTCGATGAAGATTCTGGGCTCTCGCGCCGCCAAGCCGCGCTCAACCGGGGCGACTACCAGGCCGCGGTCGTGCCTCATGTCTCGCAGCTCGAGGTGCGCCTGCCTGCTGACCTCGCCGCTGACCTCGACGAAGCGACCGGTGCGCTCGTGCGTCTCGATGCACACGCCGATGAGCAGCTTCGAGGCGAAGCAGAGGTCGCTCCGCTGCAGTCGATCCTCCTGCGCACCGAGAGTGCGTCGTCGTCGCAGATCGAAGGCCTGACGGCGAGCGCGAGGAAGCTGGCCCTGGCCGAGATCGGTGAGGAGACCGGCACCAACGCGATGCAGGTGCATGGGAACGTCCGCGCCATGGACGCGGCGCTGCGCCTGGCTGAGCGGCCGGGCGTTGCGAGCATCCTGGAGATGCACCGGGCGCTCATGCGGGGACAAGATCGGCACACGCCGGGAGCCTTCCGCGCCGAGCAGGTGTGGATCGGCGGTGGCGCGGGGCCCCGAACCGCATCGTTCGTGCCGCCACTCCATCAGCGCGTCGCAGCCGACATGCAAGATCTCGCGGCATTCATCGAGCGCAACGACCTCCCTTCACTCGCGCACGCGGCGCTCGCACACGCGCAGTTCGAGACGATCCACCCCTTCACCGACGGCAACGGCAGGACCGGGCGCGCGCTCGTGCATGCGATGCTGCGACGCGCGGGCACCACCCGTCGTGTCGCGACGCCTATCTCTGCCGGGCTGCTGACTGACCCGGAGGGCTACTTCACTGCGCTGACCGCCTTCCGCGAAGGCGACGCTCGACCCATCCTGGAGACCTTTGCTCGCTCTGCCAGGCAAGCGGCATCATTCGGCACGAGTCTGATCGATGGGCTCGCCGAAGCCCGCGCGTCGATGCGGGATCGAACGACTGCACGGTCCCATTCGTCGGCTTGGCCGCTGATCGACCTGCTCATAGGACAGCCGGTCGTGAACACGAAGTTCGTGATGCAGCGGCTTGGGGTGTCCGCCCCCACCGCTGGCGCGGCACTTGCCCGGCTCGAGGAGGACGGCGTGCTGCGACAGACGACGGCCGGTCGCAGGAACCGGCTATGGCAGAGCGACGACGTGCTCGGCGTTCTCGACCGCCTTGCAGAGCGCATACGGCGGGCGTCGTCCGGTCGCGCCTGAGCTCAGCTGTCCGGCGAGGAGGCATTGCGCCCACCGGGCTCATTGCCGTCCGGATCGCGAGACGTCACGCTGGTTGTGGTCGCAGGGGAGGAGCGAGTCATGGTCGGGCTGGAGTGGCTGGAGTGGCTCGACGCCCCGCACGCCGAGCTCGCCCGGCAGGTGCTGCAGCGCGGCACCGCCGCGATCTTCGCGATCGCGTTCCTCTCGACCCTCCTCCAGTTCCCCGCGCTGCTCGGCGAGCGCGGCCTCCAGCCCGCCCCGCGATACATCGCCGCCGGCGGCCTCGAGGGCGTGCCCAGCATCTTCCGGTGGCACTACTCCGACCGCATGCTGCGCATCCTCTGCGTCGTCTGCATCGCGATCGCGCTCACGCTCGTCGCCGGTCTTCCACAGGCGGGGCCGCCGTGGGCGCCGATGCTCGCGTTCCTCGCGCTCTGGATCGCCTACCTCTCGATCCTCCCGATCGGGCAGACGTTCTACGCCTTCGGCTGGGAGCTGCTGCTGTGCGAGGCGGGCTTCCTTGTCGCGTTCCTCGGTTCCGACGACCACGCTCCCCCGGCGCTCACGCTCCTGCTGATGGTCTGGCTCGTCTTCCGCCTCGAGTTCGGCGCCGGCATGATCAAGCTGCGCGGCGGCAGCGAGTGGCGCGACCTCACGGCGCTCATGTACCACCACGAGACGCAGCCGATGCCGGGGCCGCTCAGCCGCTGGGCGCACCTCGCGCCCGCGTGGTGGCACAAGCTCGAGGTGCTCGGCAACCACGTCGCTCAGCTCATCGCGCCGTGGGTGCTCGCCGTCGCGTTCGTCGGCGCCACCGCCGCGGGCGCGATCGGCCGGGCAGGGCCCGCCGCCAGCATCTCGCTCGCCTTCGCCGCCGTCGCGACGGTCTCCGCCGCGATCATGATCCTCACGCAGGGCTGGCTCGTCATCACCGGCAACTTCGCGTGGCTCAACTGGATCACGATCGTGCTCGGCTTCGCGGCCGTCGACGATCGCGTCGTCGCGTGGCTCGTGCCCGCCTGGCCGTCGACGGGCGACTACGAGCCGACGCCCGTGTGGTTCGGCATCCTCACCATCGTCCTCGTCGTCGGCTATGCGTGGCTGTCGATCCCGTCGGTGCGCAACCTCTTCTCGCGCCGCCAGCTCATGAACGCGTCGTTCAACCGGTGGCGGCTGGCGAACGCCTACGGCGCCTTCGGCACCGTCACGAAGCAGCGCGACGAGATCATCATCGAGGGCACGCTCGAGGCCGAGCCGCGGGACGGCGACTGGGTCGAGTACGCGTTCAGGGGCAAGCCGGGCGACGTGCGGCGCGTGCCGGGCTGGTTCGCGCCGTACCACCTGCGGCTCGACTGGCTCATGTGGTTCCTCGCCCTCGGCGCGCACGGACCGTGGTTCCGGATGCTGCTGGTGCGCCTGCTGGAAGCCGACCGGCCGACCCTGCGGCTGCTCGCGCGCGATCCGTTCGGCGGACGTCGCCCGCGTGGGTGCGGGCGCGCGTCTACCGCTATCGATTCGCGACGCGGGAGGAGAAGCGCGCGACCGGCCAGGTGTGGATGCGGGAGGGCGGCTCGCTGCTCGTCGCGCCGATGCGGGGCTCGGCGATCGACGACCAGTGAGTCATCGCTGCGGCGCTGCGTTCGTGCCGCCGCGCCGCGCTCGCATTGCAGGTAGAGGGCGAGTCGCTGGAAACGCGGCCGCGATGGAGCGACACGACCTATACCTGTTCGCCCGCAGGCCGCGCTGTCGCTGCTACGGCCCCTGCACCTGCGGCGCCGCCGTCGCCGCCGCTCGGTCGATGCGGCTCCGGATGGCGCGCAGCGCGAACACGACCGCGGCGAGGCCCGACTCGGGGCGGTCCCGGGTGACCGCCTCCTCGTAGAGCGCGTCGATGGCCTTGCCCGACGCATCCGATGCCTGCTCGACGCCGTCGAGCTCCTCCCACGCCCGCAGGTGCGCCGCGAGCGCCTCGACCGCGTCGGCGGTGAGCTGCCGCTCCGCCTCGTCGATGCTCACCTCGACCGGCTGTGACCACGCAGCGCCCGCGAGCGCGTCGAGCACATCGATCGCGCGATGCACGACCGCCCGCAGCGCCGCGACCGCTGCGGCATCGCGCTCGACGTCGTGCGGTCGAAGCTTGGCGCGCGGGTTGAGCCGCCTGCTCTCGCGAGCCTCGCGCACGTCGTCGGCGAGCGCATCCACCCACCCCTCGAGCTCGGGACCCCACGAGGCCCAGTCCTCCCGCTCGGGCGGCCACTCGCCGCGGAGCGTCTCGGCGAGCTCGTCGAAGCGATCGGCGAGCTCGAGCACCGAGGTGTTGATGCGTCGGTGCGCCTCTCGATCCCACAGCGGCGGCCGGGCGAGCGCGTTGATGATGACGCCGACGACGAGGCCGAGCGTGAACTGGCCGACGTAGCCGGTCGCGTAGCCGTCGGGGTCAGCGCCGCCGAAGAGGATGACGAGCACCGCGACGACCGGCACGACGCTTGCGCCGATGCCGAGCGTCGCCGCGCCCTGCAGCACGACGCCGACGGCGCCGATGATGCCGATCTTGGCGAGGGCCGGGATGTCGATCCACAGCATCGCCATGCCGAGGGCTGCGCCGAGCACGAGGCCGAGCGCCTGCTGGAGCGCGGCGCGCGCGATGGTGAAGAAGGTGGTGCCGACGGTGATGAAGGCGCCGAGCGGGGCGGCGTAGGCGTAGTCCGAGAGGCCGCCGGGCAGGATCGACCCGATGCCGAGCGCGACCATCGCTGCGAGCGCGGTGCGCACGGCGATCGCGATGCGCTCGGGCGGCAGCCAGCGGTAGAGCGCGCGCTTGGCCTTCGGCGCGACGGATGCGCGGCGGCTCTCGGGCGCGCCGGCGGACGATGACGACGGCCGGGCCATGCGGTCACGCTAGCCTCACCGACTGGAAGTGGCGTGCCGATCGCCACCCGTTCGTCGAGGAGCCACCGCAGGTGGCGCATCGAGACGAACCCCCGCTTCGTAGACTCCCCCTCGATGACCGCAACGCATCCGCCCCTCACCGACGCCGCGACCTGGTCGGTGCTCGTGCGTGACGTCGCGACGGGCGAGACCGTCCTCTCGAGATCGCCCGAGCTTGAGCTCTCAGCCGCGTCGACGCCGAAGCTGCTGCTGCTCGTCGCGTGTGCGGTGCTCGCCGAGCGCGGCGACCTCGACCTCGACGAGCGGCTCGACCGGTCGAGCGTCGAGCCGGTCGGCGACTCCGGTCTGTGGCAGCACCTCGCGCAATCGACGCTCGCGGTGGGGGATGCCGCGATGCTCGTCGCATCCGTGAGCGACAACCTCGCGACCAACGCGCTGCTCGAGCGGATCGGTCTGGATGCGGTCGAGCGCGTGCGCGCAGAGCTCGGCATCGAGGGCGTGCGCCTGCACGATCGCGTGCGCGACCACCGGGGGCCGGAGCATCCCGCCCGGCTCGGGACCGCATCCGCCACCGGTCTCGCAGACCTCATGGTGCGACTCGCGGCTCGCAGGCTGGGGTCGGCGGCAGTGAGCGACCGGGTGCTCGGCTGGCTCCGCCATTCGGTCGACCTCAGCATGGTCGCCGCGGCGTTCGCGAAGGATCCGCTGTCCCACGGTCACGGAGCCGAGCACCCTGGGATCGTGAACAAGACCGGCACCGATGCGGGTGTCCGAGTCGACGCCGGACTCGTGCTGGGCGCGCGGCGCACGCTCGCCTACGCGGCGCTCGCGAACTGGGCGCCGGAGACGGACACGACGGATGCGGTGCTGACGTCGATGCGCGCGATCGGCGCCGAGCTGCGCCGGTTGGTCGAGGAGTAGCGCCGCAACGAGAAGCGGGGCCGACCCCGAAGGGACGGCCCCGCTGTGGCTGCGGTCATCGCAGCAGGGTGCGCGCGAGCGCGTCGAGGCGGAACTGCTCACGAGCGGCGAGTGCCGCCTCGTAGGCCTCTGCCTCGCGTCGCTGCTCCTCGAGCTGCTGGGGCTTGAGAGCCCAGCGCTCCAGGTGGCGCGATGCGTTCAGTGCGAGCCGGCGAGGAGCCGGCAGCACCAGCGTCGAATTCGACATGGTGGTTCTGCTTTCTGGCATGGCGATTTCGCCCCGTCAATGGGCGCGAGATATCGCAAGATGAATTGCGTGAGAATGGCGCGCTCGCTGCACTCGAGTGATGAATGCGGCTGCGCGGAGTGCGGCGGGAGCAGAGCGGCCGGCAGGTGTCCGGGCGCCGTGCAGCAGCCGTGGTCAGCGTGCGGTGAAGAGAGGAGACGCAGGGCTCAGAAGCCTGCTGTGGCCTGGCAAGAACGAGTCCGTGATGGACTCGGCAGCCGTCGGCCCGTGCGCTCCGCCGCTAGCAGACCCCGCCAGCGAGGAGGGTCCCAGCGGGAATCATGTCGGTGATGAACATCGCGAGCTCCTCCTTTCAGCTTGGCGTGGAAGTTCGCGGTCATGAAGGTATAACGGTCGGAGCGAGAAGCGCAAGTCCATTCGCGATGTTTCTTTGTCCGAGTTTGTGTTGGGGGACATAAGCGAGTGCTCGTCACTCGGGTCGGCACGTGAGCCTGTGGAGAGCACTGTCGGCGTCCGACGCTGCTCGCGTACTCTGCCCGCATGTTCCGAAAGCGGACGGCGCGGGCAGCCCTGGCCCTACTCGTCAGCGTGGCCTTAGCGGGGTGCGGCACCTCGGATCCGCAGCCGACGAACTCGCCAACCACAACGCCGTCCGAGTCGGTGGTCACCGAGGTAAGCGCAGAGGCCGCGGCGCGTGCTGCCTTCGATGGATTCTTCAGCGCTGTGGACGCGCAGTTCGCAGACCGGTCGCCGTCGGCCGCAGGACTCGAAGCGTACGCCGAACCCGCGCTCGCGGCGGAGTATGCCGAAGCTATTCAGACGTCGTTGGACCGCGGTCAAGTCACGCGCGGAGTCCCTACCGTCCTGACGTTCGCAACAACGGACTTCAGCGCGGACGGCGTGATCGCCGATCTGTGCACCGACAGCAGCGGGCTCCGCACGATCGACGACCAGGGCCTCGAGCGACCAGGTGCCGCAGTCTTGCGGTGGACTGCAGACTTCTCTCTCTCTGACGGCACGGCGCTGATTCGATCGCTGGAGCCCCATCAGGACGCTGCCGAATGCACTGGCTAGTCGCGGCGGCTATAGGTGCCGCCTTACTCACTACATCAGGACCGCCCGCGGACCCATGCACTGAACTGGATCTGTGGAGCGGGCACTGCTTCATCGATCCGGGTAGTGGCGAAGTCGTGGTGGGCGGGTCGCTCATCCACCCGGGGATCGGCCCGGCCGAGCCGGGCGCTGGAGGATCAGCCATCGCCGCTCCGAACGACGAAGCCGAGCGTGCGTGGCGTGCCTATCTCCAGATGCTCCACGACCGCTGCGTCGCGATGGGCGAGAACGTGGACGAGTGCCCGCCACCCCCTCCTCCGCCGGGGGAGCCACTGGAAGCTGAGTCCTTCGACCCCATCACCATCAGCGACCTCGCAGCTTTCCGCCCGCTCGTGGGCGAGCTCGTGGTTGAGCCGGACGGCTGGGGCGTCGTCGGCACGCCGACCAACTTCTACGCGACTGCTCAGACGCACACGATGACCGGTCAGCTGTTCGACGTCCCGATCGAGGTGCGGTGGACGCCGACCTCGTACGTCTTCGACTACGGGGACGGGACGTCGGAGACGAGCACCGCATCCGGAAGCCCATGGCACGGACCGGAAGAGTCGTGGACCGAGACGACCACGAGCCACACGTACGCGTCCCGCGACGATGTGACCGCATCCCTCACCGTCGTCTTCACCGCCGAGGTCGACGCAGGCGGCGGCTGGTTCCCCGTGCCCGGCACGCTGCCGGTCGCGGCGCCGAGCGTCGGCGTGAAGATCTTCGAGGTCGGGACCGTGCTCACGAACGGCGACTGCATGGCCAACCCGACGGCAGCCGGCTGCGGAGGCTAGTCGCCGCCCCCGGCGCCGCCGTCTCCACTGTCGCCGCCGTCGTCCGGCTGCGCAGCAGTGCCGCCGTCGGAGCCGCGCGAGTCGTCCTGGCTGGCCCCGAAGGCCACGCCGAACGCGATGCCGATGCCCATGCCGATCGCGATGCCGAGCGCGAGGTTGTCCATCGCGACACCGATCGCAGCCCCGATGCCGAGGCCGATCGCGATGCCGGCGCCGAACATCCCTGCTCGCTTCTCGTCCATGCAGGCCACGCTAGGGAGCGGCGCCGACGGCCGCCTCCCTCCGACGAGGGAGATCGCACTAGGGTCTCCGCATGACGACCTCCTCCCCCGGTTGGGGCATCCTAGGCGCCGGAGGTATCGCCGGCGCCTTCGCCCGCGACCTCGCGACGGCGGGCATGCGCACGGTCGCGGTGGGGAGCCGCGACGACGAGCGCGCCCGAGCGTTCGCCGAGCGGCACGGCATCCCGAACGTGCACCTCGGCTACGAGGCGCTCGTCAGCGATCCCGAGGTCGACGTCATCTACGTCGCGACCCCGCACTCGCACCACCGGGAGCACGCGCTCCTGGCGATCGACGCCGGCAAGCATGTGCTCGTCGAGAAGGCGTTCACGACGAATGGCGATGACGCGCAGGCGGTCGTCGACGCGGCGCGCGCGCAGGGCGTGTTCGCGATGGAGGCCATGTGGACGCGCTTCCTCCCCACCATGGTCGCCGTCCGCGAGCGGATCGCGGCCGGCGAGCTCGGCGACGTGCTGAGCGTGCAGGCCGACCACTCGCAGATGCTCGACCTCTCCCCCGGCAGCCGCCTCATCGAGGCGGCGCTCGGCGGCGGCGCGCTGCTCGACCTCGGCGTCTACTGCGTCTCGATCGCGCACGCGATCCTCGGGCCGGTTACCCGCATCCAGGCATCCGGCGTCGTCGACGGCTTCGGCGTCGACCACCGCGGCTCGGCGATCCTCGAGCACGCGGGCGGCGGCATCTCGACGCACACGTTCTCGATGATGACGCTCGGCTCGAACCGCGCGACGATCGCGGGCACTGACGGCGTCATCGAGCTCGACCCCGCGTTCTACGCGTGGACGCGCTACCGGCGACGCCACGCATCCGCTCACTCCACCGCGGTCGAGGAGTTCGAGCCCCAGCTCGTCGGGCGAGGCATGCAGTTCCAGTCCGCCGAGGTCGAGCGCTGCATCGCAGAGGGGCGGCTCGAGAGCGAGCTCATGCCGCTCGACGAGACGGTGGCGATCATGCGCGTCATGGACGAGATCACTGAGCGGATGCGTTCAGGCGCGTAGTGCGAGACCCCTCGGCGGCCCTACACGCCGTCAGCATCTTCAACGGCGGTCGACGGCTGTCCGAACAGCGCCTCCGCCATCATCCCGCCGGCGACGCCGAAGATCATCCAGATCCCCAGCTGATCGGCGGGCGCGTCGAACGCCGTAGCTGCGACCGCGCCGACGGCCATGCCGAGGCCGACCCAACCGAAGAACCCGAGCCATCTCGCCATGCCTCCACGCTATGGGCGCGGGTCAGCTCGCGACTCCCCCGTGCGACGGAGCGGCGGCCCTCAGCCCGCCGCGAGCGCCTCCCGCTCGGCGATGCGGACGCGCACCTCGGGCCGCCGCAGCGGCGGCACCGTCTTCGGCGGCTGCCGTCGCTCGGGCAGGTCCTCGAGCAAGTGGTGCGTGATGTGCGCGACCTCGGCGACGGCCCGCTCAAACGCGTCGCGAGTGCGGTCGGTCGGATGCGTGATGCCCGACACCTTGCGGATGTACTGGCGGGCAGCGGCCTCGATCTCCTCGTCGTTCGCGGCTGGCTCGAGACCGCGGAGCTCGGTGATGTTCCTGCACATGCAGGAAGGGTAGATCCGGGCGCGGTGCCGCGCCAGACGCTGGCGCGGGCAGTTGGGCCGCGGTCGCCCGAGTTGTCCACAGCCATCGACCCGGGTCCGCGGCGTGTGGGTGGTCTTCAATACTCTGTGCGGAACAGGGATTCGAGGAGGCAGTGATGTCGACCACCGAGCAGGCCGCGGCAGCGATCCGCGCCGCCCGCGCCGTGCTCGATGACCTCGCCTCCATCTCCAGCGCTCCGCGCCAGGAGGTCGTCGATCTGCTGCACCAGACGGCAGAGCTCGCCCGCATCGTCGATGCGCAGCGCGTTCGCCTCGCGGGCGAGATCGAGCAGCGCTCGAAGGGTCCAGAGGAGTCGTCGATCTGCGCTTTGATGGGCAAGCGCAGCCCGAAGGAGGCCGTCGCCTCGGCGTTCGGCATCCGTGCGGGCCAGGCGGCAGAGCTGCTCTCGACGGCCAGGGCGACCAGTCGATCGGTCGGCATCAGCGGCGGCAGCGTCGAAGCACCGTTCCCGCTCGTCGCGGCCGCGCTCGCCGAGGGCGCGATCTCGCTCGCCCAGGTGCGCACCATCGTCTCCGAGCTCGCCCCGGCCGCGCCGAGGGCAGATCTCGACCAGCTCGCCTGGGCTGAGCAGAAGCTCGTCGAGGCGGCCACCGACGCCGCAGCGCCCCTCGTGCCAGAGCTGCTCGCCGTCCGCGCGAAGGCCTTCGCGACGTACCTCGATCCCGACGGCGTGCTGCCGAACGCCGAGCGGCAGTACGCGCAGCGCGACCTGCGCATCTGGCAGCGGCAGAACGGCATGTGGCACTTCGAGGGCGACTCCCCGGCGGAGCTCGGCTCGCAGTTCAAGGCGCTGATGGATGCGTACACCGCGCCGCGCGCGAAGGTGCGATTCGTCGACGACGACGCGCCGCGCGACGATGCAGCCGAGGCCGACCTCGACAACCGCTCGCTCGGACAGAAGCGGCACGACGTGCTCATGGGGCTCGTCGCGGCGCACGCGGCGTCCGGTGACGCTCCCCTCGCGGGTGGGGCGCCACCGCGCATCGTCCTGAACGGCACGATCGAGGCGTTCGACGCGTACATGCAGAACGCGGAGCACCGGGAGCGCACCCTCGCCATCGAGCACACCGGCGACCTCGTGCCCATCGAGACCGTCGATCGACTGCTGTGCGAGGCAGTCGTGCAGCGCGCGGTCGTCGACGAGCGCGGCCACGTGCTCGACCTCGGGCGCGAGCAGCGCCTCTTCACCAAGCCGCAGCGCATGGCACTCGCCGTCCAGTACGAGGGATGCGCGACGCCCGGCTGCCACATGCCGGTCGCCTGGACCGAGGTGCACCACGTGCTCTGGTGGAGCCGAGGCGGGCCGACCGACACCGAGAACGGGATTCTGCTCTGCACGCACTGCCATCACGAGGTGCACGCGGGCCGGCTCCTCGTCGTCGGTGAGCCGGGCGACTGGCGCGTCGTGCCGCAGCTGCGGCCGAGCGATCCCTACGCGCGCGCCGTTCGCTCCGGAGAACCGCTGCGCGCGATCACCGCCGGCGCAGCCACCGCATCAGCCGCCGCCGCGACATCGCTCGCGGTGAGGCTGCCCGACCCGCCGCCTCTGCCAGCGCCTCCGCCCCTGGCGCGACCGCGTCGACGAGTGCGCGGACGCGGCGCATCGCTGACGGAGCGCAGGCTGCTGCATCGCCTGGGCGACCGCCGCAGGCGCCCGAGCTGGGCTGCCGCAGACTTCCACGCGCGACGCAACCTGGTGCTGCGGACCTGAGCCGCGCTCGGTCTGCGCCGACAGGGCTCAGCTCTCCTTCGTGATCTCCACCGAGACGAACAGCTCGCTCTTGCCCGCTCCGGCGTAGACGCCGCGCAGCGGCGGCACGTCGTTGTAGTCGCGGCCGAGGCCGACCTTCACATGGCGGTCGCCGATGTCGATGAGGTTCGTCGGGTCCCATGCGTTCCACTCACCGGTGAACCACTCGACCCACGCGTGCGACTCGCCCCGGATCGTCTCGCCGATCACCGGCTCGCGCTTGGGGTGCAGGTAGCCTGAGACGTAGCGCGCCGGGATCCCGACCGAGCGCAGCGCCCCGATCGTGATGTGCGCGATGTCCTGGCACACGCCCTTGCGGTTCTCCCATGCCTCGGAGGCCAGCGTGTGCACGTGCGTGACGCCCGACATGTACTCGATCTGCTCGCCGACCATCCGGGCGATCGCCGCCGCCGCGGCGCCCGGCGTCTCGGACGCATCCGCGATCATCCGCGCCGACGCGACGAGGTCGGCCGACGGGCGCGTGCGCCGCGTCTGCCCGAGCTGCTCGACGTACTGCGTCGCTCGCGCCGCGACCTTCTCGAGCTGCTCCCACGAGAGCTCGTGCCCGCCGGTGAGCCGCGGCCGCACCTCGACGAGGCTCGTCGCCGTCAGCTGCAGCTCCGTGTGCGGCGCGAGCACGTCGAACGAGACGACCTTCGTGCCCCAGTAGTCGTCGTAGGTGTTGACCGAGGTGCTCGGGCGCACGTCGAGGTTCGAGTAGATGACGAACTGGCCGTCGCTCGTCGACGGCAGCATGCGCGACTCGTTGTAGGAGGCGACGACGGGCCGCTCGTAGCGGTAGCCGGTGGTGTGGCGGATGCGGAGCCGGCTCACGAGGCCTCCCTCGTCCAGGCGGGCATGTTGTGGGTCGGGAAGTAGCGCTCGCGCACCGCGTGCGACACGGCCGTCGTGGTCGACTGCACCTTGTCCATCACCGTCGGCAGGCGCTCGATGATCTCCTGGATCGGCGTGAACTCGAGCTCCGCGCGGATCTGCCCGAGCATCCGCTGGGCCGGGTCGACGTAGCCGACGCGGTCGTGCCTCGGCTCGATGTCGTGCAGGCAGTCCTCCGCTCCCCGGATCGAGAACAGGATCGAGCGCGGGAAGAGGCGATCGAGCAGCAGGAACTCCGCCGCGTTCGTCGACGAGGGCACGCCGCGGTAGGTGCGCAAGTACGCCTCGTAGGCGCCGACCGAGCGGAGGATCGTCGTCCACGAGGGGCCCGACGCCTCGGTGAGCGCGCGCGTCGCGAGCAGTCGCGCGACCATGTCGGCCCGCTCGATGAAGCGGCCGAGGTTGAGGAAGCTCCACGCATCGTCGCGACTCGCGGTCGAGTCGGCCATGCCGCCCGCGAGCGCCGCGCGCTCGCGCACCCAGCCGAACATGACGTGCACCTGCTCGGGGCTCACGCGCCGCGGCATGTTCGCGTAGGTGGCGTTGAGCACCTCCCACAGCTCGGTCGAGATGATCTCGCGCGCGCGGCGGGCGTTCTCGCGCGCCGCGTTGACGGAGTAGGCGATCGATGCCGGCTGCGAGCGGTCGGTCGCGAGCGTGTTGACGACGTCGACGCGCGTGAGCTTCCGCTCCGGCGGGGCGTCGTGCCCCATGACGCCGAGCAGGGCGCGGCACGCGGTGTCCTCGTCGACCGCGACGTCCTCGAGCAGCAGCTGGAGGTAGACGTCGAGGATGCGCGCGGTGCCGTCGGCGCGCTCGATGTAGCGGCCGATCCAGAACAGGCTCTCGGCGATGCGGGAGAGCATCATCGGGCGTCACCTCCGTCGGCGGGGCGTCTCGATACGCCGGCTGCGCCGGCGGCTCGACGAGCGGGTGGCAGCGAGCGCGCGGATTGCTGCTGCTGCTCCGCCTGCGTCGACTTCGTGGTCGGCGCATCCTGCGGCGACTGGTCCTGCGGATGCTCCCCGAGCGCCGCCGCGGCCGCTGCGGCCGCCGTCACGATCGGGATGGGCCGCGTCATCGGCTCGCCCGAGGCGCCGAACTCGGCGTCGTGGTCGATGAGCGGCAGCTGCTCGCGCGGACCGGCGAGCACCCACGTGTCCTTCGAGCCGCCGCCCTGTGAGGAGTTGACGACGAGCTGTCCCTCGGGGAGCGCGACGCGCGTGAGCCCGCCAGGCAGCACCCACACATCCTTCCCGTCGTTGACGGCGAAAGGGCGCAGGTCGACGTGGCGCGGCCGCATGCCGTCGTCGACGAGCGTCGGGATCGTCGAGAGCTGCACGACGGGCTGCGCGATCCAGCCGCGCGGGTCGTCGAGCAGTCGCTGCTTGAGCGCCTCGAGCTCCTCGGGCGTCGCGTCGGGACCGACGACGAGCCCCTTGCCGCCCGAGCCGTCGACGGGCTTGACGACGAGCTCGTGCAGGCGGTCGATGACCTCCTCGAGCGCTCCCGGGTCCTCGAGCCGCCACGTGTCGACGTTCTTGAGGATCGGCTCCTCGGAGAGGTAGTAGCGGATGAGGTCGGGCACGTAGGTGTAGACGAGCTTGTCGTCGGCGATGCCGTTGCCGACCGCGTTCGCGATCGTGACGTTGCCGAGTCGCGCGGCGAGCATGAGGCCGGGGCTGCCGAGCATCGAGTCGGCGCGGAACTGCAGCGGATCGAGGAAGTCGTCGTCGACGCGGCGGTAGATGACATCGACGCGCGCTGGCCCCTCGGTCGTGCGCATGTAGACGCGGCCGCCCGAGGTGAACAGGTCGCGACCCTCGACGAGCTCGACGCCCATGAGGCGCGCGAGCAGCGTGTGCTCGAAGTAGGCGGAGTTGTAGACGCCGGGCGTGAGCACGACGACGCGCGGGTCGTCGACGCCCGCGGGCGCGGCGGCCCGCAGCGCGTGCAGCAGCTTGTCGCAGTAGTCGCCGACCGGCCGCACCCGCATCGACGAGAACATCTCGGGCAGCGTCTGCGCGATCACGCGGCGGTTGGAGATGACGTAGCTGACGCCCGATGGCACGCGCACGTTGTCCTCGAGCACGCGCCACTCGCCCTCCTCGTCGCGGATGAGGTCGATCCCCGAGACGTGGATGCGCACCCCGTTCGCGCCGACGACGCCGGCGGCCTGGCGGTGGAAGTGCGTGGATGTGCTGATGAGCTTCGCGGGGATGATGCCGTCCTCGACGGCGCGCTGCGGACCGTACATGTCGGCGAGGAACGCCTCGAGCGCCCGCACGCGCTGCTGCACGCCCGACTCGACGTGCTTCCAGTCCTCCGCCGTGATGATGCGCGGGACCGCGTCGAGGGGGAACGGCCGCTCCTCACCCGCGAAGTCGAACGTCACGCCCTGCGCGAGGTAGGAGGTGGCGAGCGCGTCGGCGCGAGCGCGGAGGTCGTCCTTCGACATCTCCGAGAGCGCGTCGTACAGCGGCTTGTAGGGGCCGCGAGCGTCGCCCTTGCGCTCGAACATCTCGTCCCACGGCGTGCCCTGCCGCTTGCGAGGCACGGCGAAGGGCTTGTCGTAGTCGTCGAAGAGGTCGCCCATGGCGCGAGCCTACTGGCGACGGCGGCTGCGTCCCTGCGATCGCGGCGGGCGACGAGCCGCGGCGGCTAGCCTCGGCCGGTGCCGATGCCCACCCCCGACCAACTCGCCCGCGCCGAGTCGCTCATCGCGCTCACGCCCGACTGCCCGACCCGCGGCGTGCTGTTCCGCGACATCGGTCCGATGCTCGAGGACGCGGATGCGCTCGCTGCCGTCACCGAGGCACTCGCCGCACCGTTCGAGGGCGGCTTCGACCTCGTCGCGGGCGTCGAGGCGCGCGGGTTCCTGCTCGCGGGCACCATGGCGGCGACCGCTCGGACGGGCCTCCTCCCCGTCCGGAAGGCCGGCAAGACGCCGAGGCCAACCGCATCCGTCGACTACGCCCTCGAGTACGGCGTCGCGACCATCGAGGCCGCGGGCGACCTCTCAGGTCGTCGCGTGCTGCTCGTCGACGACGTGCTCGCGACCGGCGGCACGCTCGGCGCGGCCGCGCGGCTCGTCGAGGAGCTCGGCGGCGAGGTCGCGGGCGTCGCGGTCGTACTCGAGCTCTCGGCGCTCGGCGGCCGCGAGCGGGTGCCGGCGACGCACGCGGTCTTCAGAGCTTGACTGCGAGCCTGCTTCGGGCCACGCTCGGCGCCGGCCGTCGTACGCGGAACCATGTGTCATAGTGAGGCTATGCGCAGACTTGTCGCCGTCGACGTTAGCGGGCTATTCGGAACCACTCACCACCGTGTGGATGTGCGGCCTCGCCAGCCGACCGTGATCACCGCGCCGAACGGTGCTGGCAAGACTCACGTGCTGCGGCTCATCGCCGCGGCGCTAACAATGGACTCTCGCACTCTGTTCGGGATCGACTTCGACAAACTGACTCTTCAGTTCGACGACGACACAGAGCTATCGTACGCAACCGTCCAAGACAATGAGCCACGAGCGGCCTCGCTCGTCGTCGAAGCGTCACTCCACGGCGAGACTGAATTGCTCACGATCAAGCGGCCCGGGTCGCTCGATGCAGCGGATGAACCGCCGCCCTATTTGCGTCAGGTGTCACCGAACCGCTGGCACGACATGCGAAGCGACCGCTATCTGACGGGGGAACAAGTCGCCGAACGCTATGAATCTCGCGTCAACTTGGCTGATCACCCGATCATCGCCTCCATCGTCAGCGGAGAGCGGGCTTACTTGATCGACACCAAGCGCCTTGAGAGCGACCGCGCCGACTTCGCCAGTCGCGGCTACGACCAGGCGCGCCCGGGCCCGCGCGCTTCACGCATCCGGCACTACCTGGGCGAACTGCAGCAGAAGGTGAGCGCCGCCAGGTCCGAGTCGGTGACGGCGGCCCAAAGCGAAGACCTATCGTTCGCGACCCGAGCTCTCGCCGCAGCAAGCTTGAGCGTTAACGAGAATGAACTACGCCGTAGGTACGCACGAATCGCACGCACTTACGAAGACCTCGGCAGAAACTCGCTGTCAGTGGGGCACACACTGATGGAGTTTCCGGAGAAAACAACACCGACAATCCGCCGTATTCTTCATGTGTTCTTCGAAGATATGGAGCGGCGCCAGGCTCCCTTGTTACCGGTGAACGCTCTCGTCAACGCTCTCCGCTCCGTCCTCGACACGAAATTGTCGGCATCGGGCAAGGCCACCGGCATGACCGAGCGCGGCGGACTTCGCATTATTGGCCGTAACGGAAGAAACGTCGAGATCTCGAGACTTTCCTCCGGCGAGCAACACCTGGTGGCCCTCTTCACGATGCTCTTGTTCGGTGCCGCGCCGAACTCGGTTGTTCTGCTGGACGAACCCGAGATCTCACTGCATGCTGCATGGAAGCACGCATTCCTGGACGACGTGGTACGCATCAGCGAATTGAACGGCTTGCAAGTGATCATCGCGACGCACTCGACCGCCATAATCAATGGACGATGGGAGCTGACCGAAGAACTGGCTTTCTCTGCAGTGGACGATCACGACGATGATACTCAGGAGGAAGATAGCCTCGACTTACTGAGCGAGTATGCGAATGAATAGCCTGCGTGAACTCGATGACCTGGCGGGTCGGATCCGCCTGCACCAGCAGTCGGATAAACGGGTTGCACTGATCGTTGAAGGGGAGGATGATGTCATCGTCCTGCAACCGCTGCTTGACTCACCGATATTCCCAGCCGGCGGACGCAGCCTTGCACTCAAGGCATCCGCAAGACTCTTAGCCTGGGGCCGCAAGGGTCATGTCGCCGTGGTCGACCGGGACTTCCGCCCACACCAGCTGGAGGTCGACGGAGCGGTTGCCCCGTTGGCGTACGAGGGCCGCGACCTTGAATCGATGCTCATCCGATTCGGCGTGGTGAGCCAGGCTCTACGCTCTTTCGGAGAGCCAGCTAAACTGGCCGAGTTTGGTGGCGCAGACGCTCTGATCGAGCGATGCTGCGCCGAGGCTGAATCGGTTGCGCGCATTCGATGCTACTCGCTCGACCACCGACTCATGCTTCCGTTCGACAGAGTGGCTGTGACTGCGTTCGTATCTTGGCCTGACCTCACGCTCGACGAGGAACGCTACTGTCAGGCTTTGATCGCTAAGACCGAGCTTTCTTTAAGCGCCGAAGAGCTCTCCAATGAGGCGAGTCGAATCACCATTGACGAGTTCGGACCGCGCGGCAAAGATGTCATAGAGATTCTGAGCAAGGGGCTCGCTCGCGGGCTTCTTAAGTTGTCGAGCGGCGTGAAGTCGAAAGACGCGCTGGGCAGCCTTGCCCTGGCTGCTTCCGCTTTTCGCCTGCAATCCTCCGCCTGGTTCAAGGAGTTAGAACTTGAGCTGGAGGCCAAGACAGTGCATGTCTGAACACAGTCTTGGTGACGCGTCTCCCGCGTTGAGACTACGATGCGGTAGTCCTGGGGTCCAAGGCTTCATGGCGCGTCCGGTGCCGACGGAGGCCGGCAGATCATTGCCGCCGACCTCGAAGGCAGGCGATGCGCCGGCGACCATCCGATTGAGACCCGGCGATTGCCGGTTGTCAATGACGTGCTCGCGGTCGCCGGCAGACCCGTCGCGGCCTCGCAGCTGGGTCGAGTGGCGAGAGCGCTGGCGTGACGGTCGTGCTCACGTTCGCCGCGCTCGTGCGCTGATCTCGCCGCGATCGCGAGCGGCTCGATTCAGAGCGCCTCGACCGCCGCGGCCTCGACCGCGAGCCCCGCGCTGTAGCGCTCGAGGTAGGCCGCGAAGCCGCTGACGTCGCCGGGGTCGGGCTCGATCGTCGACTTCTCGGCCGCCGCGAACACGGCTTCGTCGAGGTAGCGCGAGAGCCCGCGCGCATCCCCGCCCGCGGCTGCTCGCGCGAACGCCGCGAGCACCGCGATGCCCCACGCGCCGCCCTCGGACGCCGTCTCCCCCACCGACACGGGCGCGCGGAGCGCTCCGGCGAGGAACCGCTGCGCGACGCCCGCGGTGCGGAACATGCCGCCGTGCGCGAACATGCGGTCGAGCCGCACGCCCTCCTCGTCGAGCACGCGCATGCCGAGCGCGAGCGTGCCGAACGCGCCGTACAGGTGCGCGCGCATGAGGTTCGCGAGCGTCAGCCGGCTCTCGGGCGTGCGCACGAGCAGCGGCCTGCCCTCGTCGAGGCCCGCGATCGGCTCCCCCGCTACGTGGTTGTAGGCGAGGAGCCCGCCCGCATCAGCCTCGCCCGCGAGCGCCTCGCGGAAGAGCGCGTCGAAGACGGCGTCGTCGTCGATCGGTGCGCCGGCGGCCTCGGCGAAGCGCGCGAACACGTGCGCCCATGCCGCGAGCTCGCTCGCGCCGTTGTTGCAGTGCACCATCGCGACGGGGTCGCCCGCGGGCGTCGCGACGAGGTCGATCTCGGCGTGCACGCGCTCGAGCGGCCGCTCGAGCACGACCATCGCGAAGATGCTCGTGCCCGCGCTCACGTTGCCCGTGCGGGGCGCGACCGCGTTCGTCGCGACCATGCCGGTGCCGGCGTCGCCCTCCGGCGCGCACAGCGGCACGCCGGGCCGCAGCGTGCCGCTCGGGTCGAGCAGCAGCGCGCCCGCCGGCGTCAGGGCTCCCGCGGGCTCGCCGGCGCGCAGCACGGTCGGGAGCAGCTCGGCGACGCTCGCGACCGGCAGACGGCCCGCGACGAGCTCGTCGTAGCGCGCGACGAGCTCGGAGTCGTAGTCGCCGCCGGCCGCGTCGAGCGGGAACATGCCGGATGCGTCACCGACGCCGAGCACCGCGCGTCCCGTGAGGGCGCGGTGCACGTAGCCGGCGAGGGTCGTGATCGAGCGGACGCGGGGCACGTGCGGCTCGTCATCGAGGATCGCCTGGTGGAGGTGCGCGATCGACCAGCGCAGCGGGATGTTCACGCCGAACGCCTCGGTGAGCTCCGCCGCGGCGCGGCCGGTCGAGGTGTTCCGCCACGTGCGGAACGGCGCGAGCAGCTCGCCCGCCTCGTCGAAGGCGAGGTAGCCGTGCATCATGCCCGAGACGCCGATCGCGCCGATCTCGCGCAGCTCGGCGCGGTGCTGCGCGCGGACGTCGTCGCGGAGCGCCGCGAACGCGGCCTGCACGCCGGCCCACGCATCGTCGAGCGCGTAGGTCCAGGTGCGCTCCTCGAAGCGGTTCTCCCACGCGTGGGAGCCGACCGCGAGCACGCGCGCGGGATCGGCCGCGTCGACGATGCACGCCTTGATGCGCGTCGAGCCCAGCTCGATGCCGAGCGCCGTGCGGCCCGCCTCGATCGCCTCGGCGCTCATCGGTCGCCCTGCTGCGTTCCGGGCCGCTGGCCGTAGACGTGCTGGTACCGCTCGTGCAGCCGGTCGATGTCGGCCGGCGCGATGGGGATGAGGGGCCCTGCCTCGCGCGCGAGGTGGACCGTGCGGGCGACGTCCTCGACCATGACCGCCGCCTTCACCGCATCCCTCGCCGTCCTGCCGATCGTGAACGGACCGTGGTTCTGCATGAGCACCGCGCGCGAGCGGTGCTCGCGGAGCGTCTCGACGATGCCGCGGCCGATCGAGTCGTCGCCGATGATCGCGAACGGCCCGACGGGGATCGGCCCGCCGAACTCGTCCGCCATCGCGGTGAGCACGCACGGGATCTCCTCGCCGCGCGCGGCCCACGCGGTCGCGTAGGTCGAGTGGGTGTGCACGACGCCGCCGACCTCGGGCATGTGCCGGTAGACGTAGGCGTGCGCGGCGGTGTCGCTCGAGGGGCTCGCCTCGCTCCCGGCGGTGCCGGGCACGACGGCACCGTCGAGGTCGCACACGATCATCCGCTCGGGCGTCAGCTCGTCGTAGTCGACGCCCGAGGGCTTGATGACGAAGAGGTCGGCGCCCGGGACGCGGCCCGAGACGTTGCCGCCCGTCCACACCACGAGGCCGTAGCGCACGAGCTCGCGGTGGAGCCGCGCGACGTCCTCGCGCACGGCGTCGATCGCCGCGAGCGTCGTCGGGTCGAGCGCAGCCATGCTCGGTCCGGCCATGCTCAGTGGAGCGCGATCGTCTCGACCGAGCGCAGCTGGTCGCGGATGAAGCGGTTGGCGTGCGCGGCGAGGTCGTCGGAGTCCTCCCAGAGGTTGCGCCAGATGCCGAGCGTGTTCGAGAGCGACTCCGAGACGACGGCGCTCGAGAACGACTCGAAGACGATCGGGCCGTCGTAATCCAGGCGCGCGAGGCCGCGGAAGAAGGAGCCGAAGTCGACCGACCCGGTGCCGAGGTAGCCGCGGTGGCTCTCGCCGATGTGCACGTAGCGCAGCCGCTCGCCCGCGTCGAGGACGGGCTCGAGCATCCCCGACTCCTCGATGTTCATGTGGTACGTGTCGAGGTGCAGGTGCACGTTGTCGTGCCCGATCTCCTCGAGGAAGCGGAGGCCCCCGCGCGCGGTGTTCGCGATGTTCGTCTCGTAGCGGTTGACAATCTCGAGCGAGAGCGTCACCCCCGCCGCGGCCGCTCGGTCGGCGAGGCGGCGGAGCGCGGCGGCGGAGTTCGCGCGGCCCGCCTCGGTCGCGGGCTGCATGTACTTCTGCATCGCGGAGTAGATGACGCCGCACAGGTGCTGCCCGCCCGCCTCGGCGACGACGTCGATCGCCCGCTCGAGGAGGGTCTCGCCCTCGCGGCTCACCGCGCCGTCCTCGCTCGAGAGGTCGTGCGCGGCGTCGAGCCCGAGGCTCGACGCCATCGCGACGCCGTGGTCGTCGAGCATGCGGCGCACGAGCGCCCCGTCGATCGCGAACGGATCCATGAGCGGCAGCTCGAGCAGGTCGAACCCCGCCTGCTGGGTGCCGGCGATGGCGGTCTGGAGGCCCGCCTCGTCGAACGTGCCGGTGAAGACGAGGCCGTGGACGCCGATCTGCATGATTGCTCCTTCGCTGGGTGGTCTATCGCGCCGCGTCGAGGATCGCGCGGCGCACGTGCTCGTCGTCCCGACCGTCGATGCGGTCGAGGACGGCGTCGGGGAGGAAATTCGGCTCGCCCACCGAGAGCGCCCCGACGAGGATGCGCGCGACCTTGTCGGCCATCTCGGTGATGCGGAGGCACTCGGCCGGCGTCGCGCCGATCGCGAAGATGCCGTGGTTCCGCATCCACGCGACCTTCGGGAGCGCGCCGTGCCGGTCGGCGAAGTCGCGCAGCTCGTCGCGCATGAGCCGGCCGAGGCTCAGGCCCGGGTCGACGTAGGGCACGAGCAGCGTCTCGGTGCCGAGCACCACGATCTGGTCGGGGAAGAGCGCACCGGCGGCGAGCAGCCCTGCCCGGTCGGAGCACAGCACCGAGTTCGCCGCGATGGGGTGCGTGTGGCAGGCGGCGCCCGCGCCGGAGCTCAGCACGACCGCGTGCAGGAGCGCCTCGACGCTCGGCCGCTTCGCGTCCGGGTCGACGCGCGAGGCCATGAGCGCCTCCGCGACGCGTGCGTCTCCCGCACCGCCCTCGAACGCCGCCGGGTCGTCGAGCAGCTCGAGGATCGGCGCGAACCGGCACTCGACGAGGTCGTCGGGCGCCGCGGCCGCGAGCGACGAGCCCGTGGCCTTCACGAGCATCCGCTCGTCGTCGAGCCTCGCCGAGACGTTGCCCTCGGCGAGGATGACGAGCTCGCGCTGCGGCTCGCCCACGGCGTGCGCGAGCCGCAGCAGGTCGTCGCGGGGATCGGTCACTTCGGCGCTCCCGGCGCGGTCGCCGGGACCGCGAGGCGCGGTGGTGCTCCCGCCTGCCGCCTGCGGATCGTGGCGTTCGAGAGCAGCGAGGCGCCGAGCAGCACGATGCCGAGCGCGAGCAGCTGCGCCTGCGCGCCCTCGTTGCCGGGCACGACGAGCAGGATCGAGGCGTTGAGCCACACGATGAGCAGTGCCGCGAGCAGGATGCCGCTCAGCTTGCCGATGCCGCCCGTGATGGCGACACCGCCGAGCACCGCGATCGTGATCGCGGGCAGCGCCATGCCGCTGCCGCTCGTGCCCGCGTCGGGCCGGGCGGAGGCGAACTGCGCGACGGTGTAGACGCCGACGAGGCCCGAGATCGCACCGGCCGTGACGTAGGCCATCATGCGCGTGCGGCGCGTGTCGATGCCCGCCCACTGCGCGGCGGTGTCGTTCGTGCCGATCGCGTAGAGCTTGCGGCCGTAGGTCGTGCGGTTGAGCACGAACCACGCGACGATCGCGACGGGGATGAGGAAGGTGAAGACGCCGAGCGGCACGAGCGGCAGCGAGCCGCCGATGACGGGGAGCTCGACGGCCTTGGCCGCGTTGTAGAACTCCGAGATCTCCGGTCCCGAGATGGGCCGCTGCTCGCTCACGACGAGCGCGATCGAGCGGTAGGCGTAGAAGGTCGCGAGCGTCGTGATGAGCGCCGGGTAGCCGAGGTAGGCGGTGAGCACGCCGTTGATCGCGCCGAGGAGCGCCCCGAAGAGCACCGCGAGCACGACCGCGACGAGCAGCGGCAGGCCCGCCTGCTGGTAGAGCATCGCGAAGACGATGCCCGTGAGCGAGACCATCGAGCCGACCGAGAGGTCGATGCCGCCGCGGCCGGAGGTGATGACGAACAGCTCGGCGAGCGCGAGCAGCGCGAGCGGCACGTAGGCGATGAGCGTCGAGGCGAGGTAGTCGCTGTTGAACGTGCCGCTCGTGAGCCCGACGGCGTCGAGGATCGACATCGCGACGAGCAGCACGATGATGAGCGCGAGCAGCAGCACCGCGCGGTCGCGGAGGATGCCCGAGCCGAGCCACTCGCGCACGCGCGAGGGCGGCGCCGCCTGTCGCTCGTCGGCGGGGGTCGTCGTGGTGGCGGTCATGCGCGGGCCCTCCTGGCTCGCTCGCGGATGATGTCGGTGCCGACGGCGATGAGGATGAAGATGCCGACGAAGAGGAAGCCGAGCTGGGTGGGCCAGCCGAGCTGCGTGACGCCCGAGACGACGGTCTGCACGAGGATCGCGCCGAGCAGGGTGCCGACGACGCTGCCGCGGCCGCCGAGGATCGAGGTGCCGCCGATGACGACGGCGGCGATGACCTGCAGCTCCTTGCCCGAGCCGACCGACTGGTCGAGCGTCGAGGTGCCCGTCGCGATGATCATGCACGCGGCGAGCCCGGCGAGCGCGCCGGTGATGAGGTACACCCAGACGAGCCGCGGCTGCACCTTGATGCCCGCGAGCCGGGCGGCGTTCTGGTTGCCGCCGATCGCGTAGAGGTTGCGGCCCGACTTCGCGTAGCGCAGGAACCACCACGCGACGGCGACGGCGAGCACCGCGATCGCGAAGGAGTGCGGCACCCCGAAGGTCGAGCCAGCCGAGCCACGCCCGAAGAACTCGAGCGTCGACGGGATGCCGTTGACGGTCGACGAGTTGAAGACGCGCAGCCCGAGCCACAGGAAGACGTTCGCGGTGCCGAACGTGATGATGATCGGATGCACGCGGCCGTAGGCGATCAGGATGCCGTTGAGCGCGCCGAGCGCCGCGCCGATGACGATGGCGAGCGCCACCGCGACGATCGCGGGCACGTCGTAGCTCACGAGCACGCGCGCGGTCACGACGGCGGAGACCATGATCATGCCCGCGACGGAGACGTCGATGCCCGCGGTGATGATGACGAAGGTCATGCCCACGCCGATGAGCGCGATCGGCGCGACCTGCACGAGCAGCGGGCCGATCGAGCCGGGCGTGAGGAACGCGGGCGTGAAGATGCCGAGCAGCACCCACAGGATCACAAGCACGACGAGCAGCACGACCTCCTGCCCCGTCACGATCGGGGGCAGGATGCGGCGCATGCTCACCGCTTGCGGCGCGCGGGCTTCGGTCGCGGTGGTCATCGGTCGTCCTCCTCGGTGACGGGCTCGTCCTCGGCGCCGGCCGCCGCCGCGAGCAGCGAGGCCTGGCTCGCGCTGGGCGGGAACTCGCGGGCGATGCGCCCGGAGCGGAAGACGAGGACGCGGTCGGAGATGCGCTGGACCTCTGCGAGGTCGGTGGTGATCACGAGCACGGCCGTGCCGCGCGCGGCGAGGTCGGCGATGATCCGGTGGATCTCCTCCTTCGCGCCGACGTCGACGCCCTGCGTCGGCTCGGCGAGCACGAGGAGCTTCGGCTGCTCGACGATCTGGCGGGCGAGCACGACCTTCTGCGCGTTGCCGCCGGACATCGCGCCGAGCGGCTGCCGCGACGTGGGCGTCTTGACCGCGAGCCGGCCGATGAGGTCGTCGGCGATGCGCCGCTCGGCCTTGGGCGACACCCAGCCGGGGAGCTTCCCGAGCAGGCCGAGCGAGCCGACCGTGATGTTGAAGGCGATGCTCTGGAACGAGAAGGAGCCCTGCGACGAGCGGTTCGCCGGCACCATTCGGATGCCGCGGCGCTTCGCCTCGGCGGGCGTGCCGGGGTGGCGGTCGCTGCCGACGACGCGCATCCGTCCGTTCGTCGCACGGCGCATGCCGTAGACGACCTCGCCGACCTCGGCCGCGCCGGAGCCGATGAGGCCGTAGAGGCCGAGCACCTCGCCGGCGCGCACCGAGAGCGACACGTCGGCGAACGTGCCGTCGAGCGTGAGCCCCTCGAGCTCGAGCACGGTCTCGCCGTGCTCGCCCGGGACGTGCTCGCCCTCGTCGAGCGCGCCGCCGACCATGCGCTCGGCGATCTCGCGCACCGAGAGCTCGCCGATCGGCTCGGTCGAGACGGTCTCGCCGTCGCGCATGATCGTCACGGCGTCGGCGATGCGGAAGAGCTCGTCGAGCCGGTGACTGATGTAGATGATGGAGACGCCGTCGGCGGCGAGCCGTCGCACGACGCCGAAGAGCACCTCGATCTCGGCGTCGGTGAGGATGGCGCTCGGCTCGTCGAGGATGAGGATGCTCGCCTGCTCGAGGAGCGCCTTCGCGATCGAGACCTGCTGCTGCTGCGCGATCGAGAGGCCGCCGAGCGGCTGCGAGGCGACGCCGCGGTCGAGCCCGACGGTGTCGAGCAGCTCGAGCATGCGCGGCGCCTGGGCGCGCCAGTCGATCATCGGGCCGCGGGTGATCTCGCGGCCGACGAAGAAGTTCTCGGCGACGGTGAGCTCGGGGAAGAGCTGCGGCTCCTGGTAGACGGTCTGCACGCCGAGGCCGATCGCGTCGGTCGTCGAGCCGATCGAGACGGCCGTGCCGTCGATCGCGATCGAGCCGGTGTCGGCCTGCTCGGCGCCCGCGAGGATCTTGATGAGCGTCGACTTGCCGGCGCCGTTCTCGCCCACGAGCGCGTGGACGGTGCCGGGCATGACGGTGATGTCGGCGTGGCGGATGGCGCGCACGCCGCCGTAGCGCTTCGAGATGTCGCGCATCTCGAGCCGGGGCGTGGAGTCGTGCCCCGGCGTGGGGCGTGCCCGCTGGGCGGTGTCGGTCATGGTGCTCCTCGTGATCGCCGCCGCTGGGGCCGGCGGGCTGCCTGCGGGTCGGCCTCCGGGCCGGCCGGCGGGCCAGATGGGGTGCCGGGGCGCGGCGCGAGCCGCGCCCCGGCGTCAGTCGATCGGGCGATCAGTAGTCGTAGTCGCCCGCGTTCTCGGCGGTGAAGACGGTCGGCGGGCCGAGCAGCAGCACGCCCGTCGCCTCGTCGTACTCGACCTCCGAGAGCGCCTCGTTCGACAGGCTCGACGTGTCGCCGAGGTCGCCGTCGGTCGCGAGCTGCACGCCGGCCCAGCCGGTCAGGTAGCCGAGGCCCTCGACGTCCCACAGGATCGACCCGCTCGACGCGCCCGACTCGAGGTACGGGAGCATCGACTGCGGCGTGCCGAGGCCGACGGTGAAGACCTCGCCGATGCGGTCGGCGTCCTGCACGGCCTGTGCGACGCCCGGGGCGCTCGAGGTGCACTCGCCCACGAGGCCCGTGAGGTCGGGGTGGCTGTTCATGAGGTCGGTCGCCATCTGCGTCGCCATGGCCTGGTCCTCGCCGGCGTAGACGATGTCGACGATCTCGGCGTCGGGGTACTCCGAAGCGGTGTACGCCTCCTGCACCTCGATCCACGCGTTGAGGTTCGCCGCCGTCTCGCCGCACGAGACGATCGCGTACTTGCCCGAGCCGCCCATCGCCTCGAGGAGCGAGTCGGTGAGCTGCTGGCCGATGCCCTCGACCGAGGCCTGGCTCACGAAGACCTCGCGCACCGAGTCGGGCGCGTCGGTGTCGGTCGTGGCGACGTGGATGCCGGCGGCCTGCGCCTCCTGCAGCAGCGGCGCCATCGAGTTCGGGTCGTTCGGTGCGACGAACAGCACGTCGACGCCCTGCTGGATGAACGAGCGCACGATGTCGGCCTGCGCGGCCGCGTCGGCGGTCGTCGGGCCCTGGTAGAGCCACTCGAAGCCGAGCTCCTCGGCCGCCTGCTGGCCGCCCGTGTTCATCGCCTCGAAGTAGGGGATGCCCTGCAGCTTGGGGACGAACGCGATGGTCAGGCCCTCGGCGCTCGCGCCGTCGGTGGCGCCCGGCTCCGCCGACGATCCGGTGTCGGTGTTGCGCGACGTGCAGCCGGCCAGCACGACGGCAGCGGCCGCCGAGAGCGCCAGTGCACCCGCGATCTTGCGTGAGATCTTCATCGATGCTCCTTCAGGGTGAGGCGACGGGAGGCGGTCTCCGCCCGTGCCGAGACCGGCGCCGTGCCGGTCGTCTGCGCGTCGGGGAGCGGCACGCGGGCCACCGGCACGCCGATGGCGCGCCACTCCTCGACGAAGTCGTCGGATGCGTCGGCATCCGTGATGAGGCTCGTCACCTGCTCGGCGCGCGCGAACGGGTGCAGCGCGAAGCCGTCGATCTTGCTCGAGTCGAACAGTCCGTGCACCTCGTCGGTCGCGGCGACGAGCGCTTGCTTCGAGACGGCCTCGTCGGTCGCGAGCTCGAGCAGGCCGCGCTCCGGCGAGAGGCCGACGACGCCGACGAACGCCTTGTGCACGCGGCCGCGGCCGACGAGCGCGTCGGTGATGGGGCCGACGAGGCCCGAGCTCTCGCGGCGCAGCGTGCCGCCGGGCATGATGACGCGCGCGTCGGAGCGCTCCATGAGCACGGTCGCGGTCGGGAGCGACTGCGTGATGACGACGAGGCCCTGCCGCTGCAGCAGCTCGAGCGCGAGGTAGTGCGCGGTGCTCGAGGTGTCGAGCGCGATGACGTCGCCGTCGGCGACGAGCGTCGCGGCCTGGGCGGCGATCGCGCGCTTCGCGGCCGACTCGCGCTGCAGGCGGTCGCGGAAGGCGCCCTCGTCGCCGCGCTCCGGCAGCAGCGCGCCGCCGCGCGTGCGTCGCAGCAGCTGCCGGCGCTCGAGCGCGTCGAGGTCCTTGCGGATCGTCACCTCGGAGACGTCGAGGTCGCGGGCGAGCTCGGCGACCTGCACGGAGCCGTTGGCTCCGAGGGCGTCGAGGATGCGCGCCTCACGACTGATCACGGCGTCTCCCTTGTCGGTGATGGTGGCGACAGTACGCATCCGAAACCGGCTTCGCAAGTCACCGATACCGAATCGCAACCTTTGTGCTTGCGTTCGAAACCTCGACGAGGCATGCTGGCGTGGCGCGACCGGCGCTGAGCCGACCGGTGGCGACGGTCGACGAGGACGGGAGCGAGCATGGCGAGCACGGAGGCGCAGCGCCTGACGCCGGTGTGCTTCCGCTTGCGCGTGCGCCCCGAGCTCGTCGGCGAGTACCGCGAGCGCCACGCCGCCGTCTGGCCCGAGATGCTCGAGGCGCTCAGCGCGACCGGCTGGCTCGACTACCGCATCTTCGTCGCCGACGACGGCACGTGCATCGGCACCTTCCGCACCCTCGACCTCGACGCATCCCTCGCCGGCATGGCCGCGCGCGACGTCAACGCCCGCTGGCAGACCGAGATGCAGCCCTTCTTCGAGGGCATCGAGCGACCCGCCGACGAGTCCTTCGAGCTCATCCCGCTCGCCTTCGACCTCGACGCGCAGCTCGCCACGAGCCGAACCGAATCCCGCCCCGAACCGAGGAGCTGACATGGCCGTCACCCCCACCGCAGAGCAGCTCGAACGGCTGCGCATCGAAGTGCCCAGCTGGGCCTACGGCAACTCCGGCACGCGCTTCCGCGTCTTCACGACGCCCGGCACGCCGCGCGACCCGTTCGAGAAGCTCGCCGACGCCGCCGAGGTGCACCGCCACACGGGGCTCGCGCCGACCGTCGCTCTGCACTACCCGTGGGACAGGGTCGACGACTGGGCGGCGCTCCGCGAGCGCGCGGCGGAGCTCGGCGTCGCGCTCGGCACGATCAACTCGAACACGTTCCAGGACGACGACTTCAAGTTCGGCTCGCTCACGCACCCGGATGCGCGCGTGCGGCGAAAGGCGATCGACCACCACTTCGAGTGCATCGACGTCATGCACGAGACGGGCTCGCGCGACCTCAAGGTGTGGCTCGCCGACGGCACGAACTATCCCGGGCAGGACTCGATCCGCGAGCGCCAGGACCGCCTCGCGGAGTCGCTCGCCGAGATCTACGCGCGGCTCGCCGACGACCAGCGGATGGTGCTCGAGTACAAGTTCTTCGAGCCGGCGTTCTACCACACCGACATCCCCGACTGGGGGACGAGCTACGTGCACTGCCTCGCGCTCGGCGACCGCGCGAAGGTCGTGCTCGACACCGGCCACCACGCGCCCGGCACGAACATCGAGTTCATCGTCGCGCAGCTCCTGCGGCTCGGGAAGCTCGGCGCCTTCGACTTCAACTCGCGCTTCTACGGCGACGACGACCTCATCGTCGGCGCCGCCGACCCGTTCCAGCTCTTCCGCATCGTCGTCGAGCTCATCGCGGGCGGCGGCTACGGCGACCCCGACGTGCAGCTCGTGCTCGACCAGTGCCACAACATCGAGGAGAAGGTGCCGGGCCAGATCCGCAGCGTCCTCAACGTGCAGGAGGCCGTCGCGAAGGCGCTCTCGCTCGACACCGAGGCGCTCGATGTCGCGCGCCGCGAGTGCGACGTGCTGCTCGCGAACGAGATCCTCATGGACGCGTTCGCGACCGACGTGCGCCCGCTGCTCGCCGACTACCGCGAGGCGAAGGGGCTGCCCGCCGACCCGATGCGCGCCTTCCTCGCCTCCGGCTACCTCGAGCGCATCGCCGCCGAGCGCGTCGGCGGCACCCAGGCCGGCTGGGGCGCGTGACCGCGCCGACCCCCGAGACGACGGAGACGACATGAACCAGGCAGTCAGCGACCTGCTCGCGCGCAGCAACACGCTCGGCAGCGATCCCCGCAACACGAACTACGCCGGCGGCAACACGTCGGCGAAGGGCACCGAGATCGACCCCGCGACGGGCGAGCCCGTCGAGCTCCTGTGGGTCAAGGGCTCCGGCGGCGACCTCGGCACGCTCACGGAGGCTGGCCTCGCCGTGCTGCGCCTCGACCGCGTGCTCGGCCTCGTCGACGTCTACCCCGGCGTCGAGCGCGAGGACGAGATGGTCGCCGCGTTCGACTACTGCCTCCACGGCCGCGGCGGCGCCGCGCCGTCGATCGACACGTCGATGCACGCGCTCGTCGAGGCGCCGCACGTCGACCACCTGCACCCCGACTCCGGCATCGCGATCGCCACGGCGGTCGACGGCGAGGAGCTCACGCGGCGCATCTTCGGCGACAGGGTCGTGTGGGTGCCGTGGCGCCGCCCCGGCTTCCAACTCGGGCTCGACATCCGCGACATCCAGCGCGCGAACCCGGATGCGGTCGGCTGCATCCTGGGCGGGCACGGCATCACGGCATGGGGACGCTCGAGCGAGGAGTCGGAGCGGAACTCGCTCTGGATCATCCGCACCGCCGCCGAGTACATCGAGCAGCACGGCCGACCCGAGCCGTTCGGCGCCGAGCTCGACGGCTACGCCGCCCTGCCCGAGACCGAGCGACGCGCGCGCGCGGCGGCGCTCGCCCCGCACATCCGCGCGATCGCCTCGACCGACCGCCCGATGGTCGGCCACTTCAGCGACGCGGAGGTGGTCACCGACTTCCTCGCGCGCGCCGAGCACCCGCGGCTCGCGGCGCTCGGCACCTCGTGCCCCGACCACTTCCTGCGGACGAAGGTCAAGCCGCTCGTGCTCGACCTCCCCGCCGACGCGCCGCTCGAGCGCGCCATCGAGCGGCTCGGCGAGCTGCACGAGGCCTACCGCTCCGACTACGCCGCGTACTACGAGGCGCACCGGACGCCCGAGTCGCCCGCGATGCGCGGCGCCGACCCCGCGATCGTGCTCGTGCCGGGCGTCGGCATGTTCTCGTTCGGCAAGGACAAGCAGACCGCGCGCGTCGCGGGCGAGTTCTACACGAACGCGATCAACGTCATGCGCGGCGCCGAGGCGATCTCGCGCTACGAGCCCATCTCGGATGCCGAGAAGTTCCGCATCGAGTACTGGTCGCTCGAGGAGGCGAAGCTGCAGCGCATGCCGAAGCCTCGCTCGCACGCGGGCCGCATCGCGCTCGTCACGGGCGCCGCGAGCGGCATCGGCAAGGCGATCGCCACCCGGCTCGCCGCCGAGGGCGCGTGCGTCGTGATCGCCGACCTCGACCTCGAGAAGGCACAGGCCGCCGCGGCGGAGCTCGGCTCGACCGACGTCGCGATCGGCGTGCAGTGCGACGTCACGCGCGCCGGTGAGGTGCAGGCGGCGGTCGACGCGGCGCTGCTCGCGTTCGGCGGCCTCGACCTCGTCGTCAACAACGCCGGGCTGTCGCTGTCGAAGTCGCTGCTCGAGACCACCGAGGCCGATTGGGACCTCCAGCACGATGTGATGGCGAAGGGCTCGTTCCTCGTCTCGCGCGCGGCGGCGAAGGCGCTCATCGACCAGGGCCTCGGCGGCGACATCGTCTACATCTCCTCGAAGAACGCGGTCTTCGCCGGTCCGAACAACATCGCGTACTCGGCGACGAAGGCCGACCAGGCGCACCAGGTGCGGCTGCTCGCGGCCGAGCTCGGCCAGTACGGCGTGCGCGTCAACGGCATCAACCCCGACGGCGTCGTGCGCGGCTCGGGCATCTTCGCCTCCGGCTGGGGCGCCTCGCGCGCGAAGGTCTACGGGGTGAAGGAGGAGGAGCTCGGCAAGTACTACGCCGGCCGCACGCTGCTCGGCCGCGAGGTGCTGCCCGAGCACGTCGCGAACGCCGTCGCGGCGCTCACGGGTTCGGAGCTCAGCCACACGACCGGCCTGCACGTGCCCGTCGACTCCGGTGTGGCGGCCGCGTTCCTGCGATGACGGCGACGGTCGCGGCGGTCGACCTCGGCGCGACGAGCGGTCGGGTGGTGCGGGCCGAGGTCGGCCCCGCCACCCTGCGGCTCGAGGAGGTCGCGCGCTTCGAGAACCGGCCGGTGCGCATCGGCGACGGCCTGCACTGGAGCGTGCCCTCGCTCTACGACGAGGCGATGCGCGGCGTCGCGGCGGCGTCGCGGATGCACGGGGATGCGTCGCTCGCGTCGGTCGCGGTCGACTCGTGGGCGGTCGACTACGCGCTGCTGCGGCGGGGCAGCCTGCTCGGCATCCCCTTCTCCTACCGCGACGGCCGCACGGCGCGCGGGCTCGAGCTCGTCGACCGGGTCATCGCGCAGCCCGAGCTCTACGCCCGCTGCGGCCTGCAGCGCATGCCGTTCACGACGATCAACCAGCTCATGGTCGACCGCGAGCGAGGCCTCCTCGAGGTCGCCGACCGGCTGCTCATGCTCCCCGACCTGTTCGGCTACTGGATGACCGGTCGCATGGTCGCCGAGCGCACCAACGTGTCGACGAGCGGGCTCATGCGGCTCGACGAGCAGTGGGACACCGAGCTCATGGGGATGCTCGGCATCCCGCCATCGCTGCTCGCGGAGGTCGTCGACCCCGGCACGCGCATCGGCCCGATCGACGCCGCGACGCGCTCCCACTACGGGATCGAGGGCGCGCCCGACGTGTTCGCCGTCGGTTCGCACGACACCGCATCCGCCGTCGTCGCCGTGCCGATGGAACCGGGCGGCGCCTACGTCTCGAGCGGCACGTGGTCGCTCGTCGGCATCGAGACGGCCGCGCCGATCGCGACGCCCGCGGCGCTCGACGCGTCGTTCACGAACGAGGGCGGCGTCGACGGCCGCACGCGCTTCCTCAAGAACGTCATGGGCCTGTGGATCCTGAGCGAGTCGGTGCGCACGTGGCAAGCGGCGGGCGAGCGGCTCGGCCTGCCCGAGCTGCTCGCTGCGGCCGCGGCGGTCGACTGGGCCGTGCCCGTCTTCGACCCGACCGACGACGCCTTCTACCCGCCCGGCGACATGCCCGCGCGCATCCGCTCGTGGTTCGAGGAGCGCGGGCAGCGGCCGCCGCAGGGCAGGGCGGAAGTCGTGCGCTGCATCCTCGAGTCGCTCGCCGAGGGCTATGCTCGGGCGCTGCGGGACGCGGCCGCGATCAGCGGGCAGGCGATCGAGCGGGTGCACGTCGTGGGCGGCGGAGCGCGGAACGCGCTGCTGTGCCAGCTCACCGCCGACCGCACGGGGCTGCCGGTGGTCGCCGGCCCGGTCGAGGCGTCGGCGATCGGCAATGTCCTCGTGCAGGCGCGCGCGCTCGGCGCCGCGCCCGCGACCCTCGAGGAGCTGCGGGCCCTCGTGCGCGCGACGCACGAGCTCGTCGAGTACCGGCCGCGCGCCCGCTGAGAGGAGCGGCCGCTAGCGTCGAGGGATGCACTCCGCGCGCTTCGACGACTTCACCGACATCGACGGCCTGCTGCGGCTGCCGCGCTTCGCGGGGCTCGCGGCCTCGCCGGGCGGCGAGCGGCTCGTGGCGGCGATCGCGCAGGCTGACGAGCACGGCTCGCGCATGGTCTCGTCGCTCTGGGAGCTCGACCCCGCGGGTGAGCGGGACGCGCGTCGGCTGACGTGGTCGGACAAGGGCGAGAGCGCGCCGCGCTTCGCGCCCGACGGCTCGCTGCTCTTCTCCTCGGCGCGGCCCGACCCGACGGGCGGCGCCGACGAGGACGTGCCAGCGATCTGGCGCCTGCCCGAGCGAGGGGAGGCGAGCGTCGTCGCGTCGGCGCCGGGCGGGCTGAGCCTCGTCGCGGTCGCCGACGACGGGTCGCTGCTCGCGACGACCGAGGTGCTCGCGGGCGGCTCGCTCGACGACGACGCCGAGCGCCGGAAGGCCCGCAAGGACGCGAAGCGCACCGGCATCTGGCACACCGGCATGCCCATCCGCTACTGGGACCACGAGGTCGGCGACGTGAGCCCCCGGCTCGTGCTCGTCTCCCCGAGCGGCGAGCTGCGCGACCTCACGCCCGACGCCGACACGGTCGCGCTCGTGAACGCATCCGCCGACCTCGTGCCCGACGGGTCGGCGATCGTCACCACCTGGACCGAGCGCGTCGCGGGCGGTGAGACCCGCTCGTCGATCGCGCTCATCGACACCGCGTCGCTCGAGCGGCGCGAGCTGCTGCCCGCGACGGCCGGCGAGCAGTGGAGCGGCCCGGCCGTCTCGCCCGACGGCACGCGCGTCGCCGTCACGCGCCTGACGACCTCGACGCCGACCGACACGACCTACGACTTCCTCGAGCTGCACCGGCTCGACGGCGGCGACCCCGTGACCGTCGAGGTCGGCGACGTCACGATCACCGACTACGCGTGGGCGGATGCGTCGACCCTGATCGTCGTGGGCGACCTGCACTCGCGCGGTGCCGTGCTCGTCGTCGACGTCGCGACGGGCGCCGTGCGCACGCTCGTCGATGACGCACCGCACGCGGCGCTCGCGCCAGCCGCCGAGGCTGGCGCGGTCTTCGCGCTCCGCACCGACATGGTGACGCCGGCGGCGCCCGTGCGGATCTCGCTCGAGGACGGCAGCTCGGCGAGCATCCCGGCGCCGGGCGGCATCGGCGAGCTGCCCGGAACGCTCGAGTGGGTCGAGGCCGACGTCGACGGCGTGACGGTCGGCGGCTGGCTCTGCACGCCGCACGCCGCGAGCGCCGCCGAGCCCGCGCCCATCATGCTCTGGATCCACGGCGGCCCGCACGGCTCCTACAACGCGTGGAGCTGGCGCTGGAACCCGTGGCTCGCGGTCGCGCGGGGCTACGCGGTGCTGCTGCCCGACCCGGCGATGTCGACCGGCTACGGTCACGCGGGCCTCAACCGCGGCTGGCCGCGCCTCGCCGACGTCGTCTGGCGCGAGTGCGAGACGCTGCTCGACGCCGTGCTCGAGCGGGCGGAGCTCGACGAGGAGCGCACCGCGGTGCTCGGCGGCTCGTTCGGCGGCTACATGACCAACTGGATCGCCGGGCACACCGAGCGGTTCCGCGCGATCGTGACGCACGCGGGGCTGTGGGCGCTCGACCAGCAGCACGCGACGACGGATGCCGCGGCGCAGAAGGTGCGCGTGCACGGCCACGCCGACGAGCTGCCCGACTGGTACCGCGCCTACTCGCCCCACCACCACGCATCCGCCATCACGACCCCGATGCTCGTCACGCACGGCAACCGCGACTACCGGGTGCCGGTGAGCGAGGCGCTGCGGCTGTGGTGGGATCTCGTGTCGGGCTGGCCGGGCTCGCCCGAGGCGATGCCGCACCGCTTCCTGCAGTTCACCGACGAGAACCACTGGGTGCTGCGGCCCTCGAACGCGCGCACGTGGAACGAGGCGGTGCTCGGCTTCTGCGACCAGCACGTGCTCGGCGCCGAGCCCGTGCCGGACGCGCTGGCGTGAGCGCGATGGGCGAGGCAGCGGGCGTGGCGGTCGGCGCCGTGCTCGTCGTCGGCTCGATCAACGTCGACGTGACGGCGTTCGCACCCCGCGCGCCGCAGCCCGGCGAGACGCTCTCGGGCGACTCCTTCGAGCTCCAGCTCGGCGGCAAGGGCGCGAACCAAGCCGTCGCCGCGGCGCGGGCGGGCGCGACGACGCACATGGTCGGATGCGTCGGCGACGACGCGTTCGCGGGTCTCGTGACGTCGAGCCTCGGCGCCGCCGGCGTCGACCTCGAGCACGTGCGCACCGTGCCCGGTCACACGGGCGTCGCCCACATCCGCGTCGTCGAGCGCGGCGAGAACGACATCGTCGTGATCCCGGAGGCGAACGCGGCCCTCGACGACGCGCAGCTCGAGCGCGCGTTCGCCGCGCTCGCCGGCACCGCGCGCGTCTTGCTCACGCAGCTCGAGACGCCGTTCGCGACGACGCTCGTCGCGGCCCGGCTCGCGCGCGAGGCCGGCATGACGGTCATCCTCGACCCGGCACCCGCGGTGCCGCTCGACGACGCGATCTGGCCGCTCATCGACCTCGTCAAGCCCAACGAGACCGAGGCGAGCCTGCTCACCGGCATCGAGGTCGACTCGCGGGAGTCGGCCGAGCGCGCCGGGCGCTGGTTCCTCGATAGGGGCGCTGGCGCGGCGCTCATCACGATGGGCGGCGAGGGCAGCGTGCTCGTGACCGCGGGGTCGGTCACGCTCCACGAGGCGCTGCGGGTCGACGTCGTCGACACGACGGCCGCGGGAGACGCCTACGCGGGGCACCTGGCAGCATCCATCGCCAGGGGCCTCCCGATCGACGAGGCCATCCGCCGAGCCGGCGCCGCGGGCGCGATCACCGTCACGCGCCGCGGCAGCTCGTCGAGCGTGCCGACGGCGGGCGAGGTCGACGCGCTGCTCGGCTGATGCCGCTCAGCGAGAGGCCGCCGCCCTCGCGGCAGCGGCGGTCACGGCCTGCCGCTCCCAGGGCGCCGGGATCGGGAAGTACGCCTCGAGGAACTCGCGCACCGCGGCCGTGCGCTCCTCGACCGAGATCTCGGGGAACGAGCCGTCGTTGAGGCAGAACATGTCCTGATCGCGCCGCTTCAGCAGCCGCTGCATCGCCGGCAGCGCCTTCTTGAGCGTCGTCTCGATGTACTGCACCTTCGCGTCGCGCTGCTGCACGGCCCGCCCGGTCATGAGCGCGTAGTAGTGGTAGAGCGAGTTCGTCACCGAGATGTCGGTCGGCGAGCGGAAGCGCGCCGCGGCCGTGCGGCGGAAGTCCTCCGGGAACTCCGCCTCGAGCTCGGCCATGACGCTCCGCCGCAGCGGCGCGGCGCAGTGCTCGAGGTGGCGGGTCGTGATGGCGCCGAAGCGCTCGCGCAGCAGTCGCCGGTTCGTGCGCGCCGCGTTGTCGTGGCCCGATCGCTTGGCGTGCGTCTCGCCCATGCCGATGCGGGTCGTGGCCTCGACGAACTTCGTGATCCCGCCCGGTGAGAAGAACACATCCGGCTTCAACGGGCGCCCGAAGAACATGTCGTCGTTCGAGTAGAGGAAGTGCTCGCTGAGCCCCTCGATGTGGTGCAGCTGCGCCTCGACCGCGTGCGAGTTGTGGGTCGGGAGCACCGAGGGGTCGGCGAACATCGCCTCCGCCGGCACGATCGTCACCATCGGGTGCTCGGCGAGCCACTCCGGCGCGGGCGAGTCGGTCGCGATGAAGATGCGGCGCACCCACGGCGCGTGCATGTGCACCGAGCGCAGCGCGTACTTCAGCTCGTCGATCTGCCGGAAGCGCGCCTCCGAGTCGTCGCCCTCGCCGACGACGTACGCCTGCATGCGCTTCGCGCGCTCGCGCTGGAACTCGTCGCTCGAGCCGTCGACCCACGAGAAGACGATGTCGATGTCGAACGGGACGTCGCTCGCGAGCGGCTCCCACATGTCGCGGATCGTCTGCCACTCGCGGCCGTAGCGCAGCACCGAGTCGACGACCGCCTCGCTGCGGGGCATCGTCGCGCGCATGAGCGCGTTCGGCAGCGGCGCCTCGAGCGTCTCGTCGCCGAAGCGCCACAGCTCGAGCTGCACCGCCGTCTCGCGGCCGTAGCGCAGCCGGCCCGCGGGGGCGACGCGCGGCCGGTAGACCCGCATGGCGCCAGCCTTGCGGTGCCCCGCGAGGCGGCCGTCGCCGAGCAGCACCGCACCGAAGCCGAGCGCCTTCTCGGGCGCGATCGCCTCGGCGTAGAAGGGCTCCTCGGCGAACGCCTCGGCGAGCGCGGCCGCGAGCTGCTTGCGCAGCGCCCGGTCGACCGCCACGATCGGCCGCCCGTCGTCGTCGCGCACGAGCAGGCACGGGATGTCGGCGGCGTCGAGCGCATCGCGCAGCGCCAAGAGGTCCTCGACCATCGACTCGTGCGGCGTCATGTGGCCGCTCAGCAGCGCGTAGCGCCCCTTCTGCAGCACGACGTCGGCCCGATCGAAGCGGCTGAAGCGGCCGCCGGACGGCAGCACCACGAGCTCGGGAGCCTCCGAGACGCGGATGCGCGAGACCGGTCGGGCGGGCGTGAAGACGCTGTCCGGGTCGTCGACCTTCCGCTCGTGCTCGTCTGCCACTGGGCGCGCCGTTCCTCTCCTCGGGGTACATCCCATGGTACTTCCCCGGAATCCGGTGCCGGAGCGGCGTGTTCTCGCTCGTACACGCCGCGTTCACGTCGCGTTCGGGCGCGTGCGCTGGACTAGCCTCCGAGCAAGTTCGATGAAGAGCCGACACCTTGGAACAGGACGAATCGTGACAACCCGATCCGCCGAGCACCCCCGGCCGGACCACTTCCTCCTCCACATCTCCGACACCCACCTCCTCGCCGGCGGCGGCCGCCTCTACGACCGCGTCGCGAGCGAGGACCACCTCCGCCGCCTCTTCGACGAGTTCGAGGCATCGGGGGCGAGGCCCGAGGCGATCGTCTTCACCGGCGACCTCGCCGACCGCGGTGAGGCGGATGCGTACCGTCGCCTCCGTCGGATCGTCGACCCCGTCGCGGAGGACCTCGACGCGCAGGTCGTCTGGGTGATGGGCAACCACGACGAGCGGCGCGCGTTCCGCACCGAGCTGCTCGGCCAGGCCCCCTCGGATGCGCCGATCGACGCGGTCACGCACGTCGGCGGGCTGCGGATCATCACGCTCGACTCGACCGTGCCGGGCCGCCACCACGGCGAGGTCGGCGACGAGCAGCTCGAGTGGCTGCGCGCCGAGCTCGCGGAGCCCGCGCCGCACGGCACGATCCTCGCGATGCACCACCCGCCCGTGCCGAGCGTGCTCGAGCTCGCGGCGAGCGTCGAGCTGCGCGACCAGCGCAACCTCGAGGAGGCGCTCGTCGGCACCGACGTGCGCTCGATCCTCGCCGGCCACCTGCACTACTCGTCGACCGCGACGTTCGGCGGCATCCCCGTGTCGGTCGCCTCCGCCACCTGCTACACGCAGGACCTCAACGTGCCGGTCGGCGGCACGCGCGGCCGCGACGGCGCGCGCGCTTTCAACCTCGTGCACGTCTACCCGACGACGGTGCTCCACTCGGTCGTGCCGCTCGGCGCGTTCCCGCACCTCGACTGGATCGACGCCGACGAGTCGCGGCGCCGCCTCGAGGCGTCGGGACTCCGGCTCGCGCCTGAGGCGCTCGTCCCCGCTGGCTGAGCCGCTGCGGGCGCCGAGGGCGCCCTCGGCGTGCCGAAGCCCCGGCTAGACCAGCCGCGCCTCGATCGTCACGGCATCCGTCACGCTCACTTGCACTTCGGCGAGGCTGACGCCGGCCGGCAGCTCGGAGGCGAGGTCGATGCGGCGGCCCTCGTAGGCCTGGATCTTGCCGCGCATCGCGCCGAGCATCGCCGACACGAGCGGGTTGCCGCTGTCGACCTGGATGTCCGAGAGCGTCACACCCATGCGGTCGTCGATCGACGCGCTCGCGGTGCCGCGCACCGAGGCGCCGAGCAGCCCCTTGCGCACCTTCGCGTCGACGGCGATGCGCAGGTCGCGCGGCCCGGTCGACTCGACGTCGAGCTCGAGCTTCGAGACCGAGACGCCGTGGTCGAGCAGCGCCGACTCGGCGAGGCCCAGCACCGCCTTGCCGATCTGTGCCTTGGGCACCGACACCATCGCGTGCCCGTGCAGCGGCCGATCGGCGGTCGGGCGCGCGAGGTCGACCGCGAGCTCGCCGAGATCGGTCTCGATCCAGGTGAACGGCACGTCGGTCAGCTGTGCGTCGAGCGTCACGTCGGCGCCCGAGACGTGCATGGGGCTCGCGTGCACGCGCAGGTCGCGCAGCACGGCCGACTCCCAGCCCACCGAGGCCCCTTGCGGCTCGAGCCGCGCGCGATCGCGGTCGACCTCGCCGGCGAGGATGAAGCCGGTCAGGTCGAGGTGGAGCCTGGCGATGTCGGCGCCGTCGAGCTCGGCGTCGATGATCGACGTGCAGGCGATGCCGGCGGGCTCGGCGGCGATCACGACGGTGCGGATGCGCTTCGCGAGCTGCGCGCCGTCGGTCGGCCTGGGTGCGTGCCCGAGGAGGATGCTTTCAGCCACCCCGCGACCATACTCCCCTTCTGCTATGCGTGCAGGCTGACCCCGCGTCGCAAGTGCTGGGCGGCCGGAGCCCCTGGCGCGAGCGCGACGGACGGCGTAGCGTCGCGGCATGAGCAGCCTGGTCGTGCACTTCGAGATCCACGCGAGCGAGCCGCAGCGGCTCATCGACTTCTACAGCGAGCTGCTGGACTGGCGGTTCGAGCGCTACGGCGACCTCGAGTACTGGTCGATCTTCACCGGCGAGGGCGCGGCGAGCATGCAGGGGCCGGGCATCGGCATCAACGGTGGCCTCGCGCGGCGGGAGGGCCCGCCGCCCGGCCCCGATGCACCCGTCAAGGGCGCGAACATCGTCGTCGGGGTGGATGACGCGGATGCGGTCGTCGCCCGAGCGCTCGAGCTCGGCGGCTCGGTCGTCGTCCCGGCCGCCGACATGGAGGGGCTCGGCAGGTTCGCGACCCTGCTCGATCCCGACGGCAACCTCTTCGGCATCATGGCCGAGGAGCTCGCGGGCGATGGCGCGGGCGAGCGCATCGAGCCGGCCGGCGCGGACGGCGCCGCCGAGGCTGCCGACCCGATGGGCGCGACGCCGGAGCCGTGACCCGCGCGGGCGTCAGCGCGATGCGCTGACGGCCTCGCGGAACGCGGCGATGAGCAGGTCGAGGTCGGATTCCTCGATGACGATCGGGGGCGCGAACCGCACCGTCTGCCCGTGCGTGTCCTTCGCGAGGATGCCGCGCTCGAGCAGCCGCACGCACACGTCGCGCGCGGTGCCGACCGCGGGATCGATGTCGATCCCGGCCCACAGCCCCACGCCGCGCACCTCGGTGACCCCGTGGCCGACGAGCTCCGCGAGGCCCGCGTGCAAGCGCTCGCCGAGCTCGCGAGCGCGAGCCTGCATTGCCCCCTCGGAGAGCATCCGCACGACCTCGAGCCCGACCGCCGCGGCGAGCGGGTTGCCGCCGAACGTCGAGCCGTGCGAGCCGGGCGTCAGCACGCCGAGCACGTCGGCATCGGCGACGACCGCCGACACCGGCACGACGCCGCCGCCGAGCGCCTTGCCGAGCAGGTAGACGTCGGGCACGACGCCCTCGTTGTCGCACTGGAACGTCGCTCCCGTGCGGCCGAGCCCCGACTGGATCTCGTCGGCGATGAAGAGCACGCGCTCTCGCGAGGTGATGTCGCGCACGCGCTGCAGGTAGCCGGCCGGCGGCATCTTGATGCCAGCCTCGCCCTGGATGGGCTCGAGCAGCACCGCCGCGGTGCGCGGCGTGATCGCGGCCTCGAGCGCCGCGGCGTCGCCGAACGGCACGCGCACGAAGCCGGGCGTGAACGGCGCGTAGCCCGTCGTCGCATCCGGGTCGTCCGAAAACGAGACGATCGTCGTCGTGCGCCCGTGGAAGTTGCCCTCCATCACGATGATCTCGGCCTCGCCCGCCGGCACGCCCTTCACCTCGTAGGCCCAGCGGCGCGCGACCTTGATCGCCGACTCCACCGCCTCGGCGCCCGTGTTCATCGGCAGCACCATGTCCTTGCCGGCGAGCGCCGCGAGCGCCTCGACGAACGGGCCGAGCGCCGCGGAGTGGAAGGCGCGGCTCGTGAGCGTCACGCGGTCGAGCTGCGCGTGCGCGACGGCGAGCAGCCGGGGGTTGCCGTGCCCGAAGTTCACCGCCGAGTAGGCGGCGAGGCAGTCGAGGTAGCGGCGGCCGTCGACGTCGGTGACCCACGCGCCCTCCGCCTCGGTCACGACGACCGGCAGCGGGTGGTAGTTGTGCGCCGCGTGCGCCTCGACCTGCTCGATCGCGTCGCGCGTGGCCTCGCTCGGCGTCGTGCGGCTCACCGCATCCGTCGTCTGGGTCATGGTCGCCTCCGTCGTCATCGTCGCAGCTCCAGGGTGCAGCACTTGATGCCGCCGCCGCCCAGCAGCAGCTCGCTCAGGTCGAGCCCCACGGTCTCGAAGCCGCGCTCGCGCAGCTGCCGCTCGAAGCCCGTCGCCCGCTCAGCGATGAGCATCGTGCGGCCGTCGCCGAAGGAGTTGAGGCCGAGCACGGATGCGTCCTGGTCGTCGACGAGGATCGCGTCGGGGTAGCGGCGCTCGAGCTCCGCGCGGCTCGCGTCGTCGAACGCCTTCGGGAGGTAGGCGATGTTCGACTCGTCGAGGATCGCGACGGCGGTGTCGAGGTGGTAGAACGACGGGTCGACGAGGCGCAGGCTCACGACCTCGCGATCGAAGATGCTGCGCAGCTCGTCGTGCGACTCGAGGGTCGTGCGGAAGCCGTGGCCGGCGAGGATCGCGCCGTTCGAGAGCAGGAAGTCGCCCTCGCCCTCGTTGATCGCGCGCGGCTCGTGCACCTCGAAGCCGTTCGCCTCGAACCACGACATGTAGGCGGGGCCCTCGGGCACGCGCTCGTCGTAGGTGAACTTCGCGCCGTAGGCGTGCCCATCGAGCGTGAAGCCGCCGTTCGCGGCGTAGACCATGTCGTTGAGGCCGGGGATGGGCTCGATGAGCTCGACGTCGTAGCCGAGCGAGCGGTAGGCGTCGTGGAGCGACTGCCACTGCTCGACCGCGAGCGGCGTGCTCGTCGGGAGCTCGGGGTTCATCCACGGGTTGATGCGGTAGCTCACGGTGAAGTGGTCGGGCCGGCACATGAGCACGGTCTTGTGCACGGCCGCTCGGGCGTCGGGGCCGAGCTGCGCGGTCGCGGCCTGCGTGCTCGCGATTCGGGGGTTCGCGGACTCGGTGCGCGCGTCGGTCGTCTGCTGCATGCATCCAGGGTCGCAACGGATCGACGCAAATGCGCGGGTCCGCACGCAAGTTTCGTGCAAGTCAGCCGGTCGGCACTGTAGATTCGTGCGTATGGATCGAATCGACCACGGCATCATCGACCGCTTGCGACTCAATGCGCGGGCCGGCTACGCCGACATCGGTGCCGAGGTCGGCCTCTCCGCCTCTGCCGTGAAGCGGCGGATCGACCGGCTCGTCGCCGACGGAGTGATCCGCGGCTTCACCGTGCAGGTCGATCCCGCGGTCGAGGGCCTCGCCACGGAGGCGTACGTCGAGCTGTTCTGTCGCGGCACCGTCTCCCCCACCGACCTCAAGCGCATCCTCGCCGGAGTGCCAGAGATCGTCGAGGCCGGCACCGTGACGGGCGAGGCCGACGCGATCGTCATCATGCGGGCGCGCGACGTCATCGCGCTCGAGGACGCGCTCGAGAAGGTGCGGGCGGCCGCGACCGTCGACCACACGCGCTCGGCGATCGTGCTCTCGAAGCTCATCACGCGCACGGCGGGCTGAGCTGCGGCGAGCGCCGCGACCGCCGCGGTCATGCGGCAGGTCCGAGCCGCAGCGACTCGGCGAGCCCGACCGCGGGCTCGAGCAGCCGCGCGGCGACGGAGAGGTCGGCGTCGAGCACCTCGATCACGACGATCATGTCGTCGAGCGCGCCGATCACGCGCAGCACCGCTGCCGCGGCGCCGGGCTCGCCGGGGATGGGCCACAGCGCGCTCGTGCACACGAGCGTGCCGAACACCTCGGATGCGCGCGGCTCGGCCCGCTGGAAGAGCGCCCCCTCGTAGCCGTCGGTCGCCCACTCCTCGATGCGCTCGCGCCAATCGGGCTCGAACGGCTCGGCGTAGGCGTGCACGACGCGCGAGACTCCCGGCTCGAGCGGCAGGTGCCAGAACCTCGCGACCGGCCCGGGCAGCGGAGTCGGGCTCGACGCGATGACGAGCGCCATGTGCTCGAGGTCGGCGCGCTGCAGGTCGTCGAGTCTCCAGAACGGCGCGAGATCGGCCGCCGCTCGCGCCGCCCACGCCTGCGGCGTCGGCCAGCGCTCGCTCGGGAATCCGAGCGGCACCGGCACCCACACATCCGGGTCGGCGTCGAAGTGCGCGACCGGGTCGCTCAGCTCCACCGGAACGTCTCCACGATCGCGTCGGCGAGCTCGACGAGCGCATCGGCCATGCGATCGGTCTCGTCGGTGCCGAGGTGCAGGATGCCGGCCGTGAGCAGGATGCCGCGCCGCGCGTCGTCGCCCGGCTCCGGATGGACGTACGAGACCGTGCGCGTCAGCACGCCCTCTCGAGTGGATGCGCCGTCGCGGTCCACGACCCACCGGAGGACGGTGCCGTGCGGCATGTCGATGCGCACGACCTCGGCCCCCGCCCGCGCGCGCACGTCCGCCTCGAGCGGCGTGCCCGCCGGGGCGAGCCAGCGAGAGGCGACGACCGACATCGGCATGCCGCTCTCGGCTGTCGCCTCGGCACCGGGCACGTACATCGCGACGCCCCGGCTCTGGCGCAGCCCGTCGAACTGCTCTCGCGCCTTGCGGCGCAGTGCCGCGTCGACATCGGGTCGGCCGACGAGCTTCGCGCGCTCGGCGATGTCGCGCAGGAGCGCGGCGCGGCCGCGATCGTCGACCGGGTAGTGCCGCCAGCCCGGCGGGAACGCGATGCGGAAGCCTCGCGGCGACTCGCGCGTCAGCTCCTCGCGGAGCGACGCCGCGCTCACGACGACCGCCCGGCGCGAGGCGCGCGGCTCGCGCGCGAGGCGCGGACGACGCGGACCACGAGCGCGAGGAGCGTCACGACGAAGACGAGCGACGCGATCCAGTGCCATCCGAGCGCTCCGTCCGGCACGCCCACTCCGGCGTACGCGCGAGCGAGCCCGACCGGGAGGAGGCCGAGCAGGAGCACGCCCGTCGCGAGGTCCTGGAAGGCCACGCCCACCTCATCCGTCACCTCGCGCCGCACGGCCATCGCGATGGCCGCCGCTGCCGCGACTGCGCCGATCGCGATCGTGAGCCACGCGGGCACGGCGAGCACCGGCCACTCGGCGAGCGGGTCCCACCGCGGCCACTCGTCGGCGAGGAACTGCCCGCCGGCGAGGAGCCCCATGAAGAACACCCACCCGAACTGCACCGCGGCGGCGATCGTCGCGATGCGGTACGCGCGCTCCCAGGGGGACCGGGCTCGCGCGGGAGCGATCGCGATGCTCACAGGCGCACGAGCGGGTCCGACTTCGGCACGAGGCCGAACTTGTCGCCGAGGTCGAGCCCGGTGCCGACGCTCCAGAGCGAGAACTGCCCGACCTGCGAGGCGACGCTCGGCGTCGCTCGCGCGATCATGTCGTCGATGCCGTTCACGACGCCAGGGTACTGGCGGAGGTTGCTGCGAGCGGTGTTGAGGAACTGCAGCGTGCGCCCCGTCTCGGTGCCGCCGAAGCGGATCGAGTCGAAGCCGTTGACGAGCATGCCGGGCCGCGGCGTCGCGGCGCGGGCCTGCCCCCACGCGCTCACGCGGTTCGAGAGCGGCCGGTGCCACGTGAACGGGTTGAGGGTCGGGCCGCGCATGCCCGAGCGGATCGCCGGTCGCGCCGCGGCGCGAGTGGCGCCGATCGCGCCGCTGAGCGTCGGCGCGCCCTTGCTCGCGACCCGGGCGATCGCGCCGCCCGCGCCGAGCGTGACGAGCGCGAAGCCGGCGAGCGCGACGTCCTGCCAGGTCGTGCGGCCCGTCGCGTACTGCGCGATCTTGCCCGCGAGCAGCACGAGCGATCCGACGACCACGAGCGCCATGAGCGCGAGGCCGATCGGCCCTGAGACGAACAGCGCGATGATCGCGAGCCCCGTCACGACCCAGCCGAGGATGTCGAGGAAGTCGGCGAGCCCCTCCCAGAAGCCGTCGTTGTTGCCCGCCGCCTCGATCGCGCCGTCGACGCCGGCGACCGCGTCGTCGTAGGCGTCCGACCAGGTGGAGAAGACGGTCTCGAACGACTCCCAGCGCTCGTCGCGGATCCCCTTGGCCGTCGACTCGGCACCCTCGGCGCTCGACACCGCGCCTTGGGCGGCGGTGAGCTCGGCGTCGGTCGGGTCGTCCTCCCACGGCATCACCCGCGTGAGGCTGCGCTGCTCACGGCGCGCGTCCTCCGCCGCCTCGACGGCGGCCTCCCAATCCCGCTCGGCCTGCTCGATCGACTCCTGGTGATCGTCGATCCAGTCCTTCGCCTTGCGCAGCTGCGGGGCGTACGCCTGCAGCACCTCGGCGGTGGAGCGGTAGCGCTGCTCAGCCTTGTCGACCTCGGGCTTGGCCTTGAGCGCGAGCTCGGCGAGCGCATCCGTGCCCTTCGACCTGTGCACGTCGGAGGTGCCGATCGCCTGCAGCTCGCTCGAGAGCGCGTCGAGGTCGTCGGCGAGGCGGATGAAGCTCGCGGCGTCGGTCTCGATCTTGTCGGGGTTGCCCGCGAGCGGGCGCAGCGCGTAGCCGGCCGTCGGTGAGCGGTAGGTCATCGGACGGTTCCCGTCGGCTCGAGCTCTGCGGCGGTCTCGGTGTCCCACCGATCCCACTCGGTGATGATGGTGTCGATGCCCTTGTGGATCTCCTCGAGCATCTCGGTGAGGTCGCCGCGGCGACCGTTCCAGTCGGACTCGAAGTCGCTCACCTTGCGACGGAGTGAGCTCCGGTCGTCCGGCTCGGCGACGGCGCGCTCGAGGTCGTTGTTGAACGAGCTCGCGCCCTTGAAGCTCTCGACAGCGCTGCCGAGGCTCGTGCGAGCCTGCTTGAGGCGCTCGAGGTCGAGCATGACGTCCACGGTGATCCTTCCGAGTCGGATTGGGATGGGATGCGAAGAGCCGGCGGGCGCAGCAGCGCGCCCGCCGGCTACAGCGGCACGATCAGCTGCCGGCGAGCTGCTCGTCGAGCGACTGGATCGCCTGCATCATGCCGCGCAGCGCCTCACCCATCTCGGAGATGCCCTCGATCGCCTTCTCGAGACCCGACGTGAGCTCCTCGTAGCCCTCACCGAACTTGCCCGACGCGTGCTGCGTCTTGAAGTCCTCACCCAGCAGGGTGTCGACCTGACCCTTCAGGTCCTTCAGGACACCCGAGATGTCCTCCTTGCCCGTGTCGAGCTTGCCCGCCACGGACTCCATCTCTGCATACGATGCGCCGAAATCGCTCATGCGATGATCACTCCCTCGAAGTCTTCGACCGCCGGCCCCGATCGGTGCCGACGCCTCTACCGTAGGAGCGCGACGCTGAAGATGCGATGGGGAGAAGTCCCCTGCCAGCATGAGGACATGACAGATGCGTGGAGGCCGATCGCCGCGACGCTCGCCGATGAGGGCCGACGGCTCGCGTGGGCTCGCATCGTGCTCGGGGCGGCGAACCGCTCCCCCGTGCAGGTCTCGGCGCTCACGGCGCGGGCGCAGCGCGAGGTCCGGGCCCTCGAGCGCGCAGGGCTCGTCACCGTCGTCGACGGCGCCGTCGAGCCGGCCGATCCGTTCACGCCGCTGCTCGGCCATCGCCCCGCGGCGAGCGGGATCGACCGGTTCGTGCGCGAGGGTCGCATCGCGGTGTGGCCGAAGCGCCCCGGCGATCGCGCGGCGCTGCTCGCGTGGGCGGCCGAGCGCGCGCTGCCCGCCGGGACCACGGCCCCCGAGGCGGCGGTGACGGAGCGGCTCGCCGCGATCACCGACGACCCCGCGACGCTGCGCCGTGACCTCGTCGACGCCCGCCTCCTCGAGCGCGAAGCTGACGGCAGCGCCTACCGCCGCCCGTAGCCGAGCCGCCTAGCCTGGTCGCATGGGCGTCATCACGGTCTCGGCGATCTGCTTCGAGCGCGCCGACGGCGCGGTGCTGACGGTGCGGAAGCGGGGCACCTCCGCGTGGATGCTGCCGGGCGGCAAGCCCGAGCCCGGCGAGAGCGCGGCGGAGTGCGGCGTGCGCGAGGTGCTCGAGGAGCTCGGCGTCGAGATCGACCTCGACCGCATCGAGCCGATGGGGGAGTTCGAGACGCGCGCCGCGAACGAGGCGGGCTTCGCGCTCCGCGCGAGCGTGTTCCGCACGCGCGACGTGATCGAGCCGCACGCGCGCGCCGAGATCGAGGCGGTGCGCTGGATCGACCCGGCGCTCGGCATCGACGACGAGGCGGAGGCGCCGCTCAACCGCGAGCTCATCTTCCCGATGCTGCTGGCGGAACGAGCTCGGCGATAGATCCGCAGACGAGAGAAGGGGCCCGACCCCAGTCGAGCCCCTTCTCTGATGTGGACGACCGGCTCTCGCCGAGTCGTGCAACGCCCCGTCCCTGAGGCCCTTGCACTCCGGCGCGATGCGCCGGATCCCTGTCTCATAGCCCGATTTCCCTTGCGGGGCCCCAGCCGGGCTACCCAGAACGGTAGCGCCCGCACCTGGGAGAGGCCTATGGGGAGAACTGCCCATGTCGCGCTCGGGCGTGTCGCCCACAACGCCCCGATCAGCGCTTCGCGCGCGGGCTGCGCCAGTGCAGCATCCAGTCGCCGGCGATCTCGGCGAGCATCGCGGGCATGAGGCTGTAGGCGCCGTTCCTGGCAGCGACGAGCACCGAGCTGCGCGTCTCGGTCGTCGTGCGGGCGAGGCGGTGGGAGAGCTGCTTGAAGCGGTCGGTGCGGCGGATGCGCTCGCTGTCGTAGGCGCGGAGCGCCTGCTCGAGCGGGTGGTCGGCGAGCAGGATGCCGAGGGTCGCCGCATCCTCGAACGTCAGGTTGCCGCCCTGGCCGAGGGTCGGGAGCATCGCGTGGGCCGCGTCGCCGAGCAGCACGACCCCCGGGCGGTGGAAGGTCCTCAGCGGCGTCGCGAGCCAGTGCAGGTCGCGGCGCGTGATCGATGCCTGCGCGGTCGCGGCGATGTGGTCGCGCACCTCGGGCGCCCACGTGTCGAAGCGCTCGCGCGCGGCCTCGAGCTCATCCGGCGCGTGCCGACCCATCCGGGCGTGCGCCATGCCCCACCAGTAGATGCGGCCGCCGTCGATCGGCACCATGCCGAACTCGGCGCCCCGACCCAGGTACTGGCGGGCGCCCGCCGGCGAGTCGGACTCCGCCTGCACGACGCCGTACCAGCACGTCGCGCCCGAGTAGTCGGTCGCGGCCTTCGGCCAGAGCGCCTTGCGCACCGCCGAGTCGATGCCGTCGGCGCCCACGATGAGGTCGGCCTCGAGCGTCTCGAAGCGGCCCTCGGCCGCGACGCGCACCTGCTGCTTCGTCGCCCGCTTCTCGGCGCGGCGGTCGATCGGCTCATCGCCCGGCTCGAGGGCGCGCTGCAGCCGTCGGCCGACCTTGATGCCCAGCGAGCGGTCGGCGCGCGCCTGCCGCTCCGAGCGCGCGTCTCGCGAGTCGGGGTCGGCGGCGCCGTGCTCGATCGTGACGCTCGGGCGACCGCTCGATCCGTCCGCGACGCCCACGACGCGCATGCCCGTCTCGACCTCGCGGTCGCCGCGCAGGATCTCGAGCAGCGTCCCGCGGTGGATCGCGTGCACGGCGCTCGACTCGTGCGCGAAGCCCTGCTGCAGGCGCGTGCCCTGATCGGTGAAGACGCCCTCGGGCCTGGCCTTGACCGCCTGCTCGCGCACGGCATCCCCGACCCCGAGCTCGTCGAGCGCCTCGAGCCCGTTGCTCGTGATGCTGATGCCGGCGCCCATGGCCCGCACCTTCGGCGCGGCCTCGAGCACCCGCACGTGCCAGCCGGCGGTCTCGAGCGCTCGGGCGGCCGCGAGCCCGCCGAGTCCGGCACCGACGATGATGGCGGTCTGCGTCATGGCGGCAGGCTATCGGGGCGACCTCAGCGGCGGCACCATCGCGATCGGATGCGGGGCGATCGGATGCGGGGCGTCAGTCGTGCTCGGGCGCATCCGCCTCGCCGGCGCGCTGCGAGACGCGCCGATCCCAGACGAGCCACTTGTCATCGATCGCCTGCTCGATGTCGACCCCCGTGGCCGCCGCGAGCGCGAGCAGCATGCCAAGCGCATCCGCGAGCTCGAGCGCGAAGCGGCGATCGATCTCCGCAGGGCTGTGGCCCTTGTCGCGCTGGCGGCCGGTCTTCGCGAGCCACGCCTGCACGAGCTCGCCGACCTCCTCCTGCAGCTTGAGCACGAGCCAGTCGGCGTCGCGCTCGAAGCCGTACACCTCGGCGTAGCGGCGCGAGATCGCGTCGATCTGCTGGGCGAGGGCGCGGATCTCCATGCGGTCATGCTCGCACTAGATTCATTGACATGAGCAACGCCTTCGATGACCTCCTCGAGCACAACCGCGCCTTCGCCGAGACCTTCGCCCTGCAAGGGTTCGACGGCGTTGCGAAGGCGGGTGTCGCGATGGTCACGTGCATGGACTCGCGCATCGATCCGCTCGGCATGATCGGGCTCGTCCCGGGCGACGCGAAGATCCTCCGCAACCCGGGCGGCCGCGCGACCGAGCGCACGCTCGTCGCGCTCGTGCTCGGCGTCAACCTGCTCGGCGTGAACCGGGTGCTGCTCGTGCAGCACACGCGCTGCGCGATGGCGTCGAAGTCGGAGCGCGAGCTGCTCATGGACATCTCGCAGGCGGCGGGCGTCGACGCGTCGTGGCTCGACCTCGGCGCGATCGAGCAGCAGCGGCTCTCGATCATCGAGGACGTGCACCGCGTGCGCTCCCACCCGCTCATCGGCGACCGCGCCGAGGTCGGCGGCTTCCTCTACGACGTCGACACGGGGCTGCTCGAGCAGGTCGCCTGAGCCCGTTGCGCGCGGCTCAACCGGGTAGCCGGCAGGGCGCGACAGCATTCGCCTCGCCCTACCGGCTGTCCGGTTGAGATGCTGTGCGCATGGTCAACCCCTTCGAGCAGGTGCCCCTCGACCGGCTGCGCGAGCGCACGAGCATCAAGTGGCGCTTCTTCGAGCCCGACGTGCTGCCCATGTGGGTCGCCGAGATGGACGTCGTGCCGGCCGAGCCGATCACGCGCGCCGTCCATGACGCGATGCTGCGGGGCGACACCGGCTACCTGCACGGCACGGGGTACGCGGATGCGTTCGCGGGCTTCGCCGCGGAGCGCTGGGGCGCCGAGGTGGTCGTCGAGCGCACCGCGCTCGTGAGCGACGTCATGATGGGCGCGTTCGAGCTCATCCGGCAGCTCACGCCGCCGGGCGGCTCGGTGATCGTCAACAGCCCGGTCTACCCGCCCTTCCACGCCTACTCGGTGCACGCGGAGCGGCAGGTGGTCGAGGCGCCGCTCGGCGACGACCTGCGGCTCGACCTCGACGCGCTCGAGGCGGCGTGCGAGCGCGTCGGCGGCGCCGCTCCCGACGGGCGGAGCCTCGCGGTGCTGCTGCTGTGCAACCCGCAGAACCCGACCGGCACGGTGCACTCGCGCGAGGAGCTCGAGCGGGTCGCGGCGATCGCGGATCGGCACGGCGTGCGGGTCATCTCCGACGAGATCCACGCGCCGCTGCTGTTCGACGCGCAGCTCACGCCCTACTGGACCGTGGATCCGCGCGGCTTCTCGCTCACGAGCGCGTCGAAGGCGTTCAACCTCGCGGGCCTCCGCACCGCGCTCATCGTCGGCGGCGAGGAGACGGCGAGCGACCTCGCGTCGATCGCCGAGGTCGTGAGCCACGGCCCCTCGCACCTCGCGTCGATCGCGCACGTCGCGGCCTTCGCCGAGAGCGGCGCGTGGCTCGACGACGTGCTCGCGGGCCTGCGCGAGAACCGCGCGCTGCTCGGGCGGCTGCTCGCGGAGCACGCGCCTGCGATCCGCTGGCGGCCGGGCGAGGCGACGTTCCTCGCGTGGCTCGACTGCCGCGAGACCCGCGTCGCCGACCCGGCGGCGCGCCCCGACCCCGGCTACATCGGCCTCTCGAGCGGGCCGGCGAAGGCCTTCCTCGAGCAGGCGCGCGTCGGGCTGAGCGCCGGCGAGGCGTTCGGCACCGGCGGCGCGAACCACGTGCGCTTCAACCTCGGCACCCGCCCCGACGTCATCGAGGAGGCGGTGCGGCGGATGGGCGCCGTCGCTTGAGACGGCTGCACTCGGCGCTCAGCGCGCGGCAGCGAGCAGCTCGACCATGCGGTCCTCGAAGCCCGGCTCGACCTCCATCACGACGCGGTGCCGGGCGCCCTCGGGCTCGGGCCACTCGCCCCACTCGCCCTCGAGCTCGGCGACCGTGCGGCCGCGCGCGGGACCGTCGGAGCAGTCGACGTGCACGTCGACGATCGGCGAGAGCGTCGTGCGCACGAGCCCCGTCGCGACCGCGAGCGCGAGCGCGTCGTGGTTGCCCGAGGCGCGCTCGCCCGTGTAGCCCTCGTAGAAGTCGAGGTAGAAGTCGAGGATGCGGTCGCAGAAGCGCCCGACCTCGCCGCCGGCGCGCAGCCGCTCGCGGTGCGCGTCGGTGATGAGCGACGTCATCGTCACGTCGAGGCCGACCATCGTCAGCTCCCACGGCGCGTCGAAGACGACCTGCGCCGCCTCGGGGTCGTGCCAGATGTTGGCCTCGGCCGTCGCCGACACGTTGCCGGGCGCGAGCGCCGCGCCGCCCATGATCGTGACCTGGCGGATGCGCTCGGGCAGCTCGGGATCCGCGTCGAGCGCGGCCGCGAGGTTCGTGAGCGGCCCGACGGCGACGATCTCGAGGCTCCCGGCGTGCTCGCGGCTGAGCCGCAGGATGAGCTCGACCGCGCTCTCGGGCGCGAGCTCCGGCTCGTGAGCCGTGTCGGCGCATCCGCCGAGCCCGTCGTCGCCGTGCACGCGAGGCGAGTAGACGGCTACCGCGCCGTTCCGCGGACCGGCGGCGCCGACCGCGATCGGCACGTCGCCGTGCCCCGCGAGCCGCAGCACCTCTGAGGTGTTGCGGGCGCCCTGCCGGACGTCGACGTTGCCCCACACGACCGAGCAGCCGACGAGGTCGATCTCGTTCGAGAGCGCAGCGGTGAGGATGGCGAGGGCGTCGTCGATGCCGGTGTCGACGTCGAGGAGCACGGTGGTCACCTCTCGAGCCTAGGTCCCGCGCTCGCCGAGCGAGCGCGAGCTACTCGACGCAGAGGCAGAAGGGGTGGCCGGCCGGGTCGAGCATGACGCGGAAGGTCTTGCCCGGCTGGTGCTCGTGCCGCGTCGCGCCGAGCTCCACGACCGCCGCCTCCGCGTCGTCGAGGTCGTCGACGTCGACGTCGAGGTGCATCTGCTGCGGGTGCTCCTGCCCCGGCCATTCGGGCGCCGCGTACTGCTCGACCTGCTGGAAGCAGAGCATCTGGCCGTCGTCGGCCTTGATCTCGACCCAGTCGTCGTTCTCGTCGACGATCGGCCAGTCGAGCATCGCGCCGTAGAAGCGCGCGAGCGCGAGCGCATCCGGGCAGTCGATGACGAGGGTGGGGAAGCGTGCGATGGCCATGCGCGCGAGGCTACGCCGACGCATCCGCTCGCGCCAGAGGAATCGTCAGAACCCGTGCACGAGCGGGAAGATCGGCAGCGCGCCCGGGTGGTGCGCGTGCACGATCACGAGGAAGACGACCGCGTCGAACAGCAGATGCACCGTGACGACGTAGAGGAGGTTCTTCGTCCACGAGAAGATCAGGCCCTGCACGAGCGCGAACGGGATGGTCAGCAGCGGCCCCCACGACTGGTAGCCGAGCTCCCACAGGAACGAGACGAAGATGCCCGCTTGCAGGACGTTCGCGAGCCACGGCCGGAAGTGGCGCATGAGGAGCGTGTAGACGGTGCAGATGAAGAAGAGCTCGTCCCACAGCCCCACGGCGTTCACGCCCATGAACAGCCGCGCGATCATGTTCCAGTCCTCGACGGCGGGCCAGTTGCGGTAGACGCCCGAGGTGAGGAAGTAGAAGGGCAGGATGAGGTAGGCGGCGAGCACGACGACCACGAGGTACGTCCACATGCGGCGCGTCCAGCGGCCGCCGGCCCACGGGAAGCGCACCGCGTGGTCGCGGTAGAGCCAGCGCGAGATCGAGTACGGGATGAGCACTGCGCCGCCGAGCGCGATCGTGAAGCGCAGGATCCCGGCGTCGCTCAGGTCGGCGTGCAGCGAGATGAAGCTGATCCACGTGAGGGCGATCGCGATGATCGCGAGGTCCTGCCCGAGCTTGCGCGAGAGCCCTGCGCGGTCGGTGAGGATGCCGCCGACGACGCCGAGCACGAGCGGCAGGTAGCCCCAGTCGCTCAGCGCCCAGAAGAGCAGCACCGCGGCGCTCGAGACGAGCGCGGCGGGGATGATGGCGAGCGGATGCGTCGTCGTGCCCTCCGCGGCGACCATCGGTCGGGCGGGCCCGGGCGCCGGCACCGCGGCGGGCGTCGCTCGATCGGTCCTCACGCCATCAGCCTACGGAAGGCGACCTGACTCATCCGCCCGGATGATCCACCTCCCCCGGGCGATGCAAAGGCGGCGGATGCGCTGGCCCGGCCCGGGTGCCCGGTGCTCCGATGGATCCATGCACACGAACCGACTCGAGGCCCTCGGGCTCACCCACACCTACGGACAGGGCAACGCCGCGGCGCCAGCGCTCGCGGACGTCTCGCTCACGATCGGCGCCGACGGGCCGGAGGCGGTCGCGATCATGGGCCCCTCGGGCTCGGGCAAGTCGACCCTCCTGCACGTGCTCGCCGGCATCGTCGCGCCGGCGTCGGGCCGCGTCGTCTGGCGCGGCCGCGACCTCGCATCGATGCGCGACGGCGAGCGCACGAAGCTGCGCCGCAGCGACTTCGGCTTCGTCTTCCAGTCGGGCCAGCTGCTGCCCGAGCTGCCCGCGATCGAGAACGTCGCGCTGCCGCTCATGCTCGGCGGCACCGCCCGCACGGGCGCCGAGGCGGCGGCCGGCACCCTGCTGCACCGGCTCGGGCTCGGCGAGATGCTCGGCCGCCGGCCGGGCGAGCTCTCGGGCGGCCAGGCGCAGCGCGTCGCGATCGCCCGTGCGCTGGTCGGCTCCCCCGGCATCGTCTTCGCCGACGAGCCGACCGGCGCGCTCGACCGCTCGACGGGCGACGCGGTCATGAGCCTGCTCATCGGCGCGACGCTCGGCCACAGCGCCTCGCTCGTCGTCGTCACGCACGACCCCGAGGTCGCCGCGATGTGCTCGCGCGTCGTGCGGCTGCAGGACGGGCGCATCGTGAGCGACGAGCGGCGCGTGGACGCCGGAGCGGATGCCGTCCCGGCGGCCGCGCACGCGGCACCGTCGGGCGTCCCGCAGTCGGGCGTCCCGCAGTCGGGTGCTGCGCCGTCGTACGCGGTGCCCGGCACCGCATCCGCCGCCATGCCGCTGCCGCAGCACCCCTCCTACGGTGCCGCGCGCAGCGAGGCGCACGTGCCGAACCCCGTGCAGCAGCCCGGGATCGAGGCCTCGCGATGACCGCCGTCACGCTCTGGGCGCGGCTCCTCCGCGCCACGGGACCCCGCGCGACCGACGTGCTGAGCGCGACGGCCTTCGCCTTCGCGACCGCGGCGCTGCTCGCGGTGCTCGGCGGCGTCAACGCCTTCCAGGTGCGGGTCGACGAGGGTCGGGTCGACCGGTTCGACGGCGAGCTCATCGTCACGCTCGCCTTCGTCGCGGCGGCGCTGCTGCTGCCGGCCGTCTGGACGCTCGCGCAAGCGGCGGTGCGGCTCGCGCTCGCGCGCCGCGATGACCGGCTCGCCGCGCTGCGCCTCGCGGGCGCGACGCGCAGCCAGGTCTCGACCATGGCGGTGCTCGACGCGGTCGCGCAAGCGCTCGTCGGCGTCGTGGTCGGCGCGATGCTCGCGCTCGCGGTCACGCCCGGGATCGCCCGCATCGAGTTCCAGGGGCTGCCGTTCACGGTCGCCGAGCTGCTGCCGCCCGCGTGGATCTGGCTCGCCGCCGCGGTCGCGGTGCTGCTCACGGCGCTCGGCGCCGCGCTCGCGTCGCTCCGGCGCGTGCACGTCACGCCGCTCGGCGTCGCGCAGCGCGTGGGCCAGAAGCGGCTCTCGCTCTGGCGCGCGGTTGGCTTCGCCCTCGCCGGCGGCGCCTACGTCGCCGTCGTCGTGCTCGACCTCATCCCCGCGGACATGTCGTTCACGATCGCGCTCATCGCGGTCGTCGTGCTCGCCTACTCGCTCATCGGGCCGCTCATGATCCAGATCGTCGCGCGCATCGTCGCGAAGGCGGCGCGGAGGCCCGCGACGCTCATCGCCGCCCGCCGCGTGATCGACGACCCCCGCGGGGCGTTCAACATCGTCGGCGCGATGTCGATCGCGGTCATGGCGGGCGGCTTCGCGTCGCTCGCGCCCGCCGCCGCCGCGCCGGGCGACCCCTTCGGCGCCGACATCGCGACGGGTGCCGCGCTCACGATCGCGATCGCGAGCGTGCTCGGCGCCGTGCTCGCGGGCATCGCGCAGTCGGCGAAGGTGCTCGACCAGCGCCGCGAGCACCAGGCGATGCACCGGATGGGCGTCGAGCTGCCCGTCATGCGCGCCTCGCTCGTGCGCCAGGTGACGATGCCGCTCGTCGTGGGCGTCGGCGGCGCGGCCGGGGTCGCGCTGCTGCTCATCCTGCCGTCGTTCATGCTCTGGTGGTCGAGCGCCGACTCGGTCATCACGTGGGCGCTGCTGACGGTCGGCGCGGTCGCGGTGACGCTCGGCGCGACGGCCGCGGCGCTGCCGCTCGTGAAGCGGGTCGCGACGGCGAGCGCCGCCGCCTGACGAGTCGAGCGGGCCTCAACCGGATAGCCGGTAGGGCGAGGAGATATCTGTCGCGCCCTACCGGCTGTCCGGTTGAAGATGACTCAGCGCGCGGGCAGCAGCGGCAGCACGTCCTCGGCGAACTGCTCGAGGAAGCGCCGCTGGTCATGCCCCGGCCCGTGGAAGACCAGGTGGGTGAAGCCGAGCTCCGCGTAGTGGCCGATCTCGCCCGCGACCCGCGACGCATCCGACCCCACGATCCAGCGCTTCGCGACCTGCTCGATCGGCAGCTCGTCGGCGAGCCGCTGCATCTCGAGCGGGTCGTGCACGTCGTGCTTCTGCTCCTGCGAGAGCGAGAGCGCCGCCCAGAAGCGCGTGTTCTCGAGCGCCGCGTCGGCATCGCGGTCGTACGAGACCTTGATCTCGATCATCCGGTCGACCTCGGCGGAGTCGCGCTCCGCTTGCGCGAGGCCCTCCTCGAGGTTCGCGACGATCGTGTCGCGGTAGTACTCGTCGCCCTTCCCGGACGTGCAGATGTGACCGTCCGCGAAGCGGGCGGCGTAGCGCGTCGTGGCGGGGCCGCCGCCGGCGACGTAGACGGGGATGCGCTCCGCCGGCCGGTCGTAGATCGTCGCCCCGTTGAGCGAGTAGTAGTCGCCGTCGAAGTCGACGCGCTCGTCGGTCCAGAGCCGCTTGAGCACGCGCACGGCCTCGCGGAGCCGCGCGAACCGCTCCTTGAGCTCTGGGTACTCGACGCCGATCGCCTGCTCGTTGAGCGCCTCGCCGGTGCCGACGCCGAGGATGAGCCGGCCCGGGTGCACCTGCCCGAGGGTCGCGAACTGCTGCGCGACGACCGCCGGGTGGTAGCGCAGCGTCGGCGTGAGCACCGAGGTGCCGAGCACGAGGCGCTCGGTGCGCTCGAGCGCCATGCCGAGCCAGGCGACGGCGTTCGGGGCATGGCCGCCCTCGTGCCGCCACGGCTGCAGGTGGTCGCTGATGAACGCGCTGTCGAGCCCGACCCGCTCGGCGAGCACGACGAGGTCGAGCAGCTCGGCGGGCGAGAACTGCTCGGCGCTGGCCTTGTATCCGTACCGCATGGGAGTCAGTCAACCAGCCTTCGGCGCGGCCTCAGACGGGCAGCTCGAGCATCGCCCGGTCGGGCGTGCCGAAGCGGTGCGCCGTGATCGACACCGACTGCTCCCGCAGGAACGGCAGCAGCTCGACGCGGCCCGCGCGTGTGACCGGCTGGTCGTAGACGGCGACCGAGACGTCGCCCGCGAGCGCCTCGCGCACACCGGGATCGGTGCCGACGAGGCGGATGCGTCGCACGGGCTCCGAGGGACGCTCGAGGCCGAGCACGTCGTCGCGCTCCACCGGGGCGAGCGCCTCGCGCGAGCGCAGCCGTGCGTGGAACTCGGCGTCGGACTCCTCGACGACCTCGAGCAGCCGCAGCGCCGGCAGCGGCCGCCGGGCGAGCTTCACGACGCCGGGCGGCACCTCGACGGCTGTCGAGATGCGCACCGTGGAGCGCGCGCGAGCCGCGGCGGCGAGCAGCCGCACGAGGTCGACGACGCGGCCGTCCTCCGCGACGCGGATGAGCACCTCGGCGGGCCGGTAGCGGAGGACGTTGCGCTCGACGCCGAGCCCGGAGACGTCCTTCGAGACGCCGAACTCCGCCTTCCAGCGCGCCTGGTCGCTCTTCGCACCGGCCCGCACGGCGTCGAACTCGACGAAGTCGAGCGCGGGCGTCGCCGCCTCGATGACCTCGGCGACGCGCTTGTCGAGCCCCTTGAGCTGCACCGACGCCTTCGGCTCGGCGTGCACCGGCTCCCAGTCCACGAGCGTCGCGAGGTAGTTCGGTCCGCCGGCCTTCGCGCCCGGCCCCACCTGCGAGCGCTTCCAGCCGCCGAACGGCTGCCGCCGCACGATGGCGCCGGTGATGCCCCGGTTGACGTAGAGGTTGCCCGCCTCGACCTCGTCGAGCCAGTGCGCGACCTCCTCCGGGTCGAGGGAGTGGATGCCGGCGGTGAGGCCGAACTCCGTGCTGTTCTGCACCTCGATCGCCTCCTCGAGCGAGTCGACCTCGATGAGCGAGAGGTGCGGCCCGAAGAGCTCGGTGACGTGCGAGTACGTTCCCGGGAGGACGGCGTCGCGGATGCCGGGCGACCAGAGCCGGCCCGACGCATCCAGCCGCCTCGGCTCGAGCAGCCACTCCTCGCCGTCCTCGAGGCTCGTGAGCGCGCGCAGCAGGTCGCCCTGCGCCGGCTCGATGAGCGGGCCGACGTGGGTGCGGGCGTCGAGCGGCGAGCCGACCCGGAGCGTCTTCGCCGCGTCGACGAGCTGGCGCCGGAAGCGCTCGCTGTCGCCGACCGTGTCGACGAGGATCGCGACCGAGGCGGCCGAGCACTGCTGGCCCGCGTGCAGGAAGGCGCTGCGCACGATGTCGGCCACGGCGAGGTCGAAGTCGGCCGAGGGGGTGACGATCATGGCGTTCTTGCCGCTCGTCTCGGCGAGCAGCGGCAGGTCGGCGCGCCAGGTCGTGAAGCGCTCGGCGGTCTCGGTCGAGCCGGTGAGGATGACGCGGCCGACCGCGGGGTGGGCGACGAGGCGCTCGGAGAGCTCGCCCTCCTCGACGTCGCACAGCAGCAGCACGTCGCGCGGCACGCCCGCCTCCCAGAGCGCCTCGGCCAGGACGGCCGCCGAGCGCCGGGCCTGCGGGGCGGGCTTCAGGATGACCGCCGAGCCGGTCGCGAGCGCCGCCGTCACGCCGCCGCACGCGATCGCGACCGGGAAGCTCCACGGCGGGGCGACGACCGTGAGCGCGACGGGCCGCGGGGTGGCGCCCTCGACGCGCTCGAGCTCGATCGCCTGCTCGGCGTAGTACCGCGCGAAGTCGATCGCCTCCGACACCTCTGGGTCGGCCTCGCCGATCGTCTTGCCGGTCTCGGCCATCATGATCTCGATGAGCCGGCCGCGGTAGACGCCGAGCGCCGTCGCCGCGTCGCGCAGGATCTCGGCCCTCCGCGCGGCACCGAGCCCAGCCCATCCGCTCGCCGCTTGCGCCGCCCGGTCGATGCGCCGCTCGAGCGTCGGCCAGTCGTCGATCCGGTTCATCTCGAGGGTGCGCAGGCCCAGCCGCGTCTCGCCCGCGCGCTGCACGAGCTGCCTCGCCCAATCGCGGTTGGCCGGCAGCGACGGATCGGTGTCGGGCTCGTTGGCGAACCCGGTCGGATGCGTCACCGACACCGCGAGGTCGCCCAGCCGGTCCTGGGTGCGGTTCGGTCGCGGCTCGCCGGCCGCGTCGTCGGTGCGCAGCAGCTCGATCGACTCGAGGAAGCGGTCGCGCTCCTGCTGGAAGACGGCAGGGTCGGCGAGGTCGAACATGCTCGACATGAAGTTCTCGCCCGCGGCGTTCTCCTCGAGCCGGCGGACGAGGTAGGCGACGGCGGCGTCGAACTGGTCGGGGCGCACGACGGGCGTGGAGAGCACGAGGTTGGGGAAGACCTCGCGCACGGCGCCCTGGTGCTCGGCGGCCATCCCGAGCAGCATCTCGGCGTCGACGCGCTGGTGGGTGCCGTGGTGGCGGGCGAGCTCGGCGGCGTAGGCGAGGTCGAAGAGGTTGTGGCTCGCGACGCCGAGCCGCACCGCGAACGCGTTGTCGGGCAGCAGCGCCTCGCGCAGCACGCGCTTGAAGCTCGCGTCGCTCGCGGCCTTCGAGCCGACGACGGCGAGCGGCCAGCCGTGGATCGCGGCGTCGACGCGCTCCATCGCGAGGTTCGCGCCCTTCACGAGCCGCACCTTGATGCCGGCGCCGCCGCTCGCACGGCGCTGCTTCGCGAACGCGGCGAGCCGCCGGTAGGCGCCGAGCGCGTCGGGCAGGTACGCCTGCAGCACGATGCCCGCCTCGAGCCCGCGGAGCTCGGTGCGCGACAGGAGGCGCTCGAAGACCGCGATCGTCAGGTCGAGGTCGCGGTACTCCTCCATGTCGAGGTTGATGGGCTTCGGCGGTGTCGACTCGGCGGCGAGCCGGTAGAGCGGCAGCAGCCGCTCGACGACGAGCTCGACCGTCTCGTCGAACGCCCACGGCTGCAGCTGGGGCGCGATCGCCGACACCGTGATCGAGACGGAGTCGACGTCGTCGCGGCGCAGCAGCTCCATCGTGCCCTCGAGGCGGCTCGCGGCCTCCTCCTCGCCGAGCACCCCCTCGCCGAGCAGGCTGGCGTCGACGCGCGTGCCGTCCTCGCGGAGCCTCGCGAGCGGCTTCGCGAGCTTCGAGGGGGATGCGTCGATCACGAGGTGCGAGACCATGTCGCGCATCGCGCGCTTGACGACGGGGATGACGAGCTTCGGCACGACGATGCCGAAGCCGCCGCCCGCGGTGATGCCGAGCTTGAGGTACCAGTCGAGGAAGCCGGGGATCTCGCGGCTGAGCACCTCGAAGTTGCGAGCGCTGACCTTCGGATCCTCAGGGCGGATGACCTTGTCGACGAAGCCGATCGCGAAGTCGAGGCCCGCGGGGTCCTTCAGCAGCCCGGCGAGGCGCTCGGCCGACTTGTCCTGCTTGTCGCTCGCCGGCCGGTCGATCCAGCCGCGCACGCGCTCGATCGCCGCGAGCGCGAAGGGGTCGTCGCTCGACGCGTCGGTGAGCTCGACGCGAGCGGATGCGGTCGGTCGCTCGGGCGCCGCGGGGTTGACGACCGCGCTGGGCTCGGGGGGCGCGACGGGCGCCGCGACGGCAGCGGCGGGCGGCTCGTCGGTCGAGCCCTCGCGAGCCCGGCGCTCGGCCTCCGCCTTCGCGGCCGCGCGGGCCGAGACCGCGGCGGCGAGTCCGCCGATGCGCGGCTGGTCCTGCTCGGGCAGCACAGGATTCGCGACAACGGGGTTCGCGACGACGGGGTTCGCGAGCACGGGGTTCGCGAGCACGGGGTCGGGGACCGTCGGCGCCTCGGGCTCGGTCGCGTCACCCGGCGGCCGCAGCGGCTCATGCACGTCGCCGTGCTGCTCGTCCAGGATCTCCGGCTCGGCCTCGTCGAGCGCCGGAGCCTCGAGCTGCGCCGCCTGCTCGCGCAGCTCGCGCCGCGAGGGCATCCGCGCGGCGAAGGGGTCGTCGGCCGGCTGCTCCGCATCCACCGGCTCCGGCGACTCGGCCGCGGCGGTCGGCGAGGCGTCGTCGGCACCGCCCGCCGAGGCAACCGTCGGCACGATCGGGCGCGCGTCGCCCGGCACCGGCACCTGGGAGGCGGCGTCGAGCTCGGCCTGCAGCTCGGCGGCGTCCATCTGCGCGGTCGGCTCCTCCTCGCGGTCCTGCGCGAGCGACCAGCCCGACGTTGGACCCTCCGCGGAGCGGGCGACGGCGGGCGGCGGGACCGGCTCGGCGCCGCTCGCGGCCGCGAACGTCGCGTCGTCGACCTCGAACGCCGGGCCGCTCAACCCGAAGCGCCCACCGAGCGGGGCGAGCGGCTCATCGGGATCGGCGTCCTGCTCGGCGACGACCTCGACCTGCTCCGCCCCGGACTGCTCGGCGTCGGCGAGCTCGATGCCCTTCGCGATGAGCGCGTCGAAGTCGTCGTCCCTGGACTGGTCGGTCATGCCGCATATCGTATGGGGGTGGGCCCTGGGGCGACCCGGGCCGGGCAGCGGCGCCGAGCGCTCGCCGGCCGGCGCCGACCGCCTGCATCGGCCCTCCCGAGTCGAGGAGGACGAGCATGTCGCGTGTCGCCATCATCGGCGGGGGCCACAACGGGCTCACCGCCGCCGCGTACCTCGCCCGCGCGGGCGTCGACGTCACGGTGCTCGAGCGGCTGCCGCACGTCGGCGGCGCGGCCGTCTCGGCGCAGGCCTTCGACGGGCTCGACGCGCGGCTCTCGCGCTACAGCTACCTCGTGAGCCTCATGCCGCAGCAGATCATCGACGACCTCGGCCTCGACGTGCGGCTCGCCCGCCGCCGCTACTCCTCCTACACGCCCGTGCCGGGCGGCGACCGCGGGCTCCTCATCGACGCCGGCGACGAGGCCGCGACCCGTGCGTCGTTCGCCGCGATCGGGGCGGCCGACGACGCCGACGGCTTCGCGGCGTTCTACGACCGCACGACGCGGCTCGCCGCGGCGCTCTTCCCGACGCTCACCCAGCCGCTGCCGACGAGGGACGCGGCGCGCGCGGCCGCCGGCGACGCATCCGCGTGGTCCGAGATCGTCGACGCGCCCATCGCCCAGGCGATCGAGCGCGCGGTGCGCAGCGACGTCGCGCGCGGCGTCATCGCGACCGACGCGCTCATCGGCACCTTCGCGTCGCTCGCCGACCCGGGCCTCGAGCAGAACCGCTGCCTGCTGTACCACGTGATCGGCGGCGGCACGGGCGATTGGGACGTGCCGATCGGCGGCATGGGGCAGGTCTCGGGCGAGCTCGAGCTCGCGGCCCGTCAGGCGGGCGCGAAGATCCTCACGGGCGTGACCGTCACGCGCGTGACGCCCGACGGCGAGGTGACGTGGAGCGAGCAGGTCGGCGGGCTGCCGACCGACTCGCCCGGCGTGCCGATCGGCACCGAGCTCACCGCCGAGTTCGACCTCTTGCTCGCAGGCATCGCGCCGCACGTGCTCGCGGGGCTGCTCGAGCCCGCGGGGCTGTCGGTGCCGCGCCCGGAGGGCGCGCAGGTGAAGGTCAACATGCTGCTCTCGCGGCTGCCGCGGCTGCGCGAGGACATCGCGCCCGAGGCGGCGTTCGGCGGCACGTTCCACATCAACGAGACCTACTCGCAGCTCGAGCGCGCCTACGCCGCCGCGGCGGGCGGCGCCATCCCCGAGCCGCTGCCGTGCGAGATCTACTGCCACTCGCTCACCGACCCGACGATCCTCGGTGACGACCTGCGCGCATCCGGCGCCCACACCCTCACCGTCTTCGGGCTGCACGCGCCCGACCGGCTGCTCACCGAGGAGTCGAACGAGCGGATGCGCGCCGAGCTCGAGCGCGCGGTGCTCGCGTCGCTCGACTCGGTGCTCGCCGAGCCGATCGAGCCGCTGCTCGTCGAGGGGCGGAGCGGACCCGCGATCGAGACGCGCACGACGCGCGACATCGAGGAGTCGCTCGCGATGCCGGGCGGCCACATCTTCCACGGGCAGCTCTCGTGGCCGTGGCTCGACCACGAGCCGACGTCGGTCGCCGAGGCGTGGGGCGTCGCGACGGCGCACCCGCGGATCCTGCTGGCCGGCTCGGGCGCGCGGCGCGGCGGCGCCGTCTCGGGCATCGGCGGCCACAACGCGGCGCACGCGGCGCTCGAGCTGCTGCGGCCGTAGCCGCCGGTCAGCGCGGGACGCGGCCCGCCCAGTCGGAGGGGTGGCTCGCGCGCGACGGCGGCAGCGCGTTCAGGCGCGCCCACTCGGCGACCTGCTCGGGCAGCGCCGGCAGGTCGACCGCGATGCCGGCGGCCTCGAGCACCTCGATCACGCGGGCGATCTTCGCCGTGCCGACGCCCTTCTCGATGAAGCGGCCCTGCACGATGCCGCGCGCGTAGACCTCGCCGTCGACGACGAAGCGCTGCACGAGGTAGATCGCGCGCTCGTCGCCGCCGAGCACGGCCGTCTCGATGTCGAAGCGCTGCCACAGGTCGAGCGAGCGGCGGTAGACCATCGACGACTGGCCGACGACGGCGTAGATGCCGGCCGTGCCGAGCGCGGCCGACATGCCCGTGCGGTTGGTCATGTCGACGCGCGCGAGGTCCATGTAGGAGGGGTAGCGCCCGTTGTTCATGTGCCCGAGGAGGTCGATGTCCGTCGGCAGCACCCGGAAGGTCGTCTTCGCGACGTCGCCGATGCCGAGCTCGGGCTTCCTCCGGCTCTTGAGGTCCATCGCGAGCAGCCACTGCAACCACATGTTCACGAGGAGCCATCCTGCCCGACTCGCGCCCGCGCATCCGCACGCCTTGGCGGGAACCTCCATGGAGCGCGTCGGGCTACGCTGGCGCCATGAGCGAAGGCGCGATCACGGTCCGGCGGGCGACGACGGCCGACGCCGAGGCGCTGCTGCCGATGTTCGCCGCGCACCGCCCGGTCGACGAGCAGGACGAGAAGGTCGACCGCTACCGCGAGCGCCTCGTCGCGCTCGTCGAGAACCCCGCGCACCACATCGTCGTCGCCGAGCTCGACGGGCGCGTCGCCGGCTACGCGGCCGCGCAGGACTACGGACCGGCGCCGCACCGCGACTGGTCGATCGCGCGCATGCACGACCTGTGGGTGTCTCCGGATGCGCGGGGTCGCGGCGCGGGGACGGCCCTGTTCGAGGCGGTGCGCGACTGGGCGGAGCAGCAGACGAAGATCCGGGTGCTCGAGTGGCAGTCGCTCGACGTCGCGAAGGACTTCTACGAGCAGCTCGGCCTCTCGGGCGAGCACTCGGACGACACCGACCCGCGAGCGCGCTACGAGATCGCGGTGCACCTGCCCTCGCGGGACTGAGCCGCTACTCGACCGGCGTGACCTCGCCGAGCCGGTCGAGCTGCCACACGGTCGTGCCCGCGGGCAGCGACACCGTCGTCATCGAGCAGTTCGGCAGGATGACGTCGGGCGTGAGGTCAGGCACGAGCTGCCGCAAGAGGGACGTGATGAAGCCGCCGTGCGAGACGAGGAGCACGTGGACGGCACCGTCGCCCGGCACGTCGGCCGCGGCGCGGATGACGTGCTCGAGCGCGGCGTCGGCGCGGAGGACGGTCGCGGCGGCCTGCTCGGCCTGACCGGTCGAGTCGAGCTGGGCGATCGTGTCGAACAGGCCCCGCCAGCCGACCTGCTCGGCGATCGTTCGCAGCGCGCTCAGCTCGCGGTCGACCTCGAAGCCGTGCTCGACGATGACCTCGCGCCACACGTCGGAAGCCTTCCGCTCCTCGTGGCCGCCGAAGTTCCACTCGCGCAGCAGCTCGGTGAGCTCCAGCTCGGGCGCGGGGTCGAGCGCCGCGCGGATGCCCTCCGCCGTCGTGCGGGTGCGCTGCAGGTCGGAGGAGAAGAAGAGGTCGAAGCGCTCGCTCGAGAGGCGCCGCGCGACGGCCTCGATCTGCCGGGTGCCGAGCGCGGTGATGGGCGAGTCGGACCAGCCCTGCATGAGGTGGTTCGTGTTGTGCTCGGTCTCGGCGTGCCGCACGATCGTGATGCGCAGCTCGCGCCCGCGGGCGAGCGCCGCGAGCTCCTCCGGCAGGCGCTGCTCGGGCTGCGCCGCCTTCGACTGCTCCGCGCGGTTGGTCTCGGTCTCGGTCGCCTGGTCGTTCATCGCTCCCCCATCTTCTCGAGCATGGCGTTGTAGGCGCCGAGCTCGGCATCGCCGTCGCGAGCAGCGGCGCGATCGGTGCGCCGCTGCTCCTTGCGGTCGCTGCGCGACCACTTGATCGTCGTGATGATCGCCATGATCACGGTCGGCACCTCACCGACCGACCAGGCGATGCCGCCGCCGACCCGCTGATCCTCGAGCGCGTCGATGCCGTTGCCCATCGCGCCGAACCAGTCGGCGAGCATGAGCGCGTCGCCCATCATGATCGACAGTCCGAAGAACGCGTGGAAGACCATCGTGCCGAGCAGCAGCGTGAGCCGCAGCGGGTAGGGCGGCCGCGCCGGACCCGGGTCGACGCCGATGATCGCCTGCACGAAGAGGTAGCCGGCGCCGAGGAAGTGCAGCACCATCCACACGTGCCCGAGGTGGTCGCGCATCGACCACTCGAAGATCGGCGTGAAGTAGAAGATCCACAGGCTCGCGACGAAGATGACCGCGGCAATGACCGGATGCCCGATGACCTGCAGGTAGCGCGAGTGCACGATCGCGAGCATCCACTCGCGCCCGCCCCGCGAGCCGTCGCGGCGCTTGGCGATCGCGCGCATCGCGAGCGTGATGGGCGCGCCCGGCACGAGCAGCACCGGCACGGCCATGCCGATGAGCATGTGCACGAGCATGTGCAGCGAGAACTGGTACTCCTGGTAGGCGTTGAGCGCGCCGTTCGTGCACCACCACAGCAGCGCGATGCCCGCGAGCCACGCGAACGTGCGGCCACCCGACCAGCGGTCGCCGCGGCGCGCGAGCCGCACGACGCCCGCGAGGTAGAAGAACGCGAAGAGCGCGCAGATGACCGTCCAGAGCGGGTCGATGCGCCACTCGGTCAGCAGTCGGATGGGCGAGAACTCGGGCGGCAGCGGCTGCTTCGTGAGGATCTCCGCCGGGCTCGCCTGGGCGCCCGGCGGCACCTCCGGCACGGGTGTTGCCGTGCGGGCGAGGCCCGCCGCGACGCCGGCCGTGACGCCCATCACGACGAGCTCGAGGCCGAGGATGAGCGCGACCGCTCTGCCGGTCACGCGCGAGCGCGCCTCGCGCGCGGGCGTGAGGATGCGCATCCGCTGCCACGCGCCGAAGGCGCCGAGCACGACGAGCAGCACCGCCTTCGCGATCGACAGGATGCCGTAGTCGCTGAACCAGTCGCCCTCCATGCGCACCCACGACGAGACGATGCCGGTGAAGGCGACGATGGCGAAGCTCACAAGCGCGAGGCTCGAGTAGCGCAGCAGCACGTCGCCGTAGGCGGCGTTCCGGGGTGCGGATGCGTCGTCGGGGCTCTCGTCGTCGCGCCCGCGCACGAGCACGGCGAGGTGGATGAGCCCGCCGAGCCAGATCGACACGAAGATCAGGTGCAGGAGGAGCGAGGAGACGGCGAGCGCGTGGTTGGCGGTGCCGCCCGCGTGGCCGCCGGAGGCGATGAGCCAGAACGGCACGGCCCAGCCGACGACCGCGAACGCGACGGCGGTCGAGCCGCGCACGACGAGCAGCACGACCGTGAGCACCGCGAGCGAGAGCATCGTGCCCAGCTGCAGCCTGCCGGTCTCGATCTCGACGAAGAACAGCTGCAGCAGGTTGCCGAACTCGTCGTCGGCCGTGACGGGGTTCGAGACGAGCTGGCGGAAGGTCCAGAAGCCGACGAACGCCTGCAGCACCGTCGCGACCCCCGCGGAGAGCGCGGCGAGGTCGAGCGAGCGGTTCCAGTCGCGGCTGCCCGGCACGAGCGCGAAGCACGCGAGCACGAGCCCGCCGAACGACGCGGCGATCGCGAGGTTGCGCACCATCGTGACGGCGGGGAGGCCGTAGCGGACGAGCGGGCCGGGATCCTCGATCGCGAGCGCGTCGGCGCCGCCGCCGAACTCGAGCGCCGCCCACAGCGCGGCGAGGCCCGCGAGGATCGCGAGCGCCGGGGCGAGGAGACGGAGGCGCTGCACCCATCCAGGGTAGTGACCGACGCTATGAGCGGCCCGCCGCCGCCCGTGCACGCGAGAGGGGCGCCGCCTCTCGACGACGCCCCTCCCGGTGCTGTGTGTGAAGCGGAACTACTTGACGGCAGCCTTGAGCTTCGAGCCGGCGGTCAGCTTGACGCGGTGGCCCGCCGCGATCTGGATCTCCTCGCCCGTCTGCGGGTTGCGGCCCGTGCGGGCAGCCGTCTCGGTGCGCTCGGCGCTGAAGAAGCCGGGGATCGAGACCTTGTCGCCGGCCTTGACGGCCGCCGAGACCTCGTCGAAGAGAGCGTCGAGGACGGCGCTGACCTTGGCCTGCGAGAGGTCGGTCGTCGCGGCGATCTTCGAAGCGAGGGTGGTCTTGTTGATGGTCTCAGCCATGGTGTCCTCCTGGATGTGGCATGCCGGGCCCGCCTGGAGGCGGGCATCCGCCGGGGCCCCCAGGGGCTCCGACCAACCCCGAACGTAGACCCGCGCCCCGCGATCCGCGGCAGGAACACCCCGACACGCCGCGCTTTCCGCGGATTTTCGCAGTCTGCGAACGCGAATGGGGGACAAATCGGATGCGTCGGCCCGTCACTCCCCGGTCGACGCGGCCAGGCGCGCGGCACGCAAGCGGGACGCCCTCGCCGCCCGGCGGCGCTCGAAGAAGGGCAGGAACAGGCCGATGAGCGGCCCGACGCCGAAGGCGAAGATGACCGTGCCGATGCCGACCGGCCCGCCGAGCAGCCAGCCGACGAGCAGCGCCGTGCCCTCGATGAGCGTGCGGATGATCCAGATGCGCCAGCCGGTGATGCGCACGAGCCCCGTCATGAGGCCGTCGCGCGGGCCCGGCCCGAGCGCGGGCGCGATGTAGACGCCGGTCGCGAACGCGAGCAGCACGATCGAGCCCGCGAGCAGCAGGACCTGCTGCCACAGCACGGTCGTCTCGGGGATGAGCCACAGCCCGAGGTCGGCAGCCGGTCCGACGAGGAAGCCGTTGAGCAGCGTGCCGATGCCGGGCCGCTGCCGCAGCGGGATCCAGAGCAGCAGCACGAGGCACGAGACGACGACTGTCGCGGTGCCGTAGGTCATCGGCAGGTGGTTCGCGATGCCGAGCGCGAAGACGTCCCACGGGCCGACGCCGAGATCGGCGCGCACGAGCATCGCGAGCGAGAGGCCGTAGAGCGCGAGCCCCGCCATGAGCTGCACGACCCGTGCGGTCGTGTCGGCCGGTCCGAGCGCGTCGATCGGCAGCAGCAGTCGTCGGAGGGTCACCGACCCATTCCACTCCATCGGGGCGCTCGTCGACGCATCCGCCACCCGCTTCCATGCGCACGGCTTCCACGCCCACCTGGACGAACGCCGATTGACCGGGTGCGCCCGGCGCGGTTCCGTGGAGGCCATGACGCTCATCGGGTTCCACGCCTCGCACGAGCAGATCGCGCCCTCGGCGCTGCTCGATCACGTGCGCCATGCCGAGCAGGCCGGCTTCCAGGCGGCGATGTGCTCCGACCACCACACGCCGTGGAGCACGCGCCAGGCCGAGAGCGGCTTCTCGTGGGCGTGGCTCGGCGCCGCGCTCGCGACGACGTCGTTCTCGCTCGGGCTCGTGACCGCGCCGGGGCAGCGCATGCACCCCGCGATCGTCGCGCAGGCGATCGCGACGCTGGGCGAGATGTTCCCGGGCCGCTGCTGGGCGGCGCTCGGCTCGGGCCAGAACATGAACGAGCACATCACGGGCGATCCGTGGCCCGACAAGGCCACGCGCTTGCGACGGCTCGACGAGTCGGTCGACGTCATGCGGCGGCTGCTCGCGGGCGAGGAGGTGTCGCACTCGGGCGAGGTCGTGGTCGATCGCGCGCGCGTGTGGTCGCTGCCGGCGCAGCCGCCGCCGCTCTTCGGCGCGGCCGTGACGGCCGACTCGGCGGCCTCGCACGCGCGGTGGGCGGATGGCCTCATCACCGTCGCCTCCGACCCGGCGACCCTGCGCGACATCCTGGCGCGCTACCGCGACGCGGGCGGGCGAGGCGAGGCCGCCGCGCAGCTGCACCTCTCGTGGGCACCGGACGAGGGCGAGGCGATGGCGATCGCGCGCGACCAGTGGGCGACGGGCACGATCGGTGCGCCCGCGTCGTGGGACCTCGCGACCGCGGAGGAGCTCGAGCGCGCCGCGGCGGGCGCGACGGACGACGACATCCGGGAGGCCGTGACGATCTCGAGCGACCTATCGGTGCACGAGGCGCGGATCGCCGAGATCCTCGGGGTCGGCTTCGACCGCGTCTACCTGCACCACGTCGGCAAGGAGCAGTCCGCCTTCATCGACGCGTTCGGCGAGCGCGTGCTGCCCGCGCTCGGCGCCGGTTCGGGACGGGCCGGCGCGTGAGCCCGCACCCGATCGACTACGCCGACCACTGGTGGCGCAACACCGTCATCTACTGCCTCGACGTGCAGGTCTTCCAGGACTCCGACGGCGACGGCGCAGGCGATCTGCAGGGGCTCGTGTCGCGCATCCACGACCTCGCCGACCTCGGCGTGACGTGCTTGTGGCTCATGCCGTTCTTCCCCACCGCCGATCGCGACGACGGCTACGACATCACCGACTTCTTCGCCGTCGACCCACGGCTCGGCACGCTCGGCGACCTCGTCGAGGTCATCCGCGTCGCGCGATCGCAGGGCATGCGCGTGATCATCGACTTCGTCATGAACCACACCTCGTCCGAGCATCCGTGGTTCCGCTCGTCGCGCTCGTCGCGCGACTCCCCGCACCGCGACTGGTACGTGTGGCGTGACGAGCCGCCCGCGAACCCCGACCCGCCCGTCTTCCCCGGCGAGGAGGAATCGACCTGGACGCTCGACGAGCAGACCGGCCAGTACTACCTGCATCACTTCCGGGCCCACCAGCCCGATCTCAACATCGCGCATCCGGCCGTCCGCGAGCAGATCGAGCGCAACCTCGGGCTCTGGCTCGAGCTCGGCGTCTCGGGATTCCGCGTCGATGCGGTGCCGTTCCTGTTCAGCGACGCCGACCAGCACGGCACGCAGCCGGCCGGGACCGACTACGACGGCGCCGAGCACCTGCGGCGGCTGCAGCGCTTCGCGTCGCGGCGGAACGGCGAAGTCGCGCTGCTCGGCGAGGTGAACCTCCCGCATCGCGAGCAGCTCGACTGGTTCCACGCCGACGGCAAGTCGGCGGGCCTGCAGCTGCAGTTCGACTTCGTCTCGATGCAGCGGCTCTACCTCTCGCTCGCGCGGAAGGACGCGACGCCGCTCGCGGGAGCGCTCCGCGAGCGGCCCGAGCTGCCGGACGCGAGCCAGTGGGCGAACTTCGTGCGCAACCACGACGAGCTCACGCTCGACAAGCTCGAGCCCGACGAGCTCGAGGAGGTCTTCGAGGCGTTCGCGCCCGACGAGGGGATGCGCGTCTACGGTCGCGGGATCCGGCGCCGGCTGCCGACCATGCTCGGCGACGAGCGCGCGGTGCGGCTCGTCTACACGCTCATGTTCTCGCTCCCCGGTTGCCCCGTGCTCTTCTATGGCGAGGAGATCGGCATGGGCGAGGAGCTCGCCGTGCCCGGCCGCTATGCCGTGCGCACGCCGATGCAGTGGGAGCCCGGGCGCGGAGCGGGCTTCTCGAGCGCGCGCGCTTCCAGCCTGACGCGCCCGATCGTCGAAGGTGACTTCGGGCCGGAGCGCGTGAACGTCGCCGACCAGCGGCGCGATCCCGACTCGCTGTGGCACCACATCCGTCGCCTCACGACGATGTATCGCGATGCCCCGCAACTCGCGTGGTCGACCCTCGAGGTCATCGGCGTGCGGCAGCGCGCGGTGCTCGGGCACGTCGCGCGCAGCGACGAGTGGACGATGCTCGCCCTCCACAACCTCGGCGACGGCCGGGAGGCGGTGCGGCTCTCCGTGTCGTCGGAGGACGGACCGGTGACGCTGACCGACCGCTTCGACGGGCAGTCGATCACGATCGACGGCACGCTCGAGCTGGAGCTCGATCCCTACGGCTGGCGGTGGCTCGAGGTCTCCCCGGCGGATGCGGTGATCACCCGGGTCTGACCGGGCAGAACTCGTTCTCCACAGGCTCTGCTCGCGCGCATTCGCGTGTCAGTGGCTCGTGGTGGAATGCCGTCATGGATGAGTGGTGGGGCGTCGATGCGGAGGAGTACATCGCGTCGATCCGGGCGGGCGCGATCGACCCGCACGGCCGCACCGCCGACGAGCTCGAGGAGGAGTTCGCCGCCTACGACCGCGACTGGTCCGCGCGGCTCGCGCTGCTGAGCGACGCGGAGGTCGAGGAGGTCATCGCCGGCCGCAAGCAGGTGCCGCCGCTGCCCGGCACTGTGCCCGCGGCCGAGCGGCCGGAGTCGGTGCGGCGGCAGGAGGCGCTCGCGGGCCGCATCCGCGCGATCGAGCTGCGCCGGGCGCGGCTCGAGGCCGAGCACCGCGAGGTGCTCGCGGCCGAGCTGCAGCATCTGCGCGACGCCGGCGGCGACGTCGGCATGGCCGTCAAGGAGAGCGCCTCGATCCTCGCCGCGGAGCTGCGCCTCTCGGATCGCGCCATGGAGCGCAGGCTCGTCGATGCCTGGACGACCGTCACCGATCTTCCCGCCGCGCACGCCTCCCACAAGGCCGGCCGCATCACCGGCACCCACTTGCGCGCGATCGAGCAGGCGACCGAGGCGCTGCGCGCCGATCCGTCCGTCGACCCGGCCGACCGGGCGAAGGTCGAGGCGGAGCTGGTGGAGATCGCCGAGCGCGTCACCCCGTCGCAGCTGCGCTCCAGCGCCCGCCGGATCGTGGACCGGGCGATGGCCGAGCCGCTCCAGCGCCGCCACGACCGCGCCGTCGAGCAGCGCCGCGCCTGGGTCGACGACCATGACGACGGGATCTCGACGCTGTCGCTGTCCGGACCCTCGGTCACGATCCACGGCGCGTTCAACCGGGCGACCGACGCGGCGCGCGGCAAGCCGAAGGACGACCCGCGCTCCTTCGACCAGTACCGGCTCGACGCGCTCATGGAGCTGCTGCTGACCGGCCAAGTACCGGAGGACCTCCACGGCATCAACCCGATCGCGGCGACGGTCACGGTCACGATCCCGGCGACCGAGCTGCTGAAGCAGACCGACGACGACGAGCCGCAGCTGCGGTTCTCGGGCGCGCTCGAGGGCGGTGCGCTCGTCGACGCCGCCACCGTGCGAGCGCTCGCCTCCGAGACGATCACCTGGGAGCGGCTCTTCCTCCACCCCGTCACCGGCATCCCGGTCGCCGTCGACACCTACAGGCCCAACCGGGCCATGCGCCGCTGGCTGCAGCGCCGCGACGGCCGCTGCCGCTGGCCCGGCTGCACCAACCGCGTCTCAAGAGCCGACGCCGACCACACCATCGCCCACGCCGACGGCGGACCCACGACCCTCTCGAACCTCGCCCACCTCTGCTGACGGCATCACCTCATGAAGCACGCCACCGCCTGGACCGTCCGACAGCTCGACCAAGGCGTCCTCGAATGGACCAGCCCCACCGGCAAGATCTACCTCGACGAACCCGAACCCGCCGGACCAGCGTTCCTCGACCGCGGGGTCGACATCTGGGAGCTCTCCAGCGATGAACCGGCGAAGTGCACCGCGAGCGACCCGCCATGGGCGCACCTCAACGACTGCACCTGCGACCTTGAGGACGTTCCCGCCTGATCCCTGGCGCCCTCGAGCCGGTGCCACCGCACCCGGAGACGACGAAGGCCCCGACCGCTGGGGTCGGGGCCTCCGTGTGTGAGTCGGTGCTTACCAGCTCGACTTGGTCACGCCGGGCAGCTCGCCTCGGTGCGCCATGTCGCGGAAGCGGACACGCGAGATGCCGTAGTCGCCGACGTGGCCGCGGGGGCGGCCGTCGATCGCGTCGCGCTTGCGGACGCGCACGGGCGAGGCGTTGCGGGGCAGCTTCTGCAGGCCGATGCGGGCGGCCTCGCGCTCCTCGTCGGTGCTCTTCGGGTCGACGAGCGCCTTCTTGAGGGCTGCGCGCTTCTCGGCGTAGCGGGCGACGATGGCCTTCCGCTGCTCGTTCTTGGCGATCATGCTCTTCTTGGCCATTTATCGCTCCTCTCGGAACTCGACGTGCTGACGCACGATGGGGTCGTACTTCTTCAGCACAAGTCGGTCAGGGTTGTTGCGACGGTTCTTCTTCGTCACGTAGGTGTAGCCGGTGCCCGCAGTCGAGCGGAGCTTGATGATCGGACGGACGTCCTGCGCCTTCTTCGCCATCAGAGCTTCACCCCCCGAGCCTGCATGTCACGGACGACGGCCTCGATGCCACGGGCGTCGATGACCTTCATGCCCTTGGCCGAGACGTTGAGCGTCACGTTCCGCTTGAGCGACGGGACGAAATAGGTCTTGCGCTGCACGTTCGGGTCGAAGCGACGCTTCGTGCGCCGGTGCGAGTGCGAGATGTTGTGCCCGAAGCCGGGAACGGCTCCGGTCACCTGGCATACGGCTGCCATGGTGCCTCCAATTGGGTACCGCAGGCCCGAGGGCCTGCCCAAGATCACTTGCCTGCACACGCCGAAGCCGAGCCTTTGAGGGGTTTGGAGGAGGCGTGCGCTGCGCGGCCGAGACCGCGCCAAGGGTCAATCGTACGCGATGCGGCGTGCTCGCGGCAAGACTCGCATCGTCGCGCCGCCGTCAGCGCTGGGGCGGGAAGACCGGCTGGCCGTCGGGACCCATCGGGAACGGCGTCCCGTCGGCGTACGTCGGCCAGGGCAGGAGCGGGCTCGACGCGGCATGCGGCGCCGGCTGCGGCACGGCCTGCGGCATCGGCTGCCCCGCGGTCGAGCCTGGGTGCATGGCGGCCGGGACCGGCGCTGCGCCGTGCGGCTCGGGCACGGGTCGCCGCTGGTGCTCACCGCGCGCCTCCGCCTCCTGCCAGTCGATGTTCCGGCGATTCCAGAACAGCAGCACCGTCACCGACGCCGCGAGCGCCGTCACGACGATCGCCGCGACCGTCGCGCGCCAGTACCACTCGGTCACGTCGAAGCCGAAGGCCTCGATCGCGAAGTGGAGCGTCAGCAGGATGCCGACGAGCCCGAGCAGCGCGGCCGCGACGAGCCCGATGATGCGCGCCATCTCAGCGCGGCCGCGCTCGCCGAGGGAGATGAGGCCCCACGCGCCGGCCGCCGCCGCGCGCACGACGAGGATCGTCAGCAGCGTGATGCCGAAGAGCTCGCCGAAGAGCCACTCGTCGTCCCACGGGTCGCCCTCGGCACCGCTGCCGCGCATCCAGATCGAGATCATGAGCACGGCGAGCAGGTAGATGTTCGCCGCGACCCCGATGATGAGCGGCGTCGACGAGCGCCGGGCGAGCGCGAGGTCGAGCGCGAGCAGGCCCGTGAAGGCGAGGAAGACGACGACCGTCCAGACGACGCGCGACGCCTGGCTCTCGAAGTCGCCGACGAAGATGAGCACGACCGTCACGAGCGTGACGATCGCGAGGAGGCAGATGCCGACGAACAGCACCGGCTGGATGCCGAAGACGCGGCGCGTCGGGCCCACGGGCGACGGCCGCTCGGGCCACGGCGACGGCGAGCTCGGCTGCCCGCTGTAGGGGTTCTCGACCGTGCCCGCGGCGGCGCGACCGCCCGCGGAGCCCGGGCCGTAGGGCATCGATGCCTGCGCGAGCGGCTCTCCGGAGGCTGAGCGCTGGTCGTAGGGGCCAGGCTCGGCCGGGCGGCGATCGGCCGGCGGCTCCTGCGACTGCGCGTGCTGCTGCTCGCGCTGCTGGATCTGCTGCAGGAGCGTCGGCTGCTCCTGCACGCTGCCGGGTCGGCGCGCACCGAAGGCACTGGGCTCGAACGCACTGGGCTCGAAGGCACTGGGCTGAGCGGTCACTGGGGCTCCCCTCGGTCTCGTCGAGACAGTCTCACATCGGGAGCGCCAGAGCGCGATGGGCAGAAGTCACCTGGGGAGGATCAGCGCGTGGCGCGACCCCGCGCGGCGCGCTCGGCCGCGCACTCGGCGCACAGGCCGAAGATGTCGACGACGTGGTCAGGCTCGACGAAGCCGTGCGCGGCGGCCACCTGACCCGCCCAGCGCTCGACCGCCGCCGCCTCGAGCTCGACGGTGCGGCCGCACGAGCGGCAGATGAGGTGGTGGTGGTGGGTCTTGGTGCACGCGCGGTAGAGCAGCTCGCCCGCCGACTGCAGCGCATCCGCCTCGCCGTCCTCCGCGAGCGCCGCGAGCGCCCGGTAGACCGTCGCGAGCCCGACCGTCGAGCCCGCCGCGCGCATCGTCTGGTGGAGCGCTTGCGCCGAGACGAACTCGTCGCTCGCCTCGAGGGCCTCGCGCACGGCCTCGCGCTGCTTCGTGCTGCGCCGGGGACCGGGGGCGGGAGCGGGGGCGGTCATGGTGTCCTCGTCTCGATCGTGCCACGCGGGCGGCGGGCGACCTCTGTCCAGATCCAGGCGAGGCCGTAGCAGGCTGCGGCCACGAGCGCGATCGTGCCGCCCGCAGCGAGCTCGAACCAGCGCGAGGCGAAGAGGCCGAGCACGCCGGACGCGATCGCGATGAGCGGCGCGACGACGAGCATCGCGCGCCAGTCGCGCACGACGAGGCGCGCGGCGGCGGCGGGCGCGACGATGAGCGCGACCCCGAGGATCGCGCCGACGACCGGCATGATCGCGACGACGGTCGCGGCGATGAGCGCGAGCGCGACCGCCTCGGGGATCCACGGGCGCAGCCCCGCTCGCCGATAGCCGCCCTCGTCGGCGCTCAAGAAGACGAGGTGCGGGCCGGCGATCGCCCACACGACGATCGCGACGGCGAGCAGCACCGCGGTGAGCGCGATGTCGGCGCCCGTGACGGCGAGCACCTGGCCGATGAGGAACGACTCGACGTCGATCGCGAGCGGGGTGAGCGACTGCAGCAGCGCGCCGAGCGCGAAGCCGGCGGTGAGCATGATGCCCGACGCGACCGCCGGGCCCTGCGAGCGGATGCGCCCGATGCCGACCGCGACCGCGACGAGCGCGACGGCCGCGACCGCCGCGCCGAGCGGGATCGAGACCCCGAGCATCGCCGCCGCGACGGCGCCGGGGAACGTCGCGTGGGTGAGCGACATCGTGAAGAAGGCGCGCTCACGCAGCACGACGAGCACGCCGACGACGCCGGCGAGGGCGCCGGCGAGCGTCACCTCGACGAGCGCCCGGGAGAAGAAGTCGAGCGTCACGACGCCGCCCCCGCCGTGCTCGCGGCGGGCGCCGCGCGCCTCGACGAGGCGCCGCGCGCGCCGCCGATCGCGAGCGCCACGAGGTAGCCCGCGATCATCGTGAGCGCGACGGTCGCGCCGGGGGCCGCATCCACGCCGAGCACCGCGAGCTGCACGACCGCCCAGAGCCCGAGCCAGCCCGTGACGGCGCCGAAGCCGATCGCGACGACCGCGGCCGCCGCGAGCGATCGGGTGAGGGCGCGCGCCGCCGCGGTCGGCACGATGACGACGGCGAGCGCGAGGAGCGTGCCGACCGAGGCGGATGCGGCGACCACGACGAGCGCGACCGCGACCGTGCCGACGACCTCGAGCGCGAGCACGGGGAGCCCCGCCCGACGCGCGCCCGCGGGATCGAAGGCCGCGTAGAGCTGCGGCCGCGCGGTCAGGGCGACGAGCAGCACCGCGACGCCGATGAGCGCGAGCGAGACGCCGAGGTCGGCCCACGTGATCGTGAGCAGCCGGCCGAAGAAGAAGTCGGAGAGGTTGCCCGTTCGGCCCCCGGATGCGGAGACGAGCACGACGCCGAGCGAGAAGAAGGAGGTGAGCACGATCGCGACCGCGGTGTCGCGCGGCTGCCCGCGGCGGGAGATGAGCGCGAGCACGACCGCCGCGACCACGGCCGCGCCGATCGCGCCGGGCATGAGCCCGGCCGCGCCGCCGAGCGCCGCACCGATCACGAGGCCCGGGAAGACCGCGTGCGTGAGGCCGTCCGTCGAGAACTCGAGCCGGCGGAGGTTCACGAGCACGCCGACGGTCCCCGCCGCGCTCGCGAGCGCGAGCAGCAGCAGGAGCGGCCGCCCCATGAACGGCACCGAGAACGGCGTGATCGGGTCGATGAGCGCCGCGACGGGCGTCATCGGGGCGGGACGCCCGCGGCGTCGTCGTCCTGCAGCAAGTGGTGGTGGTGGGCGCCGTGCGCGGCCTCGTGGTGCTCGGTCGTCGCGAGCGTGTGGCCGTCGATCTCCATCACGTGGCTCGCGAACGCGGCCTCGACGCGCTCGAGCGTGAGGACGCAACCGGTGTCGTCGAAGGCGATCTGCCGCCCGTTGACGAGCAGCGTGCGATCGCACACCGCGCGCGCGAGGTCGAGGTCGTGCGTCGTTATGACGAGGGCGACGCCCTGCGCCTTGAGGCGCCGCACCGTCTCGAGCAGCGCGTCGCGCGAGCCGTGGTCGAGGCCGTTGAACGGCTCGTCGAGCAGCAGCAGGCGCGGCTCACCCGCGAGCGCGCGAGCGAGGAGTGCGCGCTGGCGCTGCCCGCCCGAGAGGTCGCCGAAGCGCGTCGCGCGCTGCTCGGCCAGCCCGACCGCCTCGATCGCGTCGGCGACGATGCGCCGATCGGCACGCCCCGGCCACTTGAGGCCGAGGCGCGGCGTGCGGCCCATCGCGACGACCTGCTCGAGCGTGACGGGGAACGCCGGGTCGATCTCGCTCGACTGCGGCAGCGTGCCGATCTCGCCCTGCGCGCTCGGCACGCGGAACACGCGCGCCTCGTGCTGCGCGAGCCCGAGCAGGCCCGCGAGGAGCGTCGACTTGCCGGCGCCGTTCGGCCCGATGAGCGCGACCGCCTCGCCCGCGCGCACCTCGAACGAGACGCCCGAGAGCACCGGCGCTCCGCCGTAGCCGAAGGAGGCGTCGGCGATCTCGACGACGGGCTCGCTCACGAGAGCGATCCTGGCACCGGCAGCGGCTCGGCGCCCCACGCCGTCACGATCGCAGTCGTGTTGTGGAGCTGCGAGCCGATGTAGGTGCCGGTGGGGCTGCCCTCCGGGCCGAGCGCGTCGGCCGCGAGCGCGTCCTCCCCCTGCCGCAGCTCGACGCCCGCCTCGCGGGCGATCGTGGCGGCGAGCTGCGGGTCGATCGCGTTCTCGCTGAACACGACGGGCGTGCCCGTCGCGCGGATCTCGGCGACGAGGCCGTCGATGTGCGCGGCGCTCGCGTCGGCGCTGTCGTCGAGGCTCGGCAGCACCGTGCCGACCACCTGCACGTCGAAGGCCCGCTCGAGGTAGCCGAACGTGTCGTGCGTCGTGACGACGAGCCGCTCCTCGGCCGGCACCTGTTCGATCGAGCCGCGCATCCACGACTCGAGCTCGGCGAGCCGGTCGAGGTAGGCGGTGGCGGATGCGTCGATGTCGGCGGCGGGGTCTGCGGCGGTGACCGCGTCGCGGATGGCCTCCGCCTGGACGATCGCGTTGGCCGGGTCGGTCCAGACGTGGGGGTCGAACGCGCCGTGGTCGTGGCCCGCGTGGGCGTCGGGCTCGTGCGCGTGCTCGTGGTCGTGACCCTCGTGCGGGTCGTGACCGGCGGCGATGAGGTCGATGCCCTCGGAGGTGTCGACGAGCGTGCCCGCGAAGCCGGAGGCCTCGACCGTGCTGTCGAGCCAGTCCTCGAGGCCCGCGCCGTTGATGACGAGCAGGTCGGCGGAGGCGAGCGCCGCGAGCGCCGCGGGTCCGGGGTCGAAGCTGTGCGCCGAAGCGCCGGGGCGCAGCAGGCTCGTCACCTCCGTCCCATCGCCGACGACCTCGCGGGCGATGTCGGCGAGCTGCGTCGTGGTGGCGACGATCTCGAGCCGATCGTCGGCCGAGCCTGCCCCGGCGGCCGGGCCGGCGCATCCGGTCAGCATGAGGGCCGCCGCTCCGACGGTGCCGAGGAGGGCGGTGGTCTGCGTGGATCGCATGGGATTCCTGTCCAAGTGCGACGCCGTGCCGCACGCGTCGACGTTACGGCTTAGTGAGAACGATTGTCAATCTCGGTCGGGGTTCAGCGGACGTAGCACTCCGGAAACATCGCGAGCGTAGGCTCAGGCCATGGAGCGCATCCCCACCGGTACAGCCCAGTTCAAGATCATCGCCGCCCTCGGCTCCCGTCCCGAGATCGATGCGGCCGAGGAGATCGAGCGGCGCGTGCAGTTCCTCGCCGACTACCTCGCCGCGACCGGCGCGAAGGGCTTCGTGCTCGGGATCTCCGGCGGGCAGGACTCGACGCTCGCCGGACGCCTCGCCCAGCTCGCCGTCGAGCGTGCGCGGGAGGCCGGCGGCGAGGCGAGCTTCGTCGGCGTGCGGCTGCCCTACGGGGTGCAGCACGACGAGGACGACGCGCAGCTCGCGCTCGACTTCATCCGCGCGGATCGCGAGGTGACGGTCGACGTCAAGCCGGGGGTCGATGCGCTCGAGGCGTCGATCGAGGCGGGCGTCGGGGAGGTCGACGACTACCACAAGGGCAACGTCAAGGCGCGGGCGCGGATGATCGCGCAGTACGCGATCGGCGGCCAGCTCGGCATGCTCGTGATCGGCACCGACCACGCGGCCGAGGGCGTCACGGGCTTCTACACGAAGTACGGCGACGGCGGCGCCGACGTGCTGCCGCTCGCCGGCCTCACGAAGCGGCAGGGCAAGCAGCTGCTGCGCGAGCTCGGCGCCGCGGAGCGACTGTGGCAGAAGGCGCCGACCGCCGACCTGCTCGACGAGCGCCCCGGCCAGACGGACGAGGCCGAGCTCGGCCTCGCCTACGAGCAGATCGACGCGTTCCTCGAGGGGCGCGACGTCGAGCCCGAGGTCGCCGAGCAGATCGTCGACCGCTACACGCGCACCGAGCACAAGCGCCGCATGCCGGTGACGCCCGATGACGAGTGGTGGCGGCCGCAAGCGGGGCCGCTGTTCGACTAGTCAGTCGACGAGCAGCGCCGGCTCCTCGAGGATCGACGCGACGTCGGCGACGAAGCGGCTGATTACGTCGCCGTCGACCGCGCGGTGGTCGAAGGAGCCGCCGACGGTCGTGACCCAGCGCGGGCGCACCTCGCCATCGACGACCCACGGCTTCTGCCGGATCGCGCCGAGCGCGATGATGCCCGTCTCGCCGGGGTTGAGGATCGGCGTGCCGGTGTCCATCCCGAACACGCCGATGTTCGTGATCGTGAAGGTGCCGTGCTGCATGTCGACCGGCGGCGTACGGCCCTCGCGCGCCGTGAGCGTGAGCTGCTCGATCGCGCGCGCGAGGTCGACGAGCGAGAGGTCCTGCGCATCCTTGATGTTGGGCACGAGCAGCCCGCGCGGGGTCGCCGCGGCGATGCCGAGGTTGACGTAGCGGTGCACGACGAGCTCCTCGGGGGTGAACGTCGAGTTCACCTCCGGCGCGCGCTCGATCGCCCACAGGATCGCCTTCGCCATGACGAGCAGCGGCGAGACCTTCACGCCCGCGAAGCCGTCGGAGGCCTTGAGCCGCTTGACGAGCTCCATCGTGCGGGTCGCGTCGACCTCGGTGAAGACCGAGACGTGCGGCGCCGTGAACGCCGACTGGGCCATCGCCTGCGCGGTCGCCCTGCGCACGCCCTTGACCGGGATGCGCTCCTCGCGCCCGCCCGTCCAGGCGGCGCGCGCCGATGCGGCCGGCCGCGGAGCCTCCGCCGGCGCCTGCGCGGCGCGCTGCACGTCGTCGCGCGTCACGTCGCCGATCGGGCCGGTCGGCGTCACTTGCCGCAGGTCGACGCCGAGGTCCTTCGCGAGCTTCCGCACGGGTGGCTTGGCGAGCACGGGGGCGGATGCGTCGCGGGGCGCCGCGGGTCCGTCCGGCACCGCGGCGGCGGGCGCTGGCACCGCCGCGGGAGCGGCGGCCCGCGGCGCCGCCTGCGCCGGCGGCTCCTGGAGCGTGCGCGGCTTCCGGCGGCGCGTCTCGGCACCGCCCCGCACCCCGTAGCCGACGAGCACGGCGCCGCCCGAGGCATCCGGCTCGACCGTCTCCTCCGTCGGCGTGCCCGACTCGACCGCGTCGGGATCGCCGCCCGCGACGCGGATGATGGGCGTGCCGACCTCGACGGTCTGGCCCTGCTCGACGAGCAGCGCCTCGACCGTGCCCTCGAAGGGGCTCGGCAGCTCGACGAGCGACTTCGCCGTCTCGACCTCGAGCAGCACGTCGTTGACCGCGACGGTGTCGCCGGGGCGCACGCGCCACGAGACGATCTCGGCCTCGGTGAGGCCCTCGCCCGGGTCGGGCAGCCTGAACTCCTGCATCAGAGGGTCCTTCCGTCTCAGTGGGCTACGGTCAGTGCGCGAGCGCGCGGTCGACGGCCGCGAGCACCCGGTCGGCGTCGGGGAGGTAGACGTCCTCGAGCTGCGCGGGCGGGAACGGGGTGTCGAAGCCCGACACCCGCTGCACAGGCGCCTCGAGCGAGTAGAACGCGCGCTCGGCGATCGTCGCGGCGATCTCGGAGCCGACCGACGCGTGGCCGGGCGCCTCCTGCGCGACGACGACGCGACCGGTGCGCTCCGCCGAGGCGACGAGCGGCGCCCAGTCGATCGGCGAGAGCGAGCGGACGTCGACGACCTCGCAGCTCGTGCCCTCGCCGGCGGCGATCTCGGCGGCCTGCAGCAGCACGTGCACCATCGCGCCGTGGCCGATGAGCGTCACATCGGTGCCGGGGCGCGCGATCACCGCGTCGTGCAGCGCCGCCGTCGGCTCTGGCAGCACCTCGCCCTTCGTCCAGTACTTCGCCTTGGGCTCGAGGAAGACGACCGGATCGTCGCTCTCGATCGCCTGCCGGAGCATCCAGTGCGCGTCGTTCGCGGCCGAGGGGCTCACGACCCGCAGGCCCGCGGTGTGCGCGAAGTACGCCTCCGGGCTCTCCTGGTGGTGCTCGACGGCGCCGATGTGGCCGCCGTAGGGGATGCGGATGACGACCGGCATCGAGACGGCGCCGCGGTGGCGGGCGCGCATCTTCGCGAGCTGCGAGACGATCTGGTCGAAGCCGGGGTAGACGAAGCCGTCGAACTGGATCTCGATGACCGGGCGGTAGCCGCGCATCGCGAGCCCGATCGCCGTGCCGATGATGCCCGACTCGGCGAGCGGGGTGTCGAGCACGCGGCGGTCGCCGAACTCGGCGTGCAGCCCCTCGGTGACGCGGAAGACGCCGCCGAGCGGGCCGATGTCCTCGCCCATGAGCAGCACCGCGTCGTCGGCGCGCATCGCCTCGCGGAGCGCCGAGTTCAGCGCCTTCGCGATCGGCATGGTCTCACCGGCGCTCACGCGTCGCTCCCGAACGATGCCTCGAACGCCGCGAGCGCCGCCTTCTGCTCGGCGACGAGCGGATGCGGCTCGGCGTAGACGTGGTCGAAGATGTCGTCGCTCGCGGCGGCGGGCGCCTCGAGCGTGCGGCGGCGCATGTCGGCCGCCTCGTCGGCGGCCCGCTCGTCCTGCTCGGCGAGCGCCGCATCGTCGACGCCGAGCGAGCGGAGGTGGGCGGCGAGCCGCGCGATCGGATCGCGCCGCGCCCACGCCTCCTCCTCGTCGCGCGATCGGTAGCGGGTGGGGTCGTCGCTCGTCGTGTGGGCGCCCATGCGGTACGTGTCGGCCTCGACGTAGCCGGGGCGTCCCTGCCTGGCCTCGTCGAGCATCCGCCTCGACACCGCGAACGACGCGAGCGGATCGTTGCCGTCGACCCACGCGGACTCGAGGCCGAAGCCGCGGGCGCGCTCGTGGAGCGGGAAGCGGCTCTGCCGGGTCGAGGGCACCGAGATCGCCCACTTGTTGTTCTGCACGAAGAAGACGATCGGCGCGTCGTAGCTCGCGGCGAACACGAGCCCCTCGCTCGCATCGCCCTGGCTCGCGGCGCCGTCGCCGTAGAACGCCATCACCGCCTCGTCGGTGGCCGGGTCGCCCGTGCCGCTCGCGCCGTCGAGGCCGATGCCCATCGCGAAGCCGGTCGCGTGCAGCGCGTGCGTCGCGATCACGAGCGAGTAGATGCGCATGCCGGGCAGCTCCGTCGGGTTCCAGCCGCCGTGCGCGGCGCCGCGGAAGATGTCGATGATCTGCAGCATGTCGACGCCCCGGTGGAGCGCGATGAGGTGCTCGCGGTAGCTCGGGAAGAGCGTGTCCTGCGGCCTCGCGGCCCACGCGGCGCCGACCTGCGCGCCCTCCTGCCCGAGCGAGGGCACCCAGAGGCCGAGCTTGCCCTGCCGCTGCAGGTGGCCGGCCTCGATGTCGAAGCGGCGCGTGCGCAGCATCTCGCCGTGCATCGCGAGCCGGTCGTCGGTCGAGAGCTCGTCGGCGATCGTCCGCCACTGCTCGTTCTCGTCGCTGACGACCGCGTCGCCCGCCTCGTCGAGCAGGCGGATGGGCTGGATGCCGGTCACTGGAGCGCCTGGATCGCCTTCGCCGCCGCGACGACGTGCTCGTCGGCCTCGGGCTCGCCGATCGAGATGCGGGTGCCCTCGGGGAAGACCTTCGCGACGAGGAGGTGGTCGAAGAGGATGTCGTGGATGGCGTCCTCCTGGCCGGGCTGCGACGGCACCCAGACGAAGTTGCCGTGCGGTCGCGGCACCGGGACGCCCTCGTCGACGAGGCGCTGCCACAGCGCGTCGCGGTGCTCGACGACCTGCTGGATGCGGCCGAACGTCTCGTCGCGGTGCTCGAGCGCCGCGAGCGCCGCCGCGGCGCCGAGCGCCGTCTGCGAGAGCGGCACGCCCGTGAGGTCGGCGGCGCGGAGCACGGCAGGGTCGCCGACGGCGTAGCCGACGCGGAGGCCCGCGAGGCCGTACGCCTTGGAGAAGGTGCGCAGCACGACGAGGTTCTCGTGCTCGCGCTGGAGCGCGAGGCCGTCGGGGACCGGCTCGCGCACGAACTCGATGTAGGCCTCGTCGAGCATGACGAGCACGTCGTCGGGCACGCGCTCGAGCAGCGCCTCGAGCTCCGCAGGGCTCACGATCGTGCCGGTCGGATTGTTCGGGCTGCAGACGATGACGGCGCGCGTGCGCTCGGTGATGGCATCGGCCATCGCGGCGATGTCGTGGCGGTGGTCGGCGTCGACCGGCACCTCGACGGGCGTCGCGCCGCCCGTGCGGACGAACAGCGGGTAGGCGTCGAACGAGCGCCACGCGTAGACGACCTCGTCGCCGGGGCCCGCGACCGCGTGGATGAGCTGCTGCAGGAGCGAGGCGGAGCCGTCGCCGATGAGGATGCGCTCGGCGTCGACGCCGAGCTCCTCGGCGAGCTGCTGCTGGAGCTGCGGCGAGCCGGGGCGCGGGTAGCGGTTGACCCGCTCGGCCTCGCGCTGCACCGCCTCGACGACGGCCGGCAGCGGCGGGAAGGGGTTCTCGTTGCTGGAGAGCTTGAACCCGCCCTCGGGGGCCGGTCGCCCCTGCTGGTACGGCGGGACGGCAGCAATCTCGGGTCGAAGTCGCACGGTCACCGCCTCAGGCTATTGCGAGCGTCGACGCCCCGCTGGGATATGGGTGGAAGAATCGGCGGCATGCGATTCCTGCTGCGCGTCGTCTTCACCGCGATCGCGATCTGGCTCGTCACGCTCTTCGTGCCGGGCATCGAGATCGTGCCCTTCGGCGACGAGTGGTGGCACGTGGCGCTCACGACGCTCGGCGTCGCCCTCGTGTTCGCGGTCATCAACGCGACGATCGGCAACCTCATCCGGATCGTCGCGTTCCCGCTCTACATCCTCACGCTCGGGATCGTCGCGCTGTTCGTGAACGCGTTCCTGCTCATGATCGTCCACTGGATCTCGGAGGCCGTCGGCTTCGGCGTCCGGATCGAGTCGTTCTGGTGGGGGATGCTCGCGGCGGTGTGCATCGCGTTCCTCACGTGGCTCATCACGATCGTCATGCGGCCCGTGGTGGGCAAGGAGCGTCCGCGCGAGAGGTAGGGGCGCCTACGCCGGATCCCCGAGCGCCTCGCGGAACGGCCGCGGCGTCCGGTGCCGCGGCTGCGTCGGCCGCTCGCCCCGCACGACGAGCGGCGCCGTCGGAGAGCTGATCGACTCGCCGGGCGTGAGCTCGAGCTCGTCGCCGAAGTGGCGCACCGTCACCGGTTCGCCGTCCTCGAGCCGGTAGGTCGACTGCTCGGGCAGGATCTCGATCCTCAGCACGCGGCCGTGCACGCGGATGCCGAAGGCGATCCGGGTGATGCCGGGCGGCAGCCTGGGCGCGAAGGAGAGGCCGCCCTCCCCCTCGCGCATGCCGCCGAAGCCCGCCGTGATCGCGAGCCACACGCCCGCGAGCGACGCGAGGTGCACCCCCGCATCCGCATCACCCTGCAGGTCGTCGAGGTCGATCGTCGCCGCCTCGGCGAGGTAGTCGGCGGCGAGCTCGAGGTGGCCGAGCTCGGCGGCGAGCACGGCTTGCGGCACGGCGGAGAGCGACGAGTCGCGCACCGTGAGCGGCTCGTAGTAGGCGAAGGCGCGCGCCTTCTCGTCGAGCGTGAACGCGTCGTGGGCGAACAGCAGGGCGAGCACGAGGTCGGCCTGCTTCACGACCTGCTTGCGGTAGAGCTCGACGTAGGGGAAGTGCTCCTGCAGCGGGTACTCGTCGGCGCCCGTGCCCTCGAAGTCCCAGCGCGCCTGCTCGGTCCACCGCGCAGCCTGCGGGTGCACGCCGCGGCGCTCGTCGAAGGGCACGACCATCGCGGCGGCGGCCGCCTCCCACGCCGCGATCTCGACGTCGGCGACGCCGAGCCGCGCGGCGACGTCGAGGTGCCGGCGCGCGACGACCGCCGCGCCCTCGAGGTTCCGCCGCGCCATGAGGTTCGTGTAGACGTTGTCGTCGGCGAGCGCCGAGTACTCGTCGGGCCCCGTCACGCCGTCGAGGTGGAAGCCGCCCTCGGCGTCGCGGCGGCCGAGCGAGAGCCAGAGCCGCGCGGTCTCGACGAGGATCTCGAGACCCGCCTCGCGCTCGAACCGGGTGTCGCGCGTCGAGCGGACGTAGTGCAGCACCGCGGCCGCGACGTCGGCGTTCACGTGGAACGCGGCCGTGCTCGCCGGCCAGTAGCCCGAGCTCTCGCGCCCGTCGATCGTGCGCCAGGCGAAGGTCGCGCCGCCGAGCCGCAAGTGCGCCGCTCGCTCCCTCGCGTGGTCGAGCGTCGCGTGCCGCCACCGGAGCGCTTGCGCGGCCGCCTCCGGCAGGGTCGACGTCAGCACCGGCAGCACGAACGCCTCGAAGTCCCAGAAGGTGTGCCCCTCGTAGCCCTTGCCCGTGAGGCCCTTGCCGGGCACGGAGCGCAGCTCGAGCCGCACCGCCGACTGGAAGACGTGGAAGAGCGCGAACCGCACGGCCTGCTGCAGCCGCGGGCTGCCGTCGATCTCGACGTCGACGCACGCCCAGTGCTCGTCGAGCCGAGCACGCTGGCCTGCGGCGAGCCCCGCCCAGCCTTCGCGCAGCGCGTCGTCGACCGCCGCCTCGGCGCGGGCGCGGAGCGTCGCCGGCGCGAGATCGGCCGACCACTCGTGGCCGACGAGCTTCACGACCTCGAGCCGCTCGCCGGGTTCCAGCTCGGCGACGATCGTCGTGCGGGCGAGGTCGTCGGATGCGTCGGTCGAGACCGAGGGCGCGGCGGCGCCGGCGCGCTCGACGACGTGGTGCATCGCGACCGCGACCCCGAGCCGGCTGCGGCGCGTGCGGTGCAGGAGCGTCGCGGCCGCCCCGCGGGCGTCGTGCCCGACCGGCTCGAGCGGCCGCTCGAGCGCGTCCTGCACGCGCGGATCGGGATGCACGTCCTCGAGACCCTCGTTCGCGAGCAGCTCGGACTGCAGCGTGATGCGAGCGGGGGCGTCGACGGCCTCGACGACGCAGCGCACCGCGGCGATCGAGCGGTGCGTGAAGGAGACGAGCCGCTCGGTGGTGAACCGCACCGCGCGGCCGGCGGGCGAGGTCCACTCGACCTCGCGGCGGAGCGTGCCGGCGCGCAGGTCGAGCCGCTGCTCGTGCCGGGAGAGCGTGCCCGAGCGGACGTCGAAGGGCTCGTCGTCGACGAGCAGCCGGACGAGCTGCCCGTCGGCCACGTTGACGACGCTCTGACCCACCTCCGGGTAGCCGTAGCCCTCCTCGGCGTACGGCATCGGACGCTCCTCGAACACGCCGTTCAGGTAGCTGCCGGGCTCGCCGCGCGGGTCGCCCTCGTCGAGATTGCCGCGCCACCCGATGTGCCCGTTCGAGAGCGCGAAGAGCGACTCGCGGTGCGCGAGCCGGTCGACGTCGACGCCGTCGAGGCCGAGGCTCCACGGCTCGACGTCGAAGCCGAGCGGTCCGGTCATTCCTGCTCCGCCGGCGGCGAAAGCTCGGGGTGGCCGCCGAGCCGCTGCACGGTCGAGCCCGCCGCCTCGGACGCGATCTCGCCGATGCGGCCGGGCTCGGCTCCGAGGAGCAGGCCAGCGACAATGCCTGCCACGAACGCGTCGCCACCGCCCGTCGGGTCGACGACCCGCTGCTCGACGTGCGGCAGGAAGCGCTCGCCGCCCGACCAGCACACGAGGTCGCCCTCGTCGGGCACCGCGAGCGCCACGATGCGGGCGCCGCGGCCGAGCAGCCCCTCGGCGGCGCGGCGCACATCGTCGCGCGTCGCGACCTCGACGCCCGTGAGGATCGACGCCTCGGCCGCATCGGCGCGCACGACGTCGGCGACCGAGAGCAGCTCGTCGCGCTCGTCGCCCTCGATCGCGCCGTCGAGCACGATGCGGGCGCCGCCCTCGAACGCGAAGCGGGCCGCGCGCACGAGCGCGTCGGCAGGCTGCTGCAGCTGCAGCACCACGACGTCGGCGCCGGCGAGCGCGGCCTCGGCGGCGTCGATGTCGGCGGGCGTCAGCTGCGACTCCGGGGTGACGTGCTCGAGCAGGCGCCGCTCGCCCTCGCCGGTGACGACGTCGACGAGCAGCGCGGTGTCGCCGCGCCGCGCGACGTGCGCGACGTCGATGCCGGCTGCCACCGCCTCGCGCCGCCCGGACTCGCCGGGGGCGTCGTCGCCGAGCACCGCGACGAGCGCGACGGCGGCGCTCGGGTGCAGCTGCCGCACGCCGACGGCGATGTTGGCGCCCTTGCCGCCCAGGCGCTCGATGCGCTCCTCGACGACGGCGCTGCCGCCGGCGGCGGGGAGGTCGTCCGCGCGCAGCACGAGATCGCGCGCGGCGTGCCCGACCACCACGACGGTGGGCTGCCGGGTCTCGGGCTGCCGGGTCTCGGGCTGCTGTCGGCTCTCGGGCGATCGCTGCTCGTCCACGCGTCGACGATAGTGAGCGCGCCCCGATGTCGGCTGGGCACGGGCCGCATCATCCCCGCTCGAGCGCGACGTCGTGGGCGGCGACGCCGCGGCCGCCCGCGGTCGCCTCGGCGAGGTGCTGCTGCCAGTGCGCGACGACGAAGTCGTCGGTCGTCTTCAGGGTCGTGAGGTACTCGGCGCGCGAGTGCCGGGCGAGGGCGCCCGCTCCGTGGCCCCCCGCGCTCTCCAGCAGCACGGTCGTCGGGCCCGCGCCGTCGGCGATGCCGTCGCTCGCCGCCACGAGGTCGCCCTCGTGCGCGACGCTCAGCACCGCGACGCCGGGCGGGAGCTCGGCCGTCGCGACCGGCCCGGCGATCAGCAGCGCCGTCTCGACGCGGAAGCGACCGCTCGCCGCGACGTTCGCGACCGCACCCGCGCCCTGCGAGTAGCCGAACACGTCGACGGGGTCGTCGGGACCGACGCCGGCCGCCTCCATCGCTTCGACCACCGCTCGATCCGAGCCGAGCAGCGCGCGGGGCGTGGAGGCGGCGTTCTCGACGTTCGCGAGGTCGTCGAGCCCGACGTCCTGCGTGCCGTCGACGAAGACCTGGAACCGGCGCGAGCCGTCGGGCATGCGGTGCTCGTGGATCGACACCTGTCCCGGCTGGTCCCGGATGACCCGCATCGCCGCGGCGGGCGTCGAGACGGGCGCGCGGGGCGGCGTCGACGGGGTGAGGGCGGCGACGCGCACGGGTCGCACGCCGCCCCCGACCCGGGTCGCGATCACGGCGCCGCCGACGAGGCCCGCGAGCAGCTCGTCCTGCCCCACGGTCGACTCGATCGCGCGTGCCGTGCCGACCGGCACCCCGAGGAACCCCGCGAGCGCCTCGTCGCTCGACTCGACCGCGAGCGCGAGCGCCGTCACGAACGCGGGGTTCGCGAGCAGCGACTCGCCCGCGCGATCCCAGAACGCGGACGCCTGCGCGAGGAACGGGTCGACGGCTCGGCCGGCGCGCTCCGCGAGCGCGGTGACGGCGGCGGCCTGCGCGGGGTGGAGCGCCGCGAGCCTGGCAGCGAGCGGCACCGCGACGAGGCCGACGAGCAGCGCGCCGCCCACACCGGCCGCGAGCGCCGGGCCCCACAGCCCGACGGTGCTGAGCGCGGCGCCGAACGCCGCGCCGACGAGCGCTCGCGCGCCGACTCCCGCGGCGTAGGCGGCGCCGCCGGCGAGCTCCTCGACCGCGCGCAGCACGGCATCCGAGGCGAGCTCGTACGCGCGGCCGGCGAGCATGGTGTCGTCGTGGAGCCGCTCGAGGTCGACGACGAGCGCCTCCGCCGCGTCGAGCCGGAGCTCGAGCTCCGCCGCGCACGAGCGGAGGGCGGCGACGCTCACGCCCGGCGCCGCCGAGAGCCGCAGATCGGGCGCCGAGCGGAGCGCGAGCGCAGCACCCCGCACGCGCCACTCCGCCTCGCGGAGCCGTGCGCAGGCGACGCCCGTCACCGTGCTGTCCCACGCGACAGGAGCTGAGGCCTTGGTCGCGGTGCCGGCGCTCACAGCGCTCCCTCGATCGACAGCACGAGCATCGCGAGCTCGTGCTCCTCGGCCGCGAGCCGCTCGCGCAGCCGACGGCAGCGCTCGTCGAACGCCTCCCGGGCGGGACCGAGCCAATCGCCCTGCCCGCGCAGGACGACGGTGTCGGCCGCGTCGCGCATCCGCGCCCGCGCTCGTCGCACCGCGTGCTGCGCGGCCCGTGCCTCGTCGACCGCGCGAGCGCGCATGGCCGCCGCAGCCGCATCCGTCGTCATCGTCATCGCCGCTCCCTCCGCCGTGGGCGGCACGATCGCACCCGCGATCTGCCGCTCGGGCGGCGCGAGCGCTCGCCTGTGGAGAACCGGCGGCGCCCGCGCGGCCGGTGCGCCGCATCCGCCAGAATGGGCGGGTGACGATCGAACGGGAGCTCGCCGATGCGACGCGCTTCCGCGTCTGCTTCGTCTGCACCGGCAACATCTGCCGCTCGCCGATGGCGGCGACGGTCTTCGAGCAGCTCGCGAAGCGGCACGGGCTCGCCGACCGGCTGCTCGTCGCGAGCGCCGGCATCAGCGACTACCACGTGGGCGAGACGGCCGACGCGCGCACGCTCCGCACCCTCGTCGACGCGGGCTACGACGCCCGCGCCCACCGCGCGAAGGAGTTCAGCGCCGACTGGCTCGACACCTTCGACCTCGTGATCGCCTTCGACCGCGGGCAGGAGCGGGCGCTCCGCTCGCTCGCGCGCGACGAGGAGCAGCGCTCGAAGATCCGGCTGCTGCTGTCGTTCGACCCCGACGCGACCGTGCCCGACGTGCCCGACCCCTACTACTCGGAGGACGCCTTCTTCGGCACCGTCCTCCGCCAGATCGAGATCGCGGTCGGCCGGCTGTTCCGCCAGATCCAGCCAGCCCTCCGCGCCTGAAGGAGCCCCATGACGATGCCCGCCCAGCCCCTCTCCCCGCTCGACGGCCGCTACCAGCGGCAGGTCGCGGGACTCTCTGAGCACCTCTCCGAGGCGGGCCTCAACCGCGCGCGCGTGCACGTCGAGGTCGAGTGGCTGCTGTGGGTCGCCGAGCACGGGCTCTTCGGCGCGAGCCCGGTCGAGGCGAGCGAGGCGGATGCGCTGCGGCAGTGGGCGGCGGGCTTCGGCCAGGAGGAGATCGACTGGCTCGCCGAGAAGGAGGCCGTCACCCGGCACGACGTCAAGGCGGTCGAGTACCTCGTGCGCGACCGGCTCGCGCACCTGGGGCTCGAGCGGCTCTCGGAAGCCGTGCACATCGCGTGCACGAGCGAGGACATCAACAACCTCTCCTACGCGCTCACGGTGCGCGCGGCCGTGCACGACGTGTGGCTGCCGGCGCTCCGCGCGGTGATCGACCGGCTGCGCGAGCTCGCGCTCGAGCAGCGCGACCGGCCCATGCTCTCGCTCACGCACGGCCAGCCGGCCACTCCGACGACGCTCGGCAAGGAGCTCGCGGTCGTCGCGTGGCGGCTCGAGCGGCAGGCGACGCGCATCGCGGGCGTCCCGGTGCTCGGCAAGTTCGCGGGCGCGACCGGCACCTTCTCGGCCCACGTCGTGGCCGAGCCCGACGCCGACTGGCCCGCCACCGCATCCGCCTTCGTCGCCTCGCTCGGCCTCACCTGGAACCCGCTCACGACGCAGATCGAGTCGCACGACTGGCAGGCCGAGCTCTTCGGCGCGATCTCGCACGCCGGCCGGATCCTGCACAACCTCGCGACCGACGTGTGGACCTACATCATGCTCGGCGCGTTCACGCAGATCCCCGTCGCGGGCGCGACCGGCTCGTCGACGATGCCGCACAAGATCAACCCCATCCGCTTCGAGAACGCCGAGGCGAACCTCGAGATCGCGTCGGCGCTGCTCGAGTCGCTCTCGGCGACGCTCGTGACGAGCCGGCTGCAGCGCGACCTCACCGACTCGTCGACGCAGCGCAACATCGGCGTCGCGCTCGGGCACTCGCTGCTCGCGCTCGACAACCTGCGGCGCGGGCTCGGCGAGATCGCCGTCTCCGACGCGGCGCTCGACGCCGCGCTCGAGGGCAACTGGGAGGTGCTGGCCGAGGCGATCCAGACGGTGATCCGCGCCGAGGTGCTCGCCGGCCGGTCGCAGATCGACGACCCCTACGCGCAGCTCAAGGAGCTCACGCGAGGCCAGCGCGTCGGGCAGGCGGAGCTCGTCGCCTTCGTCGACGGACTCGACATCTCCGAGGGCGCGAAGGAGCGGCTGCGCCGCCTCACGCCGCACACCTACACGGGGCTCGCGAGCGAGCTGGTCGACCGGCTGCCGTAGCCAGGCGCACTCAGCCGCGCGTGCCAGGCTGAGGGCATGCGAGCGACGATCCTGCATGCGCCCGGCGACATCCGCGTCGAGGAGTGGGCCGACCCGACGATCGAGCGGCCGACCGACGCGATCGTGCGCGTCGTCGCGGGCTGCGTGTGCGGCTCCGACCTGTGGTCGTACCGCGGCGTCAACGACGTGCCCGAGCCGCGCACGGTCGGCCACGAGGCGATCGGCGTCGTCGAGGCGATCGGCGCCGGCGTCGAGCGCGTGCGCGAGGGCGACTTCGTCATCGTGCCCTTCAACCACTGCTGCGGCCGCTGCGTGCACTGCCTCGCGGGCCAGACCCAGGGATGCGTCGAGCTCGCGATGACGGCGAGCGGCCAGGCCGAGCTCACCCGGGTGACGAACGCCGACGCGACGTGCTTCGTGCTCGACGAGGCGCCCTCGCCCGACCGGCACGCGGCGGTGCTCGCGCTGAGCGACGTGCTGCCGACCGGCTACCACGCGGCCGTCTCGGCGGGCGTGACGCCCGGCTCGACCGCGGTCGTCGTCGGCGACGGCGCCGTGGGGCTCTGCGGCGTGCTCTCGGCCCAGCGGCTCGGCGCGGAGCGCATCATCGCGCTCTCGCGCAATCCCGAGCGGCAGCGGCTCGCGACCGCGTTCGGCGCGACCGACCTCGTCGCGGAGCGCGGCGACGCCGCTGTCGCTGCGGTGCTCGAGCTCACGGACGGCGTCGGGGCGGATGCGGTGCTCGAGTGCGTGGGGACCGAGGAGTCGATGACGACGGCGTTCGAGGCCGCCCGACCCGGCGCCACCGTCGGCTTCGTCGGCGTCCCGCACGGCGCAGCCGTGCCGTGGCGGGTCGCCTTCCGCGGCAACGTGGGCCTCCGGGGCGGCATGGCCCCCGTCATCCGGTACCTGCCGGAGCTCGTGCCGGCCGTGCTCTCGGGCGAGCTCGACGCATCCGCCGTCTTCGACCTCGAGCTCCCGCTCGACGAGGCCGCCGAGGCCTACCGCGCGATGGACGAGCGCCGCGCGGTGAAGTCGCTGCTGCGCCCCTGAAGCGACTGACGACGGAGGCCCGCGCCGGTCGGAACCGGCGCGGGCCTCGCGCGTGAGCCGCTAGAAGACCGCGGGCGTGCGCACCGGCTCCGACGCGAGCGACGTGCGCGGCTCGGTGATGGGCGTCAGGCCCGCCGCGACGCGAGCGCCGAGGTCGGCGTCGACGTTCGTCCAGTACTGCAGCGCGCGCTCGCGGATCTCCGGCACGCGGGTCTTGCCGACGTGGCCGACGATGTTCGCGACGAGGCGCTCGCGCGCGGGCTCGTCGAGCACCTCGCGGTAGAGGGTGCCGGCCTGACCGAAGTCGTCGTCCTCCGGGTGGAGCGTGATGGCCGAGCGCACGAGCTCGCCGTCGTTCTCCCAGCCGCGATCGTCGCCGGCGGCGGCGGGGTCGGCCGCCGGGCCGCCGAACGAGTTCGGCGCGTACACGGGCGCGGCGGGCGAGCCGAAGCCGTGGCGCATCGAGCCCTCCTTGTCGTAGGAGTGCACCTCCGTGCGGGCGCGGTTCACGGGCAGCTCGGCGTGGTTGACGCCGATGCGGTAGCGCTGCGCGTCGGCGTAGCTGAAGATGCGCGCCTGCAGCATCTTGTCGGGGCTCGCCGCGATGCCCGGCACGAAGTGCGCGGGGCTGAACGCCGCCTGCTCGATCTCGGCGAAGTAGTTCTCCGGGTTGCGGTTGAGCGTCATCTGCCCGACCTCGATGAGCGGGTAGTCGCCGTGCGGCCACACCTTCGTCAGGTCGAACGGGTTGAAGCGATAGGTCTCCGCGTCCTCGTAGGGCATGACCTGCACCGAGAGGGTCCACGACGGGAAGTCGCCGTCCTCGATCGCGCCGTAGAGGTCGCGGATGTGGTGGTCGGCGTCGCTGCCCGCGAGCTGGTCGGCCTCGGCCTGCGAGAGGAACTCGTTGCCCTGGTTCGTCTTGAAGTGGTACTTCACCCAGAAGCGCTCACCGGCTGCGTTGATCCACTGGTAGGTGTGCGAGCCGAAGCCGTCCATGTGGCGCCAGGTCTTCGGCAGGCCGCGATCGCCCATGAGCCACGTCACCTGGTGCGCCGACTCGGGGCTCAGGGTCCAGAAGTCCCACTGCATGTCGTTGTCGCGCAGGTGCGAGCCGGGCAGGCGCTTCTGCGAGCGGATGAAGTCGGGGAACTTGATGCCGTCGCGGATGAAGAAGACGGGCGTGTTGTTGCCGACGAGGTCGTAGTTGCCCTCGCTCGTGTAGAACTTGAGCGCGAAGCCGCGCGGGTCGCGCCACGTGTCGGGGCTGCCCTGCTCACCGGCGACGGTCGAGAAGCGCGCGAGCATCTCGGTCTCGACACCCGGCTGGAAGAGCGCCGCGCGCGTGTACTGCGACACGTCGTGGGTCGTGACGAAGGTGCCGTAGGCGCCGCCACCCTTGGCGTGCACCACGCGCTCCGGCACGCGCTCGCGGTTGAAGTGGGCGAGCTTCTCGACCAGGTAGTGGTCGGTGAGCGCGATCACGCCGTTCGGGCCGGCGCTCTGCGAGTGCGCGTCGCTGCCGATCGGGGTGCCGACGCTGTTGGTGGTGGGCTTCGTCATGCGGTGTTCCGTCCTTCTCGTCCTGCTGGGCATGTTGGGGATCGTGGGGCGCGCGCGGTCGAGCCGCGCGAGCGGTGGCGGATGGGCTCCGTCGCCCGGGCGCGCGCGTGCCGTCAGGCGACGGTGCTCGAGCCGACGGTGCCGGTGCACTCGGCGCACAGGCCGACGAACGTGACGTCGGCGGCCTGCACCGTGAACCCGGGCGGCGCGTCGGCGTGGAGGCACGGGGCCTCCCCCACGACGCAGTCGACGTCCTCCACCTTGCCGCAGCGCGAGCACACGGCATGGTGGTGGTTGTCGTCGATGCGCCGCTCGTAGCGCGCGGGCGAGCGCTCGGGCTCGAAGCGACGCAGCACGCCCGCTCCCGTGAGGTCGCCGAGCACGTTGTGCACCGACTGCACCGAGGTGCCGTGGCCCGCGTCGGCGAGCGCGCGGTGCACGGCCTCCGCGTCGGAGTGCGGCATGCGGCCGAGCACGTCGAGCACCGCGAGCCGGCCCTGCGTCACTCGCAGGCCGCGCTCGCGCAGCAGCTCGACATCCGTCTCGTTCACATCCTCACCCTACCAGTTATCGTGAACGATTCAAAAGAACGCCGCGTCGGCGATCAATCGCCGGTCGTGACGGGGCGGCCGGAGTCGGCCCGCCCCCACCCCGCCCACGAGCCGTCGTACACCGTCGCGTCGCGGCCGACGAGGGTCGCGGCGAGCGCGACGACGGCCGCGGTGACGCCCGAGCCGCAGCTCGCGACGATGCGCTGCTCCCCCGCCGCCTCGCGGAGCCGCTCGGCGAGCTCGGCCTCGGGCAGCAGCCGGCCGCCGGGAGCGAGCGCGGCGTAGTGCAGCGATCGGGCACCCGGCATGTGGCCCGCGCGCACGTCCGGGCGCGGATCGGGCTCGGCGCCGCGGAAGCGCGCGGGCGATCGCGCGTCGAGCACCGCCGCGTCGCCCTCCGCGAGCGCCGCGGCCGTGGTGTCGGCGTCGACGAAGGCCGACGCATCCCATCGCACCGTCACGTCGCCCCTCCGACCGGTGCTGTCGGAGACGGGGGCGAGCGGATGCCCTGCGTCGGCCCAGGCGGGAAGGCCCCCGTCGAGCACGGCCGCGTCGATGCCCGCGGCGCGGAGCATCCACCACGCGCGGGCGCTCGAGAACATGCCGGCCGCGTCGTAGGCGACCACGCGGTCGCCGTCGCGGATGCCGATCGCCCGGAGCTCTCGCTCGAGGTCGTCGGGCGCGAGCGCGTCGTGCACGCCGACGGGACCGAGCCCATCCGCTTCGTCATGCCTCGAGAAGCGGCCGTCGAGGTCGAAGCGCACGGCGCCCGGGATCCCCTCGGTCGGCAGCGGCTCGACCGTGCCGGGCGGCGCCATGCTCGCATCGAGGACGATGAGGCCGGGCTCGCCCAGGCGCTCTGCCAGCCAGTCGACGTCGACGAGATCGCGCATGCCCCCATCGTGGCAGGCGCCGAGCGCTACGGCTGCAGCGGCGCCACCCAGCCGGGGAGCGGGAACGGCACCGAGGGCTCGACCGTGCCCCGACGACGAGCGCGATCCACGCCCAGCCGCCGCAGACCGCGGCGCTACGTCTTCTTCTTGTCCTTCTTCTCGTCGACGATGCCGCCGATGAGCCCGCCGATCGCGCCGCCGAGGGCGCCGCCCGCGGGTCCGCCGATCATGGCGCCGATGCCGGCGCCGATCCCGGCGAGGCTCGAGCCGTAGCTCTGGCGCGCGATCGCGACGGTCGTGGATCCGTCGTCGCCGGGCGAGACCTCGAAGGAGCCGACCGCGGCTGAGGCGACGACGAGCGCCACGGGACTCGTCGTGCCGCTCGCGGCCATCCGGTCGTAGATGCTCCTCGACTCGAAGAACGCGCGCTGCGCATCGGCCTTGCCCTCACCGGCCTCGAAGCCGATCCGGTAGAGCTCGAGCAGCGTGCGCGCCTCGTCGCCGTCGATGAGCTCGGCGGCCTGCAGGCGGTCGAGGACCGCCTCGTGGTCGCTGATGAGATCGCCCTTCGAGGCCTCCATCACCCGACGGGCCTCCGCCCGCGCCGCATGCATGAGCCCGGCGATGTCGATCACCGGGTGCGGCTGGTGCTCCGTCTTCATCGCGCGCCTCCTCCTCGAGTCGCGATCGTGGTGGCGTCAGTGAAGCACCGCGCGCACGCCGACGGTAGGGGCGAGATCCGCGGCACTCGCAGGCCGCGCGCTCAGCGCTGCTCGTCGGGGAACGCGGTGATGACCTGGCCGGAGCCGAGGCCCACGCCGACGGTCACCATCCACGAGCGGGTCGTCTCGCCGCCGTCGACGTGCTCGACGAGCACGTCGTAGTTGAGGATGTCCTCGCGGTACTCCTCCACTTGCGTCGGCTGCTCGAGGGCGCGGTCGATCGCGAACCACGCGACGTCCTCCCACTCGGCGCCGACGAGCTCGGCGAGCTCGCCGAAGTCGCCGGTGTGGCCGTCGGCGATGTGCCGCCAGCCCGCGCCGTCGGCGTTCCCGCAGCGCATGACCGCGTCGCCGGCCGGCACGCCGAGCTCTGGCCATGCCGCACGGTCGAGCACCGCGAGCGCCTCGCGACCCCCGCGCCCCTCGCACTCGGCATCCGGGTCGACGTCGTGCGCGACCGGGTCGAAGGCGACGCCCTCGGCGCGCAGGTGCGGGCCGTCCGCCTGGCCGGCGGCGCTCGGCGGCGCGGCGGGACCGGTCGCGCTGCAGCCCGCGAGCAGGACGACGGCGCTGGAGGTCAGGGCGACGGCGGTCCGCAGCGCCGCGCGGCTCACGCCTCGAAGCCGTCGCGCTTGTCGAGGTCGGCCGAGGAGCGACCCTTGGGCTTCACGGCGAGCATGAGCGTCGCCGTCAGCAGCAGCGTGAGGATGAAGCCGACGCCGCCGAAGATGAGGGCGAGCACGACGTCGCGCACGGTCATGAAGACGATGAGGCCGATGAAGAGGCCGGCGGCGCCCGCGAACGCGAGGTACTCGAAGGGCTTCAGCTGCTGCTTGCGGGTGGGCTGGACTGGGCCGTCGTTCAGGCGCCCGTCGTTCAGGGGGTCGCTCATGCGTCGCTCCGCTCGGGTTCGGTGGTGGCGCGCGCAGGTCGTGCCGAGAGCGCCGCGAGCGCGAGGTAGACGCCGACGATCACGGCGTAGGCGCCGATGAGGCCGGTGAGGGTCACGGCGTCGCGCGTGAACGCGAAGACGACGCCGAGGACGAGGGTGAGGACCGCGACCGCGCGCCAGTCGCGAGCGAGCCGGAGCGTGCGCGCAACCGCCGCGTCGCGCATCCGCCACCAGCCCGAGAGCTCGAGCGCGCCGGCCGGGAGCGCCCAGGCCGCGACGGCGAGGCCGAAGGCGGTCTCGGTCGGCAGCGCGACCGCGAGCACCGCGGCGACGACGGCCATCACGGCCGACCAGGCGGCGACGAGGGCGGGCCAGCCGCCTGCGGCGGCGGGGACGAGCCGGCGCCCGAGCCAGAGCGCGAGCGCGGTGCCGGCGAGCAGCACCGCGAGCGCGATGAGCCCCACGAGCGCCGAGTGCAGCTGCACGAACGGCAGCGGCAGCCCGACGACGAGCGCGGGGACGGCTCGCATCGCAGGGAGGTGCCAGGGGTGCAGTCCCTGCGAGGGCCCGGAAGTCTCGGTCACGGCTCTCCTCACAGCTGCTGCCATCCTACCGGCGGCCGCCTCGGCGGCGCCCGGCGCGACTACGCTGACGCCATGACCCTGGAGCGCCACCGCCCGTTCATCGAAGACCTCTACCGCGAGCTGCACGCGCACCCCGAGCTCTCGAACCGCGAGCACCGCACGGCGGCCCGCATGGCCGAGCTGCTGCGCGAGCTCGGCCTCGAGGTGCACGAGGGCGTCGGCGAGTCGACCGGCGTGGTGGGGATCCTCCGCCGCGGCGAAGGGCCGACGGTGCTGCTGCGCGCCGACATGGACGGTCTGCCGGTCACCGAGGTCGAGCAGGTGCCCTACCGCTCCACGGCGACCGACGAGTGGGAGGGGCAGGTCTCGGGCGTCATGCACGCGTGCGGCCACGACACCCACATGGCCTCGCTGCAGGGCGCGCTGCGCGTGCTCGCCGACCAGGACGACTGGTCGGGCACGATCGTCGCCGTCTTCCAGCCGGCCGAGGAGCTCATCAACGGCGCCCGCGGCATGCAGGAGGGCCTCCGAGCGCTGCTGCCCGGCGGCATCGACATCGCGCTCGGCCAGCACGTCATGCCCGGCGCGGCCGGCGAGGTGCGCTTGAGCGGCGGACCGGTGATGGCCGCGAGCGACCACCTCATCCTCACGGTGCACGGTCGCGGCGGCCACGGCTCGCAGCCCGAGAAGACGATCGACCCGATCGTGCTCGCGGCCTCCATGGTGGTGCGGCTGCAGACGATCGTCGCGCGCGAGGTCGCGCCCTCCGACCGCGCGGTCGTCACGGTCGGCACATTCCACGCCGGCACGAAGCAGAACATCATCCCCGGCTCGGCGCGGTTCGAGATCAACGTGCGCACCTTCGAGGCGCCCGTGCGGCGCCGCGTGCTCGCCGCGATCGAGCGCATCGTGCAGGGCGAGTGCCAGGTCGCGGGCGCCCCGGCCGCGACGATCGAGCACGGCGACGCCGCGCCGCTGACGATCAACGACGAGGATGCGGCGGCCCGGCTCGCCGAGGCGTTCGACGCCGCGTTCGGCGAGGCCCACGCGCCCGGCGAGCCGCTGCTCGGCTCCGAGGACTTCAGCGACCTGCCGGCGACGTGGGGCGCGCCGTACGTCTACTGGTTCTACGGCGGCTTCGATCCCGCCCTCGTTGCGCAGGCGCGCGAGCGCGGCACGTTCGACATCGACGTGCCCTCGAACCACTCGCCGAACTTCATCCCCGTGATGCAGCCGACGCTCGACACGGCCACGACCGCGATGGTCGCCGCCGCGCGCGCGTTCCTCGCCTGACGTTCCGCGGTCGCCCGCCGCGCCCGGCCCGCGAGGGCCGGGAATGCGCATCCGCTCGACCGAGTTGTCTGGACCTGGTGCCCGACGCCGTGTGCCGTGACCATGCCGCGACAGCAAGGAGAGTCATGTCCGCACGCCCCCAGATCGGCATCATCGTCGGCAGCACGCGCCCGGTGCGCGTCGGCCGACCCGTCGCCGACGAGATCGCCGCGCTCATCGAGGGCGCCGACGCCGACGCCGTCATGCTCGACCTCGCGGAGCTGCGCCTGCCGCTGCTCGACGAGGCCATGCCGCCGGCCTCCGGCGTGCGCTCGAACCCGCACACGATCGCGTGGGCGGAGGGGATCGATGCGCTCGACGGCGTCGTGTTCGTCACTCCCGACTACAACTCCGGCTACCCCGCCGCGCTGAAGAACGCCATCGACTACCTCAAGCACGAGTGGGTCGGCAAGCCGGCCGGCATCGTCTCGTACGGCTGGGCCGGCGGAGCGGTCGCCGCGGCGCAGCTCTCGGCGGTGCTCACCTACATCGGGCTCGCGCTCGACGAGCAGGGCGTGCAGATGGCGTTCGAGCGGGGCGACTTCGACGAGTCGATGCGGCTCGCCGACCCGACGGGCTTCGCCGCCCGCTCGATCGAGCCCCTCCGCGCGCTCGTCGAGCGCGTCGTCGCCGCCTCGAGCGCCGCGCTCGTCGACGCCTGAGCCTAGGCTGAGAGCATGATCGCCGTCATCGCCTCCTTCACCGACGACCCCGCCCGCCTCGAGCTGCGGCCGCGCCACCGCGAGCGGCTCGTCGAGCTGCACGAGCAGGGACTCGTCATCGCCGCGGGGCCGTTCGGCGACCAGTCGGGCTCGCTCGTGCTGTTCGCGACCGACGATGTCGACGAGGTGCGGGCGGCGATCGACGCCGACCCGTACTACTCGGCGCCGGGGGTGGCGGTCGAGACGATCCAGCCGTGGAGCATCATCGCGGGGGCGCTGGGCTGAGCCCGATCGCCGCGGGCGCTCAGCGGCGCACGCCGAGGCGCGAGAGCACGCGGTCGGCGAGCGGCTTGCCGCCCGTCTGGCACGTCGCGCAGTACTCGAAGGTGCTGTCGGCGTAGATGACCTGCCGCACGGTGTCGCCGCAGACCGGGCACGCCTCGCCCTTCCGGCGGTGCACGCGCATCCCCTGCTGCTTCTCCGCCTTGAGCGATGACGCCTCGACGCCTCGCGCGCGCTCGACGGCGTCGCCGAGCACCTGGCGGAGCGCCTCGAAGAGGCGGTGCACGTCATCGGGCGGCATCGAGGCGGGGTGGAACGGCGACATGCGAGCGGCGTGCAGGATCTCGTCGGAGTAGGCGTTGCCGATGCCCGCGATGCGCTGCTGATCTCGCAGCACCCCCTTGATCTGCGCGCGTCCCGCCTTCGCGAGGATGCCCGCGAACCGCTCCTCGGTGAACGAGGGCTCGAGCGGCTCGGGCCCGAGCGTCGCGATCGACAGCACCTGCTCGGGGTGCCGCACGACGTGCAGCGCGAGCCGCTTCTGCGTCGCTTGCTCGGTGATGTCGACGCCATCCCCGTCCGGCTCGAGCTGCACGCGAGCGGCGAGCGGGCCGCGGCCGCGACCGGCGGTCGGTCGGGGCGCGCCGTCGCGCCAGCGGATCCAGCCCGAGCGGGCGAGGTGCACGACGAGGTGCAGGCCGGTGTCGACCGCGACGACGAGGTGCTTGCCGCGCCGGTGGACGTCGGTGACGGTCGCGCCGCGGAGGGCGTCGACGGATGGGTCGTAGGTCTTGAGCGCGGCGATCTCGGTCACGTCGACACGGCGGATCACGCGACCGACGAGGCGCTCGGCCAGGTCGGTCGCGAGCGCCTCCACCTCGGGCAGCTCCGGCATGCGACCCAGTCTGCACCCGCGCGGCTCAGCGATGAGAGGGCTCTCATCCAGCCTTCCCGTCCGCCTCACGGGCGCTGGCGAGAGTGGAGGCACAGCGACGGAGACGGGCCGACCGCCTCCGCGTCACAGCACACGGACCCCGCAGGAGGACACCATGAACACCAAGTGGATCGCGATCGGCACGCTCAGCACGCTCGGCATCGGGGCCATCGCCGCGAGCGCGGCGGGCGTCGCGAACGCCGTCGAGCTGCGGAGCGCCGACGGTCAGGTCGTCGAGCAGGCAGCCGTCAAGGGCGACCTGCTCGAGCGCGGCACCGTCGGCATCACGACGACCGGCGACCACGCCTCGGTCGTCTCGGCGGCGACGGCGCCGTCGGCGACCGACGCGCCCTCCGCCCCGTCGGCGACCCCGGCGCCCGCGCCGCAGGTAGCCGCTCCGGCAGCCGTCGACTCGGCGCCGTCGGCCGCATCCGCAGCGGCCGCGCCGGCGGAGCCGTCGGCACCGTCGCCGGCCTCAGCGCCGAGCCCCGCCTCCGCGCAGTCGCCGGCCTCGCCGATCTCGGCGCCGTCGGCGCCGTCGGCCGCCTCGAACGGCTGACGCGCGCGGTATCGCGAAGCGCCTCGCCGGCTCGGCGGGGCGCTTCCGCTCACGCGCGGCGCAGCCGCAGCAGGCGCGCCTGCCCGTCCTCGCGCACCTCGACGAGCTCGTCGCGCGCGCCGAGGAAGTCGGAGAAAGAGCGGTGGCCGAGCGACTTCTCGTTGAACACCGGGTCCATGCGCTTCATCTGCTCCTTGACGACGTTGGCGTGCAGCCACTCGTCGTCGCCCTTCTGCAGCAGGATGCGCAGGGCGCGCTCGAGCAGGCCCGTCGCGGCGTCGCCGCGCTGCTCGGCGGTCGGCTCGACATCGCGCTCCTGCGCGACCGACTCGCTCGTCGCCCGACGGCGTCGTCGGGCCGGCTTCGACTCGGCCACCTCGACCGCCTCCGCCTCGATCTGCTTCGCCTGCTCGGGCGTGGGCTCCGGCGCGTCGGGCTCGGCCCGCTCCTCGCGGCGCGAGCGCTCGACCGGCACGACGCCCGGGAGCGCGTCGTAGTCCGCGAACTCGTCGCACGCCGCCGCGAGCGACTTCGAGGTCGACCCGGCCACGCCGATCCCGACCATGAAGCGGCCGAGCCGCTTCACCCGCTGGGCGAGCGCGATGTAGTCGCTGTCGCCCGCGACCACCACGACGTGCGTGATGTCGTCGAGCCGGAAGAGGTCCTCGACGACGTCGATCGAGAGGCGGATGTCGGCGCCGTTCTTGAGCGCTCGGGTGGTGGGGAACATCTGCACGAGATCGACCGCGCGAGCGAGCAGCTGGTCGCGGTAGGCGGCGTGCGCCGGCACCGACCAGTCGGCGTAGGCGCGGCTGAGCACGATCGAGCCGTAGCTCGACGCGTAGTCGATGATGGCGCCGAGGTCGACGGTCGCCTCGGCGAAGCGCGTGCGGGCCTTCGACTCGCGGCCGTCGATCGGCAGCGTGCGGACCTTGTCGCTGTGGAAGGCGCCGCGACCGTGCAGCTGGTCGTAGCGTGAGATGAGGATGTTGTCGAAGTCGATGTAGACGGCGACGCGCGCCTCGGAGTCGGTGGGCATGCCTCCAGTGTGGCAGGGCCCGTCGCGGACGACCCCCGGATGCCCGCGCGGTGACACGCCCGAACCGGGACCCGGCTTGCGAGCCGGCCGGATCCTCGGCATCGTGGCCCGCTCGCCAACGGAAGGAGCAGCCATGCTCACCTTGACCGAGAACGCCCAGACCGTCATCGGCGGCATCGTCCAGCACGCGCAGGCCGCCGAGACCGGTGGCCTGCGCATCGCCCAGGAGCAGGGCGGCGCCGGGCTCGGCGTCACCGTCGCGACCGCGCCGGAGGCCGACGACCAGGTCGTGGAGGCCGCCGGCGTGCGCGTCTTCCTCGACCCCTCGGCCGCGACCGCGCTCGACGACAAGGTGCTCGACGCATCCGCCTCGGCCGACGGCCGCGTCGACTTCGCGGTCGGCCAGCAGGCCTGAGACCGACTTCGAGGGGCCCGACCGCGCGGTCGGGCCCCTCGTCGGCTCAGCCCTCGTAGGGCGGGGGCGGTGCCCCGTAGGGCGCGCCGCCGAAGGGCGTGCCGGCCGGCGGGATCGCCGGGGCTCCCCCGTCACCCGGACCCATGCCCGGCGCGATGTCGGCGAATCGCGCGAGGTGTCCGTGGAAGGCGACCGGGATGGTCTTCGTCGGGCCGCCGCGGTGCTTGGCGACGATGATGTCGGCCTCGCCCGGCCGGATGTCGCGGTCGTACGCGTCCTCGCGGTGGAGCAGCATGACGATGTCGGCGTCCTGCTCGATCGAGCCCGACTCTCGCAGGTCGCTGATCGCCGGCTTCTTGTCGCCGCGCTGCTCGGGACCGCGGTTGAGCTGCGAGAGCGCGATGACCGGCACCTGCAGCTCCTTCGCGAGCAGCTTGAGCGAGCGCGAGAACTCGGAGACCTCCTGCTGGCGCGACTCGACCTTCTTGCCGCTCGTCATGAGCTGCAGGTAGTCGATGACGACCATCCGCAGGCCGGCCTGCTGCTTGAGGCGGCGGCACTTCGCGCGGATCTCGACGAGCGTGAGGTTGGGGCTGTCGTCGATGTAGAGCGGTGCGTCGTTGATGCGGCCCCGCACCTGCGCGAGCGTCGTCCAGTCGCGGCCCTCGATCGCGCCCTTGCGCAGCTTCTGGAGCAGGATGCTCGACTCGGCGGAGAGCAGCTTCATCGCGATCTCGGTGCGGCCCATCTCGAGCGAGAAGAAGACCGACGGCAGGTCGCTCTTGATCGAGCACGCGCGCACGAGGTCCATCGCGAGCGTCGACTTGCCGATGCCGGGTCGCGCCGCGATGACGATCATCTGACCCGGGTGCAGGCCGTTCGTGAGCTCGTCGAGCTCGCGGAAGCCGGTCGGCACGCCCGTCATCACGCCGTCGAGGCCCTTCGCGGCCTCGATCTCCTCGATGGCCGCCTCCACGGCCATGCTGAGCGGCACGTAGTCCTCGGCCTGCTCGTCGCCCATGACGGAGTAGATCTCCGCCTGCGCGTGGTTGACGAGGTCGGTGACCTCGCCCTCGGAGGCGTAGCCCATCTGCACGATGCGCGTGCCGGCCTCGACGAGGCGGCGCAGCACGGCCTTCTCCGCGACGATCTCGGCGTAGAAGCCGGCGTTCGCCGCGGTCGGCACCATCGAGGTGAGCGAGTGCAGGTACTGCACCCCGCCGGCGCGCGAGAGCATGCCGGTCTTCGTGAGCTCGTCGCTCACGGTGATGACGTCGGTCGGCTCGCCGCGCGAGTAGAGCGAGAGGATCGCCTCGTAGACGATCTCGTGCTTCGGCTGGTAGAAGTCGCCGCCCCGCACGGTCTCGAGGCAATCGGCGACCGCGTCCTTCGAGAGCAGCATGCCGCCGATGGCGGACTGCTCGGCGAGCAGGTCGTGCGGCGGGGTGCGCTCGCTGTACCGGCTCTCGTCGAGCCCGATCTCTGCCAAGTCGGTCACGCTGCTCCTTCCGGCTCGATCGTCTCGTGGGCTGCCCACACGGCCCAGCCAGCGGGAGCCTGCATCAGGCTAGGAGGCCCCCGTCGCCTCAGCGAATCCTGCTGTGGAGAACTCTGTGGACGACTGGGGACAACGCCGCGATTTGACAATCGCGACACACCGCCCGCCTGTGCACAGTCCTGTGGAACTCCGCGCTGAAAAGCGCCGAAACACGCGGCTGACCGGACCTTTCTCTTTGCACAGGACGTGGGGAGAAGTGGGGTTGAAGTACACATTGAGACTTCCAGCGCTCCTTCAGGTTCGCTTGAGAGCCGCGCCCCGCATCCGCCCCGTCCGCAGACGACGAGGGCCCGCATCCATGACGGATGCGGGCCCTCGAGCGAGGTGGCGGCCCTACTTGGCTGCGACCACCTTGAGCGAGATCGTCGCGACGATCTCGTCGCGCAGGCGCGCGGTCGCCTGGTGGTCGCCCACCGAGCGGATCGGCGTCGGGATCTCGATGACGCGCTTGTCGATCGAGCCGTGACCGGCTGCCTCGACCGCCTCGGCGATGTCCTTCGTCTGGATGGAGCCGAAGAGGCGTCCCTCGGAGCCGGCCTTCGCCTTCAGCGTGACGACGTTCGCCTCGAGGCGGGCGCGGAGGTCCTGCGCCTCCTCGATCGTGGCGTGCTCGCGAGCGACGCGAGCGGCCTTGATCTGCTCGACCTGCTTCTCGCCGCCGCGCGACCACGCGACAGCCAGGCCCTGAGGCACGAGGTAGTTGCGGGCGAACCCGTTCTTGACCTCGACGACGTCACCAGCGGAGCCGAGGCCGGAGACCTCGTTCGTGAGAATGAGCTTTGCCATGTGTCAGTCCCCTCAGCGTCCGGCGCCCGAGTAGGGCAGGAGCGCCATCTCGCGAGCGTTCTTGATCGCCTTGGCGATCAGGCGCTGCTCCTGCACCGACACGCCGGTGATGCGACGGGCGCGGATCTTGCCGCGCTCCGAGATGAACTTCTTGAGCGTCGCGACGTCCTTCCAGTCGATGACGCCGACCTTGATCGCCTTGGCGGGAGCGAGCGGCTTCCCGCCCTTGCCGCCGCGCGGCTTCCTGTTGTTCTGCGGCTTGCCAGCCATGTGTCCTTCTTTCGTGCTCGGGACTGCCGTCCCGGTGATGCTTGGAGAGAGCCCTTAGAAGGGGGTCTCGTCGTTGTAGGAGGTGCCGGGGGCTCCCCAGACGTCGCCGGTCGACTGCGGCTGCGCGGCCGGCTGGCCCCACGGCTCGTCGGCGACCTGCTGGGGCTGGCCGAAGCCGCCGCCCTGGCCGAACTGCTGCTGCCCGCCGGAGCTGCGGCCAGCGCCGCCGCCCGTCGTGCGCGTCACCTGCGCGGTCGCGTAGCGGAGCGAGGGGCCGATCTCGTCGACCTCGAGCTCGATGACCGTGCGCTTCTCGCCCTGCTGCGTCTCGAACGAGCGCTGCTTCAGCCGGCCCTGCGCGATGACGCGCGAGCCCTTCTGCAGGCTCTGCGAGACGTGCTCGGCGAACTCGCGCCACACCGAGGCGCGGAGGAACAGCGCCTCGCCGTCCTTCCACTCGTTCGCCTGGCGGTCGAACGTGCGTGGGGTTGACGCGATCGTGAAGTTCGCGACCGCGAGGCCGTTCTGCGTGTAGCGCAGCTCCGGGTCGGCAGTCAGGTTGCCGACGACCGTGATGATCGTCTCGCCGGCCATGGCTACTCGGCCTCGACCTCTGCGGGGGCCTCGGCCTTGGCCTCGCGCTTCACGGGCTCCTTGCCGGCGCGGGCCACGGCGACGTCGGCGCGGAGCACCTTCGTGCGCATGACTGCCTCCGACAGCTTCAGCTGGCGGTCGAGCTCGTCGCTCGTCGCCGGCTCGGCCGTGAAGTTCACGACGGCGTAGATGCCCTCGGTGCGCTTGTCGATCTCGTACGCGAGGCGACGACGGCCCCAGATGTCGACGTTGTCGATCGTGCCGCCGTCGTTGCGGACGACACCGAGGAACTTCTCCAGGGACGGGGCGACAGTGCGCTCGTCCACCTCCGGGTCGAGAATCACCATCAGCTCGTACTGCTGCATGCTTCACCCACCTCCTTCGGACTAGAACGGCTGCAGGCGGTCTGCAGCAGGAGGGTATGCATGGTGCGCGGGCCTCGTGCTCGAGGACGAGCAGCGCCCGCACAACCTGTCAACTGTACCGCAGGGCCCGCGCATGCATCAATGGCGGATCGGCGAGACCCGGACGACGATCAGGCGTCGCGCGCCGCCCACCAGTCGCGCAGCACCTGCTCGGCGCGCTCCTCGCCGAGCGGGCCGTGCTCGAGGCGCTGCTCGAGCAGCATCCGGTACGCCTCTCCCACCTCGCGGCCGGGCGGGATGCCGAGCACCTCCTGGATGCGGTTGCCGTCGAGATCCGGGCGGACGGCCTCGAGCTCCTCCTGCTCGGCGAGCTCGGCGATGCGCCGCTCGAGGTCGTCGTAGGCGAAGTCGAGCCGCTCGGCCTTCCGCCGGTTGCGGGTCGTGACGTCGGAGCGGGTGAGGATGTGGAGCCGCTCGAGCAGCGGGCCCGCATCGCGCACGTAGCGACGCACCGCCGAGTCGCTCCACGCCTGGTCGCCGTAGCCGTAGAAGCGCAAGTGCAGCTCGACGAGCCGCGCGACCGCCTTCACCGTGTCGTTGTCGAACCGCAGCGCCTTGAGCCGCTGCTTCGCCAGCCGCGCGCCGACGAGGTCGTGCTGGTGGAACGTCACGGTGCGGCCCTCGATGCGGCGGGTCGCCGGCTTGCCGATGTCGTGGAGCAGGCCCGCGAGCCGCGAGACGAGGTCGGGCGCGGCATCCGGGTTCCGCGTCGCCTCGAGGTCGATGCCCTGCTGCAGCACCGTGAGCGAGTGCTCGTAGACGTCCTTGTGGTGCGCGTGCTCGTCGGCCTCGAGCCGCAGCGCGGGCACCTCGGGCAGCACGCGGTCGAGGATGCCCGTGTCGGTGAGCAGGCGGATGCCCGGCACCGGCCGGCTCGTCAGGAGCAGCTTCGAGAGCTCGTCGCGCACCCGCTCGGCGGAGATGTCGAGGATGCGGTCGGCGAGCTCCGCCATCGCGGCCCGCACGCGCGGCGCGACCTCGAAGCCGAGCTGGGCCGAGAACCGCGCCGCCCGCATCATGCGCAGCGGGTCGTCGTCGAAGGAGCGCTCCGGCGCCTGCGGAGTGTCGATGACTTGCGCGAGCAGGTGCTCGAGCCCGCCGCCGACGTCGACGAGCTGGGGCACCGCATCCGCCCCACCCGTCTCGCCCCGCGCGGGCGTGACGCGCAGCGCCATCGCGTTGACGGTGAAGTCGCGCCGCACGAGGTCGTCCTCGAGCGACTCGCCGAAGCGCACCGCCGGCTTCCGCGAGACGCCGTCGTACTGGTCGGCGCGGTAGGTCGTGATCTCGACATCGGCGCCGCGGATGCGGGCGGCGATCGTGCCGAACTCGCGGCCGACGTCCCACGTCGCGTCGGCGAGCGGCGCGACGAGCCGCAGGATCTCGTCGGGTCCCGCGCTCGTCGTGTAGTCGAGGTCGGTGACCGGGCGGTCGAGGAAGGCGTCGCGCACCGGTCCGCCGACCAGGGCCAGCTCGTGGCCGGCGGCGGCGAAGGCCGCCGCGAGATCGCTCGTCGGCGTCGATCCCACGAGCGCGTGCAGTCGCGCGGTCGCCTCCCCCATGTCGGTCACGAGCGCCCATTCTGCCGCAGTCAGGGCCCATGAGTGCGTTGCCTACACTTGGGCGCATGCTGTCGGCAGGTCGCCTGACGCGGCGGAGCGCGTCAGCGTGCGCCGTCGCGGCTGTCGCGACGGCGCTCCTCGCGGCTCCCGTCGCCGGGGCGCCGGAGGCCGTCGCCACGCTGCCCGCCACGACGCCGGCCGCGGAGGCGCCGACGCTCGAGCTCGCGCCCGTCGACCCGCTGCTGAGCGCCGGCGAGGGGCTCGAGCTCGAGGTCGCGCTCGACAACCGCTCGAGCGCGATCGCGCCGGCGACGAGCGTCGACGTGCTGCTCACCGCCTCGCCGATCGCGACGCGCTACTCCCTCTCGCGGTGGTTCGCTGGCGAGGCGATCGCAGCGAACCGCGTCGTCGCGACGGTCGAGCTGCCCGCCGTCGCCGCGCTCGACGAGCACTCCGTCACCGTCTCGATCGACGCGGATGCGCTGGGTCTCGAGGGCGCGCCGTGGGGCGCGTACGGGCTGGCCGCGACCGCGCCGAGCCTGACGGGCGCGACGAGCGTCGTCGTGCTCGACGAGCCGGGCGAAGCGAGCCCGACGCGGCTCGCGCTCGCCGCGCCGATCGACGCACCCACCGGTGCGGAGGGGCTGCTCGACGCCGAGCAGCTCGAGGCGGCGACGGGCGTGGACGGCGACGCGCGCGCGGCGCTCGACGCGGCGCTCGGCGCCGGCGCGACGATCGGCGTCGACCCGGCGATCGGCGCCTCCGCCGCCGCGCTCGGCGATGAGGCACCCGAGTCCGCGATCGACTGGCTCGACCGCGCCGACGCGCCGGGCGCCTTTCCCCTCCTATACTCGAACGCCGATCCGATCGCGCTCGTGCGGGCCGGCCACTACCCCATCGAGCCGCTCGGCATCCCGCGCGAGGACGGGCCCCCGCTGCCGGCCTCCGCCGGCGAGGTCGGCACGCGCGAGCCCGTGATCGACGCGACGGCGGTCGTGCTCGACGAGGAGGAGCTCGCGGCCCTCGCCGCGATCGGCACGGTCGTCGTGACGACCTCGAGCCTCGACGAGGAGATCGGCGGCCGCACGCCCTCCGCCCACGCCACGGTCGACGAGGTCGACGTGCTCGCCGCCGACGGCGAGCTGCAGCAGCTCGTCACGACGGCGGCCTCGGTCGACCCGCTCGCGGCCGCGCACGCTCGCGCCGAGGCGATGGCGCTGCTCGCGACGATCACGCGCGAACGGCCGAGCGACCCGCGCACGCTCGCGGCGGCCCTGCCTGCGACGACGCAGGGATCGACCGTCGAGCTGCTCGGCGACCTCGCCGAGGCGGGGTTCGTCGAGACGGTCGGCGTCGACGAGGCGCTCGAGCTCGAGCCGAGGGACGCGCGGCTCGCCGAACCGGAGGCCCCGGCCAGCACGGAGGGCGCCGAGCTCGTGCAGGCGGCGCTCGCGCAGGAGGCGGACGCCGCGCGCATCGCCGGCATCGTCAGCGACCCCTCGACCCTGCTCGCATCGCTGCGGCTGTCGCTCCTCACCGCCCTGCCCGACGCGGGCCTGCCCATCACCGACGCAGACCGCGAGGCGATCGAGGGGCTGGGGGGCGAGCTCGCCGACCTGCGCACCGCGGTCGAGATCGTCGGCGGGAGCGAGATCCACGCGGTCGGCGAGAGCGTGCCCATGCCGGTGACGATCGTCAACCGGCTCGAGGTGCCGGCCGAGGTCGTGCTCTCGCTCCGCGCCTCGAACGCGCTCGTGAACGTCTCGCAGCCGTCGACGTCGGTCACCCTCGCGCCGGGCAGCCAGCAGCGCGTGCAGGTGCCCGTCGAGATCGTCGGCACCGGCACGGTGCTCGTCATCGCCCAGCTCCACACACCCGACGGCGTCGCGCTCGGGCAGGTGCAGACGCTGCGTGTCACCGCGCAGCCCACGATCGAGACGGCCGTAGCCTGGGTGCTCGGCAGCGCCATCGCGCTGCTGCTGGTGTTCGGCATCTGGCGGTCGGTGCGCAAGCGGCGCAGGGGCCAGGCGCGCGGCGACCTCGACGCCCCAGGATCCAGCGTCACGGCGGAGGAGACCGGGTGAGCACAGGCAAGGCCAGCGCGATCATCGCAGCGGGCACGATGGTCTCGCGGGTGCTGGGCTTCGTGAAGATGGTGCTCCTCGCCGTCGCGATCGGGCAGTCGACCTCGAAGGCGGCCGAGGCGTTCGGCATGGCCAACCAGCTGCCGAACAACGTCTACGCGCTCGTCGCGGGCGGCGTCATGAGCGCCGTGCTCGTGCCGCAGATCGTCAAGGCATCGAAGGGCGCCGACAACGGTGAGTCCTACGTCTCGAAGATCCTCACGCTCGGCGGCACCGTCTTCCTCGTGCTCACGATCGTCGCGACGATCGCCGCTCCCCTGCTCGTCGACATCTACGCCATCTCGGCCGGCGACGACGGTCGCGGCTTCTCCGACGAGCAGATGGCGCTCGCGGTCGCGCTCGCCTACTGGTGCATGCCGCAGATCCTCTTCTACGCGATCTACACGCTGCTCGGCGAGATCTACAACGCGCGCAGCCAGTTCGGCCCCTACACGTGGGCGCCGGTCGTCAACAACATCGTCTCGATCGCGGGCCTCGGCGCCTTCATCCTGCTGTTCGGCACCGACCGGGTGAACAAGTTCGTCGACGTGTGGGACGCCGACCGCATCACGATGCTCGGGCTCGTGACGACCGGCGGCGTCGCGGTGCAGGCGCTCGTGCTCGTGCTCTTCTTCCGCAAGACAGGGCTCAGGTTCCGGCTCGACTTCGGCTGGCGCGGCGTCGGCCTCGGCGCGACGGGCAAGGCCGCGCTGTGGCTGTTCGGCATCGTCATCATCGGCCAGGTGAAGGGCATCGTGCAGTCGCGCGTCGCCTCGCTCGGCGAGGGCGCGAACATCGCGACGATGCAGAACTCCTGGTACGTCTTCTCGCTCCCGCACTCGATCATCGCGGTCTCGATCGCGATCGCCTTCTTCACCCGCATGTCGCACCACGCAGCGCGCGACGACCTCTCCGGCATCCGCCTCGACGTCTCGAGCGCGCTCCGCTCGGTCGGCATGCTCACCACCATCTCGGCGTTCGTGCTCGCCGTCATCGCCGTGCCGTTCTCGCGGATGCTCGAGGGCGGGTTCGATCCGACCCTCGCGATGGCGTTCACCATCTGGGCGTTCCTCGTCTGCCTCGTCGCGTTCAGCGCGGAGTTCGTGCTGCAGCGCGTGTTCTTCGCGCTCGGCGACACCCGGACCGCCTTCCTCTACTCGTGCGTCGGCATGTTCATCACCTTCGCACTGCTGTGGTGGGCATCGACGCTGCCGGCGGAGTGGGTCATCGCCGGCACCGCCCTGTCGGTCTCGATCGCGAACCTCATCTCGTGCGCCGTCTGGCTCGTGCTCGTGCGGCGCCGCATCGGCCAGTTCGGCTTCAAGCTCATCGGCCTGCGCCACGTGCAGTACCTCGCGTACTCGCTCGTCGCCGCGGCGGCCGGCGTCGCCGTCACGTTCGCGCTCGGCGGCTACCGCGCCGACGGCTTCGGCACCGCGACGGTCGCGAGCGCGGCGATCACCTGCGTCATCGCCGGCGCGGTGATGGGCGCCGTCTACTTCGCCCTGCTGTACCTCACGCGCAACCCCGACTTCCGCACGACCGTCGACCTCGTGCTCGCGCGGTTCCGCCGCGGCCGCGGCCAGTCCGACGCCGCCGAGGCCTGATCCGCGGCTCGACCAACCCAGTGCTCGCGCAGATGCGCGCCCTCTAGCATCGGCTCGAACGGCGGTGCGAGCGCACCGCGCGGAAGGGGACGCCATGGCTCGATCGTTCATCCGCCTGGCCGCGCCCATCGTCGCGGGCGCGCTCGCGGCCGCTGGCGCGATCGTCGGGGCATCGCTCTCGCGCGAGCGCAAGCAGCAGCGCGAGCTCGAACCGCCGTCGACGCCGCTCGCGGTCGAGGGATGGTGGTCGTCGGATGCCTCCTCGTCGCTCGCGCACGCGCATCCGGCCGTGCTCATCATCGACGCCGACTCCGGTCGGCTCGTCGACTCGTGGGACCGCCGCTCGCGCTCCCGCGTCGCGAGCCCCGTCGTGCGTCGCACGCCCGAGTGGCCGACCGCGGGCCTCATCGTCGTCGATGCCGCGACCGGCGACCTGCTGACGGTCGTGGGCGAGCCCGATCGCCCGGGAATGCCCGCCACCTAGAATCGGTTGTTCCCCACGCATCCCCCATCGACCTCAGGAGACGCAGTGCACGACGTCATCATCATCGGCTCCGGCCCGGCAGGATTCACCGCCGCGATCTACGCGGCGCGGGCCAACCTGCAGCCGATCGTGCTCGCGTCGAGCGTCGAGCTGGGCGGCGACCTCATGACGACGACCGAGGTCGAGAACTTCCCCGGCTTCCCGAACGGCGTGCAGGGCCCCGAGCTCATGTTCGCGATGCAGCAGCAGGCCGAGCGCTTCGGCGCCGACGTGCGCATGCAGGATGCGACAGAGCTCGAGCTCGACGGCGAGGTGAAGCGCGTGCACGTGGGCGATGAGGTGCTCGAGGCGCGCACGGTCATCTACGCGACGGGCTCCGCCTACCGCAAGCTCGGCATCGCCGGCGAGGAGCGCCTCTCGGGCCACGGCGTCTCGTGGTGCGCGACGTGCGACGGCTTCTTCTTCAAGCAGAAGCAGCTCATCGTCGTCGGCGGCGGCGACTCGGCCATGGAGGAGGCGACCTTCCTGACGAAGTTCGCCGACAAGGTCACGATCGTGCACCGCTCCGAGACCTTCCGCGCGAGCCAGGTCATGCTCGACCGCGCCCGCGCCGATGAGAAGATCGAGTTCCTGACCAACGCCACGATCGACGAGATCACCGGCACCGAGTCCAACGGCACCGAGCAGGTCAGCGGCGTGATCCTCCGCGACACGGTCTCTGGCCGCACGTGGAGCATGCCCATCGACGGCGTCTTCGTCGCGATCGGCTCCGACCCCCGCACGCACCTCGTGCACGGCAAGCTCGACCTCACCGATGAGGGCACGATCGCCGTCGAGGGCCGCTCGTCGCGCACGTCGGTGCCGGGCGTCTTCGCCGCGGGCGATGTCACCGACCCGACCTACCGACAGGCGGTCACGGCCGCCGCGTCGGGCACCGTCGCCGCGCTCGACGCGCAGCACTACCTGGCCGCGCACGCCGTGCCGGCATTCGCCACGAGCCCTGAGGAGGCCGCACTGTGAAGGAAGTCACCACCGCATCGTTCGAGCAGGATGTGCTCAACGCCGACAAGCCCGTCCTCGTCGACTTCTGGGCCGCCTGGTGCGGTCCGTGCCGCGCGGTCAGCCCCATCCTGGAGCAGATCGACGGCGAGACCGACAAGCTCGACGTCGTCAAGGTGAACGTCGACCAGGAGCCCGACCTGGCCATGCGCTACAACATCACGTCGATCCCCGCCATGAAGCTCTTCCAGGGCGGCGAGGTCGTCAAGGAGCTCATCGGCGCCCGGCCGAAGCCGGCGATCGAGCAGGAGCTCGCGGCGTTCCTCTGATCGATGCGATGACGAAGCCCCGTGGATGCGTTCCACGGGGCTTCGTCATCCGTCGCGTCACGCGGTCGGCGTGGGTCCGTCGAAGCCCTGCTCCCCCAGCTCCGCGAGGATGCGCCCCAGGTCGGCGACCGTCGCGAAGTCGATCGTCAGCTGCCCCTTCGAGCGGCCCAGCGCGATCCGTACACGCGTGTCGAGGCGATCCTCGAGGCGACGGGCGATCTCGTCGAGGCCGTGCTGCACGGCGCCCTTGGTCGGGGTGCGACGCGGGCTGCGGGTCTGCACGAGGCCGGCGGCGGCTTCCGCGGCACGAACTGAGAGATCCTCATTGACAATCTTCGCCGCGAGCTGGTCCATCGCCTCCGGCGTCGGCAGCGAGAGGATCGCCCGGGCGTGCCCGGCGGAGAGCACCCCGCTCGCGACCCGGCTCTGGATCGACTGCGGCAGCTTCAGGAGACGGATGGTGTTGGAGATCTGCGGCCGGCTGCGGCCGATGCGCTTCGAGAGCTCCTCCTGCGTGATGGCGAAGTCCTCCATCAGCTGCTGATAGGCCGAGGCCTCCTCGAGCGGGTTGAGCTGCGCGCGGTGCAGGTTCTCGAGCAGCGCGTCGCGCAGCATCGCGTCGTCCGGGGTCTCCTTGACGACCGCCGGGATCGCCTCGAGCCCCGCTCGCTGGCTCGCGCGCCAGCGCCGCTCCCCCATGATGAGCTCGTAGTGGGTGCCGTCGTCCCCCGCCGCGACGGGACGCACGACGATCGGCTGGAGCACGCCGAACTCGCGGATCGAGTGCTCGAGCTCGGCGAGGTCGTCCTCGTCGAAGACAGTCCGCGGCTGGTTCGCGTTCGGCCGGATGTCGGTCGGCGCGATCGCGGCGAGGCTCGCGCCCGGGATCTGCCGCAGCTCGACGTCCTCGTCCTCCTCACCCGAGAAGAACACGTCGACCGGCCGGCTGCCCGGCTTCGCGGGGCGTCGGGTGCGATGCTGCGCGGGCGCGGTGCGGATCGGCGACGCCTCGGCCTCCTCCGCCGTCGCCCGCTCCGCGGGCGCGGGGCCCGTCGGGATGAGCGCGCCGATGCCTCGCCCGAGTCCTGCCTTCTTGCTCATGCGGCTCCTCTGCGTGCGATCTCGGCCGCGGCCTCGCGATACGAGAGCGCGCCCGGAGAGTTGGGGTCGTAGGCGATGACGGTCTGGCCGTAGCCCGGTGCCTCCGAGACGCGCACCGAGCGCGGGATGACGGCCTCGAGCGTCTGCTCCCCGAAGTGCGCGCGCACCTCGTCGACGACCTGGCGCGAGAGCAGCGTGCGGCCGTCGAACATCGTGAGGAGCACGGTCGAGAGCTCGAGCTTCGGGTTGAGGTGCGCCTGGATGCGGCCGATCGTGTCGAGCAGCTGCGAAACGCCCTCGAGTGCGTAGTACTCGCACTGGATGGGCAGGAGCACCTCGGTCGCGGCGGTGAAGGCGTTGATCGTCAGCAGCCCGAGCGATGGCGGGCAGTCGATGAACACGTAGTGCGGAGGCTGCCCGGCGTCGGTCAGGTAGGCGTCGAGCGCCTCGCGCAGGCGGTGCTCGCGTCGCTCCATGCCGGCGAGCTCGAGATCGGCTCCGGCGAGGTGGATCGTCGACGGCACGACGAGCAGCCGATCGCTCTGCGGGCTCGTCGCGACGGCGGTCTCGAGCGGCTCGCCGTCGATGAGCACGTCGTACGTGCTCGTGACATCTGCGTGGTGGTCGATGCCGAGCGCAGTGGATGCGTTGCCCTGGGGATCGAGGTCGATCACGAGCACTCGAGCCCCGGCGATCGCGAGTGCGGCAGCCAGGTTGACAGCCGTCGTGGTCTTGCCGACGCCGCCCTTCTGGTTGACCACGGTGAAGATGCGCGTGCGAGCCGGCAGCGGCAGCTCGACCGAGGAGAGCGCTTGACGCCTGCGGGCCATCGCCGCCAGCTCGCGTGCGATCGGCGTCGTGTCGAACTTTCCCGTGGTCACGCGTGCCTTTCCTGTCGATGTTTCACGTGGAACATCACCGCTTGCGGGATCCGCGCGCTGTGGTGCAAGCCTCCAGTCTGGCCCCGATGGCACCGGATCGCAAAGTCAGGACAGATTCGATCGGTGCAACGTTGCGGGCCTGTTCTCCACAGTTCTCCACAGGGTGCGCCAGCAGCCGGAGCTTCAGCCGAACCGACACCGATGGTGGAACCAGTACGGAGAAGCCGCCGACATCCCAGTTATAGCGCGGAATGCTGGCCGTCGAGCGGGTTCGCTCCCAGGAAAGCGAACGACGTTCATCTTCCGTTGTCCACATTTCTCCACAACCTCTGCAAGACACGTGGGTCACTCCAGGACCGTGCGCCGGCCCGACCAGGCCCGGCGAGTCGCGAATGTTGCACGTGAAACATCGACGCGGCTTGGAGGCAGGTGGAGGCGCGTTCATTCACCGCGGCGCGTTTCACGTGAAACCGGTCGGTTCGACGCCCAGATCGTCCGCTCGTCCATCCCTCGTCACCGCGCTCCTCCCGTGAGACCCAGCGCCACGGATGATCGGACATTGTTCGACGAGTTTCCAATCGGCATGATCGCGGAGCGGACGCCCATGGTGGTGGTGGCGCCGGCTGCGCCATGCATGACCAAGGCGCTGTCGCTCACGCTGTGTTCCGGAGAAGCTCGTGGCTCAGCGTCGAAGAGCACTGTGCGCGCGTTGCGTTTCACGTGAAACGCGGCGCCCGGGCCGAGCGCTTCCGACCGCTCTGCCCGCGTCAGCCTCACTGATCCGCGCCCGCGCGCCGCACGCAGGCAAGCCGGTGCTCCAACTCACCGCTCATCCCGGTAACGCGCAGACTCCCGCCGTGGGCCGCGTCTCGACGCCGCGCCCCGAGGCCGATGATTGACGCCTCTTGCACACCGGCCCACTAGCCCTGCCGCGTCGCACTCATCGCGTGTCCCAGCTTGATGAAGACGCTCATCGCATGCGAGGGGTCGCGAACTGGCAGCGCGACAGACCGCCCTGCGCGTCATCCGATACCTTGGACGTCGCGTTTCACGTGAAACATGGTTTGTATCGAGGCGGCGCGGGATACAGCGGGGTTCGACCCGATGCAGGGGAAGCCGTTCGGTGAGAGGAGATCGACGCCCGTCCACCCGCGCACCGTAGCCAGGCGCGCTCAGGCAGCTGCGCGGGGGAGGACGCGCTGACGCCTGCGCCTAGCGCTACCCTCGTCGCGCGCTTCACGCGCGCAGCCGAGCAGCCGCCGCGCGTCAGGGGTCGACGACTGCCCGCAGCACGCGGGTCGTCTCGAGTCCGTGCTCAGCACCGAGCTCGAGCACAGCGATGTCCTGCAGGCGATGCTTGCGGACCACCTTCTGCGCAGCGGCGAGCTCCTCCGTCACTCGAGCCCCCTTCAGCAGCAGCAGCTCGCCGCCGCTGCGGACGAGCGGCGCGGTGAGGGGGATCAGCGTGCGCAATGCGGACACGGCGCGAGCGGTCACCTGGTCGAGCGGCTTCAGCTCGCCGCTAACCGGGACGTCCTCAGCGCGCGCACGGAGGACGCGCACGTTCTCGAGGCTCATCCGCTCGACCTCGGAGCGCAGCCAATCCGTCCGTCGCTCCATCGGCTCGATGAGCGTCATCTCCACGTCGGGGCGAGCGATCGCGAGCACGAGCCCGGGCAGGCCGGCTCCCGATCCGACATCACCGACACGGCCGCGGAGCAGGGGAGCGACAAGTGCAGAGTTGAGGATGTGTCGACTCCACAGCTGCGGCAGCTCCCGGGGCCCGATGAGGCCCAGCTCTTCGCCCCGAGCTGCGAGCGACGCGACATAGGAGCGCGCCAGCTCGAGCCGGTCGCCGAACAGCGCGGCTGCGGCCGCCGGCTCCGTCTCGAGCACCGGGGGAGTGGAGTCGGTCACGGCGTCAAGCGGGGATGATGACGATGTGCCGCTCGGCGCCCTCGCCCTCGGACTCGCTCTCGAGGCCGTGCTCGCGCACGAGGTCGTGCACGAGCTTGCGTTCGTACGAGGACATGGGCTCGAGCGCGACGCGGGGTGCACCAGCCGCGAGCGCGGCGGCGGCCTCGTCGACGACCGATTGCAAGGCCAGGGCCCGAGCGTCGCGCGAGCCCGCGACGTCGAGCACGAGCCGCGAGAACTCGCCCGACTGCTGCTGCACCGCGAGGCGCGTGAGGTCCTGCAGCGCAGCCACGACCGTGGGCTCCGCGAGGCCGCCGAGGTCGTCGCCCGCCTCGCCCACCTTGATGGTGGTGCGCGCATCCGTCTGCTCGATCTCGATGTCGCCGTCGAAGTCGGCGATGTCGAGCAGGCCCTCGATGTAGTCGGCGGCGATCTCGCCCTCGTCGATGGTCTCGTCGACGCCGGTGGTCGACTGCTCTTCCGTCATCAGCTGCCCTCTCGCTTGGACTTCGGCTTCTTGCCGCGCGGCTGCTGCCGCTGCGTGCGGAGCTCGATCTCGGCGGCCGTCTCGGCCTCCTCCTGGTCGACGGGAGGCAGCCCCATGCGCTGGCGCTTCCGCGCCATGCGCGCCTCGCGGGCGAGCGCGGCCTCCGACCCCGGCGTCGGCAGCTTGCTGATGATGATGAGCTGCTGGACGAGCGTGTAGATGTTGGAGACGAGCCAGTAGAACATCGTGCCGAGCGGGAACAGCCAGGCCGAGATCAGCAGGAACACCGGGATGATGTAGAGCAGGATGCGCTGCTGCTTGTACATCGGCGACTCCTTCATCGCCGGTGTCTGGTTCTTCGTCATGATCTGCAGCTGCGTGTAGAACTGCGTCGCGCACATGATGAGCGTGAGCACGATCGCGGTCACGATCACGGGCACGCTGCCGGTCTCGAAGCCGGCCGCCATCGTCATGTGCAGCGGCACGACGCCGAACAGCGTCGACTCGCTGAAGAGCTCCGCGAGGGGCTGGGTCAGGAGGCCGACGCCGGGCTTCTTGTTGTTGGCGTCGGTGAGCACCTGCACGAGGCCGAGGAAGATCGGCATCTGGATGAGCAGCGGGAGGCACGAGGCGAAGGGGTTCGTGCCGGCCTTGCGGTAGGCCTCCATCGTCTCGCGCTGCATCGCCTCGCGCGAGAACTGATCCTTCTTGCCGCGGTACTTCTTCTGGATGCGCTGGATCTCTGGCTGGATCTCGAGCGACTTCCGAGAGGAGACGATCTGCCGGACCGTGAGCGGGATCATCGCGCTGCGGATCACGAGCACGAGGCCGACGATCGACAGCACCCAGGTCAGGCCGGAGCCCGGATCACCGCCGAGCGCGGTGACGACGGTGTGGAATCCGACGAGGATCGCCTCGATGACCCACTTGATGGGCCACATCAGCAGGGCGAAGATGTCCAAGCTGTCACTGCTCCTTGTGAGCGAGGACGAACCCCGCTCTGTTCGTTGCGAGCCGCTCGCGCGGCTCTGGGATGTCGTCGACCCCACCGGCCGCCCACGGGTGGCAGCGGAGGATGCGCCTCGCGCCCAACCAGATGCCGCGCACGACCCCGTGCTGCTGGATGGCCTGCAGGGTGTAGGCCGAGCAGCTGGGGTAGTAGCGGCACACGTCGCCATAGAGCGGTGAGATCACCGCGCGGTAGGCGACGAGGATCGCGACGCAGATGTTGCGGGGGAGCAGTCCCAGCCTCTTGAGGCTCTGACTCATGACCGTCGCTCCAGCAGCGGCGCGATGCCGGCCCTCAGTGTAGCGAAGTCGGCCCTGCCTGCCGCGGGCAGAGCGCGGATGACGATGTCGGCCGGCTCGATCGCGTCGAGCTCGGCACGCACGATCTCGCTCAGGCGCCGCTTCACGCGATTGCGCACCACAGCGTTGCCGACCTGCTTCGACACGATGAACCCGAAGCGGGCGACAGCCGCTTCGGGTCTCGCGCGGTGCACCACCGCAACAGGTCCGCCCGCACGGCGACCGGTGCGAACGATGCGACGGAAGTCGTCGCCGCGCACGATCCGGTTCGCCTTCGCGAGCACCTCGGGCGGTCTACGCCGAGAGCTCGGTGCGGCCCTTGCGACGACGCGCGGCGAGGATGGCGCGGCCGGCGCGAGTGCGCATGCGGAGGCGGAAGCCGTGCTTCTTGGCGCGGCGGCGGTTGTTCGGCTGGAACGTGCGCTTGCTCATGGTGAATCTCCCGTGGTCCGGCGCGATCGCGCCGCAAGTTCGAGGTGGCCGAGCTGCCAGGCTCGACGACGCGCCGCACGACGGATGCGGCAACCTGACAACCATACGCGAGAGACCGCCAGCGGTCAACGAGCACCGCTCCGCCTCGACGCCACGCCGCAGCCAAGACGGCGAGACTTGCACGAGGTGCGCTATGCGTGCAGACTCTTGGAATCCGCGCCGCGGCAGGTGCCCGGGGAGCACCGCAGCGAGCGGACCCTTCATGCACAGCACCTGTGGATAATGGTGTGGAGACGCATCCCCCACCACCCCGCACCGCAGAGGAACCGCATACCGATGGCCCCGGACGCTCGAACCGGACAGCTCTGGTCCGCGGTCCTGGCGACCCTCGCGGGCGACCCTCGGATTCCCCCGTCGTTGCGCGGATTCCTGGACCTCGTCGAGCCGCAGGGCGTGCTCGGCGGCGTGCTCTACCTCGAGGTGCCGAACGACCTCACGCGCGACATGCTCGAGCAGCGGCTGCGCGTGCCGATCGTCGAGGGCCTTGTGGACAACGCTGTGGACATCGCGTCGTTCAAGATCGTCGTGAACCCGCAGCTCGACGACGAGGAGCCGCTCCCTGACGTCGTCGACGACCCGGCCGCAGAGCCGGTCGTGACGCCCGTCCAGAGCTATGAGCGGGATCCCGCCGACGTCCCGTCCCGGCGAGTCGACTCGCGGCTCAACCCGAAGTACACCTTCGACAACTTCGTCATCGGCGGCTCGAACCGCTTCGCGCACGCGGCCGCCCTCGCGGTCGCCGAGACGCCGGCCAAGGCGTACAACCCGCTCTTCATCTACGGCGACTCCGGCCTCGGCAAGACGCACCTGCTGCATGCGATCGGCCACTACGCCGAGGGCATGTACCCGGGCATCCGGGTCCGGTACGTGTCGAGCGAGGAGTTCACGAACGACTTCATCAACTCGATCGCGAACAACCTGAACCAGTCGTTCCAGCAGCGCTACCGCGACGTCGACGTGCTGCTCATCGATGACATCCAGTTCCTGAAGGGCAAGGAGTCGACGCAGGAGGCGTTCTTCCACACCTTCAACACGCTGCACGACCACAACAAGCAGGTCGTGATCACCTCGGACGTCGCCCCGAAGCACCTCCAGGGCTTCGAGGAGCGGATGGTGAGCCGCTTCGAGTGGGGACTCATCACCGACGTGACCGTGCCCGACGTGGAGACGCGCATCGCGATCCTCCGCAAGAAGGCGGAGGCCGAGCGCATCCAGATCCCGCCAGAGGTGCTCTCGGTCATCGCCGACAAGGTGCAGTCGAACATCCGCGAGCTCGAGGGCACGCTCATCCGCGTCACCGCGTTCGCGAGCCTCAACCGGCTGCCGGTCACGATGGAGCTCGCGCAGACGGTGCTCAAGGACCTGTTCAGCTTCGACGAGGAGGCGGTGGTGTCGCCGAGCGACATCATCAGCCACACCGCCGCGTACTTCCGGCTCACGGTCGAGGACCTGCACGGGTCATCGCGCTCGCAGACCATCGCGCTCGCGCGGCAGATCGCCATGTACCTGTGCCGCGAGATGACCAGCATGTCGCTGCCGAAGATCGGGCAGCTGTTCGGCAACCGCGATCACACCACCGTGATGTACGCGAACAAGAAGATCGAGAAGCTCATGCAGGAGCGCCGCTCGGTCTACACGCAGGTCACCGAGCTCACCTCGCGCATCAGGCAGCGCGCCGGCGCGTAGACGGGCCCATTCCTGGCCTCGCACGCGCATCCATCCGCCCGTCGCATCCGCAGAGTGCCGGAACTCTGCCCTCAGCGCGCCCAGGAATCGCAGAGTGCCGGAACTCTGCGCCCGAGCAAGCGGTCGCGCACGCCCATAGCACGAGGAAGTCTCAACGCGTACTTCATGTGACTCGGATGTGGAGGGCCCGGGCGTGCCTGTGGACAACGGCTCGGGGAGCTGTGGACGCGGCCGCGGGAGGCATCCGCCGCTCTCCACGACGTGTGGACGGACGTCAACAGCGGCTCAACATCTTGCACTGCTGTAGTTCCCAAGCGGGGAGCGCGAACCACACGATCTGTCCCCAGCTTGCACAGCGGTTATGAATGACAGAGATTCCTGGAGAGAAGATGCAGCTCGTCGCCAACCATGACGGGTCGGCGGCCCAGGGACGCCACGGCTCGGCCGCGTCGCGGCTGTGCCAGAATCGACAGCGCTGTGCACCAGCACGGGCGGCTGACGCCGTGCCCCAGCGCCGCAGCTCACCCAAGAAGGAGGACGCCCGGTGAAGTTCGTCATCAATCGCGATGTCTTCAGTGATGCCGTCTCGTTCGCCGTGAAGCTGCTGCCGCAGCGGCCGACGATGCCGATCCTGAGCGGCGTGCGCATCGAGTCGACCGCGGATGGCGTGATCTTCTCCTCGTTCGACTTCGAGTCGTCGGCGCGCACCGCCGTCAAGGCCGATGTCGAGGGCGAGGGCGTCGTGCTCGTCTCGGGCCGGCTGCTGAGCGACATCGCGGCGAAGCTGCCGCAGCGCGAGGTGCGGGTCGAGGACGACGGCACGAAGGTGCTCGTCCGCTGCGGCAACGCGCAGTTCTCGCTCGCGAAGATGCCGCTCGAGGAGTACCCGACGGTGCCGACCGTCGAGGGACGCACCGGCGTCGTCGAGGGGAAGGCGTTCTCGGAGGCCATCGGCCAGGTCGCGATCTCCGCGTCGCGCGAGGACGTCACGCCCGTCATCACCGGCGTGCAGCTCGAGGCGAGCGACCACATCCTGACGCTCATCGCGACCGACCGCTACCGCGTCTCGGTGCGCAGCATCCCGTGGGACGCCGGCGACGTGACCGAGGCGCTCACCTCGCTCGTGCCGGCGCGCACGCTCGTGGAGGTGGGTCGCACGTTCGGCGGCGCCGATCGCATCGAGATCACCATGAGCGAGGCGGGGGAGCGGCAGCAGATCGCCTTCTCGACCGCCGACCGCACCGTCACGAGCCTGCTCATCAAGGGCAACTACCCGCCCGTGCGTCGGCTGTTCCCCGAGCAGGTCGACCACCACGCGGTCGTGAACACCGCGGAGCTCGTCGACGCGACGCGTCGCGTGCAGCTCGTGCTCGATGCCGAGGCGGCCATCCGCTACACCTTCAGCGAGGGCCAGGTGCAGCTCGAGGCGATCGGCTCCGAGCAGGCGCAGGCCTCCGAGACGATCGACGCCGTGCTCGAGGGCGACGACATCGTGCTGTCGATCAAGCCGCAGCTGCTGATCGACGGCATCCAGGCCACGCACTCCGAGTTCGTGCGCGTCTCGTTCACGCACTCCGAGAACACGAACAAGCCGGGCCCCATGCTCATCCGCGGCCAGACGTCGCGCGACGACGCCGAGGCGAGCGACTTCAAGTACCTGCTGCAGCCCAACCTGCTGCTGCGCTGATCAGAGCCCGACCCCCGAGACGAGGAGCCACCATGACGCACATCGGACTCATCGGACTCGGACGGATGGGCGGCAACATGCGCGCGCGCCTGCGCGATGCGGGCGTGGAGGTCACCGGCTACGACCACAATCCCGAGGTGACCGACGTCGCGAGCGTCGACGCGCTCATCGAGACGCTCCCGACGCCGCGCGTCGTCTGGGTGATGGTGCCGGCGGGCGCGATCACGGATGCGGTGATCACCGAGCTCGCGGCGAAGCTCTCCGAGGGGGACCTCGTCATCGACGGCGGCAACACGCGCTTCACCGAGGACGACCGGCATGCCGCGATGCTCGCCGAGCGCGGCATCCGCTTCGTCGACGTCGGCGTATCCGGCGGCATCTGGGGGCTCGAGAACGGCTACGGCCTCATGGTCGGCGGCGAGCGCGCGGACGTCGAGGAGCTCATGCCGGTGTTCGACGCGCTGCGGCCCGAGGGTCCGCGCGAGGAGGGCTTCGTGCACGCGGGCCCGATCGGCGCCGGCCACTACGTGAAGATGGTGCACAACGGCATCGAGTATGGCTTGATGCAGGCCTACGCCGAGGGCTTCGAGCTGCTCGAGCGCGCCGAGCGCGTGCACGATGTCGCCGGCAGCTTCCGCGCGTGGCAGCGCGGCACCGTCGTGCGCTCGTGGCTGCTCGACCTCATGGTGCGCGCGCTCGACGAGGACGCCGATCTCTCGGAGATCGAGGGCTACGTCGATGACTCGGGGGAGGGCCGCTGGACGGTCGAGGAGGCGATCGCGAACGCGGTGCCGATGCCGGCGATCTCGGCGTCGCTCTTCGCCCGCTTCGAGTCGCGCCAGGACGACAGCCCCGCGATGAAGGCCGTCGCCGCGCTCCGCAACCAGTTCGGCGGCCACTCCATCAAGAAGGCCTAGGTGCGGGTCAGCCGACTCGCCCTCACCGACTTCCGCAACTACCGCGCAGCGGACGTCGAGCTCGTCGACGGCGCGAACCTGCTCGTCGGCCGCAACGGCCAGGGCAAGACCAACATGGTCGAGTCGCTCGTCTGGATCGCGACCGGCTCGAGTCACCGGGTGCCGAACGACTTCGCGCTCATCCGCGCGGGGGAGGAGCGGGCGATCGTGCGCTGCACGGTCACGAACGACGCGCGCAGCTTCCAGCTCGACGTCGAGCTCAACGCGCGCGGTGCCAACCGCGCGCAGGCCAACGGGCAGCCCGTGCGCATCCGCGACCTGCCGCGCTACCTGCAGGCGGTGCTGTTCAGCCCCGAGGACCTGCAGCTCGTGCGCGCCGACCCCGGTGGCCGGCGCCGGTTCCTCGACGAGCTCTCGGTCATGCGCGCGCCTCGCCTCGCGGGCGTGCACAGCGATCTCGACCGCGTGCTCAAGCAGCGCAACTCGCTGCTCAAGAGCGCTCGCGCGGCGCGCTTGCGACCCGACGACCTCACGACGCTCGAGGTGTGGGACGGCCGGCTCGTCGAGCTCGGGCTCGAGGTGATGCGCGCGAGGCGCGCCCTCGTCGCCGACCTCGCGCCGCACGTCGACGCCGCCTACCGGCTCGTCGCGGGCGACGAGCACGAGGCCCGCATCGAGCTCACGACGAACGTGCCCGACTCGGCCGAGGCGTTCCACGCGATCCTCGCCGAGCGGCGCCGGGACGAGCTCGATCGCGGCGTGAGCCTTGTCGGGCCCCACCGCGACGACCTCGAGCTGCAGCTCAACGACCTGCTCGCGCGGCACTACGCGAGCCACGGCGAGTCGTGGTCCTTCGCGCTCGCGCTCCGGCTCGGCTCCGCCGAGCTGCTGCGCGACGGCTCGGGCGGCGACCCCGTCATGATCCTCGACGACGTGTTCGCCGAGCTCGATGCCGGTCGTCGGCAGCGGCTCGCCGAGGCCGCGGGCCGGTTCGAGCAAGTGCTCATCACGGCCGCGGTCGAGGAGGACGTGCCCGACGCGCTCCGCCACCACCGCATCCGCATCGATCGCGGGGAGGTGCTGGATGCGTGAGCTCGCCGTGACGGAGCCCGAACGGGTGTGGCTGCGACTCAAGGCCAAGTTCGGCGACCCGGAGAAGGTCACGCGCGACGGACGCCGACGCTCCCGTCGCGACCCCGACGCATCCGTGCCGTTCGGGAAGGGCCGCGATCCGCGCGCCCTCGGCGATGTCCTCGGCAGCTTCGCCGAGGACCGCGGCTGGACGACGACGCTCGCGCGCGCCGACGTCATGGCGCACTGGCCGGAGCTCGTCGGCGCCGAGAACGCCGATCGCACCGAGCCCATCGCGTTCGAGGACGGGGTGCTGACGGTGCGGTGCGCGTCGACCGCGTGGACGCAGCAGATGCGCATCCTGCGCGCGGAGACCACGACGCGCATCATCGCTCGCTTCCCCGACTGCGGGCTCGAGTCGGTGCGCTTCATCGGCCCCGACCTGCCGAGCTTCAACCGCGGGCGCCGCTCGGTGCCGGGACGCGGGCCGCGCGACACCTGGGGCTGAGCGACGGGGGTTGGACGAGGGGCGCCGGAAGCGCGGCTAGGGTGTCAGATACCCAGGTCTCGAGGAGGAGCCATGCCCAGGCCATCGCGCACGCACGACGCGGTCGAGCGGCTGCTCGACGCCATCATCGAAGGCCGAGTGACCGCCGGCGAGCAGCTGCCGCCCGAGGGACAGCTCGCCGTCGAGTTCGGCATCTCGCGCCTGACGATGCGCGAGGCGGTGCGCTTGCTCCAGGCGCAGGGCGTCATCGTGCAGGTGCCCGGCAGCCGTCACCTCATCGCGCCGGTGTCGGAGTGGACGGGCATGGATGCCGTGGTGCGGCACGCTCGGAGCGCGGGCCAGCGCAGGCAGTCGTCGCTCGAGCTGCTCGAGGTGCGCATGATGATCGAGACCGGCGCGGCCGAGCTCGCGGCCGAGCGGCGCTCCGACGAGCACCTCTCGGCGCTCGAGGACTCGCTGGCTCGCATGCGGCACCACCACGACGAGGCGGACGTCGACGCGTTCGTGCAGGCCGACCTCGAGTTCCACGACGTCGTCATCCGCGCTGCCGACAACCGCATCCTGGTCGCGGCGCTGCGGCCGCTCACGTCGATGCTCGCCGAGACGCGGGCGAGACGAGCGCGGTCGCCGAGATCCGGGCCCGCGCCATCGAGCAGCACCAGGCGGTGCTCGATGCGATCCGCTCGGGGGTGCCGATCGCCGCGCGCGACGCGATGGCGAGCCACATGCGGCAGACGCGCGACGATCTCGTGGCGCTCGTGCGCGACTGATCCCGCGAGATGGGCTTGACAGCCCGACGTGCGTGATCGAAGATATCTGACATCAGATTCGCGCGCCGCCTGCGCGGATCCCGCGGACAAGGGAGTTCTCGTGCACCTCGACGGCCTGCTGGCAGCCCTGCCCGCCCCGCTCGACATCTCGGCGGCCGAGGTCGCCGCCGCTCGCAGCCGCGATCTCGTCCTCATCGTGCTCGACGACGACCCGACCGGCACGCAGTCCGTCGTCGACCTCCCGGTGCTCACGCACTGGGAGCCAGAGGATCTCGACTGGGCGCTCGCCCAGGACGCCGCCGCCGTCTACGTGCTCACGAACTCGCGCTCGCTCGACGAGCAGCAGGCCGCCGCTCGCAACCTCGAGGTCGTCGAGGTCGCCCTCGCCGCCGCCGCGCGCGCCGGGAAGCGCGTCTCGTTCGTCAGCCGCGGCGACTCGACGCTGCGCGGTCACTTCCCGCTCGAGACCGATGTGCTGCGCGATGCGATCGCGGCGCGCGGCCAGGCCCCGCGGCTCACGATGCTCATCCCCGCCTTCCCCGACGCGGGTCGGCTCACGGTCGACTCGGTGCACTACTGGGTCGTCGACGGCGAGGCGACGCCCGTCGGCGAGACGGCGTTCGCGCGAGACGCGACCTTCGGCTTCCGGTCCTCCGACCTGCGCGACTGGGTCGCGGAGAAGACCGGCGGCCGCGTCGCGCGCGACGAGGTCGCCGCCCTCACGATCGACGTGATCCGCGCCGGCACGGATGCGGTCACCTCGTTCCTGCGCGAGCTCGCCCCCGGCACGGTCGTCGCCGTCGACGTGGTCGACGAGCACGACATGCGCCAGGTCGCACTCGCGCTCCACGCGCTCGACCGCGAGGGCATCGACGTGCTCCTGCGCATCGGGCCGCCCTACGTGCGAGCCCACATCGGGCAGGAGATCGCCGTGCCGGTCGGCGCCGACGAGATCACCGTCCGGCACGAGCGCGGCGGCCTCGTCGTCGTCGGCAGCCACGTGCCGCTCACGACCGCACAGCTCGATTCCCTCCGCGCCGACCGCCCCGGCACCGCGACCGTCGAGCTCGACGTGCGCGCGCTCATCGACGACCGGCGCGAGGCGCATCTGACGGAGCAGGCGGATGCGGTGGCTCGCGCGATCGCGTCGGGCACCGTCATCGTCCACACGAGCCGCGAGCTCGTCACCGGCCGCGACGGGGCGGAGAGCCTCGAGATCGCGCGGCGCGTCTCCGCCGGGCTCGTCGAGCTCGTCGCGCGCGTGCTCGAGCTCGCTCCGCCTCGCTTCGTGATCGCGAAGGGCGGCATCACCTCGAGCGACGTCGCGACAGAGGCGCTGCGCATCCGCCGCGCGCGCGTCGTCGGCCCGATGCTCCCGGGCATCGTCTCGCTCTGGCAGCCGCAGTCCGGGCCCGCCGAGGGAATCCCCTTCGTCGTCTTCGCCGGCAACGTCGGCGACACCGACTCCCTCGCGCGCGTCGTGCGCACGCTCGCCGATTGACCCGAGGCTGCGCCGGCCCGAGCCGGCCGGCATCACGCATCCACCCGCACAGATAGGAACAGCCATGACCAGCACCGTCGCCGTCATCGGGCTCGGCGCCATGGGACTCCCCATGGCGACGCGGCTCGCCGCGCGCTTCGACGTCCGCGGATTCGACATCGCGGCCGAGCGCCTGCACCTCGCCGAGCAGCAGGGCGTCGTGCCCGCTGCCTCGGCCGCCGCCGCCGTCGCGGGTGCCGACGCCGTGCTCGTCGCCGTGCGCACCGGCGAGCAGCTGCGCGAGCTGCTCTTCGGTGAGACGGGGCTCGCCGAGCACCTCGCCGACGGCGCCGTCGTCATCCTCACGAGCACGGTCGGCACCGACGGCATCGCCGACATCGCCGATCGGCTCGCCGCCTCCGGCGCCCACCTCGTCGACGCGCCGCTCTCGGGCGGCCCCGTGCGGGCGGGCGAGGGCGACCTCCTCATCGTCGTCGGCGCCGAGCCCGCCGCGCTCGAGACCGCGCGGCCCGTGCTCGAGCAGCTCGCGTCGACCCTCTCGATCGTCGGCGACAAGCCCGGCGACGGGCAGGCGCTCAAGACGGTCAACCAGCTGCTGTGCGGCGTGCACATCGCCGCCGCCGCCGAGGCGCTCGCCCTCGCCGACGCGCTCGGGCTCGACCGCGAGCGCACCCTCGAGGCGCTCTCCGCCGGCGCCGCGAGCTCCTTCATGCTCGGCAACCGCGGCCCCCGCGCGCTGCAGGCCTACGACGAGGACGGCGCCGAGGTGCTCAGCCGGCTCGACATCTTCGTGAAGGACCTCGGCATCGTCGGCGCCGCAGCGCGAGCGCACCACCTCGCGGCCCCCGTCGCCGCCGCCGCCGAGCAGCTCTTCCTGCTCGGCGAGGCGCAGGGCCTCGGCCACCTCGACGACTCCGCGGTCATCCGCGTCGTCGCCCCGACGCTGCGCGGGGAGGCGAGCTGATGGAGTACCCCCTCGGCGTGCTGATCGCCATCGGCCTCGGCGGCATCGGGCTCCTGCTGCTGCTCATCATCCGCTTCAAGGTGCAGGCGTTCTACGCGCTGCTGCTCACCTCGATCGTCGTGGGCATCGTCGCGGGGCTGCCGCTCACGACGATCCCCGCGACCGACGACGCTCCCGAGCGGCTCGGCGTCATCCAGGCGATCATCGCGGGCGTCGGCGGCACGCTCGGCTCGGTCGCCGTGCTCGTCGCGCTCGGCTCGATGCTCGGCAAGATCATCGAGATCTCCGGCGGCGCCGAGTCGCTCGCCGGGAAGTTCACGGGCTGGCTCGGCCCCAAGCGAGTGGCCGTGGCGCTCACCGCGGCGGCAGGCGTCCTCGCGATCCCGGTCTTCTTCGACGCGGGCTTCATCATCCTCATCCCGATCATCTACGCCTTCTCGAAGGCGGCGGGGCTCAGCCCGATGAAGTTCGGCCTGCCGATCGCGGGCATCATGCTCGCCGTGCACGTCGCGGTGCCCCCGCACCCCGGCATCGTCGGCGGCGCCACGATCCTCGGCGCCGACATCGGCTGGGTGACGATCCTCTCGCTCGGCATCTCCATCCCGCTCGCCTTCGCCTCCTACGTCGTCGCGAAGCGCATGAACCGGCGCGAGTTCGCGATGCTCGCGGCGACGAAGGCGATGTTCGACTCCTTCGGCACCGAGGCCGACACCGTCGGCGGCGGCAGCTCGCTCGCCGAGGGGGAGAAGGCGCCGAGCGCCTGGACGATCCTCGCGATCATCATCCTGCCGCTCGCGCTCATCATGGTGGGCACGACGATCGCGCCCGCGATGGAGGTCGGCAGCTTCTGGCACGGCTTCCTCTCGATGATCGGCCAGCCGATCTTCGCCCTCATGGTCGCGATCGGCGTCGCGATGATCGCGCTCGGCGTGCGCCGCGGCTGGTCGGCGAGCCACCTCGGCGAGGTCATGGAGTCCGCGCTTCCCGCAGCCGCGGTCATCATCCTCGTCACCGGTGCGGGCGGCGCCTTCGGCCGCATCCTCACCGAGACCGGCATCGGCGGCGCGGTCGCCGATGTCATGGCGGCTTCCGGCATGCCGGTGCTCCTGCTCGGCTTCCTCATCTCGCTCATCATGCGCGCCGCGCAGGGCTCTGCGACTGTCGCGATCACGACCGCCTCTGGCCTCCTCATCCCGGCGGTGGCGGGGCTCGGGCTCGACCCGATCCACCTCGCGCTCTTCGCGGTCGCGATCGGCTACGGCGCGCTCGGGCTCAGCCACGTGAACGACTCCGGCTTCTGGATCGTCACGCGCTACCTCGGCCTCTCGGTGAAGGACGGGCTGCGCACGTGGACCGTGCTGACGACCGTCCTCGGCGTGCTCGGCTTCCTCCTCACCGCGGCGCTCTGGCTCCTCATCCCCATGGGCTGAGGCTCCACGGCGGATGCCCTTCGGCGGCCCGGGACCGACAGGTCCCGGGCCGCTCCCCCTTTGCAGGCGGGTGTCCACCCCCGCTCGCGACCGGCCCTGGAAGCCCGCTCCGAGCGTCCAGGGCCGCAGAACCCGCTTTCGGGGGACTGTTCTCTCGCGGCGCACCGCGATCGTCCACGAGAGGCGCGCGTTGACGAGCCTTCCTCGCGCATCCGGGGTAGAATCGGAGGGTTGCGCCGCCGCATGGCGGTCGCGCGAGACGGACCGGGAGAAGCATGGCGAACGAGAACGAGACGCAGCCCGACGACCAGACGGCGAAGCCGTCGCAGCCTCCCACCCAGGGCGACTACGGCGCCGATCAGATCCAGATCCTCGAGGGCCTCGAGGCGGTGCGCAAGCGCCCGGGCATGTACATCGGCTCGACGGGCCCGCGCGGCCTCCACCACCTCGTCTACGAGATCGTCGACAACGCGGTCGACGAGGCGCTCGCCGGCTACTGCGACAGCATCGACGTCGTGATCCTGCCCGACGGCGGCGTGCGCGTCACCGACAACGGCCGCGGCATCCCCGTCGATCCCCACTCCTCCGACCCCTCGAAGTCGACCGTCGAGGTCGTGCTCACCGTGCTCCACGCGGGCGGCAAGTTCGGCGGCGGGGGCTACGCGGTCTCGGGCGGCCTGCACGGCGTCGGCTCGTCGGTCGTGAACGCGCTCTCGTCGCGCCTCGAGGTCGAGATCAAGCGCCAGGGTCGAGTGCACCGGCAGTCGTTCCGCGTCGGCGAGCCCGAGGGGCCGCTCGTCTCGGGTGAGGCGACCGACGAGACGGGCACGACGCTGACCTTCTGGCCGAGCCCCGACATCTTCGAGACGGTCGAGTTCGACTACGAGACGCTCGCGAAGCGCTTCCAGCAGATGGCGTTCCTCAACAAGGGGCTGCGCATCGCGATCGAGGACCGACGCCCCGAGGCGCTCATCGAGCCCGACGCCGGCGAGGAGGGCACCGAGCCGCGCCAGCGCTCCGACGAGTACCTCTACGAGCAGGGCCTCAAGGACTACGTCGCCTACCTCAACGAGTCGAAGAAGGCCGAGGCGGTGCACCCCGAGATCATCGACTTCGAGTCGGAGGACACCGAGCGGCGCATCTCGGTCGAGATCGCGATGCAGTGGACGACCTCCTACCAGGAGGGCGTCTACACCTACGCGAACACGATCAACACGCACGAGGGCGGCACGCACGAGGAGGGCTTCCGCGCGGCGCTCACCACGCTCGTGAACAAGTACGCGCGCCAGTCGAACCTGCTCAAGGAGAAGGACGAGAACCTCTCCGGCGACGACGTGCGCGAGGGGCTCACGGCCATCGTCTCCGTCAAGCTCGGCGAGCCGCAGTTCGAGGGCCAGACGAAGACGAAGCTCGGCAACACCGAGGCGAAGTCGTTCGTGCAGCGCGTCACCGGCGAGGAGCTCGGCCACTGGTTCGAGTCGAATCCGGCGATGGCGAAGGAGATCGTGCGCAAGGCGATCGGCGCCGCGACCGCCCGCATCGCCGCGCGGAAGGCGCGCGAGCAGACCCGTCGCAAGGGGCTGCTCGAGTCGGGCGGCATGCCCGGCAAGCTCAAGGACTGCCAGTCGAAGGACCCGGCGATCTCGGAGATCTTCCTCGTCGAGGGCAACTCCGCAGGCGGCTCGGCCGTGCAGGGCCGCAACCCCTACACGCAGGCGATCCTGCCGCTGCGCGGGAAGGTGCTCAACGTCGAGAAGGCCCGCCTCGACCGGGCGCTCGGCAACGCCGAGATCCAGTCGATGATCACCGCGTTCGGCGCGGGCCTCGGCGAGGACTTCGACCCGGCAAGGGCGAGGTACCACAAGATCGTGCTCATGGCGGATGCCGACGTCGACGGGCAGCACATCACGACGCTGCTGCTCACGCTGCTGTTCCGCTACATGCGGCCGCTCATCGACATGGGCTACGTGTACCTCGCAGCCCCGCCGCTCTACAAGATCAAGTGGACGAACGCCGACCACGAGTACGCGTACAGCGACCGGGAGCGCGACGCGATGATCGCCGACGGGCAGGCGAGCGGCAAGCGCATGCCGAAGGACAACGGCGTGCAGCGCTACAAGGGCCTCGGCGAGATGAACTACAGCGAGCTGTGGGAGACGACGATGGACCCGGAGACGCGCACGCTCAAGCAGGTGACGCTCGACGACGCCGCCGTGGCCGACGCGATCTTCTCGACCCTCATGGGCGAGGACGTCGAGGCCCGCCGATCCTTCATCCAGAAGAATGCGCGCGACGTGCGCTTCCTGGACATCTGAGGCTGAGAGACGATGACTGACGAGACCACCCCCGCTGAGCCCTTCGACCGCGACGCCCCGAACCACGGCACGATCGAGCAGGTCGACCTCCAGCTCGAGATGCAGCGCTCCTACCTCGACTACGCGATGAGCGTCATCGTCGGGCGGGCGCTGCCGGAGGTGCGCGACGGCCTCAAGCCCGTGCACCGTCGCGTCATCTACGCGATGTACGACGGCGGCTACCGGCCCGACAAGGCGTTCTCGAAGTGCTCGCGCGTCGTCGGCGACGTCATGGGGCAGTACCACCCGCACGGCGACACGGCGATCTACGACACCCTCGTGCGCCTCGTGCAGCCGTGGAGCCTGCGCTACCCGCTCGCGCTCGGGCAGGGCAACTTCGGCTCGGCCGGCGACGACGAGGCGGCCGCCCCGCGGTACACCGAGACGAAGATGTCGCAGCTCGCCATGGAGATGGTGCGCGACATCGACGAGGACACCGTCGACTTCCAGGACAACTACGACGGCCGCACGCAGGAGCCGTCGGTGCTGCCGGCGCGCTTCCCCAACCTGCTCGTCAACGGCTCGGTCGGCATCGCGGTCGGCATGGCCACGAACATCCCGCCGCACAACCTCCGCGAGGTCGCCGACGGCGCGATCTGGCACCTCGAGCACCCGGAGGCGTCGAAGGAGGAGCTGCTCGCGGCCCTCATGGAGCGCATCAAGGGTCCCGACTTCCCGACCGGCGCGCAGATCCTCGGCACGAAGGGCATCGAGGAGGCGTACCGCACCGGTCGCGGGTCGATCACGATGCGGGCGGTCGTCACGGTCGAGGAGATCCAGGGCCGCACGGCCCTCGTCATCACCGAGCTGCCCTACCAGGTGAACCCCGACCGGCTCGCGGTGCGCATCGCCGACCTCGTCAAGGACGGCAAGCTGCAGGGCATCGCGAACATCGAGGACCAGACCTCGGGCCGCACGGGCCAGCGCCTCGTCATCACGCTCAAGCGCGACGCGGTCGCGAAGGTCGTGCTCAACAACCTGTACAAGCAGACGCAGCTGCAGGAGAACTTCGGCGCGAACATGCTCGCGATCGTCGACGGCGTGCCGCGCACGCTCTCGCTCGACGGCTTCATCGGGCACTGGGCAGACCACCAGGTCGAGGTCATCGTCCGCCGCACCCAGTTCCGCCTCGCGCGCGAAGAGGACCGGATGCACATCCTCGAGGGCTACCTCAAGGCCCTCGACGCCCTCGACGAGGTCATCGCGCTCATCCGCCGCTCGCCGACGCCCGACGATGCTCGCACGGGCCTCATGGAGCTGCTCTCGGTCGACGAGAAGCAGGCGAACGCGATCCTCGAGCTCCAGCTGCGCCGGCTCGCGGCGCTCGAGCGGCAGAAGATCCAGGACCAGGCCGAGGAGCTCCGCCGACTCATCGCCGACTACAAGGACATCCTCGCGAAGCCCGAGCGCCAGCGGCAGATCATCGTCGACGAGCTGCGCGAGATCGTGGCGCGGCACGGCGACGACCGCCGCACCGAGATCATGCACGGCTACGGCGGCGACGTCTCGATGGAGGACCTCATCCCCGAGGAGCAGGTCGTGATGAGCCTCACGACCGGCGGCTACATCAAGCGCACGCGCATCGACCAGTACCGCGCGCAGCACCGCGGCGGCAAGGGTGTGCGCGGCGCGCAGCTGCGCAGCGACGACATCGTCGAGCACTTCGGCGTCACCTCCACGCACGACTGGCTGCTGTTCTTCACGAACTTCGGCCGCGTCTACCGCATGAAGGCGTATGAGATCGCCGAGGCGGGCCGCGACGCGAAGGGTCAGCACGTCGCGAACCTGCTCGCCTTCCAGCCCGACGAGCGCGTGCAGACCGTGCTGCAGCTGCGCCGCTACGACCAGGCCGACTACCTCGTGCTCGCCACGCAGCAGGGCCAGGTCAAGAAGACGCGGCTCGAGCTGTTCGACACCAACCGCTCCGGCGGCATCATCGCGATCAACCTCGCGCCCGACGACCGGGTCATCTCGGCGATGCTCGCGAACTCCGACGACGAGATCCTCGTGATCAGCAAGCGAGGCCGTGCGGCGCGCTTCGCGGCGACCGATGAGGCGCTGCGCCCCATGGGCCGCGCGACCGGCGGCGTGCGCGGCATCCGCCTCAAGCACGGCGACGAGGCGCTCGCGGCGATGGTCATCGGCGACGACGGCTACGTCTTCGTCGTGACGGAGCAGGGCTTCGGCAAGAAGACGCCGGTCTCCGACTACCCGTCGAAGGGCCGCGGCACGCAGGGCGTGCTCACCTTCTCGTCGGGCGACCACGACCGGGGGGCGCTCGTCGGTGCGACGATCGTGCACGACGGCGACGAGCTCCTGCTCATCCGCAGCTCCGGCAAGGTCATCCGCTCGAGCGTCGACGAGGTGCGCGCGACCGGCCGCACCACGATGGGGGTGCAGTTCGCCGAGAAGTCGACGACCGATCTCGTGATCTCGATCGCGCGCAACGTGGAGGACGAGGTCGAGGAGGCCGTCGAGGAGGCCGCGGCCGAGCCGGCCACGTCACCCGCGCAGGATGCGCAGACCGGCGTCGCCCAGGTCGCGATCGCGGAGGCGGAGGACGCTATCGTGGACGCCACGGACTCGGCCGATGCCGATTCGACCGACGACGAGCCCACCGAGGAGACCGACGCATGAGCATCGCCGAGAAGCTGCAGAGCAAGACGCCTCGGCGCAGCGGCTCGAGCAAGCAGGTGAGGCTGCGCCTCGTGCACATCGACTTCTGGTCGGCCATGAAGGTCTCGGCGGTGCTCGGGCTCGTGCTCGGCATCGTCCAGGTCGTCGTGGTGTTCGTGATGTGGAGCCTGCTGCAGGTCGTCGGGCTGTTCGGCAAGGTCGACGAGGTGATGCGCGACATCCTCGCCGACCCGGAGTTCGCCATCACATCGCTGCTGTCGCTGCCGCAGGTGATGATGTTCACGCTGCTGGTCGCGGTGCTGAACTTCGTCGTCATCACCGTCCTCGGCGCGGTCATCGCCGTGCTGTACAACCTCTCGGTGCGACTGACGGGCGGCCTGCAGGTCGGCTTCGCCAACCAGTAGGCCGATCCGGCGCCGTGGTCGAGAGCACGCCGGCGCAGGTGGTAGCATCGATGATTGTGCTCGGGGCTATAGCTCAGGCGGTTAGAGCGCTTCGCTGATAACGAAGAGGTCCCTGGTTCGAGTCCAGGTAGCCCCACCACGCACAACTCCCACGGCCGGCCCGCCGGCCACGGGGCCTTAGCTCAGTTGGTAGAGCGCCTGCTTTGCAAGCAGGATGTCGGGAGTTCGATTCTCCCAGGCTCCACCACTGGTCCCCGAGCCCGCGCGCGATGAGCGTGCTCGCCACGGACTCCGCGCGCACCGCGATCGTCACCGGCTCCGGCATCGGCCGCGCGACGGCGGTCGCCCTCGCCGAACTCGCGCCTCGAGAGCGACGCCTGGCGCGAGGCCTGAGCAGCTCCCGGCATCCCCGCCGGCCTCCCGGCGGATGGGAGGATGGGAGGGATGGACGGACGGCAGGACTGGCGGCAGCGCATCGCGCGCGCGATCCGCACCGACCCCGCCTCGCGGGCGATGACGGAGGCGCTCCTCACGATCGACGAGGTGCACGCGCGGAAGGTCATCGACCTCGCGATGCGCATCGCCGAGGCGCTCCTGACGGTCGGCGCCTCAGCGAACGACGTGACGCTCGCGACGACGCGCGTCGCCGCCGCGCTCGGCATCCGCCCCGTGCACGTCGACGTGACGTACAACTCGATCGGCGTCTCGTACCACCGGGGCCACGACGACCTGCCCATCACCCTCATCCGGGTCGTGCGGGCGCCCGTGCCGGACCACGCGAAGCTCCAGCGGCTGCAGGCGCTCGTCGTCGAGATCGAGGGCGGGCTCGACCTCGAGCACGCGCGCGCCCGCTTCGACGCCATCCGCCGCACGCCCTTCCTCTACCGGCCGACGTTCGTCGTGCTCGCGCAGGGGATGCTCGCGGTCGGCGTCACCGTGCTCTTCGGCGCCTCGTGGATCATCGGGCTCATCGCCTTCCTCGCGTCGTGCGCGGCGGCGGTCGCGCAGCGCGGCATGGCGAGGCTGCGCGTGCCGTTCTTCTTCTCGCAGATCGTCGGCGCGCTCGTCGTCACGGCCGCCGCGACCGCGACGAGCGCGCTCGCGAGGCTCGGGGTGCCGCTGCTCGCCGACGTGCGGCCCTCGATCATCATCGCCGCCGGCATCGTGCTCATGCTCGCGGGGCTCTCGGTCGTCGGCGCCGCCCAGGACGCGATCGACGGCTTCTCGCTCACCGCGGGTGGACGCATCCTCGACCTCGTGCTCTCGACCCTCGGGGTCGTGATCGGCATCCTCGGCGGGCTCTCGCTCGCCCGCACGCTCGGGCTGGGCTTCGCCGTCACGAGCGAGGCGCCAGCGCTCGGCTCGCTGCCGCTGCAGTTGACCGGCGCGGTCATCATCGCGATCTCGGTCGCGATCATGAACGGCGCCCGCCTCCGCACGACGCTCGTGAGCGCCGTGCTCGGCGGGCTCGCCTGGATCGGCTTCACGATCGGCTCGGGGGCCGGCGCGGGCGCGCCGGTGGCGAGCGGGGTCGGCGCGCTCGTCGCGAGCCTCGTCGGCATCATCATCGGGCACCGCCTGCACGTGCCGTCCATCGCAGTGACGACCGCCGCGATCGTGCCGCTCGTGCCGGGCTACGCGGTCTTCCGGGGGCTGCTGCAGCTCGTCGAGTCCGACGGCTCGGCCGCGAGCCTCGTGCTCGGGGTCGCGACGCTCATCGGCGCCGGCGCGGTCGGCCTCGCGCTCGCATCGGGCGCCTCGCTCGGGCTCTTCCTCGGTGCGCCGCTGCGCGATTCCGTCGAGAGCAGGATGCGCGGGCGCGCTCGCCCTCGCTGACGCGCGGCCCTCACGTCGCACCCAGCGGGTCGGACTAGCGTTGCGGCGTCACGGACGAGCAACGGGCTGCTCGTCGCCGTGATCGCGGTGCTGACGCTCGCGTTCGTCCTCTCCGCCGTCTCGGGCATCTCCCGCGGCATCAAGTGGCTCTCGAACACCAACATGGTGCTCGCGGGGATCCTCGCGCTCTTCGTGTTCGTCGTCGGGCCCACCGTCTTCATCCTCAACCTGCTGCCGACCACGATCGGCGGCTACGCCGAGCAGCTCGCGGTCATGTCGGCGCGCACCGAGGCGGCCGGCGGCGAGGAGGTCGCGGACTGGCTCTCGGGCTGGACGATCTTCTACTGGGCATGGTGGGTCAGCTGGACGCCGTTCGTGGGCATGTTCATCGCGCGCATCTCGCGCGGCCGCACGATCCGCCAGTTCGTCACCGGGGTGCTCGTCGCGCCCACGCTCGTCTCGCTCGTCTGGTTCGCGATCTTCGGCGGGCTCGGCATCGACCTCGAGCTCGGCGGCACCGTGGCGATCTTCTTCATCTCCGGCGCCGATGCCGCATCGATCGTCATGGGCACGCTCTCGCACCGCGGCTCGCTGCAGCCCTCGCGCGCGACCGTCATCTTCTGGGGCGTCGCGACGGGTGCCGTCGCGGCGATCATGCTGCTGCTGGGCGGCGAGGATGCCCTCACGGGCCTCCAGCAGGTCACGGTCGTCGCCGCCCTGCCGTTCGTCGTCGTGATGATCGGGCTCGCGGCGGCGCTCGCGAAGGACCTCGCGCTCGATCCCATGGTCGTGCGGCGCCGGTATGCCGTCGCGGCGGTCGAGCAGGCGATCGTCGCGGGGGTCACGGAGCACGGCGACGACTTCCAGCTCACGGTCGAGCAGACCGCGCCGGGGGAGGGCGTCGGCGAGCTCGTCCCGACGCAGTCCGTCGACCCGACGCTCGCGCCCGCCGACGAGCACCGGCCCGACGAGCACTGGCGCCAGCTCCCGGCGAGCGACGGCGACGGCGAGGAGCGGCCGCCGGCGCGCTGAGGCTCCGCCGGGAGCGGCACCGTAGGATGGCCGGATGCGCATGCGAGTGGCCGCCTACGCCCTGATCACGAGGGGCGAGGGCGACGAGCGCGAGATCCTGCTGCCGCACTGGAACGAGGGCGACATGGCCGGGTGGACGCTGCCGGGAGGCGGTGTCGAGCCCGGCGAGCATCCCGCGGACGGCGCCGTCCGCGAGGTGCGCGAGGAGACCGGCTACGACGTGCGGCTCACGAGCCTGCTCGGCGTCGACTCCGCCGTGCTCCCCACGACCGCGCGCGGCGACGAGATGCAGGCCCTGCGCATCCTCTACCGCGCCGAGATCACCGGCGGCGAGCTCGCGGTCGAGGTCGACGGCACGACCGACGACGTCGCGTGGCACCGGCTCGCCGACGTGCCGGCCCTGCGCCACGTGCACGCGGTCGACTGGGCGATCCGGCACATCGACGACCACGGCTCGCCGCTCCGCTGACCCATGCATCCCCTCATCGTCCTCGGCATCGGCCTCATGGTCGTCTCGTGCGTCATCAGCGGCATCGACTCCGTGCGCACCATGCGCCAGGGTCGCGAGCCCGAGCGACGCATCCGCTCGTTCATGCTCGCGGCCGGCATGCTCGTGCTCGGCGGCATCCTCGTCGCGAGCGGCGCGGCGCTGTCCTGACCGGCACGACCGAGGCCTGATGCGCGCACGACGAAGGGCCCCCGCGGACGGGGGCCCTTCGCTCGGGGCTCAGACGGCTCAGGCCTGGGGGGCGCCGGCCTCGGGGCCGTCGGGGATCCCGCCGGACGGCTGGTCGAACGGGCGCGCGGGCGCGTCGACCGCGGTGTCCTGGGCGTCGGGGATCCACAGGTCGTCGTCGGCACGCAGGGTCTGCCACGCGGCGTAGGCGGCGCTCACGACGGCGACCGAGCCGACGCCGATGAGGATCCACTGCCAGGCGTTCGGGCCGGACTTCGCCGGCTGCGGGGCGAGGTCGGGCACGGTCGCGTAGCGGCGGACGTTCTCGATCGCGCTCTGCACGCGCTCGTCCTTGCCGACGGATGCGAGGGCCGCGACGGAGCCGAGCCCGGTCGCGAGGGCGGGCACGACGCTCGCGTTCCAGCCGCGGGCGGCCTTCGAGAGCCTGTCGATGCCGGCCTCCTTGCCGCGGTGCACGACGCGCTCGGCGGCGGGGCGGAGCGTCTCGGCGCCGTAGGCGCGAGCCTGCTCGCGAGCCTCGCGGGCGAGCGCTGCCGCGTGGTGGTTCACCGCGCGCTGCTCGGCCATGAGCTTGTCGGCCTGCTTGCGGAGCTTCTTGACCTGCTTCGCGCGCTTGCGCGTCAGTTCGAGCGACATGTCTGTCCTTCCGTCGTGGAGCCTGCGCGTCATCCTTGCAGGTTTTCCTGGACGCGTCACCCACGCTCCGATGGTTTCGCTGTCGCCGAAATCGAGGCTGGCCGAGCGCTCCCGCCAAGCCCGCTGTGGGAGTATCGGGCCATGGCTCATCACACCGCTGTCGCGACCATCCGCACGAATCTCGGGGAGATCAAGGTCAACCTCCTCGGCGACCACGCCCCCAAGACCGTGCAGAACTTCGTCGAGCTCGCCACTGGCAAGCGCGAGTGGACGCACCCCGCCACGGGCAAGACCTCGACCGACCCGCTGTACGACGGCGTCGTCTTCCACCGCATCATCCCCGACTTCATGATCCAGGGCGGCGACCCGCTCGGCCAGGGCGTCGGCGGTCCCGGCTACCAGTTCGACGACGAGATCCACCCCGACCTCGACTTCAACGCGCCCTACGTGCTCGCGATGGCGAACGCCGGCAAGATCGCGGGCCGCGGCACGAACGGCTCGCAGTTCTTCATCACGACCGTCGCGACCCCGTGGCTGCAGGGCAAGCACACGATCTTCGGGCTCGTCGAGGACGAGGCGTCGCGCGGCGTCGTCGACGCGATCCAGGCGGTCGCGACCGACGGCCGCGACCGCCCGCTCGAGGACGTCGTGATCGAGACGATCGAGATCACCGAGGCCTGACCCGAGGTGTCATCCTCAGCGACGGGCGACCGCTGCTACCGGCACCCGGACCGCGTCAGCTGGGTGCTGTGCCAGCGGTGCGGGCGCACGGTCTGCGGCGAGTGCCAGCAGCCGTCGCCCGTCGGCGTGCGCTGCCCCGAGTGCGTGCGCGAGCTCGCGGCCGAGCAGCGCTCGCTGCAGCGGCAGGTGCGAGCGGCGAGCGGCGCGCCCCGCAGCGCCGCCGGCCGCCGCGTGCGCAGCTGGTTCGCCCAGCCCGCGCCCGTGACGATGTCGATCATCGCCGTCACCGCGGTCGTCGGGGCGCTCCAGCTGCTGCCCGGGGACGTCGCCGCGTCGCTGCTGTTCTTCCTGCCCTACTCGCTCATCGAGCCGTGGCGCTTCGTCACCTACGCGCTCGTGCACGCGGGCGTGCTGCACCTCGGCTTCAACATGCTCATCCTGTGGCTCGTGGGCCCGTCGATCGAGCAGCGCATCGGCAGGCTGCCCTTCCTGGCCGCCTACGTCGTGAGCGCGGCGGGGGCCGCGGTCGCGATCTCCTGGCTCACCCCGCTCTCGGCGGTCGTCGGGGCATCTGGCGCGATCTACGCGCTCTTCGGCATGGTCATCGGCATGCAGCGCATGGTCGGCCGCGTGCAGCCGAGCATCCTCGTCATCGTCGCCATCAACCTCGTCCTGACGTTCGTGATCAGCAACGTGTCGTGGGCGGCGCACGTCGGCGGCCTCGTGATCGGGCTCGCGCTCGGCTTCGGCATCGGAGCGGTGCACAAGCGGCTCCGCGGCGATCAGGCGGCGAAGGCGGCGTGGCTCGTCATCGGCGCGGTCGCGGTCGTGCTCGCCGCGCTCTTCGCGCTGCGGCTCGCAGCGATCCTCTAGCGTTCTCCACAGTTCTCTCCACAGCTGGGGAGAACTACACCGGTGTGATTCGCTACTTCCAGCGCGTGGTCATGATGAAGCCGATGAACATCACGCCGAAGCCGATGACGATGTTCCACGAGCCGAGCTGCGCGATCGGCAGCGTCGTGCCCGAGACGTAGTAGACGATCACCCAGAGGAAGCCGACGATCATGAAGCCGAACATCACCGGCTTGAACCACGCCGGGTTGTGCTGCTCGTCGTGCGGCGAGCGCTCCTTCGCCGACCGGCTCCGGTCGGCCTTGGCCTTCTCGACGGACTTCTCGCTGCTCATGGCACCCCATGCTAGTGCAGTGGCCGCCTAGGATTGAGCGGTGGCAGCCCTCGACGATCGCGCCCGCCGCTCGGCGCGCCCCCGGCGTCGGGCGACCGCCTGGAGCGTGCTCGGCGAGCTGCTGCTGACCGCGGGGGTGCTCGCGCTCGGCTACGCCGGTTGGCAGGTGTGGCTCTCCGACGCGGTGCTCGGCGAGCGGCAGCAGCAGGCGGCGCGCGTCTTCGCCGCCGATCTCGTGCCCGGGGCACCCGCGGTCGCCGACGCATCCGCCCTGCGCACCGACGAGCCGCCCGCCGAGGCGGCCGTCGCCGACCGCGAATCGTTCGCCGTCATGCACATCCCGCGGCTCGGCGAGTTCGAGCGCGTCGTGGGGGAGGGCACGAGCCGGGCGGTGCTCGACAGCCTCGAGCAGGGGCTCGCGCACTACAGCGAGTCGGCGATGCCGGGCGGGCTCGGCAACTTCGCGGTCGCCGGGCACCGCAACGGCCAGGGTGGCCCCTTCACGCACCTCGACGAGATGCGCCTCGGCGACCGCATCTACGTGCAGACGGCGAGCGCGTGGCACGTCTACGAGTTCCGCAACCACGAGTACGTGCCGCCGACGGCCATCGGCGTCGTCGCTCCCGTGCCGCAGCTGCCGCACGAGCCGACGGATGGGCGCTACCTCACGCTCACGACGTGCAACCCGGAGTGGTCGGCGGCCGGCAGGCTCATCGCCTACGCCACCTGGGTAGGCTGGCAGAGTGCCGCCGACGGCATGCCGCTCGAGCTCGCCGAGACCCTCGGGAGGGCGTGATGTACGCGGCCCTCTGGCGGGCGCTGCCCGGCCCGTGGCCCGTGCGGCTCGTGATCGTGCTCGTGCTCCTGGCCGCCGTGGCCTACCTCCTCGTCTTCCACGTCTACCCGTGGGTGATGCAGACCTTCTTCCCGACCCCCGATCCGACCTTCGTCGGATCCGACCGCAGATCGAGTGCCCTCGCATGACCCGCATCCTCGTCGTCGACAACTTCGACAGCTTCGTCTACACGCTCGCCGGCTACCTCCAGGAGCTCGGCGCCGACGTCTCGGTCGTGCGCAACGACCGGGTCGATGCGCGCGGCATCGCCGAGTGGGACGCCGTGCTGCTCTCGCCCGGGCCGGGCACGCCGGCCGACGCGGGCGTCTCGATCCCCATGGTGCACGCCGCGATCGACGCCGGCACGCCGCTGCTCGGCGTGTGCCTCGGGCACCAGGCGATCGCGGAGGCGCTCGGCGCCGTCGTCACCCACGCGCCCGAGCTCATGCACGGCAAGACGAGCCTCGTCGAGCACGACGGCTCGACCGTCTTCGAGGGGCTTCCGAGCCCGCTGACCGCGACGCGCTACCACTCGCTCGCCGTCGTCGACGGGACGGTGCCGGATGCGCTGCGCGTGACCGCGCGGACCGTGCCGGACGCCGATGGCGACCGGGCGGCCGGCGGCGTCATCATGGCGCTCGAGCACCGCGACGCGCCCGTGTGGGGCGTGCAGTTCCACCCCGAGTCGGTGCTGACCGAGGGCGGCTACCGCATGCTCGGCAACTGGCTCGAGTCGGCCGGGCTCGCCGGCGCCGCCGAGCTCGCCGCCGGCCGCGCGCCGCTCGTCACGCTCGCCTCGCCGCCGCAGCGCTGAGGGCCCGCGAGCGACGGATCAGCCCTCGTCGCCGCCCTCGCCCTCGTCGCCGCCCTCGCCGTCGCCGTCACCCGGACCGGGGTCGGCCGGGGGAGGCGGCGGCGTGCTCTGCCGCGGGGGCGCGGGCGGCGCCGCGCGGCGCACGCAGTAGGTGACCGTGACGCTGCTGCCCTGCGCGACGTCGCTCTCGGCCGCGACCGACTGCGCGGTCACGAGGTTCGCGGCGGTGCACGAGGTGGTGGTCGCGCGGCGCACCGACAGCCCGAGCGCCTCGAGCTGCGACTGCGCGCTCGAGAGCGACTGGCCGACGACGTCGGGCACCGTGACGCGTCCGTTCGAGAGCTGGATGTCGATCGACTGCCCGCGCGTCACGCTGGTGCCTGCGGTCGGGTCGGTGGCGATGACCCGGTCGATCGCGACGGTCGGCGAGCTCGCGCGCGTGACCTCGCCGACGACGTAGCCCGCGGCCTCGAGCGCCTGCCGCGCCTGCTGCTCGGTGAGGTTCGCGACGCTGATGAGCGGCGTCGGCGGCGGCCCGTTCGAGACGACGATCGTCACGGGGGATCCCGGGGAGAGGCGCACGCCCGACTCCGGCTCCGAGCGCAGCACCGTGCCGACATCCGCCTCGTCGATCATGCGGCGCACCTCGGCCTCGAGGTCGGCGGCCTCGACGGCCGCGACCGCCTCGTCCTCGGTGAGGCCGGCGACCTCGGGCACGTTCGTGGAGAGCCCCGCGATCGGGAGGTTGAGCAAGTTCGTGGCCCATGCGACGGCGACGACGACGAGCACGGCGATGAGCGCTGCCGCACCCCACAGCCACGCGACGGGCGGTCGCCGGTCGCGCTGCAACGCAGCGGGCTCAGCCTCCGCATCGAGCTCCGGCTCGTCGACGGCGAGCGCGGCGAACATCGTCGTCGCGGCACCGATCTCGAGCGGTGCGGTCTCGGTCTTCTCGAAGGGCACGAGCACGCCCGCGAGGGCGTCGTCGAGCGCCTGCTTGAACTCGGTCGCCGACTGGAAGCGGTCGTCGCGCGGCTTCTCGAGCGCCTTCGCGACGATCGAGTCCATCTCGGGCGTGATGCCCGGGGTGATCGACGACGCGGTCGGCGGCTCCTCGGCGACGTGCTGGTATGCCACGCCGACGGGCGTGTCCGACTCGAACGGCGCGCGGCCGGTCAGCAGCTCGAAGAGGATGACGCCCGTCGAGTACAGGTCGGTGCGGGCGTCGACCGCCTCGCCCCTCGCCTGCTCGGGGGAGAAGTACTGCGCCGTGCCGAGGATCATGCCGGTCTGGGCGACGTTCGCGCTCGTCTCGGAGACGGCACGGGCGATGCCGAAGTCCATCACCTTGATCTGCCCGCCGGGGGTGACCATGACGTTGCCGGGCTTGATGTCGCGGTGCACGATGCCGGCACGGTGCGAGTACTCGAGGGCGGTCAGGATGCCCTTCGTGATCCGCACGGCCTCCGACTCGGGCAGCGGACCCTCGGCGATGATGTCCTTCACCATCCGGCCGTCGACGTACTCCATGACGATGTACGGCACGGCCGCCGGCTGCCCGCTCGCGTCGACCGCGGGCTCCTCGCCGGCGTCGAAGACGCGCACGACCGTCGGGTGCGACATGCGCGCCGCCGACTGCGCCTCCTGGCGGAAGCGCGTGCGGAACTCCGGGTCCCTCGAGAGCTCGGGCTTCAGCAGCTTCACCGCGACCTGGCGGTCGAGCCGGGTGTCGCGCGCGAGGTGCACCTCGGCCATGCCGCCCTGCCCGATGAGCTCGCCGATCTCGTAGCGGTCGCCGAGGGTCCGCAGCGACGCGATGATGCTGTCGGTCATCGCGGCTCCTCTCCTCGTGCGTGGCCCGCGGCCGAGCCCCGGGATGGGGGATCGGTCGATTCTACGTCAGGGCCGCTCGACGGCCCCGGCGGGGCGCCTCACGGCTCGGTCGTGGGCTCCGGCGTGGGCGTCGGCGTCGGCGTGGGCGTCGGGGTCGGCTCGGGCTCCGGCGTCTCCTCCGGCACTGCCGTGATCGTCAGCGCGGGAGAGGCACCGCTCGTGAGCGTCTGCCCGCCCTCGACCTCGCAGCTGAAGGTGTAGGTGACGGTCGTGCTGCCGGCGCCGAGCCCGGGCGCGAGGATGTCGAAGCCCTCGACGGGCGTGACCTGGTCCTGCACACGGCCGTCGGGCCACGTGATCGTCGCGACGTAGTCGCCGCGCGAGTAGCCCGAGGGGCACGTCGCGGCATCCCACACGATCGACGGCGTCGCGCCGACCTGCTGCGCGGTCGGGTCGGAGCCGTCGCCCAGCCGCGGCGCGGAGGTCGGATCCTCGACCTGGGCGACCGCGCTGTGGATCGTGCCCGTGAGCGTCGATCCCTCCGGCACCGGGCCCGTCGGGGCGACGGCGTAGATGCGGCCGACGAGCCCGGGGTCGGTCGCGGGGGCGCCCGTCTCGACCGAGGGGACGAGGTTCAGCGCCTCGACCGCGTCGCGGAACTCCTGCTCGTCCATCCCCTCGAACTGCTCGAGCGAGACCTCGACGAGGGCGGCGGACTGGCTCTCCGAACCGGGCGTCGACGCGGCGGGATCGGGTCGCTGCTGGTTGAACAGCATGAGCGCGATCGCGACGCCGGCGGCGACGAGCAGCACCGCGAGGATCACGACGGGCCAGATCCACGGGTTGGTGCGGCGCTTCCGCTCCTCGAGCGCGGTCGTCGCGCTCGTCACGGGCAGCGCGGCGGTCGCGGGCGACGACTGCGTCGTGATGACGCGCGTCGCCGCCTGCGTGGGGGAGTCGATCGTCGCGAACGAGTCGGTCGACGCGATGCCCGGCACGATCGCCGCGGCACCGGCGATGTCGCCGCGGCGCAGCATCGTGGCCGCGCGCGAGAGGTGCGCGGCCGAGGTCGGCCGATCGGCCGGCGTCTTGGCGATGCACGAGAGCACGAGGTTGCGCACGGGCTCCGGGACGGTGCCAGGCAGGTCCGGCGGCGCGTCGTTGATGTGCGCCATCGCGATCGCGACCTGCGACTCGCCGGTGAACGGCCGCCGACCGGCGAGCGCCTCGTAGGCCACGATGCCGAGCGAGTAGATGTCGGTCGACGGAGCCGCCTGCTGCCCGGAGGCCTGCTCGGGCGAGAGGTACTGCACCGTGCCCATCACCTGGCCGGTCGCGGTGAGCGGCACCTGGTCGGCGATGCGCGCGATGCCGAAGTCGGTGATCTTCACGCGCCCCTCGGGCGTGATGAGCAGGTTGCCGGGCTTGACGTCGCGGTGCACGAGCCCCGCCTGGTGGGCCGCGTGCAGCGCCGCGGAGGTCTGCGCGACGATGTCGAGCACCTTGTCGGCGGAGAGCGTGCGGTCGCGGTCGAGGATCGCGCTGAGCGGCTCGCCCGGGACGAGCTCCATCACGAGGAAGGCGCTGCCGTCCTCCTCGCCGTAGTCGAAGACGTTCGCGATGCCCTCGTGGTTGACGAGCGCGGCGTGCCGGGCCTCGGCGCGGAAGCGCTCGAGGAACCCCGGATCGCCCATGTACTCGTCCTTGAGGATCTTCAGCGCGACGGTGCGCCCGATCACCTGATCGGTCGCCTGCCAGACCTCGCCCATGCCGCCGATGGCGATCCGGCTGGTCAGCTGGTATCGCCCACCGAAGGTGAGTCCGCTGGATGGTCTCATGAGTTCAGCACCGCCTCGATCACTGCTCTCCCGATAGGTGCGGCGATCACGTTTGAAGTATCACCGACGATGTTCTCACTAGGCACGACCACGACGGCGACTGCCACGCTCCGGTCGCCGAGCTCTCCGTACCCCGTGAACCACAGGTTGAACGGCTCACCGCGCTCGCCCGTCTCGGCGGTGCCCGTCTTCCCGCCGACCGTCGCGCCCGGCACGGCCGCGTTCGAGGCGAGCCCCTCGGTCACGCCGCGCTCCATCGCCCCGCGCAGCGCCGTCGCCGTCGCCGCCGAGATCGGGTTGCCGAGGATCTCGGCCTCCGGGTCGTCGACGACGTCGAGGTTGGGCGCGAGCACGCGGTCGATCATCTGCGGGCGCAGCATCGTGCCGTCGTTGTTGATCGCGGCGGAGACCATCGCCATCTGCAGCGGCGTGACGCGCACGTCGTACTGGCCGAAGCCCGTGAGCATGAGGTTCGGCTCGTTGAGCTCGGCCGGGTACTGGCTCGGCGTGACCCGGAGCGGGATCTCGAGCTGCTCGCCGAAGCCGAACGCGGCGGCCTGCTGGCGCAGCGCGTCGGCGCCGAGCTCCTGCGCGAGCAGGGCGAACTGGATGTTGCACGAGAGCACGATCGCGGTCTCGAGCGTGACCGTCTCATCGGGTCCGCACGGCCCGCGCGTCGCGTTGCGCACGACCGCGGTCGACTGGGGCAGCTGCAGCTCCGCGGGGTTCTCGAACTCCGACTGCATCGTGTACCGGCCCGATTCGAGCGCCGCGGCCGCCGTGATGAGCTTGAAGACCGAGCCGGGGAAGTAGAGGTCGCCGGCGATCGTGCGGTTGACGAGCGGGTCGCCCGGGTCTGCCTCGAGCTGGTCGTGGAGCTGCTGCACGGCCGCGATGTCGTGCGACGCGAAGGCGTTGGGGTCGAAGGTCGGGCTCGAGTGCATCGCGAGCACGTCGCCCGTCTCGGGGTCGATCGCGATGACGGCGCCCTCGCGATCGCCGAGCGCGTCGGCGGCGGCCTGCTGCGCGGCGCTGTCGATCGTGAGCTCGACCGATGCGCCCGAGGGGTCCTGCCCGGTGAGCGTCGCGAGCACCTGCTCGAGGAACTGGCTGTTCGCGGTGCCCGTGAGCTCGGCGTTCATCGCGTCCTCGATGCCGCTGTTGCGCAGGCCCAGCGTGTTGAACCCGGTGACGGATGCGTAGAGCGGCCCGAGCGGGTACTGCCGCTGCCACTCGAACTCGTCGTCCGACGGCACCGAGAGCGCCACCGGCACGCCGTCGACGACGATCGACCCGCGCTCGACCGCGAACGAGTCGAGCAGCGTGCGCGTGTTGCGCGCATCCGTGTGCAGCGCATCCGCCTGGATCGCCTGGATCATCGTCGACGAGCCGAACAGCGCGACGAACATGACCATCAGCAGCATGCTCACGCGGCGGATCGGCCGGCGCATGCTCTGCTCTCGCTCGGTGCTCGTCATGCGATCCCCCTTCCGCGCACGGAGTCGCTCAGCCGCAGCAGCAGCGCGACGATGAGCCAGTTGGCCAGCAGCGACGAGCCTCCCGCCGCGAGGAACGGCGTCGTGAGGCCCGTGAGCGGGATGAGCCGCGTGACGCCGCCGACGACGATGAAGACCTGCAGGCCGATCGTGAAGGCGAGCCCGACCGCGAGCAGCTTCGTGAAGTCGTCGGGGCCCTGGAAGCCGATCCGGATGCCGCGCGAGACGAGGATGAGGTAGAGGCCGAGGATCGCGAAGATGCCGACGAGCCCGAGCTCCTCCCCGAGCGAGGGGATGATGTAGTCGCTGTTGGCGTAGGGCGTGATGTCGGGCCTGCCGAGGCCGAGGCCCGTGCCGAGCAGGCCGCCGTGCGCCATCCCGAAGACGCCCTGCACGATCTGGTACGAGCCGCCCTGCGCGTCGTAGACGCTCTGGTCGAAGGCGTGGATCCACGCCCCGATGCGGCGCTGCACGTAGCCGAGCGCGAAGTAGGCGGCGACGCCGCCGAGCGCGACGAGCCCGAGCCCGATGACCATCCACGAGCGGCGGCCGGTCGCGACGTAGATCATCACGAGGAAGAGGCCGAAGTAGAGCAGCGAGGTGCCGAGGTCGCGCTGGAAGACGAGCACGAGCAGGCACATCGCCCAGACGATGAGGATGGGGCCGAGGTCGCGCACGCGCGGGAAGCGGATGCCGAGCACCTTGCGGCCGACGACCGAGAGCGAGTCGCGCGCGGTCATGAGGTAGCCGGCGAAGAAGATCGCGAGCGCGATCTTCGCGAGCTCGCCCGGCTGCAGCGAGAGCACGCTGCCGACGCCGATCCAGACGGTCGCGCCGTTGATCGTGCGGCCGAGGCCGGGCACGAGCGGCAGCACGAGCAGGATGATCGCGGCTGCCATCGCGAGGAAGCGGTAGCGGGCGAGCACCCGGTGGTTGCGGATGACGACGATCGTCGCGATCGCGATGAGCAGCGCGATGCCCGTCCAGGCGATCTGCCGCGTCGAAGCGGCGCCCCAGCCCGTCGCGCCCTCGGCGATGTCGATGCGGTAGATCATCGCGATGCCGAGCCCGTTGAGCACGGTCACGACCGGGAGGATGATCGCGTCGGCCTCGCGGGCGACGACGCGGAGCGCGATGTGCAGCGCGAGCGTGAGCAGCCCGAGGAGCCCCGCGAGCTGCAGCGGCATCATGTCGACGCGCTGGAGCGCGCCGAGCTGCACGAGCACCATCGCGCCGCCCGCGAGCACCCACGCGATCACGAGCAGGAAGAGCTCGAGGTTGCGCAGCTTCGCGGGGTTGCGGATGCGCACCTTGATCGCCTCGGTGACGTCGCGCAGCTGCACGATGCCCGTCTGGAGCGCGGTGGGAGCGGTGCGGTCGGTCATGGCGATCGCTCCAGCCGCTCGACGATGGCCTGCGCGTCGGCGAGCGACTCGGCCGAGATCGTCTGCTCGATGCTGCGCTGGTTGAAGGGCGTGAGCTCGGCGAGCTCGATGTCGGTGCGCTCGATCTCGGTCGCGAGCACGAACGGGCCGATCTGCTGCTGGATCCCCTGGTAGATCGCCACCTGCCCGGCGTCGTTGACGCCGACGAAGAAGCGGTCCTGGGTCCAGCTGTAGAACATGACGCTGAGCGTCACCGCGAGCGCGATCGCGAGCACCGCGCCGATGCTCCAGCTGATCCGCCGGTTGCGGCGCATGCGGCGCTGCTCGGCGAGCAGCTCCTGCAGGAACTCCTCGCTCTCGGGCTCGAAGTGCTCGAACGCGGGCTGCATGCGCGCCTGTCGCGGGTGCAGCAGCAGCTGCGACAGGCTCAGCGACGTGCGCTCGGGCTCGACGGCCTCGAAGCTGATGGGCGCGGCGGCGGAGCCGACGGTCGTGGGCTCGACCGACGAGGGCAGGCGCTCGTCGATGTCGACCACGACGACCGTGACGTTGTCGGGCGCTCCGCGCGAGAGCGACTCGTTCACGAGCCGCTGCACGGTCGACGGGGTGTCGAGCCGCTGCTCGAGGATCGTGCGGATGCGGTCCTCGTCGACGTAGGACGAGAGGCCGTCCGAGCACACGAGGTAGCGGTCGCCCGGCAGCGCGTCCTCGACCCACGTGTCGATCTCGGGGTCGGTCTCGATGTTGCCGAGCACGCGCATCACGACGTTGCGGCGCGGGTGGTGCTCCGCCTCCTCGCGCGTGATGCGGCCGGCGTCGACGAGGCGCTGCACGAACGTGTGGTCGGTCGAGAGCTGCTCGAGCGCGCCCACCCGGTAGCGGTAGATGCGGCTGTCGCCGATGTGGGCGAGGCCGAGCCGGTCGCCGACGCGGATGATCCCCGACGCGGTCGTGCCCATGCCCGAGAGCTCGGGGTGCTCGAGCATCGCCTGCTGCAGCGCCTCGTTGCCGGCGCGCAGCGCGTCGGCGAGGGCCTGCGCCGCCTGCTCCGCGCTCTCGTACTCGACGTCGGCCTCGCGCACCTTGCGGGTGACGATCGCGCTCGCGACGTCGCCGCCCGCGTGGCCGCCCATGCCGTCGGCGACGAAGCTCAAGTGGGCGCCCGTGTAGCCCGAGTCCTGGTTCTCGGTGCGGATGCGGCCGACATGGCTGATGGCGGCCGCGAGCGGTGCGCTCAAGCTCAGCGCCTCAGCTCGAACGTCGTCGTGCCGATGCGCACCGAGCTGCCGACCCGCACGGGCGTCGACTGGGTGATCCGCTTGCCCTCGACGAACGTCCCGTTCGTCGAGTCGAGGTCCTGCACGACCCACTCGTCGCGCCAGCGCACGATCTTCGCGTGCGAGTTCGACGTGTAGTCGTCCTTGATCTGCAGGCCCGCGCTGCTCGAGCGGCCGATCGTCAGGCCCGTCTCGGGCAGCTCGATCTCGGTGCCCGCGCGCGGTCCCGACGTGATGACGACGCGGCGGGCGAGGCCGGATGCGCTCCCGGCGCTCGCGCGCTCGGTCACGGTCGTCGGGGCGTCGCCGCTCGCCGCTGCCGGGGCCGCTTGCGCGGCCGCCTCCTCGCGGGAGCGCTGGCTCTGCACCGCGACGCGCTGCAGCGGCGTGAGCTTCGGGCCGAAGAGGTCGCTGCGCAGCGAATAGAGCACGATGAAGACGAACAGCCACAGGAGGGCGAGGAAGCCGATCCGGATGATGATGAGGGTCAGCTCGCTCATGCTCGGCGCTCCTTCGACTGCGCGAGCACGCGGTAGACGATGCGCGTCGCGCCGATGTCGATGATCGAGTCGGGCTCGAGCAGCGCCGTCCCCAGCGCGCGGCCGTTGAGCGTCGTGCCGTTGGTCGAGCCGAGGTCGCTCACCTGGGCGCGCGTGCCGTCCCAGACGATCTCGGCGTGCTTGCGGGAGGCGCCCGCGTCGTCGACGGTGATGTCGGCGTCCGAGCCGCGGCCGATGACCGTGCGGCCCTTCCGCAGCTGGTGGCGCTTGCCCTTGATGTCGACGACCGCGCTCCAGACGACCTCGCCCGCCTCCGTGTCCGACTGGATCTCGAGCATCCCGGTCGACATCGCCTCGTCGGGCTCGAAGCCCAGGTCGACGGGGCCGGGGAAGGAGTAGCCCGACTGGCGGGCGTGGCTCTGCAGGGTCGAGGTCAGCTCGTCGAGCAGCGGCTCGCCCAGGCGGCGCAGCCGCTGGAAGTCGGCGGGTGCGAGGCGCACGGTGAGCCGGTTGGGCACGAGGATGCGGTCGCGGGAGACGACGGACGCGCTCGTGTCGAGCTCGCGCTTGAGCGCGCTCGCGATCTCGACCGGCTCCACGCCGGCGCGGAAGGTCTTCGCGAAGGCGCCGTTGACGGCCCGCTCGAGACCGCGCTCGATCGCGTCAAGGAATCCCACTGCTGTCATCACCACCCTTCGTCGCCGCCGACAGCGTACCCGCCGTCGCTCCGAACCTGATATTCTCGTGTGGTTGCCCGGGCTGCCCCGGGCGTCGCGCGAGTGGCGGAATTGGCAGACGCGCTGGCTTCAGGTGCCAGTGTCCGTACGGACGTGGGGGTTCAAGTCCCCCCTCGCGCACGAAGAGGCCCCGGGCTCCACCCCGGGGCCTCTCTCATCTCGCGGCACCGGCTGGTCGAGCAGCGCCCGTATCGAGACCGTCGCTCCGAGCAGGGGTCTCGATAGGGCGGCCTCGCGGCCGCCTACTCGACCTTGCAGCGTCCGCGCTCAACGCGGCGGAGCCGCATCGAGCGCTACGGCTGCAGCACGACCTTGATGCAGTCGTCCTCCTTCTTCTGGAAGATCTCGTAGTACTCCGGCGCCTGCTCGAGCGGCACGAGGTGGGTCGTGAGGTCGCCCGTGCCGAGCGGGTCGCTCGGGTCCTCGACGAGCGGCATGAGCTCGTCGCGCCACGACTGCACGTTGCACTGGCCCATCCGCAACGTGATCTGCTTGTCGAACAGCGTCATCATCGGCATCGGGTCGGCCGAGCCGACGTAGACGCCGCTGAGCGAGACCGTGCCGCCGCGGCGCACCGCGTCGAACGCCGTGTGCATGGCCGAGAGCCGGTCGAGGCCCGCGTGCCGCATCATCGGCTTCGCGAGCAGGTCGGGGAGCGCGCCGACGAGCTGCTGCGCCGTCGCGGCGCCGGGCGCGCCGTGCGCCTCCATGCCGACGGCGTCGACGATCGCGTCGGGGCCGCGGCCGTCGGTGAGGTCCTTGAGCGCATCCGTCGCATCCGCCATGTCGAGCGTCTCGACGCCGTAGCGCTCGGCCATCGCGCGGCGCTCGGCGACCGGCTCGACCGCGATCACGCGGTGACCGAGGTGCCGGCCGATGCGCGCGACGAACTGTCCGACGGGGCCGAGCCCCATGACGCCGAGCGTCTGGCCGGGCTCGAGGCCGGCGTACGCGACGCCTTGCCACGCGGTGGGCAGGATGTCGCTCAGGAAGAGGTAGCGGTCGTCGGCGAGCTCACTGCCCACCTTGGTCGCGTTGAAGTCGGCGTAGGGAACGCGCAGCCGCTCGGCCTGGCCGCCGGGCACCGAGCCGTAGAGCGACGTGTAGCCGTAGAGCGACGCGCCCGTGCCGGAGTGGCGGTTCTGCGTCGTCTCGCACTGCGTCGTCAGGCCCTTCTCGCACATGAAGCAACGACCGCACGCGACGACGAAGGGGATGACGACGCGGTCGCCGACCTGCAGGTTCGACACCGCCGAGCCGACCTCCTCGACGATGCCCATCGGCTCGTGGCCGAGGATGTCGCCCTTCTTGAGGAACGGCGCGAAGAGCTCGTAGAGGTGGAGGTCGGAGCCGCAGATCGCGGTCGACGTGACGCGGATGACCGCGTCGGTCGGCTCCTGGATGACGGGGTCGGGGACCTCCTCGACCGAGACCTTGCGCTTGCCTTGCCAAGTGAGTGCTCGCATGACTCCGACCGTATGCGCCGCGACCCCCGAGGAGGCTGGATTCGGAGCGAACGGTCAGCGGATGCCGAGCGATTCAGCGGATGCCGAGCTCGGCCGAGAGCGCCTCGAGCGCCGGCAGCGGATCCTCCCTCGCGGGCAGGATCTGCACGCACACGTGGTCGGCGCCCACGTCGAGGTGCCGTGCGCCTCGAGCGGGCCGCGCTACAGCCCGATGCTCACGACATGCCGCCGCCCCCGGTGCGCGGCGGCAGCTTGCCGTCGACGAGCTCGTGCTCGGGGTCGTGCACCTTGCCGATGAGGTCCTCGCCGATCGCGATGCGGTCGACGTCGTCGTCACCCGGCACGATGTCGCCGCGCAGGCTGCGGCCGGCCGTCTCGTTGAACGTGAGGATCGCGAGCAGGCCGATGATGCCCGCGGCCGTCATGTAGAAGCCGGGCACGAGCGTCGAGCCTGTCTCGCCGATGAGCCACTCGTTGATGAGGCCCGCCGGCCCGCCGAGCAGCGAGGTCGCGACGTTGTAGCCGAGCGCGAAGCCCGCGTAGCGCACCGTGGTCGGGAAGAGCGCCGGCAGCGTCGCCGAGATGTTGCACAGCAGCATGACGAGGAAGAGCCCGAAGATCGCGAGCCCGAGCGCCTGCAGCACGACGTTGCCCGTCTGCAGCAGCATGATCGCCGGGATCGAGAAGAGGGTGAAGCCGACCGCCGCGATGAGCAGCACCGGTCGCCGCCCGATCCGGTCGGTGAGCGCGCCCATCGGGATGATCACCGCCATCATCACGAGCTGCACCGCGACGAGCATGAGGCCGGCTTGCGTCGCCCCCATGTCGAGCGACGTCGTGAGGAACGTCGGCATGTAGGTGAGCACGAGGTAGAACGCCGTGTTGATGAGGATCGTGATGCCCATGATCTTCAGCAGCTGCTTCGGCTGCTTCGTGACGACGTCGCGCAGCGTCTCCCACGCGCTCGAGCGGGTGTCCTGCTCCTTCGCCTCGATGAACGTCTCCGAGTCGTGCAGGCGCGAGCGCATGAGGAGCGCGACGATGCCGAGCGGCAGCGTGAGCAGGAACGGCAGTCGCCACCAGCCCTCGGCCATGCCCTCCGGGCCGACGATGAGCTCGAGGCCCGTGACGAGGATCGCGGCCATCGAGAAGCCGAGCAGCGTGCCGAACTCGAGGAACGAGCCCCAGAAGCCGCGGCGGTCGTCGGGCGCGTGCTCGGCCATGTAGACGGCGGCGCCGGCGTACTCGCCGCCCGCCGAGAAGCCCTGGATGATGCGCAGCGTGAACAGCAGCACGGGCGCGAGCCAGCCGACCATGTCGAAGGTCGGCAGCACGCCGATCGCCGCGGTCGCGATCGAGATCATCAGGATGGTGAAGACGAGCACCTTCTGGCGCCCGATGCGGTCGCCGAGCGGCCCGAGCACGGCGCCGCCGATCGGCCGGATGAGGAACGAGACGGCGAAGCCGAAGAGCGTCCAGAGGATCGCCTCCTCAGAGCCGCCGAAGATCTGCTGCGACAGGTGCACGGCGAGGTAGCCGTAGATGCCGTAGTCGAACCACTCGATGGCGTTGCCCGCCATCGCGCCCATGACCGACTTCCTGACGGTCTTGCGCTGCACGGGGGAGAGGTCGAGCTCCCTCGTGATGGGTGCGGGCTCGCGCGGGTGCCGCCGCGGTGCTGTCTGCTCGGTCATGGCCGTGTCCCTTCGGTCGGTGCAGGGGTGTCCTGGTGGTGCAGTGTCCTGGTCGTGCTCGGGGGTCGTGCTGGCTGTGCGGTCGGGGAGGATGCGTTCAGGGGTCGAGGTCGAGGAGCAGGCGGGCGTACGCGCCCGCGGCTGCGGAGAGGTCGGCGATGCGCACGCGCTCGTCGGGCTGGTGGGCCTGGCCGGTGATGTCGCCCGGGCCGAGGATGATCGTCGGGCAGCCGTGGTGGCGCGCGATGTAGCCGCCCTCGCACGCGGCCGTCCACGCCTCGATGCGCGGCTCGCGGCCCTCCGCCGAGATCGCGTCGACGGCGGCGGTGACGAGCGGATGCGCGGGCTCGGTCTCGAAGCCCGGCATCTCCATCAGGAGCGTCGCGCTCGCCTCGCAGCCCTCGTGCCCGAGCACGCGGGCGATCCCCGCCTCGAGCTCGCCGAGCGCCTGCTCGCCCGTCTCGCCCGGCATGAGCCGCCGGTCGACGAGCAGCGTGCACCGATCGGGCACGATCGAGGTGCCGTGGCCCCCTTCGATGCGGCCGACGCTCCAGGTCGCCGAGCCCAGCAGGCCCGTCGCGCCCCGACGCATCCGCTCGTGGTCGTCGGCGATCCAGCCCGCGATGCGCGCCGCGGTCGTGATGGCGTTCGCGCCGTCCTCCGGCCGGCCCGCGTGGGCGGCGCGGCCGCGCACCTCGACCTCGAGGTTCGCGGCGCCGCGGCACGCGACGACGACCGCGAGGGCGGTCGGCTCGGCGACGATGCACGCGCGGTAGGGCGCGGGCGGGTCGTCGAGGTGCGCCAGGATGCCGGTCGCGAGGTCCTCCTCGTCGACGGTCACGAGCAGCTCGAGCGGCAGCTCGGGGCGCACGCGGTGCACGGCGGCCATCGCCTGCAGCGCGGCGGCGAGCCCGCCCTTCATGTCGGCGGCGCCGCGGCCGGTGAGCCAGCCGTCCTGCACGCGCGGGCTGAAGGGGTCGGCGCTCCAGCCCTCGCCTGCCGGCACGACGTCGGAGTGGCCGAGCAGCAGGATGCCGGGCCGCGCCTCGGCGGGGTCGGGGCCGAAGCGGATGGCGATGTTGGGCCTGCCGGGCGCGACGGTCGAGCGCCGGCTGCGGCCGCCGAGCCGGGAGGCGATCGTCTCGAGCACGCGCACGGCGTCGAGCTCGGTGCCGCCCGGGTTCTCGCTCGCGGCGAGGATGAGCGACGAGGTGTCGGCGACGATCGTCGCCTCGTCGACGAGCGCGATGGCCCGGTCGACGTCGGTGCGCTCGCCGTTCGCGGGCGGGGCCGTCACGCCGCCTCCACCACGATGAGCTCGCGCGGAGCGTCGGTGAGCAGCTCGGCGCCGCCCTCGCCGATCGCGACCGATTCGCTCAGCTCGCAGCCGTAGCCGTCCATCCACATGCCGGCGATGATGTGCAGGCACATGCCGGGCTCGATGACGGTGAGGTCGTCCTCGCGGATCGAGACGGTGCGCTCGCCCCAGTCGGGCGGGTAGCCGATGCCGATCGAGTAGCCGAGCCGCGAGGGCTTCTCGATCGCGTGCCGCGCGAGGTGCTCGCGCCAGATGCCGTGCACGTCGGCGACGACGCGGCCCGGCTGCAGGCCCCCGAGCACGGCCTCGAGCCCCTCGGCCGCGATGTCGGCGAGGCCCGCGAGGCGCGCGTCGGGTCGGCCGACCGCGACGGTGCGGGCGAGCGGCGCGTGGTAGCGGCGGTGGGCGCCCGCGAGCTCGATGGAGACGGCCTCGCCGGTCTCGACCCGCCGGGCGCTGAAGGTGAGGTGCGGGGTGTCGGCCGACTCGCCGGTGGGCAGCATCGGCACGATCGCCGGGTAGTCGCCCTCGGCGCCGTCGACGCCGGTGGCTTGCGCGAACTGGATCGCCGCGGCGACGTCGTTGAGCCGCACCCCCGCGCCGAGCGCGTCGACGCCCGCGCGCATCGCTGCGGAGGCGATGCGGCCGGCGCCGCGCATGAGCTCGAGCTCGAACGGGCTCTTCACGAGCCGCACCCAGTTCACGAGGTCGTGCGCGTCGACGAGCTGCCACTCCGGCAGCGCCCGCTCGAGCGCGTGGAACGAACGCACGGTGAAGAAGTGCGCCTCGGCCTCGTACCCGATGCGGCCGCGCTGGGCGAAGCCGTGCTCCCGCAGCCGCTCGGCGACCCAGTCGAAGGGATGCGCGCCGCGCTGGTGCACGAGCGACTCGGGGTAGCCGAGGATCCGCTCGGGCGGCGTGCTCGCCGTGCGGTGCGCGCCGTCGGCGTCCATCTGCCGCATGATGAGCAGCGGCTCGCCCGTGAGCGGCACGAACAGCAGCTGCGGCATGTAGAACGACCAGGCGTCGTAGCCGGTCAAGTAGTGCAGGTTCGCGGGATCGGCCACCACGAGGCCGTCGAGGCCGGCGCGCTGCATGCGCGCGCGGGTGCGGGCGAGCCGCTCTGCGAGCTCCTCGGGTCTCGGCTGCATGCCAGCCACCCTAGTCAGGCTCCGCCGCGAGCTCGGCTCGCCGCGGCGTCACCCGATGAGCGGCACGAACGCGTATCGCCCGCCGTCCGTCCGCACGCGCGCCCGGCCGCCGACCGCATCCACGACCGTCATGACGCCGGCGACCGGGGCGACCATGCGTCCGCCCTCGGCGAGCTGCACGACGAGCGCATCGGGCATGCGGCCGAAGTCTGCGGAGACGAGGATGCGGTCCCACGGTCCCTCACCGGGCAGGCCCAGGATGCGGGGGGTCGCCTGGCGCACGCGCGCGGGGCTGCCGTGCGCGGCGAGGTTGGCGTTCGCGAGCTCGATGAGCGCTGGCCGCTCGCACCCGCTCGCGCACGGCATCCGCCACCGGGATCTCGCGCATGGCGGGCACGCTACTCCGCGACGCGAGGCTCCGCGACCGGGCCGAGCGGCGCCGAGCGGCCACTCGCGGGCACGAAGAAGCGGTGCGGACTGGCGCTCGGCGCTTGCTCTACTCGCGAGTATTGGTGAAGGCGCCTGGTCTGTCCGCACCGCTTGCTTGCCGAGACTGTACGCCGACGCCGTCGCGGGCGCAACGGTGCGGCGCGGGCCTGGGGAGAGGGGTCAGTCGCCGGGGCGCGGGAGCGGCTTGCGGATGCCAGGGTGCGACTTCGGGATCGAGGCGAAGAGCACCCACCCCGAGATCGCGATGCACGCGATGATGAGCGGGTAGGTGAGCGCCGCGCGCATGATCGCGAGCCACGTGGTCTCGTCGAGCCACCACAGCACGCTGAAGACGACGACGCGGATGACGTACTGCAGCACCCAGATCCACGACGCTCGGCGGTAGGCGCGCAGCAGCACCGGGTCGTGCCGCCAGCGCGCCTTCGTGCCGATGAGGGCGCCGACGATGAGCCCGAGGAACGGCCAGCCGATGACGATCGAGACGATCCACGCGAGGGCGCTCGCGGCGTTCGAGAGCAGCTGGATGAGGAAGAAGTTGCGCGCCTCGCCCGTGTAGTACGCGATCATCGCGGCGATCACGGTCATGAGCATGCCGATCACGACCGCCTTGGGCTTCCGCCGCTGCACGATGGCGGGCACGAGCGTCGCGGCGCTCGCGATGAGCGACCAGACGACGGCGGTGAGCAGCTCGCCGCCGCTCGCGAGCCACGCGATGAGGAACGCGATGGGCGGCACGCTGCCCTCGATCGCCGCGCGGCTCCCGCCGAGCACGCGCGCGAGCGACTCCTCGCGCGTCGGGTCGCCGTCGGCGTCCAAGCGGTCGTCGAGCTCGGGCGGCGGCACGAGCTCGGCCGAGGCGTCCTCGTCGGGCGTCGGCACCGCGCCGGTGCGGGGCGCGTCCACGGTCACGCCGCGAGCGCAGGGCGCGCGGAGGAGGCGGTGGAGCTGGGCATGCCTCCAGGGTATTGCCGCTGCGGCCCACTCCTCCAGGGCGGGCGCGACCAGGTCAGTTCCGCCCGACAGGGGCAGGCGCGCCAGCCCCTGTCGGGCGGCACTGCCCCTCTCGAGGGAGGCGCACGCGACGCATCAGCTCGTTCGGTCCCCGACGTCGTCGACGGCGCCCGTGAGGTCGGGCTCCGTCGCGGGGAACGTCGATCTCGCAGGGCGCGTGAGCGGTGAAGGCACGTCATGCTCGCGCAAGTAGTCGCGGAGGTAGGGGAGCGTGAACGCCACCTTGCCCCAGCCTGCGCTCTCGATCAGCCCTTGCAGCAGCAGGCGGTGGCGGTACACCGATGCGTACCTGCTCTCGACTCCCATGCGATCGGCGATGTCCGACATGCGAGCTGGACCGTCGTCGAGGGCCATCGCGGCGAGGAACGTCCGGTCGGTGAAGGAGAGCCTGCTCAGCGACGGCCCGTGCACGTTGGTGCCGAGCACTCGGTGAGCGCGCCGAGCGGCTTCTCGTACCGCCGCCGTCGAGATCTCGGGATCGTCCGGTGCGGCCGCCCAAGCGAACGAGCCGACGGCCTGCACGAGGAACGGATAGCCGCGGGATGCCAGCGCCGCCTCCTCGAGTGCCGCATCGCCGATGCTCCGGCCGGCCGTTTCGATCGGCTCCCGCAGGGCTCGACGGGTCTCGTCGAGCGTGAGCGAGTCGAGCTCGACGGACGCTGCGCGCCTGAGGAAGGTCGTGCCCTTGTCCTGCAGCACCTCCTCGATGCCGGCGGGCAAGCCGGCCGCGACGAAGCCGATCTCGGCTTCTTCGCGCTGGAGGTGCTGCAACGCGATCGTCAGCTGCCTGATCTCGCCGAGGACGTCTCCGTGCAGCTCGTCGAGCGTGATGAGCACTCCCGCGCCGCGGTCTGCCGCGATCCCGCATAGCTGCGTCAGCTGCTCGCGGAGCGCCTTCTCGGGCTGATGCTCATCGACGACGCGAGTCGAGAGCGACGCGCCGGACACGCCGGCCCCGAGGAGCTCCCGTCGTCGGCCGTCGGGATCGTTGTCGCGGAGGAGTGCTGGGAGCGTCGTCTGCGCGAGCGCATCGGCAAGCCCATCTCTCGCAGTCTCGGAGATCACGAGCCAGCGATGCCGCCGAGCGGCATCCTCGATCGCGTTCAAGAGGACAGTCTTCCCGATGCCGCGCAGCCCGCGAACGAGGCTGACGCGATCGGGGATCCAGACGCCCGTCCGGAACGTCTCGGCGAAGGGCGCCACCAGCCGGTCACGGCCTGCGAGGAGCGGGGGCGTCCGGCCGAAGGTGGGACGGAATGGATTCTCGGACATCCGCGCCTCCCTTATGGAGATTTAGGAAGCATACGCCCGTTTAGGGTCTTTAGTAACCGCTCGTCGCCCAGCCGCGAGGACCTCGGGAGCCGGCCTCGTACTCCTCGAGGGGCACCGCATCCGCCCGCCACGCCTCGAGCACGGGCTCGACGATGCGCCAGCACTCCTCCGCGGCGTCGCCGCGCACCGCGAGCCGCGGGTCGGCGTCGAGGATGGCGCCGAGCACCTCGCCGTAGGGCAGGAGCTGACCTCCGCCGAGCTCGCCGCGCAGCACGGTCTGCTCGAGGGTGAACGGCTCGCCCTTGCCGTTCGTCGTGAGGTGGAGCTCGAAGCCGTCGGGCTTGAAGTCGATGACGAAGCGGTCGGCGGTGTCGTGCCCGCGGAAGCCGTCCGGCACGTGAGCGGGCGGCCGCCAGTGCACGATCGCGCGCTTGCGCACGCCGCCGAGCGACTTGCCCGAGCGCAGCAAGAAGGGCACGCCGGCCCACCGCGCGTTGGCGATCTCGACCTCGATCTCGGCGAGCGTCTCGGTGCCGCGCGCCGGATCGACGCCGGGCTCGCGGGTGTAGTCGGGCACCGGCCTGCCCTCGACGCTCCCGGCGGTGTAGCGCGCGCGGCGCGAGTGGCGGACCGGGTCGACGACGCGCGCGGCGCGCAGCACGGTCGAGATCGCGTCGCGCAGGTCGCGCTCGCCGACGGTCGCGACGGGCTCCATCGCGATGAGCGCCATGATCTGCAGCAGGTGCGACTGGATCATGTCGCGCAGCGCGCCGTTGCGGTCGTAGTAGCCGGCGCGGTCCTCGAGCGTGACGGTCTCGTCGTAGAGCACCTCGACGCGCTCGATGCTCCCGCGGTCCCACGACGCCTGCAGCAGCCGGTTCGTGAAGCGCAGGCCCAGGAGGTTGAGCACCGTGTGCAGGCCGAGGAAGTGGTCGATGCGGAAGACCCGCTGCTCGGGGACGATGCGCGTGACGAGCTCGTTGAGCTCGCGCGCGCTGCCCAGGCTGTCGCCGAAGGGCTTCTCGATCGCGAGGATCGTGCCGCTCGGCACGCCGATGCGCTCGAGCGTCTCGCACACGAGCCGCGTCACGTGCGGCGGCAGCGCGAAGTACATGACGAGCCGCTCGCAGTCGAGCGATGCGATGAGGGCCCGGAGGGCGTCGCCGTCGGTCGCGTCGGCGGCGACGTAGTGCGTGTGCTCGAGCACGGCGGCAGCAGCTGCGGGGCTCACCTCGGCGGCGTCGAGTGCCGTCTGCACGCGCCCGCGCCAATCCGCCGCGTCGAGCGCGCGGACGTCGGCGCCGACGACGCGCAGCCGCCGATCGGGCTCAGCTCGCAGCAGCGTGGCGATGCCCGGCAGCAGCAGCCTCGCCGTGAGGTCGCCGGAGGCGCCGAGGATGAGCAGGGTCGTGGTCGGCTGCGGGGCCATGCCCCGATCCTGGCACCCGCGCGCGAGCGGCGGCTGGACGGCGTCGGCAGGACGGGCGCGGCGTACCGTGGAGGCATGCTCGCCCGCGCTGCCCGACTCGTGCTCCCCGCCGTCTGGCTGGGCCTCATCGTCGGCATCTCACTCATCGAGGCGCCGCTCAAGTTCCAGGCGCCGGGCGTCACGGTGCCGCTCGGTCTCGGCATCGGACGACTCGTCTTCGCGGCGATGAACGTCGCGGAGGCGGCGCTCGCGGTGCTGCTCGTGACCGCGGCCTTCGCGTCGCGCGCGCCGCGAGCCGAGCGCATCCTCTCGCTCGTCCTCACCGCCGTGCTCGCGGTGAAGGCGCTCGCGATCCGGCCGATGATGCACGCGACGACCGACGCCGTGATCGCGGGGGAGAGCGAGGGCGGATCGGGGTTGCACTACCTCTACATCGCCGCTGACGGGCTGCTCATCGTGGGCCTCGTCGCGCTGCTGTGGCTCGCTGTGCGCAGCCTGCTCGGCCGCGCTGTCGCCGCGGGTGCGGGGGCTGAGCGCTCGCGCGGCAGCTGATCGCCGCGCGAAGCGGCGTCACCAGATGACGCCGCCGCCGATCGAGATGCCGCCGTAGGTCAGGAGCACGAAGACGATCGCCACGACCGCCGGCGCGATGCCGCGGCCGCCCGCGTGCCGCGACTTGAACAGGCCGATGGCCGCGAGGATCGCCGCGATCGCCGCGAGGCCGCCGCCGAGGATGAGCCCGACGAAGAGCGGGATCGGCATGAGGACGAGGCCGAGCAGGCCGATCCACAGTGCCCACCAGGACCACGGGTTGCTGCGCTTCATGGCTCCATCCTCCCAGTCGGGGATGCGAGCGCACTGAGCCGGGCCACGAGGGGAACCTCCAACCTGAAGATGCGATCAAGGAATGGAAACACTGTTGCGAAACGGCGTCGCGACGGCTTTGCTGTCCTCAGGCACCCGATCGGCTCCCCGAGCAGGCCGGGTGCCGGCGATCACCGCGTCCCCGCCTGTCGTGACCAGGCGGGGGCGCGGCTCGTCGTTGCAGGGCAAGCATCGCACCTGGTTGCCATGCCAGGCTGGAGCCATGACTCGCGACCTCCACATCACCGGCGACGAAGCGGCCGACCGCCTCCTCTCGGACGACGACTTCGCGCTCCTCGTGGGCATGCTGCTCGACCAGCAGGTGCCGATGGAGACGGCGTTCGCCGGGCCGGCGAAGCTGCGCGATCGCCTCGGCGTGCTCGACGCGGCGTCGATCGCGCGCATGGACCCCGAGGAGTTCCAGGCGGCCTTCGCCGAGAAGCCCGCGGTGCACCGGTTCCCCGGCTCGATGGCGAAGCGCGTGCAGCAGCTCGCCGCCGTCGTCGCCGACGAGTGGGGCGGCGACGCGGGCGCGATCTGGCGGCGGGGCGAGCCCGACGGCCCCGAGGTGCTGCGGCGGCTGCAGGCGCTGCCGGGCTTCGGCGACCAGAAGGCGCGCATCTTCCTCGCCCTGCTCGGCAAGCGCGCCGGCTTCGACGGCGCCGGGTGGGTGGATGCGTCGGACCCCTACGGCGAGGAGGACGCGAAGCGCTCGGTGGCCGACATCGTCGATGCGGCGTCGCTCGCCGAGGTGCGGGCGACGAAGCAGGCGGCGAAGCGCGCCGCGAAGGCCTAGCTCCTCCCATCGACCTGGCGGCGGTGCCCGGCAGCGGGTGCATGCCGCCCTCGCCGCGGCTAGCGTGAGCGCATGAGCGCCGTCTCGCGAGCCATGGCCGCAGTCACCCCGCGGCCGACGCCGCGCGAGCCCGCCGAGCGCGACGTGCTGCAGCGCGAGCGGGCGCGGAGCGCGCACGGTTGGCTCGCGGCCGCCGTCGTCGGCGCCCACTACGCCGCGATGAGCGCTGCAGGAGTGCTCGCGGCGAGCTGGAGCGGGAGCGCGCTGTCATGGGCGGCGGCCGCGTCGGCGCTCGTGCTCTGCGTCGTCGCGGGCATGCTCGTGATCGGCGTCGGCCAGCTCGTGCTGCTCGTGCGCGCGGCGCCGCGGCGCTGGGCTGCCGCATCGACGCCGGTCGTGCTCGTCGCGCTCGGTCTGCTGACCGCTCCGCTCGCGCCCTTCCTCGCCGTCGTCGGTGCACCGCTCCACCTCGTGCTGCCGCTCGTGGTCGCGGCGCACGGCATCGGGCTGCTGCTGCTCGACCCGAGCGTGCGCGCCGGTGCCCCTCGGCCCGTGCAGGGCGTCGTGCTCGGGCTCGGTGCGGCGATCAGCGTGCTCGTGGTTGGCCTCCTCGACGCGCTCGTCCTGCTGCCCATGACCCTCGCTCCCGGTGTGCCCCTCGACGCGCTGTGGTCGGGCATGGCAGCGGTCGGTGAGGCGGGCGGATGGGTCGTCCCGGTGCTGTGGGCAGGCGCGTGGGCGGTCGCCCTCCTCGTGCTCGGGCTGGGGCTGCTGCGCGCGCGTCGCGGCGACCGGGGCTCGCTCGGGCTGCTGCTCGGCGCGGCGGCGCTCGCGGTCGGCGGGCTGCCGGTCGCGGAGTTCTCCATCGGGATGGGCGTCGCCGACACGTTCGGCACGCGCGGAGGCATGTCGCTGGCCTACCCGGCCATCGCGCTCGTCGCGACGGCGCTCGTCGCCGCGTCTGCCGCGCTGCTCATCGGCGCGCGGCGCTCCGACTGAGGCTCGCGCGGCACAGCGCGAGCGGAGACCTTGCTCCGGTCCACGCGCGGGTCTACCGTCGCCCCATGCCGGAGGTCGACATCCGTCCAGCGACGCCCGATCGCTTCCCTCACGCCCAACGGGCGCTGAGCGGCGGGGGCGATGGGCGATCGTGCCAGTGCCAGTGGTGGACGATCACGAACGTCGAGTTCCAGCGCTCGAGCGTGGAGGAGCGCCGAGAGCTGCTCCGCGCCGAGCTCGAGGGCGAGCTCGCACCGGCGCTCATCGCCTACGTCGACGGCGAGGCGGCCGGCTGGGTGCGCGTCGGCCCTCGCACTCGACAGATCCGCTTGAGCAGGACGAAGCAGCTCGCGTCGACGACCGAGGAGCCGTGGGACGACGGCTCGGTGTGGGCGGTGTCGTGCTTCGTGGTGCGCACCGAGCACCGCGGCGAGGGGCTCGCGGGGCGCCTGCTCGCGGCCGCGATCGACTTCGCCGGCTCGCACGGCGCTCGAGTGCTCGAGGGGTACCCGGTCGATCCGAGCGAGGGGAGGAAGAAGGCCTCCAACGAGCTCTACCGCGGCGTCGTCTCGACCTTCGCGCGCGCGGGCTTCCGCGAGGTGGGCCGGCCGAGGCCCGACCGCGCGCTCTACGCGCTCGATCTCAGCCGCTGACGCGCCGTTCAGCTGTGCCGCTTCGCGCGCCCTCGCGGCAGCAGCTCGACCGACGGCAGCCGCGGGCTCGGCAGCGGCGGCGATGCGTCGTCGACGACCGAGCCGAAGCGCGGCCGGGCGTCCGGGCCCGACTCGCGCTCGCGCATCCACTGCTCGCGTGCCTCGGCAACCTCGTCGTGATCGGTGCCGATGAAGTTCCAGAACATCACCACCTCCTCCTCGAACGGCTCGCCGCCGAGCAGGATCGCGATCGCATCGCGCTCGGCCGAGACGACGAGGGCCTCGCGCCCGGGCGCGGCGTAGGCCATCGCGCCGCGAGCGACCGCGACGTCGTCGACGCTCACGCCGTCGGTGAGGGCGAGCACGCCGTGCTCGAAGCCCGCGCGCAGCTCGAGCGCCACCTCGGTGCCTGCGAGCAGCCGCAGCTCGACCCCGAGCAGCGGCGAGTAGGCGCCGACGCCGCTCGCCGCTCCTGCGAACTCGCCGACGAAGACGCTCGCGGTCACCCCGCCGCCGAGCTCGACGCGCGGCACGGCGTCGAGCCCGTCGAACCACGGCTCGCGCCCTCGCTCGTGGCTCGGCAGCACCGTCCACAGCTGCACGCCGTGCAGCACGTCGGTGTCGGTCGTCGAGTACTCGCTGTGCGAGATGCCGCGGCCCGCGGTCATGATGTTGAGCCCGCCGGGGCGCACGGTGTGGGCGAAGCCGGCCGAGTCGCGGTGCTCGATCGCGCCGTCGACGAGCCAGCTCCAGGTCTGGAGGCCGGTGTGCGGATGCGGTGGCACGTCCATGCCCGGACCCCCGCGCATCGACGTCGGCCCGAAGGCGTCGGCGAAGCACCACGCGCCGACGAAGTGCCGGTGCTTGTTGGGCAGCACGCGCTGCACCGGCATCGCGCGCGGACCGCCGAGCGGCACCTCGCGAGGCAGCAGCAGCTCGAGTCCGGCCGCGCGCGCCTCGTCGACGCACGCGTCGGCGCTCTCGAGCAGCAGGGCCTCGTCGTTGCTCATCCTGCCACGCTACGCGGCGCGCGTCAGATGCCGAAGAGCTGCTTGCCGAAGACGATCACGACGATGCCCGCGAGGGCGAGCAGCACGCACACGCCCAGGAGCGAGCGGCCGAGCGCGGTCGATCCGGGTCGCTGGCTCTCGATCGAGCGGATGCCGACCGCGTAGATGAGCGGGATGCCCGCGCCGAGCAGCAGCCCGACGCCGAGCACGGAGGCGATCGCGATCGCGAGCGCGCCGAAGTCGATGGCCATCAGGCTGCCCCTCCGTTGCCGCGATCCTTGCGCTTCTTCCGCTTGCGCGGCCGGGAGATCGGCGCGACGTGCGAGGCGACGGCGCTCAGCTCGCGGTCGATCTCTCGCTTGCGCTCCTTCTTGGGCTGCTCCCACTGCTCGGTGACGTTGTGCGAGCCGACGTGGCTCATGCGCGAGCGCAGCCACATCGCGGCGCACGCGGCGATGAGCAGCGCCGTCACGACGATCGAGCCCCACAGGTGGCCGAAGAGCCCCGCGATGACGAAGCACAGCGCACCGATCGCGCCCGACGCGGGCAGCGTGATGAGCCACGCGATGAGCATGCGGCGCGCGACCGACCACCGCACCTTCGCGTCGGTGCGCGCGACCCCCGAGCCGATCACGGAGCCGGAGGCGACGTGGGTGGTCGAGAGCGGCAGGCCGAGGTGGCTCGAGGTGAGGATGATGGATGCGCTCGAGAAGTCGGCGGACATGCCCTGCCTGGGCGAGATGTCGACGATGCCCTTGCCGAGCGTGCGGATGACGCGCCACCCGCCCATGTAGGTGCCCGCCGCGATCGCGACGGCGCACACGACCCGCACCCACAGCGGCATGTCGGCATCCGGGTCGAGGGTGCCGTGGGCGACGAGCGCGAGGAAGATCACGCCCATCGTCTTCTGCGCGTCGTTCGTGCCGTGCGCGAGCGACATGAGTGAGGCCGCGCCGATCTGGCCCCAGCGGAAGCTCCGCTTCTCGGCGCGCTCGCTCAGGTTGGCCGTCACCCGCTGCACGAGCCACGTGCCGCAGAAGGCGACGAGGCCCGCGATGACGGGCGCGAGCAGTGCGGGGATGAGGATCTTCTGCGCGACGCCGCCCCACAGCACGCCCGTGACGCCGAGCGCCGCGATCGTCGCGCCGATGAGCCCGCCGAAGAGCGCGTGGCTCGACGACGACGGCAGCCCGAACAGCCACGTCAGCACGTTCCAGACGATCGCGCCCGTGAGGCCGCACAGCACGATGAGCATGAGGCTCTCGCCGTCGACGCCCGTCAGGTCGACGATCCCCGATCCGACGGTCTTGGCCACCTCGATCGAGAGGAAGGCGCCCACGAGGTTGAGCGACGCCGAGAGCGCGACGGCGGGCTTCGGCTTGAGCGCACCGGTCGCGACCGACGGCGCCATGGCGTTGGCGGTGTCGTGGAAGCCGTTGGTGAAGTCGAACGCGAGGGCGACGATGACGACGATCGCGAGGATCGCGAGTTCCTGCATCGTGCCAGTCTCCACCACAGGCGCCGTGCGCTCCAAGACGAGCGCGCGAGGCGCGCCCGGCTCCCGCCGCTCGACGCCCTTCGGTCGGGGGATGCGTCGGGTCTCCGCGGCGCGGCTACGCTGCCGCGGGTCTTCCCCGACCTGCCGAAGGACGCCTTGAAGCGCCGCGGCGACGCGCTCGCCGAGGCGCCAAGGTGCAGCCGCGAGGTGCGCGACGCGATCGCGCCGGTGCAGGCGGCGATGACGGCGGTGCTCAGCGCGACCGTGATCGTGCCGTCGTCGACGAGCAGCTGACGCCATCGACGGGTGCGCACCGCAGGCGGACGGCGTACCGTGGGGCCATGGCGCTGACGATCCCCGAGGCGGTGCTGCTGCTCGCCATCGACGACGACGAGGGCTCGCCCCTCATCGAGGACTCGTCGCTCGGGATCGCGATCGCCGGCGCGGCCCTCGCGCAGCTGGTGGTGGACGGGCGGATGCGCGTGGTCGCGCACGGCGAGCCAGGTGGCGAGGCTGAGGTGCTGGTCGCCGCGAGCGGCACGACGAACCCGCACCTCGAGCCGCTCGTCGAGCGGATCGACGGAACGACCCCGTCGCAAGCGCTGAGCGTCGTCGCGGGCTGGGGCGGTCGCAGCGCTCCCACGACCCGGGTGCGCAGGGAGCTGCTCGAGGACTTCGCCGCAGCCGGCGTGCTCGCGCGCGAGGAGGACCGCTTCCTCGGCATCCGGTGGCGCGAGCGCTGGGAGCGCGGCGAGCGCCGCGACGTCGAGGACGCGCTGCAAGCGCGAGCGATCGAGGTGCTCGACGGCGCCGACGACCCGACGGTCGGCGCGGCGCTCGCGATCCTGCACGGGGCCGAGGCGCTGCCGCCGATCTTCCCCGACCGGCCGCGCGAGCCGCTGCTCGCGCGCGGCGCGGAGCTCGCCGAGCGCTCGTGGGCGAGCCGCGAGGTGCACCGCTCGATCGAGGCCGTCCAGGCCGCGATGGTCAGCCTGATGATGTCGTCGACGTGAGCGCTCCGACGGCGTCGCCGCCGGGGTCGGGCTTCGAGGCCGCCGCGTCGACCGTCACGGGCGTCGCCGGGCGCGCGCTCGGCGCGGCGTTCGCGACGCTCGCGGTGGTGCGTCGACCCCATCCCGTGCACCCGCACGGTGTCGTGCTGCACGGCGAGATCCGCCGCACCGGCAGCCCCATCCCCACCGGCATCGCGTGGATCGACGAGGCGGCGGGGCCGCTGCCCGTGATCGCCCGCGCCTCCCGCTCCGCCGGCGTCCCCGCGCCGCTGCCCGACGTCATCGGGCTCGCGGTGCGCTTCGACGGCCCGGAGGGACCGGCCGACATCGAGCTCGCCTCCACCGGCGTGGGCTGGCCGTGGCGCTTCGTGCTCCGCGCGCACCGCTCGCCCTCCCGCGCGCACCTGCACGCGATCCTCCCGTACCGTGCACCGACCGGGCCGGTGCTGCTCGCCGCGCGCACGATCGCTCCCGCTGATCTGCCGCCGTATCCCGACGCGCTCGCCGATCGGCTCGCCGCCGAGCCGTGGCGGCTCGAGCTGCTCGTCGCCCGCCCGCGCGGTGCATGGCGGCCGTTCGGCGAGCTCGAGCTGCGGCGGAGCCCCGGTCCGCTCGACCCGCTGCTGCGCTTCGACGCGGGCCGACGGCTGCTGCCCGGAGCACGCGAGTACGAGTGGGCGCACCGGTTGCGGCAGCCGGCCTACGACCGGGTCCAGGCGGAGTAGCGCGGGGCGCGTCAGCTCGGCGGCGCGGTCGAGGAGCGCACGACGAGCACCGGCGAGTACGCGGTGTGGCTGCGGTCCGGCTCGTCGTCGGGCTCGTCGAGCGCCGCCATGATCCACGCGACGACGTCCTCCCCGTGCTGCGCCGGGTCCTGCCGGATGGTCGTGAGCCCGAACGCGGCGGCGGCCGGCACGTCGTCGACGCCGATGACCGAGAGCTCCTCGGGCACGCGGATGCCGAGCTGATGCGCGGCGAGGAGCACCGCCATCGCGACCTCGTCGGTGCCGCCGACGATGCCCGTGGGGCGGTCGGCGCGGTCGATGATCTCGCGCACGACGGCGTGTGCGCACTCGAGCGTGGTCGGCACCGTCTGGACCGGTCGCATCCGCAGCCCGTGTCGCGCCGAGACGCGCTCGAACGCCCGCTTCCGCCGATCGGAGGAGGAGGCCTCGAACGGCTGCACCTCGGGCTCGGCGGCGATGTGCAGGAGGTCGGTGTGGCCGAGCCGCACGAGGTGCTCGGCGGCCTGCTCGCCGGCCGCCTCGTCGTCGAGCGCGAACGACCGCGTGTGCTCCGTGGGCTCGCCGACGGTCGCGACCGGGATGCCGAGGTCAGCGAGGCGCGTGAGGTCGCCGCCGACGAGGCTCCACGTGATCGTCACGAGGCCGTCGACCTCGCCGCGCGTCATGAAGCGCTCGAACTTCTCGTGCCCGCCCTTCCCGAACGCCCCGAGGTCGTAGAGCAGCACGTCGTGGTCGTGCGCATCGGCGGCGTGCGCGATGCCGTGCAGCACGCTGCCGAAGTACCAGCGGTTGACGGACGGCGTGAGCACGCCGATCGTGCGGGTCATGCCCGTCGCGAGCCGTCGCGCGGCACCGGAGACCCGGAACCCGAGCTCGTCCGCGGTGCGCTGCACCCGCTCGCGGGTGCTCGCCGCGACCCCGGATGCGCCCGAGAGTGCGCGCGACGCGGTCGCCTTCGAGACGCCCGCAGCGCGGGCGACGTCGTCGAGCCTCGGCACGGTCGCCTCCTCGCGCCCCGGGCGGATGACCGCCTCGATCATCGGAACCGGTTCCGACCATAGCCCCGCCGCCGCGTTCCGCCAACGATCGGCGGTCCGGATCGTTGTCGAATCGAAACATCGTTCCTGAGTGCATCCTGTGGCGAGGTGCGCTACGGTCGCTCGAAGTGGAACCGGTTCCGGTTTCGAGCACGCCGCCGTGCGCGTCGTTTCGCGGCACGTGCTCATCCGCTGAGTTTGAGCGAAGGAGTTCACGTGAAGCACGCACGCAGGATCGCGGTGCCGCTCGGCATCGCGGGCGTCGCGGCACTCGCCCTCACCGGCTGTGTCGGCGACGCAGAGCCCGGCGCGTTGGAGGCGCCCGGCAGCACCGGCGCTGCCGCCGAGGGCTGCGAGGCCTACGCCGACTACGGCACCTTCGACGGCGCCGAGGTCAACGTCTACGGCACGATCCTCGACGAGGAGGCGAACCGCCTCAACGAGTCCTGGGCCGAGTTCGAGGAGTGCACCGGCATCGACGTCGTTTACGAGGGCTCCGCGGAGTTCGAGGCGCAGATCAACGTCCGCGTGCAGGGCGGCAACCCGCCCGACCTCGCAATCTTCCCGCAGCCGGGCCTGCTCGCGTCGATCGCCGGCACCGGCAGCCTCCTGCCCGCGCCCGAGAGCGTCGCCGCGAACGCGGAGGAGTTCTGGACCGAGGACTGGCGCAACTACGGCACGGTCGACGGCACCTTCTACGCGGCACCGCTCATGGCGTCGGTGAAGGGCTACGTCTGGTACCAGCCGGCGCTGTGGGAGGAGAACGGCTGGGAGGTGCCGACGACGCTCGACGAGCTCGACGAGCTCACCGCGACGATCGCCGAGTCGGGCACGACGCCGTGGTGCGTGGGCTTCGGCTCCGGCGAGGCGACGGGCTGGCCCGGCACGGACTGGATCGAGGACTACGTCCTGCGCCTGCACGGCCCGGACGTCTACGACCAGTGGATCGCGCACGAGATCCCGTTCGACGACCCGCAGATTGCTGAGGCGATGGACCGCGTCGGCGACCTGATCAAGAACCCCGAGTACGTCAACGGCGGCATCGGCGACGTGTCGACGATCGCGACGACCGACTTCGGCGAGGCCGGCCTGCCGGTGCTCGACGGTGAGTGCGCGATGCACCACCAGGCCTCGTTCTACGAGGGCTTCTGGAGCGATGACAACTCCGTCACGGTCGCCGAGGACGGCGACGTCTGGGCCTTCGTGCTCCCGGGCACCGAGGCCGACGCGGCCGCGGTCACGGGCGGGGGCGAGTTCGTCGGCGCGTTCAGCGACGACGAGGAGGTCGTCGCGGTGCAGACGTTCCTCTCGAGCGACACGTGGGCCAACAGCCGCGTCTCGCTCGGCGGCGTCATCTCGGCGAACTCGGGCCTCGACCCCGAGAACGCGAGCAGCCCGCTGCTGCAGTCCGCGGTCGAGACGCTGCAGGACCCGGAGACGACGTTCCGGTTCGACGGCTCCGACCTGATGCCGGGCGCGGTGGGCGCCGGCACGTTCTGGAGCGGCCTGGTCGACTGGGTCTCGGGCGCCGACACGGCGACCGTGCTCTCGCAGATCGAGCAGAGCTGGCCGCAGTAGTCGCATGACGCGAGTGCGGGGGTCGTGAGCCGGCCCCCGCACCGCATCATCGGCACGTCTCACGAACGGATGGGGTGCGCATGACCTCGATGGATCTCGTCGGCAAGCTGCTGCAGGTGCTCGTCGGCCTGGTGGCCTTCGGCGCCGTGGTGGCGCTGCTGCTGGCCTTCCTCGACCGACCGGAGGACAAGCCGCGGGCGGCGAGCTGGCGCTCCGGGCTGCGACCGCGCATCATCCTCATCGCGGCGTTCGCGCTCCTCGCGCTCCTCGCGCGCCTGCTCTACGGACTGGTGCCGTGGATGACGCAGGCGCTCACGAACGCGGCGATCGCGGTCGGCGTCGCCGGCATCGCGATCGTCGTCCTCCAGTGGCTGCTCGACCGCCTGCTCCAGCCGGCGAGCCCCGCGGTGCGCAGCGCCGTGCTGCGCGGCGTCGGCGCCGCCATCGTCGTCGCGATCGTGCTCCTCGCTCAGTCGGCGGAGCGCATCCCGGCGCTCGACTGGGTCACGCCCGCCCTCGTGCTCGCAGCGACGATCGTGGGCTGGCCGCTCGTCGGCGCGCTCGTCGCGACGGCCGCCATCGCCTTCCTGCCCGACCGCATCCGCCGCAGCGCCCGGCTCGTCGCGTGGCTGCTCGCCGCCGTCGCGGTCGTGGTCGTCGCGCTCGTGCTCGAGGCCGGCCAGGAGCAGCAGGTGGGCGTGTGGCCCTGGGCCGCCGCTGCGGCGCTGAGCATCATCGGCCTGCTCGGCTACCTCGCCGACAGGGACGACGACTCGAAGCCGATGCTCGTTTTCCTGCTGCCCTCGGCGCTGCTCCTCACGATCGGCCTCGTCTACCCGGCGATCCGCACGACGCTGCTCGCCTTCACCGACAAGACCGGCTCGTTCAACGGGCTCGACAACTTCGTCTGGATGTTCACGCAGCCCGAGGCGCTCGTGACGCTCGCCAACACGGTCGTGTGGGTCATCCTCGTGCCGCTGCTGTCGACGGCCATCGGGCTCGCGTACGCGGTCTTCATCGACAAGAGCCGCGGTGAGCGCGTCTACAAGATGCTCGTCTTCATGCCGATGGCCATCTCGATGGTCGGCGCGAGCATCATCTGGCGCTTCATGTACGCCTACCGCGGTCCGGAGCAGGAGCAGATCGGCCTCGTGAACCAGATCCTCGTCTGGTTCGGCGGGGAGCCGCAGCAGATCCTGCAGAACAGCCCGTGGAACACCCTCGCGCTCATCGTCGTGATGATCTGGATCCAGACGGGCTTCGCGATGGTCGTGCTCTCGGCCGCCATCAAGGGCGTGCCGACCGAGCAGCTCGAGGCCGCCGAGATCGACGGCGCGAACCCGTGGCAGCGGTTTGCGAACGTCACGGTGCCCGGCATCCGCACGTCGCTCGTCGTCGTCGTCACGACGATCTCGATCGCGACGCTCAAGGTGTTCGACATCGTCCGCACCATGACCGCGGGCAACTTCAACACCTCCGTCGTCGCCAACGAGATGTACACGCAGGCGTTCCGCTCGGGCGAGCCGGGCCGAGGCGCGGCGCTCGCGCTCATCCTGTTCATCATGGTGATGCCGATCGTCATCTACAACATCCGCGTCCTGAACCAGCAGAAGGGGATCCGATGAGCTCCGTCGCATTCACCCCCGACCCCGAGGTCACCCCCGACGAGGTCGCGCCGGCGGTGCGGACCCGCGCCGATCGCGTGAAGCGGCGCCTGACGAGCCCGTGGGCGACGATCGCCGCGCTCGTCATCGCGGTCGTCTGGACGATCCCGACGTTCGGCCTGCTGCTGTCGTCCTTCCGCCCCGCCGACCAGATCCAGACGACCGGCTGGTGGACGTTCTTCTCCGACCCGCAGCTGACGCTCGCGAACTACGGCGAGGTGCTGTTCTCGTCGTCGGCGTCGTCTCCGCAGCTCGGCGAGTACTTCGTCAACTCGCTCGCGATCGCGATCCCCGGCACCCTCATCCCGCTCGTGCTCGCGTGCCTCGCGGCGTATGCGTTCGCGTGGGTGAAGTTCAAGGGCTCGTCGACGCTGTTCGTGATCGTCTTCGCGCTCCAGATCGTGCCGCTGCAGATGGCGCTCATCCCGCTGCTGCAGCTGTTCGTGACGTTCCTGCAGCCGTTCCAGACGGCGCTGCACGAGGCCGTGCCGTTCATCAGCGAGCGGCAGTACCTGCCGGTGTGGATCGCGCACGCGATCTTCGGCCTGCCGCTCGCGATCTTCCTGCTGCACAACTTCATCTCGGCGATCCCGGCCGACGTCATCGAGGCGGCGCGCGTCGACGGCGCGGGCCACGGGCAGATCTTCTTCCGCATCATCCTGCCGCTCGCGATGCCGGCGATCGCGTCGTTCGCGATCTTCCAGTTCCTCTGGGTCTGGAACGACCTGCTCGTCGCGCTGGTGTTCTCGACCGGCACACCGGATACCGCGCCGCTCACGCAACGATTGGCCGAGCTCGCGGGATCGCGAGGCGAGAACTGGGAGCGGCTCACGGCCGGTGCGTTCGTCTCGCTCGTCATCCCGCTCATCGTGTTCTTCAGCCTGCAGCGCTACTTCGTCAGAGGCCTGCTGGCGGGTTCTGCGAAGGGTTGAGCGCCCAGGATCGAGCAATGAGGGGCGGCCATCGGCCGCCCCTCTCCACGTCTCGAGATCCTCGGATCAGCCGAGCGCGAGCCTAGATCGAGGGCGTCCGGCCACCGTCGATGAGGCGCACGTGCGCGCGGCGCGGCGAGCTGTCGCCGCTCGTCGATCGCGTGCCGCCGGAGGCCGCCTCCGCCGGCACGGCGATCGTCGGCAGCGGCTCGACGGCGTGCAGGTGGCGCTCGCGGCGCGGTGCGTGCTCGGCCCTCCGGTCACCGAGCGCCCGCCAGACGGGCGCGACCGCCGCGGCGCTCCGGGCGTTGGGCGCACCCGCGCCCGGCAGCGGCACGGGCGCGCTCGCGTCGGCGAGCCCGTAGCCCGCGTAGCGCTCCGGCAGCGAGCCGTCGAACGCCTCCGCCGCCCGCTCGAGCTGCTCCGCGAGCCGGCGTGCCACGTCGTCGAGCCCCGCTCGCAGGAGGCCCTCGATCGCGACGGCCGTGTCGTGCGGCCGGATCGCGCCGCCGTTCCACGCGAGTGGCCAGTAGCCGGGGGCGTCGACCGCGATCGAGCGCAGGCCGAACCCGGATGACAGGCGCTCGTCGAGCAGGAGCCCTGCCACGGTGCGCTCCTCGTCGCGCGAGAGCAGCGTCGAGCCGATGAGGTGCGCGAGATCGGCCGAGAGCCAGTCGAGCCGCCCGCCGGTTCCGTCGATCGCCATCGCGGGATGGCGATCGTCGCCGCGAACCACCCAGAACGCGGCACGGAACCGGCGGCGGAGTCTCTCAGCCCACTCGAGCCACGGCGCGCCGTCGTCGCCGAGCGCCTCGAGCAGCGCGGCGCCGCCCACGGCGGCGCGGCACGCGAGGGCCTGGAGCCGGGCGGTCGCGACGGGACCCTCGGCGGGCTCGCCCTCGGCGTCGCGCGGCAGCTCGGGGCCGTCGCCGACCGTGACGTCGCCGCCCGGCAGGGTGAGGAAACCGTCGCCCACCTGCTGCCCCAGCCAGCCGAGCGCGGCGTGCAGCGCGGTGCGCAGCTCGCGCACCGCCTCGAGCGGCAGGCCCGCGCGCCAGGCGTCGTGGAGCAGCACGATCCACAGCGGCGTCGCGTCGATCGAGTCGGTGAAGGTCGGAGGCAGCTCGGCGCCGGCGCGGACGCCCGCGGGACGGTGGGGCGAGAGCTCGTGCATCATGCGTCCCGGCTGCTCGCCCGTGCGGCCGTCGTGCTGCACGCCCTGACGCGCGGCGAGCGTGCGGAGGGTGGCCTCCGCGAGCGACGTGCCGAGCGGCAGCAGCAGTCGCGCCGCGCTCAGCGCGTCGCGCGCCACCATCGTCAGCCGCCACGGCGCGCCGGCGGCGAGCACGGGGCCGCTGCCGACGTCGAGCAGGAGATCCTCAAGATCGGCGACCGCCCGCTCGCCCCAGCGATCGAGCGCCGGGCGGCCGGTCGGCTCGAGGCCGCGGCTCGGCGCGTCGACGATCGCGCCCTCGACCGCGAGGGACGCGTCGTCGAGCAGCAGCTCGACCGAGAGCCCGCACCAGTCGTTGGGCTGCACGATCGCGCGGTGGCTCACGACGACGCGGCCGTCGACGAGCTCGACGGCACCGCCGCGGCTGCGCACGCGGAGGGTGCGGATGCCGTCGGTCGCGATCGCATCGGCGCCCTCGATCGCGAGGTGCACGGGCACGGGGTCGCCGCGGCCGTCGCGCACGCGCTCGATGGGGCAGAAGGCGACGTCGACCGCGAGCTCGATGCGCACGTCGATCGGCAGCTCGCGGCCGTTCACGACCGTCGCCCGCTCGAGCACCGCGCCCGGGGTGACCTCCCGCATCCGCTCGACCGCGATGCGCGCGTCGCCCGGCTCCGAGTCGAGCGCTCGGGCGATGCCGCGGATGAGCGCCCAGTCGCCCGCGCTCGAGGTGGCGAGGTGCTCGATCGGCGCGCCGTCGACGCGCAGCTCGACCCGGCGCGCGAAGCGCCAGTCGCCGTGGAAGAGGCCGTGGATGGGGTGGTCGTCCATGGTGCCGTCGCGGTGCGACCAGGCCTGGGTCGGCGCCGAGACCGACGCGAGCTGGTCGTGGAGCAGGGGCGGCGGCTCGACCTGCTGAGCCTGCTCGTGACGCATGGGACCCCGACCTCGTGAATGCCCTTCGCCGTCACGGTAACGCTGTCTGCAACGGTCGGCGCGCAAGGCCGCCTGAGGCTTCGCGCATCCCAACCTCAGCGTCCGGGTGTCGTTCCGAGTCGCGCGGCGCCGAGCCCTACGGCGTCGGGGTGCGTGCGTCGTAGGCGAGGAACGAGCGCTGCGCGCGCGTCACGACCGCGATGAGCACGACGATGAGGAGGCCGCCGAACAGCGGCGGCGCCCACAGCGCGACGAGGCTCGCGACGGCGCCGGCGTAGAGGTCGCCGAGGCGCGGCCCGCCCGCGACGACGACCTGGAAGAGGCCCTGCGTGCGGCCGCGCATGTCGTCGGGCGTCGCCGTGAGCATCATCGTCGAGCGGAAGATCGCGCTGATCTCGTCGCTCGCGCCCATGCCGGCCATCCCGATCGCGGCGACGATGAGCGCGGGCCACGACACCCGCGTCCAGTCGGGGCCGACCTCGCCGCCCAGGCCGAGCGTCATCGCGAGGATGACGGCGCCGACGAGCCCGACGAAGCATCCGTAGACCGTGATCGCGCGGGCGATCGCGATGCCGTGCCGGTGCACGTGCGCGACCGGGCCGGAGAAGAGGCTCGCGAGCAGCGTGCCGATCGCGGCGGCCGCGGTGAGCACGCCGACCGTGACCGGGCCGCCGCCGATCGCGAGGGCGCCGACCGCGGGCAGCAGCGCGAAGGGGCGACCGAACGTCATCGCGATGATGTCGACGAGGAACGACATGCGGATGTTGGGTGCGTGCTCGAGGAATCGCCAGCCCTCGCGCAGCGACTCGAGGCCCGGCTTCGACACCGCGCCGAGCGGAGGCAGCTTCGGCAGCCCGATGATGCCGAGGAAGCCGGCGGTGAAGAGCACCGCGTCGATCGCGAACGTGATCGGCAGCCCGACCGTCGCGACGAGCACGCCCGCCGCGGCGGGACCGACGGTGAGCATCGTGCCGAACGAGATGCCGTTGAGCGCGGCGGCGCGGGAGATGAGGTGGGCGGGCAGGATGCGCGGGGTGACGGCCGAGCGCGTCGCTCCCGAGATCGTGGCCGCGACCGTGTTGATGGTCGTGAGCACGTAGAACGGCCACACGTGCGCGCGCTCACCCGCGGCGATGAGCGACGCGTCCCACGCGGAGAGCGCGACGAGCCCCAGCACCGCGGCCCAGCCGGTGAGGCTCGAGGCGATGAGGAGCGCGCGGCGGTCGAAGGCGTCGGCGAGCATGCCGCCCCAGAGCCCCGCGACGATCATGGGCGCGAGCGCGATGCCGCCCACGAGCGCGACCATCATGGTGCTGCCCGTCATGTCGAAGATCTGCAGGCCGACGGCGACGATCGTCATCTGCGCGCCGATGCCGCTGATCGCGGTGCCGATCCACAGGCGGGCGAACGCCTTGCTCGCCTTGAGCGGCGCGAGGTCGACCATGCGGCGGCGCCGCTCGGGCGCCTCGCCCGCCGTGTCGCGCGGGTCGGTCTCGACGCCCGCGGGCGGGAGGATGCCGTGCGAGCCGGTCGTCGGCTCGTCGCCCGACTCGAGGCGGGTCACGCGGCGGAGTCGTCGCCGAGCAGCGCGTCGATCGCCGAGAGGAGGTCGTCGTGGCGGCCCTCGGCCGCGAGCCGGCGGGCGCGCACGGTCGGCTTGTGCAGCACGACGCCCGCGAAGTGCCGCAGCGCCTGCTCGGCGAGCTTCCGCTCCGCCTCGGTGCCGCGCTTGCCGATGCGCGCGAGCTCCGCCTCGAGCGCGTCCTCGACGTGCTCGCGGAGCGTCGCGATCGCCGAGCCCACCTGGTGCTCGGCGGTGCCGCGCTCGAAGCGGCGCGCCGCCTTGCGCACGAGGTCGCGCGCGTCCTCCGTGGCCGTGAGGTGCTCGAGCGGCGCGTGGATGCGGATCGTCTCGAGGTCGAGCACCTCGACGCCCGGCACCGTCGCGACGTCGGGGTCGACGTTGCGCGGCATGCCCATGTCGACGACGAGCTGTGCGGCGCGGCCGTGCTCGACGGGGCACGCGTGCGCGGCATCCGAGTTCGAGTGCACGGGGCAGGAGGCTGCGGAGTCGTGGCCGCCCGATTCCTGGCCGACCGGGCAGACGGATGCGTCGTGCACGTGCTCGTCGGCGCCCGGGAAGGCGTGGGTCGCGGCGAGCCGCTCGCGGCCCGCGCGCAGCAGCGCGGCGTCGACGACGTGCTGGTCGGAGCTCGTGCAGGTCACGATGACGTCGGCGCTCGCGGCGGCGAGCGCGGCGTCGCGCGGGTCGACGTAGCCGATCGCGTGGCTGCGGGCGAAGCCCTCGCCGCGGTTCGAGGGGCTCCACACCTCGATGTGCTTCGCGCCGCGGCGGCGCAGCTCGGCGAGCGAGACGCCGGCGAAGCGCCCGGTGCCGACGAGCAGCACGCGCGCACCGGTCAGGTCGACGCGAGCGCTCGCGAGGTCGAGCGCGAGGCGCACGATCGAACGGCCCGCTTCGCCGAGGCCGGTGCGGTTCTTGATGCTGCGCTGCGTCTCGGAGGCGCGCTGGAAGAGCCGCTCGAGGTGCGCGGAGGTCGTGCCCGCCTCCTGCGCCGAGGCGAGCGCGCGCCGCACCTGGCCGGCGATCTCGCCCTCGCCGATCACGACCGACTCGAGGCCCGCCGCGACCGAGAAGAGGTGCTCCGCGGCGCGGGTGTCGACGAGCGGCTCGAGCGTCTCGGGGCGGTGGAAGCCGAGCGCGTCCGCGGCGGCGCCCTGCGCGATGCCGGCGGCCTCCTCGTGCTCGTCGGCGTCGACGTCGAGGTAGACCTCGAACCGATTGCACGTCGAGATGACGACGGCGCCGTCGACCGCGGGGTGCGCGGCGAAGGAGCTGGGGAGGGCGGAGGCGTCGGCGGACGACAGCGCCTCGAGGACGTCGAAGTCGGCGTTCTTGTGACTCGCCGTCAGGCAGATGAGCACCAGAGCATCCTACCGCGCCGCTGTACCCCGCTCCGAGTCCGCGCCGTCCGCCGTCAGCGATCGCACAGCGCACCGCGAGGCCCGGCCGTCACGCTGGCGGCATGCGCGAGCTCGACCTCATCCTCTACGGCGCGACCGGCTTCGTCGGTCGACTCGTGGCCGAGCACCTCGCGGCCGCCGCGCCCGCTGACCTGCGCGTCGGCCTCGCGGGCCGCTCGATCGAGCGTCTCGAGCGCGTGCGGGCCGGGCTCGGGCCGTCGGCTGCGGGCTGGCTGCTCGCGCTCGCCGACAGCGGCGACCCCGCGAGCCTGCGCTCGCTCGCCGAGCGCTCGCGCGTCGTCGTGAGCACCGTCGGCCCCTACCTCCGGCACGGGCTGCCGCTCGCGGAGGCGTGCGCCGACACCGGCACCGACTACCTCGACCTCACCGGCGAGGTGCTCTTCGTGCGAGAGCTCGTCGAGCGCTGCCACGAGCGTGCGGCGGCGAGCGGCGCGCGGCTCGTCGTCTCGAGCGGCTTCGACTCGGTGCCCTCCGACCTCTCGGTGCACGAGCTCGCCGCGCTCGCGGCCGAGCGGGGCGCCGGCGGCCTCACGGACACGACCCTGCGGGTGCGCGAGCTCTCGGGCGGCATCAGCGGCGGCACGATCGACTCGCTCCGCGCGCAGCTCGAGCGCGCCCAGGACGATCCGCGCCTGCGGGCGATCCTCGCGGACCCCGCCGCGCTCACGGGCGGCGTACCGGTGCGCGAGGCGGCGGATGCGTCGCGGCACTTCCGCGACGACGAGACCGGGGAGTGGGCTGCACCGTTCGTGATGGCCTCGTACAACACCCGCCTCGTGCTGCGCTCGCACGCGCTGCGGGAGCGCGGCTACGGGGAGGGGTTCCGCTACCGCGAGATCGTGCCGACCGGCCGTGGCACGGCCGGGCGGCTGCGCGCCGCGGCCCTCGCGGCCGGCGTGAACGCGCTCGCGGTCGCGCTGGCGACGCCGGGCCTCCGCCGCGTCGCCGACGCCGCGCTGCCCGCCCCCGGGGAGGGACCCTCGGAGGAGGTCCGCGCGCGCGGGCACTTCCGGATGGTCACCTCGGCGCGCACCGAGCGCGGCGACCGCCTCGAGGCGGTCTTCGCCGCGCAGGGCGACCCCGGCTACGCGGCGACCTCGGTCATGCTCGGCGAAGCGGCGCTCGCGCTCGCGGTCGACGGCGAGCGCTGCAACCGGCGCGGCGGGGTGCTCACGCCCGCGACCGCGATGGGCGACGTGCTCGTCGAGCGCCTCCGCGCGCAGGGCTTCACGATCGAGACGACCTGAACTCATCACTGCTCGAGGCGCTCAAGTTGGGCCGCTTCGGCGGATGTCGCAACCGCTGCCCCGCCTAGAGAGTCAGCCGTCGACGTAGCGCGACCACGTCCAGGCCAACTCGTTGTATGCGATTGTCCGACCGTGGAAGTCGTAGGCCTGCTCAAGACTGTCGGCATCGACGTCCTCGGGCAGCAGCGCGGCCAGCACATCAAGGAGCTGATCCATCGACAGCGTGGTCTCGGGCGGCACAGCAATGCAGAGCCAGCCTTGCTCCGCCTCCTCCGCGCCGTCGATGACTAGGTCGACCACAATCTCGACTGAACCCTGCTTATGTCGGGTCGACCGGAAGGTGTTGCTCACCTCTTGCCCCGGTTGCGCGCGAGCCTCGTCGTAGAGTTGCTGCCCCGCCGCTCTCAGCTCGTCCAACACGGCGAGCTCGGTGATCTCCTCTAGAAGTTCCTGGTCGGCGTCGCTCGGGAGGAGTTCGTCGCGCTGGCTGAGTCGCTCGAACCTTGCGTAGCCGTCCCGGCGCTCGCCGACTGCGTGCGTCTCGTCGAACGCTAGGAGCCAGCAGACGTCTTCGTCCGGGTCGTAGATGGTTACACCTCGGCCCGTTCCGACGTGCAACGTCTTGATGTGCCCGTAGGGCACGACGTTGAGCATGTTTTCGCCCTCAGCAGGAGCACCAGCACGCTTGTTCGTGAATGCTCTGAGGGCAGGGTGCAGGTGACAATAGGCCCGCGCGTCCCGAGCCGCGTGTTCTTCTGGAAGGGAGAGATCCTCAGTCAGACAACGCCTGGTGACGCGTAGCCGAGGAGAGTGGCCCATCCGAGCCGACTAGAGCGAACGCAACCGAGCACTACGCGCTGCAGCACGCTCGCGACGAGACGCCGCGGCGATGGCTTCGCGCTCCGCGGCCGACTGCCCCTTGCGGTTCTTGATCGCTCGCTGCAGCTCTTCGTTAGACATCCCGCGCACCTGCCGCACCAACGTTGCGTTGCTGAGCGGCGAAGTGCCACGGCGAGCAACACGGGCGCTTGTTGCGGTGTTCATGCTTGGCACCATATCGGAAAGTATGTGGGCGCTCTATACCCCGCCCACAGAAGGCAGCAACTACGCGTGGGATGATGGAGGGGTGACCGCCCTGCCCGAGAACCACCCGCTCAACACGCGCACCGGCACCTCGCGGCTCGTGCGCGCGTACCGCGGCGATCGCCCCGAGACGACCCCGGTGTGGTTCATGCGGCAAGCGGGTCGCTCGCTGCCGGAGTACCGCGAGCTGCGCCAGCGCACCGACGGCCCCGACCGCGACATGCTCGACACGTGCCTCGTGCCCGAGCTTGCGAGCGAGATCACGCTCCAGCCCGTCCGCCGCCACGGCGTCGACGCCGCGATCTTCTTCAGCGACATCATGGTGCCGCTCAAGCTCGCGGGCGTCGACGTCAAGATCGCGCCCGGCGTCGGGCCCGTCGTGGCCGAACCCATCCGCACCCCTGACGACGTCGCCCGGCTCGTCGCCAACGACCCCGCGATGCTCGACGCCGCGCTCGAGCCCGTCCGCGAGGGCGTGCGGCAGACGATCGCCGGCCTCGCCGAGCTCGGCGACGGCTCGACCCCGCTCATCGGCTTCGCCGGCGCCCCGTTCACGCTCGCCGCCTACCTCGTCGCCGGCCGCCCCTCGAAGGACCACCTGGAGGCCCGCACGCTCATGCGCGCGCACCCCGAGGCGTGGGACGCCCTCAGCCGCTGGGCCGCCGACGTGACCGGCCGGTTCCTCCGCGCCCAGGTGGAGGAGGGCGCGAGCGCCGCGCAGCTGTTCGACTCGTGGGCCGGCTCGCTGCCGCTCGAGCAGTACCGAGAGCACGTCGCCCCCGCGTCGCGCCTCGCGCTCGATCGCGTGCGCGACCTGGCCGACGCATCCGGCACCCGCGTGCCGCTCGTGCACTTCGGCGTCGGAGCCGGTGAGCTCTACGGGGCGATGGACCTCGACGTCGACGCGATCGGCGTCGACTGGCGCGTGCCGCTCGATGTCGCGCTCGAGCGCATCGACGCCGACGTGACGGTGCAGGGCAACCTCGACCCGGCCGTGCTCGGCGCACCGTGGGAGATCATCGTCGCGGCGATCGACCACGTGATGCTCGCGGGCTCCGTCGCTCGCGCGCACGTGTTCAACCTCGGCCACGGCGTGCCGCCGACGACCGACCCCGAGGTGCTCACGCGCATCGTGCAGGCGGTGCACGCGCGGTGACCGACGACCGCGCGCACGTGCAGGCGGCGGATGCGTCCGCGCGCGCCGGTGCGCCGACCCACGACACGATCGTGGTCGGCGCGGGCGTCGCGGGCCTCACGGTCGCGCACGACCTCGCGGGCCGCGGCTACCGCGTGCTCGTGCTCGAGGCCTCCGATCGGCTCGGCGGCGTCGCGAGCGGCATCGAGGTCGACGGCCTCGCCCTCGACGCGGGCGCGGAGTCGTTCGCGACGCGCGGCGGCGCGGTCGCCGAGCTCGCGGCGGAGCTCGGGCTCGGTGACGACATCGTGAGCCCGAATCCCGCGGGCGCGTGGCTGCAGCTGCCGGGGCGCGCGGTGCCGCTGCCGAAGCAGACGCTGCTCGGCATCCCCGCGGTGCCGCTCGCGCGCGACGTCATCGACGCCCTCGGCTGGGGCGGAGCGATGCGCGCCTACGCCGACCGGCTCATGCCCGTGCTCAAGATCGGCAAGGACGAGGCGCTCGGCCCGCTCGTGCGCCGCCGCATGGGGCGGAAGGCGCTCGACCGGCTCGTCGCGCCGCTCGCGGGCGGCGTCTACTCCGCCGATCCCGACCTGCTCGACATCGCGGTCGTCGCCCCCGGGCTCAACAACGCCATCACGCGCGCGGGCTCGCTCTCGGGCGCCGTCGCGCTCGTGCTCGAGGAGCGCGCCGGCTCCGCGAAGCAGGCCGGCAAGCCCGGCTCGGCCGTGCAGGGCATCCGCGGCGGCATCCACCGCCTCACCGCGGCGCTCGCCGAGCGCGCGCGAGCGCACCACGCCGAGCTCCGCACGGGCGTGCGCGTGCTCTCCGCCGCGAAGACCGGGACCGGCTGGAGCGTGCAGACGGATGCGGGCGCGTTCGCCGCGTCGTCGCTCGTCGTCGCGCTCCCCGAGCGCGAGGCACGCCGCGTGCTCGGCGACGCGCTCGGCGCGGCAGCGCCCGCAGCGGAGCAGGGCGTCACCGTCGAGCTCGTCACGCTGATCTTCCCTTCCGGCGCGATCGAGGGCGACCCGCGCGGCACGGGCGTGCTCGTCGCCGCCGACGCGACGGGCGTGCGCGCGAAGGCGATGACCCACTCGAGCGCGAAGTGGCCGTGGCTGCGCGAGGCGGCCACGGGCCGCGAGGTCGTGCGCCTCTCCTACGGCTCGGGGGTCGCGGCGCCTGCGACCGAGGGGCTCGACGACGCCGCCGCGGCGGCGCTCGCGCTCGAGGACGCGAAGGCGATCCTCGGCATCGACGTCCCGCAACCGCGCGCGAGCGCCCGCGTGCGTTGGGAGCAGGGACAGCCCTCCTCGATCGTCGGCGCCAAGCGGCGCCAGCAGGCGCTTCGCGACGCCGCCACCGAGCACGAGAACCTTGAGGTCGTCGGCGCCGCCGTCGCCGGCACGGGGCTCGCGCAAGTCGTGCCGGATGCGCGCGAGGCGGCCCTCCGCATCCGCCGGGAGCGCTTCGCGATCGCCGGCACCCCCTGGACCGAGGACCTCGACGACGAGGCCGCCGTGACCGAGCCGGATGGCGCATCCGGCATTGCAGAGAACGGCACCATGACACCGAACGGACGAGGAGAGGCATGAGCGAGCAGCAGGCATCGCCGCAGGCAGGGCAGCTGGGCGACGGGTTCACCATCTGGAGCGTGCACCGCCGCGGCGGCGCGACCGCCGGCGGAGCACCGCTCGCCGACGAGCTCGCGGCGCTCGAGGCCGACGGCGTCACGACGCGCGGCATCTACGACGTCTCGGGCATGCGCGCCGACGCCGACGTGCTCGTGTGGATGCACGGCACCCCCGGCGCCGGGACGGGCGCCGAGGCGCTGCAGGCGGCCGTGCGCCGCGTGCGCCGCTCGCGCGAGCTCGCCGGCACGACGCAGACGTGGGGCGCGATGGGCGTGCACCGCGACGCCGAGTTCAACAAGTCGCACGTGCCCGGATTCCTCCGCGGCATCGAGCCGAAGCAGTGGGTGACGGTCTACCCGTTCAACCGCTCGTACGAGTGGTACCTGCTCGCGCCCGAGGAGCGCAGTCGCATGCTCGCCGAGCACGGCCGCGCAGGCGCCGCCTACCGCGGCGTGGTCGCGAACACCGTCGCGGCGTTCGCGCTCGGCGACTACGAGTGGATCCTGCCGCTCGAATCCGACGAGCTCGTCGAGCTCGTCGACATGATGCGCGAGCTGCGGGCCGTGGATGCGCGCCTGCACGTGCGCGAGGAGATCCCGTTCTTCACGGGCCGACGGATCACGATCGACGAGATCGAGGAGGTGCTCGCATGAGCGAGTCGACACAGGCAGGATCGAGCCAGGCGCAGGGCGGCTGCTGCGGCGGCGGGTGCTGCGGAGGCGCGGCCGTGCAGGCCCAGCCGGAGCAGCAGCAGGCGGAGCAGCAGGGCCGCCGCGAGACGAAGGCGCCCGCCGCGACCGGCGTGCACCTCGAGCCCGGCGCCGCGGTGCCGAGCGCGACCGAGGCCGCGCAGGCCGGGCCCGAGCACGTCGAGGAGCCCGTCGCCTACGACGGCATCCTGCTGTCGGGCTTCGGCGGGCCGGAGGGGCAGGACGACGTGCTGCCGTTCCTCCGCAACGTCACGCGCGGCCGCGGCATCCCGGACGAGCGGCTCGAGGAGGTCGCGACCCACTACCGCCACTTCGGCGGCGTGAGCCCGATCAACGACCAGAACCGCGAGCTCAAGGCCGCGCTCGAGGCGGCGCTCGCCGAGGCGGGCCTCGACCTGCCCGTCTACTGGGGCAACCGCAACTGGGCGCCCTACCTCGACGAGGCGCTGCAGCAGGCGGCCGACGCGGGCGCCTCGAAGCTCCTCGCCATCCCGACCTCCGCGTACTCGTCGTACTCCTCGTGCCGTCAGTACCGCGAGGACTGGGCCGACGCGCTCGAGGCGACGGGACTGCAGGCGTCGATGCAGATCGACAAGGTGCGCCAGTTCTTCAACCACCCGGGCTTCCTCGCGCCGTTCGTCGACGGCGTGCGCGCGAGCGTCGCCGAGGCGCGCGAGGCGGGCTTCGCCGAGGCCGACGTCGAGGTGCTCTTCGCGACCCACAGCATCCCCACCGCCGACGCGGAGCGCTCGGGCGCACCCGACCTGCACGAGTGGGGGCCGGGCGGCGGCTACGAGGCGCAGCACCTCGCCGCGGCCGAGCACGTGATGGCCGAGGCGGCGCCGGGCGTCGCGTGGCAGCTCGTCTACCAGTCGCGCTCGGGGCCCGCCTCGCAGCCGTGGCTCGAGCCCGACATCAACGACGCGATCGAGGCGCTCGGCAAGGATGAGCACCGTGGCCGGAAGGCGGTCGTCATCGTGCCGCTCGGCTTCGTGAGCGACCACATGGAGGTCATGTGGGACCTCGACGAGGAGGCGATCGAGACGGCGACCGAGGCGGGCCTGTGGGTGCGCCGCGCCCCGACGCCCGGCGTCGACCCGCAGTACGTCGGCGCGCTCGTCGACCTCGTGCAGGAGCGGCTCGAGGGCCGGCCGGTCGCCGAGCGGAAGGCCGTCACCTCGATCCACCCCTGGTACGACGTCTGCCGCCCCGGCTGCTGCGAGAACCCGCGGCTCGGGTTCCGGCCGGCGATCGCGGGGCTGCAGCCGTGAGCGCGCTCAAGGTCGGCACGCGCGGCTCCGAGCTCGCGATGGCTCAGTGCGCGGCGCTCGCCGAGCGCTTCGACGCCGAGGTCGAGCTCGTGCCGATCACGACGAAGGGCGACACCGACCGCTCGTCGCTGCAGCAGATCGGCGGCACGGGCGTGTTCGTCTCGGCGCTGCGGGATGCGCTGCTCGAGGGCCGCGTCGACGTCGCGGTGCACTCGATGAAGGACCTCCCGACGGCGCCCGCCGATGGGATCGAGCTCGCCGCGGTGTCGAAGCGGGAGGACGCCCGCGACGCGCTGTGCGCGCGCGACGGCCTCACCTTCGCCGAGCTGCCCGAGGGCGCGAAGGTCGGCACCGGTTCGCCGCGGCGCATGGCGCAGCTGCGGCTCGCGCGCCCCGACCTCGACGTCGTCGACCTGCGCGGCAACGTGCCGACGCGCCTCGCTCGCGCGCAGGGCCCGGACGCCGACCTCGACGCCGTCGTGCTCGCGCTCGCGGGCCTCAAGCGGCTCGGCCTCGAGGATCGCGCGACCGAGGTGCTCGACGTGATCGACTTCCCGACCGCGCCCGCGCAGGGCGCGCTCGCGGTCGAGATCCGCGCGGGCGACGAGGCGGCGCGAAGGGCCGTCGCGCCCACCGACCACGCGTCGACCCGGGCGGCCGCCGACGCGGAGCGGCGCGTGCTCGCCGGGCTCGAGGCCGGCTGCGCTGCACCGCTCGCGGCGCACGCGGAGGTGGCCGACGGGATGCTCTTCCTCACCGCCTCGGCGTACGCGACCGACGGCTCGAAGAAGCTCAGCGCATCCCACGCCTACACGCTCGACTCGACGAAGCCCGCCGAGCTCGCCGAGGCGGCGCGCGACGTCGCCGAGCGCGCGGTCGCCGAGCTGCTCGAGGGCGGGGCGGCCGACCTCGTGCACGAGGCGCGCTCGGGCAGCTGAACCGGCGATGCGCGTCCTGATCCCGCGCGGCGGCAGCTGGGGCGACGAGGTCGCCCGGCTCGCGTCGGCGGCGGGCTTCGAGCCGCTCGTGCTGCCGCTCGTGCGGACCGAGCCAGCCGAGGATCAGGATGCGCTCGGCCGCGCGCTCGCGCGGCTCGCGGACGGCGGCTTCGACTGGCTCGTCGTCACGAGCCGCTCGGCGGTGCCGGTGCTGCCGCCGCTGCCGGGCTCGGTGCGCGTCGCGGCGGTCGGTGCCGCGACGGCCGGTGCGCTGTGGGAGCGCGGCGTGCCGGTCGACTTCGTGCCGACGCGGCAATCAGCTGCCGGGCTCGTCGACGAGTGGCCGCTCCGCGAGGGGAGCGCGCTCTGGCCGCGCGCGCTCGACGCGCGGCCGAAGGTCGCCGACGGGCTCCGCCAGCACGGCATGCGCGTGACCGACGTCGTCGCCTATCGAACCGTGCCGGCAGTCGAGTCGCGGGACCGGCTCCTGGCGGCGGTCGGCGATGCGCCGGTCGACGCCGTGCTCGTCACCTCCGGCTCGATCGCGCGGGAGGTCGCGCGGCTCGAGCTGCCGCACGACGTGCGGGTCATCGCGATCGGCGACCAGACCGCCGAGGACTGCCGGGCGCTCGGCCTGCGCGTCGCCGGCATCGCGGCGCAGCCGAGCGCCGCATCGCTCGTCGAGGCGCTCACGGCGAGCGCCGGCTCCGCTCCCGTCTGACCGCGCTTGCTCGGCGCCAGCGGGTGCGGAACCGCCCGATCGGTGCGGGCATACCAGCACCCCGGACGCGGTAGCGCACCGGTCGCGATTCGATGGATGCTCGGGGCCGGCTCGCGACCTCGGCCGCGTAGCCTCGGGGCATGGCTGACTCGAACCCCGCCCTCGACGCGCTCGCCGCCTCGGGGCTCGAGCACGAGATCACGCGGCACGGCAGGGTCGGCTCGCTCGCCGAGGCCGCCGCCGCCCGCGGCGTCGAGCCGGCCGACATCGTGAAGACGATGGTCGTGCGGCGGGGCGAGGGCGACCACTTGCTCGTGCTCGTGCCCGGGGACCGCGCGATCGCATGGCCGAAGCTGCGCGAGCTGCTCGGCGTCAACCGGCTCTCGATGCCCGACGCCGATGCCGCGTTCGAGGTCACCGGCTTCCGCCGCGGCACCATCACGCCGTTCGGCACGACGCGGCCGCTGCCGGTCATCGCCGACGAGCGGATCCTGGGGCGGCGCGTCTCGATCGGCGCGGGCGACCACGGCGTCGCCGCGACGGTCGACGGCGACGCCCTCGTCGCGCACCTGGGCGCCCAGGTCGCCGACGTGACCGATCCCGAGCCGCCGCGCTGACGCATCCGCCCTGTCCGCAGCGGCAGGTCAGCGCTCGTCGCGCTCCGGCAGCGCGCGCAGCACCGCGAGCACCTGCTCGGCGGGCATCTCGCACGGCTTGAGCCGCGTGCCGCCGCTCGTGCGCCACACGTTCGCGCTCATGCGCGCCCGTCCGCCGAGCTCCTCGCCGTCGATCGTGCTCGAGCGACCGCCCGCGCGGTCGACACGAGTGATGCTCCACGCGCGGCCGTCGATCTCGAAGCGGCTCTCGCCGAGCGGGACGCGGTCGACGAGGGCGTCGAGCTCCTCGTCCGCGGCCATGGCGACCACGGTAGCCCCGCGAGCCCGACCGTTGCCGATGCGCGGAGGTTCCGGTACCGTCGCCTGCGCAATCGTCGGCGGTGTCAGCGCCGGCGCACTTCGCTCGAGGAGACCAGAGCATGACCGACAGCACGGGAGCCGCGACTCCGCGCTGACCCGACGGCACACGCACCGTCGACGCATCCGTCAGCGCATCCACGCTCTCGGAGGTCTCCTCTTGGCACACACCGCCATCGCGCTCGCGCGCGTCTCCTTCGCCTGGCCCGACGGCACGGTCGCGCTCGACGCCGTGACCGGCGCGCTCGGCCACGCCCGCACGGGCCTCGTCGGCCGCAACGGCTCCGGCAAGTCCACGCTGCTGCGGCTCATCGCCGGCGAGCTCTCGCCCGCGTCGGGTGCGCTCACGGTGCACGGCACGGTCGCGACGCTGCCGCAGCAGCTCGCGCTCGAGCCCGGCAGCGTCGCCGACGCCCTCGGCATCGCCCCCGTGCTCGCCGCGATCGCCGCGATCGAGCGCGGCGACGTCGCCGAGCACCGCTTCGACGCCGTCGGCGACCGGTGGGGGATCGAGGCGGATGCGCTCGGCGAGCTCGCCGCGCTCGGCCTCGCCGGCGACGCCGACCTGCTGCGGCGGCCGGTCTCGACGCTCTCGGGCGGCGAGGCGGTGCTCGTCGGGCTCGCGGCCATCCGGCTGCAGCGCGCCGACATCGCGCTGCTCGACGAGCCCACGAACAACCTCGACGCGCGCGCTCGCGCGCGGCTGCACGACGCGATCGGCGCCTGGCGGGGCACGCTCGTCGTCGTCAGCCACGACGTCGCGCTGCTCGAGCGCGTCGACCGCATCGCCGAGCTGCACGGTGCGGCGCCGGTCGAGGGCTCGAGCCTGCGCACCTTCGACGGCCCCTACTCGACCTACCGCGCGGCGATCGAGGCCGAGCAGGCGGCGGCCGAGCGCGCTGTTCGCGACGCCGAGCAGCAGCTGCGCCGCGAGCGACGCGATCGCGTCGAGGCCGAGCTGCAGCTCGCCGGCCGATCGCGCGTCGCGCGGAAGGCCTACGCCGAGAAGCGCGAACCGCGCGCCGTCATGAAGCTGAAGGCCCGGTCGGCGCAGGTCTCCGCCGCGAAGCACCGCGATCTGCACGACGACCGGCTCCGGCGAGCGGAGTCGGCGCTCGAGGATGCGCAGGCGCAGCTGCGCGCGGACCGCGCGATCCGCATCGAGCTGCCGGGCACGGTCGTGCCCGCGGGCCGCGACGTGCTCGCGCTGCGCGACGCGCACGGAGAGCTGCTCGTGCGCGGTCCCGAGCGCATCGCGCTCACGGGTGCGAACGGGGCTGGCAAGACCACGCTGCTCGAGGCGATCGCCGCGGTCGTCGCTGCCGAGCCGGCGCCCGCGCCCGTCGCTGAGGTGACGCACCGCATCCGGGAGACCGCGATGCTCCCGCAGCGCATCCGCTTCGACGACGAGGACGCGACGCTCGTCGATGCCGTGCGCGAGACGGCGCCCGGCCGCTCGCCGCAGGATGTGCGGGCGCAGCTGGCCCGGTTCCTGTTCCGCGGCGCGCGCGCCGACCAGCGCGTGCGCGAGCTCTCGGGCGGAGAGCGGTTCCGGCTCGCGCTCGCCCGGCTGCTGCTCGCCGACCCGGCGCCGCAGCTGCTGCTGCTCGACGAGCCGACGAACTCGCTCGACCTCGACTCGACCGACCGGCTCGTCGAGGCGCTCGCCGCCCACCGCGGGGCGCTCATCGTCGCGAGCCACGACGAGGCCTTCCTCGAGCGGCTCGGCCTCACGCGCCGCTGGTCGATCGCCGACGGACGGCTGCTCGACCGCCCCGTCGACGCCGCCGGCGCGGCGCGCGGGTAGCGTGGGCGCTCGACGGCAGCAGGAGGCACACGATGCACACCGATCAGGGAGCGCTCGACGAGGCGGTGGCGAAGGGCTCGTTCACGGGCGTCGCGACGATCGACGTCGGCGACGAGCGCACGCTCGAGCTCGTCGCGGGTCACCTGCACCGCGCGCTCGGCGTGCCGATGCGTGCCGACGCGCGCATCGCGATCGCGAGCGGCGGCAAGGGCTTCACGGCGCTCGCGATCATGCGGCTCGTCGAGCGGGGCGAGCTGCGGCTCGATCAGCCCGTGCGCGAGCTGCTCGGCGACGACCTCCCGCTCATCGACGAGCGCGTGACGATCGAGCAGCTGCTCGGTCATGCCTCCGGCATCGGCGACTACCTCGACGAGGACTCCGACTAGGAGCCGGCCGACTACGTGCTGACGGTGCCCGCGCACTCGCTCACGACCGCCGAGGCGTTCCTGCCGATGCTCGACGGCCAGCCGCAGAAGTTCGCGCCCGGCGAGCGCTTCGCCTACTGCAACGGCGGCTACATGGTGCTCGCGATCGTGCTCGAGCGCGTCACGGGCGAGACCTACCACGACGCCGTGCGCCGACTCGTGCTCGAGCCGGCGGGGCTCGAGCGCACGGGCTTCCCGCCGCTCAACGCGCTGCCCGCCGACGCGGCGCGCGGCTACATCGACGACGAGGGCGACCTCGTCAACACCCTGCACCTGCCGATCCTCGGCAACGGCGACGGCGGCATCTTCACGACCGCCGACGACCTGCACCGCTTCTGGCTCGCGCTGCTCGACGGGCGGATCGTCGCCCGCGCGACCGTCGACGAGATGATCCGCCCGCGCCACGACGTGCCGGAGGAGGAGAAGCGCTACGGGCTCGGCTTCTGGCTCCACGGCACGCACGACGCGCTCATCCTCGAGGGCTGGGACGCGGGCGCCTCCTTCCGCTCGACGCACCTCGTCGCCGCCCGGACGACGGTGAGCGTGCTCGGCAACAGCTCCGAGGGCGGCTGGCGCCTCATCGGCGCGCTCGGCGACGCGGTCGACGCCGAGCTGGGCGGAGCACTCGGCGACCGCTGACCGGCGTTCTCGACGACGGGCGGTCGCAGCGCTGCTTCCCCCGGCGCGTGCGCTGTCGGCGCAACCGCGCCCCGGTCCGCGCGGAGCGGCGAGAGTACCCTGGAGGGGATGTCCCCCACGATCCGCCCCCGCCGGCTGCGGCAGAGCGCTCCCATGCGCCGCCTCATGGCCGAGACCCGCATCCACCCCGCGCAGCTCGTGCTGCCGATGTTCGTCGCTGAGGGGCTGACCGAGCCGCGGCCGATCGGCTCGATGCCCGGCCAGGTGCAGCACACGCTCGACTCGGCCGCGCAGGAGGTCGAGCGCGCGGTCGAGGCGAACGTCGGCGGCATCATGCTCTTCGGCGTGCCGCAGGAGAAGGATGCGGTGGGCTCGGGCGCGACCGATCCCGACGGCATCCTGAACCGCGCGACCGCCTTCCTCGCCGAGCGCTTCGGCGACGCGACCGTCGTGCAGACCGACCTGTGCCTCGACGAGTTCACCGACCACGGCCACTGCGGCGTGCTCGCGGCCGACGGCTCGGTCGACAACGACGCGACGCTCGAGCGCTACGCGGCGATGGCGATCGCCCAGGCGGAGGCCGGCTCGCAGATCCTCGGCCTCAGCGGCATGATGGACGGCCAGGTCGAGCGCGTGCGCGCGGCGCTCGACGACGCGGGCCACGTCGACACGGCGATCCTCGCCTACTCGGCGAAGTACGCGACCGCCCTCTACGGGCCGTTCCGCGAGGCCGTCGACTCGAGCCTGACGGGCGACCGCAAGACCTACCAGCAGGACCCGGCGAACCGCCGCGAGGGCCTCCGCGAGGCGCTGCTCGACATCGCCGAGGGCGCCGACATCGTGATGGTGAAGCCCGCGAGCCTCTACCTCGACGTGCTCGCCGACGTCGCCGCCGCATCCGACGTGCCCGTGTGGGCCTACCAGGTGTCGGGGGAGTACGCGATGGTCGAGGCCGCCGCCGCGAACGGCTGGATCGACCGCGACCGCATGATCGCCGAGAGCCTCACGAGCATCGTGCGCGCGGGCGCCGACGTCGTGCTGACCTACTGGGCGATCGAGCAGGCGCAGCTGCTCGGCACGATGGGGCTCGGATCGACGGGGGCACGCTCATGAGCACGAACGCCGAGCTGTTCGAGCGGGCGAAGCTCGCCATCCCCGGCGGCGTCAACAGTCCCGTGCGGGCCTTCGGCTCGGTCGGCGGCACGCCCTCGTTCCTCGTGCGCGCGCACGGCGCCTACGTGACGGATGCCGAGGGTCGCGACCTCGTCGACCTCGTCGCGAGCTGGGGCCCCGCGATCCTCGGCCACGCGCATCCGGAGGTCATCGAGGCGGTGCAGGACGCCGCGAGCCACGGCCTCTCGTTCGGCGCGTCGACGCCCGCCGAGGCGCTGCTCGCCGAGGAGGTCGAGCGCCGCGTCGGCCCGGTCGAGCGGCTGCGGCTCGTCTCGACCGGCACCGAGGCGACCATGACGGCCATCCGCATCGCGCGCGGCGCGACGGGCCGCGACCTGCTCGTGAAGTTCGACGGGCACTACCACGGCCACTCCGACGGCCTGCTCGTCGCGGCGGGCTCCGGCCTCGCGACGCTCGCGATGCCCGGCTCGGCCGGCATCCCCGAAGCGGTCGCCGCGACGACGCTCGTCGTGCCCTACAACGACCGCGACGCGGTCGAGGCGGTCTTCGCCGAGCACGGCGAGCGGATCGCCGCGGTGATCGTCGAGGCCGCCGCCGCCAACATGGGTGTCGTCGAGCCAGACGGCGACTTCAACGGCTTCCTCGCCCGCACCGCGCACGCGCACGGCGCGCTGCTCATCAGCGACGAGGTGCTCACGGGCTTCCGCGTCGACGCGGCCGGCATGTGGGGCATCGAGCGCTGGAGCGGCGACGAGGCGCCCGACCTCCTCACCTTCGGCAAGGTCATCGGCGGTGGCATGCCGCTCGCCGCCGTCGGCGGCCGGCGCGACCTCATGGAGCTGCTCGCGCCGCTCGGCCCGGTCTACCAGGCCGGCACGCTCTCCGGGAACCCGGTCGCGGTCGCGGCCGGCCTCACGACCCTGCGGCTCGCGACCGATGACGTCTACCGACGGCTCGACGCGGCGGCCGACACGATCACCGCGGCGCTCGCCGATGCACTGCGCGCCGAGGGCGTCGCCCACTCGATCAGCCGGGTCGGCAACCTCTTCTCGGTCGCGTTCTCCGAGACGGCGCCCCGCAGCTTCGACGAGGTGCGCCAGCAGGACGCGTTCCGCTACCCGCCGTTCTTCCACGCGATGCGCGACGCCGGCGTGAGCCTGCCGCCGAGCGTGTTCGAGGCGTGGTTCGTCACGGCCGCGCACGGCGACGAGCCGCTCGCGCGCATCGTCGAGGCGCTCCCCGCGGCCGCTCGCGCAGCCGCCGCAGCGACGATCGCCTAGGCACCGCCGTGCTCCCGCGCAGAGTGCCGACACTCTGCGGTTCCGACCCCTGTGGAGCGCAGAGTGCCGGAACTCTGCGCTCGCGAGGGTGGTGTGGGCTGCGGTCGGCGGGTTACCGTGTGCGCATGGCGAAGGCGTCGGCGTGCCCGGAGTGCGGCACCGCCATGCGCGAGATCGTCTGGGGCTACGGCACGATCGCCGACGTCGCCGACGCGGGCGACGTGGTGATCGGCGGATGCGTCGTCGACGTCGACGAGGACGGTCGCGTCGCCGCACTGCAGTGCCCCGCGTGCGGCACGCGCACCGACGTCGCGGGCTTGCGGCTCGAGCGGTCGGAGCCCGCGGGCCCGGCCGAGCATCCCCTCGCCGTCAGCTTCAGCAGTCCGCCACCGGAGCCGTGGGAGGTCACCGTGCCGCAGTCCGAGGGAGCGCAGCAGCGCGAGCAGCAGGAGCCGTTCGGCGAGGCGGGCCAGGGCTTCGCCGTGGCGTCGTCGGCCCCGTTCGTCGACGAGGACTTCGGCGGCGCCCCGCCCGGCGCCGGCTGGCGAGAGCGCGTCGAGCCCTACTCGTCGCACGACGCTCCGCTCCCGGCGGGCTCCGTGCCGGCACCCGAGCAGGTGCGGCCCTACGCGTCGCGCGAGGACGCGCTGCCCGAGCCGGGCGGGCGGATGCCCGACCACGTGCCGCCGTACGCGTCGCGCGAGGATCCCGTGCCCACCGCATCCGCCCCCGCGCCCGACCGCGTCGACCCCTACGCGTCGCGCGAGGACGAGCCGCCGCAGAGCCCCGTCGGCTGGCGCGAGCGCATCGACCCCTACTCGGCGTAGAGCCCGCCGGCTCGGCGCCGCCGGCGCTCAGAAGAGCCGCGCGTGCCCCGAGTCGATCCCGCGCATCTCGTCGTAGTCGAGCACGACGCAGCGGATGCCGCGGTCCTCGGCGAGCGTCCGCGCTTGCGGCTTGATCTCCTGTGCCGCGAACACCCCCGACACCGGCGCGATGCGCGGGTCGCGGTTGAGCAGCTCGAGGTAGCGCGTGAGCTGCTCGACGCCGTCGATCTCGCCGCGCCGCTTGATCTCGACCGCGACGGTCGCGCCGGCCGCATCGCGCGCGAGGATGTCGACCGGCCCGATCGGCGTCATGTACTCGCGCCGCCACAGCTCGAAGCCGTCACCGAGCCGCTGGATCTGCTCGGCGAGCAGCACCTGCAGGTGCGCCTCGACGCCGTCCTTCACGAGCCCCGGGTCCACGCCCAGCTCGTGCGACGCATCCGAGAGCACCTCGTGCACCGAGACGATGAGCGAGTCGCCGGTCTTCTTGTGCGTCACCGTCCACACCTCGGTGATGCCCGCCGCGCGCTGGTCGTCGTCGGGCTCGGATGCGGTGAACACGGCGGGCGGGCTCATCCAGTTGAGCGGCTTGTACGAGCCGCCGTCGGAGTGCACGAGGATCGAGCCGTCGGCCTTGAGCATGAGCACGCGCGGCGCGAGCGGCAAGTGGGCGGAGAGGCGGCCGGCGTAGTCGACGGAGCAGTGGGCGACGACGATCCTCATCGGGACTCCTCGGGGGTCGGGGTGCGCTCGCGAGCGACGTGGCTCGTGAGCAGCGAGAGCAGCACGAAGACGAGCACGGCGAGCATCGCGAGGCGGAGGCCCACGATGTCGCCGAGCAGGCCGAGCAGCGGCGGCCCGGCGAGGAAGGCGATGTAGCCGATCGCCGAGACGGTGCCGACGCGCGCGGCTGCGAGGCGCGGCTCGTCGGCGGCGGCGCTCATGCCGACGGGGAAGCCGAGGCTCGCGCCGACGCCCCACAGCAGCACGCCCGCGATGACGAGCACCGGGTGGTCGGCGAAGATGACGAGCAGCAGGCCGATCGCGGCGAGCGCGGCGGTGCCCCGCAGCACCGGCACGCGGCCGAAGCGCTCGAGCAGCATGACGCCGAGGAGACGCCCGCCCGTCATCGCGGTGAGGAAGAGCGCGAGCATGATCGCGCCGCCTTCGTTCGAGAAGCCGTGGCTGTCGACCATCGTGAGCGCGAGCCAGTCGTTCGCCGAGCCCTCGGTGAGCGACATCCCCAGCACGAGCAGGCCCAGCATGAGCGTGCGCGGGTCCTTCCAGACCGCGAGCCGCTCGCGGAGCGTGACGGGCTCCTCGTGCTCGGCGACCGTGTCGGCGGGGAGGTAGCGGTAGATCGTGATGCCGAGCGCGGCGGTGAGGATCGCGACGCCGGTCGCCTGCCAGCCGACGCCGATGCCGAGCGCTTCGCACAGCGCGCCGAGGCCCGCGCCCGCGACGGTGCCGAAGGAGAAGAAGGCGTGGAAGATCGGCATGATCGGCTTGCCGAGCGCGCGCTCGTTCGCGGCGCCCGAGATGTTCATCGCGACGTCGGTCATGCCGGTGAGGCTGCCGCCGAGGATGAAGCCGCCGACGACGAGCCAGGCCGTGCCGGCGTCGGCGGCCCAGCCGGCGGTCGAGAGCCCCACCGAGACGGCGATCATGCCGATCGAGACGACGAGCCGCGTGCCGAGGGCATGGATGACGTGGCTCGCGATGAGCAGGCCGGTCACGGAGCCGATCGAGATGCCGAGCAGCAGCATGCCCATCTCGCCGGTCGAGACGTCGAGCATGTCGCGCACGTGCGGCACCCGCGCCATCCAGCTCGCGTAGCCGAATCCCATCGCGAAGAAGGCGGCGAAGACGGCGTTGCGCCAGGCGGTCACGGAGTGCACTCGCCCCATTCTGCCGTGCCGGGCCGGGCTCGACCTCGTCGTCGAGCGAGGGCAGGTGCACGGCTTCCTCGGTCCGAACGGCGCCGGCAAGTCGACCGCGATCCGCGTGCTGCTCGGCATGCTGCGCGCGATCGACACCCTCACGCGCCTCCGCGGCCACCGGGCCCCCGCATCCGACCGCGCTCCTCGATCCCGACTGGACGGATCGTAGGCGGGCGGATGCGTCAGCGGCGGCCTGTGCGGAGCCACGCGTCCGAGCGGGCTCGGAGGCCGAGCGTCGTCGCGCGCGCGCCGAGGTAGCCGAAGGAGAAGGCGGCCCAGACGACCGCGAGGGCGTCGACGCCGGGCAGGAGCGCGAGGAGCAGCAGGGGCAGGTAGATCGCGAGATTCAGCACCCCCGTGAGCGCGAGGTAGCGCGCGTCGCCCGCGCCGATGAGCACGCCGTCGAGCACGAAGACGAAGCCCGCGATGGGTTGCGCGAGCGCGAGCAGCACGAGCGCGATCGGCAGCGCGTCGAGCACCGCGGGGTCGGAGGTGAAGACCCCGCCGAGCACCCACGCGACCGCGAGCAGCAGGGCGCCGACGACGCATCCGAACCCGACGCCCCACACCTGCAGCCGTCGCGTGACCGCGCGCGCCTCGGCCACGTCACCCGCGCCGAGCGCCTTGCCGAGCATCGCCTGCCCGGCGATCGCGAGCGCGTCGAGCGCGAACGCGAGCGTCGAGAAGAGCGTGAAGGCGATCTGCGTCGCGGCGAGCGTCGCGGTGCCGGCCTGCGTCGCGACGACCGTCGTCGCGAGCAGCGCCGCTCGCAGCGAGAGCGTGCGGAGGAACAGCCAGCCGCCCGTCGAGGCCGTGCGACCGAGGTCGCCCCAGTGGATGCCGAGCGGCACGCCCTCGCGACGCGCCTCCCGCACCGCGAACCACAGGAAGAAGGCCGCCATGCCCCACTGCGCGATGACGGTGCCGAGCGCGGCGCCCGCGACGCCGAGCCCGACGCCGTAGATGAGCAGCGCGTTGAGCACCGCGTTCGCGGCGAAGCCGATCGTCGCGACGACGAGCGGGTGTCCTGCAGGCCGCGCATGAGCCCCGTGGCCGCGAGAACGATGAGCATCGCGGGCAGGCCGAGGATCGAGATGCCGAGGTAGACGGCAGCGTGCTCGGTGACGGCGGATGCGGCTCCGAAGAGCCCGACGACCGGGCCGGCGAGCGGGGTGGCCGCGACGAGCACCGCTCCGGCGACGATCGCGAGCCAGATGCCGTCGACGCCCGCGCGGATCGCCGCCGGCCGGTCGCCCGCGCCGAGCAGCCGCGCGACGGCGGGCGTCGTGCCGTAGGCGAGGAAGATGAGCAGCCCCACGGCGGTCGAGAGCACGGCGGCGCCGATGCCGACGCCCGCGAGCTGCTCGGCGCCGAGGTGCCCGACGAGCGCCGTGTCGACGAGCAGGAACGCGGGCTCAGCCATGAGCGCGCCGAGCGCGGGGACCGCGAGCCGCAGGATCTCCCGATCGAGCGCATCCGTCCTCACCCGCACGCAGCCACGCTACCGGCGACCGAGCGGCGGCGGCCAATAGGCTGGAGCGCATGACGACCCTGCCCTCCGGCCTGCCCGTCGACGACTTCAGCGACGAGATCCGGCCTCAGGACGACCTGTTCCTGCACGTCCACTCCCGCTGGCTCGAGCGCACCGAGATCCCGAGCGACAAGGCGCGCTGGGGATCGTTCGCGGTGCTCGCCGAGGAGGCCGAGGCCGCCGTGCGCGAGATCGTGATCGAGATGCAGGACGCGGAGCCGGGCACCGACGCGCGCAAGGTCGGCGACCTCTACGCATCCTTCCTCGACGAGCAGGCCGTCGATGCGAAGGGCATCGAGCCGATCCGCCCGCTGCTCGAGCGCGCCGAGGCGGTCTCGAGCGTCGACGAGCTGCTCTCGCTGCTCGGCGAGCTCGAGTCGATCGGCGGGCCCGGCTTCACGGGCGTCTGGGTCGACACCGACCCGGGCGACCCGACCCGCTACCTCGTGCACATGAACCAGGGCGGACTCGGCATGCCCGACGAGTCGTACTACCGCGAGGAGGCGTTCGCCGAGGTGCGCGAGGCCTACCTCGCCCACTTGACCACGATGTTCGGTCACCTCGGCGCCGCCCAGCCCGACGCCGACGCGGCCGCGGTCTTCGCGCTCGAGACCGAGCTCGCATCCCACCACTGGGACCGCGTCGCCTCGCGCGACGACGAGAAGACCTACAACCTGCAGCGCCCGCTCGAGCACTACGAGCCGCTGCGGCCGTGGCTGCGAGCGATCCACGCGCCCGATGGCACGTTCGACGAGGCCGTCGTGCGGCAGCCGAGCTTCTTCGAGGGACTCGGCTCGATGCTCGTCGACGAGCGCCTGCCCGAGTGGCGCGCGTGGCTGCGCGTCGGCATCCTGCGCTCGTTCGCGAGCTACCTGACGACCGACATCTCGAAGGACCAGTTCGACTTCTACGGCCGCACCCTCACGGGCGCGCCCGAGCAGCGCGAGCGGTGGAAGCGCGGCATCTCGCTCGTCGAGGGCATGCTCGGCGACGCGATCGGGAAGATCTACGTCGAGCGGCACTACCCGCCGGAGGCGAAGGCCGCGATGGACGTGCTCATCGAGCACCTCGTCGTCGCATACCGCGAGTCGATCGAGGGCCTCGAGTGGATGGGCGCCGAGACGCGCCGCCGAGCGATCGAGAAGCTCGAGAAGTTCACGCCCAAGATCGGCTACCCGGCGAAGTGGCGCGACTACTCCGCGCTCGAGATCGGCGACGACCTGGTCGCGAACGTGCAGGCCGCGACGCGGTTCGAGCACGACCGCGAGCTCGCGAAGATCGGCAAGCCGATCGACCGCGACGAGTGGTTCATGAACCCGCAGACGGTGAACGCCTACTACAACCCGGGCTTCAACGAGATCGTCTTCCCCGCCGCGATCCTGCAGCCGCCGTTCTTCGATGCGGGGCGGGATGCGGCGGCGAACTACGGCGCGATCGGCGCGGTCATCGGGCACGAGATCGGGCACGGCTTCGACGACCAGGGCTCGAAGTACGACGGCGACGGCCGACTGATCGACTGGTGGACGGACGACGACCGGAAGGCGTTCGAGCTGCGCACCGGCTCGCTCATCGCGCAGTACGACGGGCTCGAGCCCGCCGCGGCCCCCGGTCACAAGGTGAACGGCGCGCTGACGATCGGCGAGAACATCGGCGACCTCGGCGGCCTCGGCATCGCGTGGCGCGCCTACCTCCACTCGCTCGGCGGCGAGGAGCCGCCCGTCATCGACGGCCTCACGGGCGCCCAGCGCTTCTTCCTCTCGTGGGCGCACGCGTGGCAGATCAAGATCCGCCCCGAGGAGGCCGTGCGGCTCGTGTCGATCGACCCGCACTCGCCGAACGAGCACCGCACGAACCAGGTCGTGAAGAACCTGGATGCGTTCGTCGAAGCCTTCGGCGTGCAGCCGGGCGACGGCCTGTGGCTCGATCCGGAGGCGCGCGTCACCATCTGGTGATCGCGCGGCTCCGCGCGGCATCCTCCACGATGCCCGAGCGGAACCTGGGAGCGCGGACCCGGCTCTGCTGGGTATCGTGAACACGCACGACGCCAGCACGGCTGGCATCCCCAACGGCAGGAGCGAACATGCGCGGCAGGATCCTTCTCGTCATCGGCTTCGGGGCCGGCTACGTGCTCGGCGCGAAGGCCGGTCGTCAGCGCTACGAGCAGATCGCCAGCGCGGCCGACAAGGTCTGGAACAACCCGACCGTGAAGAAGCAGCGCCACGAGGTGCAGCACATGGTCGAGACGCAGGCGCCGAAGCTCGTCGAGCAGGCGAAGGGCGTCGCAGGCGACGCGATGAGCAAGGTCGGCGGCAAGGGCAAGGGCAAGGGCCGCCGCGGCAACGTCGGCACGACCGAGATCGCGCGCCCCGAGGACGTGTCATGACGCCGCGCAAGTCGCTCGGCGATCTCCTCGCGGAGACGCCGCAGATGATCGTCGACCTCGCCAAGGCGGAGGTGCAGCACCTCAAGGAGGAGCTCTCCGAGAAGGCGAAGGGCGTCGGCATCGGCGGGGCGCTGCTCGCGGCCGCCGCGGTCGTGGCGATCTTCCTCTTCAGCTGGCTGATCTACGCCGGCTACCAGGGCCTCAACGTGGTCTTCGAGCCGTGGCTGTCGGCGCTCATCGTCTCTGCCGTGCTGCTCGTGATCGTCGCGATCCTCGCGCTCGTGGGGATCCAGCTCATCAAGAAGAACAAGGACTTCGGCGACCTCGAGGCCGTCGACAGCATCAAGGACGACGTGAACATGGTGCGCGGCCTCGGGCACGCGGCCGACGGCACCGACCCGCTCGACGACCTGCCGACCGCGGCGCGGGCGACGGGCGCGAGCGGAGCGACGAGGGTCGAGGGGGACGTGCGATGACCGAGCAGCGCGAGATCGATCGCCAGCGCGAGCAGCTGCGCCAGCACCTCAACGAGATCGAGGACCGGGTCAACCCCAAGAAGGTCGCCGACCGCGTCGTCGGCCGAGCGCAGGACTCCTACAACGAGGACCCGACGCCCTGGATCGCCGCGGCGGCCGGCGTCGCCGTGCTCATCGTCGGCGGCATCGCCCTGGCGATCTTCGGCCGCCGCTAGCGCGCCCCGCCGACTGAGGGGGCTTCGCGCCCGCCCGCTGGCTGAGCCGCTCTGTCGCCGAAGGCGACTGAGCGTGTCGAAGCCTCCAGGCCGACCGTGCGAGCTATCCGGCTCTGAAGCGCCCTTTCACCTTCTCGACGCCGCGTCGCCGCGCCAGCGACCGGATCCGCTCCCAGTCCCCGGCGATGAGCGCCTCCTTCTTGGCGCGGCTCCACCCGTGGATCCGTCGCTCCATCGCGTACGCATCCGCGAGTCCGTCGAGCTCCTCGGCCCAGACGAGCTCGACCGGGAGTCGCCGCTTCGTGTACTCAGCGCCCTTGCCATCGGCGTGCTCCTGGAGCCGTTGCTCGATGACGCCGGTGCTGCCGACGTAGTAGGAGCCGTCGCTGCAGCGGAGCATGTAGACCCAAGCCATGGCGGGAGGGTGGCATGACCGATGATGGCGCGGAGACCGGGGCTGACCCGCCTGTGGACGGGGGCTTCGACACGCTGTGCGCCTGCGGCGCGCAGCGGCTCAGCCAGCGGTGGGGGTCAGGCGACGTGGGCGGCCGCGACCTCGTGCAGCTCGCGGCGCTCGACGTGCAGCGTCGAGAGGTCGATGCGCACGGCCGTCTCGGGCAGCATGCGGTTCCAGCCGTCGCCCGTGAGGCCGCTCGAGGTCACGGCGATCGCGCCGTCCTCCGAGCGCCGCCACGACAGCTGGTAGTAGTGGTCGAGGTGGTCGACCGGCAGGTCGTCGCCGAGGCCCGACTCCTCGAACAGCTCGAGCGGGATCGGCGCGCCCTGGTTCGCGTGCACCGCGATGAGCTCGTCGGGGCTCAGCACCAGCAGGTTGAGCGCTGAGGTCGGGAACTCCTCGCGCAGCTGCGAGACCGTCGACGTCACGGCGTCGAACAGCGGCACGCCCGCGTCGTGCTGCCGCAGGATGAGCGCGAAGACGACCGCGGTGTCGGTCTCGCCGCCCACTCGCTCGAGCTCCGCATCCGTCACCTTCGCCCGCAGCGGCGCGAAGGGCGTCACCGAGCCGTTGTGGGCGAGCGCGATGTCGCCGACCCGGAACGGGTGCGTGTTCTGCACCCGGGTGGCGAAGCCCTCGGTCGCGAGGCGCAGGTGGGTGAGCCGAGCGCGCGAGGGCGTGTCGCCGAGCGCGTCGGTGAGGTCGGGGTTGTCGAGGCCGCGGCGCGCGTCGCGGTAGCGGCGCACCTCGTGGCCGTCGAGCCACGCCGTGCCCCAGCCGTCGGCGTGCAGCCGGCCGAGCCGCTGCCACTCGCGGCAGCTCGCATCGCCGAGCACGCTCTGCGTCGTGACAGGGGTGGGGGAGACGTGCGCGAGCAATCGGCACATGTGCATCCCCCTTCTCCTGTCTGGAACCATGATGGCGCACGCGAGCGCACGGTGTGCGGATGCGGCGTCACACTGGGTAACAGCGCGTCGCGCCGCGCTGTTCCATGGCGTGGCGCATCGACAGCGGCCCGCGCGTGCGGCCCGGAAGCGCCGCCGGTGCGGGAGGATGGAGGGATGGACGTCGAGCTGACCCCCGAGCAGCTGGCGATCTACCGGCGCATCGAGGACGGCGACGGGCACCTGTTCATCACCGGCCGCGCGGGCACCGGCAAGTCGACCCTGCTGCGCCACCTCACGAAGCACTCGCGCAAGCAGATCATCGTCTGCGCGCCCACGGGCGTCGCGGCCCTCAACGTCGGCGGGCAGACGATCCACTCGTTGCTGAAGCTGCCGCTCGGCGTGATCGCCGACGCCCCGCTGCGGCAGCGCACCGAGCTCAAGCAGATGCTGAACTCGCTCGACCTGCTCGTGATCGACGAGATCTCGATGGTGAACGCCGACCTGATGGATGCGATCGACCGGTCGCTGCGGCAGGCTCGCGGCGTGCGGTCGGTGCCGTTCGGCGGCGTGCAGGTCGTCATGTTCGGCGATCCGTACCAGCTCGCGCCCGTGCCGGGCGATGCCGAGGAGCGCGCCTACTTCGCCGACCACTACGAGTCGATGTGGTTCTTCGACGCCCGCGTGTGGCGCGAGGAGGCCGAGCTCGAGGTCGTCGAGCTCGTGCACATCCACCGCCAGACCGACCTCGAGTTCAAGATGGCGCTCAACGCCGTGCGGCACGGCACGGTCACCGCCGAGATCGCGCAGCTGCTCAACGACGCGGGCGCCCGGAGGCCCGCGGACGACGTGCTGACCCTCGCGAGCCGCAACGACACCGTCACGCGCATCAACGGCCGCGCGCTCGCGCAGCTGCCGGGCAAGTCGAAGACGGCCGTCGCGGAGGTCTCGGGCGACTACGGTGGCCGCCAGTACCCGGCCGACGTCGAGCTGCAGCTCAAGCTCGGTGCGCAGGTGATGTTCCTGCGCAACGACGCCGAGGGGCGCTGGGTCAACGGTTCGCTCGGCAAGGTCGTCGACATCGGCGGCACCGTGTGGGTCGAGGTCGACGGCGAGCAGCACGAGGTCGAGCCGGCGGTGTGGGAGCAGTACCGCTACTCCTACTCGCCGACGACCAAGGAGATCAAGCGCGACGTCGTCGCGGAGTTCACGCAGTTCCCGCTCCGCCTCGCGTGGGCGGTCACGATCCACAAGGCGCAGGGCAAGACCTTCGACGAGGCGGTCGTCGACCTCGGCTCGCGCGCCTTCGCGCCCGGGCAGACCTACGTGGCGCTGTCGCGACTGACGTCCCTCGAGGGCCTCTACCTCTCGCGGCCGCTGCGGCCGGGCGACATCATCGTCGACCAGCGCGTGCGGCGCTTCATCCACGGGGTGCGCGCTCGCGACGCCGCTCGGGCGGCGGCGACCGACCTGCGCGACGCCCCGGCCGCCGGTGCCGAGCCGGCCGAGACGGCGGCGGAGGAGGATGGCCGCGACCGCGCCGTCGCGGCGTTCGCGCCCGACGGGCCGCTGCCGTTCTAGCCCGCCTGCGGCGCCTCGGCGCCCGGGTCGAGCAGCGGGACCTCCGCGAGCCGGCGGAGGAACGCGGTCACGGTGCGGCGATCGGCGCTCGACATCTCGCACGCCACCTGGAAGCGGCGCAGGTGGTAGCGCCCGACGGTCGCGTTCGCCGTCTGCTGCGTGATCTCGGAGACGACGAGCGAGAGCGCTCGGCGGTCGCTCGGGTGCGGCTGGCGCCGGATGTGGCCGCCCCGCTCGAGCCGGTCGAGCATCTTCGTGACCGATGGCCCGGTGATGCGGAGGTGCTCGGCGAGCATCGTCGACGTGACGATCCGCCGCTCGCGGGTCGTCGCCATGATGAAGCGGATCGCGCGCATGTCGTTCTCGCTCAGCTTCATGTAGCGCCGGCTCGCCTCGCTCTGCGCCTCGGAGGCGCTGTGCCAGCCGCGCAGCGCGTCGAACAGGTCGATGACCTCTTCCACCTCGCCGTCGCTCAAGCCATACTCGGAGACGAGCGACGAGGAGACGTCGTAGCGGCGCGGATCGAGCATCCCGCGCTCGTGCGGCCCCTCGTTCGGCGTCTGCGGCATGCGCTCATTCTATTGCCACAACTCATAGTTGCAATGGCTAAGTGTTTGCTACCCTCGGGGCATGACGAACCCGGCGCTCAACGACGACGAGCTGGTCGTGCTGCTCGATGCCGACGGCACGCCCATCGGCTCGGCCCCGAAGGCGACGGTGCATTCCGACTCGACACCCCTGCACCTCGCGTTCTCGTGCTACCTGCTCGACGACGAGGGCAGACTGCTCATCACGCGCCGCTCGCTCGAGAAGCAGGCGTGGCCGGGCGTCTGGACGAACAGCTGCTGCGGCCACCCGGCTCCCGGCGAGGCGTTCGAGGACGCCGTGCAGCGCCGACTGCGGCAGGAGCTCGGCACGAGCGCGACCGACCTGCGGCTCGTGCTGCCCGACTTCGAGTACCGCGCGGTCGACGCGAGCGGCATCGTCGAGCACGAGCGCTGCCCCGTCTTCGTGGGCCGCATCGCCGAGCCGCTCGAGCCCGAGCCGAGCGAGGTCGCCGAGTGGCACTGGGTCGACCCCGACGACCTCCGCATGGGCGTGCTCGCCACCCCGTGGGCGTTCAGCCCCTGGCTCGTGCTGCAGGCGGAGCAGCTCCACGCGCTCGCGGGTGCGTCGTGACCGCCGTCGACGCGCCGACCCTGCTCGCCGAGGTCGAGCAGCGCATCGCGCAGCTCGCCGCGCCCACGGGCCCGCATCCCGTGCAGGCGGCCGCGGCGCGCGCCGCCATCGGCGGCAAGCTCCTCCGGCCCCGCCTCGTGATGGCGGCGGCCGGCCGAAGCGCCGATCGCGAGGCGGTCGTCGCGGTGGCAGCGGCGATCGAGCTGCTGCACGCCGCGCTGCTCGTGCACGACGACGTCATCGACGGCGACGAGGAGCGCCGCGGCGAGCCGTCGGTCGCGCGCGAGGCGCGCGACCTCGCCGCCGAGGCGGGCCTCGCGCCCGCCAGAGCCAAGCGGCTCGGCCTCGCCGCGGCGATCGTGACCGGCGACGCGCTGCTCGTGCGGGCGATCGCCTCGCTCGGCTCGCTCGACGCGTCCACCGCCGTGCGAGCGCGCGTGCTCGGCATCGTCACCCGCGCGATGGTGCGCGCCGCCGAGGGCGAGCACGACGACGTCCTGCTCGCCGGCGCGACGCCCGACCGGGCCGCGATCGACCGCATCCTCGAGGGCAAGACCGCCGACTACTCCTTCCGCGCCCCGCTCGAGCTCGGCGCCGTGCTCGGCGGCCGCGACGAGGCGACGATCGCGGCGCTCGGCGACATCGGCCTGCGCATGGGGGTCGTCTACCAGCTGCGCGACGACGTGCTCGGGGTCTTCGGCGACGAGGCGACCACCGGCAAGAGCGTGCTGAGCGACATCCGCGCCGGCGCGCCCACGATGCTGTCGGCGCTCGCGAGCCGCGACGCCGCCTGGGCGAGCGTCGCGGGTCACTACGGCGACCCGGAGGCCGACGAGGGCGCCGCCGCGCGCGTGCGGCACGTCATGCGCGGCAGCGGCGCGCTCGACGAGGTCGAGCGCCGCATCGCCGGCGGCGCCGACGAGGTGCGCGCGCTGCTCGCCGCGGCGCCGGTCGAGCAGCCGGTGCGCGACGACCTGCTGCAGATCCTCTCGCGCTGCGTGGAGCGGGGCCGATGACGGGCCTCGACCTCTACACGCGCACCGCCCGGCGCGCGAGCGCGACGGTCATCGAGGCCTACTCGACGTCGTTCGGGCTCGCGAGCCGGCTGCTGCCGCCCGTCATGCGCGGCGACATCGCGAGCGTCTACGCGCTCGTGCGCGTCGCCGACGAGATCGTCGACGGCCCCGGCGCCGAGTCGGGCCTCGACCCCCGATCGTGCCGCGGGGTGCTCGACGCGCTCGAGCGCGAGGTCGAGCGAGCGGTCGCGACCGGCTTCAGCGCCGACCTCGTGGTGCACGCCTTCGCCGAGACCGCTCGCCGCGTCGGCATCACGGCCGACCAGACGGCGCCGTTCTTCGCCGCCATGCGGCGCGACCTCGAGCCGGTCGCGTTCCGCGACGAGCGCGAGCTGCGCAGCTACGTCTACGGCTCGGCCGAGGTCGTCGGCCTCATGTGCGTGCGCTGCTTCCTCGGCGGGCGGCGGCTGCCCGACGCCGAGGCGCGGCGCGTCGACCGCGGCGCCCGCGCGCTCGGCTCGGCGTTCCAGGTCGTGAACTTCCTGCGTGACATCGGCGCCGACGCCGACGGTCTCGGCCGCGCCTACCTGCCCGGCGTCGACCCCGCGCACCCGACGGAGGAGGCCGTCGGCCGCGTGCTCGACCGGCTCGAGGGCGAGCTGCGCATCGCGCGCGACACCGTGCCGCTGCTGCCTCGCGATGCCCGCCCGGCCGTGCTCGCCGCGCACGGCCTCTTCGCGGCGCTCGCCCGGCGCATCCGCGCGACCCCGGCTGCCGAGCTCCCGCGCCGCCGCATCAGCGTGCCGAGCGCCGAGAAGGCTGCGATCGTGGCGCGCGCAGCCCTCGGCGCGAGCGTCGCCCGCGCGGCGAGCGCCCGAGAGGCGCGCCTGGAGCCGGCCCGATGAGCCGCATCGTCGTCATCGGCGGGGGCATCTCGGGCCTCGCGAGCGCTGGCCTGCTCGCACGCGACGGGCACGAGGTCGTGCTCGTCGAGCAGGGCGAGTCGCTCGGGGGTCGCGCCGGCACCTGGCGCTCGAAGGGCTTCACGTTCGACACCGGCCCCTCGTGGATGCTCATGCGCGAGCCCTACGAGCACGCGTTCCGGATGCTCGGCTCGAGCCTCGAGGCGGAGGTCGACGTCGAGCGCCTCGACCCGGCGTACAAGGTGCTCTTCGAGGGCGTCGACGAGCCGCTCGAGGTCTCGGGCGACCTCGACGCGACGATCGCCGCGTTCGAGCGCATCGAGCCGGGCGCGGGGGAGCAGCTGCGGCGCTACTTGCGCTCGGCGACCGAGACCGCCGAGCTCGCGACCTCCGGGCTGCTCTCGAACCGCTTCGACTCGCCCGGCGCGTTCGCAGGACTCGGCGTCGGCACCCGGGTGCCGACGCTCGCGCGGCTGCTCGTCGAGACGCTGCACGCGCGCGTCGCGCGCTCGTTCCGCGACCTCCGCTTGCGGCAGGCGCTCGGCTACCCCGCGGTGTTCCTCGGCACCGAGCCGAGGTCGGCGCCATCGATGTACCACCTGATGAGCCACTTCGACCTCGTCGAGGGCGTCTGGTACCCGCAGGGCGGCTTCGGCGTGCTCGTCGAGGCGATGGCCCGGCTCGCGCGCGAGGCGGGCGCCGAGCTGCGCACCGGCGCCCGCGTGCGCCGCATCGTCGTCGAGCGGGGTGCCGCCCGCGGCGTGCTGCTCGAGAGCGGCGAGCGCATCGACGCCGACCTCGTCGTCTCGGCCGCCGACGGCCACGCGACCGACACGAAGCTGCTCGCGCACGTGCCGGGCGTCGCCGAGCGCGGCCGCCGCCGGTGGGCGAAGCGCGTCGCCGGGCCCTCCGCCGTGCTCGTCATGCTCGGCGTCGAGGGCGAGCTGCCCGAGCTCGAGCACCACACGCTGCTGTTCACGCGCGACTGGGAGGACGGCTTCGGGCGCATCTTCGGCGCTCCCGCGGCCGACCCGGCCGACGGCGTGACGGACCCCGCCTCGCTCTACGTCAGCCGCACCTCCGCCACCGACCCCTCGGTCGCGCCCGCCGGCCACGAGGCGCTCTTCGTGCTCGTTCCCGTGCCGGCAGACCCGCGGCTCGGGCGCGGCGGCATCGACGGCGCCGGCGATGCGGCGGTCGAGGCGATCGCCGATCGCGCGATCGCCCAGATCGCCGCGTGGGCCGGCATCGAGCGGCTCGCCGAGCGCGTCGTCCCCCGCCGCACCATCGGGCCGGCCGACTTCGCGATCGACCTCGACGCGTGGCGCGGCACGGCGCTCGGCCCGGCGCACACGCTCCGGCAGTCGGCGTTCCTGCGCGGCTCGACGAAGCACGGCGCGGTGCGCGACCTGCTGCTCGCGGGCTCGACGACGGTGCCCGGCATCGGCGTGCCGATGTGCCTCATCTCGGCCGAGCTCGTCGTCAAGCACGTGCGCGGCGACCGCTCGACCGGTCCGCTGCAGCCGCTCGAGCGGGAGCGATCGGGGCAGCGCCGGTGAGCTTCGTCTACCTCGCTGCGATCGTGCTGTCGGCGGTGTGCATCGGCGCGATGGATGCGCGCTGGCGGCTCGCGCTCTTCGCCGACCCGCTGCGCGCGCTCGGCGCGATCGCCGGCACCGCCGCGGTGCTGCTCATCACCGACCTCGCGTGCATCGCGACCGGCAACTTCCGCCTCGGTGCCTCGCCCTGGATGACGGGCTTCGAGGTGCTCCCGCACCTGCCGATCGAGGAGCTCTTCTTCATCACGTTCCTCGCCTACGTCTCGCTCGTCGCCTTCGCGGCAGGCGAGCGGCTGCTCGCGAGCCGCCGCGCCAGGGCCGAGGAGCGCGCGTGAGCTACATCCTCGTGCTCGCGCCGCTGCTGGCCGCCTCGATCGTCGCGGCGGTGCTCGCGCTGCGCCGGGATCGCCGCCGCTGGGGAGCGCTCGCGATCGCCTCGGCCATCGTGCTCGCGCTCACGATCGTGTTCGACTCGCTCATGATCGCCGCCGACCTCTTCCGCTACGACGACGCGAAGCTGCTCGGCCCGCACATCGGCCTCGCGCCGATCGAGGACCTCGGCTACGCGCTCATCGCCGTGCTGCTCGCCGCGGCCATCTGGACGCTGCTGCCGAGCCGTGGCGCTCGCGGGCGCGACGGTGCGTCGGCGCGGCAGGCGTCGGAGGACCGGGATGCGTGACGTCGCCGAGCCGGGCGCGGTCACCGGTCCCGGGCTCGCCCGCCGACTGCTGCTCGCCTCCCGCCCGGTGAGCTGGATCAACACGGCCTTCCCGTTCGCCGCCGCGATGGTGCTCACGACCGGCACGGTCGACGTCCGCACGATCATCGGCACCCTCTTCTTCCTCGTGCCGTACAACCTCGCGATGTACGGCATCAACGACGTCTTCGACTACGCATCCGACGCCAAGAACCCGCGGAAGGGCGGCGTCGAGGGCGCCCTGCTGCCGCCGGAGACGCACCGGGCGACGCTCGCGTGGTCGATCGGGCTCGCCGTGCCGTTCGTCGTCGCGCTCGTCGCGATGGGAGGCCCGGCGTCGTGGGCGGTGCTCGCCGTGAGCCTGTTCGCGGTCGTCGCCTACTCGGCGCGAGGCCTGCGCTTCAAGGAGGTGCCGCTGCTCGACTCGATCACCTCGAGCACCCACTTCGTGAGCCCCGCCGTCTACGGCCTCGTGCTCGCCGGCGCCGACTGGACGCCGCAGCTCGTCGCCATCCTCGGCGCGTTCTTCTGCTGGGGCATGGCGAGCCACGCCTTCGGCGCCGTGCAGGACGTCGTGCCCGACCGCGAGGGCGGCATCGCCTCGATCGCGACGGTGCTCGGCGCCCGCGCGACCGTGCGCCTCGCGATCGCGCTGTGGGCCGCCGCGGGCGTGCTCATGCTGCTCGCGCCCTGGCCCGCGTCGCTCGGGGCGCTCGTCGCCGTGCCGTACATCGTGCTCGCCGCGCCGTTCTGGCGCGTCACGGATGCGTCGAGCGCCGCGGCGAACCGGGGCTGGCGGCGCTTCCTCTGGGTGAACTACGGATGCGGGTTCCTCGTCACCATGCTGTGCATCGCGTGGGCGATGCTCGGGCGATGAGCGCCGAGTCCGCGGCCCTCGCACCCGAGCCGCCCGTCGAGCTGCTGCCGCAGGCGGAGCGCCGCACGGTGCTCGTCACGGGGGCGACGGGCTACGTCGGCGGCCGGCTCATCCCGCGGCTCCTGCTCGCCGGGCACCGGGTGCGCGCGCTCGCGCGCGACCCCGGCCGGCTCGCCGACGCATCCTGGGCCGCCGACGTCGACGTCGTGCGCGGCGACCTCGAGGACCCGTCGACGCTCGCCGCGGCGTTCGAGGGCCAGCAGGTCGTCTTCCACCTCGTGCACGCGATGAGCGCGGGCGGCGACTTCATGGCCGCGGAGCTCGCGCAGGCGCGGCACGTCGCCGCCGCGGCCAGGGCGGCAGGCGTCGAGCGCATCGTCTACCTCTCGGGGCTGCACCCCGAGGGGGAGCCGCTCTCGAAGCACCTCGCCTCGCGCGTCGCGGTCGGCGAGACGCTGCTCGCCTCGGGCGTGCCGACGATCGTGCTCGAGGCCGGCATCGTGATCGGCTCGGGCTCGGCCTCGTTCGAGATGATCCGCCACCTCACCGAGGTGCTGCCCTACATGCCCGCGCCGCGCTGGGTGCGGAACTTCGTGCAGCCGATCGCGGTGCGCGACGTGCTCCACTACCTCGTGCGCGCGGCGACGGTGCCGCGAGAGGTGCACGGCGCCTTCGACATCGGCGGCCCCGACGTGCTGCGCTACGGCCAGGTGATGAACGGCTACGCGCTCGAGGCGGGCCTGCCGCAGCGGCCGATCGCGCCGCTCCCGGTGCTCACGCCCTGGCTCGCGTCGCAGTGGGTCAACCTCGTCACCCCCGTCCCGCGCGCGATCGCGGTGCCGCTCATCGGCTCGCTGCTGCACGACTGCGTGGTCGAGGAGCGCCGCATCGACGCGATCATCCCGCCGCCCGCAGCCGGGCCCACCGGCTACCGACTCGCCGTGCGGCTCGCGCTCGCCCGCGAGCGCTCCGGCGACATCGAGTCGAGCTGGCGCTCCGCGAGCCCCGCGGGCGCGCCCTCCGACCCGTTGCCGAGCGACCCCACCTGGTCGGGCTCGACCGTGTTCGAGGATGCGCGGGAGCGCACGACGGATGCATCGCCCGAGTCGGTCTGGAAGGTCGTCGAGTCGATCGGCGGCGAGCGCGGCTGGTACTCGGTGCCGCTGCTGTGGAGCATCCGCGGCCTCGCCGACCGCCTCGTCGGCGGCGTCGGGCTGCGTCGCGGCCGCCGCGACCCGGAGGCGCTCCGCGAGGGCGACGTCGTCGACTGGTGGCGCGTCGAGCGGATCGAGCGAGGCAGGCTCCTGCGGCTGCGCGCCGAGATGCGCGTGCCCGGCCGCGCGTGGCTCGAGCTCGAGGTCACGCCGCGCGGCAGCGGCGCGCACTACCGGCAGCGCGCGGTGTTCCTGCCGAGCGGGCTCGGCGGTCGCCTCTACTGGTGGTCGCTCGTGCCCGCGCACCAGGTGATCTTCGACGTCATGGCCAACCGCATCGTCGCCGCGGCTGAGGCAGATCGGTCGTGAGGATCTGGTCGCTCCACCCCGGCTTGCTCGACCGGCCGGGGCTCACGGCGTGCTGGCGCGAGGCGCTGCTCGCGCAAGCGGTGCTCGCCGGCCGCACGCGCGGCTACACCCGGCACCCGCAGCTGCAGCGGTTCCGCGAGCAGCCCGATCCGATCGCGGCGATCGGCGCCTACCTCGCGGGCGTCGCCGACGCTGCGGAGGCGCGCGGCTACCGCTTCGACCGCACCCGGATCGACCGGCCGGGCCCGGCACCCCGGATGGTCGTCACCGACGGTCAGCTCGAGTACGAGTGGGGCCACTTGCGGGCGAAGCTCGCCAGGCGCACGCCCGAGCGGCTCCGCTGCGCGCGACGGCCCGTGCCGCATCCGCTCTTCACGGTCGAGCCGGGACCGGTCGCGGGGTGGGAGCGCCCCTAGTCGCCTTCGCGGGCCGGCCGGGTCGACCCATCCGGGTCAGCGACATGGTGCTCGACGACGGGCAGGTCCGCGAGCAGGCTGAGGAACTTCGTCGCGGCCCGGCGCTCCTCCGGCGAGAGGGCGGCGGCGACGGCGTAGCGCCGCGCGTGATCGGCGCCGACGGACGCCCTCGCCTGCGCGCGTCTCGTCGGTGACGACGATCGAGAGCGAGCGGCGGTCGCGCGGGTGCCGTTCGCGACGGATGTGGCCGGCGTGCTCGAGCCGGTCGAGCAGCTTCGTCACCGACGGCCCCGTGATGCCGAGGTGCTCGGCGATCATCGTCGACGTGACGATCGCGCCGTCGCGGCCCGCAGACATCACGTAGCGGATCGCGCGCATGTCGTTCTCGCCGAGCCGCATGTAGCGGCGGCTGGCCTCGCTGTGCGCCGCGGACGTGCGATGCCAGCGGCGCAGCGCGTGGAACAGGTCGGTGATCTCGTCGACGTCCGCGTCGTTGAGCCCCTGCGCGTGCACGAGGCGGGCGGATGCGTCGAGGCGGCGCGGATCGACAAGGTCGCGATCGTCGTCGCGCACCGCCTCACCCATGAGCCGATCCTACGACTTCGGCTCATAGTTCGCCAGGCTCAGCACCGGCGGCAGAGCGCGATCAGCGCCGCTCGAACCGCCACGGCAGCGACCCGACGTGCAGCCGGTGCCGCGGCCCCTCCTCGGAGTCGGCGCCGCCGTCGTATGCCTCGTCGCCCTCCCAGATCGCGAGCGCGCGGGCGGGGTCCTGCTTCGTCGCGTAGCGCTGCGGTGCCCGGCCGCCGATCGCCGTGAGCGCCGCGTCGACGGTGGGGTGGGGCAGCAGCGTGTCGAGCGTCACCCACGTGGGCGGGAAGAGCCGCAGGTCGCCCTTCCCGTGCCGCTTGAGCGCATCCGCCGGTCGGATCCACGTCGCGTCGATCGCCTCGGCGTGCTGCAGGCGCAGCTCGCCCTCGGGCGCGCGGGCGACGAAGAACCAGGTGTGGAACTTCGTCGCGAGCTGCTCGGGCGGGATCCACTGCGACAGCGGCACGAGCGCGGCCGGGTCGACGACGAGCGCGCTCTCCTCGGCGGTCTCGCGCACTGCGGCGTTCCGCGCCGTGGTCTCCTCGTCGGCCGCCTCGTCGACGGGCTCCACCCGGCCGCCGGGGAACACCCAGCCGCCCGGGAACGAGCCGCGGTCGGGCCGCTGCAGGAGCAGCACCTCGATGGCGCCAGCGTGGCCATCGCGCACCAGCACGAGGGTCGCGGCGACGGGGATCTCGGTCACGTGCTCACGCTACCGCCGAGGGCCCCGCTTCCTCGGCATCTCGGACCGCCTCGCGCACCATGTCGCGGATCGCCTCGTCGGCGTGCACGTCGGGCTTCTGCGCCGCGACCGCGAGCACCTCGAGCGGCGGGTGCCGCTCGAGGGAGGGCTCGAGGCCCTGCAGGCTCGAGAACCGCCGCGCCTGCGTCACGACGTTGCGGTCGAGGGATGCGTTGAAGGCGTTGTACGCCTCGACCGTGCGGTTGAGGCTGCTGCCGAGCTTCGTCAGGTGGGTGCCCATCGTGCCGAGCCGCTTGTGCAGCTCGCGGCCCACCTCGAGCACCTGCAGCGCCTCGCCGGCGAGCTGCTCCTGGCGCCACGTGTAGCCGACCGTGCGCAGCAGCGCGACGAGCGTCGCGGGCGTCGCGAGCACGACGTTGCGCTCGAAGGCGCGCTCGAACAGGGTCGGGTCGCGCTCGAGCGCCGCGTTGAGGAACGGCTCCGCGGGGATGAACATGACGACGAACTCGGGGCTGCCGGGCACCGCCTCCCAGTAGGCCTTCGAGCCGAGCTGGTCGATGTGCTCGCGCAGGTGGCGCGCGTGCGCGTCGAGCCGCTTGTCGCGCGTCGCGTCGTCGGTCGCCTCCATCGCCTCGAGGTAGCCGGCGAAGGCGACCTTCGCGTCGACGATCACCTGCTTGTCGCCCGGCAGGTGCACGAGCATGTCGGGCCGCAGCGCGCCGTCGTCGGTGGCGTGGTGCGCCTGCTCGGTGAAGTCGACGTGCTGCAGCATGCCGGCGGCCTCGACGACGCGCCGCAGCTGCAGCTCACCCCAGCGCCCCCGCACTTGCGGCGCCCGCAGCGCCGTGACGAGCTGCCGCGTCTCGGTGGTCAGCCGCTCGGAGCTCGAGCGCATGAGCTGCAGCTGCTCGGCGAGCGCGGCGTTCGCCTCGGCGCGCGCCTTCTCGGCGGCGGTGACCTCGGAGCGCACCGACTCGAGCGACTTCGAGAGCGGCTCGACGAGCTGCTGCACCGCCTGCTCGCGCTTCGCGAGCTCGGCGGCGCCCTCGCTCTGGGAGCGGCGCAAGCGCTCCTCGGCCTGCTCGAGGAAGACGGCGGAGTTGCGCTCGAGCGCCGCGCTCGAGAGCTTGGCGAACTCGTCGGCGCGGCGCTGGGCGTCCTGCTGCAGCTCGGCGAGGGCCTCGCGGCCGCGCTCGCGCTCCTCGGCGAGGCGCTGCGCCGCCTCGGCGCGCACCTCCTCGAGCTGCGCGGCATGCCGCCGCTCGGTCACTGCGCGCTCGCGCGCGCGCTCGTCCTCGATGACCTCGAGGCGGCTGCGGGCGGTGTTGAGCTCGCCCAGGCTCGCCGCGGCCTCGGCGGCGGCGCCGGCACGACCGGCGCGCGAGCCGAGCAGCGCGCCGAGCGCGCCGGCGAGCAGCATGCCGACGACGGCGGCGACGACCAGGAGCGGTTCCATGCCCCCATGTCACCAGATGCCGCTGACACCGCGGGGCTACCCTCGGTCGCATGGTGGAGATCCAGCGCATCGTCGCACCGAACCCCGGACCGATGACCCTCGACGGCACCAACACCTACGTGCTCGGCGGCGAGGTCGTCGTCGACCCCGGTCCCGCCGTCGTGGAGCACGTCGAGCGGCTCGTCGACCTCGCGCCTCGGCTCATCCTCGTCACCCACAAGCACACCGACCACACGGAGGCGGCGCGCGAGCTCGCCCGCTCGACCGGTGCGGTGCTGCGCGGCCTCGATCCCGACGAGTGCCACGGCGGCGCACCGCTCGTCGACGGCGAGTGGATCCCGGTCGGCGACGCCGAGCTGCAGATCCTCGCGACCCCGGGGCACACGCACGACTCGATCTGCATCGTCGTGCCGGGCCGCGCGGTGCTCACGGGCGACACGATCCTCGGCCGCGGCACGACCGTGATCATGCACCCGGACGGCGCGATCGCCCCCTACCTCGCGAGCCTCGACAAGCTCGAGGCGCTCGGCGACCTCGAGGTGCTGCCGGGCCACGGCGACCCGCTGCCGTCGGTCGCCGCCATCGCGCGGCAGTACCGCGCGCACCGGCTCGAGCGGCTCGAGCAGGTGCGGCACGCGCTGCGCGATCTCGGCTCGAGCGCGGCCGATGCGACGGTCGGCGACGTCGTCGACCGCGTCTACGCCGACCTCGACCACGACGTGCGCTTCGCCGCCGAGGCGTCGACCGCGGCCCAGCTGAGCTACCTCGCCGAGGTCGGCTGAGCCAGCACGCCCGCTCCTCGCGGCGGACTCCTCGATGCGCTGTGCAGTCCGCACACTCCGAGTCGAAGTCTCGACTGATCGCACATGGTGGCGCTCCATGGAGCCCCATACCGTTGCGCCATCGACCGCTTCGACCAGGAGGGCGCCGCGATGGAAGCCACTGCTCACGACGACTACTCGCTGCAGCGCGTGCCGAAGGCCGCGCGCAAGCACTGGTTCGGCATCGCGGTGCAGCGATTCGGCCAGGTCTCGGCCCTCTCGCAGTTCCTGCTGGGTGCCACGCTCGGCTACGCGCTGGGGTTCTGGGATGCGGCGCTCGCGTTCCTGCTCGGCTCCGTCATCCTCGAGGTCGTCATCATCCTCGTCGGGATCGTCGGGCAGCGCGAAGGCATGCAGACGTCGCTCCTCACGCGCTGGACGGGGTTCGGCGAGATCGGCTCGTCGCTCGTCGGCCTCGCGATCGCGATGAGCCTCATCGGCTGGTTCGGGATCCAGGGCGCCATCTCGGCCGAGTCGCTCGACTCGCTCATGCCCGACGTCATGCCGATCCCCGCCTGGTCGATCATCTTCGGCCTCGCGGTCACGGGTGTGGTCGCGTTCGGCTTCAAGGGGATGCAGCTGCTCGCGAACATCACGGTGCCGCTCTTCCTCGTGCTCGTCGGCTGGTCGATCGTGAGCGAGCTGAGCCAGCACTCGATCGTCGACCTGATGAACAGCGCTCCGGCAGGCGAGCCGATGTCGGTCTTCGCGGGCGCGGGCGTCGTCGCTGGCGGCTTCATCGTGGGCGCGATCATCACGAGCGACATGACTCGCTTCAACCGCACCTCGGGCGACGTCGTCAAGGTCACGCTCGTCGGCATCACCCTCGGCGAGTTCGTGATCGGCATGGCCGGCGTGCTCCTCGCCCATGCCGCGCAGAGCGGCAACATCGTGGCGATCGTGACGTCGGCGGTCGGCTGGGTCGGCCTGCTCATCATCGTCACGGGCACGCTCAAGATCAACGACTGGAACCTGTACTCGTCGGTGCTCGGCCTCGTGAACTTCGTCTCGACGGCCTTCAACCGCAGGCTGCCGCACCTCGCGACGACCATCGTGATCGGAGTCGTCGGCACGCTGCTCGCCGCCTTCGGCATCCTGCAGGGCTTCATCCCCTTCCTCACCGTGCTCGCCGCGGCGTTCCCGCCCATCGCCGGGATCCTGCTCGCCGAGTACTTCGTCGTGCGGCGCTTCCGCCCCGCGCTCGACGCCACGCGCGAGGCAGGCACACTGCCGGCGACCGCTCCGCGCATCGTCCCCGCGACGCTCGTCGTCTGGCTCCTGTCGAGCCTCGTCGGCTACTTCGTGACGTGGGGCATCCCGTCGATCACCGCACTCGTGCTCTCCTTCGTGCTCTACGTCGTGGCGGGGAAGCTCGGCCTCGTGCGAGGGATCGGCGAGGTCGCAACCGACAACGACATCACCATCGGCGGCGCCGCGAGCCCCGTCGTCGGTGCCACCGAGCGCTGACGCGCCGAACGAGCAAGCACACCGGACCGGAACCAGAGGAGACACTCGCGATGCACATCGGAATCGACGTCGGCGGCACGAACACCGACGCCGTGCTCATGGAGGGATCGCGCGTGCTCGCGAGCGTCAAGCGCTCGACGAGCGCCGACGTGACGAGCGGCATCGTCGCGGCGATCGAGTCGCTGCGCGCCGACCGGCCGTTCGAGGGGGTCGAGATCACGGCCGTCATGATCGGCACGACCCACTTCATCAACGCGCTCGTGCAGGCTCGCGGCCTCGCTCCGACTGCGGCGCTGCGTCTCGGCCTTCCGGCGACGCGCGCTCTTCCGCCGCTCGTCGACTGGCCGGGCGAGCTGCGCGAGGCGATCCAGGCGCGCACCTACCTCGCGCACGGCGGCTACGAGTTCGACGGCCGCCCGATCTCGCCGCTCGACCCCGACGAGCTGCGCCGCCACGCCGCCGACATGGCCGCCAACGGCATCCGCTCGGTGGCGATCTCGAGCGTGTTCAGCCCGGTCAACCACGACCTCGAGCTCGCGGCCGCCGAGGTCGTGCGCGAGGAGCTCGGCGACGACGCCGCGATCTCGCTCAGCCACGAGATCGGTCGCATCGGTCTGCTCGAGCGCGAGAACGCGACCGTCATCAACGCGGCGCTCCGCGAGCTCGCAGTCGAGATCGTCGACGGGCTCAGCGCAGCCGTGCGAGCGCAGGGCATCGCCGCGCCGATCTTCCTGAGTCAGAACGACGGCACGCTCATGGACGAGGAGTTCGTGCGCCGCTATCCCGTCGCGACGTTCGCCTCGGGTCCGACCAACTCGATGCGAGGCGCCGCGGCGACGAGCGGCCTCACCGATTGCGCGGTCATCGACGTGGGCGGCACGACCGCCGACATCGGCCTGCTCGTCAAGGGCTTCCCGCGCGAGACGTCGACCGAGGTCACCGTCGCCGGCGTGCGCACGAACTTCCGGATGCCGGACGTGCTGTCGCTCGGCATCGGCGGCGGGAGCCACGTGCACGAGGAGTCCCGCGAGGTCGGCCCCACCTCCGTCGGGTACCGCCTGACGAGTGAGGCGCTCGTGTTCGGCGGATCCACGCTCACGGCGACCGACATCGCCGTCGCCGCGGGCCGCGTCGAGATCGGTGATGTCGACCGCGTGCGCCACATCGAGCGCTCCTTCGCGCTCGCGGTCATCGACCGCATCGCGGAGCGCGTCGCCGAGGCGGTCGACCGGATGCGCACGTCGTCCGAGCCGATCCCCGTGGTCGCCGTCGGCGGCGGCTCGATCCTGCTACCGGACGTGCTGCCGATCTTCGGAGCGGTGCAGCGCCCCGACAACTACGCGGTCGCGAACGCGATCGGCGCGTCGATCGCGCAGGTGGGCGGTGAGATCGACAAGGTGGTCGCCGTCGACCCCGGTCGGCGCGATGCGATCCTCGACGACGTGCGGCAGGAGGCCGTCGACAAGGCGATCGCCGCGGGCGCGACGCCGCAGAGCGTGCAGATCGTCGACTTCGACGAGGTGCCGCTGCCCTACCTCCCCGGCAACGCCACCCGCGTGCGCGCCAAGGCGGTCGGCGACCTGGACATGGGCCGATGAGCTGGCACATCACCGCCGACTCCATCCCGGGACTCGCGCTCGGTGCCGCGGTCCTCGGCACGGGCGGTGGAGGCGACCCCTACGTCGGCGCCCTGCTCGCGCGGCAGGCGATCGGCGACGGCAGCGTCGAGGTCGTGCCGCTCGCGTCGCTGCCCGACGACGCCGTCGTCGTGAACGCGGCGATGATGGGCGCCCCGACCGTCATGGTCGAGAAGCTGCCGAACGTCGACGAGGTCGTCGCTGCGATCGAGGCGCTCGCGGCGCAGCTCGACCGACGGCCGACGCACATCGCCTGCGCCGAGGTCGGCGGTGTCAACTCGACCATCCCCGTCGCCGCCGCGGCGATGCTCGGCCTCCCGCTGCTCGACGGCGACGGCATGGGCCGCGCGTTCCCCGAGCTGCAGATGGTGCTGCCGACCCTCTACGGCATCACCGCCTCGCCGCTCGGGATCGCCGACGACAAGGGCAACACGGGCGTGCTCTCGACGGTCGACAACCTGTGGACCGAGCGCATCGCACGCGTCGCGGCGGTCGAGATGGGCTGCTCGGTGATGATCTCGGGCTTCGCGATGAGTGGGGCCCAAGCGCGCGAGTCGCTCGTGGCGGGCTCGCTCTCGCTGTGCGTCGAGCTCGGCGACGCGATCGAGCGCGCCCGCAGCGCGAACGTCGACCCGGTCGCGGCCGTCGTCGACCGGCTCGGCGGCCGCGAGCTCTTCGCGGGCAAGGTCGTCGACGTCGCGCGCGCCACCACGACCGGCTTCGCGCGCGGCAGCGCGCGCATCACGGGCGACGCGGGCGCGCTCACGCTCTCCTTCCAGAACGAGCACCTCGTCGCCACGCTCGATGACGAGGTGCTCGTCACGACGCCAGACCTCATCGTCGTGCTCGAGCACGACTCCGGGTCCCCGATCACGACCGAGGGGCTGCGCTACGGCCAGCGCGTGCGCGTCGTGGCCGCGCCGGCCGACGAGCGCTGGCACTCCGAGGGCGGCATCGCGCTCGCCGGTCCCGCGTACTTCGGCTACGACTGCCCGCCGACTCGGTTCGACGGCTCGATCCAGGAGGTGGCCGCATGAGCTTCGAGCTCCGCGCGACCGATCTCGGCGACCTCGCCCGAGGCGCGACCCTGCTCGGCACGGGCGGCGGGGGTGACCCGTACATCGGCCGCCGGCTCGTCGAGCAGGTGCTCGGCGACCGCGCGATCACGGTGCTGGATCCCGAGGACCTCGCCGACGACTGCTTCGTCATCCCGACGGCGCAGATGGGCGCGCCGACCGTCATGGTGGAGAAGATCCCGGCCGGCACCGAGCCGACCCTCGCGCTGCGCATCCTGGAGGAGCACCTCGGCAGGACGGCGGATGCGACGATGCCGATCGAGTGCGGCGGGATCAACTCGATGATCCCGCTCGTCGTGGCCGCCGAGACCGGTCTGCCGGTCGTCGACGCCGACGGCATGGGGCGGGCCTTCCCGGAGCTGTCGATGGAGACGTTCGCCGTCTACGGTGTGCACGGGTCCCCTCTCGCCCTCGCGGGCGAGCGAGGCGAGCGGGTCATCATCGACACCGGCGACGACGATCAGCAGATGGAGTGGCTCGCGCGCGCGATCACGATCCGCCTCGGCGGGGTCGGCCACATCGCCGAATACGCGATGTCGGGGGCCGATGTGCGCCGCACCGCGATTCCGCGCACGCTCTCGATGGCACTCGCCCTCGGGCGCGCGATCCGCGAGGCGCGCGAGGAGCACCGCTCGCCGTTCGATGCGATCGCCGCGTGCCTCGCGACCACGCTCTACAGCCATGTCCGGGAGCTCTTCCACGGCAAGGTCGCCGATGTCGAACGTCGAACGACCGACGGCTTCGCGAAGGGCCGCGCGCGCATCGACCCGATCGACGGCGGTGGCGAGGCACTCGAGGTGCAGTTCCAGAACGAGAACCTCATCGCCAAGCGCGGCGGTGAGACGGTCGCGATCGTGCCCGACCTCATCTGCGTGCTGGATGCGGACAGCGCCGAGCCCATCACGACGGAGGGACTCCGCTACGGCCAGCGCGTGCGCGTGATCGGCATCTCGACGCCCGACATGATGCGCACGCCGGGGGCGCTCGCCGCGTTCGGTCCCGCGGCCTTCGGGCTCGACGAGCCGTTCGTGCCCGTGGAGGTGCAGCCCGCCACCGCGAGGGCGTGACTGCTGCGCCGTAGGCTGGACGCATGGGGTGGACGCTGGAGCGCGACGACCTCGCGGCGCTCGGCATCGGCGCATCGCTCCTGGGCGGCGGGGGCGGCGGCACCCCGCGGCTGATGGCGCTCAGCGCCGGCAGCGCGGTGAGCTGGCCGCTCTCGGTGCACGACGTGCACGACCTCGACCCCTCGACGCCGTGCGTCGCCGTCGGCGTCGGGGGCTCGACCATGGTCTTCGGCGAGCGGCTGCCCGGCAGCGACCTGTTCGCCGATGCGATCGAGACGATCGACCGGTGGACGGGCACCCGAGCGGCGGCGGTGTGCGTCACGGAGGCGGGCGGCATGAATGCGCTCGCGCCGCTGCAGGTCGCGGGCGACCTCGCGCTCGTCGACGCCGACCTCATGGGGCGGGCGCTCCCTGACCTCGACCAGTTCTCGATCCTCGTCGACGACCTCCCCGGCATCGCGATCGCGATCTCGGCCTGGCGGCGCGGCTCGCTGCTCCTGACCGACGCGCGCCCCGCCGACGTCGAGCACGTGCTGCGCGCCGCATTCCAAGCGGCAGGCGGATGGGCCGGGATCGTCATCGGCGGATTCACCGTCGGGGACCTCGAGGAGCACGCGATCCATGGCACGCTCGCTCGCGCCCGGGCGCTCGGCGAGGCGTGGGGATCGCACGACGCGATCGCTGCGCGCGTCGCCGCGATCGGCGCTCGTGCCCTCGCTCTCGGGCGAGTCGCGCACGTCGGGCCAGACCCGGCGGACGTCCGCGTGCGCGTCATCGACATCGCGGCCGACGACGGCGCCGCGGTGCGGCTCGTCGCCCGTTCAGAGGTCGTGGCGTGCCTCGTCGACGGCGCCGTGGTCGCGCGCTCGCCAGACATCGTCGACGTCGTCGATCCGCAGTCCGGCGCGATCCTGCAGGTCGAGGAGATCGCCGCGGGCCGCAGCGTCGCGGTGCTCGGCCTCGAAGCGCCCGCCTGGTGGTCGACTCGGCCGGAACGGCTCGAGCGGGTGCTGCCCTCGCACTACGGCCTCGACGGGCTCGACGAGGTCGCGGCATGAGTGCCCTGCACCTCGACGCGCTCCTCGAGCAGCCCGGTCACGGCGGCATCGAGGTCCTCGTCCGTGCGGCCGACGCCTGGGACCGCGTCGAGGTGGAGCCGGACGAGTCGACGCTCGAGCGAGCATCCGCGACGACCTTCGCGATCATCGTGACGGCGAGCGCGACGCGCGCGTGGCAGCTCGACGCGCTCGTGCGGCGCGTGCGCGACCTCGGCATCACCGGTCTCGCGCTGCCGGGCGGCACCGCCGTCTCGGCCGGCACCGCCAGCCTCGCCGCTCGCGTCGGGCTCACGCTCGTCCGCGCAGCGCGGCCCACCTCGCTCGCGAGGACGTGCTGGGAGCTCACGACGAGCGCCGACGCCCTGGCGCTCTCGCTCGTGCGACGCGTGGCCCAGACGATCCAGTACGCAGCGCGCGACTTGCCCGACCAGCTCCGGCACCTCGCCGCGGGCATCGGCCACGGCGTCGCGCTCGTCGCTCCGCACGGCATCGTGCAGCAAGCGGGTCCGGAGCTCGATCCGAGCGTCCTGGCGCACATCGACTTCGACCGCTGGGTCGATCGGCTCGAGCATCCCGCGGGCACCGTGGCATCGGTCCGTGTCGACAGCAAGGGCTCCGACCGGCTGCGCCTGGCCTTCCACGGTCGCGCGCTGAGCCTGCGGCAGCTCGCGGCGCTCGCCTCTGCCGCCGAGATCGCGATGCCCGCAGTCGCGGCCCGCATCCTCATCGACGAGGTCGAGGAGCGCGACGACGCCTCGCGCTCGTCGTCGCTCCTGAGCGAGCTCCTGGATCCGTCTGCGAGCCACGACCCCGAGCTCGACCGCCGCGTCGCCGAGCGCGGGTGGACGACCGAGGGCTGGCACGTCGGCTTCGCCGTGCAGGGACGTGGTCGTGTCGAGCCGCTCGAGGTGCTGCGCCTCCTCCGCCCGAGCCTCGCGGCGCTGCGGGTGCGCGCGCACTCGACGATCCGCGGTGCTGGGGCCGTCGGGTGGCTGAGCTTCTCGAGCGCGCCTTCGCGCGCTGAGCTCAGCGCCGCCATCGCCGCGCTGCGCGAGCGGCACGGCGCGTGGCTGCTGCAGCTGCCGGTCGCGACGGGCGTCGGCACGCTGCAGCGCGGCGTCGCCGGCTTCGCGCAGACCATCCACGAGGCGATGGACGCCGCGCGACTTGCGGCCGACCGCTCCGCCGCCGACTGGTTCCTGCACGTCGATCGGCTCGGGATCGACCAGCTGCTCCTGGCGTGGACGGGCAGCGACGCCTTCCTCCCGGCGGCGCGAGGACTGCTCGAGCCGCTGCGCGTCGACGACCGCCGCACGCTCGCCGCCTATCTCGACCACGAGTCGTCGCTCGCGGCGACCGCGAGCGCCCTCGGCATCCACCGCAACACCGTCGCCCAGCGGATCGCGCGCGTCGGGCAGGAGCTCGGGATGGATCTCGCCGACCCGGAGGTGCGCCTTGCCCTGCAGCTCGCGGTGCGCGCGGCGCCGGCGCGCTGACTCGGCTGCGTGGCGGAGGCCGGTCGCGATACCCCGTGGGGGTATACTGGCGACAGTCGAAAGGGGACGCCGTGCTGGGAGGACTCACTCGCATCGCCGCGCCGGCTGCGGCCGTCGCCGCGCTCGGGATCGAGGGCGACGACCCGCGGGTCGTCGAGGTGGCTGAGGGGATCCGGGCGGCGCAGGCTCCCGAGATCGAGCAGCTCGACGCGATGCTCGACGCATGGGGTCAGGATCGCGGGAGCGCGGACGTCGGTCGCGGTTCGCATGGCGGCACGGGCGAGGGGATGATGTCGCCCGCGGACCTCGAGGCGCTCGAGTGCGCCGAGGGCGCCGAGCTCGTCCGCCTCGCGGAGGCCATCGTGCGCGACCAGCGGGCGGAGATCGACGCCATGCGCGCGCCGCTGGACCGGCTCTGACGTGCGCTCGCGACGATCGCTCCCCGCGCTCACCGCGCTGGCCGCCGTCGGCATCGCCGTGCTCGCCGGTTGCGCAGCGGTGCCCGCTCCGCAGGGCGCGCCGGCGAGCTCGGCGACCGACGACGTCCTGGCCGACCATGGCTTGGCCGGTCTCACCGCGGTCGAGGTCATCGACGTGCTCGACCGCGTGGCGGTCTCGGAGCGCTCGACGAGCCTCATCGCGTCGGTGCGGCCGGATGCGCTCGTGCTGGAGGACGAGCGTGGTGAGACGTCGCTGCCGCTGCCCGACGACCTCGCCTACGTCTCGATCGCGCCCTACGTCGAGCAGACCCACGAGTGTCACTTCCACAGCCTCACGACGTGCCAGGGTGAGCTCTCGCGCGAGCCGGTGCGCGTGACGATCACGGACGCATCCGGCGCGGTGATCGTGGACGAGAGCACCGAGACGTTCGACAACGGCTTCGTGGGCTACTGGTTGCCCCGCGACGTCCGCGGCTCGATCGAGATCGAGCACGCGGGCATGACGGGTGTCGCGACGCTCTCGACGTCCGCGGACGCGCCGACCTGCATCACGAGGCTCGCGCTGCGCTGAGGCGCGCCGCTCTGCGCGTCGGCGCTCAGCCGCTCTTGCGGCGGTGGACGCGCTTCTGCACCGCGGGGCCCGAGTGGGCGCCCTGCACCCCGCCCTGCGGCGCCATGCCCTGGCCGTGGTGGCCGAGCTTCTTCTTGTCGAGCGCCTCGCGGAACTTGCGGCGCTGCGCCTCCTCGGCGCTCTCGACGCCCTCGGGGGTGTCCTGCGGCGTCTCTGCCTCTGCCGGTTCGTTCTCGCTCATGACCCCACCTTGCCGCCTGCCGGTGACGATGTCGAGTCCGGCCGCCCGGTCGGGCCTCCGCGCAGCAGGCTCGGCACGCGCGAGGGGCGGGATGCGTCGGGGGCGAGGGCGCCGATCGTACGCACGAGCGTCGTGAGCCACGCGAACGCGATGCCGACCGCGACCGCCTCGAGGCCGGCGGCGGAGTAGACGGCGAGCGGGCGCCACAGCAGGAGGGCGACGACGATCGCGGCGGCCGCCCCGACGGTCGTGAGCACGAGCGCTCGCGGCGGCCGGGGCATGACGAGCATGGCAGCGATCGCCGAGGCGACGAAGAGGCCGAGGGTGCCGAACGCGGCGATGTTGTGCAGCAGCGGCGCTACGGGGACGGGGAAGAGACCGACGCCCGCGAGCGCGATCCCGGTGAGCGCGAACAGCGCCACGACGAGCGCGATGCCGCGCAGGGCCGGATCGCCGAGCCAGCGGTGCAGGTCGCGGCCGAGGTACGAGCCGATCGTCGCCACGAGCAGTCCAGCGACGACGACCGTGCCGTTGAAGGCCCAGGAGCCGGCACCGCTGCCGGCACCGAGGTCGGAGAAGTGCCGCTCCCACCAGCGGGGGTCGGCGGCGGTGAGCATCGCGAAGACCGTGCCGATCGTGAGGAAGCCGAACAGCAGCGTCGCGAGGTCGCGCGTCGTGAGCTCGACCCCCGCCCGGAAGGCAAGCCAGCCGCCCGCGGCGCTCGCGATCCCCGTGAGGAGCGCGCCGCCGATCGCAGGCGCCTCGAGACCCTGGAGCCCGCGGGCGAGGATCTCGGCGCCCGTGAGCGTGCCGAGGTAGGCGACGGCCGCGAGGCCGACGGCGAGCGCGACCGTCGAGACGCGCGAGACCGCGCGCTGCCACGGCGGCATCGGGCCCGCCTCGTCGCGGCGGTGCAGGAGGGTGCTGAGCGCGAAGGCTCCTGCAGTGACGAGCGCGACGATGCCCGCGGCGGGCAGGGCGACGGAGCCCTCGCCCGCGATGGGCTTCGGCTCGCCCCACAGGGCCACGAGCGCGAAGAGCGCGCCGGCGGCGAACGAGCCCCATGCCGCGGCGATCGCGCGCGCCTCGCGACGCAGCTCGACGCTCGTGACGGCCTCCACGCATCCGATCGAACCATGCCGCGCCCACCCGGAGCCGAGCGCGCGTCCTCACTGCGCCGCGAACGACGAACGGCCCGCCTGGCGAGCTGCCGGCGGGCCGTTCGGAGAGGTGCGTCAGCGTCGCGTGTCGCCCTCGCGGTCGATGTCGACCTCCTCGCGCGCGACGTCGGCCTGCACGGTCTCGCTGTCGACGACCGTGCGGCGGTCGACGCCGATGCGCTCCGCGTCGACGACCCGCTTGTCGACGACCGGCCGCTCCTCGGTGAGCGTGACCTCGATCTCGTCGTCGCCGAGGTCGCCGCGGGTGCCGGTGCTCGTGCCGTCGAGCGGCTCGCGGACGATCTCGACCTCTTCGCGCTCGACCGGGACGGTGACCGTCTCGTGGTCGGTCACGACGTGCTTGCGGATGCGCAGGCGGCCGGACTCGACGCGCTCGGTGCCGACGTGCAGCTCCTCCTCGCGACGGACGATCGACTCGTGGTCGCTGTCGACCGCGTCGGTGCCCGTGCCCATCGAGCCGGTGCCCGCCGAGCCCGTGCCCACGGAGTCGGTGCCCGTGGTGCCGGTGCCGCCCTGGTAGTCGTAGTAGCGGAAGAGCTCTGCCTCCTCCGCCTCGCTCACGTGCGCGTCTGCGTCGATGTTGGGAGCGTCCTTGATCTTGTCCTTCGTGTGCGGCACGTGGATCTCGCCGTCTCGGACGGTCGCGTCGCGGAGCGGCACGAAGCTCTCGCGCGTGCCGAACCAGCCGGTGCTCACCGTCGCGAACGCAGGCTGGCCCGTCGCGTCGTCGAGGTAGACGCTCGACACGGTGCCGACCTTGTCGCCCGTCGAGTCGTAGACGGTGCCGCCCTGCACCTGGTCGATGGAGAGATTGCCGTTGCTCATGGTCGTGCCTCATTCCTGTTCGGGGTCTGTGGTCTGCTTCCACCATGGGGGTCGCGCCTGGAGGTGCGGTCACCGGCGGCTGTGCGTCCGCGATGTACCCCACCGGAATGTGCCTGCTAAGCGCGCGGGGCCACCGCGCTCGTTGTTTCGAATCGAATCCGATTGATTATCGAGAGATGCGCTGTCATGCTCGACGCATGCTCCGCTCCCGATGGATCGTCCTCCTCCTCCGCGTGGCGCTCGCGGCCGCCGCCGCCTGGCTGCTCGTGATCATGCTGCTGTCGCTGCCCGGCGAACTGGCCGACGAGGCGCCGTGGTTCCGCGTGGGCGCGCAGGCCGTGCTCTCGCTCGTGATCATCGCGGTGCTCGCGGTGATCGTCTGCATCTGGCGGCTGCTCACGCTCGTGCAGCGCGACCGCATCTTCAGCCCCGAGGCGCGCCGCTGGGTCGACGCGATCGTGTGGGCGCTCGCGATCGGCTGGGCGCTCTTCGCCGCCGGCGCGCTCACGGTCGCGGCCGTGGTCTTCTTCACCCCCGAGCTCCGCGACCCGGGCATCCCGATGGCGCTCTTCGGGCCGGTCGTGCTCTCGCTCCTGCCGCTGCTGCTCATGCTCGTCATGCGCGGCCTGCTGCAGCAGGCGAGCGGCTACCGCGCCGAGCTCGACGAGGTGATCTGATGCCGATCGTCGTGCGGATCGACGTCGAGCTCGCCAAGCGCAAGCTGAGCGTGGGCGAGTTCGCCGAGCGCGTCGGGCTGAGCCCCGCGAACGTCGCGGTGCTGAAGAACGGCCGTGCGAAGGCGGTGCGGTTCTCGACGCTCGACGCGATGTGCCGCGTGCTCGGCTGCCAGCCGGGCGACCTGCTCGAGTGGGTCGACGACGACGGGGCGGATGCGTCGACCTGAGCCGCGCGGGCGGCTCACGATCGCTCGGTCGAACCGGGCGGCTGCCGTCGCACGGCAACCCGCTCGCGCGCGCGACGGCGGCTCAGCAGCGGCTCGAGCTCGGCGAGCTCAGCCGCTGTCGCCACGCAGAAGGAGCCGGTGGGCGCTGTCTCGACGGCGCGGCGCTCCTGCCCTCGCGTCGCCGCGAGCGACACCGCGATCGAGATGCCGATGATGAGCGCGACGACGGTGAGGGAGACGAGCGTGGGGATGTGCAGCACGTCGAGCAGCGCCATCTTCCCGCCCACCCAGATCAGCACGAGCGAGAGTCCGACCTTGAGGTAGACGAAGCGGTGGATGAGATCGGCGAGCAGGAAGTACATCGCTCGCAGCCCGAGGATCGCGAACGCGTTCGCGGTGAAGACGAGGAACGGCTCGGAGGTGACCGCGAAGATCGCCGGGATCGAGTCGACCGCGAAGACGATGTCCGTCATCTCGACCAGCACGAGCACCGCGAGCAGCGGCGTCGCCACCACGACTCCCGCCTTCCGCGCGAGGAAGCGCTGCCCGTGGTACGCATCCGTCATCGGCACGACGCGCCGGAAGAGCCTGAGCACTCGCGAGCGCTCGGGGTGCACGTGCTCGTTGCGAGTGCGCAGCATCTGGATGCCCGTGACGATGAGGAATGCGGCGAAGACGTAGAGGATCCAGGCGAAGCTCTCGATGAGAGTAGCCCCGACCGCGATGAAGATGCCGCGGAAGACGAGCGCGCCGAGCACACCGAGGAACAGCACTCGGTGCTGGAGCTCTCGCGGCACCGAGAACGCGGCGAAGATGATCGCCCAGACGAAGACGTTGTCGACCGCGAGCGACTTCTCGATCAGGTAGCCGGCGAAGTACTGCTGGCCGAGCTCGGCGCCCCACAGGTTCCAGACGACGATCCCGAAGCTGATGCCCGAGAGCGCCCAGACGATCGACCAGGCGAGCGCCTCGCGCACGCTGATGACGTGTGCCCGCCGATGTGCGAAGAGATCGATCGCGAGCATGACGACGATCGCCGCGAGCACGGCGAGCCAGGCATAGAAAGGTACATCCATCGTGTCCTCCAGTTGACGGTGCAACTGGAGGTCTCGTCCGAGGCCCGAAGGCCTCCGAGCGCCGGAGCCCGATGGCGAGCACGAAGTGACGACGCGTGGCCGGGGGACTACTCCTCTCCGCAAGTCTCGGACATGCGCAGACGCTGCGGCGGGAACCGATCGAGGCGCTCTCCTTGCCAGGCCACAGCGGATGCCGCGGTTCGCCGCACGGATGGCCCTCAGCCGAGCATCGCTAGCCTCGAGCATGCGCAATCCCATCCCGGAGCTGCTCGACGAGATGCTGCGCGAGTGCGCCGACGACGACGGCGGGGAGCTGCACGACGAGATCCCCGAGCTCGCGGAGGCGGACCCCGACCGCTTCGCGATCGCGCTCTGCACGGCCGACGGCACCGTCTACGCGACGGGCGACGCCGAGCACCGCTTCACGATCCAGTCGATCTCGAAGCCGCTGGTCTACGCGCTCGCGCTCGCCGACCGCGGGCTCGAGAAGGTGCTCGAGCACGTCGGCGTCGAGCCCTCGGGCGACGCCTTCCATGAGATCTCGCTCGAGCCCAGCGGCCGGCCGCGCAACCCCATGATCAACGTCGGCGCCGTCACGACGCACTCCCTCGTCGGCGACCCCGCGTGGAGCCTGGCCGAGCGCGACGAGCGCGTCCGGGTGGGGCTCTCGGCCTTCGCCGGCCGCGAGCTCGAGATCGACGAGGCGGTGTTCGAGTCGGAGCGCTCGGTCGCGAGCCACACGCTCGCGCTCGCCTACCTGTCGCACTCGCAGGGCAAGCTCGACGGCGAGCCGCACGACGCCGTCGACGGCTACATCCGCCAGTGCTCTATGCTCGTCGACGTGCGCGACCTCGCGGTGATGGCGATGACGCTCGCGAACGGCGGCAGGAATCCGATCACCGGCGAGCAGGTCGTGCCCGTCTGGGCGTGCACCCAAGCACTGAGCGTCATGGCGACGTGCGGCATGTACGACGCCGCGGGGGACTGGATGAGCCGGGTCGGCATCCCGGCGAAGAGCGGCGTCGCGGGCGGCGTGCTCGGGACGCTCCCCGGCCAGATCGGCGCCGGCGCGTTCTCGCCGCGGCTCGACGACGTCGGCACGAGCGTGCGTGGCGCGCGAGCCTTCGCGCGCATGTCGACCGAGCTCGGCCTCCACCTCATGCACGCGCCCGAGCTCGCCACGCACGTGCTCTACGGCGTCGTCGAGCCCGACACCGACGGCGACGGCCTGCGCGAGGTGCAGCTGCAGGGCACGATGCAGTTCGCCGCGGCCGAGGCGGCCCTGCGCGAGCTTGAGGCGCTGCCCGAGGAGGACGCTCCGCTCGTGCTCGACCTCTCCCGCGTCGTCTCGGCGAGCGCGATCGGCCGGCGGCTGCTCAGCGAGGCGGTCGAGCGGATGCGCGCCGACGGCCGGGAGGTGCGGGTCACCGACCCCGACGGGGTGCTCGGCGCATGACGAGCAGCTGCTCCGCTCCTGAGCGCAGCGGAGCGCGACCGGTGGACGGCTAGCCTCGTCGCATGCACACGCCTGTGACGGACTTCCTCGAGCAGGTGCGACTCTCGTGCGCGGACAGCGACGAGGGCGAGCTCGCGCACTACATCCCCCAGCTCGCCGAGGCAGATCCCGCCCCGTTCGGCGCCGCGCTCTGCATGCTCGACGGCACGGTCTACGGGGTCGGCGACGCGGAGCATCGCTTCACGATCCAGTCGATCTCGAAGCCCTTCGTGTATGCGCTCGCGCTCGCCGACCGCGGTCTCGACGAGGTGCTCGAGCACGTCGGGGTGGAGCCGTCCGGGGATGCGTTCAGCGAGATCTCGCTCGAACCGAACGGCCGCCCTCGCAACCCGATGATCAACATCGGCGCGATCACGACACACGCGCTCGCGGGCGCGCGGGACGCGGGCGGGGATGAGAGCACCGCGCGTGTGATCGAGGGACTCTCGGCCTTCGCCGGTCGGGCGCTCGAGGTCGACGAGGTCGTCTACGAGTCCGAGCGATCGACCGCCGACCGCAACATGGCGCTCGCCTACCTCGTGCGCGCGCAGGGCAAGCTGCAGGACGAGCCGCGGCTCGCGGTCGACGGCTACAGCCGCCAGTGCTCGGTGCTCGTCGATGTGCGCGATCTCGCGGTCATGGCCATGACGCTTGCCGCCGGGGGCCGCAATCCGCTCACGGGCGAGCGGGTGGTGCCCAGGTGGGTGTGCAGGCAAGTGCTGAGCGTGATGGCGACCTGCGGCATGTACGACGCGGCGGGGGATTGGATGAGCACGGTCGGCATCCCGGCGAAGAGCGGTGTCTCGGGCGGCATCATCGGAGCACTGCCGGGGCAGGTCGGCATCGGCACGTTCTCGCCGAGGCTCGACCGCTCGGGCAACAGCGTACGAGGCGTGCGGATGTGCGAACAGCTCTCGGCCGAGATGGGACTGCATCTCATGGAGACGCCCGAGGTCGCCTCGCACGTGGTGCACGGCGTCATCCAGCCGGAAGCAGGGCACGGCTCCCACGAGGTGCAGCTGCAGGGTGTCATGCACTTCGCGGCGGCCGAGGCCGCGCTGCGAGCACTTGCGCGATTGCCCGACGATGGCGCGCCGGTGGTGCTGGAGCTGTCGCGAGTGCCGTCGGCGAACGACATCGGAAGACGGATGCTGCGCGAGGGCATGCGACGCATGGGCGCAGACGGGCGCGCCGTGAGCGTCGTGGATCCGGACGGCGTGCTGGAAGGCTGACCGCCGCCGTGACCCCAGATCGCGGCGATGCGGCCGGTCACCCCGTACGGTGACCGGCCGCATCCCTTCGCGTCAGCGCAGGGTCAGAAGTCCCAGTCCTCGTCCTCGGTCGCCTCGGCCTTGCCGATGACGTAGGAGGAGCCGGAGCCCGAGAAGAAGTCGTGGTTCTCATCGGCGTTCGGCGACAGCGACGACAGGATCGCCGGGTTGACGTCGGTGACGGTCGATGGGAACAGCGGCTCGAAGCCCAGGTTCATCAGCGCCTTGTTGGCGTTGTAGTGGAGGAACTTCTTGACGTCCTCGGTGAGGCCCACGGGGTCGTAGAGCTCGGCCGAGTACTTCGACTCGTTCTCGTAGAGCTCGTAGAGCAGCGAGTACGTGTAGTCCTTGATCTCGGCCTGCTTCTCAGGGCTGAGCTTCTCGTAGCCCTTCTGGAACTTGTAGCCGATGTAGTAGCCGTGCACGGCCTCGTCGCGGATGATGAGGCGGATCATGTCGGCCGTGTTCGTGAGCTTCGCGCGGCTCGACCAGTACATCGGCAGGTAGAAGCCCGAGTAGAACATGAACGACTCGAGCAGCGTCGAGGCGACCTTGCGCTTGAGCGGGTCGTCGCCCTCGTAGTAGCCGATGATGATCTCGGCCTTGCGCTGCAGGTACGGGTTCTCCGTCGACCAGCGGAAGGCGTCGTCGATCTCCTTCGTCGACGCGAGCGTCGAGAAGATCGACGAGTACGACTTCGCGTGCACGCTCTCCATGAAGGCGATGTTCGTGAGCACCGCCTCCTCGTGCGGCGTCACCGCATCCGGGATGAGCGAGACGGCGCCGACGGTGCCCTGGATGGTGTCGAGCAGCGTGAGGCCGGTGAAGACGCGCATCGTGAGCAGCTTCTCGTCCTCGGTGAGGGTCGCCCACGACTGGATGTCGTTCGACAGCGGCACCTTCTCGGGCAGCCAGAAGTTGTTCACGAGGCGGTTCCAGACCTCGAGGTCCTTGTCGTCCTCGATGCGGTTCCAGTTGATCGCCTGCACCAGGTGGTTGTGGCGGTGCTGGCGCTTCTGGGCCTCGGTCTGGGCGGGGCCGTCGAGCGCCTCCTGGATCTCGGCGTGGTCGGCCTCGATCGCCGCGCCGGCCTCCTCCGCGAGGGTCGGCGCATCGATGGCGTCGTCGAAGACCGATGCCGGCGTCTCTTGGGTGTCCATGTCCTGTTCCTTCATCGTTGTCGCGCTAAAAGTGAGGAAATCACAGCATGCAGCTGACGCAGCCATCCACTTCCGTACCCTCGAGCGCCAGCTGGCGGAGTCGCACGTAGTAGATCGTCTTGATGCCCTTGCGCCACGCGGAGATCTGCGCGCGGTTGATGTCGCGGGTCGTCGCCGTGTCCTTGAAGAACAGCGTGAGCGAGAGGCCCTGGTCGACGTGCTGCGTCGCCGCGGCGTAGGTGTCGATGATCTTGTCGGGACCGATCTCGTAGGCGTCCTGGAAGTACTCGAGGTTGTCGTTCGTCATGAACGGCGCCGGGTAGTAGACGCGCCCGAGCTTGCCCTCCTTGCGGATCTCGATCTTCGCCGCGATCGGGTGGATCGACGACGTCGAGTTGTTGATGTACGAGATCGAGCCGGTCGGCGGCACCGCCTGCAGGTTCTGGTTGTAGATGCCGTGCTCCTGCACGAGCGCCTTGAGCTCACGCCAGTCGTCCTGCGTGGGGATGTGGATCTCCGACGCGTCGAAGAGCTCCTGCACGCGGGCTGTGGCCGGCTTCCACTCCTGCTCGGTGTACTTGTCGAAGAACTCGCCGGTCGCGTACTTCGAGCGCTCGAAGCCCTCGAAGGTGCGGCCCTTCTCCTGCGCGATGCGGTTGGAGGCCCGCAGCGCGTGGAACAGCACCGTGTAGAAGTAGATGTTCGTGAAGTCGATGCCCTCCTCCGAGCCGTAGAAGATCCGCTCGCGGCCGAGGTAGCCGTGCAGGTTCATCTGGCCGAGGCCGATCGCGTGGCTCATGTCGTTGCCGCGCGCGATCGACGGCACGGAGCCGATGTTCGACTGGTCGGAGACCGCGGTGAGCGCCCGGATGGCCGTCTCGACGGTCTTGCCGAAGTCGGGCGAGTCCATCGACAGCGCGATGTTCATCGAGCCGAGGTTGCAGGAGATGTCCTTGCCGACCGAGACGTAGTCGAGGTCGTCGTCGTAGGTCGACGGGGTGTTGACCTGCAGGATCTCGCTGCAGAGGTTCGACATGTTGATGCGGCCGTCGATCGGGTTCGCCCGGTTCACCGTGTCCTCGAACATGATGTACGGGTAGCCCGACTCGAACTGGATCTCGGCGAGCGTCTGGAAGAACTCGCGCGCGTTGATCTTCGTCTTCGTGATGCGGGCGTCATCGACCATCTCGTGGTACTTCTCGGTCACCGAGATGTCGCTGAAGGGCACGCCGTAGACGCGCTCGACGTCGTACGGCGAGAACAGGTACATGTCCTCGCCCTTCTTCGCGAGCTCGAACGTGATGTCGGGCACCACGACGCCGAGCGAGAGCGTCTTGATGCGGATCTTCTCGTCGGCGTTCTCGCGCTTCGTGTCGAGGAAGCGCATGATGTCGGGGTGGTGCGCCTGGAGGTACACCGCGCCCGCGCCCTGGCGCGCACCGAGCTGGTTCGCGTACGAGAAGCTGTCTTCGAAGAGCTTCATCACGGGGATGACGCCCGAGGACTGGTTCTGGATCTGCTTGATCGGGGCGCCGTACTCGCGGATGTTCGTGAGGTTGAACGCCACGCCGCCGCCGCGCTTCGAGAGCTGCAGGGCGGAGTTGATCGAGCGGCCGATCGACTCCATGTTGTCCTCGATGCGCAGCAGGAAGCACGACACGAGCTCGCCGCGCTGCTTCTTGCCCGCGTTGAGGAAGGTCGGGGTGGCCGGCTGGAAGCGGCCGTTGACGACCTCGTCGACGATGTGCTCCGCGAGCGTCTCGTCGCCCGAGGCGAGCGCGAGCGCGACGTTCACGACGCGGTCCTCGTAGCGCTCGAGGTAGCGCTTCCCGTCGAACGTCTTGAGCGTGTACGACGTGTAGTACTTGAAGGCGCCGAGGAACGTCGGGAAGCGGAACTTGTAGCCGTAGGCCCGCTTCATGAGCGACTTGATGAACTCGAAGGAGTACTGGTCGAGCACGTCCTTCTCGTAGTAGTCGTTCTCGACGAGGTAGTCGAGCTTCTCCTTGAGCGAGTGGAAGAAGACGGTGTTCTGGTTGACGTGCTGCAGGAAGTACTGGTTCGCGGCCTCGCGGTCCTTCTCGAACTGGATCTTGCCGTCCGGTCCGTAGAGGTTGAGCATCGCGTTGAGCGCGTGGTAGTCCATCGCCGACGTCTTGCCCGTCGTCATCTCGGGCGTCACTGTCGCCATAGTCCATCCAATCCGTCGTTGACGACGCGCACGTCGTCGGGGGTTCCGAAGAGTTCGAAGCGGTAGAGGTGCGGCACGTCGCACTTGCGGGCGATGATGTCGCCCGCAAGCCCGTAGCCCGCACCGAAGTTGGTGTTGCCGGCGCTGATGACGCCTCGCAGGTGCTTGCGGTTCTGCTCGTCGTTGAGGAACCGGATCACCTGCTTCGGCACCGCGCCCTTGCCGTCGCCGCCGCCGTAGGTCGGCACGATGAGCACGAACGGCTCTCGCTGCTCGAGCGGCGGGTCGGAGGCGTAGAGGGGGATGCGCGCGGCCGGTCGGCCGAGCTTCTCCACGAAGCGGGCGGTGTTGCCCGACACGCTCGAGAAGTAGACGACCTGGTTCACGGCCCCCTCCTGCCGGCGGCGCGGCTCAAGCCGCGATGATCGCCTTGATGCGGTCGGGCTGGAAGCCCGACCAGTGCTGCTCGTCGGCGATCACGACGGGAGCCTGCATGTAGCCGAGCTCCTTGACCGTCTGCAGCGCCTTGTCGTCGGCGGTCACGTCGAAGATCTCGTACTCGATGCCCTGGGCGTCGAGCGCGCGGGTGGTCATCGTGCACTGCACGCAGGCGGGCTTCGAATAGACGGTGACGGTCATGGCCGCTCTCCTCGGGATGGTTCCGGTGCTGGGGTCTCGTGGTCCGGCCGTGGCCGGGCTCCCACTATATGTGGGGTCTGACGGCGATCAAGGACACAAGATGGTGTGTTTCTCCACACCTGAGTCAACAAGAACTCCACAGGTGTCATTCCCGCCGCGGAACGACGCGGAAAAGCCTGTGGACAGTCGTCGCTGACACCTGTGGGGAGTCGGTCGGAAGATCTCGGCGACACGCCGAGCGAGACTTACAACGGTGTCGTTCGGGGTCGTCATCGGTCACCTCCGGGGGCTCGAGGAGCACGCTACGCCGGACCACCCACATGCCCAGGCGGCGCTCACGAGGCGCCCAGCCGCCCCCCGTAGCGTTGCCTGCATACCGATGGAGAAGGAGGCAGCATGGCTGACATCACCGGCAAGAAGGTCGCGTTCGTGCTCACGGACGGCTTCGAGGACTCCGAGCTCACGAGCCCCTGGGAGGCGGTGCAGAGCGCCGGCGGCGAGCCGACGCTCGTCTCGCCGAAGGAGGGCTCGATCGAGGGCAAGAACGGGCACGAGCAGGCGGTGGATGCGTCACCCGGGTCGGTGAGCGCATCCGACTTCGACGCCCTCGTGCTCCCGGGCGGCGTGGTGAACGCCGACCACCTGCGCATGGACGAGGCCTCCGTCGCGCTCGTCAAGGGCTTCGCCGACGCGGGCAAGCCCATCGGCGTCATCTGCCACGGCGCGTGGATCCTCATCGAGGCGGGCGCCGTCGACGGCCGCCGGATCACGAGCTACCCGAGCCTCAAGACCGACCTGCGCAACGCCGGCGCCGACTGGGTCGACGAGGAGGTCGTCACCGACAAGGGCCTCGTCTCGAGCCGCACGCCCGACGACCTGCCCGCGTTCAACGCGAAGATCGTCGAGGAGTTCGCCGAGGGCACGCACGACCGCTGATCCGAGCGGTGAGGAGCCGGCTGCCCGCTGCGGCAGTCGGCTCCTGCCATCGGGGGAGGGTCAGCCCTCCTGCCACCCGAGCTCTCGCGCCACGGCGACGAGCGAGCCGAGCAGGTGGGCGTTGTAGTCGAGGCCGAGCTGGCTCGGGAGCGCGAAGAGCACCGTGTCGGCCGCTTGCACCGCCTCGTCGGCGAGCAGCCGGCGGGCGACGTGCTCCGGCTCGCCCGCATAGGTCGGGCCGCCGCGCACCGCACCGCCCTCCAGTCGCCCGATGCCGTCGCGCTGCTCGTCGGCGAGCCCGAAGTAGCGGCGGTCGTCGTCGGAGAAGAAGGGGAAGGCGCTGCGGGTCACCGCCGTGCGCGGTGGCACCTCGTGCCCCGCCTCGGCGTAGCCCGCGAGGTAGTCGCGCACCTGATCGGCCTGCTGCACGTGGAAGGGCCGGCCGTCGTCCTGCGTCAGCAGCGTCGACGAGAGCAGGTGGTAGCCGTGCTCTGCGGCCCACAGCCCGGAGGCGTGGTTGCCAGCGCCCCACCACAGCCGGTCGGCGAGCTCGGGCGAGCGCGGCTCGACGGGCAGGTCGGGGCCCTGGCCGAGCTGCGCCGCGCGCTCCGAGCGAGCCTGCGGCTCGCCGCGCAGCGCCCGGCGGAAGTGCGCGGCGCGCTCACGGGCGACGTCCGACCAGCGCTCGCCGGGCTCGAGGCCGAGCCCGAAGCGCTCCTGCCCGTCGATCGCCGGCTCGGGGGAGCCGCGCGAGATGCCGAGCTGCAGCCGGCCGCCCGAGAGCAGGTCCGCGGCGCTCGCGAGCTCGGTCATCGCGAGCGGCTGCTCGTAGCGCAGGTCGACGACGCCCGTGCCGAGCTCGAGCCTCGACGTGCGGGCGGCCATCGCCGCGAGTAGGGGATACGGAGTCGCGAGCGACTCGTCGAAGTGGTGCACCCGCACCCAGGCGCCGTCCATGCCGGCCTCCTCGGCCGCGACGGCCAGCTCGACGTGCATGCGGAGCGAGTCGCCGGCGCTCGGCACGCGCGAGCCGACGACGCTCCGGTAGTGCCCGAACGAGAGGAAGCCGATCCGCTTGCGCATGCCCGGGAGAACCGCAGCGCGGGCAGGCGCATTCCGTGCCCGCGGCCGTCGCGCTACCGGCCGGAGCCGCCCTGCCCCGGCCGCTCGGTGCCCGCCGCCTCCGCCGCCTCGCGCAGCCGCGCGACGTAGTCGGCCCACCAGTGCTCGTCGACGTCGGGCAGGTTCGAGACGCCGGGTCGCAGCCCCGCGGCGCCGTCGATCGTCTCGCGGAGGATGTCGGCGTGCCCCGCGTGCCGCGCGACCTCGGCGATCATGTGCACGATGAGCCGGTGCAGCGTCGTGTCCGCCCGGTCGCCCCACCACGGCACGTGCGCGGGGGCGTCGAGCGGCAGCGCCTCGAACGTCGCGCTCGCGTGGGCCCACGCTCGATCCCAGAGCTCGAGGACCGACTCCGCGGTCTCATCCGGGCCGGCCCACATGTCGGCGTTCGGCTCGGCATCGTCGGCGTTCCACGGCAGCGGCTCGGGGAAGGGCCGCCCGACGCACGTCCCGAAGTAGCCGGCCGCGACGGTCGCGACGTGCTTCGCGAGGCCGAGCAGGTTGGTGCCCGTCGGTGTCATCGGCATCCGCAGCTCCCGCTCGCCGAGCCCCTCGAGCTTCCAGCGCAGCGCATCGCGCTGCGCGTCGAGGTACCGCACGAGGGTCGCTTCGCGTCTTCGCTCATGCAGACACCATGCCAGCCCCTGCGCACGTCGCGCTCGTGACGTCGGATGACGCTCGAGGTGACAATGGCACGTTATGGGCGCTATAACTGAACCTGCGCTCGCGCTTCGTGCCGCGCATCCCCTCACCGCACCCCCTCACCGCACCCCTAGGAGCACCGTGCCCACCACTGCCGCGACTGCGCCCTCACGCGCTCGCCGGATCCTCGGATCCTTCGGCTTCCAGATCTCCGCCGCGCTCGTGCTCGGCGTCGTGCTCGGCCTCGTCGCGCTGCAGCTCGGCCCCGGCGTCGACGGCGCCGACAACCCGCTCGCCGAGACGCTCGGGACGATCGGCTCGAGCTACGTCGCGCTGCTGAAGACCGCCGTCGTCCCGCTCATCCTCACCGCGATCATCGCCTCGATCGCTCGCCTCGGCCGCGTGCAGAACGCGGCGCGCCTCGCGGGTCAGACGCTCGTGTGGTTCGCGATCACCGCCGCGATCGCCGTCACGATCGGCATCGCCCTCGGCGTGACCCTGCAGCCCGGCGCCCGCGTCGACGGCTCGGGCCTCGAGGCGGGCGAGCCGAGCCGCGTCGGCGGCTGGTGGGACTTCCTCACGGGCCTCGTGCCGCAGAACTTCCTCGGCCTCACGGTCTCGACGCGCGAGTCGGCCGAGGGCGTCATCAGCTCGACGGTCGGCTTCAACGTGCTGCAGGTCATCGTCGTGGCGACGGTCGTCGGCATCGCCGCGCTCAAGCTCGGCAAGAAGGCGCAGCCGTTCCTCGACTTCACCGAGTCGACGCTGAAGGTGATCCAGAAGGCACTGTGGTGGATCATCCGCATCGCCCCGATCGGCACGGTCGGCCTGCTCGGCAACGCCGTCGTGCAGTACGGCTGGGAGAAGCTCGGCACGCTCGCGTGGTTCGTCGGTGCCATCTACCTCGGCCTCGCGCTCGTGCTGTTCGTCGTCTACCCGGTGCTGATCAAGGCGCACGGACTGTCGATCCGCCAGTACTTCTCGGGCGTGTGGCCCGCGGTGCAGCTCGGGTTCGTGAGCCGCTCGTCGATGGGCACGCTGCCGCTCACGCAGCGCGTCACCGAGCGCAACCTCGGCGTGCCGCGCGAGTACGCGTCGTTCGCCGTGCCGTTCGGCTCGACGACGAAGATGGACGGCTGCGCCGCGATCTACCCCGCGATCGCCGCGATCTTCGTCGCCCAGTTCTTCGGCATCGAGCTCTCGCTCATCCAGTACGTGCTCATCGCGGTCGTCTCGATCGTCGGCTCCGCCGCGACCGCCGGCACGACCGGGGCGACCGTCATGCTGACGCTCACCCTCTCGACGCTCGGCCTCCCGCTCGAGGGCGTCGGCCTGCTGCTCGCGGTCGACCCGATCGTCGACATGGGCCGCACCGCGGTCAACGTCGCCGGTCAGGCGCTCGTGCCGACGATCGTCGCCAAGCGCGAGGGCATCCTCGACCGGGCCATCTACGACGGTCCCCGCGGCGACGGCCCGTTCGTCGACGACTCGGACGAGGCGGACGCGTCGGATGCGTCGGATGCGTCGACGAGCGCGGGCGCGGAGCCCGACGAGCGTCGGGAGCCCGTGCCGGCGCGCTGAGCCCGCGCAGGATCCGAGAAGCGAGCCGCGGTGCGCGCGGGCATGATGGTGCGCATCGCGGCTCGCGCGATCGACGACGATCGGAGGATCCCCATGGCCAAGACCGAGGCGAAGGCCGACGACGGCACCCTCTCGAAGGAGGAGCGCGACGCGCTCAAGGCGCGCACCGCGGAGCTGCGCCGCCAGTCGAAGGGCGGCAACAAGAAGGAGCGCGACCGGCAGGACGTGCTCGACGCGATCGAGGGGCTCCCCGAGCCCGACAAGTCGCTCGCGCAGATGGTGCACGAGGTCGTCTCCGAGACGGCCCCCGACCTCGACCCGAAGACCTGGTACGGCTTCCCCTCCTACGCGCGCGACGGGAAGGTGCTCGTGTTCTTCCAGCAGGCGTCGAAGTTCGCCGAGCGCTACTCGACGCTCGGCTTCCAGACCATCGCGAACCTCGACGACGGCGACATGTGGGCGACGTCCTACGCCGTGGTCGCCGACACCCCCGCGGTGCGGCAGCAGATCGCCGAGCTCGTCGCGAAGGCGGTGAGCTGACCGCAGCAACGTGCCGGCCGAGGCATCGCGCCGCGCTGACGACGCAGCGCTCCTCGGCGCGCTGCCCGACCTCGGCGTAGGACCGACGTCGGTGGTCGCGGCCATCGAGGAAGAGCGAGAGGCTCGATGACCGTCCTGGATGCCTCGGCCGCGGTCTCGGCGCCACTGGACGACGGAGCCGCGAGGTCGCTGCTCGGCACGGAGGCATCGCACGCCCCTCATCTGATCGACCTCGAGGTGGCGAGCGTGCTGCGGCGCACCGTCGCATCGCTGCCGACGACGGATGGGCGGCGATCGACGCCTGGCGCCGCATCGGCATCACGCGGTACGCGGTGACCGGGCTCCTGCCGCGCATCTGGAAGCTGCGCGACAATCTGTCTGCGTACGACGCCGGCTACGTCGCGTTGGCCGAGTCTCTCGACTGCCCACTCGCGACCATGGATGCGCGCATCAGCCGGTCGCCAGGACTGCGGTGCCCGACGGACGGGATCGCGATGATCAGCACCAGCTTGGCCAGGATGTACAGCTCCGTGCCCGCCGGGCCCGGCAGCGCCACGACGACGACGACGAAAGCAAGATGCCTCGGCATGGCGACCAGCACCACCGCGGGGCTCGCGATGGCGACGAGGCCGAGCGACAGCAGCGCCTGGGCGAGCAGTGGGGACGACGCGGCAGGATTGGCGCGCAAGCGCCGAGCGGGCGGCGACTCGATGGAGGGTATCTAGCTCAGCGGCGAGCCGACGATCTCGAACTGCGATCCGCCCATCTCGCCAGAGAGCAGCGGCAAGGCTTCCGCGATCGCATCACGCACCGACGGCAGCTCCAACGACGCACGATGGGGTTCGGCCGAGGTCCATCGCTCGATCACGAACACCGTGTCGGGCGCGTCATCCGAGACGCCCACGCAGTATTGCAAGCAGCCGATCGCGGCCATCTCGTCGCTCCGCCGAGTCAGGAGAGCCCCGAGCGTGCGATGCGCCCGCAGGCTCGAAAAGGTCAAGCAGATCGCCGAGCTCGTCGCGAAGGCAGTCAGCGGAGTAGGCCCTCGCGCCGAAGCACGGGCCACCTCAGGGGAAAGGACGAACGCGACCTTCTTGCCGGTGATGTCAGCCATGGTGTTCCCGCTGCAGGTGAAGTCCGGCGCCGACGGAGCCCGCCGCGGCCTGATCCCGGCCGAGCGTCACTCGACCGCGTCGCGGTGCTCTTGCACCTCTCGGTAGTAGTCGGCCAGCTCGAGCCGCGATGCGGCCGCCGCATCGACGACGACCGTCACCCGCGGGTGCAGTTGCAGCGCGGTGCACGGCCAGCGCGCCGAGATGGCGCCCTCGACCAGTTCCCGCACCGCGATCGCCTTCTTCTCGCCGGTCGCGATGACGATCGCGTGGCGTGACTCGAGGATCGTGCCGAGGCCTTGCGTGATGCAGTGCCGGGGCACGGCCTCAACGTCGCCGTCGAAGAAGCACGCGTTGTCCCGCCGCGTCTGCATCGTCAGCGTCTTGACCCGTGTGCGCGATGCGAGCGACGACGACGGTTCGTTGAACGCGATGTGGCCGGCGGTGCCGACCCCGAGGATCTGCAGGTCGACGCCGCCCGCCTCGGCGATCGTTTGCTCGTACGCGAGGCACGCCGCGGCCAGGTCGACCGCGGTCCCGTCCGGCCCTTGCACGGCATCCGGCGCGAAATCGGCGCGCGAGACGAGCTCTGCGTCGATGACGGCCCGGTACGACCGAGGATCGTCGGCAGGCAACCCGACGTACTCGTCGAGCATGAAGCCGCGAGCTCGCGCGAACGACAGCTCGCCCGCCTCGACCCGCCGCACGAGCTCGTCGTAGACGCTCAGCGGGCTCGACCCCGTCGCGAGGCCCAGCACCGCCTCCGGCTGCCGTGCGAGGAGCGCGTGCACCTCGTCGGCGACGAGCGCGCCCACCGCTCCGGCTTCAGCGATCACGATCTCCATCGGTCTCCTCGGGACGTCGGACTCTGAGGCCTACAGCATGCCGGGTCCCCTTCGGGAGCGCCATGTCGTGGGCCGTGCAATGCTGTCGGAGCGTCACCCACGCTCCGGCAGCGGCGGCGCGGACCGACGGAGGCGGCGCATGCAGACGATCATCCACTCCGCACGACTGCGCGGGGCGGGCGCTCCAGTCGCCTCGGGCGAGGTCGGATGGGTGCTCGTGCGCGACGGCGCGATCGCGGCAGCCGGGACGGGCTCCGGCTGGCGCGAGTTCGCAGCACCGGAGACCGAGGCCGTCGACGCGCGCGATCTGGCCGGCCCCGATCCGCTTCTCACGCCCGGGCTCGTCGATATCCACGACCACGGCGCTGCGGGGCGCTTGCACGCAGACGGCGCCGCCGCGAGCGCCGACATCGCGGCGTTCCACGCCGCCGCCGGGACGACGCGGATCGTCGCATCCCTCGTGAGCGCCGACCTCGACCGGCTCGCGCTGCAGCTCGACGAGATCCGCGCGGCGCAGCGGTTCGTGCCAGGACTCCTTGGCGCGCACCTCGAGGGCCCCTTCCTGGCGCCCACGCGTGGCGGGGCGCACGACCGCTCCTCGCTGCAGCGACCTACCGGCGCCGCCGTCGAGCGGCTCTTGAAGCCCGGCGGGGTCGTGCAGGTGACCCTCGCGCCCGAGCTGCCCGGCGGCCTCGAGGCAATTTCGCAGATCGTCGCCCTAGGCGCCGTCGCGGCGGTTGGCCACAGCGACGCCGATTTCGACACGGCGCGCGCGGCGTTCGACGCCGGCGCGACGCTCGTCACGCACGCCTTCAACGCCATGCCGCCGCTCCACCACCGCCAGCCCGGGCTGCTCGGCGCAGCCCTCGACGACCCGCGCGTGACGCTCGAGGCGATCCCCGATCGCGTGCACCTGCATCCGACAGTGCTGTCGCTGCTGTTCCGCGCGGCGCCCGGCCGCGTCGCGCTCGTCACCGACGCGACCGCCGCCGCGGGCGTCGGCGACGGGCCGACGTCGCTCGGCGGGCTACCGGTCGACGTGCGCGACGGGGTCGCGACGCTCGCCAACGGCACGATCGCCGGTTCGTCCATCACCCTGTCGGAGGGGATCCGGCGTGCCGTCGCCGCCGGCATCCCATTCCACGACGCCGTCGTGGCGGCGAGCGCCACCCCGGCCCGCGCGCTCGGCCGGGAGCGCATGGGAACGCTCGAGCCCGGCGCTCTCGGCGACCTCGTGCTGTGGGACGCCTCGCTCGATGTGCGGGCGGTGTGGCAGGACGGGCGCCGCCTCGAGCGACCCTAGGTGTACCCGGCCATGACCTTGGTGGCAGGGACGGTGGCGTGAGGAGGACCCCCGCGGGTTGAGTGGAGTTGTTGACGCTTCACCGACCAACGGAGGTCCTCGTGTCTCACGCTAACGCCGCGCTCACGCCCAGAGCGAGAGAGCTCGTCGTCGATCGCTTCCTGGCCGGCTGGCCCAAGGCGCACATCGCGAAGGCGATGGGCTGCTCCCGCAAGTGCGTCGCGCACTGGATCGACGTGTTCCACCAGGAGGGTCTTGCGGGGCTGCAGGATCGGTCCTCCCGGCCGCGCTCGTCGCCGTCGCGCACGCCGGAGGAGACGGAGCTCGAGATCGTCCGGTTGCGGGTCGAGGAGCGCTTAGGACGGGACCGCATCGCGGAACGCGTCGCGGTGTCGCCGCGGACGGTCTCGCGGGTGCTCGCCCGGCGCGGGGCGCCGGCCCTATCGCAGCTCGACCCGATCACGGGAGAGGTGATCCGTTCCTCGAAGCAGACCGCGGTCCGCTACGAGCGGGCCAGGCCTGGCGAGTTGGTCCACATGGACGTCAAGAAGCTCGGCCGCATCCCGAAGGGCGGCGGCTGGCGCGGCGACGGCGGCACGAGAGTGAACCACCTCGGGCGGCCCGACCAGCGCACCAGGATCGGCTACGACTACGTCCACTCGCTCGTCGACGACCACTCCCGGGCCGCGTACTCCGAGGTGCCGCCGGATGAGAAGGGAGCCACCTGCGCCGGGTTCCTGCGCCGCGCCGCCGCGTTCTTCGCCACGATCGGCATCGACAGGGTCGAGACGATCATGACGGCGGCGGTGCCGCTCGAGCACGTGATCGCGAGCCGAGCACCGTGCTCAGCACCGATGCGCTGCGCGAACTCCACCTCGAGCGCTCGAGCCTCGTTGCCCTAGACGCTCGACAGCCTCCCGGAGCGCAGCACCCGCAGGGCCGCCTCTTCCTCCTCGGCACCGATGCGTCGGCCGGCGGGCTCGAGGGCCGATGGCAGCGGCCGCCGCCGCACCGGGGTGCCGCCGTCGATCGCGAGCCCGTCCACCACCGTCTCGATGCTCGTGCGCTCAGCGGAACCAGCGATCGCGGTGCTCCTCGACGAACTCGTCGTCGGAGAGCCACCGGTAGCGCTCGTGCACGGCGTCGATGCGCTTCGCCTGCCCGGGCGAGAGCACCTCCCGGTCGCTCAGGCAACGGATGCTCGGCAGCAGGCCCTGTCGCCAGAGCACGTACCCGACGCCCGAGATGCAGCCGCGGAACGCGTTGTCGGCGTCGAAGACGGCCTGGTTGAGCTCGGTCAGCTGCGGACCGAGCGCCAGCGCCGCGCGCAGCGCCTCGTCGTCGCCCTCGCGGGCCGCGCGCACGAGCGCCATCGACTCGACCGCCCGGCGCGTGCCGACCGCCCACTGCCCGAGCAGGCCGCCGTCGATCCAGCGCGTGCCGCCCTCGGAGGCGAACGGCGTCAGCAGGTCGTTCACGATGCTGTCGTCGTTGCCGGTGTAGAGGGAGATGCGATCCGCCCTCGGTGACTCGAGCACCGCCGTCACGACGTCGAGCGTGCGATAGCGGTCGAACGGCGCGATCTTGACCGCGACGACGCCCTCGATCTCGGCGAACCGCCGCCAGAAACCGGCTGACAGGCGCTGGCCGCCCACGGCCTCCTGCAGGTAGAAGCCGATGACCGGCAGCACCTCGGCCACGGCGCGGGCGCGCTCGAGCATCTCCTCCTCGGTCGCGGCCCAGCCCATCGGCGGCGACAGCAGCGCCAGCTCATAGCCGAATCCGCGCGCCGTCTCGGCTTCGGCGACGGCTTGGGCCGTCGGCCCGGCGATGCCCGCGATCCTCAGCAGATCACGATCGTCGTCGCGCATAGCGCCTGCGACGGTCTCGAGCACCGGCTCGAGCAGGCGCGTCTGTCGATCACGAATCTCGAACTGCGTCGCGTGCACCGCCACGGCGATGCCGCCGGCGCCGGCGTCGGCGTAGTAGCGCGCGAGCGCCGCCTGGTAGCGCTCGTCGTAGCTGCGGTCATCGCGCAGCGCGAGCGGCATCGCAGGCACGACGAGGCCGTGCCGCAGGATCTCGTGGAGCGCTTCCGCCGTGCGCGGCTCCTGCGCCTGGATCGTCAAAACCGTCCGTCCCTTCGCTGGAACTTCGTGGGCTTGTCCCACAGCGCGCCGCCGGCCGAGATCCACTCGGCCTGCCAGCGCACGAGCTCGCCCACCGTGGCATCGGGATAGCCGAACAGCTCGTGGCACAGGCGCGCATCCGACAGCAGTGCCGAATCGGCCTCCTCGCCCACGAACCGGGCCTCCACGCCGAGCAGCTCGGCGAGCTCGAGCGCGGTCGTGCGCACCGAGAGGGTCTCCGGGCCGGTGAGGTTGAGCGCGAACGGCTCGGCGGCGGCGAGCGAGAGCGATCGCAGCACCACCTCGTTGGCGTACCGCTGCCAGACGACATTGACGAAGCCGGTCGTGAGATCGACCGGCTCGCCGGCCGCGATCAGCCTGCCGATGTCGGCGAGCACGCCGTAGCGCGGCTCGATCGCGTAGTTGAGGCGCACGAGCGCGACGGCCGTGCCGTGCGCAGCGGCGATGCCCTCGAACACGCGCTCGCGGCCCAGGCAGCTCATCGCGTACTCGCCGACGGGGGCGAGCGGCGAGCGCTCGGTCGGCGGGGGAGTGCGCTGGTCGGTGAGCGGGTACACGTTGCCCGTCGAGAGCGCGGCGATCCGGGCGCCGCGGTAGCGCATCCCGACGGCCTGGGGCATGGCCGCGTTCGTCGTCCACGCCCGGTGCTCCTGCCCCGTCACGCCGAACTTCGCGCCGACCATGAACACGACGCTGCCCGCGTCAGGCAGGGCGGCCAGCGCATCCGTGTCCGAGAGGTCGGCGACCACCGTGGCGACGCCCGCGTCGTCGAGCTTCCGCCGCACGTCGGCGTCGCTCCAGCGCGAGACCGCCTGCACCGCGACGTCGTCGCGACCAGCGGCATCGAGCGCTCGGCGCGCCATGCGCGAGAGCGTCGGTCCCATCTTGCCGCCCGCACCGAGGATGACGAGATCGCCCTCCATCGACGAGAGGTCGGCCACGAGCGCGTCGCTCGGCGCGGAGAGTCGGGTCTCGAGGTCGTTCTCGTCGCCGAGGTCTGGGGTCGTGACGATGCTCATGGCACTCCAGTTCGCCGCCACGCCGATCGCGGTGGATGCTTCGATGGTTACGGCCCTGGCCGATATTGTCAAGGCCGAAGCGCATCGCGCCCCAACCGACGACGGAGGTCGACATGCGAGCCCTGCTGCTCGGCGGTGCCGGCGTCGTCGGCTCGATGCTCGCCGACGCCTGGCGGCACCGGCACGAGGTCGCCGTGGCCGACCTGCCGAAGGCGCTCGAGCGGTGGTCGCGCAGCGACGCCGGCCTCGAGCGTCGGCCGATCGACGTCACGGATCCGGAGCAGGTGCGCCACGCAGTCGAGGGGATGGATGCGGTGGTGCACCTGGCAGCGGTCGTCCCGCGAGACGCGAGCGGCGCGGCCGGTGAGGCGGGCCAGGACCCGCGCGTGATCGACGCGAGCCTTCGCGTCAACGTCGTGAGCGTCGTGCACGCGCTGCGCTCGGCGCGAGAGGCGGGTGTCGGGCGATTCGTGCACATCAGCTCGCTCTCGGTGTTCCGCGACTTCGGGCGTCTGCCGATCGCTCGGGGCGCCGAACCCGACGCCGACGCTCCCTACGGGCTCGGCAAGCGGCTCGCCGAGACGGCGTGCCGTGCGCTCGCGGGGGAGGATCTGCGCGTGACGTCGTTGCGGCTCGCCTTCCCGACGACGGCGGAGCTGTGGCCCGCGTGGCGATCACCGGGGGCGGATGCGTCGACCCCGGCACGCGTGCCCGAGCTGGCGGACGGCACAAGGTTCGGCGCGCTGCATCCCGACGACCTGGTACGGGCGCTCGACGCTGCGCTCGAGCGCCCCGGGCCGCCGTTCGCAGCATTGGCGGTCACCGGCGACACCCGCGGCGTGAGCATCGATGACGACCTCGCCGAGCGCCTGCTGAGGTGGCGGCCAGAGCGTCGCGAGCCGTGGCTCCCGGGAGGTGAGCGAGCCGTGGCGCCGCGCCGGCGGGAGAGCGGCGCTTAGTGCTGAGCCGCCTGGGAGGCCCCGATGAGCGCGGCGAGGATCGCACGCGTCTCGGCCCACGGCACGGGTGACGGCGCGCCGTCCTCGACCATCGCGAGGAACCGCTCGACGGTACGGCGGTAGCCGAGCGGATCGTCGCCCGCGGTGTCGAGCCGCACCTCGTGGGTGCCGTGCTCGGTGTGCAAGCGCAGTGCGTAGCCCTCCTCGGCTGCGACGCCCAGCACATCCACCGTGCCGAGCGTGCCGTTCGACCAGCGCAGCGCGATGCTCGCGAGGTCGCCGCTGCGGAGTCCTCGGTAGCGCCGGCGGGAGACGATGCACGAGCCGAGCGCGACATCGGGCCCGAGCACGCTCACGAGCAGCTCGACGCCGTGGATGCCCATCGTCACGACGAGGCCGCCGCCGACGGCGGGGTCGTCCTGCCACGGTGTCGAGCCGTGCTCCCACCGCCCGACGTCGTGGCGCACGAGCACGTGCGCCGCCAGCACGTCGGCGGGATCGATCGTCTCGCGCAGCCGCCGCACCGGCTCCGCGAAGCGCAGCACCGAGGTCGTCATGAGCCGCTCGGGCGCGCGTGACCAGATCGCCTCGAGCGCCGCGAGCTGCTCGCGCGTCGCTGCGGCCGGCTTGTTGACGAACACCGGCACGCCGAGCTCCGCGACCTCGGCGAGCAGCCCGGCGATCCGGTCGGAGCGCGCGCTCAGCACGACTCCCTCGGCATCGGCGACCGCGGCAGCGAGGCTGTCGCACAGCGGCACGTCCGGCACCGCCTCGGCGAACGCCGTCCGGCGGTGCTCGTCGTCGTCCCAAGCGCGGAGGGATGCCTGGGGTCGGAGACGTGCGATCGTCGTCGCGTCCGAGAGCGGGTGGCTCGTAGCGAGGCCGACGAAGGCGATCGTGGGGCTCGCGCTCGACGTGTCGACCATGCGCACGAGTCAAGCACAGGCGTCATGCCGGGGTTGGTCCGCGCGCTTCGCGCACCCCCGGTGGGAGGATGATTCCATGCCGTCGACCCCGCTCGCCATGCCGGCGGATGCCCTCGTGGCCGCCGCGCTCACACCCATCACGACGAGCGGCGATCGCGACGAGCGGGTGACGGCCGGTTACCTCGAGAGCTTGCTCGCCGACGGTGCCCGCGGACTCGCGGTCGCGGTGCACACCGGGCGCGGCGCGGGCATGCCGATGGATGCGCGCGCTGGGCTCATCCGACGGGCAGCAACGCTGTCGCCCATCGTGGTCACCGGCATCTGGGCGGGCGACGACGTCGAGCGCGCTGCGGGTGCCGCTGCTGCCGCCGGGGCGACCGCGCTGCTCATGGAGGCCGCGCATCCGCACGACGCCGCCCGGGAAGTCGAGCGCCTCGATGTCGCGAGCGCTGCGAGCGGCTTGCCGCTCATCGCGTTCGACCTGTACGCGCGGCCATACGGCCGCCATGTGCGGCAGGCGGTGCTCGCCCACGCGGGAGTGCACGCATACAAGCCCGCCCTGCTGCACGACGCGATCGCCTGCCAGGAGGGCATCGACGACGCCGTCGCGGCGGCCGTGATCGTGCTGACGGGCGAGGATCGCATGTTCGTGCCTTCCCTCCTGTGGGGCGCGACCGGCGCGCTCGTGGGCATCGCGGCGGCCGCAACTCCCGTCACGGCGCGTGCGCTCGCGGCGGTGAGCGCTGGCGCCGACGACGTGGCGGCAGCGAGCCGTGCCCTCGACGCACTCGCGCGCGTCACCTTCCGGCCGCCCTTCGACGGATACGTGCAGCGGATGGCCTGGGTCGCGGCCGACGAGGGGCGCATCCCCTGGGCGTACGCGATCGACCCGGCACGGCCGAGCGGCCTGCGCGACGGCGAGCGCGACCACGTGCTCGCCGTGGCGCGCGCGCTGCGCGGGCGGGTGGATATATAGGTCGGGGCCGAATCGCTCGGGAACCCTATGCTGAACCCATCGGCGTGAAGACCAAGGGGGATCGCGATGGACACGGTCGTCGGCGTCGTCGGACCGCGCGATCTGGTCGACCACGTCGCCGCGGTCTGCGGCTCGCAGCCGGGCGCGCGCATCGAGCGCTTCACCTACGCCCACGAGTCGGAAGCGCCGGGGATCGTGCAGGAGAGAGCCGGCGGGGTGGATGCCTGGCTCTTCACCGGCGTCATCCCGTACGCGCTCGCGACTCCCGGGCTCACCCGGCCGGCCGGCTACGTCGACTACACGGGGGCGACGCTGCTGCAGGCGCTCGTGCGCCTGCTGCGCGACGGCCACGAGGTCACGCGACTGAGCATCGACACGCTCGACGCGACGCAGGTGCGCTCGGTGCTCGAGGAGAGCGACGTACCCACCGAGGGCGTGCACACGCTGCCGTTCCGCGCGGGCGAGCACTCCGACGCGGCGGTCGGCTTCCACCAGCGCCACGCGGGTGAGGGCACCGTCGCGATCACGTGCGTCTCGTCCGTGCACCAGCGTCTGCAGGCGGACGGCATTGCGGTGCTGCGGCTCGTCCCCTCGCGCGACGCGATCCTCACAGCGCTGCACCAGCTGCTGCTGGTGACGACCAACCAGATCAACGAGGAGTCACAGGTCGCGCTCGGCCTGCTCGAGTCGGATGCGCCCTTCGACGAGCTCACGAAGGAGGGCAGGACCGCCGCGATGGCGTTCGCGGGCACGATCGCCGACGCGGGCGACGGGAGCCTGCTGCTCGTGTCGACCTACGGTCGCCTGTCGGAGGTGACGGGCGGCCTCTCGTCGGCGCCGTTCCTGCGCCGGCTCGGCGTGAGCCTCGGCTCGGTGCGCGTCGGGTTCGGTGTCGGGCGCAGCGCGGCGGAGGCGGAGACGCTTGCGCGGCGCGCGCTGAGCCGCGCGCGCAGCCACGGCCGCATCGCCGCCGTCGCGTCCTTCCGCGGTGACATCGACATCCTGCTCGATGCCGAGAGCGCCGGTGCGCACGTCGACGCGCTCGATCAGGCGAGCATCGGTGTCGTGGCGGCGCGCGTCGGCCTCTCGGTGCCGACCCTCGAGCGGCTGCACGAGCTCTCGATCCTGGCGGGTGGCGAGCCCGTGACGACACGCGACATCGCTGATCGCCTGGGCATCCAGCAGCGCACGGCACGCCGCATCGCGCAGCGGCTCGAGCTCGCGGGCGTCGCGCAACGCGACGGGAGCCGCCAGCCGACGGGCTCCGGCAGGCCGCTCACGCTCTACCGACTGCACCTCTGAGCGCTGCTGGGTCTTGGCCGCTCGGCTGGCGGCTGCTCAGCTGAGCTGTCGGCGTGCGCGCGCATCGCCGAGCACTCGCTCGAAGGCCGTCGCGGCGCTCGCCGCGTCCGTCTCGCCCCCCATCAGCATGTGCTGGCGCAGCCAGACCACGCGTCCGGCTCGCGCATCGAGACCGGGCGTGGGAACAACGCGCGACTGGCTCGCCACCGCATCGATCGTGGCCAGCGACGGGTAGCCAAGGTCGACCGGCACGCCCTCGGCCGCCAACGCCTCCGCGACCCAGCGTCGCTCGATGTCGGCACCCAGGTCGACCATGAGCAGGTGGCGGGAGTTGCGGGTAGTGCCTTCGGGATCGGGCACGATCGTCGCACCCGAGTCCCGTTCCGCGAGCCGCTCGCGGAACGCATCCACGAACCGCTCGCGCATCGCGATCTCGTCGTCGAGCCGCTCGAGCCACGGCAGCAGCAGTGCCGCCTGCAGCTCGGTCATGCGCAGGTTCCAACCCACTCGCGCATGGTGGTACCACGCGCCGTCGCGCTCGCGCCCGACGTTGCAGAGCGACCAGATGCGGTCGGAGAGCTCGGGATCGTCGGCGACGATCAGCCCGCCCTCCCCGGCCGTCATCGCCTTGCTCGACTGGAAGCTGAAGGTGCCGGCGTCGCCGAGCGCGCCGACCGGCTGATCCCGCCAGTGCGCCCCGTGGGCCTGTGCGGAGTCCTCGACGACGAAGAGGTCATGGCGCGATGCGACGCGCAGCAGCTCGTCCATCGGCGCGGGGCTGCCCGCCAGGTGCACGACCATCACCGCGCGGGTGCGCGGCCCGATCGCTGCCTCGAGCGTCTCGGCGCTCAGATGCAGGTGCTCGGGGTCGACGTCGGCGATCACGGGTGTGGCTCCCGCGAGCAGCACCGAGGTCGCGCAGGCGATGAACGTGTAGGAGGGAACGACCACCTCGTCGCCGGGCCCGATCCCCGCCGCGCGAAGGGCCACGAACAGGGCGATCGTGCCGTTCGTCATGGCGATGCCGTGCTCGGCTCCATGCCGTGCGGCGAAGCGATCGGCGAGCCGCTGGCACAGCGGGCCCGACGTCGAGCCCCACGCTCCGGACTCGACGACCTCCAGCAAGAGCGCGCGCTGCTCGGCGCTCGCCGCGGGCGGCCAGCTCGGCCAGCTGCCGGGGTGCGAGGGAGCGCCCCCGTCGATCGCAAGCATGCTCATCGTCCTCCCTCTCCCGCGGTCGATGCGGTGTCGTGCTCGAGCAGGCGGTCCCCGAGGATCCGCCGCGCGTTGCCCCCGAGCAGCAGTGCTCGCTCGTCCGGCGTCAGGCGGGCGCCGAGCGCCTTGCCGAGCCCGACCCGGGGATCGAGGAAGCACGCATCCGTGCCGAAGACGACCTTCTGCGCACCCGCGAGCTCGACGATGCGCTCGAGCCAGCGATCGGTGAGCCGCGATCCGCAGGTCTCCAGGTGCAGTCGGTCGTGCTCGCGGGCGAGGGCGGCCGCGCGATCGAAGCCGTCGACCCAGAGGCCCGAGTGCCCCATGAGCACATCGACGTCGGGATGGTGCGCCGCCGCGCGCGCGACGGCCTCGGGATCCGACCATGCCGACCTCGTCTGCCCGTGGGTGAGCACAGGTGCAGCGTGCTCGGCGGCGAGACGCAGGAACGGCTCGTAGCCAGGTCCGTCGATCGGATGCTCGTGGACGTCGGGGTGGAGCTTGAGGCCCCACACGCCCGGCAGCTCCAGCTGCTCGTCGAGCAGCGCGATCTCGTGCGGCCGGTGCGGGTGCGCGACGAGCCAGACACCGAGTCGCGCGGGATGCGCGCTCGCGGCGACCAGTGCCATCCGGTTGCCGACCGCGGTGTCGTGGCCGACCGCTGCCAGGTGCGAGACGCCGACCGCGTCGATGCCGATGCGGGTGTTGGTCGCCACGAGCCACTCGGCGGAGGGCTCGGCGATGAAGAAGTCGCCCCAGGTGCCGAGGTGGCCGTGCATGTCGACGACGCTCATCCGGGATCCCCCACGAGCTCGAGCCAGGTGCCGCTCGCGATGCGCTCGACGTCGCGGGCCGGCAGCTCGAGGTGGTCGAGCTGGAATCGGGGACCGGCCGCATCCCACGCCGGGGCGCCGGTGCCGAACGCCAGCCTGTGCGCGCCCACGGCCCTCGCGAGCCACTCGAGCGCGCCCGCGCCGACGAGCGTGCCGGTCTCGACACGCAGCCGAGGCGCGTGCTCGAGCAGCTCGACGATCCTGCGCAGCTCTCGGTAGCCGGGGGAGAGCACGAGCACCGACAGCTGCGGCAGCCGCGACGCGAGCGCCGCGACGGCCCCGAGCCCGCACTCCGATGCATCGAGCGCGATCGGCACGCCGCGCGTCGCGAGCGCCTCCCACCAGGCGAGCGCGGTCGGCCCGAGCATCTCGAAGCGGTGACGCTCTGGGCACACGCGCACCATCGGCGCGACGACGTCATCCGGTGACGCCGGCCAGCCGGCACCGGCGAGCGCAGGGATGATCACGGGCACCGGGGTGAGTCGCCCATCTGCTGCCCTCAGCTCGTCGTCGAAGGTGCGCCGGCGCGCGAGCTCGAACTCGTCCGCCGCCCGCGGGTCTGCATGCAGCATCCAGCTCGGCGTGACCCCCGCCGACGCGATCGAGAGCCGGTCGAGGTCGTCCAGCAGCTCCTCGGCGCTGCCGCTCTCGAGCCCCGTGGGGCGCGCGCCGAGCACGCGGTGCGCGTCGATGACCCGCACGTCAGCCCTTGATCCCGCTGGCGACGATGCTGTTGACCAGGTAGCGCTGGAGGAGCGCGAAGATGAGCAGGCATGGGATGACGCTGATCGCGGCCGCCGCCATCAGGTCGGCGAGCACGACATTCTCAGAGCTGAGCGTCGCGAGGCCGACGGTGAGCGTGCGCATCTCGTCGGACTGAGCGATGATCAGCGGCCAGAGGAAGTCGTTCCAGTGCCACAGGAACACGAAGATGCCGAGGGTCGCGAGCACCGGCTTGGTGAGCGGCAGGACGATGCGCCAGAAGGTGGTCCACTCGCCCGCGCCGTCGATGCGCGCAGCGTCGAACAGCTCGTCCGGGAGCTCGCGGATGAACTGGCGCATCAGGAAGACCGCTTGCGAGTTCGCGAGCGTCGGCACGATGAGGCCCCAGAAGGTGTCGATGCCATCGAGCGACGCGACCAGCACGAACATAGGGATGATGGTCGCCTGCACTGGAACCATGAGCGTCGCGAGGAACGACCACATGAGCGCGTCGCGCCCTGGGAACCGCTTCTTCGCGAGCGCATAGCCGGCCATCGATGCCGTCAGCAGGATCACGACGACGGAGACGACCGAGTAGACGAGCGAGTTGATCGTCCATCGGACGAAGCTCTGCGCGCCCAGCACGCCGGCCATGTTGTCGAGCGTCAGGGACTCGGGCCACTGGAACGGGATCGTCGGCTCGCCCGCCGGGCTGAGCGCGAGGATGAAGACGGCGACGAACGGGCCGACGGTGAAGATCGAGGCCAGCGCGAGCAGCACCGTGATCCACACCTGGCCGCGCGTGCGCGGGCGGCGCCGTCGTGCCCTCGACGCGGGTGCGGTGGAGGTCGGCGGCTCGAGGGGCGCACCCGGGGCGACGGTCGGCGCGATGGTCAAGAGGTCTCCCGATCGAGGAATCGCCGCTGGATGAGCGAGATGACGAAGACGATGACGAACAGCGCCACCCCGACAGTGGCCGCGTAGCCGAAGTCGAAGAATCGGAAGCCCTGGTCGTAGAGCATGAACACGAGCGAGTAGCTCGCGCGAGCCGGCCCGCCGCCGGTCATGACGTAGATGGTGTCGAACACCTGGAAGGCGGCGATCGTCTCGATGACGACGACGAAGAACACCACCGGGCGCAGCAGCGGCAAAGTGATGCGGAAGAAGCGCTGCACCGGCCCCGCCCCGTCGATCATCGCGGCTTCCGTGAGCTCCTCCGGGATGTTCTTGAGCCCCGCGAGCAGGATGAGCATCGAGTAGCCGAAGCCGCGCCAGGCGGCGACGACGCTGAGCGAGCCGAGCACCATCAGCTGATCGCCCGAGAGGAAGGGGATCGGATCCTGCTCGAACGACTGCAGGATGCCGTTGATGAGTCCGTCGGACTGGTACACCCAGACCCAGATGATGCCGGCCAGCACGAACGAGGTCACGTACGGCAGGAACAGGGCACCGCGGAAGAACCCCTTGGCCCAGATGACGTGATGCAGCAGCAGCGCGGTCAGCATGGAGACGATGAACACCATCGGCACGTAGATCGCGGCGTAGAGCAGGGTCGTGGTCAGGCTCTGGTGGAAGATGGGGTCGCTCAGCAGGCGCTGGTAGTTCTCGACGCCGACGAGGTCGAACTCGCCGCTGAGGCGATAGTCGGTGAAGCTCATCCCCGCGGCGCCGAGTGACGGCACGAAGCGGAAGATCACGAACAGCACGAGCATCGGCAGCACGAAGAGGACGCCGACGATCGGTTCGCGCAAGCGCGCGTGCAGCGGCATCCTGCGTCGGGCCGGATGCGTCGGGCTGCCCGATGCGGTCTCCGGCGCCTCGGACCCGTGCCTGGTGAGCGTCATGGGAGTCCTTCAAAGGTGAGCCGATGGCCGGCCGGATCAGCCGGCCGGCCATCGGGGAAGTCGGTCAGGGGGCGCGCTCGATGACCTGCCGTGCCTCGGCGGCGGCGGCGGCGAGCGCCTCCTGTGCCGTGACCTGGCCCTGCAGGGCAGCCTGGAGGTGCGGGCTCAGCGCGGCCATGACCTGGCGGGCGTTCGGCACCACCTCGCCAGGGCGAGCGTGCTCGAGTGCCGCCACGAACTGCGCGACGTCCTCGTCGTCGCTCGACACCTCGGCGTCGACGAGCACCGGGTAGGTGCCCGACGCCTGGTGCAGCGCGCTCGAGACCTCTGCCGATCCGATGTACTGCGCGACCGTGCCCGCAGCTTCGGGGTTCTCGCTGATCGAGGTCAGCGCGAGCACGCCCGGAGTGCCGAACGTCGCTTGCTCCTCGCCGGTGAGCGGTTCGCCGACCGCGACCGTCTCCTCGCCGAGCGCGGTCTGCATCTGGCGGACCTCGGCAAGCGTGACGGCGTAGCCCATGGCCGCACCGCCGGTGCCGAGCGGGCCGCCCTCGATCGCGTTCGCCTTCGTCGCGGCGTCGGCCGGCAGTCCGCCAGCCTCCTGCAGGTCCATCAGGAACTGCAGGGCGGCGACGCCCTCCTGGCTGTCGAACGCCACATCGGTGCCGTCCTCGGTGAAGACGGTACCGCCGGCCTGCCACAGCAGCGGGTAGAAGCTGAGGTTCAGCGTCATGTTCGGCGATCCCGAGTAGTCCATCACCGCGACGCCCTGCTCGGCGAGCACCGGCGCTGCCGCGAGCACGTCGTCCCACGTCGTCGGCAGCTCGATGCCCGCCTGCTCGAACAGCTCGGTGTTGTAGGCCGTGGTCGTCGAGGTCTGGTAGATCGGATAGCCGTAGACGCTGCCGTCGTAGGTGACGGCGTCGATCGTCTGGGGGTAGAAGGCATCGGGTTCGATCGCGTCGTCCAGGGGCTGCAGGCCGCCGGTCCCGTAGTAGTTGAGCGTCTGATCGGCGGTGAGCAGCACGAGGTCGGGCCCACGGCCGGAGGCGAGTGCCGTCGCGATCTTCTCGTCGCGGTTGTCCCACGGCTGCAGCTCGATCTCGAGGTCGATGGTGTCGTTCTCAGCCTCGAAGTCCTCCTCGACTCCGCTCCAGTACTCCTGGCTGGCCGTCTCGTCGGGGATGACGGGATACATCCACACCGTGACGGTCGACCGCTCGCCGCTCGCGCCTTCGCTGGCGCCGCCGCCGGTGCCGCCTCCGCCCGAGCAGGCGGTCAGCGCGAGGAGCGCGACGGTCGCTGCGGCCGGAAGAGCGATTCTCTTGTCCACATGGCCCTCCGAATGTTTCAACGGGAACGTCCGATTTCGGACTACGCCGAAACTATCCGGCGCGCCTGCCGCTGTCAATGCTCCATCCCGCCGAGCGCCAACGGCAGCGCCGTCGCGGCGCAGAGGACGGTGTCCAGCGAACGATGACGTCCGAAGCAGCGCACGTCATCACCCGCCTCACCGCTGCAGCGACAGGCAGGTCGGCTGTCGTCGCCGGGGTCACGTGTGTGAGCGGCAACGCCGGCACTCGGAGCGATGACGGCCTCACGAACCGCTTCCTCCGACCGGTAGGCGGCCGGTGCGCCGTGCTGGTCGCGCCGTATCGCAGACGACCGTCGGTGTCGTCGACGCTCGAAGTGGCACGATCGTCCCGTCCACCGGCACGGTGGTCGGCTGGGCGGGCACGCCGCTCCACATGGCGTTCGACGAGCCTGCCTCGTCGTGGGCGTCTCGCACCAGGGTGAAGACGCCGACCGCGCAGACGCGCCGCGTCGGCGCACCCTTCTTCGGCGGGGATCCGAATGCGGTGCCGCGCCACTGCCTCACGCAGCGCCTCGGCGCGATCCTCGAGTCGCGGCGTGCGATTGTCATCGCCACGGGCGCGGCGGAGGCCGCTGCCGCTAGGCAGATGGTCGAGGGCGCGATCTCAGCGCGCTGGCCGTGGACCGCGCTCCAGCTGCACGCGCTGGCGACGGTGCTCATCGATGAGTCGGTGGCTGCGGACTTCGCGCTCGCCGACGACTACCACGAGGCCTCACTGCACCAGGATGCCGTCGACGGAGTGTCGGCGGCCCGCCACGCGCGCACGGACGACGTCGTCGGCGGTTGCGGACGGCGGACCGAAATGCTGCGGATGCGGAGCACTCTCCCCGGCGGTGACGCTGATCGCTCAGGATCACCGCCAGGGAGCGGTGCAGCGCTCGTTGGGAACCAGGTGGCCGGTCAGCCTGCGGCGCACTGGCCGGTCAGCCTGCGGCGCACTGGCCGGTCAGCCTGCGGCGCACTGGCCGGTCAGCCTGCCTCGCACCCGGTTGTCGGCGAGCTGGGGCACCGAGGCGTTCCCGGAGCAGGCGATGCTGCCGCGCACGTCGTTGCCCTGCACCACGGCGGCTGACCCGCTGCCCCGGTCGAGCCAGAGCGTGCCGCGGATCTCGTTGCCCGAGAGCCTGGTGGCGCCGGCGGTCCTCGACAGCGATACCTCCCCGCGAACCGAGGTGCCGGTGATCGACACCAGGTCGGCTCCGGTCGCCTGGATCCCGCCGCGCACCTCGCTGTCGGTCACGACCACCGAGGCGCCCGTCGACACGGAGATGCCGCCGCGCACATCCGCGTCCGCCACGCACGTGACGCCGCTTCGCAGGGTCAGGATGCCACGCTGGTCGCCGGTCACGGTGCGGTCGCAGACGAGGTCGGTGACCTCGTAGTCGGTGCGCACGATGCTGCCGGTCAGCGGTCTCACGACCTCGAGCGCAGCACTGCCGACGGGCGCGTCGAGCGGCACGGGCATGCTCGCCCTGGCGACACCCGAGGCGTCGGCCCGCAGCTCCCCCAGCGGTGTCGCGTCGGGCCTGCTCCACAGCTCGACCGGCTCGTCAGCGCCGAGTCCGGAGATCTCGACGGTCAGCTGCCCGCCCCGCACGGCATCCGAGACCGCGACGTCGACCGCCGGTCTGGCGTCCGGCTGCCACGCCCATGCCTGCGTGTCGCGGGCGACGTAGGCGAAGCCGTCCGACGCCATGAGCGAGAGCCCCCACGGCCGGAAGACGCGGGCGCGTTCGAGCGTGTCAGGGTCGATGCGCCAGATGGAGCCCTGTGCGCCCACGTAGACCTGGTCGTCGTATGGATCGACCCAGAGGTTGGATGCGACCCAGATGTACTCGACGGAGTCCCAGTCGTACGGTGCGTAGCGCTCGCTCGCCGTGACCGCCTGCGCCTCCACGTCCACGCGGAAGACCATCGTGGGGCTGGCGATCCACAGCTGGCCCGCCTTGTCGAAGGCGAGCTGGCCAAAGGCGTGCTCGCCGGCCTGCGGCTCGATCATCCACAGCATCGCGCGCTGCTCGATGTCGTAGGCGAACAGCACCGCGTCGCGGTCGGTCGGCCGAGGCGCGCCGGAGCCGCCGAAGACCGAGGTCGTGCCATAGAGCACGCCGTCCCGGTAGGCGAGGCCGACGACGGAGTGCCCTCCGGCGACCTCCTCCGTCCAGTGCTCGCCGGTGGTGGTGTCGAGCAGCGCGAGCAGGCCGCCGGTGGCGCCGTTCTGCGGCACCGTCCCGATGGCGAGATGGCGCCCGGCCGACTCCATGGCCCACGGGCGCGACTGCCCCTGGTCGTACAGCGCGAGCTCGACGGACGGGTTGACGCCCTGCTGCACGGGCTGGCTCGGGTCGTAGCGCTGGATCTCGGCTCGCGGATAGGTGCCGAGGTACACGGCGCCATCGTGCGTCGCCAGACTCTCGGCCTGCGGTGACTCCGCGATCCGATGCATGGTGTCGGTCGCGGGATCGTAGGCGGCCAGATCGCCGCCGAGGTACGAGCTGAAGTAGATCCGCCCGTCGGGCCCCTCGGTCATCGAACGCGTGTTCGCGGCCGCGCCGGCGACATCGGCGCCCAGCCGAGCCGAGCGGCCGGTGGCGGGCGAGTACAGCACGTAGCCCCCCTGGTAGTCGGAGCCGACGAGGGTCTCGCCCGGCCAGTCAGACTCGCCGAGCTCGAGGAATCCGAATGCCCGCATGTCTCCGATGCCCGTGAACCCCGTCGCCTCCCAGGTGCGTGACGCCAGGTCGTAGCGGTGCAGCGTGCGGTCCTTGACGAAGTACACGCTGGTACCGTCAGCGGCCACCTCCGACATGCGCAGCCCGTGCACGCCGGGGATCGTCTCGACATAGGTGCCCGCGGCGATGTCGTAGACGTGAAGCGGCTGCGGGCTGCCGCTCGTCGAGACGCGCACGAACAGCAGCCCGGCCCGCAGATCCAGGTCGTAGACCGACTGCTGGCCAGCGACGTCAGGCAGCGGCAGCTCGGTGCGCTCGCCGGTCGCGATGTCGATCGCGTGCAACGACGGGGCGGGCGACGTGCCGACGTAGATCGTGCCGTTGCCGGCGGCGACGGCACGCACGAGCACGGGTACCTGCGCGCTGCCGAAGGCCCCGTAGTCGCGTGTCACCCCGGTACGGGGGTCGTAGCTGAAGATGTGTCCGCCGATCTGCCCGGTGCCGCCGTAGATCACGCCGTCCTCGTCATGGGTGATCGACCAGATGAAGTTCTCGCCCGGCACCATGACGCCCAGGTCCTCGACGCTGTTCGTCGCGAGCACATAGCGGAAGAGGCGGCCGCTGCCATACGTGCCGATGGCGATGTCGCCGTTCGGCAGGGCGTCGACCGCCCATGCGCCGCTGGCGTTGGGCAGGGGGAACCGCTCGATCGATTCGCCGGTGCGGACGTCTGTGATGCTGAGCACCGCCTCGTTGCCCGAGGAGACCCAGTAGAGGCGGGGCTCGCCGTCCGGCCCCGGCGCCGTGGTCGAGCCCGGCGCGACCACCGCGTTGAGCGGGATGGGCGGAAGCGGGTCGACCACCTGCGCGGCCTGTGCGGCTGCGGGCTGCGCGACGAGCAGGAGGGACGCGGCCATCGCGAGTGCGAGGACGATCGCTCGCCCCTTCGCCATGACGGTGGATGTGGTGTGCTGCATGGCCCAGGACCTTTCGTGGGAGAGCGTTGCGTGCACAGTAACGGTCCGGGCCGAAAACCGAAAGAGTTCATCGTGTCGGGGTCGCTCATGCGCCGCCGCTTGCGCGATCGCAGCCCGGCCCGGTATGGAGCGTGGCGGACGCTCGGCACCACAGGTGGCCTGTGTCCCGCACGGGTGATGGTCGGGCGCGCGACAGGGTCGCGGCGGCGGGGGATCCGATGGCAGACGACGACACGCTCTTGAAGGCGGAACAGGATGCGCTCGAGCGGCGCACGCAGGAGCTGCGGGAGCAGGGCAAGCGCAGGGCGCACCGAAGGAGAACGAGCGGCGCGGTGATCGTCGCGTTGGCCGAAGCCGCCGTTCAGGCGATCGCCATGCGCGAACGGGAATGCGCATCGCCCAGCAGCGTTGTCTAAACTTGAGTCGGGCACACTCAAGTCCGACACGACGACTTCAGGGAGACGCACATGGCCGCGATCTACGGGCCGACCTACGGGTTCGGCGGCGACGGGTCCTTCGATGACTTCATCGCGCGGATCCTGCAAGGACAGCGCGTCCCGGCGCAGCGCTCGATCGACCTCTCGCGCCTCGTCTCGCGGCGCATGAGCTCGGTCATGGCGAGCGCCGTCGAGTACGCGCGCGAGCACCGCCACGCCGAGGTCGATGCGCTGCACCTGCTGCACGCGCTCCTCGAGCTGCCGCAGGTCGGCGCGACCGTCGCGGGCGTCGGCGTCGACACGGATGCGCTGCGCACGACGGTCGAGGAGCGGATGCCGGCCGACGGGGATCGTGAGACGCCCACTCCGCCGTCGCTCACCGCATCCGCCCAACGCGCACTGCGCGACGCCTACCAGATCGCGCGCGCCAACGGCTCGAGCTACATCGACCCCGAGCACCTCTTCTTCGCCTTCATCGTCGCGGGCGACAGCGCCGTCGGCGCGCTCCTGCAGGAGGCGGGCATCACGCCCGATGCGCTGCAGCGCGCCGCCGCGCAGGCGCAGCGCGACGCGATCGAGGCGCAGCAGGCGCGGCCGTCGAAGGCGGTCGACCCGAGCTCGACCACGCCGACGCTCGACGAGTTCGGCACCGACCTCACGGAGCGCGCCCGCGCGGGCGAGCTCGACCCCGTGATCGGTCGCGCCGACGAGATCGAGCAGACGATCGAGATCCTCTCGCGCCGCACGAAGAACAACCCCGTGCTCATCGGCGAGGCGGGCGTCGGCAAGACGGCGATCGTCGAGGGGCTCGCGCGCGCGATCGTCGAGGGCGAGACCGAGGCCGGCACCGTGCCGAAGTCGCTGCTCGGCAAGCGCGTCGTCGCGCTCGACATGACCGCGATGGTCGCCGGCACGCGCTACCGCGGCGACTTCGAGGAGCGCATCACGAAGGCGATGGAGGAGATCAGCGCGCACAAGGACGAGCTCATCGTCTTCATCGACGAGCTGCACTCGATCCTCGGCGCGGGCGGCGGCGGTGAGGGCGGCATGGACGCCGCGAACATCCTGAAGCCCCGCCTCGCGCGCGGCGAGCTGCACATGATCGGCGCGACGACCCTCGCGGAGTTCCGCCGCATCGAGAAGGACGCGGCGCTCACCCGCCGCTTCCAGCCCGTGCTCGTCGCCGAGCCGAGCGTCGAGGACGCCGTGCGGATCCTCGAGGGGCTCGCGCCCGCCTACGCGGAGCACCACCGCGTGACGTACACACCCGAGGCGATCCGCGCCGCGGTCGAGCTCTCGCACCGCTACATCAGCGACCGCTTCCTGCCCGACAAGGCGATCGACCTCATCGACCAGGCGGGCGCGCGGCTGCGGCTGCGGCTCGGCACGAAGGTCGACGTGGATGCGCTCGTCAAGGAGCGCGAGCACCTCGAGGACGAGAAGCGGCAGGCCGTCGAGGCCGAGGAGTTCGAGGAGGCGACCCGCATCCGCGACCGCATCGCGGCGATCCAGGCCGCGATCGACTCCGGCTCGGGCGAGGACGGCACGGTCGACGAGGAGGAGATCGCCGAGGTCGTCGCGCGAGCGACGGGCATCCCCGCGTCGCGGCTCACCGAGGGCGACCGCGAGCGGCTCGCCCGCCTCGAGCAGGAGCTGCACGAGCGGGTCGTCGGGCAGACGGATGCGGTGAGCGCGATCGCGAAGGCCGTCCGCCGGTCGCGCTCGGGGCTCGGCGACGCGTCGCGGCCCATCGGCTCGTTCCTCTTCCTCGGCCCCACGGGCGTCGGCAAGACCGAGCTCGCGAAGGCGCTCGCGTCGAGCCTGTTCGGCTCGGAGGGCGCGCTCGTGCGCTTCGACATGTCGGAGTTCGGCGAGCGGCACACGGTCGCGCGCCTCATCGGCGCCCCTCCCGGGTACGTCGGCTACGACGAGGCGGGCCAGCTCACCGAGAAGGTGCGGCGCCAGCCCTACTCGGTCGTGCTGCTCGACGAGATCGAGAAGGCGCATCCGGATGTCTTCAACCTGCTGCTGCAGGTGCTCGAGGACGGCCGGCTCACCGACGGCCAGGGTCGCACGGTCGACTTCCGCAACACGGTCGTCATCATGACCTCCAACCTCGGCAGCGAGTTCCTCGCGTCGAAGGCCGGCCCGATCGGCTTCCAGGCCGGCGACGGCACGGGTTCGAGCGACGAGCTGCGCGCGAAGGTCATGGGCAAGCTGCGCGAGCAGATGCGGCCGGAGCTCATCAACCGCATCGACGAGATCGTGCTGTTCCAGAAGCTCGAGCCGGAGGAGCTGCGGCAGATCGTGACGCTGCTGCTCGATCGCGTGCGCGAGCGGCTCGCGGCGCAGGAGCTCGAGCTCGAGGTGACGGATGCGGCCCTCGGCTGGCTCGCGGAGCACGGGTACGAGCCCGAGTTCGGTGCGCGGCCGCTGCGCCGGCTCATCCAGCGCGAGGTCGAGGACCGCGTCGCCGACCTCATCGTCGGCGGCCTCGAGCGCGGCACGGTGCGGGTCGATGTCGAGGGCGACGGACTGGCGGTGACCGCGGACTGACCCGCACCGCGGGCCGCAGGGGGCTTGCCACCGGCGTGTCCCCCCGCCATGCTCTCCTGACACGAAGGAGGCGCCATGGCCGCTCTCTCCGCCCGGCTCGCCGCGGTGCTCGACGCGCTGCCGCTGCGCCCCGGCATGCGCGTGCTCGAGCTCGGCTGCGGCCCCGGCGCGCTCGCGCGCGCGATCGCGGAGCGCGTCGGGCCCGAGGGCTTCGTGCTCGGCGTCGACCGCTCGATGATGGCGGTGCAGGCGGCCGAGCGGCAGTCCGACGCCGGCAACCTCAAGTTCCGGGTCGTGAACGCGGAGGGCTTCCACCTCAAGGCGGGGGAGGAGCCGTTCGATCTCGTCGTCGCGATCCGCGTCGGCGCGCTCGACGGGCGCCACCCCGAGCTCGAAGCCGCGGCGCTGGAGCGGCTCCGCGCGGCGACGGTGCCCGGCGCATCCCTCTTCATCGACCGCGGCGACCCGCTCGAGGAGATCGGGCTCCACAGCGAGCCCGCTCCGGCCGCGTGAGGCTTCGCGGCCGAGGTATCGTCGAGCCGAATCCGTCGGCGGGCCTCGGGAGCGCAGCATGAGCGATCGTGTCGCGGTGATCGGCGCGGGCGTCATCGGCCTCTCGATCGCCCACCAGCTCGCGGCCGAGGGACGCGACGTGACGGTGCTCGCCGATGCCGACCCGCTCGAGACGACCTCCGCGGTCGCCGGCGCCGTCTGGTTCCCCTACGCGGCAGAGCGCTCGGCGACGGTCGACGCGATGCTCGCCGTTACCCTCGAGCGCTTCCTCGCGATCGCTGCCGATCACCCGGCGGCGGGCATCGACCTCCGCTCCGGCGTCATCGTCGAGCGCTCGCCCGAGAGCGACCGCTCCTGGACCGCCTGGGTCGACGCGACCGAGGTCGACGCATCCGAGCTTCCCGTGTTCCGGCTGCCCGATGGCGTGACGAGCCTCCGCACCACCGTCCCGCTCGCGACGATGTCGCTCTACCTGCCGTGGCTGCGCGAGCGCTGCGTCGGGCTCGGCGTGCGGTTCGAGCGGCGCGCGATCGACGACGTGGATGCGCTCGCGCGCGCCTTCGACGTCGCCGTCGTCGCCGCGGGGGTGCGGTCGGGCTCGCTGCTCGGCGACGATGCGAGCGTCGTGCCGATCCGCGGGCAGGTCGTGCGGGTCGAGAACCCCGGGGTGACGGAGTTCGTGATCGACGACGAGGACCCCGCGGGGCTCACGTACGTGCTGCCGCGCCGCGACTGCCTCGTGCTCGGCGGCACGCACGAGGCCGGGGCGACGTCGCTCGAGCCCGACCCCGCGACGGAGGCGGCGATCCTCGAGCGCTGCGCGCGGCTCGTGCCCGCCGTCGCGGGGCAGCGGATCGTGTCGCGCGGCGTCGGCCTGAGGCCGGGCCGGGAGCGGCTCCGCATCGAGGATGTGCGCGGCCGCGCGCTGCGCACCATCGCGGCCTACGGCCACGGCGGCTCAGGCATGACGCTCTCGTGGGGTACCGCTGAGCGCGTCGCGGCGCTGCTCGCGTGAGCGCAGTTCGGCTCAGGGCTGCGGCGGTCTGCGCTATCCCTGCGCCGGCGGCGGGCCGTAGCCCCGATCCGGCTGCTGATGTCCGTACTGAGCCTGTCCGTACAGCTACTGTCCGTACAGCTGCTGTCCGTTCGGCTGCCCGGGCTGGGCGTAGCCGTGCCCGTACATCGCCCGGTAGACCGGGTCGTACTGCACGCCCGCCGGGTTGGACGGCAGGATGCACATGATGAGCGGCACGATGCCGAAGCCGACGATGCTCAGCAGCGCGAACGCGCCGTGGAAGTTCGCGTCCTGCAGCCGCCGCCACATGGCCGCGTAGGTCGGCAGCAGCAGCGCAAGCCCGACGACGAGCAGGAGGGCGAGCCAGCCGAGCATCGCGCCGAGCGGTCCCGCGACCTGGTCCGCGCTCGCGGTCACGCCGCGCTCCTGCAGCTCGATCGTGCGGACGATGAGCTGCACGTACGCGATCCAGAAGGGGATCTGCGCGACGAGCGAGACGAGGCCCGTGAACAGCATCGCCCACCAGAACTCGCTGCGGCTCGCACGGCCCGAGAAGTGCACGTAGCCCTGGAAGAAGCGCTTGAGCGCCTGGCCGAAGGAGGCGCCGTGCAGCGGCTGGCCGACCGGCGGGAGGCCCGCGGTGCGCGTGGTGGTGCTCGTCACGCAGCCATCATGGCGCACGAGGGCTGCCGTCGCGCCTACGGCGTGAGCCCTTGCCCGAGCACGGCCGCGGCGAGCGAGCGGTCGCCGCGCAGGCCGATGCCCGGTGCGTCGAGCGGGAGGCGGCCCCACGCGAGCAGCGCGAGCGACTTCGACGACCCGGCGATCGTGACCGCCTCGGCGCCCTCGGGCGCTCCCGCGAGCGCGAGGGATGCCCCCGCGCCCTCGGGTCGGAAGGCGATCGCCGCCGAGGGCGGCGCGACGCGCTCGAGGCGCACCTGCCGGGGATGCATGACGGTCACGACCTCGTGCAGGCAGTCGAGCCAGCGCTCCGGCGGCGCCGCGACGTCCTCGCCGATCGCGGCGCGCAGGTCCCAGAGGTGCACGAGCGTCTCGTGCGCCTGCCGGCGGTGCCAGAACCGCACGGTGCTGCCGGGCTGCGGCCCGGTGCGCTCGTCGCGCGGCCCCCCGTCGTCGAGGAGCGTCCACGCCGGCGCGGCGGGGTCGAGGTCGGCAAGCGTCTCGCGCAGCTCCGCCGCGCACTCGGCGTAGAGCGCGGGCGCGTCGAAGGGGCCGCGGCCGAGCGGGGTCTCCTGCTGTCGCCGCGCCTGGCCCGCGGCCCAGTGGTGGATGCGCGCGAGGTGGACGACGAGCTTCTCCACCGTCCACCGGCCGAGCCACGGCACCGGCGTCGCGGGATCCGCGCGCCGCGCCGTCTCGAGGAACTGCCCCTGCAGGTCGGCGAGGGCGCTCACGTGGTCCATGGCCGCACGCTACGCCACCCAGCGCGCCTCGAGCGGCGAGAACGCTCAGTCGCGACCGGTGAACGTCGGGGTGCGCTTCTGCTGGAACGCCGCGAAGCCCTCGCGGTAATCGGCCGTCTGCGAGAGCGCCGCTTGCGCCGCGCTCTCGCCGCCCATCGACTGCCAGAGGCCCAGCCGCTCGTCGCGGAGGCCCCGGATGAGCTCCTTCGAGGCGATGTAGGCGAGCGTCGGTCCCTGCGCGGCGTGCGCGGCCGCCGCGCGCGTCGCCTCGAGCACGGCGTCGTCGGGGAAGACCTGCGAGAAGAGGCCCGCGGCGACCGCCTCGGTGCCGGTCATGAGCCGGCCGGAGTAGATGAGGTCGAGCGTGCGGTGCGCGCCGAGCCGCTCGAAGAGCAGCGCGTGCCCGCCCGAGTCGAGCGTCGCGCCGAGCGCCGCGAAAGGGCTGCCGACCTTCGTCGACTCGGCGACGTAGACGACGTCGGTCGCGACGAGGAGGCCGAGGCCGACGCCGAGCGCGGCGCCGTGCGCGGCCGCGAACGTGGGCGCGGGGAACGCCGACATCCGCTGCAGCAGCGGCTGCACCTGCCGGTGCAGGAACCCTTCGACGTCGTCGGTGCGCGGGTCGACGCCCGAGATGTCGCGGCCGGCGCAGAAGACCTTCCCCTCGCCGCGGAGGACGAGCGCTCGCACGCCCGCGCGCTCGGCCTCGGCGTACGCATCCGAGAGCTCCGAGAGCGCGGATGGGTCGAGGGCGTTGCGCTTCGCGGGCGCGTTCAGCACGACCTCGGCGATGTCGTCGGCGATGGTCAGCTCGATCATGTGGCGATCCTCCCCGGTCACACGTCGTAGTCGACCACGACGCGGGCGGTATCCGGCTGCGGGTGCGACTGGCACGTGAGCACGTAGCCGCGCTCGAGCTCGTCCGGCTCGAGCGCGTAGTTCTCCGTCATCTGCACGCTGCCCGAGACGACCTTCGCGCGGCACGTGCCGCACACGCCGCCCGCGCACGCGAACGGCACGTCGGGTCGCACGCGCAGCGCCGCGTTGAGGATCGACTCGCGCGCGGCGATCGGGCTCTCCACTTGCGTCGACTGCCCGTCGAGCGTGAAGTCGAGCGTCCACGTCTGCTCGCCTGCCTCGACCTGCACGGGCCGGCCGCGGTCGCCGCCGGCGTCGTCCGGGCGACCGGTCGTGAAGAGCTCGAAGCGCACGTGCGCCGCATCGACCCCCTTCGCCTCGAGCACGTCGCGGCACAGCTGCACGAGCTCGAACGGCCCGCACAGGAACCACTCGTCGACGCTCTCGGGTCGGATGAGGTCGGTGAGGATGCGCTCGAGCCGCTCCTGGTCGATGCGGCCCGACATGAGCGGCGCCGCGCGCTGCTCGCGCGAGAGCACGTGGTGCAGCGCGAGCCGAGCGGGATAGCGATCCTTGAGGTCGGCGAGCTCCTCGATGAACATGACGTCGAGCGTCGACCGGTTCGAGAAGACGAGCGAGAACGTCGACGTCTCGGAGCGCGCGAGCACCTCGTGGGCGAGGGCCATCATCGGCGTGATGCCCGAGCCGGCCGCGATGCCGACGACGTGCGCGCCGTCGACGCGCTCGAGCGCCGAGGTGAACGTGCCCTGCGGCACCATGACGTCGACGCGATCGCCCGGGCGCAGCTCGCTGTTGGCCCAGGTCGAGAAGCGGCCGCCCAGGTCGCGCTTGATCGCCACCGCGATCGAGCCGGGGGTCGGCGGGCGGCAGATCGAGTACGAGCGGCGCAGCTCCTGCCCGTCGATCGTCTTGCGCAGCGCGAGGTGCTGGCCGGCGACGTAGCCGAAGTCGTCGTGCAGCGCGTCGGGCACCGCGAACGTCACCTCGACCGAGTCGGCGGTGAGCGGTCGCACCTCGGCGACCTCGAGCTCGTGGAAGCGGGCGCGCTTGCGCGAGGTCGACGAGCCCAGCCCCGTCGAGCCCAGGTTGATCGCCGCCACGTCAGTGCACCTTGAAGTGGTCGAAGGGCTCGAGGCACGCGAGGCACTCGAAGTGGCTCTTGCACGCGGTCGAGCCGAAGCGCGATACCTCGCGCGTGCGCAAGCTGCGGCAGCGCGGGCACTGCACCCCGAGCGAGAGCGGGATCGGGCCGGAGCGCTCGCCCGCGCGGTGCGTCGGCGGCGCGATGCCGTACTCCTCGAGCTTCGCCTTGCCGGCCTCGCTCATCCAGTCGGTGGTCCAGGCGGGGGAGAGCGTGAAGTCGACCCGCACGTCGCCGAAGCCCTCCGCGGTGAGCGAGAGCAGCACGTCGTCGCGCATCTGGTCGATCGCGGGGCAGCCGGAGTAGGTGGGCGTGAGGGTGACGACGATCGTGCCGCGCTCGAGTCGCACGTCGCGCAGCACGCCGAGGTCGTCGATCGTGAGCACGGGCACCTCGGGGTCGACGACGGCGGCCGCGACCTCGCGTGCGCGCTGGAGCTGAGGGCGGAGACCCTTTCGGGTCTCCGCCGCGACGCCAGCGCCGGGGCCCGTCTCGGGCCCCGGGTTCGGCTGCGTCGGCGGAAGCTTCGGAGCAGCCACGATCACCACGTCGCTCCCGGGTGGCGGCGGGCGAGCACCTGCATCTCGGCGAGGATCGGGCCGAGGTGCGTCGAGTGGTTGCCGAAGCGGCCGCCGCCCGAGGAGTGCCCGATCTTCGGGTTGACGTAGTCGCTCTCGGCGATCTCGGCTTCGGCGAGCACGGCGCTCCACACCTCGTCGAAGCCCGCGCGCAGGCTCGAGGGCAGCGGGGCGACGTCGCCGAGCCGCTCGTGCAGCTCGTCGTCGCGGAAGAGCTCATCGATGTAGGGCCACGTGTCGGTGAGCGCGACGAGCATCCGCGCGCGCGACTCCTCCGTGCCGCCCGCGAGCCGCAGCGTCCACTGCACCGCGTGGTCGCGGTGGTAGGCGACCTCCTTGACCGACTTCGCCGCGATCGCCGCGAGCGACGCGTCCGTCGACGCCGAGAGCGCGGTGTAGAGCTCCTGCATGTAGATCGCGGCGATGAGGCCGCGCGCGATCGTGTGGGCGAAGTCGCCGTTCGGCTGCTCGAAGAGCCACGCGCAGCGGAACTCGTGCTCGTCGCGCCAGTAGGCGAGGTCGTCCTCGGAGCGACCGGTCGCGGTGCCGGCGTAGTGCAGGAGGCTGCGGGCGTGGCCGAGCAGGTCGAGCGCGATGTTGCCGAGCGCCATGTCCTCCTCGAGCTCGGGGGCGCGCGAGATCCACCAGCCGAGGCGCTGGGAGAGGATGAGCGCGTCGTCGCCGAGCCGCATCGCGTACTCCGCGACGTCCGGGCTCGCCTGCGTGGACGCATCCGCCCCCGTCAGCTCGGCCGTGAGGTCGACGTCGTCGACGGAGACGTGCACGTCGGCCGCCTCGGCCTCGTGCAGGGCCGCGATCGACGCGGCATCGCGGCGCGTCGCCGGTGCGGCTTCGGGCGCCTTCGCGGATTCGGCGAGCTCCGCGTCGTTCAGCTGGGCGTTCACAGGTGCGGCACCTCCGCGCTCTTCTCGTAGTACTTCGCGTGGCGGTAGTTCTTGCCGGCGGGGCTCTCGAAGAACGCGCCCTTCATGTCGGGGTCGCTCGTCGTGATCGCGCTCGAGCGCACGACCCACACCGAGACGCCCTCGTTGCGGCGGGTGTAGAGGTCGCGCGCGTTGCGCAGCGCCATGTCGTCGTCGGGCGCGTGCAGCGAGCCGACGTGCACGTGGCTCAGGCCTCGGTTGGCGCGCACGAACACCTCGTACAGCGGCCAGCCCTCGCCTGCCACATCTCCGGGGGTGGACATCGTCGTCTCCTCGTTGCTCTCTCCATCGAACTTCCCCGAAGTCCGGGATTCCTCGGTCGAAGTCCCCGGTTCGGGGAAGTTCGACGCTTGGGTCGGGTCGGGTCGGGTCGGGTCAGGCGGCCTGGCGCTCGCGCGCGGCCTGCTTCTCGGCGTAGGCCGCGGCGGCCTCGCGCACCCACGCGCCCTCCTCGTGGGCGTCGCGGCGGTGCTGGATGCGCTGCGCGTTCGCCGGGCCGCGGCCCGCGAGCACCTCGTTGAACTCGGTCCAGTCGATCTCGGACATGTCCCACTGGCCCGACTCCTCGTTCCAGCGCAGGTTCGGGTCGGGCAGCGTGAGCCCGAGCACCTCGGCCTGCGGCACGAGCATGCCGACGAAGCGCTGGCGCAGCTCGTCGTTCGAGAAGCGCTTGATCTTCCACGCCATCGACTGCGCCGAGTTGGGCGACTCGTCGTCGGGCGGGCCGAACATCATGAGCGACGGCCAGTACCAGCGGTTCACGGCGTCCTGCGCCATCTGGTGCTGCTCGGGCGTGCCCTGGCTCAGCTCGAGCAGGATCTCGAAGCCCTGCCGCTGGTGGAACGACTCCTCCTTGCAGATGCGCACCATCGCGCGGCCGTAGGGGCCGTAGGAGGCGCGGCACAGCGGCACCTGGTTGCAGATCGCGGCGCCGTCGACGAGCCAGCCGATCGCGCCCATGTCGGCCCACGTCGGCGTCGGGTAGTTGAAGATCGAGGAGTAGCGGGCGCGCGAGGTGATGAGCTGCTCGGTCATCTCGTCTCGGCTGATGCCGAGCGTCTGCGCGGCGGAGTAGAGGTAGAGCCCGTGCCCGGCCTCGTCCTGCACCTTCGCCATCAGGATGGCCTTGCGCTTGAGGCTCGGCGCGCGCGAGATCCAGTTGCCCTCGGGCTGCATGCCGATGATCTCGGAGTGCGCGTGCTGCGATATCTGGCGGATGAGCGTCTTGCGGTACGCCTCGGGCATCCAGTCGCGCGGCTCGATGCGCTGATCGGCCTCGATGATCGCGTCGAAGCGAGCCTGCAGCTCGGCGACGTCGTCGCCGTCGGGGTGCAGGGCGGATGCGTCGGGTGCGGTGAGCGTCATCGTCGACTCCGTCTCGTCAGTGCTTGATCCCGGCCGGTCGGATCCGAATTAATGACCGAACGTTCAGTAAGTATAGACTCGGGTGCGGCGGACCTGCAACGGTGCGCCCGACAGTGCCGGACGACGCAACGGAGCGCGCATGCTGGAGACGCGGAACCCCGAGATCACGCGGGACGAGACGTGGCTCGCCACGATCATGGCCGAGACCGATCGCGCCAAGGAGGCGTTCGGCATCGAGATCGTCGAGCTCGAGCGCGGCCGCGCGGTGCTGACGATGGAGGTCACCGACGCGATGGTGAACGGCTTCGGCATCACCCACGGCGGGCTCGTCTTCACGCTCGCCGACACCGCCTTCGCCTACGCGTGCAACGAGGACGCGACGGTCACGGTCGCCTCGGGCGCCGACATCACGTTCGCGAAGGCGACGCACGCGGGCCAGACTCTCACCGCGACCGCCGAGCGCCGCTGGCGCTCCGGCCGCAACGGCCTCTACGACGTCTCGATCGTCGACGAGACCGGCGAGACGGTCGCGGAGTTCCGCGGCCGATCGTTCGGCACCTCCCGACCGCACGAGAACAGGAGCAACGATGCTCAGCCAGACCACCGCATCCGCCGACCTCCGCGACGCGGGCGAGCGCCTCTCGCTCGACGAGCTGCGTGCCCTGCAGCTCGAGCGGCTGCAGCACACCGTGCGCCATGCGTACGCGAACGTGCCGACGTACCGGCGGAAGCTCGATGCGGCCGGCGTGACGCCCGACGACATCCGCTCGCTCGACGACCTCCAGCGGCTGCCCTTCACGACGAAGGAGGACCTGCGCGAGTCCTACCCGTTCGGCATGTTCGCGGTGCCGATGGAGCGCGTCGCACGCATCCACGCATCCTCCGGCACGACCGGCCGGCCGACCGTGGTCGGCTACACCAAGGAGGACCTCGACAACTGGGCCGATGTCGTCGCGCGCTCGCTGCGCGCTGCGGGGGTGCGGCCGGGCATGAAGGTGCACAACGCCTACGGCTACGGCCTGTTCACCGGCGGCCAGGGCGCGCACGGGGGCATCGAGCGGCTCGGCGCGACCGTCATCCCCGTCTCGGGCGGGCAGACGACGCGGCAAGTGCAGCTCATCCGCGACTTCGAGCCCGACGCGATCATGTGCACGCCGTCGTACCTGCTGACGATCGCCGATGCGTTCGAGGACGCCGGCTTCGACCCGCGCGGCACGTCGCTCAAGGTCGCGATCTGCGGCGCCGAGCCGTGGACGAACGAGATGCGGCACGAGCTCGAGCAGCGCATGGGCATCGATGCGGTCGACATCTACGGGCTCTCGGAGGTCATGGGCCCGGGGGTCGGCAGCGAGTTCGCCTCGACCAAGGACGGGCCCACGATCTGGGAGGACCACTTCCTGCCCGAGATCATCGACGGCGAGACGGGCGAGCCGCTGCCCGACGGCGAGGTGGGCGAGCTGGTCTTCACGTCGCTGACGAAGGCGGCGTTCCCGGTGGTGCGCTACCGCACGCGCGATCTCACGCGGCTGCTGCCGGGCTCGGCGCAGCCGACCATGCGGCGGATCGAGAAGATCACCGGGCGCAACGACGACATGATCATCCTGCGCGGCGTGAACCTCTTCCCCACGCAGATCGAGGAGCTCGTGCTCGCGATCGAGCACCTCACGCCGCACTTCATCCTCGAGCTCACGCGCTCGGGCCGCATGGACGACCTCACGGTCAAGATCGAGCCGACGCCGCACGTGCCGCACGAGGTGTCGGAGGCGGCTGCGCACATCCTGCGGGTGCGCATCAAGGAGCAGATCGGCACCTCAGTGCGCGTGCAGATCGTGCCGTGCGGCTCGCTGCCGCGCTCGGAGGGAAAGTACAAGCGCGTCTACGACTTGCGCGGTGGAGCTGCTGAAGAGGCTGGGAGACTGGTGAGATGACGACCGCCACCGAGCCCGCCCGCCGCGGCCGCCCCGGCTACGACCGCGACTCGATGCTCGAGGTCGTCGTCGAGGTCTTCAACGAGCGCGGCTACGACGCGGCGTCGCTCGGCTCGATCGCCGACAAGCTCGGGCTCTCGAAGTCGGCGATCTACCACCACTTCGCGTCGAAGGAGCAGATGCTCGAGGTCGCGCTCGGGCGGGCGCTCGACGCGCTCGAGGCCGTCTTCGAGTCCCCGGGGGCGACGACGGGGCCGGTCGTCAGCCGCATCCGTCACGTCGTCCGCGGCGCGGTGCTCGTGCTGTGCGAGGAGATGCCGTTCGTGACGCTGCTGCTGCGGCTGCGCGGCAACACGCCCATCGAGCTCGAGGCGATGCGCCGCCGGCGCGAGTTCGACCGGAAGCTCCGCGCGCTGTTCGAGCTCTCGCGCGACGAGGGCACCCTGCGCGCCGACATGGATCCGCGGATCGCTGAGCGGCTCACGTTCGGCATGGTCAACTCGATCGTCGAGTGGTACCGCCCTGACGGGACGATCACGCCCGAGCAGCTCGCCGACTCGGTGCTCGAGCTCGTGCGCACGGGCCTGCACGACCCGGCTTCGCTCTAGCAAGCGCCTCGATAAGTTTATCAAGGCGCTCACCGCTCGGTAAATTTATCGCCCACCGCGCAAGACCCGAGCGCGGCGACGGGAGCTCGAGTCCGCGCGTTCGCGCTCAGCGGAATTCGTTACCAAACCGTGATCTTCGCGTAGTGTCGTCACCCTGAACCGCGAAGGGCAGCCGTCGTGTCCGCCCCGAGAGCCCTCGCGCCATCGAATCCAATTGCACCGGTCGGGCGGTCGCGCGCCCTGAGCGCCGCGAGGCGGGACCGCGGAGTTCATCGTGACCAAGCAGCACACCACCACTCGCGCGCGCCGTTCGAAGCGAGCCATCGGCGGGATCGTCGCCACCGGCATCGCGACCGTCGCGGGCGCCGTCCTCGTGCCGACCGCGGCGAACGCGGCATCCGACTCCACGTGGGACGCGCTCGCGCAGTGCGAGTCGGGCGGCAACTGGGCCATCGACACGGGCAACGGCTACTACGGCGGCCTGCAGTTCTCGCTCTCGACCTGGCAGGCCTACGGCGGCACGGGCAACCCTGCCGACGCGTCGCGCGCGGAGCAGATCCGCGTCGCCGAGAACACCCTCGCCGGGCAGGGCTGGGGCGCGTGGCCGACGTGCTCGGCACGCATCGGCGCGAGCGGCGCGGCCGAGCCGCGCGCGGCCGCCCCGCAGCCCGCGCAGCAGGCCCAGCCCGCGCGGCAGGCCGCTCCCGCCCAGGCGCCCGCCCAGCAGGCGCCGTCCGCGCAGCCCGCGCAGGCTGCGCCCGCCGCCCTGCAGCTCCCCGACGTGCAGCCGGGCGACGACACCTACGAGGTCGTGCCGGGCGACACGCTCTTCGAGATCGCCGAGGCGCAGGGCGTCGAGAGCGGCTGGCTCGGCATCTTCGCCGTCAACCAGGACGAGCTCTCGAACCCCGACCTCATCATGGCCGGCCAGCAGCTCGTGCTCCCCGCCGAGTAGCAGCGACGCGAGAGCGCCCCAGCACGCGACGTGCTGGGGCGCTCTCGCGACCGCGACCGATCAGGCCGAGGCGACCGGCGGGTTCGAGGCGTCCTCCTGCGTCTTCGCGACGTAGGTGAGCAGGTCGTACTGCGCGACGACCTCGTCGTCCTGGTTCGTGAGCACCGCATCCCACCGCACCTCGCCGTAGGGGTCGGTCTCGCGGGGCGTGATCTGCTTCGCCGTGAGCGTCACCCGCAGCGAGTCGCCGGGCGAGACCGGCGTCATGAAGCGCAGGTTGTCGAGACCGGTGTTGGCGAGCACCGGGCCCGGCGCCGGCTCGACGAACAGGCCCGCCGCGAACGACAGCAGCAGGTAGCCGTGCGCGACCCGGCCCGGGAAGAACGGGTTCGCCTCGGCGGCGGCCTGATCCATGTGCGCGTAGAACTTGTCGCCCGTGAACTCGGCGAAGTGCTCGATGTCCTCGAGCGAGATCTCGCGCCGTTCCGAGACGACCTGATCGCCGATCGCGAGATCGGCGAGCGACTTCCGGAACGGATGCGGTGCCTCCGTCGACGACGGAGCACCGGGGTGCCAGACGCCCGTGAGCGCCGTGAGCATGGTCGGCGAGCCCTGGATCGCGGTGCGCTGCATGTAGTGGAGCACCGAGCGGATGCCGCCGAGCTCCTCGCCGCCGCCAGCGCGACCGGGGCCGCCGTGCACGAGCATCGGCAGCGGCGAGCCGTGGCCGGTCGAGGCGCGCATGTCGTCGCGGTCGAGCAGCAGCACGCGGCCGTTGTGCGGCGCGATCCGTCGCGTGAGCTCGGCGACGAAGACCGGATCGTGCGAGGCGACGGAGGTGACGAGCGAGCCGCCGCCGCGCGCGACGATCTCGGCGGCCTGCTCGGGCGAGCCGTACTCGACGAGCGACGAGACGGGGCCGAACGCCTCGATCTCGTGCAGCGCATCCGCCTCGGCGTCGCGGAACGCGAGCAGCGTCGGCGCGACGAACGCGCCGCCCTCGGCGACGCCCCCAAGGACGGATGTCACCGTGCCGTCGGCGAGTCGCAGCTCGACGTCGCCGCCGACGACGATCTGCCCGCCGCCCTCGCGCAGCTTCATGACCTGCCCGAGCACTTCGTCGCGCTGCTCGATCGAGGCGAGCGGCCCCATCGTCACGCCCTCGGCGCGCGGGTCGCCGACGACCACCTTCGCGACGATCCGCTCGCGCACCGCGTCGGTCACCGCCTCCGTGAGCCCTGAGGGCACGAGCGCGCGGCGGATGGCCGTGCACTTCTGGCCCGCCTTCGACGTCATCTCGCTCACCAGGCCGCGCACGAACGCGTCGAACTCGGGGGTGCCGGGCTCGGCGTCCGGGCCGAGCACGGATGCGTTGATCGAGTCGGTCTCGACCGTGAAGCGCACGCCGCCCGTCTGCACGGCATCGTGGAGCCGCAGGCTCGCGGCCGTCGACGCGGAGCCGGTGAAGCTCACGGTGTCGCCGAGCCGCAAGTGGTCGAGGATGTCGCGCGCCGAGCCGGAGACGAGCTGGAGGCCGCCTGCCGGGAGGAGCCCCGACTCGACGAGGATCCGCACCATGTGCTCGGTCACGTAGCCCGTCGGGGTGGCGGGCTTGATGATCGTCGGCATCCCGGCGAGGAACGCCGGCGCGAGCTTCTCGAGCGCGCCCCAGACGGGGAAGTTGAACGCGTTGATCTGCACCGCAACGCCCGGAAGGGTCGTGCAGATGTGGCGGGCGAGGAAGGAGCCGTCCTTCGAGAGCTGCTCGACCGGCCCGTCGAGGTAGATCGTCGACTGCGGCATCTCGCGGCGGCCCTTCGACGAGTAGGTGAAGAGCACGCCGATGCCGCCGTCGATGTCGACCCACGAGTCCTGCTTCGTCGCGCCCGTGCGGCTCGAGAGCTCGTAGAGCTCGCCCTTCCGCTCGGTGAGCGCGAGCGCCATCTGCTTCAGCAGGATCGCCCGCTCGTGGAAGGTGAGCGGCGCGAGCGAGTGCTGGCCGACGGAGCGAGCGTGCTCGAGCGCGGCGGGCAGGTCGAGGCCGCTCGTCGAGACGCGCGCGACCTCCTCGCCGGTGGAGGCGTCGCGCACGACGGCGGCGCCCTCGTCGCTCGCGGGCTCCCACCAGGCGTCCTGCACGTAGCTCGGCAGCAGTCGGGTGCGGGTCATCGTGTCGGTCATCGTCGTCTCCATCACTCGTCGGGGTGCATGTGCGGAACGCCGGCCGGTCGCGCTCCGTCGAACTTCCCTCTCCGGCGGGCTCGGGCGCCGGAGAGCCTCGGTTTCGGGAAGTTCGACGGCATCGGGGGCGGGGGATCAGTCGTTCCAGTCGTAGAAGCCGCGGCCGCTCTTCTTGCCGAGCCGGCCCTCGGCGACCATGTCGCGCAGCAGCTGCGGCGGCGCGAAGCGGGGGCCCAGCTCGCGGTGCAGCTGCTCGGCGATGCCGAGGCGCACGTCGAGGCCGACGATGTCGGTCGTGCGCAGCGGCCCCACGGGGTGCTTGTAGCCGAGCTCCATCGCGAGGTCGATGTCGCCGGGGCTCGCGACGCCCTCCTCGACCATGCGGATCGCCTCGAGCCCGATCGCGACGCCGAGCCGGCTCGAGGCGAAGCCGGGCGCGTCGTGCACAGTCACGGGCGTCTTGCCGATCGCCTCGACCCACGCGCGGGCGTCGTTCGCGAGCGCGGGGTCGGTGCGCTGGCCCAGCACGATCTCGACGAGGGCGGATGCGGGCACCGGGTTGAAGAAGTGGAGGCCGAGGAAGCGCTCGGGGCGCGAGAGCGCCGCGGCGAGCCGGTCGATCGAGATCGACGACGTGTTGCTCGCGAGCGACGCGGACGGTGACACGACCGCCTCGACGCGTGCGAGCGCATCCGCCTTGAGCCCCTCGTCCTCGGGCACGGCCTCGATCACGAGGTCGCAGTCGACGAACGCGCTCGCGTCGAGCGCGACGCGCAAGCGCCCCTCGAGCTCGGCGAGCGGCTCGGCCCAGCCGCGCTCGACGCTCTTGCGCAGGCTCTGGGCGACGCGGTCCTGGGCGGCGCTCGCGGCGGCGGGGTCGCGCTCGACGACGACGACGCCGCTGCCGGCGAGCACGAAGGCGTGCGCGATGCCCGCCCCCATGCGGCCGCCGCCGAGCACGCCGACGCGCTCGGGGGCGCCGGCGCCGACCTGCGCGTCGGTGTCGTCGGCCTGCGGCCGCTCGTCGGGGGCGACCGCCTCGGTCACGTCGGTCATCGGGACTCCTTCATCGCTCGCTGCTCGCCGCGGCGCTCGAGGAACTCGGTCATGCGCCGCTGCTTCTCGGGGCTCTCGAACAGCACCGCCTGCTCGGCGAGCTCGATCTCGGGGTGCGCGCTCGCGGGCGCGATCAGCGCGCGCTTCGTCGCCTGCGTCGCGGCGGGGTCGAGCGCCGCGATGCGCTCGGCGAGCGATGCGGCGTGCTCGAGCGCCGCGTGCGACTCGACGACCGTGCTCACGAGCCCGGCGGCGAGCGCCTCGTCGGCGCCGAGGATGCGGCCCGTCAGCAGCATCTCGGCCGCGAGCGCGTCGCCGACGATCTCCTTGAGCCGCCACGTCGCGCCGGCGGCGGCGATGATGCCGAGCCCGGTCTCCGGGTTGCCGATCTTGAGGCTCGAGGTGCCGATGCGGATGTCCGCGGCGTAGGCGAGCTCGGCGCCGCCGCCGAGCGCGTAGCCGTCGAGCACGGCGATCACGGGCATCGGCAGGGCGCGGATGCGCTGGAAGCAGCGGGTGTTGATGCCCTTGAGCGCGTCGGTCGCGCGCCGCTCGCGCAGCTGCGCGATGTCGGCGCCGGCCGCGAACGTGCCCCCCGAGCCGGTGATCACGAGGGTGCGGCGCTCGACCTCGAGCCGCGCGCACAGCGCGTGGAGCGCATCCACCAGGTCCTGGTCGATCGCGTTGCGCTTCTCGGGCCGGTCGAGGGTCGCGAGCACGAAGGCACCGCGGTCCTCGACGCGCAGGGACTCGCTCATCGCTGCACCTCCCCGCCCGCGCCACCCGAGGGATCTTCAACCGGATAGCCGGTAGGGCGCGACAGATATCGGCTCGCCGCACCGGTCATCCGGTTGAAGATGGCTCGAGTCGCGGGCCCGCTCACGCGCGCTCCAGCAGGATCGAGGTGCCCTGGCCGACCCCGACGCACATCGTCGCGAGGCCGATCTCGGCCTGCTCGCGCTCCATGCGGCCGAGCAGCGTCACGATGAGGCGCGTGCCGGACGAGCCGAGCGCGTGGCCGAGCGCGATCGCGCCGCCGTCGGCGTTCACGATGGCGTCGTCGAGACCGAGCCGCCGGATGGTGCCGATCGACTGGGTCGCGAACGCCTCGTTGAGCTCGATCGCGCCGATGTCGTCGATCGCGTAGCCCGTGCGGGCGAGCAGCTTCTCGGTCGCGGGCACGGGGCCGAGGCCCATGATCTCGGGAGCGATGCCGGCGCTCGCGCCGCCCACGATGCGCGCGCGGGGCGCGAGCCCGAAGCGCTCGACCGCGGCTTCGCTCGCGACCACGATCGCCGAGGCGCCGTCGTTGAGCGACGAGCTGTTGCCGGCGGTGACGACCGAGCCGCCGCCCACGACGGGCCGCAGCGCGGCGAGCCGCTCGAGGCTCGTGTCGCGGCGAGGCTGCTCGTCGACCGTGACCTCGCCGCCGCGCGTCGGCACCGCGACGATCTCGGCCTCGAAGCGGCCCTCGTCGATCGCGGCGATCGCGCGCTGCTGGGAGCGCAGCGCGAACTCGTCGGCCTCCTCGCGCGTGATGCCGTCGACGCGCGCGACCTCCTCGGCCGTCTCGGGCATCGCGAAGGTCGCCTTGTCGCGCGCGACGAGCCTCGGGTTGGGGAACCGCCAGCCGATCGACGTGTCGTACGCCTCGCCCGGCTTCGCCCACGCGCGCTCGGGCTTCGCCTGCACCCACGGCGCGCGCGTCATCGACTCGACGCCGCCCGCGATGACGATGTCGGCGTCGCCGGCCTTCACCATCTGTGAGGCCATGATGACGGCCGACATGCCGGATGCGCACAAGCGGTTGACCGTGATGCCAGGGATGTCGTCGGGGAGACCGGCGAGCAGCACCGACATCCGGGCGACGTTGCGGTTGTCCTCGCCGGCCTGGTTCGCGCCGCCGAGGATGACCTCGTCGATCGCGTGGGCGGGGATGTCGGCTCGCGCGATCGCCTCGGCGACGACGAGCGCCGCGAGGTCGTCGGGCCGCACGCCCGCGAGCGCGCCACCGTAGCGGCCGACCGGGGTGCGGGCTCCGCCGATGAGGAAGGCCTCGGGCAATGGGGGCTCCTGACTCCGTCGTCGTGACACCGGATGCGGTCGTGAATTAGTGACCGATCGTTCAGGAATACCTTACGGGGCGGCTCGAGGCCCCGCAACATGCGTGCGTCGCGTCAGTGGCGCCGCGTGCGGCGCACGAGCTCGCCGGCGCCCCACGCCGTCACGATGACGGCGCCGCCGACCGCGAGGATCGTGGCGGCGGCGATCGCGAGGGCGGCGAGCGCGAGGTCGGCGGCGACGAACAGCAGGTCGAAGATCTCCATGCTCCGACGGTAGGAATCGGCGCGCATCCGCCGCGTCCGCCCGAGGTCGACGGATCGTCATCCTTCGGGATGATCCCGTCGGGAAGCGGCTGGGACTGCCGCCGACGCCGCCGCGTCGCCGTCAAGTTGGTCTTGACAGCAGCGATGCTCCACGAGATGGTGGACGAGTGGAGATCCGACCGTCGGCTCGCAAGCACGGGGTCGACGACGCGGACATCGAACACGCGTGGAGGAACGCGATTCGCCTGGTCGAGTACGACTACCAGGGTGAGGCCCGACTGCTGGCGATCGGCCCCGAGCTTGTCGCGCTCCCCGTGGAGGCGCCCGCACGCATCATCCATGCCGACAGGCTCCGGCCGAAGTTCTACGACTGCTTGAGATGAGGTGACCGGCGATGAGCACCCGAACCGACCCCGACCGATCCGGACTGAACGCGCTGGATCCGGACGAGACGACCGCCCGCGACGCCGTCCACTTCCGGCGGATCCTGGCCGCGCGTGCCAAGCTTGCCGCGGCCGAAGCCGAGCTGCGCGAAGCCGTCAGTGCCGCTCGCGAAGCCGGTGACTCCTGGACCATCATCGGTGCAGCGCTCGACACGAGTCGACAGGCTGCACAGCAGCGATTCGGGGGCTGAACGACCGCCAGGTGGCATGCTCGACCCATGCCGATCGAGCCCGACACGAAGGACTGGACCTGGGTGCTGCGCGAGCGGTGCCCCGAGTGCGGCTTCGACCCCGCGCTCGCCGAGCGGGGCGAGCTCGGCCCGCGCATCCGCGATGCCGCCGCCGCGATGCACGCGCGGCTGCACGGCGACGCCGTGACCGAGCGGCCCGACGACTCCACGTGGTCGCCGCTCGAGTACGCCGCGCACGTCCGCGACGTCTGCACCGTGATGCGCTCGCGGCTCGACCAGATGCTCACCGATGACGACCCCGAGTTCGCGAACTGGGATCAGGACCGGGTCGCGATCGACGGCGACTACGCGAGCCAGGAGCCCGAGCACGTCGCGGTCGAGCTCGACCTGGCGGCAGCGGAGCTCGCGAACGCGGCGGATGCGGTGCCCTCCGACGCGTGGGACCGCGCCGGCACGCGCTCCAACGGCTCGTCGTTCACCGTCGAGACGCTGCTCGTGTACGCCCTGCACGATCTGGAGCACCACGTGCAGGACGTGCAGCGCTGAGCGAGGAGCATCCGGGGCACGACGCCTCGGGGGAGAGCGCGATCGCGCTCGGAGTCGTCGCGGTCGCGTGCCTCGCGCTGCCGATGGTGGGCGACGTCGTCTCGCTGCTCGTGGCGCTCGCGGCGGTCGGCGTCGGCCTGCTCGGCATCCGGCGGCACGCGCGCGGCCGCGCGAAGCGCGTGTGGCCCGCGCTGCTCGGCACGATCGCCGGCGGCCTCGTCGCGCTCGTCGCGGCGGTGCTCCTCATCGCGTCGCTCTGACCCTGCGACGAGGGCGTCAGCCGCGGAAGGCGCTGATGCCCGTGAGTGCCTGGCCGATCACGAGCGTGTGCACCTCGTCGGTGCCCTCGTAGGTGCGCACGCTCTCGAGGTTCGCGGCGTGCCGCATGGGCGAGTACTGGAGCGAGACGCCGTTGCCGCCGAGGAGCGCGCGTGCCTCCCGCGCGACGTCGATCGCCGCGCGCACCGAGGCGAGCTTGCCCATCGAGATCTCGTGCGGGCGCAGCACCCCGGCCTCCTTGCGCCGCCCGAGGTGCAGCGCGAGCAGCTGCGCCTGCTGCAGCGCGAGCGCCATCTCGGCGAGCCTCGCTTGCGTCAGCTGCATCGCCGCGAGCGGCTTGCCGAACACCTCGCGCTCGGCGGCGTAGGCGAGCGCCTGCTCGAGCGCGTCGCGGCCCGCGCCGAGCGCGCCCCACGCGATGCCGAACCGCGCCTCGTTCAGGCACTCGAACGGCGCCCGCAGCCCGCGCGCCTCGGGCAGCCGCATCGACTCCGGCACCCGCACCCCCTCGAGCGCGATGTCGCACTGGATCGACGCGCGCATCGAGAGCTTCGGCTCGATCGGCGTCGCCGTGAAGCCGGGCGAGGAGGTCTCGACGAGGAAGCCGCGCACGCCCTCCTCCGTCTGCGCCCAGATGACGGCGACGTCGGCGATCGAGGCGAGCCCGATCCACCGCTTCGCGCCGTCGATGACCCAGTCGTCGCCGTCGCGCCTCGCGAACGTGCGCATCGCACCCGGGTCGCTCCCCGCATCCGGCTCGGTGAGGCCGAAGCAGCCGATCGCCTCCCCGCGCGCCATGCGCGGCAGCCACGCCTCGCGCTGCGCCTCCGAGCCGTGCTTCGCGATCGCCGACATCGCGAGCGAGCCCTGCACCGACACGAAGGTGCGGATGCCGCTGTCGCCCGCCTCGAGCTCCTGCATCGCGATGCCGTACTCGACCGCCCCGCGGCCCGCGCAGCCGTAGCCGGTCAGGTGCATGCCGAGCAGGCCCGCCTCGCCGAACACCGGCACGAGCTCGCGCGGGAAGACGCCGCGCTCGAACCACTCGGCGATGTGCGGGCGCACCTCGCGGTCGACGAGCGCCCGCACCCGTGCGCGGGTCGCGCGCTCCTCGTCGGTCAGCAGCGACTCGATGTCGAGCAGGTCGGTCGTCATGGGGCTCCTTCGTCGGTCGCGGGGTGCGAGAGCCAGGCTCGCACGGATGCGTCGTGCAGGGCGGGAGCGAAGAGCGGTGATCGAGACGGCGGCTCAGCCAGCGGTGGGATTCAGGTCGGCGAGCGCCTTGTCCGGCCGCAGCCCCTTCCACACCGGGTGCCGCAGCGCGCCCGACGTCGTCTGCTCCGTGTGCTCGACCTCGGCGACCGCTGCGCGCACCCACCGCACCTTCCGCGCGACGTCGCTCGGGAGCCCCTCGAGCGCCGGCGCCGTCCGCCGCGGGCGCAGCTCGTCGCGCAAGCGGTCGCGCTCCTTGCTCGAGAGGCCCGTGCCCACCCGGCCGGCGTAGCGCATCCGCCCGCCTTCTCCGGGGAGCGCGAGCACGAGCGAGCCGACCGTGCCCGAGAGCGACCCGTTGCCCTCGAGCCAGCCGACCACGACGACCTCCTGCGACTGCTGGTGCTTGAGCTTGCGCCAGTCGTCGCTGCGCTTGCCGGGCCGGTAGCGGCTGTCGTGCCGCTTCGCCATGACGCCCTCGAGGCCGCGCTCCCGCGTGACCTCGAGGATGCGCGCGAGCGAGCCGCGGAGCGGCTTCGAGACCTTCACTCGCCGGCTCTCGTGCACGAGCTCGTCGAGCCGCGACTGCCGGTCGTCGAGGCGCTCGTCGACGAGCCGCTCGCCGTCCTCCTCGAGCAGGTCGAACAGCACGAGCGTCGCCGGGCTCGCCTTCGCCGCCCGCGCCGCCTGGCGCCCTGAGAGCCCGCCGCGATCCTGCAGCGCCTCGAAGTCTGCGACCCCGCGCTTCAGCATCACCACTTCGCCGTCGAGCACGGCGTCCGCCTCGATCGCGGCCGGCACCGCCTCGACGAGCTCGGGGAACGCGCCAGAGAGGTCGCGGCCGTTGCGGCTCAGCAGCCGCACCGCGTCGCCACGGCGCTCGACGAGCACGCGCCAGCCGTCCCACTTCACCTCGAACGACCACTCGCGCTCGTCGTCGATCGCGGATGCGTCGCTCTGCGTCGCGAGCATCGGGCGGAGGTCGGTCGGGCGGTCGCCCTTGTCGCGGGCGGTGGCGCCGCCGAGCCGCTTGCCGAGCCGCCGCTTCGGCGCCGCCGCGGGCGCGGCCGGTGCCTCGTCGTCGCCCTCGCCCCGCGCCGCCCGCGCGGCGGCAGCCTTCGAGGGCGCGTAGCCCTTGAGCCGCGCGTCGCGCTCGGCGTCCTGCTCCTTCATGCGGTGCACGAGCCACTGCCGCTTCTCGGCGTCGGTGCGGATGAGCGCGAAGCGGTACGGCTCCCCGCCGAGCCCACCGTCGGGCCGCCCGTGGAGCGTCGCGATCACCTCGTCGTCGCGCCACTTCTCGAGCTCGTACGTGCCCGCGTCCCAGATCTCGACGACGCCCGCGCCGTACTCGCCCTTCGGGATCGTGCCCTCGAACGAGCCGTACTCGAGCGGGTGGTCCTCGGTCTGCACGCCGAGCCGGTTCTGCTTCGGCGTCGACGGCAGCCCCTTCGGCACCGCCCACGAGACGAGCACGCCGTCCTGCTCGAGCCGGAAGTCGTAGTGCAGCCGGCTCGCCCGGTGCTTCTGGATGACGAACGAGCGGCCGTCGGTCGACGTCGGCGGCTCGGCCGGCACGGGCTCGGGCGTGCGCGCGGCCGAGCGCATGCCGCGGTACTTCGCGAGCCGGTCGGGCGGCGGGTCGAGCGAGGCGATGAGGTCGCCGTCGCGCTCGAGCCGCTCGAGCACCTCGGTGTACTCGAGCTGCTCGAGCCCGCCGGCCTCGATCTCGTCCCACGTGCGCGGCGCGGCGACGGTCGGCCGCAGCCGCCCGCGCAGCGAGTAGGGCGCGACGGTCGTCTTCGAGCCGGAGTTCTGGCTCCAGTCGAGCAGCACCTTGTTCGTGCGCAGCGCCTTCTTCATGTCGCTCACGATGAGCTCCGGATGCATCTGCTCGAGCGATCGCGCGAGCGTGTGCGCGACCTCGCTCGCCTGCTCGCTCGTGACGGTGCCGTCGAGCCGCGCGTAGAGGTGGATGCCCTTCGACCCGCTCGTGAGCGGCACGGGGTGCAGGCCGATGTCCTCGAGCAGCTCGCGCACCCACAGCGCGACGCGCGCGCAGTCGTCCAGGTCGGCGCCGGGCCCCGGGTCGAGGTCGAGCACGAGCCGGTCCGGGTTCTGGCGGTCGCCGTCGAGCATCCGCCACTGCGGCACGTGCAGCTCGAGCGCCCCCATCTGCGCCATCCACGCGAGCACCGCGGGCTCGGTCAGCACGGGGTACTGCTTCGGCCCCGTCGAGTGCTGCAGCTCGACGGTCTGCACCCACTCGGGCGCGCCCTTCTCGAGCGTCTTCTGGAAGAACACCTGCCCCGGCTTCTTCTCGGTGCCGACGCCCTCGGTCCAGCGCTTGCGCGTGACGGGGCGGCCGCCCGCGTGGGCGATGATGGGCTCGGATGCGCGCAGCACGTACTCGAGCACGTCGCGCTTCGTCGTCCCGGTCGACGGGTACAGCACCTTGTCGGGGTTCGAGAAGCGCAGCGACCGCCCGCCGACGACGATCCGATCGGCCGCCGCCACGTCAGGCGGACTTCCGCTTGCTCGCCGCGGTCGCCGTCGTCTTCGCCTTCGTGCTCGTGCCGGTCGACTTCTTCGCAGCGGGCTTCTTCTCCGCAGGCTTCCGCTCGGCCGGCTTCTTCGCGGCAGCGCCGCTCTTGGCCGTCCGCTTCGCCGTGCTCCTCGCGTCGGAGGCGGCGGCCTTCGAGCCGGTCGCCTTCGACCCCGACGGCTTCCCGCCCGAGTCCTCCGACGCATCCGACCCCGACCCCTTCCGCTTCTCGACCGAGCGCTGCAGCGCCTCGAGCAGGTCGATGACCTCGGCGCCCTCGTCGTCGTCGGTCTCGCCGAAGGTCGCAGCCGTGTCGAGCGCGTCGCCCTGCTCGAGCTTCGCCTCGACGAGCTTGTGCAGCTGCTCCTGGTACTCGTCGACGTACTGCTCGGGGTCGAAGTCGGCCTCGAGGTCGCGCACGATCGAGCGCGCGAGGTCCATCTCGCGCTTGCCGACTGTGACGTCGTCGCCGAGCGAGTCGAACTCGGCCGCGCGCACCTCGTCCGACCAGCGGATCGTCTGCACGAGCAGCACGTCGTCGCGCACGCGCATCGTCGCGAGCCGCGTGCGCTGCCGCAGCGAGATGCGCACGATCGCGGTGCGCTCGGTCTCCTCGAGCACGCGCCGCAGCAGCACGTAGGCCTTCGGGCTCTTCGAGTCGGGCTCGAGGTAGTAGGAGCGCTCGAACAGGATGGGGTCGATCTGCTCGTTCGGCACGAACTCGAGCACCTCGATCTCGCGCGAGCGCTCGGCCGGCAGCGCCTCGAGGTCCTCGCCCGTGAGCACGACCGTCTGGTCGCCGTCGTCGTAGGCCTTGTCGATGTGCGCGAACTCGACCTTCTTGCCGCACACCTCGCACTTGCGCTGGTAGCGGATGCGGCCGCCGTCGGCGTCGTGCACCTGGTGCAGCTGCAGGTCGTGCTCCTCCGTCGCCGAGTAGAGCTTCACCGGGACGTTCACCAGCCCGAAGGTGATCGAGCCCTTCCAGATCGCGCGCATGGCGACACTCTCCACCATGGGTGCGCGCTCCACCATCTGCGACCTCTCAGGGAATGAGGGATGCGTCAGGCACGACGGTGCCGGCGCGGCGCGTGCGAGAATCCCGGCCATGACGGCATCGCGGCCGGCAGGACCGCCTCCTCTCACCTTCGGGGTCGAGGAGGAGGTCGTGCTGCTCGACCCCGCGACCCCTGACCCCGTCGACGACGCCGGCGAGGTCGTCGCCGAGGTGCGCGCGGCCGATCCGGCGGCGCGCGTCGGCCACGAGTTCCTGCAGGCGCAGCTCGAGTTCGCCCCGCCCGTGCTCGAGGCTGCCGATCGCGCCGTGCGCGGCTTCCGGCTCGGCGAGGCCCGCGACGACGCCGCCGTTCGACCGCTGGCACATCGCGCTCCACAGCGCGAAGAACCACGCGACGGCGCGCGTGTGCGGCGTGATCGGCTGCTGCGCGCCGAGCAGCTGGGATGCGCGCGATGAGCTCGCGCAGCCGCGGCTAGCGCGACTCCGACGGCTAGGACATCATGAGCATCGATCAGCGCAAGATCGGCTCAGGCCCGATCAGGGCTCCCGGTTCAGGCGCGAGCGGAGGAACTGCTTCGTCTCCGCCCAGGCCGCCTCCGACGCATCCCGGCTGTACTTCGGCACATCCGCGTTCTGGAAGCCGTGGATCGAGGCCGGGTAGGAGCGCACGTGCACGTCGTCGTAGCCCTCGGCTTCGAGCCGCGCGCGGTAGTCCTCGGGCGCCTCGCGGCCGCTCCAGTCGTCGCTCTCGGCGAGCTGGAAGAGCACCGGCACGCGCGGGCCCGACTCGATGCCGGGGAAGGGCGCGCCGTAGTAGGCGACGATCGCGTCGAGCGTCGGCTGCTGCGCGGCGTACATGAGCGCGATCGTCGAGCCCATCGAGAAGCCCACGACGCCCGCGCGGCGGCTGCCGCCCGCGCGCGCCTCGCCGAGCGTCTCGCTCAGGATGTGGAGCGCGCCCTCGAGGTCGGCGTAGCGCTCCTGCAGCAGCTCGCCCGCCTCGGCGTCCTCGCGCGTCGACCGGCCGGCGTAGAAGTCGGGCACGGCGACGCGGAAGCCCTCGTCGGCCAGGCGCCGGCCGAACGCATCGATCCACGGCAGCCGGCCGTTCCAGTCGTGCGCGAGCACCACCACGGGGTCGCCCTCCGCGCCGTACCAGCGGGTCGCGGTGTCGTCGGTCGTCTCGATCGCCATGCTGCGCTCCTTCGCTCTCTCCAGGGAAACGGTAGCCCAGCCACGTACGGTGCCCCCATGGCAGACGGAGAGAGCTCGCGCATCCATCCATCGAGGGCAGCGGATGCGGCGGGTCGCGCAGGCGACAGGGCGCAGGACGCGGCGGGGCGGGCGAAGCGCCACCCGGCCGCGTCGATCGCGCAGGGCGTCGGCCAGGTCGCGAACGGCATCGTGCACCTCATCATCGGCGGCATCGCGCTCGGGATCGCGTTCGGCGCCGGCGGCTCGGCCGACCAGTCGGGGGCGATGCGGGCGCTGCAGGACACCCCGGTCGGCGCGATCGCCATCTGGTTCGTCGGCATCGCGCTCGCGGCGCTCGCGGTGCACTCGGCGGTCACCGCGATCGCCGAGTCGCGCGAGGGCTGGAAGGAGGCGGTGCGGCCGGGCGGTCGCGCGGTCGCGTACGCGGCCGTGTCGGTCACCGCGCTCAGCTTCGCGCTCGGCAGCGGCAGCGACAGCGAGGAGGGCGCGCAGTCGGTCTCGGCGCAGCTGCTCGCGACTCCCTTCGGGCCCTGGCTCGTGGGCCTGCTCGGCCTCGCTATCGTCGCGGTCGGCGTCGCCTTCGTCGTCCGCGGCGCGAAGCGCGAGTTCCGCGAGGACGTGTCGCCGCCCGCGCGCTACCGGAAGGCCGTCGACGTGCTCGGCACCGCCGGCTACATCGCGAAGGGCGGCGCGGTCGCGATCGTCGGCGTGCTGTTCGTCACCGCGGCCTCCCAGCAGGACCCCGAGGAGGCGGGCGGTCTCGACGGAGCGCTGCAGTCGCTCACGACCGTGCCCGGCGGCGTGATCGTGCTCGTGGCGATCGCGCTCGGCCTGATGCTCTACGGCGTCTACTGCTTCGCGCGGGGTGCCTGGTCGCGCTGACCGCCGGGCGCGCTCGCCGCGCGACTCGACCGGTTCGCGCCGACCGGAGCCCTTGCAGCGGGTCGCCTCGGCGAGAACCGGTCGAGTCGCGGCTGCAAGCGGTCGGCTCGACGAGCAGGGGTCGGCTCGGGGAGCAGGGGTCGCCTCGGCGAACTCCGCGACCGCTGCCGCGCGGCCTGACGGCTCAGCGTGGCCCCGGCCGCGTGCGCGGGTGCGGCAGGATCGGGTTCCGCAGCCGCAGCAGCTCCTTCGCGAGCTCCGCGGGGGTCTTGCCGCCGCGCTCGCGCACCGGCAGGTCGTCGAGGGTCGGCTCGGGGTTCCGGCCGGATGCGTCGTCGTCGTCGAGCGCAAAGCCGGGCTTCGCGCGTGGCGCGCGCGACGCATCCGCCGCCTCGCGCTCCGCGCGCCCGGCGTCCTCCGGCGCTTCGGGCACGTGCGGGTGCGGCTCGACGTGGCCGCGCAGCCGCGCGTCGAGCACCGAGAGGTCGGGGCTCGTCGCCTGCAGGTCGCGACCCATCGTGCGCAGCACGCGCACGGTCGTCTCGTAGTCCTCGTCGGAGACGGAGCGCTCGACGCGGCGCGAGACCTCCTCGTCGCCGAGGGAGCGGCGGGCTCGCTCGACGGCTGCTGCGGCGAGCTCGACCCAGTCCTCGAGCCGGCGACCCCGGTGCACGGCCATGGCGACCTCCTTCCCCCCATCGTGCTCCCTCCGGCTGTGAACCGCACGCCCCGACGCGGCGCGGCGCGGCGCGCGACGGGCGATACGCTCGGGCTCGTGCTGCTCAGCGATCGCGACATCCGCGCCCGGCTCGCATCGGGCGACCTCGGCCTCCACCCGCTCGATGTGCAGATGGTGCAGCCCTCGAGCGTCGACGTGCGGCTCGACCGCGCCTTCCGGCTCTTCGACAACCACAAGTACCCGTTCATCGATCCCGCCGAGGACCAGCCCGAGCTCACCCGGCTCGTCGAGGTCGGTCCCGACGAGGCGTTCATCCTGCACCCCGGCGAGTTCGTGCTCGGCGCGACCTACGAGCGCATCACGCTGCCCGACGACGTCGCCGCGCGGCTCGAGGGCAAGTCGTCGCTCGGCCGCCTCGGCCTCCTCACGCACTCGACGGCGGGCTTCATCGACCCGGGCTTCTCGGGCCACGTGACGCTCGAGCTCTCGAACGTCTCGACGCTGCCGATCAAGCTGTGGCCGGGCATGAAAATCGGGCAGGTCTGCTACTTCCAGCTCTCGTCGCCCGCCGAGACGCCCTACGGCAAGGGCGGCAACCTCAACCGCTACCAGGGCCAGCGCGGACCGACCGCGTCGCGCTCGGCGCAGTCGTTCCACCGCACGCGCATCGACTGATGGCAGGTCCCCTGCGGGTCGAGCGCGACGTCTCCGTCGCGGCCTGGCTCCCGGACGCGCTCGCGTGGGGCGGCACGACCGCGACGGTCGTGCCGCCGATCTTCGATGCCTACGCGCGCATCCTGCACCCCGCGACGCTCGAGACACCCACGGGCGAGGCGGATGCGTGGGGCGCTCCGCAGTACGCCGACCGCCCACTGCGATGGGACGAGGCGGCGCAGCTGCTCGGCGAGCGCACCCCGAAGCCGACCGACGCCGCGTTCGCGGTGTGGGAGGCGCGGTTCGGTCAGTCGCCGTTCGAGCTGCGCGACGGCCGCCGCATCATCGAGCCGCAGCTGGGCGACATCCCTGTCGCGACGCTCGCCGCGCTCGCGACGCTGCTGCTCGACGAGCACGGCGACGCCGAGGTGCTCGCCGCCGTGTGGGAGGGCAGCGGCCTCGACACGAGCGGCGTCGGCTTCATGTTCTGGGCCGGCCCCGGCGAGCCGCCCCTCACCGACGCCGACCACCGTCGCCTCGAGCGCGAGCGGCGGGCGGAGCTCGACGCGTCGATCGACCCCGAGGTGCGCGCGGCGATGGCGGATCGCGCGCTGCTGCCGCTGCCGGAGGGCACCGGCCGCGACCACGTGCTGCTGCGCGGCCGGCTCGAGGCCTTCGCCGACCCGGCGTGGGAGTGCGCGGCCGGTCTCGGCTGGCAGCCCGGCGGTCGGGGCCGCACGCCGAACGCGCTCTGGCCGACGGAGCCGCCGGGCGCCCCGGCGTGGTTCGTCGCGACCGACATCGACCTCGACGTGACGCACGTCGGCGGCAGCGCGCACCTCATCGGCCGCGTGCTCGGGCATCCCGCGCTCGAGGCCGAGCGCATCCGCCCCACCGACCCGCTGCTCTGACGCCCGCGTCACGGGGCGACGTGCGTGACGACCCGGGTCGACGCATCCCATCGCCGCACCGCGACGCCGCGGGCCTCGATCGCCGGACCGAGCAGCGCGAGCGCCGCCGCGAGGTCGACGACGCGCAGCCGGCGCGCGAGGGTGACGTGCGGCAACCAGCGGCCCGGCAGCAGGTGCGGGGGGTCGTCGCCCTCGCCCGCCGCGCGCAGCACGGCGGCATGCAGCGCGAGGAGCGCTGCCGAGGGAACGACGGCGCGCGCGAGCACGCGCCGCTCGCCCGAGCCGAACAGCAGCGGCGGCCCGAGCTCGATCGGGATCGGCAGGCCGGCGTCGATCGAGAGCGGATGCGGCACAGGGCTCGAGCGCATCGCGAGCGTGACGTGCGGGCGGTTGCTCGCCGCGGTGTGCCCGGCGAGGCTCGAGAAGCCCGCCGCGGCGAGCGCGTCCCACTCGCGGCGCACGGCCTCCTCGGCGGCCTCGTCGAGCAGCAGCTCGAGGCTCGTGATCGCCTTCGTCCCGTCGCCCGGCTCGCGCGGCTCCATGCGGCCATCCTCGCGCATCCGCTCCGAGCACGGCCGAGGGGCGGCCGGGACGACCGGTCACTGGAGCCAGCGGCTCCGCGGCGGGATCGATCCGGCTCAGGCCGTCGCGCGCTCGGGCGCCATCGTGGCGGCGAGCTCGCCGAGCCGCGCGGCGCGCGCGCGGCGCGCCTCGGCCGCGTCGATCGCGCCTGCCCGCTCGAGGGTGTCGATCGCCGCGCGGACGTCGAGCGCGATCTCCTCGCGGCGCCCCAGCGGCAGCGCGCCGACCGCGTCGGCGAGCCGAGCCACGGAGCGCTCGCTGCGCAGCGTCGGCGCGGAGCGGGCGCCGCGGCGGGCGAGCAGCACGAGCGCGACGCTCAGCACCGCGTCGGCGACCATCGGGATGACCCACGCGCCCGAGACGGGGATGCCCGACCCGACGAGCGAGTCGTCGACCTCGGCGCCGGAGGAGAGCCACGCGATCGCGCCGATCGCGCCGAGCACCGCCGGCACGCCGCGCACGATCCAGACGCCGGCGCCGGCGCGATCGGCGCCGCGCGAGCGCAGCTCGCCGACGAGGCCAGGGATCCCGAGCAGCAGCGAGACGGTCGCGATGATGCCGAAGCTCGCGACCGCGAGGCCGCCGCCGTCGCCGAGGAAGATCCACGCGAAGACCGGCAGCCCCCAGACGAACGTGAGGGCGAGCCCGCCGATGATGAGCGCGACCTTGGGGACGCTGAGGGCGCGCTGCCACGCGGGCGCGCCGCGCCGCTCGCCGCGCAGCATGAGCGCGAGGTGGCCCGGCGCGGTCAGCGCGAGCGCGTCGCGCACGCGATCCTCGCCGCGGAACGCTGCCGCCTCCATCCGCCACCAGTCATCGGCCGTGAAGCTCGAGCGGTGGGCGGCGTAGCCGGCGGCGCTCACGGGTTCCAGCTCTCGACCGGCGGCACGACCTCCACGAGCCGCGAGCGCTGCTCGAGCCACGGCCTGCCGTCGAGCTCGAGCCCGATGGGGCGGGCGCTGCCGACGACGGCCTCGGCGTAGGGCCGGAACGCCGCGATGCCCTGGGGCGGGAGCGGGCCGAGCGAGACGATCACCGAGCCGCCCTCCCGCACCGCGAGCCACTGCACGAGCGAGTACGGCTCGCCGGCGCGCTCGGCGAGCACCTGCATGCGCAGCGCCTCGCCGAGGCCCGCGAGCTCGACGACGTCGAAGCGGGGCGGGAGCGTCGCGGGGGGCTCGAGGATCGTGCGCTGCACCTCGTCCGGCAGCGCTCCCTCGATCACGTCGAAGCGCAGCACCGCGAGCGCGCTCAGCTGCGGCGAGCGCACGGCGAGCGTGTAGGTCGCGGTCGGGGCGACGCCGCCGCGCACGGCGTCGAGCCAGCGCACGACGCCCGCGCGGTCGTCGAGCAGCCCGGGGTCGTGCGCGCCGAGGCGCTCGAGCTCGGCCTGCGCCCAGCCGGGGAAGGGCTCCTCGCGCGGCACCTCGACGGTCAGCGTCGGGTCGAAGTCGACTTCGATGCCGTGCATCAGGGCTCCCAGGCGAAGGTCGCGACGTGCGCGTCGATGAGCGCGATCCACTGCTCGAGCACCTCGTCGTCGGCGGGCAGGTCGGTCGGATGCGTGATGACGGCCGTGAGCTGCAGGGCACGGCGCCGCCCGGTGCCCGGCACGGCGATGAGGTAGACGATCGAGGTCGTCGCGCTCGACTCGCCGTCGAGCGCGACGTCGCGGCGCTCGAGCCAGCGGACGATGGCGCCCTTGTCGTCGAGCGGCTTCGCGCCCTTGCGGCGGATGGCGTCGATGACGACCTCGCGCACCGGCGCGTCGGGCGTGCTGACGCGCTCGACCGCGGTGATCGTCGCGGGGAGGAAGAGCGACTGGGGCGTCCCCTCGCCGGGCATCATGATGAGGATCGCGCGCTGCTCGCGCAGCTGGCTGAAGGCGGTCGCGGCGTGCCGGCGGAGCTGCACGAGCAGGTCCGGTCGGCCGGCCGTCGCGAGCCGCTTCGCGGCTGCGCCGAGGAGCTCCTCCTGCGTCTGCTCATCGGGCCGGTGCGAGGTCCAGCCCTGTGGCAGCAGCATGCGGAACGCGGGCACCTTGCCGTCGCCGCGCAGCAGCGTGCGCAGATCACTCATCCGGCCACCTCCGCGGCCAGGCTATCGGGGTCAATACGTCGGCCAGCGCAGCTGCTCGTAGGTGCCAGGGATGCCGGTGAAGAGGCCGACCGTGTCGCGCACGACGCCGGGGAGGACGCCGAAGTAGTTGCCCATCGTGTCGCCGATGTGCGCCAGGGTCCACGGCAGGTGGTCGATGCTGCCGAGCGCCTCCCACGTGTCGTCGCCGTGCGTCGACAGGAACTCCCCGACGATCTCGAAGCTCTCGCCGGCCAGGTACCCGGCCTCGGGCGCGAGGCCGCGCATGTTGGCGACCCAGGCCTTCGGGTTCAACCCGGAACCGGTCGCCGACAGGCTCCAGCGCGCCGCGTCGTCGCCGAACGACATGCCGCCCGACATGCCGACCCAGCTCTTCATGCCGGTCTTGAAGCCGCCCGAGGCGAAGTCGCCGAGCGAGCCGATCGGCAGCACGCCGACGATCGCGAAGCCGAGGTCCCAGCCGCTCGCGTCGCCGCGCGCGAACTGGTAGATCGTCAGGCCGAGCGCGACGACGCCCACGATGAGCGCGAGGAGGCCGACGATCGGGCCGCCGACGATGAGCGCGAGCGCGGCGAGCACGAGCCCGGCGACCGAGAGCACGGTCTGCACGAACTCGACGAGCCCGTCGAGGTTGTCGAGCCAGCTGTCCTCGAGGCCCTTGCCGTTCTGCGTCTCGATGCCCTTGTACGCATCCTCGAACTCGCCCCACCACGTGTCGTAGGCGGTGTCGTAGTCCTTCGCCTCGGCCTCCCAGTTCTCGTACGCGGTGTCCTTCGCCTGCCGCGCCGTCTCGACGGCGGTCTCCTTGGCCGACTCCGCCTGCGAACGCGCGGTCGGATCGTCGGCGTCCTCGCCCGTCGGGTAGGCGACCGGCACCGCGAGCGCGTCGTGGTAGGCCTCGAGCTTCGTCTCGTAGATGCCCCAGAGCCGCTCGCACTCGGGCACGATGCGCTTCATGGTCGACTGGGCGGTCGACAGGGCGGTGCCGTAGTCGCGCACGTACGGGCCGACGCGCATGTAGAATGTGCCGGCCTTGTCGAGCTCCTGATAGACCTCCTTCGAGACCTCCGTGAGCTTGTCGACCCACTGGCCCTCCTGCTCGGCGCCATCGGTGACGAGCGTCTCCATCGTCGAGGCGGCGAGGGTCATCTTGACGCCGAGGCTCACGATGTCGCTGCCGCGCTGCCAGATGTCGGACGCGTTGCCCTCCAGCACGTGGATGTCGTGCTTCCCGGGGGACTGCTCCATCGCGGCCACTACTGCTCCTCGCTCTGCATGCCCTCGGCGAGCTCCTTGTCGCCGGTCTGCCATCCCTCGCGCAGCTTCGTCGCGCTCTCCAGCACCGCGTCGAGGCCCTCGCGCAGCTGCTTGCGGCGGTCGTCCCACTGAGACTCGAAGTCGTGCACGCGGCTCTGGAGCTCGCCGTGCCCGTCGGGGCGGCCGGCGGCTGCGGCGAGGTCCTCGCGGCGCGCGGAGGCCTGCTCGAACTCCTCGATGATCTCGGCGACGCGCGACTCGAGCCGCTCGAGCATCGCGTAGTTGACCTTGATGTCCATGGGGCTTCCGGGTCGGGGAACGGGGACGCCTCAGACGATAATCACTCAGCTCTGAGCCCGCGATGGGGACTACTCCCCGCCGGGCGCCGTGAGCGCGGTCGGGCTCAGTCGCGGTCGTCGATCGTCGTGGGCTTCGGGTGCACCGGCAGCACGAGCAGCAGGCCCGCGAGCAGCACGAGGATGATGCCGAGGATGCCGAAGCGGGTGTCGCCCGTGAGCGAGACGAAGACGCCGAAGAGGGTCGCGGTGAGGAAGGAGACCGAGCGGCCCGTCGTGGCGTAGAGCCCGAACATCTCGCCCTCGCGCCCCTCGGGCGTGATGCGGGCCATGAAGCTGCGCGACGCCGATTGCACGGGGCCGACGAAGGTCGCGAGCGCGAGCCCGCAGAGCCAGAACATGTGCTTGCCGTCGACGAAGATGACCGCCGATCCCGAGGCCACGAGCACCGCGAGCGAGATGATGATGACGAGCTTCGGCCCGAAGCGGTCGTCGGCCCAGCCGCCCACGAACGTGCCGATGCCCGCCGTCACGTTCGCGGCGATCGCGAAGAGGATGACCTCGGTCGGGCTGAAGCCGAACACCTGCGCCGCGATGATCGCGCCGAAGGTGAAGACGCCCGAGAGCCCGTCGCGGAAGATCGCGGAGGCGAGCAGGAACAGCAGCGTCTTGGGCGCGCGGCGGCCGATGCGGCCGATCGTGCGGAAGAGGATGCGGTACGACTCGAGGATCCCGACGCGCTTCGGTGCGGCGCCGGTCGGCGGCACCTCCGGCACGCGCACGAGCAGCGGGATCGCGAAGGCGAGGAACCACACGGCGCTCGCGAGCACCGCGAGGCGGACGTCGAGGCCGCCGCCGTCGCGGCCCGCGGGCACGTCCAGGATGCCGTTGCCCTCACGGCCCATGTCGAAGATGAACAGCACGAGCAGCAGGCCGAGCAGCACGATGCCGCCGACGTAGCCCATGCCCCAGCCGAAGCCCGACGTGCGGCCGAGCGCCTCTTTCGTCGACACCTGGTGGAGCATCGCGTTGTAGTTGACGCTCGCGAACTCGAAGAAGAGGTTGCCGGCGGCGAGCAGCGCCGCGCCGAGCCAGATGCCGCCCGGCACCGGGGTGACGAAGAACATCCCGAGCATCGCCAGGATCGTGAGCCCCGTGTTGACCGCGACCCACAGCTTGCGGCGGCCGCCACCGTCGGAGCGCTGCCCGACGATCGGCGCGAGCAGCGCGACGAGCACGCCGGCGATCGCGACGGCCCACGCGACGATCGAGGCGTTGTCGGCGAGCGCGCGCGTGAGCGGGGCGCCGCCGGCCTCGGCGACGTCGGCGTCGACGAAGAGGCTCGAGGCGAGGTAGGTGCTGAAGATGAACGTCGTGACGACCGCGTTGAACGAGGCGGAGCCCCAGTCCCACAGCGCCCACGCGCGGGCGCGGCGCTTGAGCTCGCGGCGCGGGACGGGCGCGAGCCCCGCTTGCGACGGCTGCACGAGGTCGTCGGGCGACGGCTTGCGGGTGACGGATGCCTCCATGGGCTCCTGCGAGACGCTCATGGGCTGAGCGTATGGCCGCGAGGCGAACGGCGGGTGCCGCGCCACGGTCGCGGTCGAGGGTGGTACCGATTCGTCGCCTGGAGCCCGTCCCGAGCGACCATTCGGTACCACCCACGTCAGGCGGCGCCGAGTCGTCGCGCCCGAGCGGCGCGCACTCGCGTCACGAGCGAGCGCCCGCCGTCGCGCAGGTCCGCCTTCGTCGCCCGGATCACGATCCAGCCGAGTGCCTCGAGTCGCTCCTGGCGCCGGATGTCCTTCGCCCACCGCGCGCTGTCGGTGCGGTGGTGGTCACCCTCGTACTCGATCGCGATCCGCAGCTCGGGGTAGGCGAGGTCGAGCTCGGCGACGAGCCCGCCCTCGTGCCAGACCTGGTGCTGCACGACCGGCTCCGGCAGCCCTGCCGCGACGATCGCCAGGCGCGAGCGCGACTCACGGGGCGAGTCGACGCCGAGCCGCCCAGCCGCGATCGCGGCGAGCAGCGCGGCGGCGCCGGGCGCGCGCCGGTACTGCTCGACCGCCGCCGAGAGCTCGTCGAGCGTCGCGTATGGCCGCTCGAAGCGCAGGTCGCGGTAGCGCTGGGAGGGCGTGACGAGCGCATCCACGAGCATCACGAGCTGCTCGTGCTCGGCGCTCCGACCCATCGTCACGAAGGCGCCGATCGGCCCGAGCGTCGGCAGCCCGTCGATCTCGCCGACGCTGAGCCTCGAGCTGGCGAACTGCAGGGATCGCACCCCAGCGGCTCGAGTCCGCGCCATGCCGTCGGGCACGCCGATGACGAGCGGCTCGCCGAGCTCCCACGCCGGATCGACCGGCAGCCCCCACAGCCGAGCCGCAGCGCCGCTGCGGTCGAGAAGGCGCCGCTCGCGAGCGGCTCGGGCAGCGGTGCGGGACGCGGCATGCGTGCATGGTGCGCCGTCCCGGGTGCCGACGCAGACGCATCCGCCCACCGGTGTGGAGAGCGCGTCAGGCGGCGAGCGAGATGAGCAGCGACGCGAAGACGGCGATGATGACCGTGCTGTAGGCGAAGCCGACGATCGACTGCACCGTGACGAGGCGCCGAGCCGGCCGGGTGGTGAGGGCGACGTCGGCCGATGAGAACGTCGCGGAGAGCTGCACCGAGAGGTAGACGAAGTCGGAGAAGTCGCGCTCCTCCTCGCCGGGGAACTCGAGCCCGCCGCGCTCTGCCCAGCCGCGCATGTGCTCGACGGCGAACACCGCGACGAGCAGCACCCACGTGCCCCCGACACCCAGCACGCACGACGCGATGAGCCAGAGGTCGATCGAGTCGCCGCTCGTCGCGAGCAGCACGACCGAGATGACCCCGACCACGACGATGAGCACCGCCCACGACGTCGGCCCGCCGCCGTAGAGCACGCGCACGATCGCGCTCAGCTCCTCCGAGCGGCGCAGCCGCGCGCGGAGCCGATCGCCCGAGAGCGAGCGGAAGGCGAGGTGCGAGAGCCACAGGAACGCCGGCCCGTAGGCGCCGAACGCGAGCGTCAGCACGCTCGCGAGCGACGACCGCATCGAGAGGTCGACGCCGCCGAGCGCGCTCATGCCGAGCACCGCGAGCGCGGCGGAGGCGCCCGCGATGAGCGACGCCAGGGTGTGCCGGGTGCTCTCGCGGTGGAGCCGCCGATTGCCTCTCGCCACGGCGTCAACGCTACCCGCGAGCGGCGAGACTCTCGGCCGATGCACAGGTGCGAAAGTTGACACGGTTCGACTCAAGATGAGAAAATTGAGCCATTGCGACTCAAGTCAGCAGCGCCCGCCGGGCGCGGTCGCAGCCGGGGTTCCGGGAGACGGACTCACCGCCATGCACGTCGGCGGGCTCGTCTGCCGGAATCAGGCAATGAGCGCAGCGCGAGCTGCGAACAGGAGGCAAGCACATGGCACGAGCAGTCGGCATCGACCTCGGCACCACCAACTCCGTCGTCGCGTTCCTCGACGGCGGCGAGCCCACCGTCATCGCGAACGCCGAAGGATTCCGCACCACCCCTTCGGTCGTCGCGTTCGTCAAGGATGGCGAGACCCTCGTCGGCGAGCCGGCGAAGCGACAGGCGGTCACGAACGTCGATCGCACCATCACGTCGGTCAAGCGCCACATGGGCACCGACTGGAAGAAGGAGATCGACGGCAAGCAGTACACGCCGCAGGAGATCTCGGCGCGCATCCTCGGCAAGCTCAAGCGCGACGCCGAGACCTACCTCGGCGAGAAGGTGACGGATGCGGTCATCACCGTGCCCGCGTACTTCAACGACGCCGAGCGCCAGGCGACGAAGGAGGCCGGCGAGATCGCGGGCCTCAACGTGCTCCGCATCATCAACGAGCCCACCGCGGCGGCGCTCGCGTACGGCCTCGACAAGGGCAAGGAGGACGAGCTCATCCTCGTCTTCGACCTCGGTGGCGGCACGTTCGACGTCTCCCTCCTCGAGGTGGGCAAGGACGACGACTTCTCCACCATCCAGGTGCGCGCGACCGCCGGCGACAACCGCCTCGGCGGCGACGACTGGGACGACCGCGTCGTCGAGTGGCTCAAGCAGCGCTTCAAGGAGCAGTCGGGCGTCGACGTCTCGAACGACAAGATCGCGATGCGCCGCTTGAAGGAGGCCGCCGAGCAGGCGAAGAAGGAGCTCTCGTCGTCGGCGACCACGAGCATCCAGCTGCCCTACTTCTCGCTCACCGAGAACGGCCCCGCCAACCTCGAGGAGACGCTCACCCGCGCGCAGTTCGAGAACATGACGAAGGACCTGCTCGAGCGCACCCGCAAGCCCTTCGAGGACGTCATCCGCGAGGCCGGCATCAAGGTCGACGACATCGCGCACGTCGTGCTCGTCGGCGGCTCGACCCGCATGCCCGCGGTCACCGAGCTCGTCAAGCAGCTCACCGGCGGCAAGGAGCCCAACAAGGGCGTCAACCCGGATGAGGTCGTCGCCGTCGGCGCCGCCCTGCAGGCCGGCGTGCTGCGCGGCGAGCGCAAGGACGTGCTGCTCATCGACGTCACCCCGCTCTCGCTCGGCATCGAGACCAAGGGCGGCATGATGACGAAGCTCATCGAGCGCAACACCGCCATCCCGACGAAGCGCTCCGAGACCTTCACGACCGCCGAGGACAACCAGCCCTCGGTCGCGATCCAGGTCTTCCAGGGCGAGCGCGACTTCACGCGCGACAACAAGCCGCTCGGCACGTTCGAGCTCACCGGCATCGCGCCGGCGCCGCGCGGCGTGCCGCAGATCGAGGTCACCTTCGACATCGACGCGAACGGCATCGTGCACGTGTCCGCGAAGGACAAGGGCACGGGCAAGGAGCAGTCGATGACGATCACGGGCGGCTCGAGCCTCTCGAAGGAGGACATCGACCGCATGGTGAAGGACGCCGAGGCGAACGCGGCAGCCGACAAGGCGCGCCGCGAGGCCGCCGAGCTGCGCAACACCGGCGAGACGCTCGTCTACTCGGTCGAGAAGGTGCTGACCGACAACGCAGAGCAGCTGCCCGGCGACGTGAAGAACGACGTGCAGGCGGATGTCGACGCGGTGAAGTCGGCGCTCGCGGGCGACGACGACGAGGCGGTGAAGACGGCGGTCGAGAAGCTGCAGCAGTCGCAGTCGAAGCTCGGCGAGGCGATCTACCAGCAGGCGCAGGCACAGGGCCAGCCGGATGCGTCGGGTGACGAGCCGCAGGCCGCCCCGGCGGAGGACGACGATGTCGTCGACGCCGAGGTCGTCGACGACGAGGACGAGAAGAAGTAGTCATGACGGGTCACGAGGACGACAAGCGCGACGAGACCGAGGGCCGCGAAGAGCCCAGGGTGCACGACAAGCGCCGCATCGACCCCGTGACGGGGGAGCCCCGCGAGGCGGCAGCCGACGCTGCCGCCTCCGGGGCCGCCCCGTCGGAGGGCGCGGCGCCCGAGGGTGCCGCGAGCGACGACATGAGCGAGGCCGACCGCGCCCTGCTCGCGGGCGAGGCCGCGGCCATCGAGGCGGAGCGCGCGGCGCTGCAGGCGAAGTCCGAGCAGCAGCAGGACGAGCTCGCGCGGCTCAAGGCCGAGTACGTCAACTACCGCAGCCGCACCGAGCGGGAGCGCGCGGGCGACCGCGACGCGACCATCGCATCCGTCATCGCCTCGATGCTGCCGGCGCTCGACGACCTCGATCTCGCCGACAAGCACGGCGATCTCGTCGAGGGCCCGCTCGCGATCGTGGCGCAGAAGCTGCGCGCCTCGTTCGAGCAGCTCGGCGTCGTGAAGCTCGGCGAGGTCGGCGAGGCGTTCGACATCGACAAGCACGAGGCCGTCGCCCAGCTGCCGAACCCGGAGGTGACCGAGATGGTCGTCGCCGACGTCGTGCAGGCGGGCTACCGCGTGGGCGACCGCGTGCTGCGCGCGGCCAAGGTCGCGGTGTTCGTCCCGGCGGAGTGATGCCGGCGCGAGAGGGGAGCGGCGTGAGCCGCGGGTGGCCGAGGGAGGTGGAACATGGCTAGCAACGACTGGTTCGACAAGGACTTCTACGCCGTGCTCGGCGTGCCCAAGGACGTCTCCGAGGCCGACCTCAAGAAGACCTACCGGAAGCTCGCGCGGCAGTACCACCCGGACTCCAACCCGGGTGACGCATCCGCCGAGGCGAAGTTCAAGGAGATCTCCGAGGCGCACGCCGTGCTCTCGGACCCGAAGCAGCGGCAGGAGTACGACGCCGTCCGCGCGATGGCGGGCGGCAGGCCGCGCTTCGCGCCCGGCGGCTCCGGCGGCTTCGAGGACATCTTCGGCGGCTTCGGCGGCGGTGGCGGCGGCCCGCGCGTGCAGTACTCGCAAGGCGACTTCGAGGACCTGCTCGGCGGCATGTTCGGCGGCCAGAGCGGGTTCGGCGGGGGCTTCGGTGCCCGTCGGCCCGCGAAGGGCCGCGACGTCACCGCGCGCGCGGCGCTCGACTTCACCTCGGCGGTGCAGGGCGACACGCTCAAGCTCACCGTCGGCGGGAAGACCATGACCGTCAAGATCCCGGCGGGCGTGCACGACGGGCAGAAGATCAAGCTGCGCGGCAAGGGCGACCCCTCGCCCTCCGGCGGCGAGCCGGGCGACCTCATCCTCACGGTGCAGGTGCGCCCGCACCCGGTCTTCACGATGGACGGCCTCAACCTGCGCGTCGACGTGCCGGTGACGTTCGCCGAGGCGGCGCTCGGCGCGACGATCGAGGTGCCGACGCTCGGCGGCAACCCCGTGCGGCTCAAGGTCGCCCCCGGCACCCCCTCGGGTCGCGTGCTGCGCGTGAAGGGGCGCGGCGTCGCCGGCAAGCAGGGCACGGGCGATCTGCTCGCGACCATCCAGGTCGTGGTGCCGAGCCACCTCACGAAGGCGCAGGTCGAGCACCTCGAGGCGTTCGTCGAGGCGGGCCCGAAGGAGTCGCCGCGCGCCGAGCTGCTCGCGAAGGCGAAGGCGTCGTGATGCGTGCAGCGCCGTCGGGCCTCGACGAGACGTCGCCGATCTTCTCGATCGCGGCGGCCGCCGAGCTCGCCGGCCTGCACGCGCAGACGCTGCGCCAGTACGACCGGCTCGGGCTCGTCGAGCCCGCCCGCACCGCGCGCAACACGCGCCGCTACTCGATGCGCGACGTCGGGCGGCTCAAGCAGGTGCAGCTGCTCTCGAGCGAGGGCGTCTCGCTCGAGGGCATCCGCCGCATCCTCGCGATGAGCGACGAGAACCGCGAGCTGCGCGCGCGGGTGCGGGAGCTCGAGGCGGCACTGGCGGATGCGGTGATGCAGCAGCAGGGACGCCGCGTGTTCGCGGCGGGCTCGGCGGGCATCACGACGCTCCGCGCGGGCGCACGCCCCTCGAAGCCCGGCTCCGTCGTGCTCTGGGGCACGCAGCCGCGCGACTGAGCGGCAACCCCGGGTCGGTCGCGCCGCCGCAGCCGACGCATCGAGACACCGATGCGATGATGGTGCCCGTGGACGACCCGGCACGCCGCGACAGCGCAGAGCGCGGCGCTCGCGACGAGCCCGGGCCCGCCCGGCCGGATCCCGCCGCGCCGCCGCTGCCCGGCACGGCGACGCCCGTCCCGGTCGACGCGGCGGCGCGGGCGGCCGCTGCCGGCAGAGCACACGCTGTGCGCGCCGAATCCGCGCCGGCTCGCGATGCGCTCGTCCCGACGACCGCGCTGCAGACCCGCGCGGCCGAGCGGGAGCGCCGCCGCCGCGAGCGCGAGCGCGAGCTCCAGCTCGCCGCGATGCCCGCGTACGCGCCGCCGCCCATCCTCCAGCCCCCGCACGCCGCCGCGCCGCCGGTCGCCCCTTCCCTCCCGCCGCGGAGTGTCGGCACTCTGCTGTCCGGCGGCCCCGCAGCAGCAGAGTTCCGGCACTCTGCGCCGGTCGCGGCGGCGCTGCCCGGCTATGCGCCCGCGCCGGGCTACGGTGCGCCCGCGGGCTACGCCGTGCCGATGCACCCGGCGGCGCCGTACGCATCCGCAGCCCCGTACGCCTCTGCGGCCTACCCGCCACCGCCACCGCCGCGGCTGCCGTGGTCGCGCCGGCAGACGCGCGCCGCGGTGCTCAGCTCGTGGCTCGGGCAGACCGTCATGGCGCTCGCGACGCACTTCCTCGTGACCTACTTCTCGATCGTCGGGTTCGCGTGGCTGCTGCACGCCACCGGCGAGCCGATCGGCACGATCGAGGCCGACTCGCTCACCTCGACCGTCGCGCTCTGGACGATGCCCGACCGCGTCGTGGCCACCGCGATCATCGGGGCGATCGTCGGCGGCGGGCTGCTCGCGCTCGGCGCGATCCTCAGCCGCCAGTGGGGCAGGGCCGCCGGGCTCGCGAAGCCGCACCGCTCGGCGTGGCTCGCGTGGCTGTGCACGACCGCCGTGACGGGGCTGTTCGGCTTCGCCTACTGGCCGGGCGCGATCGTGTTCGCGTTCGTCGCGACCGTCGCGAGCTCCTCGGCCTCGCTCACGCTCGGCTCGATGTGGGCGACGCTCTTCGGGCTGCTGGGGATGGCGGTCGTGCTCACGGGCGGCGTCGGGCTGCTGTTCGGCTGGCTCTTCCTCTCGACGTCGCGGCCGCGCGTCGACCCGCGCGCGATCGCCGCCGCGCAGGAGGCCGCCGCCGAGGCGGCGGCTCGAGCGCGCGACGAGGCCGAGCTCACCGAGGTGCGGCTGCGCGGAGCGCGCGCGTGAGCCGAGCCGCTCGCGCGCCGCGACCCGATGTGCTCGACGAGGCGCAGCGCGCGGCGGTGCGGTCGGCGGGCGCGGTCGGGCTCTCGCTCGTCGCCGCGGGCGCCTCGCTCGTGTGGGGCATGCTCGCCGCCGCGCTCGTCGTCATCGTGCTGCGCGCCGCGATCATCGACCTCTTCGACGACGCCGAGTGGGGGCTCGCGGTCGTCGACTGGATCGAGCGGCTCGACGCCTCGTGGCTCGTGCCCGTCGTGCTCGTGCTCGTCGTGCTCGCCGTCGCCGCCGGCGCGCTCGGCTGCTGGCTCTCCACCCGCCGCATGCGGCGGGCCGGCGTCGTCGCCGCGGCAGCCGTGACGTTCCGCGGCGCGGCCCTCGGCACGGCGCTGCAAGCGGCGCTCTCGACGCTCTCGAGCTGGCTGCTCGGGCTGCTGACGCTCCTGACCGGCACGCTCGGCTTCTGGATCGTCGCCGGCATCTGGGTGCTCGCCTCCATCGCCCTCTCGACGCTCATCGGCTGGCTCGCCGGCCCGCGCACGTGGCTCGCGATCGCGCGCCGCGAGGCGCGGCGAGCGCAGGAGGCCAGCGCGCTCTCCTGACCCTTGCGCGCCCGCACGCCGCCGAGCATGCTCGGAGCCGCGGCGGCGCGCGCGTCGCCAGGAGCGAGGAGGCACGGATGCGACTGGTCGCGCACGAGTTCATGACCCTCGACGGCGTCATGCAGGGCCCCGGCGGCCGCGACGAGGACACCGAGGGCGGCTTCCGCTGGGGCGGCTGGGTCGGGTTCGGCTTCGACGAGGCGGTCGGCGAGGCCGTCTCGGGCTGGTTCGAGCGCACCGATGCGCTGCTCTTCGGCCGCCGCACCTACGACATGATGGCCGGCTACTGGCCGCGGGTGACCGACGACGGCGATCCCGTCGCGCAGCGGCTCAACTCCGCGCCGAAGCACGTCGTCTCGACGACGCTGCGGCTCGACGAGGCGCCCTGGGCCGGCACCGAGTCGGTCATCGCCGACGACGTGCCCGAGCGCATCCGCGCGCTCAAGTCGGCGGGCGACGGCGAGCTGCAGGTGCACGGCTCCTGGCTGCTGCTGCAGACCCTGATCGCCGAGCACCTGCTCGACGAGCTGCGGCTCATCGTCTTCCCCGTCGTCGTGGGCGCGGGCAAGCGCGTCTTCGACCGCGTCCCGCAGCCGACCGGGTTCGAGGTGGCGGATGCGCGAGTCGCGCCGAGCGGTGCCGTGGCGATGTCGCTCACCCCGGCGCCGTTCCGCACCGCGACCTACGAGGTCGTCGACGGCCGCGAGGTGATGGTCGAGGAGGAGCGCGACGACCTCGACTGACGCGGTTCAGCGGGCCGCGACGGCCTTCGCGAGCATGCGCCTGGCCGCGCGCACGCGCACGGGCCGGCAGCCCGCATCCGTGAGCCTCGCGATGATCTCGGGCTCGCGGCCGGCGAGGATGAGGCCCCGCTTGACGAGGAACGCCGGGCTCTTGCGCCGCTCGCGCAGGTCGCGGGCGAAGCGCAGCGTCATCGTGAGCCATCGCGAGCGGTGCACGCACAGCGCGTCGGCGAGGATGCCGCGCCGCTCGGCCTCGGCGACGACCTCGGCGACGAAGACCCCCTCGGCGACGAACAGGCGCGCGCCGTCGAGCGCGACGGGATGCTCGCCCACGGTCGCGCTGCGGGAGATGTCGTAGACGGGCGCGGTCGTGCGGCCGGTGCGGGCGAGCTGCTCGAGGGCGTCGAGCGCCCGCTCGCGGTGCCACGAGCCGGGGTGGTCCCAGTCGACCTCGCCAGTCTCGAGCCGAGGGAGCGCGGGGTCGTCGCCCTCGCGGTAGAAGTCGTCGAGCCGCAGCACCGGGAGCCCGGAGCGCTCGGCGATGCGCGACTTGCCGGAGCCGGAGGCCCCGCCGATGAGCACGACGCGCGCGAGGGGCTCGTCGGCGGCGGGCATGGGCTCCATCTTCTCACGGCGCCCTCGAGGCCCTGGTCGCGGCGCCGCCGTCGGCGAGCGCGCGTGCCGTTCAGCCGCGCGTCAGTGGCGAGCCGCCATGCTCGAGGCATGCGCGTGCTCCTGGTCGACGACGAGGTGCGCCTCGCCGACGGGATCCGGCGCGGCCTGCTCGCCGAGGGGATGACGGTCGACGTCGCGCACGACGGCGTCGACGGGCTGTGGCGCGCGCGAGAGTTCGCCTACGACGTCGTGCTGCTCGACGTGATGATGCCCGGCATGAGCGGCTATCGCGTGTGCCAGGCGATGCGCGCCGAGGGCATCTGGACGCCGGTGCTCTTCCTCACCGCCAAGGACGGCGAGTGGGATGAGGTCGAGGGGCTCGATACCGGCGGCGACGACTGGCTGACGAAGCCGTTCTCCTTCCCCGTGCTCGTCGCGCGCATCCGCGCCCTCGCGCGTCGCGGGGGCCGCGAGCGGCCGGTCGTGCTGGAGGCGGGCGACCTGCGGCTCGACCCGGCGGCGCGCACCGCGCATCGCGGCGACGAGCGGCTCGAGCTGAGCGCTCGCGAGTTCGCGGTGCTCGAGCTGCTGATGCGGCGGCGCGGCGAGGCGGTGACGAAGCGCGAGCTGCTCGACGACGTGTGGTCGGAGGACTTCGAGGGGGATCCGAACATCGTCGAGGTGTACGTCGGCCGGCTGCGGCGGAAGATCGACCGGCCGTTCGGGCGCGAGGCGATCCAGACCGTGCGCGCCGCGGGCTACCGGCTGGCGGCCGACGGTGGCTGACGACGCGGCCGAGCGGCGACCGCGCCGCCGCCCGTCCATCCGGCTGCGCATCGTCGCCGCCGCCGTCGCGGTCGTCACCGCCGCGCTCGGGGTCGGCGCCGCGACGCTCGTCTGGACGCTCGAGCGCATGCTGCAGGCATCCGTCGCCGAGCAGCTCGCCGACGAGCTCGACGCCCTCGCGCAAGGCATCGACGAGGGCACCATCCAGACCGCGGCGCTCGTGCAGCGCGACGACGACGTGCTCGTCGCGCTGCGCTCGCCGACCGGGGTCGTCGTCAACACCGACGCGGCTGCCGCGCTGCCGGTGCCGGAGGGGCGGGCACCGATGACCGCGACGGTCGACGGGGAGCGCTTCGTCGTGGTCGCGGCGGAGGCGGAGGCCGGCACGATCGTCGTCGCGCGATCGCTCGCATCGGTCGACGACGCCGCGCGCTCGGCGACCGCGCTGCTCGCGGTCGCGGTGCCGCTCGCCGTCATCCTCGTGGCGACGGTGGTGTGGATCGTCGTCGACCGCGCGCTCGCGCACGTCGACCGGATGCGGGCGCAAGTGGACGACATCGACGCGACCGGGCTCGACCGCCGCATCGAGGCGTCGAGCCGCGGCGATGAGCTCGACCGGCTCGCGGCGACCATGAACCGCATGCTCGACCGCATCGAGGCCGACGCGCGGTCGCGCCGCCGCTTCGTCTCGGATGCGTCGCACGAGCTGCGGTCGCCGCTCGCCTCGATGCGGCAGTTCGCCGAGCTCGCGCGCGCCCACCCGGACGCGGTCGCGCCGGGCGAGCTGTCGGAGGTCGTGCTGCACGAGGGCGAGCGGATGCACGGCATCGTCGAGGCGCTGCTGCTGCTCGCGAGGCTCGACGAGCGTGGCCGCGGGAAGCTGCAGCCGGTCGACCTCGACGGCCTCGCGCTCGAGGAGCTCGAGCGCACCCGCGCCCTCGGGCTCGCCGTGGACGGCGCCGCACTGCGCGCCGCGCCGGTCGAGGGCGACCCGCGGCTGCTCGCCCGGGCGACCCGCAACCTCGTCGACAACGCGCTGCGCCACGCGCGCGAGCGGGTCGCGCTCGGCTCGGTCGTGCGCGACGGCCGGGCGATGCTCTGGGTCGACGACGACGGCGCGGGCGTGCCGATCGAGGACCGGGAGCGCGTCTTCGAGCGCTTCGTGCGGCTCGACGAGGGGAGGGCCCGCGACGACGGCGGATCCGGGCTCGGCCTCGCGATCGTGCGGCAGGTGGCGCGGACCCACGGCGGTGACGCCTGGGTGACGGGCGCACCGCTCGGCGGGGCGCGGTTCGTGCTCGAGCTGCCGGCAGCGCCCGAGCCGCGCGGCGCCTGACACCGCGTTCAGCATCGTTCAGTCGTGCGTCAGCGCCGGCCGAGGAGGGTGGAGCCATGAACGAGCACCAGCACCCAGAGGACCAGACGCGCGACGCCATCGGCGCCGACGACCCGACGCCCCGGCACCCCGACGCGCCCGCCGAGGCCGACACTCCCGACATCATCCTGGACGACGCGGCCGAGCCGACGGCGCGCCGTCGGGGCCGCGGCATCCTGCGGCCCATCCTCATCGGCACCGGCGCCGCCGCGGTCGTCCTCGCGGTCGCGGGCGTCGGCCTCTCGATCGCCGACGCGATGGACGACGACGATCCCGCGCCCGCCGCGTCGTCCTCGGCCTCCGCCGAGCCCGGCGACGACCGCGACGACGACGTCGCCGCAGTCGCGGACGGCACGGTGCCCGCCGAGCCCGCCGACCTCGAGGCCGCGATCGAGGCCGCCGTCGTCGCCGCGGGCGGCGGCGACGCGACGAGCGTCGAGGTCGAGCGCGACGGCTGGAAGGTCGACGTGCGGCTCGCCGACGGCAGCGAGGTCGAGGTGCGAGTGCCCATCTCGGGCGAGCCGGTCGTGCGCGCCGACGACGACGGCGACGACTCGAGCGACCTGCCGCTCGACCCCGCGCGCGTCGCGGAGATCAGCGAGGCGGCGATCGCGGCCGCGGGCGGCGGCGTCGTGGTCTCGATCGAGACCGAGGACGACGTCGACGTGCGCTTCGAGGTCGAGGTCGTCCTTGGCGGCGAGGATGTCGACGTCGAGCTCGCGGAGGACCTGTCGGTGCTCTCGGTCGAGCCCTGACACGTCCGGAGCGCCCGGCGAGCCCCGCTCGTCGGGCGCTCCGGCTGTGTCGGGGGCGCCGGATCACCGGGACGACACGCCGAGGCGCGTGGAATCGGGGGCGCAGGATGCGCGTTCCCGATGCCGTGCGCGCAGTCCTGGCGCGCGCAGCGCATGGGGGAGAGCAGGCTGCAGATCGAGCACGAGCCGGCGCCGGAGTACGCGTCCGGCACGCCCGCGTCGGGCGCACGACGCCGACGGATGAAGCAGGATCCTCGGATCGCCGTCGCGGCCCTCGCCGCCGCGGTCATCGCGATCGCCGGCGTCGGCGGCACCGCCGTCGCGAGTGCGGTGCCCCCGACCGCGCCGCTGAGCGTCGCTGACGTGCACCCCGAGGTGGGCGCGGCCGAGGTCGACTGGCCGGCGGGCGTCGCCGCAGCGGCCTTCCGGGTCGAGGGCGTCGACGGTGCTGTCGGCAGCGCGGGCGAGGCTGGACCGCTCCCCATGGCGAGCATCGCGAAGCTGCTGTTCGGCCTCGTGCTCCTCGACGCGCAGCCGTTGGCGGCCGGCGAGGAGGGGGCGTCGATCACGCTCGACGACAGCGACGTCGCCCACCTCGTCGATGGCGTGCGCGACGGCGCCTCGGTGCTGCCGGTCGCGGTGGGCGACGTGCTCACGCAGCGCCAGCTGCTCGAGGCCGCGATGCTCATGAGCGCGTCGAACGCCGCGATGACGCTCGCCGACTGGGCCTTCGGCAGCCACGACGGCTACCTCGCAGCCGCCGAGCGCTATCTGGCCGAGCGCGGCATCGAGGGCATCCAGGTCGCCGACGCGAGCGGCTTGAGCGACCGGGGGGTCGCCAGCGCCGCCGGCCTCCTGCAGCTCATGGGCGCTGCCGATCGCGAGCCCGCGCTGCTCGAGATCACCGGCACCGCCACGACGACGCTGCCGCGCGTCGGGCAGGTGAGCAACACCAACGAGGCGCTCGGCCGCGCCGGGATCGACAGCGGCAAGACCGGCAATCTGCACGCGCACGGACGCACGGTGCTCGCGGGCGCGACGCGCACCGTCGACGGAGCGCCCGTGCGCATCCACGTCGCCCTGCTCGGCATCCAGCCGGGCGTCGACCGGGGTGCGGCGGCCGCCGCGCTCGTCGACAGCGTGGTCGCGAACGTGCACTGGCTGACCGTGCTGCCCGCTGGCGCCGCGGTGGCGCAGTATGACGTGCCGTGGGACGACCCGGTCGCGCTCACGACGACCTCGCCCATCCGCTTCCTCCATTGGCGCGGAGCGACGGTGACGGTGACGGTGGATGCGCCGCCCGAGTGGCGATCGGAGGGCGCGGCGGCGCTCCGGGTCGACTCGAGCGCGACCTCCTGGGCGCTCGAGGCGGCCCGGCAGCCGAGCGAGCCGAGTCCCTCCTGGCGGCTGCAGCAGGCCGCGGGCGCGTTCCTTGCGCTGTAGGCGTCAGGCGGCGTCGACGAAGCGCGCGAGCACCTCGGCGAACACCTTCGGCTGCTCGGAGTGCACCCAGTGGCCCGCGCCCTTGATCGTCACGCGGCGCACGTTCGGGAAGCGCGCCTCCATCTGCGGAGCGAACTCGTCGCGCACGTAGCCCGAGTCGGCGCCCGCGATCCAGAGCACCGGGCCGTCGTAGACGGCGTCGGTCTCCGGGAAGCCGCGCAGCACCGCGAGGTCGCGGCGCAGCACCTCGAGGTTCGGCAGCCACCGCCAGCCGTCGCCCTCGCGCTGCAGGCTCTGCAGCAGGAAGCCGCGCACGCCCGGATCGGGTGCGGCCTCGGCGAGCGCCTCGCTGGCCTCGGAGCGGGAGCCGAGCGCCGACAGGTCGATCGCGAGCATCGCGTCGATGTAGCGCGCGAACTCGTCGGTCGAGCGGTAGGCGACGGGCGAGACGTCGACGACGCACAGCCGCTCGACCTTCTCGGGGTGGCGCAGCGCGGCGAGCATCGCAGCCTTGCCGCCCATCGAGTGGCCGACGAGCGCTGTCGGCTCGTCGATCGCGCTCGCCACCGCATCCGCCATCTCGAGGTAGTCGAGGCGCTCGGTCCAGCCGGAGCGGCCGTGGTTCGGCATGTCGACGAGCGTGACGCGGTGCCGGTCGGCGAGCGCCTTCGCGATCTGCGTCCAGTTCTTGCCCTGCCCGAAGAGCCCGTGGCAGAGCATGACGGGCGAGCCGCGCTCGCCCAGGCGGGTCAGGTGCAGGTCGGTCACGTCGCCACGCTACCGGCGCGACCCGCGAAGGCAGCAGGAAGGCGCGGCGACCGCCGGGTGGCGGTGCCGCGCCTGCGGAGCGGCACGGCTCAGCTCGTCGAGCCCGCGGGCGCCGTCGCCGAGTCGCTCTCGCTCGAGCGCGAGCCCTCGCCGGTGCCGATCTGCGTCTGCCCGCCGCCGGCGTGCTGCACCTCGATCTTGCGCGGCTTCGCGCGCTCGGCGACCGGGATGGTGAGCGTGAGCACGCCGTGCTCGTACGACGCCTCGATGCGGTCGAGGTCGACGTCGTTGCCGAGGCTCAGCTGGCGCATGTAGCGGCCGGCGGGCCGCTCCTGCGCGATCCACTGCCGCTGGTCGCCGCCGCCGATCGTGCGCTCGGCCTGGATCGTCAGCGTGCCGGCGTCGATGCCGAGGTCGATCGAACCCGGGTCGATGCCCGGCAGGTCGACGTGCACGACGTAGTGATCGCCGGAGCGGTAGAGATCCATCGGCATCCAGCTCGAGGCCGCCGCGGCGCCACCGGCGCCGCTCAGCAGTCGAGCGGTCATCCTGTCCATCTCACGGAACGGGTCGAAGGTCAGTGCCATTGACAACCACCTCCTCCACGTGCGGCCGCGCCCTGTGCGACGGCCGTCGGTGTCTTCGGCAGCTCCCTCGGGCTCTGCCCCGAGGAGCGCCTCCATTTTAGCACTCGACCCAAGAGAGTGCTAACGCCTCGCTTCGAGACTGCTGGGAGCCGGAGGCGTGCTGGCGGCTAGCTGCGATCGCTCACGTCGAAGCCCGCGCGATCCACGCGGCGGTGGAAGCGCATGCCCGCGAGGCCGCCGAGCACGGCCCCGATGAGCGCGACGACCGCGACCACGACCGCCGAGATGATCGTCGCGAGCGTCGCCTGGTCCTCCGGGAGCGGCAGGGTCGGCATCGAGCCGGGCGGCAGCGCGAAGTTCTGCCCCGCGACGAGCCCGATGATCGCTGCGACGATCGCGATCACGACCGCCCACACCCAGACGGCGACGCCTTGCTTCGCGCCGTCGAAGCGCGCCATCCGGCCGGCGACGTAACCGCCGCAGTAGTAGGCGATGAACCAGATGACGAGCAGGATGACCGCGCCCCAGATGCCGGCGGACTGCAGGTCCTGCTGCGCTCCCTCGACGACGTCGTCGACGTCGCGGCCGGAGAGCGATGCGATGAGCGCGCCGATCGCGGCGGCGAGCGCGATGAGGAGCACCACGGCGCCGGTGGCGGTGAGCCAGCCGAAGAACGCCGCGCCCGCCTTCACCCCGCCGAAGCGCTCGCGCTCGCGCGCGACGACCGCCTCGCGATCGTGGCGCAGGTCGCCGGTCACGCGGTCGTCGTCGTGCCGCCGCTCGCGAGCGTCGGTGGCTCCGGAGCGGTCGTCGTCGTGCCGGTGCGCTCGCGCCTCGGTGGCAGCGGAGCGGCCGTCGTCGAGCGTCGAGGCATCCCGGTCCGGATCGTAGGGGCGGCTCCGCGGAGTGGAGTCGTCCGGGCCCTGTGCGGTCATGTCGAGCTCCTCACATCGGTCACGTCGTCGTGGTCGATCGGGGCGCCGGTGCGGCGACCGTCCCTTCAGTATCCGCCGCCGAGCTGTAGGTTCTCGCGCGCCGTGCCGCACGAGATCCCCGTGGTTCCGGGGAAGTCGGGCGGCAGTTGTGCGCCCGCGATTCTCACGTTCTTGTCGCACTCTTCAGGGAACGGCTGAGGCCGTGGTGCTGCGGCTTCCGCCTCTTGCGTGATTCCCAGAGCTGATAATCGGGTTCGCCAACGAATCCGATGTCTGAGCTGTCTGCTCGATCCGCGGACCGGGTGCCTTCATCTGGCGCGACAGCATCGTTCTACGGTGATAACATCGTCGTATGTCGATAACTAGGCGCCGAGTCTCCTTCTTGGATGTCGAAGCCACAGACGCGTTCGCGCATCTATTTCAGGCGATGGCCGATCGGTCCCGGCTGAGCGTGCTTCAGCATCTCTCCTTGGGTGAACACCGCGTGCGCGACCTGGTGGAGCACCTGGATCTTGCGCAGTCCACGGTCAGCAAGCACATCGCGTTTCTTGGCGAGTGTGGCTTGGTCGATGCGCGGATCGACGGGCGGTCAACCTGGTATGCGTTGGCGGAGCCGGTGGCGCTCGGCGCTTTGATTGTCGCGGCAGAGCGGCTGCTTGAGGCTACCGGCTCGCGGTATGCGCTTTGCGCGCATCTGACCGCGGCCGCGCGCAGCGTCGAGGGCGCTTCACGGGAGGAGGATGTGCATGGGAACGACGCATAGCCACGGGTCGAGCAGCGGCACTGGGGAGGCGGGTGACTTCCGAGTCCGGCTCGGCATCGCTTTCGGTCTCACGATCACAATCGTTGTTGCGCAGTTGATCGGCTCTATCGTGACGGGGAGCCTCGCGCTTCTCACCGACACGGCGCACGCCATTACTGACGCCTCAGGGCTGTTGGTCGCGCTGATCGCGGCGACACTCATGCGGCAACCGTCAACGTCAAAGCGAACATGGGGATTCAGGCGCATCGAGGTAATCGCTGCACTGGGGCAGGCCACGCTGCTGCTCGCCGTGGGCGTGTATGCGGCCGTCGAAGGCATTCGTCGGCTCTTCGAGCCTCCCGAGATCCCAGCATCCGAGTTGATCGTGTTCGGCGTGGTCGGACTCGTCGTGAACATCATCGCGATCGTGGTGCTCTCCGCGAATCGCGGCGCGAACTTCAACATGCGGGCCGCGTTCCTCGAGGTGCTGAACGATGCGCTGGGTTCCCTCGGCGTCATCGCCGCCGCAATCATCATCTGGACGACCGGCTTCCAGCAGGCGGACGCGATCGCCGGCCTCTTCATCGCCGCGCTGATCGCGCCGCGAGCGTTCCTCCTGATGAAGGAGACCGCGGGTGTACTCATGGAGTTCACCCCGAAGGGGCTCGACCTTGACGAGGTCCGTCGCCACATCCTCGAGCTCGAGCACGTGGTCGCTGTCCACGACCTGCACGCCTCCACCGTCGCGACAGGATTGCCGACGATCAGCGCGCACGTGGTGGTCGACGACGAGTGCTTCACCGACGGGCACGCAGCCGAAGTCCTCCAGGACATTCAACAGTGTGTCGCCGGGCACTTTTCGATCGCGGTGCCGCATTCGACCTTCCAGATCGAGACCGCGCGGATCAGTGAGCAGGAGGCGACTGGCGTCAGGCATCCGTAGGTGGTGCCGACGCCGGGTCACGCTGCAGAGTCCTGGTGTCGGCCTAGCATGGGAGCATGCTGCTTATCGTTGCCGCCGCTGCGGCTGTCATCCTCCTGCCTTCCCACGCATCCGTCACCGGCTCGACTCCGGCCAACGGAGATGTGGTCGTGGAGCAGCCGGGCACGTTCAGCGTCGTGATGAACGAGGAGATCCTTGCGATCGAGGGGGCGAGCGGGGCCAACGTGATGCAGTTGACGGGCGCCGAGGGGTTGTTCTATGGCGATGGCTGCATCGCCGTAGAGGGCGGAACCATCGCGCTCGACGCCGAACTCGGTGGAGCTGGCGACTATACCTTGACGTATCAGCTCGTGTCGGCCGATGGACACGCGGTCGACGGTGTCATCGATTTCGCGTTCGAACCAGCATCGGGTGCTGGAGGTGCGAGGGGCGGTGAAGCCGCACCGGTGTGTGGAGACAGCGCTCCCGCGTCGTCGGCGCCCGCTTCCCCGGAGACGGGCGACAGTAGTTCATCGAGCTCGCCGGAGGCTACCGCGGCGGCTGAGACGGGTGCTGAGGACCAGGCGGCAGAGGGAGGCAACCTGCCGCTGTTGGTCGCCGGAGGGATCGCAGCGATTGTCGTGGCCACGGGGATCGTCTTCGCGATCAAGCGCCGCTCTGGCCGGGGGGGCGGGGGAGCCGACCCGAGCTAACGGCTCTCGAGCCGCGTTTCGCGGGTCTGCAACCAGAGCAGGGGGTCGAAGGACACGTAGTCGCTGTTCTTCAGTTCGAGGTGCAGGTGCGGTCCGGTGGATCTGCCGGTGCTGCCGACCTGACCGACGACAGTCGACACGTCGACGACCTGACCGACTTCGACCCGGATGGACCCCGCCTGCATGTGCGGGTACCAGGACTGCACGAATTGACCGTTGATGTTGTGGTCCACGAAGACGGCATAGCCGCCGCCGCCCGGGTTGTTGCCCTGCCAGACGGCTGAGACGACGCCGTTAGCGATCGGGCGGATCTCCTGCCCAGGGGGAAGCGGGATGTCGGTGCCACCGTGCATGCCACCGGACCGGTATCCGAAGCCACTCGAGATCGGCAGCTGCGAAATCTGCGGAAACGGTGTCTGCACATAGTCGGTCTCGAGCATCGACCAGGCATCGGGGAAGGCGGGGCTCCCGCCGTAGTACGTGCCGCCGCGCTCCGTGTCCGCGACCACCTGGATTGCGGCTCGTTCCTCGGGTGACATCAGCGCCGCTTCGAGGGGGTCGTTGACGATGATCTCGTCGCGGGCGAAGAGGGTCGTCGCCTCCGCGGTGACGGGATCCAGTGCTTGCACATCCGGTTCGAGCTGCGCGACCTCGGGATCGAGCTCGGCGGGAAGCTGCATCGCTTGGGCGGGCAAGGACGTGACGACGACGAGCGAGCCGATGAACAGCAGGGCCGCACCGGCGGTCACCTTCCGCGCGATCCGGCGGAGGCGCCTGGACGCCGTGTCGGATGGGCGCGACGGCGGGGCAGGAGGGGCGGCCCGGAGCGGCAATACGCGAGCGGCCCGAATGGTGGGAACATGCTCGCCGCCGTTTCCCAGCGCCGCGGCGTCGACGACGATGTGCGAAGCGCGCGCCGGCTCGGCAAGCTGGACAGGGATGGCGCGCGCCGTGCGCGTGGCGGCTTCGCGGATGGCGCGGCGGCTCGTGTAGATCGGTGGCGAGCCCTCCGCCACGGTGGCCCGCGCGCTAGTACGAGCTTCCGCCGCGGTCTGCGCGATCTTCGCAGCAGCACGCTCGCGCTCGCGCATCGACTTACGAGTCAAGACCTGAGGCGTGTCTGGCGAGGCGGTTTCATGTAGTGCGCCAGCTGACCGGTCGGGTTCTGGTGTCACGCGTAGCTTGGTCCTTGGTTGGGAACGATCAGTATCGACATTCGAGACAAGGCATGAAGCAGGTCATGCTCATGCCGTCGTCGCGCGCGCAACCTGTGTCGCCAGCGCAATCCTCCGTCTAAAGTAACGGAACGGTAACGGAGGGGCAAGTCTTGACTGCGCGCCTGCAAGGGAGGTGCCGGCGCCAGCGCTGATTCCAGACACGCCCCGCCAGCCTTCGCCGATCGCGACTCTCAGGTGGAACATGAATGTTGATATCTTGGCCAGGCTCGGCTTTGGCCGGGCTTGGCTTGCGACGACTGGCTTGAGTCAGCGGGTAGTGCAGCGCTTTAGTGCTGCCGGACGGGAAGAGATGGCACAGTCTGACGGGCGGGCACTCGGCGCGCGTTCGCGTTCGCGCTGGAGCAGCCTCCGATTCGGCATGGCCGCGACCGTCGCCGTGGGTGCCATGGTTGCGACGTTGATCGCGCCGGGCGTGCCGCGGGCCGATGCTGTCGACGAGTACGGCTTCCCGACCTGGGCGGAGGTCGAGGCCGCCCGCGGCAATGTGAGCGCCAAGAACCAGCAGATCAGCGAGATCCGCGCCCTCATCTCGCAATTGGAGACCGACGCGGTCAACGCGCAGGCCCTCTCCGACCAGCGCGCTGCCGAGGCGATCGAGGCCCAGCGCGTCTACGACGAGGCCGTCGCGGTCGCCGAGCGGCTGCAGGAACAGGCCGACGAGGCCACGGCGAGTGCCGAGCAGTCACAGCTCGCTGCTGGCCAGCTCGCCGCCCAGCTCGCGCGCTCCGGCGGCACGGGCGACATGAGCGCCGAACTCTTCGCCAACCCCGGTTCCGCCGACACCTGGCTCCACCGCCTCGACATGATGGATCGCGCTGCCGGCACCGCAGACACGCTCTACGAGCAGGCGCAGCAAGATGCCAACACCGCGCAGGCGCTGCAGGACCAGGCCGCGGTCGCCCGCGACGAGCTCCAGGCGCTCAAGGTCACCGCTGATGAGGCCTACGCAGTGGCACAGGCTGCGGCGATCGCGGCGCAAGAGGCCGTCGAGGCCCAGCAGGAGCGGCGGGTCGAGCTCGAAGCGCAGCTCGAGGTGCTGGTCGAGGACCGTGCCGCGACCGAGGACGACTACCAGGCAGGGCAGCGTCACCGCGCGTGGCTAGCCGAGCAGGAGCGGCTACGGCTTGAACGTGAGGCGCGTGAGCGCGAGGAGGCCCGCCAACGCGCGCTCGAGGAGCAGCGACGGCTCGCCGAGCAGGCCGCTCAGAATGGTGGCGGGTCGGGTGGCGGCGGCTCCGTGCCGCCGACTGGCCCGAGCAGCAGCGGCTGGGTCACGCCGCACTACGGCCGCTTCACTTCTGCCTACGGCTGGCGCAACGACCCGCTCGGGCAGCTGGGCCGCAAGTTGCACGCCGGCGTGGATATCGCCGCCGGCTGCGGCACCCCGATCTACGCGGTCGCCGACGGCACCGTCGCGCTGCGCTCGCGCGACACCTATGGCGCGAACATGCTCTACATCGACCACGGCGGCGGCGTGCAGAGCGAGTACTTCCACATGATCCGCCCCGCGAACGTCTATCCCGGGCAGCGCGTGAGCGCTGGACAGGTGGTCGCCTACGAGGGCTCGACGGGCTACTCGACGGGCTGTCACCTGCACTTCCAGCTGCGCGTCGGCGGTACACTCACCAACCCGGAGTCGTTCTTGAACTCGCGCGGAGTCTCCCTACGCTGAGATGTAGGCGCTGCGACCAAGTTGGCAGGGCGGATCGCGCGTTGGCATGGCTGCTGCCGGAATTGGTCCGTGGCTGAATGTGGCGGGTCTTCGACGTGCGGCTCGTCTGATGTTCGTGGGGGCGGTTCGCGCAGATCGGAGTGGCTAACCGGAGCCGACGAGTTCGCGCCTAGAGACGATCGCGCAGCGCCTCCTCGAGCTGTGCCTGCGTTGGCGCCCCAGCGAAGCCTTTCTCCGTCGCGTAGACCCGGCACGCTAGCGAGCGGACCGGCGTCGCCGGGAACAGATCGGCCCCATCGACCAGGGCCGTGGGGGAGCCTCCAAACCGGTTGCTCGTAGCCTCTGCTTCGGTGCGAATCGTCACCGATTCGATGAGCACGTCGGTGAGACCCAGTGTGTCCAATGCCCCGCGCGTACGCGCTTCGGCGTCCCCAGTGTTCGGGCAATCGTCGAGGTGCAGCAGCTGCACTTTCATGCGGTCAATCCTCTCGCTCGTTCCTCGAGAATGGCCGCCCTTCGCGGGCGGCGAACTGAGGGCGACCCCGGCGCTCCCGGTCCTGCACGATTCCTGCCCGGTCCGACTTGAAGAGAAGCAGGCAGAGGAGTGCGACCCCGGCGAGGACGAGGATGTCGGCGACGTTCCCGACGAAGAGGTCCCCGTACGCGATGAAGTCCGTGACGTGCCCGTGCCCGAACGACGGCGGGTTCACGAGCCGGTCGACGAGATTGCCGCCCGCACCGCCGAGGATCAGCCCCAGGGTGAGGCCCCACCGAACGCCGCGCAGTCGCGTGGCGAAACCGATCGTCACGATGACCGCGGCGGCGGCGGTGATCGTGAACACCCATGTGGCGCCGGAACCGATCGAGAACGCGGCTCCGGGGTTGGAGACCAACGACAGACCCAGCAAGTCGCCGACGAGCGGGACGCGATGGCCCGGCTGCAGCTGGGCCGACGCGAGCGCTTTCGTCCCCTGGTCGAGGATCAGCCCGACTCCAGCGACGGCGACGGCGATGCCGAGCGCGCGCCGGGGGGTAGTCCTGGACCTGCCCCCCGGCGGCCCGGCGTGCGCCATGGTTGACTCGGCGGCGCGTGTCCCGTCCTCTCGCGCGCTCATGAGGCCGCCTTCCGCGTGCGCGCGGCGCGGAGCCCGTTGAGGATCACGATGACCTCTGCGATCTCGTGCACCAGGACAACGGCGGCGAGTCCGAGGACGCCGAAGAGCGCGAGTGGAAGCAGCGCGGCGATGATCAGCAGAGACAGGATGATGTTCTGGTTGATGATGCGGCGTCCGCGGCGGGCGTGGTCGAACGCACGCGGGATGAGGCGCAGGTCGTGGCCGGTGAAGGCGACGTCCGCGGACTCGATCGCGGCGTCGGACCCGGTCGCGCCCATCGCGATCCCGATGTCCGCGGCGGCGAGGGCGGGGGCATCGTTGATGCCGTCGCCGATCATCGCCGTGGGTGCAGCGCGGGACAGTTCGACGATCGCCGTCGCCTTGTCCTCGGGGCGGAGTTCGGCGCGCACGTCGTCGATTCCGGCGCGCTTGGCGAGCGCGTGCGCGGTACGCGCGTTGTCGCCGGTGAGCATGGTCACGCCGACGGACTGACCGGCGAGCGTGCGGACGACCTCCGGAACCTCGGGCCGCAGCTCGTCGCGGACGCCGATCGCGGCGACCGGCGCCTCGTCGCGGTGGACGATCACGACGGTCATGCCCTGCTCCTCCAGGCCTGCGACCTGGCTGGCGAGCAGGCCCGCATTGAGCCAGCGGGGGCTGCCGACGGTGATCCTCGCCCCATCGACGGTGCCTGCGATGCCGTGTCCGGCCTGCTCGGTCACATCGACCGCCGCGCGGGCAGCGGGCGCTGCGGCGGTGATCGCAGCGGCGAGGGGGTGCGTGCTGCGCTGCTCCAGCGCAGCCGCCCAGTCCAGCGCCTGGTCCTCTGACACGTCGTCGGCGGTGAGGACCGCGGTGACGGCGGGCTCGTTGCGGGTGAGTGTGCCGGTCTTGTCCATGGCGACGTGGCGGACCGTGCCGAAGCGCTCGAAGACCGCGCCGGACTTGATGATCACGCCGAACTTGCTGGCAGCGCCGATCGCGGCGACGACCGTGAGCGGTACCGAGATAGCCAGCGCGCACGGCGACGCGGCGACGAGCACGACAAGGGCACGGGTGATCCACAGCTCAGGGTCACCGAGCAGCGAGCCGACGAGCGCGACCAAGGCTGCAAGGATCAGCACACCAGGCACAAGCGGTCGCGCGATCCGGTCGGCGAGGCGGGCCCGGTCGCCCTTCTCGGCCTGCGCTTGCTCAACGAGCTCCACGATCGTGGTCAGGGAGTTGTCGGTCCCCGCCGCGGTCGTCTCCACCTCGAGCGCACCAGCGGTGTTGATCGCCCCGGCCGACACGGCGTCGCCGGGCTCGACCTCGACCGGGATCGATTCCCCGGTGATCGCGGAGGCGTCCAGGCTGGAGCGTCCCGAGCGGACGATCCCATCCGTCGCGATCCGCTCCCCGGGACGGACCAGCATGATCTGCCCGACCGTGAGGTCCTTCGCCGCGATCTCGGCAGTGGCCCCATCGCGGCGGATGGTCGCGGTGTCGGGGACGAGCTTCAGCAGTGCCCGTAGCCCGTCGCGGGCACGGTCCATCGCCTTGTCCTCCAGCGCCTCCGCGATCGAGTACAGGAACGCCAGCGCTGCGGCTTCCTCGACGTAGCCGAGGATGACCGCGCCGACCGCGCTGATCGTCATCAGCAGCCCGATGCCGAGCTTGCCCTTGAACAACTTCCGGATCGCGCCGGGGGTGAACGTCGACGCGCCCAGCACCAAGCCAATCCAGAACAGCACCAGCGCCGGGATCTCCGCCCCGGACCATTCACAGAGCAGCCCTGCGAGGAACGCCATGCCGGAGAAGACTGGGACGAGGATCCCTCGATCCTTCCACCACGGCCCGTCGTGGTCCTCGTCCTCGTCGATCACGGGCCCGTCCACTGGGGCCTTCGTCACGGACCTCATGCGTTCACTCCCGCGCAGCAGTCTGGCACGGTGCACGAGGCGTCCACGCACGGCGCGCTTTCGTCCACGGCCAGCGTCACGTCCACGAGGGAGGTCAGGGCCGCAGCGAGGTGAGGGTCGGCGATCTCGTAGCGGGCCTGCCTACCCTCGGGCTCGGCGACCACGATGCCGCAGTCACGCAGGCACGTCAGGTGATTCGACACGTTCGATCGACTCAGCCCCAACTCGCGCGACAGCACAGCGGGGTAGCTCGGCCCCTCGAGCAGGGTCATCAGGATCCGGGAGCGCGTCGGGTCGGCCATCGCCCGGCCGAGCCGGTTCATGGCGTCGCGACGCGAAACAATAGTCAGCATGCAATGACTATACAGTTCTCGATGAACTGAAGTCGCATCCCTCCGGCTCGCGCAACGGCCGAGTTAGCTCGGGCACCCGATCATCCGTCGACGTCCTATGACGTCCACAAGCGATGGCGGTCGGAGTGGCTGCGACGCGACGTGGAGTCGGGTCACGCGGCGCCGAGGTCCGCTGTTACGGCGGCGCGGGCTCTCTTGCTCAGGTGATGTCGATGAACACCGGTGCCGAACCTCCGATGTCGACACCGGCGATCACGGTGTTGAAGCCTGACCAGCCGCCATGCACGGCGCGTCCGCCTCCGATGTAGATGCCGATGTGCGCGCGACCCACCCCGCCGTCTGCGTAGTAGATGACGTCGCCGGGCGAAGCAGCCGACATCGGGATCGTCGGACCGAGGTTGAACAGCGAGCTCATTCCCGAGTACGGCAGTCCCGCGGCCCCGATTGCGCGGCGCACCATGGCGACGCAGTCCTGGGAGACGCCGACCTGCGCGATTGCGGCATCCGCGATGACGCTGCCGGTGGCTCCGGCTGCAGTCACGGGCTCCGCCTGCGTGGCGCTCGGCGCTGCGGCACCATTGCCCGCGGTACCGGTCGCGGCTGCCTGTCCTGCCTGTTCCTGCCGCTCCAGCGCTTCCTCGCGTTCTAGCGCTTCCTCGCGTTCGAGCGCTGCTTCCAGTTCTGCGCGGATCTGGGAAAGCTCTTCGGCCGTCGTGGCCTGGACATCGAGGCGGTCGTCGCTGAGGCCGTTGTCGCCGGCGGTCACGACGCCCGATACCGCCTGTGCGCCGGTCACCATGTTGGGCAGCGGCTGCCCGGAGCCGGGGTCAGCGGCGAGGGCCGGCAGTGCGAGAGGTGTCGCGAGGGCGGCGGCGATGGTGATCACGCCGACGCGTCGCGCGCCTCGAGCGATGGAGGCTCGGGTCACGCGCCCCTTGTTGCGCGAGTCGGTGGGGTTGGTGTTGTCGATCGGGGTTGGCACAGGCAGCTTCTCCGTGGGTTCGGGTGCCAGCGGCACAGGAGCCGACGTTACCAATCCGTTACCTGCCTGTCACCTGACACGCAGAGTTGGCGGCGTGCCGCCTGCAACAGCGTGCGCGCACCATTCATCGGAGCGATCAGTATGCTCGAAGGGATGCTCACCCGGTACTCCATGGTTGGCGCTGCAGAGCGCGCTGACCGATCCCAGCGTGGGCCCAAGCTCTCGACACTGCGGTTCCGTGGCCGCAGCCGCCGCTACACAGTCCGTGGCCTTTTGATCCCGGCGGTCACGTTGAGTGCGCTGGTACTCACCGGCTGCGGCGGCGCAGCAGGTGTCGACGGCCAGGCCGGCGATGCCGGCTACATCGCGGGCGACGGCATCGTCACGGAGATCGCGCCGGAGGCACGCGCCGCTCCCGGATCGTTCACCGGCCCCTTGACCACCGGCGGCGAGTTTGACTCCGCAACGCTCGACGGGGTCGCGCTCGTCAACTTCTGGTACGCGGCCTGCCCGCCCTGCCGCGTCGAGGCGCCCGTGCTCGCGGACCTGCACGCCGAGTACGGCGACCGAGTCGACTTCGTCGGGATCAACGTGCGCGATGGCGCCGCCCAAGCGCTGGCCTTCGAGGAGGAGTTCGGCATCGAGTACCCCTCGGTGCTCGACGACCGATCCGCTCAGGGCCAGCTTGCGTTCGCAGGCATCGTCGCCCCCAACGCGGTGCCAACGACGATCATCCTCGACGCCGAGGGTCGTGTCGCTGCGCGCGTCTCCGGTGCCGTCACGGACACCAGCATCCTCGCGACCCTGCTGCAGGAGGAACTGGAGCGATGACCCTGCTGCTCGTGCTGAGCGGTGCCCTGGACCCAGGCGGGGCCGTGCTCAGCGGGCAGCTGCTGCTCTCCGCCCCGATCGCGTTGCTTGCGGGCATCGTCTCCTTCGCGAGTCCCTGCATCCTGCCGCTGGTCCCGGGTTATCTGGGCCTGATGGGGTCGCTGGTCGGGGAGGAGGGCGGCCGTGCCAGGCTCATCACCGGCGTGGCGCTCTTCGTCGGCGGCTTCACCGCCGTGTTCGTGCTCGGCACCGCCCTCGTCGGCGCCATCAGCTCATTCCTGCTCGTTTGGTCCGCGGTGCTCGTGCGCATCCTCGGCGTGCTGCTGATCCTGCTGGGGCTGGTGTTCATCGGGCAGCTCCGGGTCCTCCAACGCGTCTGGAAGCCGCCGCAGCTGAAGGGCGGCGGAATGTGGACAGCGCCCCTCGTGGGGATCATCTTCGCACTCGGCTGGACCCCGTGCTCGGGCCCGACCCTCGCCGCCATCAGCGCCCTCACCGTCACCACCGGCAGCGCCTGGCAAGGCGCCCTCCTCGGCTTCGCCTACGCCCTGGGGCTGGGCATACCGTTCCTGCTGCTCGCGGTGGGGCTTGCTTGGATGGGCTCGGCGATGGCGTGGATGCGACGGCATATCCGGGCGATCAACATCGGCGGAGGGGTCACGCTGATGATCATCGGCCTGTTGATGGTGACCGGCGTCTGGGACGCGATCATGAACGAGATGCAAGGGTGGATCTCCTCGTATGTCACCATCATCTAGCCGCGATCACGCGGCCGCCACGGACCCGTTGCGCCCGGCCGACCACGTCGATGAGCCAGAGCGCGACGAGCTCGCCTCCGGTAGCGGGCCGAAGCTCGGCGTCGCCGGCTGGCTGCGCTTCCTGTGGCGGCAGCTCACCTCGATGCGCACGGCGATCGTGCTGCTGCTGCTGCTCGCAGTCGGTGCGATCCCCGGCAGCCTCGTGCCGCAGCGATCGAGCGACCCGAACGGCGTCATCCAGGTGCGCGCCGACAACCCCGATCTGGTCTGGCTCTACGACGCGCTCTCGCTCCACGACGTCTACACCAGCCCGTGGTTCTCCGCGATCTACATCCTGCTGTTCACCTCCCTGGTGGGCTGCGTCATCCCGCGCCTGGCGCACCACTGGAAGGCCATGCGCGCGCTGCCGCCGCGCACGCCCGCCCGCCTGTCTCGCCTCGTCGGCTTCCAGACCGTGGCGGGCGGCGCATCCGACCTCGACCGCGCGGATGGGGTGCTGAAGAAGCTCGGGTACCGCACGACGCGCTATGGCGACTCGGTCTCCGCCGAGCGCGGCTACCTGCGCGAGACGGGCAACCTGCTGTTCCACATCTCGCTGCTGGCGATGATCCTGGTCGTCGGGCTGGGCTCCGGCTTCGGCTACAACGGGCAGCGCCTCGTGGTCGAGGGTCGCGGATTCGCGAACACGCTGTCGAGCTACGACACGTTCTCGGAGGGTCAATGGTTCGACGACGCGACCCTGCCGCCGTTCGCGGTGCAGCTCGACGAGCTCGACGTGGTCTACGAGACCGAGAACCCCAATGCCATCGGTGCCCCGCTCGACTTCACGGCGCACGTGTCGGTGACCGAGGGCGGCGAGTCGCGTGAGGAGCAGATCAAGGTGAACGAGCCGTTGGGCGTGGCCGGCGCCGACCTCTACCTGATCTCCAACGGCTACGCGCCGCGCATCTCGGTGCGCGACGCCGTGGGCGAGCTCGTCTACGACGAGTACACCCCGTTCCTCGCGCAGGATGACCTGATGACGAGCCTGGGCGTCATGAAGCTGCCGGACGGCCTCGAGGAGCAGCTGGGCCTGCGCGGCTTCTTCTACCCGACGGCCGTGGAGCTCGACACCGGTGCGCTCGCGTCCGCCTACCCCGACATCGCCAACCCCGTGCTGTCACTGCAGGCGTTCACCGGCGACCTGGGGCTCGACGCCGGGATCCCGCGCTCGGTGTACGCGCTCGAGACCGACGAGATGACGCAGATCGCCGGCGGCGACTCCGACACGGCGGCACTCATGCTCGCGCCCGGCCAGACGGTCGAGATCCCCGGTGGGCTCGGCACCATCACGTTCGAGGATGTGCGCCGCTACGGCGTGATTGAAGTGCACGTCGACTACACGCAGACGCCGGTGCTCTGGATCACGGTGGTGCTGTTCCTCTCGATGCTGGGTTCGCTGCTTATCCCGCGTCGCCGCCTGTGGGTGAAGGCTGCGGGAGGGAGGCTCGAGCTCGCTGGGCTCGCGCGCGGCGAGGACCCGTCGCTCGAGCGGGCGGTCGGCGACCTGGCAAAGCGCATTGGGGGCGACGCGGTCGCCGCCAATGACGGCGTTGGCCGGAGATTCGACTAACCGTATGAAGTGACCGGTGGGCGGGCGGGCATCGGCAAAGGGGTTCCGAACGACCGCTGTGCACGGGTCAAGGGCGAAGGTGCCGCAGTCTTAGTTGCTGGCAGTGCAGTGGGTGCCTCGTCAGATCTTGGCGCCGGAGACTGTTGCAGACCAGCAGTGTTGAGGAGAGCGGCATCGCGCCGGCTGCGATGCGCGGATCGAGGAGGGCCAGCTGCGGCGGTCGGGATCGCCGCAATGTGGCGCTGGGTAGTTGTGGCCCGGGGCGGGCCCACCACCGTCCCGACGAAGAGACCTCGAGCGCGGATTGGATGTCGTCGGTCAGCGTCGAGCGGTCGGCACGGGGTCAGCACGACTGCTGGAGCACTGGCTCGGCGCCTGGACAGCCTGGGCGGCAGCGCGGTTACGATCGCTCCCGGGTTGGGCTGTTCAGCTCTGCCGGTCCGCGTCGCTGCCCTGGGCCCGCTGCTGCATCTGCCGCAGGTACTCGTTGTATGCCTCCGTGTCTTCATCGGCGCGGCGCTGGTCCCGCCCGGCTTGCCTCGTGTCTTGGCGTCGCCATCGTGCGAGCGTCACGATCAGCATCGCCAGCAGCGGCAACTCTCCGAACGTCCATGCCAGAATCCCGGCTACCCCCTGGTCGCGAACCGGGTCGACCTCCCAAGATTCCGGAGCAGCGGCGGCGAAGTAGGGGACGACCGGCGTCGCCGAGAACAGCATCACAAGCCCGAAGGCGGCATGAACCTGCATCTCGAGAAAGACGTCGAACATCCGGCTCGGATACGAGGTTCGCCGCGGGAGCGGATCCGAGGACACCAGTGGCGCGGTGATCAGGATCCCCACAATGAGGAACACGACTTCGAGAAGGATGTGGCCGAACCAGAATCGCAGCACCATATCCGCGATGCCACCGACGTAGAGTCCGAAGAATGACAGCAGCATCAACGGGATGACCAGCGCCGGATGCAGCGCGAATCGAGCTGCTCTCGAACGCAATCCACACAGCGCGACTCGGAGCACCGTGTTGCCCAGGCCACGATGCGGTGTGGCGCGCAGGAGCAGGGTTCCCGGGGATCCGAGAACGAGCAACGGGGCGATCACCACCATCAACGCGAGCTGCTGGAACATGAATATGGAGAACATCAGCCGGCCATAGGCGTCGACGCCTGCGCCCGTGACCACCGCCATCAGCAGGCAGGCGAGCAGGAAGCAGGCGGTGCGCAGCCACGGCCAACGATGTCCGTGCCGTCGCAATCGCACGACCCCCGCCACGTAAACGATGGCGAGCAGAACGGAGATCGTCGGCAACACAGGCACGGACGAAGAGACCGCGAGCAGGAACTGGTCGAAGCTCGGGGGCGCCAGACCGACGGCGTCGGCGGCGCTCATCACCGAAGGTCGCGATCTGCTGCGACGGCCCGGCGATCACACGCAGTTCGATGCCGGTGCTGAATGCATCGTGAGTGGCTCACGACACCCACCACAACTGCGACATGGTCCACTCCTGGTTCGCTGGCCGCGTGTTGCCGCAGCACTGTCCCGGTGCGCCTTCACGAGCGCGCGCGCTGCTGTCCATCCGCGGCTGATCTCACGCAGCTGGCAGCAGATCTGCGCGCTTCTGGGGCAAGCGTAGTCGGCACAGGCAAGCCGGCGCCGCGAGGCATCCATCTGACGACCGCGCGCACTCTCCTGACGAGAGGCAGCGAACTCCGATAGCTGGGGGACTGGACGGCACCAAGCTGCGCCGAGAGCCGCTCTCTGGATCTCAAGTCGCGGCTGCGGTCGTGGGCGGCTGGTCCGGCGTGACCGCCATCGTCCCTGCCAAGCAGGATTGGGGACGGTCCACGATGCGTCGCTGCAAGTGTTGGGGTTCGATGGGGCTCTCAACACGGAAAGGTACAATCGACCCGTGCCCGCCGCTGATCTCGACTCCTACTCGCTGCTGCTCGTTTACTCAGCGATGGCGGTGTACACGCTCGCGTTCATCGCCTACGCGGTCGACGTCGCACGCCGCTCGGCCACAAAGATCGTGCCCGCCGAAGCGCGCATGCTCGTCGGCGCTGGCGCGCCAACCTCTGCGGCCGAGCCGACGGTAGCCGGCACCCCGAGCGCGGCAGCCGGGCGCGGCGCCCGCATCGGCTTCACCCTCACCGTGCTCGCATGGGCGCTCCACCTGGGCGCGACACTGCTGCGCGGACTGGCTGCCGGACGTGTGCCGTGGGCGAACATGTACGAGTTCGCCCTCACCGGCGTCGCCGTCATCGTGGGCGTATTCGTGCTGTCGCGGCTGTGGAAGGACCTGAACTTCTTAGGCGTGTTCTTCACTGGGCTTGCGACCGTGTTCCTGGGCGTTGCGACGGTGAACTACTACGTGGCGCCCACACCGCTACCGCCCGCCCTGCAGACGTACTGGCTCGTCATTCACGTCTTCGTCGCGACGCTCGCGACGGGCTTCATGGGCCTCGGCACGGGCCTGAGCATCCTGCAGCTCATCAAGGAGAAGCGCGACAACGGCTTCCTGCGGTCGCTGCCGAGCCCGGTGCAGCTCGAGGATCTCGCCTACCGCGTCGGGGTGATCGGGTTCATCTTCTGGACCTTCACGCTGATCGCCGGCGCGATCTGGGCGGAGCACGCCTGGGGCCGCTACTGGGGCTGGGACACGAAGGAGGTGTGGACCTTCGTGATCTGGGTCGTGTACGCGGGCTACATCCACGCGCGTGCGACGCGCGGCTGGCGCGGCTCTCGCTCTGCCTGGCTGCAGATCATCGGCTTCGCCGCGATCATCTTCAACTTCACGATCGTCAACCAGTTCTTCACCGGCCTGCACGCGTATAGCGGGCTTTGACTGTCAGCACTCACCTCCACCACGAGTCGATCTGTGTCGTGTCCTAGGTGCTAGCGCGGCCAAGGCAGGAAGCGATAGGCAGCGTTGAATGGCGCTGCAGGCTGACGATTTCGCATCGTCGTGACGTGGCGCCATCGTCGTGACGTGGCGCCGAGGCAGGAGAGGCGAACGCAGCCGCGTGCTGCGCTTCGAGCAAGCCCGAGGCGGGAGGTAGAGTGAGGAGAGTGCGTACCCGCCCCGTTGTTGCTGTCTCGATCATCGTTGCGGCCGCGGCTGTCGTCATCATCGCATTGCTGCTCGTCGTGCGGCCCTGGGAGGGGAGCGGCTCACCGGTCGTCAGCGAAGAACCGGTCGACTCTCTTGCTTCCCCCGCTGCGCTGCCACCACTCGTGGACGAATCGACGCACATCCTGAACGACGCGGGCCCCGGCGCCCCTGTCGTGGTCGAATTTCTCGACTTCGAGTGCGAGGCCTGCGGAGCCGTGTACCCCACGATGGAAGAGCTCCGTGAGAAGTACGACGGCGAGGTGACCTTCGCTGTCCGCTATTTCCCACTGCCCGGGCACTCGAACTCCGTCAATGCGGCCCTCGCCGTCGAAGCGGCTGCGCAGCAGGGCGCGTTTGAGGCGATGTATCAGCGCATGTTCGAGACGCAATCCGAGTGGGGAGAACGACAGGCCTCGGAAGCCGACCGATTCCGCGGCTATGCCGAGGATCTAGGCCTCGACGTGGCGGCCTACGACGCTGCCGTCTCGGACCCTGCGACGCTGGCCCGCATCGAGCAGGACTTCCAGGCCGGCGCCGAGCTCGGCGTCGACCGGACGCCGACGATCTTCGTCGACGGCGAGCGGCTGGAGCTATCGCAGCTGAGCGACATCGAGACGGCGATCCAAGCAGCGATGCCCGAGTAGGCGCTTCCGACTTCACGCCGGAGAGTCCTTGACAACGGCAGAGCGGGCTCGCCTGGCACCGGCAGGGTGTGTGCCGACAGGTCGCTGCTACGCCATACCTCACAAGGGCACGGAAGAGACGCGAGGCTCAGAGCCGGTGCCGAGTCGCCGTGACCGCAACAGCTAAGTAAGTCACGCCGGGCGGCGGTAGGCCCCTGCCCCGGCGGCTTCGTCGCGAGCTTGCGCTCCGGGAGCGGGTGTGCTGCCAGCTATCGTCAGTACGCGGAAGCGGCATAGGATTTCGGTATGCCGAAAACCGTGCGTGAGAAGCGTCGTTCGCAGCCCGGGGCGCAGACAACGCGGCAACGTCCATCTGCTCCCCGGTTGGTATGGCTGCTGGGCCCCGCTCTGGTGGCGGGGGTCGCCTATCTCGACCCCGGCAACGTGGCCAGCAATATGACGGCCGGCGCGCGCTACGGGTATCTGCTGGTCTGGGTGGTGGTGCTGGGCAATGTCATGGCGTGGCTCATCCAGTACCTCTCGGCCAAGCTCGGCATCGTCACGGGCAGCAGCCTGCCGGAGATGCTCGGGGTACGCATCCGCAATCCTTGGGTGCGCCGTGCGTACTGGTTGCAGGCCGAGCTGGTGGCTATGGCGACCGATATCGCCGAGGTGATCGGTGGTGCCGTCGCGCTGAATCTGCTGTTCGGCATTCCGTTGCTGTGGGGAGGACTGATCACCGGAACCGTGTCGCTGGTGCTGCTGGTGATGCAGTCCCGGCGCGGTGCACGCAGCTTCGAGTTCGTCGTCATCGGACTGGTCGCGATCATCGCGATCGGCTTCACGTTCGGAGTGTTCGTCGCGCCCCCGGACCCGGGCGGTGTCGCAGCCGGCCTCCTGCCCCGATTCGAGGGCACCGACTCCGTGCTGCTCGCGGCATCCATCCTGGGTGCCACGATCATGCCGCACGCGATCTACGCGCACAGCGCCCTGGCCCGAGATCGCTTCGCCCCTTCGCAGTCGCAGGTGCGCTTCACGGTTCCGCTGGAGGAGTTACGAGGCATCTCGACCCGTCGCCTCCTGCGTGCGACGCGCTGGGATGTCAGCGTCGCGATGCTGATCGCGGGCACCGTCAATCTCTGCATCCTGTTGCTGGCGGCTGCCAACCTCGCTGGCGTTCCGGGGACTGACACCCTCGAGGGCGCCTATGCCGCACTACGGGACGGGATCGGGCCGCTCGTCGCGACTCTCTTCGCAGTCGGCCTGCTCGCCAGCGGCCTCGCGAGCACCTCAGTGGGCGCGTACGCCGGTGCTGAGATCATGCATGGACTGTTGCGCGTGCGCATTCCGCTCATCGCTCGACGGCTCGTCACCCTCATCCCCGCGCTCGTGATCCTCGCGCTCGGGGTGGACCCCACCCTCGCGCTGGTGTTGAGCCAGGTCGTGCTTTCGTTCGGCATCCCGTTCGCGCTCATCCCGCTCGTCGCCCTCACCGCCAAACGCGAAGTGCTCGGCGAGTTCCGCAACCGCGCGGTGACGACCGCAGCCGGGATCGCGGCATCCGTCGCGCTCATCGCACTGAACGCGATGCTGCTCTGGCTGGTCGCGTCCGGCACGTGACGGTGCGACCGGATCAGTGCACCGAGGTTTAGAGCCGTGCTGCTCGCGGCGGGAGCAGTCGGGGGATCAGCCTGACGTAGGTGGCCATGCCGATGAGTTCGACGAGGGTCTGCGTCACGATGACGGCGGCCGCCAGCTGGAGGTCTGCCGGAAGCGCGAGGGCGAGTGGGAGGACGACGAGCGAGTTCCTGGTCGCGCCGCTGAACACGAGCGCCCTGCTGCGAGAGACGTCGAGGCGTGCAAGCCGCGCGACGCCGGCCCCGAGGGCGGCCATGATCGCAAGGAACGCGATATAGATCGGCACGAGCCCAACCAGCAGGACTAGGTCGCTGGCGATCGCCGGCGTCTGCGACGCGACGACGACGAGCAGCACGAGCATCATCAGCGGCACCATCGCGTGCAGCGCGTTCGCCGTGGTGACCGCGGCGAGACGCACGCGCCGCGCGGCCCACTGGGTGAGCGTTGCAGCGCCGAGCGGGATCAGGATGAGCAACACCAGAGCCTCCATGAACGGTCCCGGCTCCACGCTCTCGGTCGCAACGGGGCCCGCGATGATGAACAGGTAGAGCGGCAAGAGAAGCAGCTGCAGCACCATCAGCAGGGGAGTGGCGGCGAGCAGCCGCTCATGCGCGCCGCCGGCGGCGGCCGCGAACACGATCACGTAATCGACACACGGGGTCAGCAGCACGAGCAGCACGCCGAGCAGGAGCGCATCATCATGCGCCACGAAGCGGGAGAGGCCGACGGCCACGACGGGCACGATGACGAAGTTCAGCACCAGCAGCGCGGTCAAGAATCGCACGTCGCGGAACCCGCGCGCGATCTCAGCAAAGGGCACGCCGAGGAAGGTGACGAACAGCAGCACGGCGATGGCCGGGTTGATCGCGACCGCGAGCCGCTCCGTCTCCGGTGCCAGCAGCCCAAGCGTGAGGCCGGTGACGATCGCGGCGAGGTAGAGGCGGACTTGGTGGCGTTCCATCCATGACGCGAACGCCGGGGCGCTACTCGTCACCTGGCGAGTGGGCCGGTGAGCTCGGCGACCTCTACAACGGAACCGGCTCGCTCGAATGTGCGCGCACGTGTTCGTCGCGTCAACCAGCAGGCACCCACGTACCTAACGTAATGCCTGTAGCGGAGGATCTCTCGCAGCCTCTACTGACGACTCGACGAACTGCTGCTGAGAGGAGCCACGATCTGCGACATGCTCGGGTGCCAGCCGGGTGGCCTGTTCCCGGTCGACGCTCACGGAACGCAAGGCTGAGGTCGATAGCCTCGGGGGGACAGACGCGAGGAGCATGGTGACCGATCAGTCCGCCCAGCCCTGGGATCACTCGCAGCAGGGGCAGCAGCCTCGGCCTGCCTACAATCGGCAGCTGCCGCACGGCCAGCAGCCGCCTTACGGCGCTGCTCCCGTCGGCTCGCCTGCGCTCGGTTACGGATACTCCGGCGACGGCCAATCGCCCTATGGACAGTCGCCCTACGGTCAGCCGCAATACGGGTACGCCTTCCCGCGGCAGCTGGGCTTTGCGATGCAGCCGCCCAAGAAGCCGGCACTGCTGGCTGCCGCGCTGCCGATGGCGGGAATGTCCTTCGCGATGGTGCTTCAGCCGCTCGAGCAGCGCGTCGGCCGCTGGTTCCTGGCATGGGCGATCGCGATCGGCTTCTTCTTCGCTGGGCAGGTCATCTCGCTCGCGCTGCTGATGCCGGGCCTGGTCGCCTTCTTCCTGCAGCGGGACCCGACCGCGACCCCGACCGACGAGGCGGAGCTCACGGCCGACATGCTCGCCGAGGTGATTGGCTCGCCGCTGGGCATGGCCGGGGTGAACATGGCCTGGGCCGCGATGATCCCGGGCGTCATCGTCGCGTTGGCGGCCTTCGGCAAGGGTGCGGCCGGGTATGCCTCCAGTGTCGTCGGCCGCTGGCGCTGGGGTGCTGTGGCCCGCTCGGCGCTGCTGATCCTCCCCATCTTCGCGATCTACATCGGCGTCTCGCTCTGGATGGACCCGAGCGTCGAGTGGCAGTGGAATCCCAACTGGGGCCTCGTCGCGGTGGTGCTGCTGACCACACCGCTACAGGCGACCGGCGAGGAGTTCACCTTCCGCGGGCTGCTGCCGCAGCTGATGGGCGGCTGGCTGCGCCACCGCTACGTGCCCGCGCTCGTCATGCTGCTGCCGGTGCTGACTGTGATCATGCTGCAGCCAGCGACCTGGTACCTCTCGCTGCTCTCGCTGGTCATCGCGGCGGTCGGGCCATGGGTGCTGCGTGGACCGCTGGGGAACGCGGTCTGGACCGGCCTTGCGACCGGTCTGCTGTTCGGCGCGATGCACACGCACCCGTCGATCGCGGCGACGCTGCAGCTCTCGCTGGTCGGCTTCACCTGCTCGATGCTCACCTACCGCACGGGCGGGCTCGAGGCGGCGTCGGTGCTGCACACCGCCAACAACGTCTTCATCATGGTTCCGCTCGCGCTCACGGGCGTCTCAGCGTTCTCATCCGCGCAGCCGGTCGCCGGCGAAGACTGGCTCTCCTTCGGTATCACCGCGCTGGCGCTCGGCCTCGCGTACCTCGCGGTGCACTTCGCCATGCGCGGGGCGCAGCGGTTTACGACGGGGGTGCCTGCTGCCGACCTGCTCGTGCCGCAGCCGCAGCCGCAGCCGCAGCCGCCAATGGCGGCACCCACCGTGACGCGCTGAGCCGAGTCGCGCGCTGCTGAGGATTCAGCGATGAGCGTCGTCGCGCGCTGCGAAAAGATTCGGCGCTGACCGGTGTCTCGAGCGACCTATGCATTGGGTAGGGGTGGGTGCGGCGTCGCACTTCGCGTCCACCACGTTCCTCCTCTGATGCTCACCGGAGTGCGCGACGGGCGGGCGAGGCGGCGGCGCCGGCGAGCACGGTGAGCAGCGCTGCGATCGCGATGGCGACCTCGATCCCGCGGCCGAAACGGATGGCGGGCGTGACCGTGGCGGACAGCGGTAGCGTGGCGACCATCGCGCCCGGCTCGTACTGCGGCAGGCGTTGCAGGATGCTGCCGTCCGCGAGCACGATTGCGCTCGTGCCGACGGTGGAGATCATGACGAGCGACCGTCCGCTCTCCATCGCACGCAGTCGCGCGATCGCGAGTTGCTGCACGTTCTGCGCACTGCCCTCGCCGAAGTCGGCGTTGTTCGACGGAACCAGGATCAGTTGCGCGCCACGATCGAGGACCATCTCGCGGGCGAGTGCATCATCGACGACGTCGAAGCAGATGGCCAGGCCCGCGCGGACGCCGCCGACGTCGAAGACGTTCGCGCTGTCGGGGTCGATCGAGAAGTCCCGCGGGATCAGATCGAGGAACCCGAACGCATCCAGCACGGGGGCGAGCACGGCACGGCTCGGGAGGTACTCGGCAAAAGGGACCGGGTGTCGCTTGTGATAGACCGCGTCGACGCCGTCATCCCAGAGCAGCAGCGAGTTGTACGTCCGCGTGCCCTCGGCCGTCACCGCTCCCAGGATGATGGGGGCCGTGAACTGCCGCTGCAGGTCTTCCAGCAGCGCGATGGTCGGGGGGTCCGTCTGCGGCTCGCGTTCGCCTGCGTTCTCGGGCCAGACGAGCAGATCGAGATCCTCACCGTCGAGGAGCGTGGTCGCGGCGGCATGCTCGGCGATGATCTGGCCTGGCTCGTAGGGGGCGAGCAGTCCAGCCTCCGACGCCCCCTGAGCAGCCCCGACCCGGATCGTCCCATCGTACTCGACGGGGACGGCGGGAACGAGCGCGAGGATGGCTGCGACGGCTACGGGTGCGACGGCGCGGCGGGTCACGTGGGCCCGGGAAGCGGACCTCACCGTCACCGCGGCTGTGGCGCCGAGCAGGGCGATCGCGAACGTCAGGCCCGCGATCCCCGCCCAACCGACGACAGGCCCGAAGGGGCTGTCCGCCTGGGAGTAGGCGAGCCGCCCCCAGGAGAACCCACCCCAGGGGATGGTGGATGCGAGCAGCTCGCGCGTCGTCCACACGGCGGCGAGTCCGATGATGGCGAGCACCGTCGAGAGCCACCTGGCCGCAGGGACGAGTCGCCACACGGAGGAGCTCGCGATGCCGCCGAGCCCGAACCACGCCGCCATGACGATGGTGAGGCCGAGCAGCGGCGCGGGTCCGAGGTAGACCGTGATCCATGAGATGTGGACGGCGTACTGGGTCACGCCCGTGATGAACCCCAACGCGAATGCGGCACCCGGAGTGCTGCCGCGGACGGCCAGGAGTGCCAGGGCGACCCCGACCGGGGCGAATGGCCACAGGTCGTACGGCGACCCGGATGCGGCCAGCGCTATCCCGCCGCCGGCCGCCAACAGTACCCGTGCGAGATCGACACGCGCCCGGTCGTCCTGACCGGGCGTGGCGGCAACCCGCTCGTGGCCGCTCACGCGGACGCGAGCGTCCGGACCGCGGACGTGACGGATACCGAGAGGATCGCTGGCCACCGGGCGGCGCGCACGCCGTTGAGGATCACGATGACCTCCGCGACCTCGTGGACCAGCACGACACCGCCGAACCGAGCACGCCGAAAAGCGCGAGCGGGAAGAGGATCACGATGATGAGCAACGCGAGGACGATGTTCGCGGCCCAGATGCGTCGGCCGCGACGCGCGTGACGGATGGCGGCAGGGATCAGTCGCAGGTCGCGGCCGGTGAAGGCGACGTCCGCGGACTCGATCGCGGCAACTGACCCCGTCGCGCCCATAGCAATCCCCCACGGTCGCTTCGGCGATTGCCCGGGTGACGTTGATCCCGTCACCGATCATCGCCGTCCAGCGCCGCTCATGCCTTCGAGTGTGCGCTACGACAAGTTCGTGGACACGTTGCGACACACGTGCGACAAGAACGTGGGATTACGACAACTTAGTCGGGATCCGACATGTAGGTTCTCACGCTCCGTGCCGCACGAGATCCCCGTGATTCCGGCGAAGTGGGGCGGCCGTTGGGCGCCTGCGATTCTCAGGTTTGTGTCGCAATCCGCAGAATCGGTGAGGGATCCAGCCGAGTGCAGTCCCGTGTCCTACCTGACGTCGATCGGAGCAAGCCCGCGCTTCATGATCAGGCTTCGGTACCGCTTGCCGGGCCACTGGACTTTGTCGACGGTCGTGAAGCCCCACCTTGCGTACAGCTCCACGAGGTGGCCGGCGGGCTCAGCGGTGTCGAGACCGATCGATGTGGCGCCCTGGTCAACGCACCAGGCGTATCCGGTGTCGCGGAGACGCTGGGCAAGTCCTTGACTCCGATAGTCAGGATCGACCGCGAGTTGATTGAGCCATGCCCGAGCAGGAATGCGGGCCTCAGGTGTCAGATCGCGTACCGTCTGCTCGGCAGGCCAAGAGATCGTCATCGTCGCCACCGTGCGGTCGCCGTCGACGAGCACCCACGACGCGCCAGCCGAGGCTCGGCGCAGCGTCGTCTCCTCATCCTGGTCGACGGCCGTGAAGTTCAGTCCGCGATCACCGAGCTCCGCGTAGGCGCGATGCAGCAACGTTGTCAGATCTGCGGCGTCGGCGGGCCTGAACGGTCGGATCTCCACGCCCCCATCGTGTCGTATGGAGTAGCCGGCGACCGACCTCTCATGGCGACCGTTACTCATGAGTCCGCGAGGACCTGTGCCACGAATTTGAGAACGGTATGCCAACTCTGCCCCGTGGACCGACAGGTGGTCCAGCGAGAGCACCGTGAAGGGTCATTGCGCAGTGGACAGCCGGCCGCCGTGACTTCTGTCCACTACGGCGTCGCGGCTCGCGCGGAGCGCGGCCAACTTTGCTTGATCTGACGAACGTGATCGTCGACGGTAACCCGGGCGAGCGCGCCGTTTAGGAGAGGCAGATGTGGCGGAACGTGCCCTATCTCCATGTCGAAGATGATTGGCAGCCCAAGTCCGCCAGTCGCGTCGAGCACCGCCTCGCGCTGGGTCAGGCCGCCGTCGCCCGGCGCGGCTGGAGCGCTCGTACGCCCGATGAGGATTGCGACTGCGTGATCGAACCATCCGGCGTATCGAAGGTTATGGAGGTGCCGACAGATGGCAAACGCGTCTTCCTCGGCGGCTTCGAGGTACACGATGAGGTTTCCGTGTTCCTGACCGAACGCCCGAACGTCGCCATAGGGCGTGCCCGCGATTCCCGCCATGACCTCGATGCAGCCACCGATTAATGTGCCGGAGACGTCTAGAGCGCGCGCGCCATGAAGTTGCCACCTCCCGGGTGTGGGGTCCTTCCATTCGGTGGCCGTTGCGTTCATCAGGGAGTGCCATTCCGCAACGACCTCGCTGTCGCGCTGGATCACGGTCGCCTCCGAGGTCGCGACATCCAGCCAATGCGCGAGCCCACTTGGCGTCCGGTACGGCGTGTCTGCCAGGTTGTCACCATGGAGCGTGGGCAACCCCGCGCGGAGGGTGAGTGGGACCATCCACGCTGATGAATCGGAGTACCCGACAACCCAGGTTGGCTCCGCCTTTGCGATCGCGTCGTAGTCCAGCTGGTCCAGCAGGTCGGGTGCCGTCCCTGCGCCGCCCCAAGGTGGAACCACGGCACGGATACGGGGGTCGGTGAGCATTGCGGTCAGCTCGGTGGCGCGTTGCTCCTTGGATCCGGAGACCCACCGGTCAGCCGACATGCAATCACCAACGATGACTTCGAAGCCGCGCTGTCGTAGCCAAGTGATGGAGAAGTCGATTCGAGCACGTCCCCGCTCACCAACTCCTGCCGATGGGGACGTCACCCCAATTCGATCGCCCAGTCGGAGCGGTTCCGGGAAGTGCAGCTGCATGAGGTTGATTCAATCAGTGGACCGCCGACTGCAAGTCGCGAGCGGCCAGCGCCGTCGGCTGGCCGCTCGCGACTCCACAGTGCGTCAGGCGACCGCTTCCTCTTGCGGCAGCACCGCGGCCGCGATCTTCTCCGCGATCGCGTCGGTCGTGTCGCGGCAGGTCTCGAATCCGGCGAGGTCGGGGAGGATGCCGCTGTATTCCGCGACCTGTTCGAACGTCACGTTGTGAAGGACCGGGATCAGGGTCCGCTTGTGCAAGAGTGCGCCGAGCTCACGCTCGGTCCAGAATCGCCCTGCGAGGTACGCCGGGGTCAGTAGCGCAATGCCACAGCGCGCCGATCTGAGGCCACGGTCCATCTGCAGGGACTGGCTCTGGCCGGGGGTGATTGTCAGTTCGTCGAACCAGACCGAGACTCCCATTTTCTCGAGAGCGGTCCGCAAGCTCTGCGCAACGTCTGCCCCGTCGATCCGAGCGTAACTGAGGAACGCGTCCCACTTCCGATCTGGGTGCTTCGTGGCCTCTGCCTGGATGCGGTCGGCCAGGACTTGCTCGTTCGAGGTGAACGAAGGGCGACCAGACCCTGCGCGCAACCGGCGGTTGGCTTCCGCGACGGCTGCGGCGTTGTCGACCGAGACCCGTTTATTGTGCTCGTTGACGCGCTGTACCTCGCGGTTGTACGCGTCGACCTTGCGCTGTGCTTCTTGCGTCACACGGGCGTTGTGCTGCCGCACTTTCCGGTTGTGTTCCTCGACGCGCCGTCGGTTCTCGCGGTTCACCCGGTCGACCTCGGACTGGACCTTGCGTTGTGCTGCACGCAGGTTGGCCTCGAACTGTGCGCGATTGAGACGTTGTGCCATGGTGGCGTTCCGTTCTGGACGCCCACGCCTCACCCGACTCGACCAAACTCGGCGCCGAATGCGCCAGCCTGCTCATTGCTGGGCTTAGGCTCTGGGTGATCGCCTACCAAGAGATCATCCAGGACCCCGAGCCGCCTGACCGTCTTCCGCGTCCAGTGCGAGCGCGGGGTCTTGGCGTCCACCTTCCAGTGTCGCTGGGGGAACGTACGTTCGACGTAGCGACACACGTACGACCGCCGGGTCCGCCAGACACTGTCGGCGACGCGCGCCGGTTTGCGTTGCACGGCGTCGGGAACCGACCGAGCGTCATTGTCCCTGCGAGTGCGATCGCGATTGCCCAACGGCGTTGGAACGCCGGCGGCTACCTGCTGCTACCGGCCGGTCGCTGCGCGATGCAACTCGGCACTTGTGCGGCTTCCAAGGTCGGTGCCGTCTGCCAGCCGCGTCACCACCTGATCGACGTGCGGCCGGAGTCGGAGGCCAAGCTCATCATCGAAGGCGATGACGGCACCCATGAAGTCCGCGACGTTCTCGAATGCGCTCGTGTCGCGCAACGCTGCCGTCGTCACCCCAGCGATCGCTGGATCGAGAATGATCGACACCGTTCGATGTTCGTATCGGATCGAAGCAACCGAGCGAGCCAGGGCCACGCCGGCTGCCGCCCGCTCTGCCAGGAAGTCCTTGAATGCTGACTCGATTTCGTGCGCGGTGGACTCGTCATCGTTCGTCATCCCGACACCGTAGCCGTGCCCACCTGCATTGGCGTGCGTAGTTTCAGCACGGAACGACGAGGGCGGTCCGCGCGATCCCGCCGGACGAGCACTCTGATGCAGTTGCGGAGGCCGAGGTCGCCATGCGCATCACGGGTTGCCAGGGTCGACGACCACCGCCTGTTCCCCGGTGACAACGCTGTCTCCCCGCGCCGCTTCGCGATGACCAGCTCAATGAATGCGCAATTGTCCAGCGACCTGCTGGACAATCTCCATGAGAACCTGCCACGGGCGTGGGAAGGGCCGGACGGCCTATGCTCGATGCGGGCCGACGTGGCTGGAACTGGCAGACGCGGCGCATTCAAACTGCGCTCCACGGACGTGGGTGCGGGTTCGACTCCCGCCGTCGGCACTCACCATCTCCTGCCGGCAACCACGAGGTCGTCCGCACCCCGGCTTGGGCTGTCGAGCTGCCATTGCAGCGCGGCCTCTCGCTCGACAGCGACCGCTGCGACCGGGCCGAGCGTCTGCTCGACCACAAGTTCGCAGGAATCCTCGGCGGGCCAGTCGAAGGTGCCGGAGTGGGCGTACTCGTCGCTGGCACCGGGGCTGTTGAGGCTGGGCGCGGCGAGGTAGCCGATGAACTCCTGCAGGGGCCGTGGCTTGATGCGCCAGTGCTCGTTCCTTCATGGTGGCCGTCGCGGTTTCGCGGGTCTCAGTGCTGCCGCGACGAGCGCAAAGCCCGCTTCGTCGATCGGCCGGTTCTCATCGCCTGGACTGACCGGCGTGTAGGCGGGAGGGGCGAGCGCGGGGTGGCTGGCGGTGTACCAGGCCCAGAAGTGGGTGATGGTGGTCTCGTCGGCGACGAGCCCGGCCGTCTCGAAGGCTTCGGCGACGGCGAGGTAGTCGATCGCGGTCCGGCGTCTTGCGCGGAAGTCGATGGTCGGGGGATCGCCCTGCAGCTGCTCGAAGTGCGCTTCGAGGCGATCGAGATAGACGTGCCAGTCGGGGTCGGCGACGTGTCGGAGCCGTGCGGCGGCGACGCGCTGGATGTCGACTGGCAGGCAGAGCTCGAGGGCGAGTTCCGCCCAGCTGTCGGCGCGGCCCAGCGCGAGAAAGCAGAGCGCGTTCAGCGAGCCTCCGATCGCGTCGCACCGCCACGGCGGCGACACGAGACTGTCGGGCAGGAACGCCGGCACCCACTCCGCCGGCGGACTCGGGCGGGTCATGGCGTGTTCGGGGAGGTGGTCGATCTTGACGTTGAGCTTCACCTGGTGCGCTGGCGGTGCGGCGAGGTTCCTCCTGCCTGCGCGCCAGGCGAGCTGAGCGCGCCGGCTGAGGTGCTCTCGTTGCCGGTTCGCGAACCAGGTGAGCAGGATCGGGTTCACGTCGATCGGGTGCTTGGGCTGCTGTGCGAGGAAGTACCGCTGGAAGTGGTGCGTCGTCGTTGCGCGGTGCAGCGCGGGGTGCTCGTCGCGGCCGTCACGCAGCGCCTCGAACGCGGCGACGGCCGCGATCGCCGCCTCGATGGGGTCGTGCGTCTCGGCGCCTGCGGCCAGTTCGTAGAAGCAGTGCAGCAGGCCCGCCTGCTGCTTCGAGGTGACGAGCATGCCGGCGAAATCCCGGTGCTCGCCGCTGCGCTGCTCGCCGACGGCGTGCGTACGCTGGAGCACCTGCTGCGCGTGCGCGGCCCGCTCATCGACGGGGACGTGGGGTGCGTCGCCGAGGTCGCTGCCGCACCAGTTCCTGCCGGTGCGGCCCCCGACGCGCTGTGCGCACATTGCCGGCTTCAGTCTGAGGGTGAGCCATGCCCTGTTGTGCCAGGGTCGGCCGCCGCAGGCGGGGCAGCGGTCGAGCAGTCGGAGGCGGTGCTGCGGGCAGATCAGCGCCCACGGCTCGCGCCAGCTACTGCGCCAGATGCCGTCGTCGGCCAGGCATGCGGGGCAGTAGCGGCCGCCGTCGGGGTGCGCGTCGAGCTGCCAGCCGCGCAGGTTCTCGCGCTTGGGGATCGCGGGGTCCGGTGAAGGCATGGGGAAGCCGAGCAGTGCCGGTGCCCGGTCGGCGGAGCGGATCCACGTGTTCAGGTGGCTCGTGGCGGCGAGCGGTCTGGGGGAGAGGGCTTGCAGCATGCGCTTGGGGGTGAGGCCGTGGCGGTGGCTGGCGCGGCGTAGCCAGCCGAGGGTCGTCTCCCCGTCGGACGGGGGCACGTGTAGGGGCCAGCCGGTGAGAGAGTAGCCGCCGGGGATGCTCCGCAGACTCGCCTTGGCGGGCGGGTCAGGCGCTGCGGCGGGCTTGCTCTGCGGCATGGTCGACGCTCACCTGCTGGAGGATGTCGGCATCGAGGGCTTCGCTGCCGTCGCGGATGGTCCGGTAGCAGGCGCGGTCGATCAGCGTCGTCAGTGACGCGATTCTGCCCTGGGTGCGCTCGTGCAGCAGCCGGGCGTGGGTGGCGAGGTTGCCGGGCTGATGGGCGGCCAGGTGCAGGTGTGCCTCGAGCCGGTCGAGCATCAGCGTCCAGGCGCGCATGCCAGCGTCGCTGGTGATGGAGAAGGCGGGGACGGTGCAGCGGGTGGTGCGGCGGGAGGTCTGGGCCATGGCGCGCTCCTCGCCGACGAGGCCTTCGTCGAGGAAGCGCTTCTCGGTCAGGCCGACGCCGACGAACACGAAGGTGGCCGGGATCTGGTTCGCGAGCCCTTTGAAGTGGTTGCTGACGTCGAGACCGTTGCGGACGCGCAGGTTCACGAAGTGGACCTCGTCGATGATGATGAGCTTCGTCTCGCAGCTGGTCGCGCAGTCGACCACCGCCCGGGTGAGGTCGGTGGTGGACGCGGCCTGCGCAGTGGGGTGGCCGTAGAAGCGCAGGATCTGCCGATTCAGACCCTTCAGCGTGACGTCGGCGGTGAGTGGCACGTACGCGACCGGCAGTCGCTGGTGCCCGTCGGTCGTGCGTGGCCCGTAACGGCGGTACTGCTGCCGGTGCAGCCGCTTGGCGTAGCCGGTCGCGATGGTGGTCTTCCCCTGCCCGGGCTGGGCGTCGATGACGACCGCACCGCGCAGCCGATCCCCGTCACGCCTTGCGGAGGCCAGCACCTGGTCCATCAGCTCGAAGGCGTGCTCCATCTGCGGGGTGCGGATCGTCGGCGGGTTCGCGTTCCACACATGCCGCGCCTCGTCGCAGTCCGCGCGCTCATCATCGTTCATCGCCCGCAGCTCGGCGAGCGAGAGGTCGGGCGGTCGCGGCCGGGCTGGCGCGTTGACAAAGGCGTCCCAGCCGGTCTTGGTGGCGAGCTGGAACGGCTGCGTGTCCCAATCGCGCAGCCACACCGCCCACGAGTTGGTCATTCTTCGAGCCCGATCTCGTCATGGTCGAGGAAGTACTGCTCGAATAGCGCATCGACATCGTCTTGCGCCTCGAGCTGGCGGCGTTGCTCGCGCTGCATGGCGAGGTCGATGACGACGGACACGTCCAGCGTCTGCAGTGGAGTCGTTGCCGTGACGCTGCCCCTCGACGCGCGGGTGCCGATCTTCCGTGCGGCGGAGCGGTGTTTGCGGTCGAGTCGTTCATCGGATGCCCATGCGTCGAGCAGCTGCCGCACCGCCTCGCGTGGATCCACGAAGCGGTCCTTCTGGAGTGCGAGCCGCTTCACGTACTCGGCCGCGTCCTTGGAGAACGGTTGGTCGAGCGCTGCTGTGTGTTCCCACGCCAGCGGCTCGTACTGGCGCGTCTCCGGGTCCTGGAACCAGACCGTGCGCACGTCGTGGCTGTCGACAAAGATCGGCCACTTGCCGGCGTGCGCTCCGCCGAAGGTTGAGCGCTGGTTGCGGTAACGGGTCAGCGCGGCCCCGTCGTAGCGGCGCCCGTCGATCTCCACGCCGTAGTGCTGGATCGTGCGCCAAGCGACATCGAGGAACAGGAACGGCAGGTCGGGGTCGGTGGGGATGTAGAGGCCGCCCGTCTTCGCCAGGCCGACCTCGAACATCTCCGCTGGCGAGAGCGGCTGCCCGGGCAGCTCGGGTACGCAGAGCCCGTCATGCTTGGTGCGGTGGTAAATCGTGCCGACCCAGTCGCGGATGATCTGCTCCAACTCCTCGACCAGGTAGAACGACTGCCCCTCGACGTCGGCACCGCGGTGGTGCACGTCGGGGCCTTTGTAGCCGGGCAGGTGCTGCAGCAGGCCCTCGCGCAGGGTGCGGAAGAAGCGCTCGATCGTGGGCTTGTCGGTCGGCTTGTGCGGGATCGCCGGCTGGACCGTGATGCCCAGCCGCGCGCAGGCGGCGATGATGTGCGCCGACAGGTAGGGCGCGCCGTGATCGACGATGATCGCCTCCGGCAAGCACGCCGGCAGCCCCGCGACTCGCTCTTGCGACACGCCGTCCGGCACCTCGGTGCGGATCAGCAGATTGCGGGGCACGCCGTGGAACGGCCAACTCTGCTCACTGTCGACATCGAGGCGCGTGGTCGTGCACTGGTAGAGCACGCTCGCGACGTCGGAGGCGCACGTCGACCCCACCGTCAGCCGCAACCCCAGGATGCAGCGCGTGTAGAGGTCCTGCGCGACCGTCAGCTCCGCCGGGAGCCACCGCCCGGTCGCCGCCTCCATCGCATAGACGTCCAGTGGTGTCGTGTCGAGCACGACATACTCGCCGGGTCTCGTGGGGCGAAGCCTGCCGAACGGGCCGGCGGGCCGATCGGCAACCGAGCGGCGCTGCTTCGCAGACCCGAACGCGTGCCGACCCTTCGACAGCTCCTTCACTCGGCGATACGCCGTAGTCCGTGCAGGGCAGACGACCACGTCCTCGCCGTGCGCCTCGAAGACCCGGCGATTCGTCCGATCGATGACGACATCGATGGTCGGGGTCGAGGCGGACACGAACTCGCGGAGGACCGCCAGGCAGGCTTCGTCCCAGCGTGAGTCAACGGACGACCGCTGGGAGGCGACCCGTGAATCGACGAGCCCGGCGGGACCAGCATCCGTGTACGCCGACACCCAGCGCCGCAGGGTCCTTGAACTGACCGGCATCGAAGCCTCAAGCTCCTCGCAAGCACCGCGAGTCGACGTGCCCGTTTCGCACAGTGCCATCACGGCCGCCACTGCCTGGAGCCGCGTCTCGAGGTTCCGTCGATCGCGGTCGGTGAGGTTGCTCAAGACAAGGTTGGACGCCGCGGCCGGACCCGATTCTGCTGGGTCAGGGTCGACGTTGAGTGGTGCGGCGTGCAGCAGCACCTCACGCGCGGGTACGGTGCGCAGCGCCCCGCCCGCCTCGAGCACAATCGTGTCCGATCGGAGTTCGCGCACTTCGACGAGCTCGCCCTCGAACCACAGCTGCGACCCGGTCACGACTTCCACGACTCGAGCACGCATTGATACCTACCGCAGCCAGACCTCTGTGCGCCCGTCTACGGGTCGCTCGAAGTCGATATCCAGGATGCCTTCCCAGACGAGGCGCATGATGCCTTGTCGGCCGACGGCATCAACGAGGGCAAGCTCATCGATGGTCACGCCAGGCAGGACAGCTTCGGCAACATGCCCGATCGTTGTCCGATTCGGTAACGGTCGGCGGCGCGCGACCGCGATCGCCTGCACCCCAGCGACGCGCGCACGGCTCACTTCACCGGTCCAGACTTCGTACGCGAGCCCGCGGGCGGAGCAGACCCGCCGAGTCCATTCGAAGACCCGAGCGACATCTGCTCTGGCCGCGAACGCCGCGGGCTTCACGTCGACGACGAGCAGGCAAGCGTCATGCCGCAAGACGCAGAAGTCCGGCACATGTCTGATCGAGCCGTCAGCGTCCGCGCCCCGGAGCTGAAACGGCTGAGCCGCGAGCCAGATGGTCACGGGATCACGATCGGCGAGCAGGAGTCGCTCGAGCTCGAGCCGACTCTCGTACGCGACATGTGTCCGAGTGCGGAACGACCAGTACAGGCCCGAGTAGTGGCGCTGGCCCCGATGGGAACGGATCCGGCGGATCGGTTGGGAATGTGACACCCGGTCCAGATCCATCGCCCCGACGGTCGTCGTGACGTCCTCGCCGGTATCCGTGAGGTAGCGAACCTCGGTGTCAAGCAGCCCCGTGCCGCTCATGCCTCCGAGTGTCCGCTGGGACAACCTCGTGGACAGTTTGCGACACGCGTGGGACAAGAAAGTGGGACTGGGACAACTTAGATGGGATCCGACACGAGCGCATCGGGCCCGGTTTTCCTAGCCAACGTCCAGCATCCGTAGTAAACTTGAGCCAACGGCACTCAAGTTCGGATTGCCAGGACCAGCAACGATGGAGGAGCCATGGCACGCATGGGCGGCATGATGCCGGGCCAGGAGGAGCAGCAGTCGGCGCTCGAGCAGTTCGGCACCGACCTCACCGAGATCGCCCGCTCGGGGCGGCTCGACCCCGTGATCGGTCGCGACGAGGAGATCCGGCGCATCAGCCAGGTGCTCTCGCGCCGCACGAAGAACAACCCCGTGCTCATCGGCGAGCCCGGCGTCGGCAAGACGGCCGTCGTCGAGGGCCTCGCGCAGCGCATCGTCGCGGGCGACGTGCCCGAGAGCCTCAAGGGCAAGTCGCTCGTCGCGCTCGACGTCAACGCGATGATCGCGGGCAGCAAGTACCGCGGCGACTTCGAGGAGCGCATGAAGAACGTGCTCGCCGAGATCGCGAAGGCCGAGGGCCGCATCGTCACGTTCATCGACGAGCTGCACATCATCATGGGCGCCGGCGCGGCCGAGGGCAGCCAGGGCGCGAGCAACATGCTCAAGCCGATGCTCGCGCGCGGCGAGCTGCGCCTCATCGGTGCGACGACGCTCGACGAGTACCGCGAGTTCATCGAGAAGGACGCCGCGATGGAGCGGCGCTTCCAGCAGGTCTACGTCGGCGAGCCGAGCGTCGAGGACACCGTCGCGATCCTGCGCGGCCTCAAGGAGCGGTACGAGGCGCACCACAAGGTCACGATCGCCGACAGCGCCCTCGTCGCAGCCGCATCCCTCTCGAACCGCTACATCACCGCCCGCCAGCTGCCCGACAAGGCGATCGACCTCATCGACGAGGCCGCGAGCCGGCTGCGCATGGAGATCGACTCGGCCCCGACCGAGATCGACCAGCTGCGCCGCACGGTCGACCGCATGGAGATCGAGCGCCTCGCCCTCAAGCGCGAGCGCGACGACGCGTCGAAGGAGCGGCTCGCCGAGCTCGAGGCTACGCTCGCGGAGCGCCGCACCGAGCTGAAGGCGCTCGACGAGCGCTGGCAGACCGAGCGCGCGAGCCTCAACCGGATCGGCGGGCTGCGCGAGCAGCTCGACGAGCTGCGCGGCCGCGCCGAACGGGCGCAGCGCGAGGGCGACCTCGAGCGTGCCTCGCGGCTGCTCTACGGCGAGATCCCGCAGGTCGAGCAGCAGCTCAAGGAGGCCGAGGCGCAGGCCGCGGCGTCGGGTGCGCGCATGGTCGGCGACCAGGTGACGGAGGACGACATCGCCTCGGTCGTCGCGGCGTGGACGGGCATCCCCGTCGGCCGCCTGCTGCAGGGCGAGACCGAGAAGCTCCTCGCCCTCGAGGACGAGCTCGCGAACCGCGTCGTCGGCCAGCGCGAGGCGGTCTCGGCGGTCTCGGATGCGGTGCGCCGCAGCCGCGCGGGCGTCTCGAACCCGAACCAGCCGACGGGCTCGTTCCTGTTCCTCGGCCCGACCGGCGTCGGCAAGACGGAGCTCGCGAAGGCGCTCGCCGAGCTGCTCTTCGACGACGAGAAGGCGCTCGTGCGCATCGACATGTCGGAGTACGGCGAGAAGCACTCGGTCGCGCGCCTCGTCGGTGCCCCTCCCGGCTACATCGGCTACGAGCAGGGCGGGCAGCTCACCGAGGCCGTGCGCCGCCGGCCCTACTCGGTCGTGCTCATGGACGAGGTCGAGAAGGCGCACCCCGAGGTCTTCGACCTGCTGCTGCAAGTGCTCGACGACGGCCGCCTGACCGATGGGCAGGGTCGCACGGTCGACTTCCGCAACACGATCCTCATCCTCACCTCCAACCTCGGCTCGGCCTTCCTGACCGATCCGACCATCTCGACCGAGACGGCGCGCGAGCAGGTCATGGGCGCGGTGCGGGCCGCCTTCAAGCCCGAGTTCATCAACCGGCTCGACGACATCGTCATCTTCGACGCGCTGACGCAGGAGGAGCTCGGCGCGATCGTCGGCATCCAGGTGCACGCGCTCGACCGGCGCCTGCGCGAGCGCCGACTCACGGTCGACGTGACGGATGCGGCGAGGCAGTGGCTCGGGGAGCGCGGCTACGACCCCGTGTACGGCGCGCGGCCGCTGCGCAGGCTCATGCAGCGCGAGATCGACGATCGGCTCGCGCGGGCGCTGCTCGCGGGCGAGGTGCGCGACGGCGACCGGGTGATCGTCGACGTCGCTCCCGGCGGCTCGGGCCTGTGGGTCGGCGCCGAGGGCGCGGAGCGGCCCGCGCAGTGGTCGTTCGACGCCGACGTGGTCGACGACGTCGACGAGGTGATCGACGCGGAGCCGCTCGACGAGCCCTGACGGTCGTGCACGGGGCGGATGCCGTGCGGGCGCGCTGAGCACGGCAGAATCGAGCGGTTGCCCATCGCTCGTCGACCGGAGGACCCATCGTGGCGATCGCCCCGCCCAGCTCCGGCAGCGAGGCGGCGCTGCCACCGCTGAGCGGCGGGCCGCATCGCTCGCGGCTCGGCGTCATCTCGATCGTCGCGTGCTTCGGCGGTCTGCTGTTCGGCTACGACACGGGCGTCATCAACGGCGCGCTGCAGCCGATGAGCGCGGAGCTCGGCCTCGAGGCGCTCACCGAGGGCATCGTCACGAGCTCGCTCGTCTTCGCGGCGGCCCTCGGCGCGCTGCTGGGCGGGCGAGTCTCGGATGGCGTCGGCCGGCGCTCGATGCTCATCGCGCTCGCGGTGCTGTTCTTCGTCGGCACGTTCGTGGTCGTGCTCGCGCCGGGCTTCCCCGCCGTCGTGGTCGGTCGCGTGCTGCTCGGCCTCGCGGTCGGCGGCGCCTCGACCGTCGTCCCCGTCTACCTCGCCGAGCTCGCGCCGTTCGAGATCCGCGGCTCGATCTCCGGCCGCAACGAGGTCGCGATCGTCTCGGGACAGCTCGCCGCCTTCGTCGTCAACGCGGTGCTCGGCAGCACCCTCGGGCACGTCGACGGCGTGTGGCGCATCATGTTCGCGGTCTGCGCGCTCCCCGCGATCGCGCTCTTCGTCGGCATGCTGCGCATGCCCGAGTCGCCGCGCTGGCTCGCCGAGCGAGGGCGGCGCGACGAGGCGCTCGCGGTGCTGCGCTCCGTGCGCGCGAGCGAGCGCGCCGAGGCGGAGCTCGAGCACATCGAGGCCCGCGTCGCCGCCGGGGTCGCGCCGCGCGGCCGGGCTCGGCTGCGCCCGCTGCTCGCGGACCGCTGGCTGCGCCGCGTGCTCCTCGTCGGCGTCGGCGTCGGCGTCGCGCAGCAGCTCACCGGCATCAACGCGATCATGTACTACGGCACGGCCGTGCTCGAGGAGTCGGGCTTCGACCGCTCGGCGGCGCTCATCGCGAACATCGCGCCGGGCATCATCGCCGTCGTCGGCGGGCTCGTCGCGCTCCGGCTCATGGACCGCATCGACCGGCGCACGACGCTGCTCACGGGCTTAGCCCTCACGACGCTGTGCCACGCGCTCATCGGGATCGCATCGATCGCGCTCGAGCCGGGGGACCCCATCCGCCCCTTCGTGCTCCTCGCGCTCGTCGTCGCCTTCGTCGGCGCGATGCAGACGTTCCTCAACGTCGCGACCTGGGTCTACCTCTCCGAGATCTTCCCGCTGCGCGTGCGCGGCCTCGGGATCGGCGTCGCCGTCTTCGCGCACTGGCTCGCGAACGGCGCGCTCGCGCTCGCGTTCCCCTCGCTGCTCGAGGCGGTCGGCATCACGGGCGCCTTCTTCCTCTTCGCCGCCGTCGGCGCGCTCGCGCTGTGGTTCATCGCGACCCACGTGTTCGAGACGCGAGGCCGCAGCCTCGAGGGGCTCGAGGCCGACATCGCGAGCGGCGAGCTGTTCGCGCGGACGAGGCGAGGCCGCGCGCGCGACTGACCTCAGTGGCCGCCCGATCAGTGGAACGGGCAGCGCCCGCCCGTGCCGCTGCTGCGCGGCCGGCGGTGCGCGCTCCGCACGATGCCGCCCGAGGCGGGCTTCGTCGGCATGCGCCGGCGGCCCACGTCGAGACCCTCGCCGAGGATCGTCACGCGCGGGTCGCTCAGCGCGGCGATCGCGCTCGTGAGCGTCGAGAGCGTGACCTTCTCGCCCGGGCAGCGGTGGCCGGTCGAGGGATGCCCGCCGCCTTGCGGCACGAACGCGCCCATCGCCTCGATCTCCGCCCAGTCGTCGATGCCGACGAAGCGCTCCGGGTCGAACTCGCCCGCGCGCTCCCAGCTCGACTCGTCGAGGTCGGTGCCGAGCACGTCGAGCAGCAGCAGCGCGCCCGCGCTCACCCTCTCGCCGTCGAGCTCGACCTCGTCGATCGCGCGACCCGGGAGCATCGGCACGAACAGCGCCGTGCGCCGCACCTCGTGCGCGAAGGCGGTCGCGAGCGCGCCGCCCGTGAGCTTCCCCCGCTCGGCGGTCTCGGCCGCGATGCGCTCGCGCCACTCGGGCCGCTCGTGGAGCGCCTTCGCGGCGAAGGCGACGAACCGGCACACCGCGATCGCGGGTCGGAAGGAGTTCTGCAGCTCGATGCCCGCGAGCCGGGCCGGCAGCAGCTCGCCCTCCTGGTCGCGGTGCCAGGCCCAGGCGTGCAGCGCGGTGCCCGCCGTCGCCTCGAGCTCGCCCGCGCGCACGGCTTCGATGAGCGCGCTCGCGTGCCGGTCGGACCACCAGCGGTTGGCCATCGTCAGCAGGAACTCGGGGGAGTAGGGGACGCCGAAGCCGTCGACGATCTGCGCCTGCCGCCTCGCCCAGCGGGTCTTGGCCTCGGGGGTGCCGGGCAAACCGGCCCAGCGCTGCATCGCGCGCCCGATCGCGCCGATCGCCGCGTCGTACGCGGAGCGCTCGCCGCCGGCGATCCAGTCGGCGAGCTCCTCGCCCCACTCGCGCTCGAGGTGCGGCTCGAGGCGGCGCACCTCGGCGTCGTCGTACGCGAGCCCGAGGAAGGTCTGCTTGCGGTGCCGGTGGGCCGCGGTGTCGAGCGAGTGCACCGAGCCGTGGCCGAAGAGCGATTCCTGGATCGCCATCGGCATCGCGCCGTGCCTGCGCACCTTGGACTCGTCGTAGAAGAGCTCGACCGCCTCCTCACCGCGCATGAAGAGCGCGTCGCCGCCGAGCGCCGTCGTCCGCACCGCGCGGGCTCCCGGGCGAGCCCGCTGCCAGATCGCCTCGCTCGTGTCGTAGCCGCGCGTGAGCAGCAGGAGGGCGTCGTCGTTCAGGGGGTTGGCCATGCTCCGGACCGTATCGAGCGCACCTGAGCGCCCCTGCGGAGCCGCGGCCCCGCGCGCTGTCCGCGACCGAGGTCGTGCTCGTCAGCCGGAGTACGCCTTCCTGGCACTCGACGGCGCCGGGGCTAGGCGATGTCAGACCGCTGCTGATAGGCTGGGGTCACTGCGCGAGCAGGGCATCGCTGCCGGCTCGCCTGCGTCGTTGAACGCTCCTCTCTCCGCCCGGTTCTCGGGCGTCGATGAACCTTCCACGGCGAACGATCGCGGCCACCGCCGCGCTCGCCGAACTGCGTCGACGCATCCACCCAAGAACCCTGCCCGCACGAGTGTGCGGTCGGCCCGGATGCGCGTGCACGCTCACAGAAAGAGCAACCGTTGACTGACACCATCACCCCCGAGGTCACCACGACCTTCGCCGAGCTCGGCGTGCCCGCCAAGCTCGTGACCGCCCTGAAGGCGATGGACCGCGAGCACCCGTTCCCGATCCAGGCCGACACCCTGCCCGACACGCTCGCCGGGCGCGACGTGCTGGGCCGCGGCAAGACCGGCTCGGGCAAGACCCTCGCGTTCTCGATCCCGCTCATCGCGCGCCTCTCGGGCGAGCTCGCGGGCGGCAACCGCCGCAAGGGGCTGCCGCTCGGCCTCGTGCTCGCCCCGACGCGCGAGCTCGCGACGCAGATCGCGACCGAGATGGCGCCGCTCGCGAAGGCCGCCGGCCTCACCGTCACGACCATCTTCGGCGGCGTCTCGCAGCGCCCGCAGGAGACCGCGCTCCGGAACGGCGTCGACATCGTCGTCGCGTGCCCGGGCCGCCTCGAGGACCTCATGAAGCAGGGCATCGCCTCGCTCTCGGCGATCGAGATGACCGTCATCGACGAGGCCGACCACATGGCTGACCTCGGCTTCCTGCCGGTCGTGACGAAGATCCTCGACAAGACGCCCAGCTCGGGCCAGCGCCTGCTGTTCTCGGCGACCCTCGACAACGGGGTCGACAAGCTCGTCAAGCGCTTCCTCACGAACGAGGTCATGCACTCGGTCGACGAGGCGAACTCGCCCGTCGCCGCGATGACGCACCACCTCTTCGAGGTCTCGCCCGACGACAAGAACCTGCTCGTCCGCCGCCTCGCGTCGGGGCTCGGCCGCCGCATCCTCTTCACCCGCACGAAGCACCAGGCGAAGAAGCTCGCGAAGCACCTCACCGCTTCCGGCATCCCCGCCGTCGACCTGCACGGCAACCTGTCGCAGAACGCCCGCGACCGCAACCTCGCCGCCTTCAGCGACGGCTCGGTGCGCGTGCTCGTCGCGACGGATGTCGCCGCTCGCGGCGTGCACGTCGACGGCGTCGAGCTCGTGGTGCACGTCGACCCGCCCATGGAGCACAAGGCCTACCTGCACCGCTCGGGCCGCACGGCTCGCGCCGGCACCGAGGGCGACGTCGTGACGGTCATGCTGCCCGCGCAGCGCGGCGACACGATGTCGCTGCTGCGCAAGGCGAAGATCGGCGTCCAGTCGCAGCCGGTGACGGCGTCGTCGGATGCGGTGGACGCACTCGTCGGACCGTACGCGCCGCACGTGGCCCCGGTCCCCGGTGGCCCCGGCTCGGGCAACGAGATCCAGCAGCAGCAGGGCGGCGGCGGCCGCTCGACCGGTGCGAACGCGCGCCGGAAGCGCGCGGCGCGCGAGGGCGTCGCCGGCTCGGGCGCGCACGGCGCGACGGTCGGCGCGGCGCGCTCCGAGCGGCCCCGCAAGGACCGCTCGGGTCGACCCGAGGTCAAGCAGGGCGCCGGTGCAGGCGGTGGTCGCGGCGGCCAGGGCGGCGCCCGCTCGGGCGGCCGCGCCGGCGGCCAGCGCTCGGGCGGTCAGCGCTCGGGCGGCCAGGGCGGCGCGCCGCGCGGCGGCTCGGCCGTCGCGTGGTCGTCGAGCGGCGGCGGCTCGCTGCAGTCGGGCGCGGCCCCGGCCCGCTCGGGCGGCCAGCAGCGCCGCGGCCCGCGCCGCGCGCAGGGCTGAGCCCAGCACCTGCATCTACGCAAGAACGGCCCCCGGCTCGCGCCGGGGGCCGTTCCGCGTCCCGTGGCACGCGGATGTGCACGCTCTTGCGGCCTGATCGGGCTGCGAGCGACAACAGCGTGCACATTGCTGCAGAGCAGCGGGCCGCGCCGCGGTCGGCGCCGCGACGCACCACTCGACGATGGGATCGAAGCCTCGCTCGGCGCCGCTCGCAGGCGACGACTCGGTACCACCGAGCGAGGGCGGCGGCCGGGCGTCGATCAGCGCGCGGCGAGCACCGCCGCGCCGATCGCCGCCGCGTGGTCGCCGAGCCGCGCGAGCTCGAGCCGGCGCGGCTGCGGCACGCCCTGCAGCGGCGCGTGCTCCGCGAGCTCCCGCTCGATGACCGGCAGCAGCAGGTCGGCCGTCTGCAGCATCACGCGACCGCCGAGCACGACGACCTCCGGGTCGAACGCCGGCAGCAGCCGCCGCAGCCCCGCCGCGACCGCGCGCCCCGCGCCCTCGAGCACCTCGAGCGCCCGCGCGTCCCCGGCGCGCGCCGCTTGCTCGAGGTGCATCGCGCTCGGCCGCCCGCCGGGCGCGAGCGCGACGGCCGCCGCCACCGCTGCCGCGTCGCGCGCGAGCGCGTTCCCGCCGGCGAACGCCTCGACGCAGCCGCGCGCCGTGCACGAGCACACCGGCCCCGCCTCGTCGACCGTCACGTGGCCGAGCTCGCCCGCGAGCCCGTGCGCGCCGATGAGCGGCCGCCCGTCGGCGACGAACGCGCCGCCCACCCCGGTGCCGAGCGCGAGCAGGAGCGACGACGACGCATCCGCCGCGGCCCCCATCGCCGCCTCGCCCATCAGGTAGCCGTCCGCGTCGTTGTGGATCGTGACGGGCATGCCGAGCCGCTCGGCGAGCGCGGGCCGCAGCGCGAAGTCGCGCACGCCGAGGTGCGCGGCCCACGTGATCGACTCGCGGTCGCGCGGCATCCACGCGGCGATCGCGAGCCCGACGGCCTCGATGGGCGCGCGCCCCGCCGCGGCGAGCTGCTCGTCAAGGTCGCGCACTGCCGCCTCGAGCGCGTCGAGTAGCGCTTCGGGCCCGTGGATGCGGTGGGGCCGGTGGCTGCGCGCGAGCACGTCGTCGACGTCCCAGCGGGGCACCGCACCCCTCGGCGCGAGGGCGGCCCCCGCGATCTTCGTCCCGCCCACGTCGAGGCCTGCGATCGTCATCGCCCCATCTTGCCTGCTCGGCCTGCCACCTCGAGCCGCCGCGAGCGGCAGGATGGGCGCATGCGGCTCGCGACCTGGAACATCCTCCACGGGCGCACGCCCGCCGACGCCGCCGTCGACGGCGACCGGCTCGCCCGGGCAGTCGAGGCGCTCGGCGCCGACGTGCTCGCGCTGCAGGAGGTCGACCGCGGCCAGCCGCGCTCGGACATGCTCGACCTCACGGCGATCGCGGCCGAGGCGATGGGCGGGGCCTCGTCGCGCTTCGCGCCCGCCCTCATCGGCGATCCGGCGCGGCAGTGGCGGCCCGCGCGCGACGACGACCTCGACGCGACCGCCGACGGCTACGGCGTCGCGCTCGTGAGCCGCCACCCCGTGCTGCGCTGGCACGTGCTGCGGCTCGAGCCCTCGGCGCGCTTCCGCGCCCCGCTCCGCGAGCCCGGCGCACAGGAGGTCACGTGGATCCGCGACGAGCCGCGCGTCGCGATCGCCGCGACCATCCGCACCCCGACGGGCGATCGCACGATCGCCGCGACGCACCTCTCGTTCGTGCCGGGCGTCAACGTGCGGCAGCTGAAGCGCACCCTCCGCTGGCTCGAGGTGCTCCCCGGCCCGCGCATCCTCATGGGCGACCTCAACCTGCCGGCCGCGGTCGTGCGGCGCATCGACGGCTGGCACTCGCTCGCGCGGCAGCGCACCTTCCCGGCCGATCGGCCGATGGTGCAGCTCGACCACGTGCTGAGCGATGAGCGGCTGCCCGCCCGCCGCATCCGCGTGCCCAGACCGCCGCTCTCGGACCACCTGCCGCTCGTCGTCGAGCTCTAGCCGAGGCACACTGGGTGGCATGCGCATCCTGGTGACGGCCTTCGAGCCCTTCGGCGGAGATCCCGAGAACGCGAGCCTCGAAGCGGTGCGGCGCCTCGAGCAGGCATGGCGCGACGATCCGCAGCCCCGCATCGAGCTCGTGACGGGCACGCTCCCGGTCGCGTTCGCCGCCGCGGGGCCGGCGCTCGCGGCGCTCGTCGAGCGGCATGCCCCGGATGCGGTGCTCGCGGTCGGCGAGGCGGGCGGACGCTCGGCGATCACCCCGGAGCGCTGGGCCGTCAACGAGGACGACGCGCGCATCCCCGACAACGTCGGCGACCAGCCGCGCGGCACCGCGATCGAGCCGGACGGCCCGGCGCGGCGCCCCTCGGGCCTCGACACCGACGCGCTCGTGAGCGCGATCCTCGCGGTCGGGCTGCCGGCGCACGCGAGCGACGACGCCGGCCGCTTCCTCTGCAACCACGTCGCCTACCTCGTCGCGGGCCTGCCGGTCGCGGGCGGCTTCATCCACGTGCCTGCGGTGCGCTCGAGCGGCACGGCGGGCGTCGGGGACGAGACCGATCCGGGGTCGTCGGCCGACGCATCCGTCGTCACGCACGACGGTCGCGCGCTCTCGTTCGACGACCTCGCGCTCGCGCTCGCCGCGGCGGTGCGGGCGATCGCGCGCGGCGACCGCGAGCCGCACGACGGGCGCGCCGAGGCCGCCGCGCGCGTCGACCGCGCCGACACGATCGTCGCCGCCCCGCCGCAGCGCGTGTACGAGGCGCTGCTCGACGCGAACGCGCTGCGCCAGTGGCTCGCACCCGACGGCGCGACCGCGACGATCGAGGCGTTCGACGGGCGCGAGGGCGGCGGCTTCCGCGCCGTGCTGCGCTTCGACGCGCCCGTCGACGCGAAGTCCGGCGACGACGTCGACGTCTCGCGCGTCACGTTCGTCGAGCTCGTGCCGAACGAGCTCGTCGTGCAGCGCGTCGCGTTCGAGAGCGCCGAGGAGCGCTTCGCCGGCGACATGCTCATGACGTGGCGGATGCAGCCGGTCGAGGCGGGCACGCGCGTCACGGTCGCGGCGTCCGACGTGCCGCCGGGCATCTCGCCCGCCGACCACGAGCTCGGCCTCGGCCAGTCGCTCGCGAAGCTCGCCGCCTACGTCGAGGGCTGACCGCCGGCCGCCGCCGCGGCGGCCGCGGCGCGCTCGACCCACTTCGGAGTCTCACCGTAGCGCTGCGGCGGGATGAGCCGGCCGGCCGCGGAGTCGTCGGCGAGCTGCCTCGCCCGCTGCTCGCGCGTCGCCTCGCGCTTCGCGCCGAGCACCCACGCCATCGCCCCGCGACGGTAGGTCGCCGTCGCCTCGCCGAGGAACGCGAGCGCCGCGGGCTGCTCGTCGAGGTGCCGCTGCAGCTCGGGCGGCAGCGCTCCGTCGGCGTTCTCGTAGGCGTAGACCGCCGTGCGATCCGCCCGCCGCGCCTCGAACGCGGCGATGCCCGCTGGTCGCATGCGCCCCTCTGCGAGCAGGCGCTCGACGTGCGCGACGTTGACGGCCGACCAGTTCGAGCCGGTCTTCCGCGGCGTCCACCGCTGGCGGCGCGCGTCGTCGTCGATGCGCTGCGAGAGCGAGTCGATCCAGCCGAAGCACAGCGCCTCGGGCACCGCCTCGGCCCACGTGAGCCCGCGCGGCGAGACGTGCTTCGCGTTGAGCCCCATCCACAGCTCGGTCGCGGTCTCGTGGTTCGCCTCGAGCCAGGCGCGGAACTCAGCGGCGTCGCGGAAGAAGACCGCCGGGCGCTCCGCCGTGCCGCCACGGGTGCCCGGTTGCGCGTCGTCGAGAGCGTCCATGCGAGACAGCGTGACAGAACTGACCCATATACCACTCGACCTTCAGGTCGCGCTTGACCGCCATGCGGCCCATTCGCCGCCCACTCCCAGGTTCGAGGTACATCGTCGGGAGCACGGCAACACACCGCAGCGGAGGCACGCCTCCGCCCGAATCAGGATGGACGGACGATGACGAACGTGCAGCAGCCCGGCGGCCCCACGGAGGACCGGACCACGGTCGGCGGAGCAGCGTCGGGAGCCGGCATGCCCGGCCAGACGACCGCCGGCGGAACCAGCAGTGCGACGAGCGGCACCACGAGCGGTGCCCACGCGGCAGGCAGCGGCAGCAGCGGCTCCGGCAGCGGCGGCTCGAGCGGCGGCGGCAAGGCCGACGCGGCGAAGGAGGAGGCCTCGAAGCTCGGCGGCACCGCGAAGGACGCCGGTCGGCGCGTCGCGGGCACCGCGAAGGAGGAGGCCCACAACGTCGCCTCGGAGGCGAAGACGCAGGGCAAGCGCCTGCTCGACCAGGCGATGCACGAGGCGTCGTCGCAGACGAAGGCGCAGCAGCAGCGCGCGGCCGAGGGCATCAGCACCTTCGCCGGCGATCTGCGCGGCATGGTCGACGGGTCGGGCGGCGGCGAGGGCTTCGCCGCGCAGCTCGTCACCGAGATCGGCGACCGCGTCGAGGCCGCCGGCCGCTGGCTCGAGGACCGCGAGCCGAGCGACCTGCTCGACGAGGTCAAGTCGTTCGCGCGCCGTCGCCCCGGCACGTTCATCGCGATCGCCGGCGTCGCCGGTCTCGTGGTGGGCCGCCTCACGGCAGGCATGATCAGCCAGGCGAAGGCGGAGCACGACCGCGAGAGCGGCTCGGGCTCCTACAGCGCGAGCTATGGCGCCGGCTCCTACGGCACGACGCCGACGGGCGCGTACGGCTCGAGCGGCTTCGACGCGACCGGCACCACGGGCTACGGCACGACCGGCACCGGCACGACGGGCTACGGCACGACGGGCACCGGATCGTCGGGCTACAGCACGGCCGACTACACGACCGGCACCGCCGGCGCCGGCGTGCAGGGCTCCGCCGCGACGGGCACCTACGGCTCCGGCCACGCGGCGACCGACGCGCAGACGAGCGGCACCGACCCGGCCATCGGCGGCTACGACGCCGACACGGCCTACCCGGGCGCCGACGAGTCGGGCAGCCCCGCCGACCGCCAGCCCGGCACGCGGGGGGAGAGCGGGCTGTGACCTCCGAGTTCAACGCCACCGGGCGCCACTCGCCGGAGGATCCCGCGGTGATCGCCGCGGACACCCCCGCCGAGACGCGCGCGGCGAGTCAGTCGGTCGGCGACATTGTCGGCGACCTCATGCGCGACATGTCGCAGCTCATGCGCGACGAGATCGCGCTCGCGAAGGCGGAGGGCACGCAGCAGGCGAAGCGCCTCGGCAAGGGCGCGGGCATGCTCGGCGGTGCCGGGTACGCGGGCCACCTGCTCGTCCTGTTCCTGTCCCTCGCGCTCATGTTCGTGCTCGGTGACCTCCTCGACCACCTCGGCTGGGGAGCCCTCATCGTCGGCGTCCTGTGGGCGATCGTCGCGGCGATCCTCTACTCGATGGGCCGCAAGGCCCTCAAGGAGGTCGAGCCCATGCCCGAGACGGTCGACTCCGTCAAGCACATCCCAGACGCACTGCACACCAAGGAGGAGAACCGATGACCGAGACACCCGAGGAGATCCGCGCGCGGATCGATCGCACGCGCGAGAGCGTGAGCGGGGACGTCGACGCGCTTGCCGAGAAGGTGTCGCCGAGCGGCATCGTCGGCCGGGAGACCGAGCGAGTGAAGGGCAAGGTGAACGAGGTGAAGGAGCGACTGTTCGGCTCTGACGACAGCAGCGACCACGGTGTGGTCGGCCAGGCCGGCCACGACGTCCGCGGAGCGGTCGGCCACATGGGCGAGAACGTGCGCGGCACGGTCTCGAACGCCGGCGACAGCGTCCGCCACGGTGCCGACATGGCCGTGCGGAAGGCGAAGGGCAACCCGCTCGCGGTCGGCCTCATCGCCTTCGGTGTCGGCGCGCTCATCGCCTCCCTCATCCCGGCGAGCGAGCCCGAGAAGCAGGCCGCCCAGAAGGTGAAGGAGGGCGCCGAGCCGCTCGTGGAGGGCGCGAAGGACGTCGCCAAGGAGGCTGCGGAGAATCTCAAGGAGCCCGCCCAGGAGGCGGCGCAGCACCTGAAGGACACCGCGCAGAGCGCCGGCGAGCACGTCAAGGGCGAGGCGCAGGGCGCCGCCAGTGACGTGAAGTCCGACGCCGAGCAGGCTCGCGACCGCGTGCAGGGGCAGTCCGGCTCCTGATCGTCAGCCACAAGATCGAGGCCCCGGCGGAGTACCGCCGGGGCCTCGATCGTGCAACCTACGAGGCCGCGGCCTCGCGCACGGCGCGAGCGAGCGCATCCACGTCGTCCTCCGTCGTGTCCCACGTGCACATCCAGCGCACCTCGAGGGCGGATGCGTCCCAGTCGTAGAAGAAGAAGCGCTCCCGCACGCGGTCGGCGACACCCGCGGGCAGCCGCGCGAACACGCCGTTCGACTGCGTCGGGTAGGCGAAGGAGACGCCCGGCACGTCCTCGACCGCAGCGCGCAGGCGCGCCGCCATCGCGTTCGCGTGCTCGGCGTTCCGCCGCCACAGCTCGCCGTCGTAGAGCGCGACGAGCTGCGCCGAGATGAAGCGCATCTTCGACGCGAGCTGCATGTTGAGCTTGCGGAGGTAGACGAGCGCCTCACCGACGCGCTGCTCACCGGCGCGCGCCGAGAGCACGACGACCGCCTCGGCCCCCATCGCGCCGTTCTTCGTGCCGCCGAGCGAGAGGATGTCGACGCCCGCGTCGGTCGTGAATGCGCGCAGCGGCGCGTCGAGCGCGACCGCGGCGTTCGCGAGCCGCGCGCCGTCCATGTGCAGGAGCATCCCGCGCTCGTGCACGTGGTCGGCGATCGCTCGGATCTCCTCGGCGGAGTAGAGGGTGCCGAGCTCGGTCGACTGGGTGATCGAGACGGCGAGCGGCTGCGCGCGGTGCTCGTCGCCCCATCCCCACGCCTCGATGTCGATGAGCTCGGGGGTCAGCTTGCCGTCGGGCGTCGGCACGGTGAGCAGCTTGATGCCGCCGACCCGCTCGGGCGCGCCGCCCTCGTCGACGTTGATGTGGGCGGTCTTCGCCGAGACGACCGCGCCCCAGCGCGGCAGCAGCGCCTGCAGCGCGACCACGTTCGCGCCCGTGCCGTTGAAGACGGGGAAGGCCGAGGCGGCGTCGCCGAAGTGCTCGCGCACGACCTCCTGCAGGCGCGCGGTGAAGGCGTCGGCGCCGTAGGCGGTCTGGTGGCCGCCGTTCGCTGCCGCGATCGCGTCCAGCACCTCGGGGTGCACGCCGGAGTAGTTGTCGGAGGCGAAGCCGCGGAGGTCAGCGTCGTGGAGCATCTGCACGCATCCATCCTCGCAGGATCCGGATGCGCGAGCATCGCCGCGCGAGACGTCCAGTGCCGTCCCAGCCGCGGCGGGAAGACTGCTCGACACACGCGGCGCCGCGGCGCCGCTCGAGGATCGGAGGACGGATGCCCGACAGCACGCAACCCGGAGACGGCGTCGAGGCGGTCGACCCCGCCGCGAGCGACGCGAGCCTCGGCGCCGCCGAGTGGCCCGCCGGCGAGGCCGACGAGCCGCACGGGCGGGCGCAGGTCGCCGACTCGATGCACGGCACCGCCGCGGAGCAGGCCGCCGAGGAGCAGGGGGCTGACGCCGGGGGCGGCGGCACGGAGCGCGAGAGCGACGACGGCGAGCTCACGCCGAGCGACTCCTAGCCGCCGACGCGTGGCCGCCCAGCTCGTCTGGTTCCGCCGCGACCTGCGCGTGCGCGACCACCCCGCGCTCGTCGCCGCGGCCGCCGCGGGCGAGGTGCTGCCCGTGTTCGTCGCCGACCCGGCGTTCGCGGGCGCCGGCGCACCGCGCACCGCCGCGCTCCGCACGGCGCTCCGCGCGCTGCACGAGGCGACCGACGGCGCGCTCGTGGTGCGATCCGGGCGGCCCGAGGAGGTCATCCCCGCGCTCGTGCGCGAGGCAGGGGCGGATGCGGTGCACGTTTCGGGCGAGTCGACCCCGTACGGGCGGCGGCGCGACGCGCGCGTCGAGGCGGCGCTCGACGTGCCGCTCGTCGCGACCGGATCGCCCTACGCCGTGACGCCGGGCCGCGTGCGGAAGGGCGATGGCTCGCCGTTCCGCGTGTTCACCCCCTTCTCGAGGGCGTGGCTCGAGCGCGGCTGGCGTGCGCCCGCCGAGCGGCCGAGCCCGCGCTGGGTGCGGCGCGTCGAGGGGGAGCCGCTGCCCGAGCCGCCCGAGACGAGCGCCGGGCTCTCGTGGGCGAGCGAGGAGGGCGCGCGCGAGCGCTGGGCGACGTTCCTCGACGGGCCGATCGACGACTACGACGCCGCGCGCGACCGGCCCGACCTCGACGGGACGTCGCGGCTCTCGATCGCGCTCAAGCTCGGCACCGTGCACCCGCGCACGCTGCTCGCCGACCTCGACGCGGTCGCGCCGCGCCGCAGCAGGGCGGCCCAGCGCTCCCTCAAGCGCTTCCAGGCCGAGCTCGCCTGGCGCGAGTTCTACGCCGACGTGCTGCTCCACCACCCGCGCTCCGCCTGGCGCGACCTCGGCGCGCAGCTGCGCGGCATCGCCTACGACGAGCCGGGCCAGCTGTTCGAGGCGTGGTGCGCGGGGCGCACGGGCTTCCCGTTCGTCGACGCCGGCATGCGGCAGCTGCTCGCCGAGGGATGGATGCACAACCGGGTGCGGATGGTGACCGCGAGCTTCCTGACGAAGGACCTGCACGTGTGGTGGCCCTACGGCGCGCGCTTCTTCCTCGAGCACCTCGCCGACGGCGACCTCGCCTCGAACAGCCACGGCTGGCAGTGGACGGCCGGCACCGGCACCGATGCGGCGCCCTACTTCCGGGTCTTCAACCCCGTGCTGCAGGGCCAGCGCTACGACCCGGACGGCGACTACGTGCGCCGCTGGGTGCCGGAGCTGCGCCACATCCCCGGCGCCGCGGTGCACGAGCCGTGGAAGGTGCCCGTCGGCCTCGCGCACGGCTACCCGCAGCGCATCCTCGACCACGCCGTCGAGCGGCGCGAGGCGCTCGACCGGCTCGCGGCCGTCTCGGCGTGACGACGGAGCGATTGCTCAGTCGCGGCCCAGGTGCACGGGCGAGACTCGCTGCAGCGGAGTCAGCGGTGCCGCCCGGCGTCGCCCGCTCGGAGCGAGGGAGATCCCGATGACGGATGCAACGGACGACGGCCTGCAGCCCGGCGGCACGACCGGCGCCGAGCACGACGGCGGCGAGCAGCAGGTCGCGGCGGAGTCGCAGGACGCGCTCGACGAGGCGCTCGACGGCCGCTCGCCCACCGGGGCGGAGCGCCCGGTGAGCGGCGGGAACGCCGACCCGCTCGCGGGCTCGGGCGCGCCGGCGGAGGGCGCGACGGGACCGGAGCTCGGCGGCGCCGGCCAGGTCATGCAGGACGGGGCGAGCGACGACGGCGCCGACGCGCAGCCCTGAGGCGGGCGAACCCGCGGAACTCCTCACGCGCTCCACAGTCCCTCACCAGGTTGGGGTACGAGACTGAGCGATGCGGAACCAGCGGCGCCAGCCGGTGCCGCCCGCGCAGCTGGAAGGAGTTCCAGATGACGGACGCGCCCCAGACAGGTTCGATGACCGCGATCCCGGAGGAGGCTCACGCCATCCCTCCGGTGGGCGAGGGGATCGAGCCCAAGGGCGACGCCGATGTGCCCGGCACGACGCGGCACCTCGATGCCGGCGAGCAGCCGCCCGGCGGCCTCCCGCAGCAGGCGGACCCGCTCGGCTGACGTCGCGAAGAGGGCCCGCCCACGAGTCGCAGTCGACTCGCGGGCGGGCCCTCTCGCTGCGCGCGGCTAGCGTGCCTGCGCCCGTCGCACGAGCGTGAACCAGATGGCTCCGCCGATCGCGCTGAGCGCCGCGGCGACGACCATCCATGGCATCCAGCCCATCGCGGCGATGTCGACGACGAGGCCGCGGAAGCCCTCCGAGAGCAGCGCGCCGGCGAGGATCCCGACGACGATCGTGGCGAGCGCGATCCAGAAGATCCAGAGGAACGGCTGCCCCCAGCGGTGGAATGCGCTCGTGATGGCCGCGCCGATGAGCGCGACGCCCAGGATGAGGATGAAGGTCTGGATGAGCGTCTGCCACCACTCGCCGACGCCGGTGTAGACGACGTCGAAGAAGCGCACGCCGAGCCCGTAGCCGCCGGTCGCGACTTCGATGACCTTGCCGATCGTGACGATGACGGCGTAGAACGCGGCGTTGAAGGCGAAGACGAGCGCCGTGCCGATGGCGAACTCGCGGCGCGTGAGGCCGAGGCCGAGCGCGAGCGGGAAGTACTGCCCCATCGCGGTGAACCCGAACCCGATGAGCGGCCCGAGCAGCGCGAAGATCGCGCCGTTGAACATCATGCCGGTGTTCATGCCCTCGCGGGCCTCGGCGAGCGACTCGGCGCCGGCGGCGGTCGCGACGTTGACGACGATGCCGCCGATCACGAGCACGATCGCGAGCGACGCGAGCATGATGAGCAGCGGCCAGCCGAAGGCCTGCATGCGGTTGACGGTGTGGAGCTGGATGACGTTGCGGATGCGCATGGTCAGTCCTCTCAAGCGGTCGCGACCGGAGTCGCGGGGTCGGTGGCGGATGCGTTGGCGGTCGTGAGGCGCACGAACAGCGCCTGGAGGGAGACGGGGGAGATGTCGAGCCCCGCGGCGCGCGCGGCGCGCTCGTCGCCGTCGCGCGCGGCGAGCGTCGCGGTCGCGAGGGAGCCGAGCCGGGTGTGCTCGAGCGGCTCGCGGCCGGCGAGGAACGCATCCACGTCGTCCGCTCGGCCCGACACGGTGAGCGCCGCGTCGTGCAGCTCGTCGGTGTCGGCGTCGAGCAGCACCTTGCCCTGGTCGAGGATCACGACGTGCTCGAGCAGGTTCGCGACCTCGTCGATGTGGTGCGTCGAGAGCACGATCGTGCGCGGGTGCTCGGCGAAGTCGTGCAGCAGCGCGTCGTAGAACATGCGCCGCGCGACCGCGTCGAGGCCGAGGTACGGCTCGTCGAAGAACGTCAGCGGTGCCCGCGAGGCGAGCCCGAGGACGATGCCGATCGCCGAGAGCTGGCCGCGCGAGAGCTTCTTGATGAGGCGCTTCGTCGGCAGCTGGAACCGCTCGACGAGCCGGTCGGCGTACGCCTGGTCCCAGTTCGGGTAGGCGCCCGCCGCGATGCGCAGCACGTCGATGGGCCGGAACGTGTCGGGGTACTTCTGGCTCTCCTGGATGAACGCCGTCTGCGAGAGCACGTCGACGTTCTCGACCGGGTGGCCTCCGAGCACCTCCATCGAGCCGCGCGAGGCGAAGATCTGGCCGGTGAGCAGCTTCATGAGCGTGGTCTTGCCGGCGCCGTTGCGGCCGAGGAGCCCGTGGATGCGGTGCTCCTCGAGCGAGAGCGTCACGCCGTCGAGGGCGTTGACCTCGGCGTAGTGCTTGGCGAGGTCGGTGGTGACGATGGCGGTCATCGGGCGACTTCCTTCGTGATCATGTTCGCGAGCTCCTCCGGGCTGAGCCCTAAGGCTGCTGCCTCGCGAAGCAGGGGTGCGATGAACTGGTCTTCGAACGCGAGCTTGCGGCGCTCGCGGAGCGCCGCTCGGGCGCCGGGGGCGACGAACATGCCGATCCCTCTCCTCTTGATGAGCACGCCCGCGTCGACGAGGAGGCCGAGGCCCTTGCCGGCGGTCGCGGGGTTGATGCGGAGGAAGGCGGCGAGCTCGTTGGTCGAGGGCACCGCCGCATCCTCCGGGTAGCTGCCGTCGAGGATGCCGTCCTCGATCTGCTCGGCTACCGCGACGAAGAGCGGCTTGCTGTCGTCTAGAATGCCTGCCTCCTAGTGGTCGGGAGAGCGCTGCGCATCGGACTCCATGGGTTCATTACTCGACTAATGAACCATCGAACCAGCGTTGTGTCAAGCACGAGTCACGGAGCGTGCGTCCGGCGGTGGGCGAGCCACAGGTCGGCCCAGTCCTCCGGCCCGAGATCTCGAGGCAGGCCGCCGGCGCGGGAGCGCTCCCGCAGCCAGCGCTTCGCGGCCGCGCGCGGCAGGACGCCGGCCGCGGGGAGGATCGCGGCGAGCCCGGCCCCGGGGCTCGCGAAGACTCGCGCGACCATCGCGGCGTACTGCCGGCGATCGGCGGGATCGACGAGCGGCTGCGCTCGCCGCTGCACCGCGAAGAGCCCGGCGTCCACCTGCGGCATCGGCCGGAACGCCGAGCGCGGGATGCGCCGGCCGAGCGAGAACTCGAACCACGGGGCCGCCTGGGCGGTGAGCTGCGTCGCGCCGCCCACGCCGGCACGGCGGCGGGCGACCTCCCACTGCGCGATGAGCACCGCATCCGTCCATCCGGGCGCCGCGAGCAGTCGCCGCAGCAGCGCGGTCGTGATGTGGAACGGCAGGTTCGAGACGACGACGTGCGGATGCGCGTCGAAGCGGTGCGCGAGGGCGTCGGCGTGCTCGACGCGCACGCGCCCGGGCGTGCGGGCGTCGAGCCGGGCGGCGCGGCGCGCGTCGAGCTCGAGCGCGCGGATGGGGCGGCCGAGGCGCGCGAGCGGCAGCGTCAGCGCGCCGTCGCCCGGGCCGATCTCGAGGATCGGGCCGCGGGTCGCGGCGACCCGGTCGACGACGTCGGCCACCGCGCGGCGGTCGACGAGGAAGCTCTGGCCGAGCTCGTGCCGGCCGGGGGCGTGCAGGGGTGCGCGAGAGGTCGCGCGCGACGGTGTCCGTCGGGACATGGGGAGTGCTCCACTCTGCGGGAGCCGGGCAGCCTGAACGAGCCGCACCGGCGGTCGGAGAGCGGCGAGCTGCGAGTGTTCAGCGGGATCCGGAGCAGCTCGCCGTCAGCGGCGGCGCATCCGGATGCTGGAGATCATGCCCATGCGCCCACTCTAGGCACCTGTCCCGGGCACGATGCAAGCCCGCACGCGGGATCGCGTGCGGGCTTGCGCTGTCGTGCGTGCGTGAGGGCTACGCCTTCAGGGCGTCCCGCCACTTGACCATCGAGCCGGTCTTCAGCAGCGACCGCTCGTAGATGCGCGCGGCGACCCCGATCACGAGCACGGTGAAGAGCGCGAGCACGCCGAGCGAGAGGTAGGGCTCCCACCACTCGGTCGTCTGCAGGTAGACGCGCATCGGCACGGCGACCGGTGCCGAGAACGGCACGTACGACATGATCTGCAGCGCGAGCGGGTTGTTGTTGAAGATGATGACGAGGAAGTACGGGATCATCACGAGGAAGATCAGCGGGCTCGTGGCCGAGCCGAGGTCCTCGGCGCGCGAGACGAGCGCCGCCGCCGCCGCGTAGAGCGCCGCGAGCATGATGAAGCCGACGGTGAAGAGCACCACGAACCAGACGATCGGCATGCCGAGCCCGTCGAGCAGCAGCTGCGATCCCGTCAGCGCGCCGCCGATGAGCACGACGCCGGCGATGAGCGCGATCTGCCCGAACGCGAGCACCGAGTTGCCGATCACCTTGCCGGCGAGGATCGCGCGGGCCGGCACGGTCGCGAGCATGATCTCGACGATGCGCGACTGCTTCTCCTCGACGACCGACTGCGCGATCGTCTGGCCGAACGTCATCGCCGACATGAAGAACACGAGGCCGAAGGCGAGGCCGATGAAGTAGGTGAGCATCGGGTCGGGCGCGTTCGGGTCGAGCAGCTCGACGTCGGGAGTGACGCTCAGCAGCTGGATGAGGCCGCTGTCGGCCTCGCGGTCCCCGACGACGGTGAGGCCCGAGGGACCGTCGCCCGCGATGACGCCCGCGTCGACCGAGCCGTCCCGCACGGCGTCGCGCACCGCATCCGCATCGTCCGCCGGCACGACCGCGAGGCCGTCGATGGCCTCGAGCGTCGGCGCGATCTCGGCCGTGGTGGCGACCTCGGTGTCCTCGTCGAACAGCGCGGGGCCGAACGACGAGAAGAGCACCGCGCCGAACACGAGCGCGAGCGTGATGAGCGTCGAGATGATGAACGCCTTCGAGCGCAGCTGCATCATGATCTCGCGCTGCGCGACGATGCCGGCCGCTTGCGCGAAGCGCGTGCGACCGCGGTCATTGCCGACGGATGCGTCGGCACGGCCCGGTCGGTTCGGGCGGCTCGGAGCGGTGGTGGTCATCGGACGACCTCCTGGAAGATCTCGGTCAGCGGGCGGATGGAGGGGGCGAAGCTGCGGACGGTGCCGCGCTCGAGGGCCTCGCGCAGCACGCGGTCGGCGTGTGCGTCGGAGTCGGCGGCGAACCGCACGTGGCCGCCGTCGAAGTCGATGACCTCGATGCCCGGGATGCCGCGCACGAAACCGGCGTCGTCGGTCTCGAGCAGCCACTCGGGGCGCGTGTGGGCGGCGCGGATCTGCTCGCGCGTGCCGGCGGCGCGCACCTGGCCGTGCGCGAGGATGACGAGCGAGTCGCACAGGCGCTCGACGAGGTCGAGCTGATGGCTCGAGAAGAGCACGGGGGCGCCGGTGCGGGCGACGTCGCGCAGCACGCCGAGGGTCGTCTCGACCGCCATCGGGTCGAGGCCCGAGAAGGGCTCGTCGAGCACGAGCGCCGTCGGCTCGTGCACGAGCGCTGCGGCGATCTGGGCGCGCTGCTGGTTGCCGAGGCTGAGCGACTCGAGCTTGTCGTCGCGGCGCTCGGTGAGGCCGAGCTGCTCGAGCAGGTCGTCGGCGCGAGCTGCGGCGCGGGCCGAGGCGAGCCCGTGGAGGCGGCCGAGGTAGACGAGCTGCTCGTGCACCTTCATCTTGGGGTAGAGGCCGCGCTCCTCGGGCATGTAGCCGAACTGCGCCCGGTCGTCGGCGGAGACGGGGCGGCCGTCGACGAGCACCTCGCCCGAGTCGGGCGACAGCACGCCGAGGATGATGCGCATGGCCGTGGTCTTGCCGGCGCCGTTCGCGCCGACGAAGCCGGTCATCAGGCCGTCGCGCACGTCGAAGGAGACGTCCTTGAGCGCCTGGTGCCCGTTGAACGAGCGGGAGATGGAGCGGATGGAGAGCATGCTTCGAATCTATGGAGCGGCGGACTCGGGGGCCTCCCCCCGACGGCTGGAATCAGCGCTCCGCCGCTCGGGGGAGCGCTGTCCCCCGCCGCTGGCTCCACCGATCTGCTCCGCCTCGATGCGCGCGCTCCGCGCGCTACTCGACGAGCGGTCGCCTCGCGAGGGCGTCGGCCTGCGCGCGATGCACGTCGGCCATCCAGTCGAGCGGAGCTGACGGCCCGATGCGCGGATCGTCGGGCTCGCGGCCGTCCCGGAGCGCCGTCACGTACGCGCGGTCGAGCGCGATTCGTGCCCGCAACTCCGCCCCATCGCCGACCGAGCCGTGGCCCGGCACGAACGCCTCGGCCGCGTCCGTCACGCCCTCGAGCACGTCGAGCCCCGCGAGGTAGTCGCCGATCGGGTCCGGCCCGCCCATGTCGAGGAACGGCACGAGGATGTCGGAGACCATGTCGCCGGCGATGAGCACGCCGCGCTCCTCCACGAGCAGCGCCGCGTGGCCCGCGGCGTGCCCGCGGTGCTCGAGGATCCGCACCGCCGAGCCATCCCACGGCACGTGCGTCGACGCATCCGGCACCGCGGTGATGAGGCCGAGCAGCTCCAGCGGGATGTCGTCGACGAACTCGGGCGGCAGCCACGGCGCGAGCTCCTCCTGCCAGCCCGACCGCGCGCGCAGCTCGGCCATGGCCGTCGCGCACGCCGCCGTGCCGAAGCGCGGCGCCTCGCCGAGCGCCTCGTGCCACAGCACGTGGTCCCAGTCGGGATGGGTCGCGAAGGCGGCGACGGCCGGCTGCTCCAGCTCGCGCAGCGCGGCCGCGATGCCGGCGAGCTCGGCGCGAGTGATGCCGGGGTCGACGACGAGCGCACCCGAGGGGCCGAGCACGACGGTAGCGCGGCTCTGGATGCACTCGCTCTCGTGCACGAGCACGCCCTCGGCGACGGGCTCGAGCGTCATCGCGCGACCGCCTCGCCGGCGGCGCTCGCGAGCGCGTCGTCGAGCTCCTCGAAGGCCTCGGTCCAGCCCTGCGAGACGTTCTCCGAGCTCACGCGGTCCTCGTCGAGGCCCTGCAGGTGGAAGGTCATCTCGCAGCGGCCGCCGTCGAGCTCGACGAGGTCGATCGTGATGAGCATCGCCTCGTCGACCGTGTCGCCGGGGTCTGCCCACGAGAAGCGCAGCCGCGAGGGCTCCTCGACCTCGAGGTACTGCCCGCCGGTCGGGTACTCGCTCCCGTCGGGCGCGATCATGAGGTACTCGTACGTGCCGCCGACCCGCAGGTCGATCCGCACCGACTCGGGCGGCGTGACGACCTCGTGCGGGTGCCACCACTGGGCGGCGACCGCGGGGTCGATCCACGCGCGCCAGACGGCCTCGCGCGGCGCCGCGAACTCGCGGATGATCGTGAACTGCTTCCTCGTGTCCATCACTGCTCCTTTGCGGTGTGGGTGCGGACGGGGCGTCCGCGTCAGGCTTCGGATGCGTCGCGACCGTGAGTCGCGTCGTCACCGGTCGTGGGGTGGGTGTCGCCGGCACCGCCGGTCAGCCCGGCGAGCGCCGCGTCGAGGCGGTCGAACCGCGACTGCCACGCCGCGCGGTGCTCGGCGACCCACGCCTCGGCGTCGTCGAGCCCCTCGGGGCGCAGCGCGCACGAGCGCCACTGGCCCTGCCGGGTGCGCTCGATGAGCCCGGCCTCCTCGAGCACCCCGAGGTGCTGCGAGATGGCCGGCCGGCTCACGGCGAATGGCGCCGCGAGCTCGCCGACGGTCTGCGACCCAGCGGCGAGCCGCTCGAGCATCGCCCGCCGCGTCGGGTCCGCGAGCGCGAAGAAGATGCGGCTGAGCGGATCGGTCGCGATCGGCACCCGCCCACCTCCTTTGCGTAAGCAAGTGCTTACATGATGCGCCCACGCATCCGCCGTGTCAAGGGCGCTCAGACCGATCCGACGTCCGGGTGCGAGAGTGACCGCATGACCCCGACCCGCCCGAGCGCACCCGCCGGTCGCGCGCGCATCGGCATCTCGGGCTGGCGCTACGCGAGCTGGCGCGGCGACTTCTACCCGAAGGGCCTCGTGCAGCGGCGCGAGCTCGAGTACGTCGGCGAGCGCATGTCGAGCGTCGAGCTCAACGGCTCGTTCTACTCGCTGCAGCGGCCGGCGAGCTACGAGCGCTGGCGCGACGCGGTGCCCGAGGGCTTCGTGTTCGCGGTGAAGGGGCCGCGCTTCATCACGCACATGCTGCGGCTGCGCGGCGCCGAGACCGCGATGGCGAACTTCTTCGCCTCCGGCGTGCTCGCGCTCGGCGCGAAGCTCGGCCCCATCCTGTGGCAGCTGCCCGAGCGGCAGGAGCTCGACGCCGCGGTGCTCGAGGCGTTCCTCGCGAGCCTGCCGCGCTCGACGGGCGAGGCGCTCGAGATCGCGCGGCGCCACGACGAGCGGATGACCGGCCGTGCTTGGCTCGAGGAGGTGACGGATGCGCCCCTCCGGCACGTGCTCGAGCCGCGGGCGCGCTCCTTCGAGACGGCGGAGGCGGTCGAGCTGCTGCGCAGGCACGATGTGGCGCTCGCGGTCGCCGACACCGCGGGGCGCTGGCCCGCGTTCGGCGAGGTGACGAGCGACTTCGTCTACATCCGGCTGCACGGCTCGCGCGAGCTGTACGCGAGCGGCTACACGCCCGAGGAGCTCGACGGCTGGGCCGAGCGCATCCGCGGCTGGACGAGCGGGTCGGTGACGCCGGATGGCCGCCCGCGCGACGTGTACGCCTACTTCGACAACGACATCCACGGGCACGCGCCGCACGACGCGGTCGCGCTCGCGAGCCGGGTCGAGCGCCGCTGACGGTCAGTCGTCGAGCTCGTCGTCGATGTCGATGATCGTGAGCGCGAGCACGGCCCCGCGAGCGACGACGCTGGCAAGCGCGGCGGGCACGGCGAGCTCACGCGACTCGTCGACCTGGAGCAGTCCGGCGCGCACGAGCTGCCGCAGCATCCGCAGGGCTCTGGGCGCGAACATCGTGTCAGCCGATTGATCGGCGGAACGCTCATCGGCACCGTCGCCGTCCGGCCGCGGCAGCGCGAGCAGCAGCCGGCGGATCGTCTCGGCCACCGCCTCCTCGTTGTAGTAGCCGCGCGCCAAGCGCGCCTCCCACGTGACGGCGTGCGCGACGAACGCGCCGGCGAGCATCTCGGCGTCCTCCGGCGGCGGCGACCCGGTGGCCCACCGACTCGCCTGCGGCCCGGGGCGCACGCGCGATGCGGTCGTCTCGATGACCTCGGCGGTCAGCAGCGCCTCCCACCACGCGTCGAGCATCGGCACGTCGAGCATCGACATCGCCTCGACGGCATCCTCGGGGCGAGCCGCCGCGGTCATGACGGCGGGGTCCCTCACGATGGGCTCCTGCCGGGGGCCGCTGCTCACCCCGACGGCGTCGATGCCGAGCAGTCGAGCCACGTCCTGGATGTCGGCGCGTCGCAGGGCACCGGAGGGGGTGATCGGTCGGCCCTTGCCGATCCACTCCAGGAGCGCCGGCACGGCCTCGATCACGCGGGTGCGAGCGAGCGCTTCCTGCCGCACCTCCCGTGGGATGCTCGCAGCGGCGTCCAGCGCGCGTCCGATCGCGTCCGAGGCAGGGGAGCCGTCCTCCGCGGTCGCCTCCTCGAAGTAGTCGTGCACGTCCTTCCACTCCTGGGGCGCATCCGCCGTCTCGATGCGGAAGTGCAGGTAGTCGTCGAGGGCGTCGATCAGCACGTCGACCACCCGGGCGTCCTGGCTCTCGCGCGCGTCGACCAGCACGTCGATGAGCAGGTCGACATCGGCGGCATCGTGCGGATCGAGCTCCGACAGGCGAGCCAGCTCGAACACCATCGCGACCGCGCGCGTGGCGGTCGCCGCCTCGGCGGGCTCGTAGTCGTGCTCGCGCCTCAGCCATCGACCGAGCTCGAGCCCGAGTGCCCGATCGGCCGCTTCCGCCGAGGGCCCCGCACTCGACGGCTGCGGCTTGCGGAATGCGCTGCCCGTGACGGGCGTGGGGGCGGATGCGTCGGCCGAGTCGGCGAGCACGCGCGCCGCCGTCGCCTCGACGGTGGACTGCTCATGCGCTGCCCGAGCGGCGATCGCCGCGGCGAGCGCGAGGCACGCGCCCTCGTGCACCGCGAGGCCGCGGTGTCGGGCGTGCAGGCTCGTCAGCGCGTCGAAGGCCCGCCCCTTGCGCGCGAGCGCGACGATGTCGGTCGCGGAGGCGCGGACGCGCCGGTCTGCCCAGCGCGGCACGCGCGCGGCGGCAAGCGCGCGAGCGCCCGCGGCGTCGCCGCTCCAGCTGTCCAGCACGCCGAGCGCGGCGCCGATCACGTGCGAGACGGCGGGCTCGCTGCCCGCCGGCTGGCTCGGGGTGCTCGCGATGAGGCTGCGCACGCGCTCTGCGTCGCCGTCCGCGACCGCGACGCTGAACTGCTCCAGCAGCCGCAGGGCGCCGGCGCGCTGCGCGCCGACCGGCGTGAAGAGCATGAGGTTGTGCTGCTCGGTCGCGCGCGACAAGGCGGCGTTGAGCGCGTCGAGGCCGAGCTCGGGTGCCGGCTCGTCGAGGTCGACGCCCTCGGCGGCGAGCAGCGGCGCGAGCTCCTGCATGAGCTCCTCCGCCATGCCGGGGCGGTGCACGATGCCGAGCCGCTCCATCTCGGCTCGAACGTCCGGGTCGTCGAAGGGGTCGGTCATGCTGAGCAGGGTACGGTCATCGCCCCAGTCAGGCTGAGGGCGCGAGCTCGGCGAGCAGCGCCTCGACGCGCCGCTTGATCTCGTCGCGGATCGGCCGCACCGCCTCGAGCCCCTGCCCGGCGGGGTCGTCGAGCTCCCAGTCCTCGTAGCGCTTGCCGGGGAAGATCGGGCACGCGTCGCCGCAACCCATCGTGATGACGACGTCGGACTCGCGCACCGCATCCGTCGTCAGCACCTTCGGCGCGTTGGCGGCGATGTCGATGCCCTCCTCGCGCATGGCCTCGACGGCGACGGGGTTGATCGCGTCCTTCGGCGCCGAGCCGGCGGAGCGCACGTCGACGCGGTCGCCGGCGAGGTGCTGCAGGTAGCCGGCGGCCATCTGCGAGCGGCCGGCGTTGTGCACGCAGACGAACAGGACGGTGGGCTTGTCGTGGGTCATCGTGGTCCATTCTCGAGCAGGGGCCGCCCCCGGTGCACCAGGAGCGGCCGGTCGGTCGGCTCAGCAGCAGTCCTGGTCGAGCTCGGGCGGGCAGCCCAGCTCGCCGCACAGCGTCTCGGCGTCCATCGCGCACCTCCTCCCATCGATGTTCGTCGATGCATTGTGATCGCATCCATCGACGGTTGTCAATGCATGTGCGACGATGGATGCATGCCGACCGCGCTGCTCCCGCTCACCGACCTGCAGGCGTGCTGCTCGCCCGTCACTCGAGCGGTGATGGACACGGATGCCGCAGCGACGCTCTCGCGCGCGCTCAAGGCGCTCGCCGACCCGGCGCGCCTGCGGCTGCTGTCGATGGTCTCGGCGCACGCCGACGGCGAGGCGTGCGTGTGCGACCTGACCGAGCCGCTCGGCCTCTCGCAGCCGACCGTCTCGCATCACCTCAAGGTGCTCGTCGACGCCGGCTTCCTGACGCGCTCGAAGCGCGGCACCTGGGCGTACTACCGGCTCGTGCCGGGCGCGCTCGACCAGGTCGCGGGCCTGCTCGCGAAGCCGTGACCGAGCGCGGTCGCGCTCGCGGCCGCCTCATCCACGGGGCGCGATCACCCCGTGCTCGTACGCCCAGATGACGGCGTGGATGCGGTCACGGATGCCGAGCTTCAGCAGCACGTTCGACACGTGGGTCTTCACGGTCGCCTCGCCGACGAAGAGCTCCTTCGCGATCTCGGCGTTCGATCGGCCGCGTGCGAGCAGCAGCAGCGTCTCGCGCTCGCGGTCGGTGAGCGGGGCAAGATCGGCGGATGCGTCGGGTGCCGTCGGTGCGGACGCGACGCCCGCGGGCACGGACCGAGTCGCCGCGAACCGCTCGATCACGCGCCGCGTCACCTCGGGCGAGAGGAGCGCGTCGCCGCGGGCGAGCGCGTGCACCGCGTCGATGAGCTGCTCGGGCTCGGCGGTCTTGAGCAGGAAGCCCGAGGCGCCGGCCGAGAGCGCCTCGAAGAGGAAGTCCTCGCGGTCGAAGGTCGTGAGCATGAGCACCGCCGCGTGCGAATCGCTCGCGCAGATCGCGCGCGTCGCCTCGAGCCCGTCCATCAGCGGCATCTGCACGTCCATGCAGACGACGTCGGGCTGCAGCTCGGTGGCGAGCCGCACGCCCTCGGCGCCGTCCTTCGCCTGGCCGACGACCTCGAAGCCGGGCTCCGACGAGAGGATCGTCTCGAAGCCCGCGCGCACGAGCGCCTGATCGTCCACCAGCAGGATGCGCGTCACCCCTCAACGCTACCCGCGCGATGCGCACCCGTATGCTGACGGCGACCCCGCTGCCCGATGGAGGACGACGGATGCGCACAAGATCACGGGCGATCGTGGCCGTCCTGATCGCCGCGCTCGTCGGCTCCCTGCTGGCGGTCGTCCCGTCACCCGGACCCGAGGGCAGCGCGAGCGCCGCCGTCGCGGCCGACTTCGATCCGGGCCTCATCGTCTCCGACGAGCGCTTCTACGATGGCCTCGCGATGACGGCTGCCGAGGTGCAGTCGTTCATCGATGTCAAGAACACCCGCTGCGAGCCCGGCTACACGTGCCTCGACACCTACGCGCAGCGGACTCCGACCATGGCCGCCGACGCGTACTGCGACGCGGTGCCGGGCAGGGCGAGCGAATCGGCGGCAAGCATCATCGCCCGCGTAGGGCAGGCGTGCGACATCTCGCAGCGCTACCTGCTCGTGCTGCTGCAGAAGGAGCAGTCGCTCGTCACCCGCGCGGCACCGACCACCGTCCACTACGCGAAGGCGACCGGATTCGGCTGCCCGGACACGGCGCCATGCGACCCCACGGTCGGCGGCTTCTTCTACCAGGTCTACTACGGCGCTCGGCAGTTCCAGCGCTATGCAGCGCACCCGGAGCGCTGGAGCCACCGGGCCGGCGTCGTGAACCAGGTGCGCTTCCACCCGAACGCCGCGTGCGGCTCGAGCCCCGTGCTCATTCGCAACCTCGCCACCGCGGGCCTGTACAACTACACGCCGTACCAGCCGAACGCGGCCGCGCTCGCGAACCTCTACGGCGAGGGCGACGCCTGCTCGGCCTACGGCAATCGCAACACCTGGCGCATCTAGACGGACTGGTTCGGCGACCCGACCGAGCCGCTCCCGACCACGCAGCGCGTCGCCGGCGCCGACCGCTACGCCACCGCCGTCGAGGTCTCGCGACGCTCGTTCCCGGCGCGCGCGGAGGTCGTGTACCTCGCGAGCGGCGAGAGCTTCCCCGACGGCCTCGCCGCCGGTCCCGCAGCGGCATCGCAGGGCGGTCCGGTGCTGCTCACGCCGCGAGGCAGCGCACCGGCCGTCGTGCTGCAGGAGATCCAGCGGCTGCAGCCAGCGGAGGTCGTGATCGTCGGCGGCGAGCCGTCGGTCTCGGCGGCGGTCGAGACCGCCGTGCGGCAGCTGGCGCCGCCCCGCCCGATCGTGCGCCTCGGCGGCACCGACCGCTTCCACACCAGCCGGCTCATCGCCGAGCACGCGTTCGGATCCGCGTCCGACGCCCTCATCGCGACAGGCCTCAAGTTCCCCGACGCGCTCGCGGCGGGACCGGTCGCGGTCCGCCGTGACGGCCCGGTGCTGCTCGTCAACGGCGAGAGCGGCGTGCTCGACACCGCGACGCGCGCGACGCTCGAGCGGCTCGGTGTCGGATGGGTCGGGGTCGTCGGCGATGCGAGCTCGGTCTCGGCGGGCATCGCCTCGGGCCTCGGCGGCGCGGGCATCGACGTCGACCGCTACGCCGGCGCAGATCGCTTCGCAACGGCGGCGCAGCTCGCGCGCGAGTTCGGCGTCGTCGGCACCGCCTACCTCGCGAGCGGCACGGGCTTCTCCGACGCGCTCGCCGGCGCGGCCGCGGCCGGCCGCGACGGCGCGCCGCTACTGCTCTCGCGGCGCGAGTGCATGCCCGCGGCGACGCGCAGCGCCCTGCTCGCCGCGGAGCCCGACCGGGTGCTCGTGCTCGGCGGGCAGCCGACGCTCAGCCAGGCGGCCGCAAGCTACACCCGCTGCCCCTGATCGCCGCTCGTCAGCCGGCGGACGCGCGAGCGGTCGACGGCTCCTCGGACTGCTCCGGGATCGCGTCGGTCGGCGTCGCGCGACCGCCGTGCGCGGGGATGCGCGCGCGCACGAGCCAGCCGCCGCGCGAGCGCGGGCCCACCTCGAGCGAGCCGCCGAGCGCCGCGACCCGCTCGCGCATGCCGAGCACGCCCGCACCGGCGCCGTGCTGGCCCGCGCCGCTGCCGTGGCCGTCGTCGGCGACCTCGACCTCGAGCTCGTCCGGCAGGAAGCGCACGCGCACGTCGACGTCGGCGACGGGGCCGGCGTGCTTGCGGGCGTTCGTGAGCGCCTCCTGCACGACGCGGAACGCCGTGAGTCCCACCATCGGCGTCACGGGGCGCGGCTCGCCGATCGTCGCGAGCGTCACGCGCTGGCCGCTCGCGTGCGCCGACTCGACGAGCGCGGGCAGCGCCTCGAGGTCGGGCGCGGCGGCGGCGCCGTCGTCCTCCGAGCGCAGCGTGACGACGAGCGAGCGGAGCTCGGTGATCGCCTCCCGCGCCGACGCCTCGACGTGCCGCAGCGCATCCGCCGCCTTGTCCTGATCGGTCGCGAGCACGCGCCGCGCGGCACCGGCCTGGATGCCCATCGCCGAGACGTGGTGCGCGACGACGTCGTGCAGCTCGCGCGCGATGCGCAGGCGCTCGAGCGAGACGGCCTGCTCGGCGAGCTGCGCCTGCTGCGCCTCGATCTCGGCGTGCGCGGCGGCGAGCCGCTCCTGCTCGATCGCCGAGCGCCACGCGCGGTCGCCGAAGATCCAGCCGCCGCCGAAGTACGCGGCGTTGACGACGACCTGGATCATGAGGAACGCGAAGAACGCCGAGACGCCGCGCTCGCCCGTCTCGGGGTCGGAGAACCCGCGGATCGCCGAGGCGGCGAGCCACGCCGCCATGAGCAGCGAGATCACGACGCGCGACCAGAACGCGCGCCGGCGGTCTGGATCCCACGCACCGATCGAGTAGAAGCCCATGAAGAGCGCCACTTGCGACGCGTAGAGCTCGAGCGCGCCCGCCTCACCTGCGCCGACGTAGATGACGATCTGCGCGATCGCGGCGGGCACGGGGAAGTGCCGTCGCCACATGAGCGGCGCAGGCAGCAGCAGTGCGGCGAGGAGCGGCGCCCAGATGGGCATGCCCTCGAACTGCAGCCCGGTCATGTCGGTCAGCGCGACCATGAGGCACCCGACGGCGGCGAGCACCCCGGCGAGGATGGCGTCGGCTCGCGTCGAGCTCGCGTCGGGGGCCTTGCGCACGGGCATGCGTCGAGCCTAGGACGACCGTCGGGAGCACGCCTCAGCCGTCGGGAGGGGAGCTCGCGGTGGCGGATCTCCGTCGCGCGGGGGAGGCCGAAGACGTGAGGAAACCTATCGTCCACCTATGTACCCCAGTGGAGTACGCTCGACGCATCACCATCGACTCAGTCAAGAACGTCGCCTCCACGGATGCCGACACCGACGAGATCCTCGCCGAGCCGAACGCATCCCCCGCCGGTCATCATCGCAGATCCGCGGCCCTCTCCTCCCCGTCGCACCAAGAGATCGCACTCCCCATCGCAGGAGCGGGCGTGAATCGCGTTCACCTCGCGGACGCCACCGAGCACGGCGCATCGATCGAGCACACGCTCGTCGAAGGCGCCTCGAAGCGGGTGCGCCATCATGCCGCTCACTGAGCTCCTCGATCCCGCCGTGCTGCTGGCGGCCGGCACCGCCGTCGCGTTCCCCATCGTCGTCGTGATCGGGGTCGCCGTGCTGCGCCGCATCGTCGCGCGTCGGAACCCCGAGCTCGCGCCGGTTCCCGCAGAGGCGGATGCGCCTGCGCCGCCGCGCACGAATCGCGAGGCTGGGCTCGCCTAGCACCGCTTTTCCGCGTTCTTCTCGCCGACAGGCACGGAGATCCTCAGTTTCGGTTGAGTGTCGGCACCGGTAGGCCCTACTGTCACCCATGGCACTTCGCGCCCCGAGGGAGAAGACGGATGCTGCAGGACGACCGGGCACTGAGGGTGCCCGAGCCGAGCGTGTGGGCTGGATGGCGCCGCGCGGACGCCGAGGCCTGGACACAGGCGCTGCTCGCCTTCCCGCGACGTGAGGGCCCGGCGGCCATCTCGCCGATGCTGCGTCTCGTCCTCTGGCATGACTGGACCCTGCGGCGAGCCCTGCCCGAGCTCGAGTGCTGGGCGACCCTCACGGCCGACTTCGAGCGCCAGGGCGTGACGGCGGATGTGTTCACGCGCTTCCACGAGACCGCGAGCGTCGCGCCGTGGTCACCCGCCGATGACGCGCCCGCGGGCCGCGGCGCTGCGGCTGCTGCGACCGACGCGCCGCCCGCCGTCGCCGAGGTCCCCGCGGCCTGAGTCGCGCGGCGCAGCGCGTCAGCGTGAGCGCGGGAACGCGAGCATCGTGAGCGCCCCCACGAGCCAGACGGCCCCCGAGGCGGCGAGCAGCAGCAGCGGATCGAGCCCGGCGAGGAGGCCGGCGACGGCCGTACCGGCCGCGCTCGCCGTCGTGCGCAGCGCGGAGCCGACCGTGAAGACCTGCGCGACCACGTCGTCGGGGCTCTCGAGGCGTCGGAGCGTCAGCATCGCCGCGGTCGGCGCGGCGCTGAACGCGCCGGAGAGGCCGACGAGCACGATCGTCCACCAGAAGCCGAGGTCGAGCGCGGCGGCGAGCGTCGCGAGCCCCGTGAGACCGAAGCCGACGAGCATCGTCGCCTGCGCGGACGCGTTCGTGCGCCGGATGGGTTCGATCATGGCCCCGATGAGCGCGCCGATCGCGAAGGCGGTGACGATGAAGGCGCTCGCGGCGGCGTCGCCCGTCGCGAGGAGCGCGATGCCGATCGCGGCGATGGGCATGATGCCGCGGCCGAACTCGACGAGGGTGCCCGAGACCGTGATCGTCGCGAGCGGCCGGTGCGTCGAGAGGGCGACGAGCCCCGCGCCGATCGAGCGCCACAGGCCCTTGCGCTCGGCCTCCCGCCGCTCGATGCGCAGCAGTGGGTAGGCCGCGAGCGAGACGAGGCCGATCGCCGCCATCGAGGCGAGCGCCCAGCGCGGACCGAGCGTCGGCGCGAGCAGCGCGACGAGCGCGGGCCCCGCGACGCCCGAGAGGTTGTAGCTGAGGGCATCGAGCGCGTAGGCGCGTCGGGCGTCGGTGCCGGCAGGTGCGACGAAGCTCGAGAGCCCGCCGAAGCCGAAGGGATTGAGCAGGCCGCTGATGACGAGCGCGACGGCGACGAGCCCCACGGGCAGCGGGTCGAGGGCCGCCGCGAGGCCGTACGCGACGGCGGTGCCGGCGGCCGCGCCCATCATGAGCGGCCGAGGCCGGTGCACGCGGTCGAGGATCGCGCCGACGAGCGGCGCGGCGATGATGCTCGGCACGAGCGCGAGCGCCGCGAGCGCAGCGCCGAGCGCGAGGTCTCCGGTGATCGAGACGACGAGGATCGGGATCGCGATCTGCGCGCCGCTCGCGGCCGTGCGGATCGGCACCGAGGCGGCGAGCTGCCGCATCCCCGCTGCCTTCCCCTCGTGCGCCGTGGCGGGGGCGGCCGACGATGCGGACGCAGACGGGTGTCGACTGGCGTCACGAGGGGAGTGCATCCCTCAAGCATGCCCGTCCTGCGCCGCGAGGAGGGGCACGCGCGGTGCACGCGCCGCACCGGCGGCCGTCCGATCAGCACGACCGATCAGCGGCGCAGCACGATCCCGGGTCTCGGCAGCAGATCGATGCGGGCTCGGTGGTCGCGAGCACGGCCGTGCCGCTCGTGCATCGCGCCCAGCCGCCGTTCGGTCACGCTGCCCGGGCGCCGATGCCGTCGCGGCGGTCGTGCGGCAGGTGCGAGGCGTCGCTCGACGCCGCGCCCGGGAAGCTCGGGGAGCTTGACCGCGAGCGAGGCGGAGGCGGCAGTGGGGAGGCTTCGCGTGCCCACGGGCTCCATCGCCCGCTCGACCGCCGGGTGGGCGGCGCCGGGCATAGCGAGGAAGGCGGTGCGGAGACGCGCGGGCTGGAGCTCCGGCACGATGCGCCACTGACCGGGCTCCGGCCCGGCCTTCTCGACCCGCAAGCGACCGGCGTGGATCTCGTGGTGATGGTACTCGCAGACGAGGATGCCGTTGTCGACGTCGGTGAGGCCGCCGAGCTGCCAGGGGATGATGTGGTGGGTCTGGGTCCAGGCGACGGGCATGGCGCAGCCCGGCACGCGACAGCCCTTGTCGCGCTTGGCGAGGGCGAGCTTCTGCGCCCGGGAGAACAGGCGCTTGGAGCGGCCGAGCCAGAGCGGGTGGTCGTGCTCGTCGACGATCATGTGATGGATGACGCTGTGGCACAGGAGCTCGTCGACCCGCTCGATCGGCACGAGACAGCCGGTGTGCTCGATCGTCACCGTGCGCTCGGAGTGGCAGACGTCGCGCACGTACGCCTCGTAGGCCTCGACGGTGCCGGTGAAGACGAGCGTCGGGGTTTCGCCGCCGGTGATCGGCGCGTCGCCCGAGGCGGCGTGCGCCTTGACCATGGCGATGATCGCGTCGTGCCCCTTCTGCTCCGGCGTGCGGTCGTCGAGCGATGCCTCGGCGGTGCTGCAGTCGGCGCCGTCGCAACCGCCCTGCGCGCAGCTCTCGTCGTGGAAGGCGACCTTCGCGCGCGGGCCGGTGTATGCATCGATCAGCGCCTTGAGCGCCGAACCGTCCTCGGCCGGGGAGCGGATGGTCGTGAGCCATGACCCGTCGAGCTGCTGTCGGATGCGCAGCGACCGCAGCGCCCGTTGCCGCTCGTCGTTGGGCAGCACCCCGTCAGGATCGAGGAGCGCGACGCAGCGGCGAGCGAGCACCGTGAGCTGCTCGGGCGGTAGCGGCATGGCCGGGTCGGTCGCATGCCGGACGAGCGTCTGCTCTGCTAGGGCGAGCTGCTCCACGTCCGCGCGGGGAGCGGCCGGGGCGAGCGTGGTCACGATCGCGTGCGCCTGCGCGAACGACAGCTCGCCGTCCGTGAGCGCGGCCGCGACTGCGGGGTAGCTCGCGGGGATGTCGGCGCCGGTGAGTCCCATCGACGGCGAGGTCGCGCGCGCCATCGCGAGCAGCTCTTGGGCTCGGCCGGGGCGGATACCGAAGGCGCGACCGACCGCCTCCTTCGCGTGGCGGGCTCCGAGCAGCAGGTACAGCGGCTCGTCGTCGGTCGGGCGCTGCGAGCGCTCCTCGATCTCGTGGGCGAGCCGCACTTGCAGCGCTTCCACGACCCGGCCCAGCTCGGCGACGCCGCCGAGCATCTCGATCATCTCGACGTCGGACGCGCGAGGAAACGATGTGGCGCCGGCGAGCAGCGCGCGAGCGGCCTCGACGGCCGCCCTGACCTGCTCGGTGCTCGACATCGCTGCCTCCCTCGCGAGGAGGCTAGATGGGGCCACCCACATCCACTCCCGACCTCGTTGCGCGAAGACTACGGGTGACCACTGACACGCGTCCGGGCGCCGAGACGACGACCGCGCCGCGTGCTCAGAGCACGCGGCGCGGTGAGAGGAAGGCGGTCGGTCAGCCCGCGATCGGGACGATCAGGCCGCCCCACGTGTCGAGCATGTACTGCTGCGTCTCCTCCGCCGTGAGCAGCTCGTAGAGCTTCGCGATGCGCGGGTCGCTCTCGAGCTCGGGCGTCGTGGCGAGGATGTTGAAGTACTCCGAGTCGTCGCCCTCGGTGAGGATCGCCTGCTCCTGCGACAGGCCCGCGGGGAGCGCGAACGAGGCGGTGACGAACACCGCGTCGTTGTCGGGGATCGCGAGCGGCAGCGTCGCATTCTCGACCTCGGTGAAGCGGAAGTTCGAGGGGTTCGCGGTGATGCCGTCGAGGTTCGTCGCGCCCTCGGCGATCTCGATGAGCCCCTCGGCCGCGAGGATCTCGAGCGCACGCGCCTCGTTGGTCGGGTCGTTCGGGATGGCGATCGTCGCGCCCTCGCCGAGCTCGTCGATCGACGTGATCGAGTCGGAGTAGAAGGCGGCGGCCGGCAGGTAGACCTCGCCGACCGAGACGAGGTCGCCGCCCGCCTGCGAGTTGTAGGTCTCCATGAACGTCGAGTTCTGGAAGAGGTTCGCTTCGGTCGAGCCGTCGGTGAGCGCGGGGTTCGGGGTGTTGTAGTCGGTGAACTCGACGTACTTGATGTCGAGACCCTCCGCATCCGCGAGGTTCTCGTCGACCCAGTTGAGGATGTCGCCGGCCGGCACGGGGAGCGCGCCGACGCGGACGGTGCCGAGCGAGCCGTCCTCGGGGGCGGCGGTGTCGGCGGCGCCGGAGGAGCACGCGGTGAGCGCGACGACGGTCGCGCCGGCGGCGAGGGCGGTGAGCAGGGTGCGGCGGTTGGCCATGGGTGGTTCCTATCGGGTGGGGGAGTCGGTGTCGCCGCGGGCCGGATCCTGGCGGGCGGGCGCGGAGACGATGGATGCGTCGTCGAGGTCGAGCGCGGCGCGCTCGTTCCGTCGGGCGGTGCGGCCGGCGGCGGGGGTGGCGCCGCTGAGGCGTCGTGCGAGCCGAGTGAGCAGCCACTGCACGACCTGCACGATGACGAACAGGATGATGACGACGAAGACGATGTGGAGCGCGCTGTAGCGCTGCATGCCGTAGGTGAGGGCGACGTTGCCGAGGCCGCCGCCGCCGACCACGCCGACCATCGCCGAGAAGTTGATGATCGAGGTGACGGTTGTGGCGGTGCCGAGCGCGATCGCGGGCCACGCCTGCGGCAGCAGCACGCGCCGCACGACGAGCCAGCGGGAGGCGCCGAGCGACTCGGCCGCCTCGAACAGGCCCGGGTCGACCTCGCGCACGGCGATCTCGACGACGCGCACGAAGAAGGGGATCGCGACGAGCGTGAGCGGCACGATCGCGGGGCCGGTGCCGATGAACGAGCCGAGCAGCCAGCGCGTGACCGGGATGAGCGCGATCATCAGCACGATGAACGGCACCGAGCGGCCGAGGTTGACGACGAATCCGAGCACCGCGTTGATCGCGCGGCCGAGCCAGCGCTGCCCGAGCGGCGCCTCGAGGAAGCGGCCCGGCTCGGTGCCGACGAGCACGATGCCGAGCGGCAGCCCGACGACGAAGGTGATCGCCATCGCGATCGCCGTCATGTAGAGCGTCTCCCACGTGCCCTCGAGGAGCACGGCGAAGAGCTGCGGCCAGAACTCCGGCGCGGCGGGGTCGATCATGCCGTCACTTCCCAAGCGGTGATGCCCTGCGCCCGCAGCGACGTGAGCACTTGCGTCGTGGACGCATCCGGCACCGCGAGCCGCGTGCGGCCCGCTTGCACGCCCGCGACGTTCTCGATCGCGGCGCCGAGGATCGACAGGTCGATCTCGAAGTCTCGCGCGAGCTGCGCGATGACGGGGCGGTCGGCCGAGAGGTCGGCGTAGGTGATGTCGACGATCGAGTGACCGGGGATGCGGTGGGCCTCGCCGACGGGGAAGAGCTCGGCAGCGACGCGGCTGCCGGGCGTCGTGATGAGCTCGGCGAGGCGGCCCTGCTCGACGACGCGGCCCTGCTCCATGAGGGCGGCGGAGTCGCAGATGCGCTTGACGACGTCCATCTCGTGGGTGATGAGGAGCACGGTGAGGCCGAGCTCGCCGGACAGGCGTTTGATGAGGTCGAGGATCTGCCGGGTCGTCTCGGGGTCGAGCGCGCTCGTCGCCTCGTCGCTCAGCAGCACGTCGGGCTGCGAGGCGAGCGCGCGGGCGATGCCGACGCGCTGGCGCTGGCCGCCCGAGAGCTGCGCCGGCCGGTCGTTCGCGCGGTGGGCGAGGCCGACGAGGTCGAGCATCTCGAGCGCGCGGCGGCGGCGCTCGTCGCCCTTGACGCCGACCGCCTCGAGCGCGAACTCGACGTTCTGCGCGACGGTGCGGTTGCCGACGAGGTTGAAGTGCTGGAAGACCATGCCGATCTTGTGGCGGGCCTGCCGCAGCGCCGCGCCGTCGAGCCCGGTGATGACGGTGCCGTCGACGGTCACGGTGCCGGAGTCGGGCCGCTCGAGCGCGTTGACGGTGCGCAGCAGCGTCGACTTTCCGGCGCCCGACTGGCCGACGACGCCGAAGATCTCGCCGCGCCGCACCTCGATCGAGACGTCGTCGAGCGCGACGACGGCGTCGGGGCCGTCGCCGAAGCGTCGGCTGACGTGGTCGATCGTGATCATGGAACTCCAAGCGGGGCGCGGTCAGCGCCCTAGCGGTGTGGTGGATTCGCCCGTCGCGGATGACGGGCTATCAGACATTGTGTCGCGGATGCGTCGCTCAGGCGAGCATGTGACGTTCCGTGACGCTTCAGCGAGCAGCGACTGCTCGTTGAGCCAGGTCGTGCTGCGCCCAGTGCTCCTTCAGCCAAAACTTATGGGCATCTTTGAGCCGCGATGCGAGCGGCGATCCCTCAAGCCCTCGATAGCTCTCGGACGCGAACGCGGGCTCGCGCATTCGGAGCCGCCAGGTGTCCGGTTCGACTCCGATCAAGCCTTCATCGAATAGTCGATGAAGGTCCCGCCGCATCAGCAGACCACCATGCTCCCGGTGTTGACCGACCTTCGCGTACGAGTAGAGGTGCGCCGCTTCGAGCGCCTCTTGAGGAGCCGGACCCGATACGACGCATGATGCGCCGAAGTCCCTGAGCAGGGCCGTCCGGAACTCGGCCTGACCGATCCGCACGCGGACCGTGCGCTCTCGATGTCCGTGCCGCACGCCTTCCCATCCAAAATCTGTCCGCGCGAGCTTGACCGATTGGAGGAGCAGCGGCCCGAGCGCCTGGACGGTGCGCGCTCTATGCAGTTCCCGGATGCTGTGCTGTGAGTCCGGGGAGATACACAAGGGGCGGAGCTCAGCTGCCAATAGCGCTGCGCCGTCCAATGGAATCCAACCCGGTTCGTGGAACGTCGAGTACGTCCGAACCGGTACCACCTCGGCCTGGGGTTCATCGAACTCGAAGCCGCAGCCCGTCTGGCAGCGGTAGAGCGGTCGTCGATTCGACCGGCGCTTGATGCTTGTCGTGAGGCACCGTGGACACTTGTAAAGCGTCTTCATGGCGCTGCTCTGGTCGATCCGATCGATGATCGATACACCGACAGCCGCGACTTTGTCCCAGACGAGCACCACATCACCTTCCCGGAGGTGCTTCGTATTGGGCACTCTGTCATCCGACTCGTAGCGGGATGACGGATCATCGTTGTATCCGGCGTGGCCGCCGAATGACCGGGCGGCCCCGGCCGCAAGACATAGCCACATCCGGCGGTCGCCGAGGCGTTCACGCAGGGTTGCCTCGAGGTCGGCCATGACAAGACTATATCCGGTCACGATTCGCCGACCGCAAATCGACCCAAGCTAAAGAGCTCAGCTGACGCGATTCCGGTGTTTCTCGAAGTACTGCCTCCGCGCGTGCTCGCCCTGCCCGACGAATCCCTTGAAGTCACCGAGTCGGTACCGCGTGCCGCCAGGCCCGTCTTCGACTAGTAGTTCGAAGTCGTTAGAAAGGCTCGCGAGCCGACGCTCGACTGCGGCCACGTTTCCCAAGGACTCCGCCTTCACCAACGATTCGATCGACACGAAGTCCCGGGCATTCGCGAGAGCCGTGTAAACGGGGTCATGAACGTTCCTTTGCCCAGAGGAGAGTTCGCTGGAGGGCTCGCCGACTCGCATTAGGGCGTCAGCAATTGCGCCGCCGACTGCTCGGGCCACGGGCGGGGGGAACGCGTTCCCGATCTGGCGGTACTGCGACGTCTTGCGGCCAGCAAACGCCCAGTTGTCGGACTCGCTCCAGCCTTGCAGTCTCGCGACCATCTCAATCGTCAGTCGTGGCATGACCTCACGCGGGCCGGGAGCATCTGGGCCGGGTGCGGAGTCTGCGACGCCCTTGCCGTCGACGAAGAGCTCTCGCCAGGCTTGCTTCGCTCGGGTTGGTCCTAGGTCGGCACCGCCATGCTTCTTGCTTCCACCGACCAAAGTCGGAGCGATCCCATTCGCGAGCTGCGCCCACTCGTCGGCATAGGGCCAGCCGTTCGCAGCCATCAGGTCCCGGAGCAACGGACCGACATTTCGATCGCGCGGCTGTGGCGTCGGCCAGTGAAAGTACGGCGCATCCTCGGGGCGCAGCGCCACCAGAATGAAGCGGGGCCGCAGCTGAGCAACCCCGAAGTCGGCGGAGTGCAGCAAGCGCCAATCGGCGATGTAGCCCAGGGCCGACAGTCGATCGATCACGCGTTGCCGGTAACCGGAGAAGCGGCTCGCCGCCAGCCCGCGCACATTCTCAAGCAGCACGGCGCGGGGCTTCATGACGGCAACCTGCTCAACAGCCCAGGCAAATAGGTCACGCTCATCGTTCGATCCGAGCTGCTTGCCGGCGATCGAGAACGGGGGACAGGGGACTCCCCCAGCGAAGAGGTCAACGCCTTGGAAATCGGCAGGCGACCAGACTTCCGGGTCGGCGACGTCACCGACCGCGACCTCGATCCTCAGGTTGCTCCGCAGGGTGTCGGCCGCAGTCGGGTCGAGCTCGACCGCGAACAAATGGTGGAAGCCGGCTTCCGTCAGCCCCAGCGCCTGTCCGCCCGCGCCCGCGCAGATCTCGACGGCAGTGAAGCGATTGCTGTCAGTTCTCAACGCGGGCCCTTCCAAGCGATCGAATGTGTGTTCGATCTTAGACCGATTCGGGAGCAGCGCAAGTGTGACACGCGCTCGTTGCGGATTGTGGCCCTGAGGCTTGCTCATGTGGGGTACGTTGAGGTGGTGTTGGCCATCGACGGTCCTGATCCCCAGCTGGACCTGGTTCGTGAGGCGCTGCTCCGTGCCGATCCGACGGCGGAGCGATGGGGCCGGGTGTTCCGACGCAGCTTCGACCAGATCTACGACGGCGTGCATACCGGTCGGTACAGCATCGACCAGCTGTCGAAGACCGAGAAGGCGCACCTTGGTTCGGTGGTCGAGATCGCCATACGGCGCGAATTCGATGACGTGATCGAGGACGGAGATCGGCTCGATTACAAGATCGGCGGTGTCGACGTCGACTGCAAGTTCAGCATCGCGTACAGCTGGATGATCCCGCCGGAGGCGGACGGCCAGATCCTGCTGATTGTCACCGCCAACGATCCGGACTGCGAGTTCGCGGTAGGGCTTATAAGAGCCAGCGGCTCGAATCTCACCTCCTCCGTCAACAGGGATCGCAAGCGGCAGATCTCCAAGTTTGGCCGCGGAGCGATCGACTGGCTCTGGCATGGCGAGCTCCTGCCGCCGAACGTCCTCCTAGAGCTTGAGGACGACGAGCGCGAACGGATCTTCGCGGGCAGGTCTGGCCAGCAGCGCGTCAACGAGTTGTTCCGCATCGCCCAGGGTCGCCGGGTGAGTCGCAACGTGGTCGCCACCGTGGCGCAGCAGCACGATTACATGAAGCGAGTCAGGGCCAACGGTGGGGCGAGGACCGCGCTGGCAGCCGACGGGATTGCGATCTTTGTCGGCGACTACCGGCCGCAGCGCCGAGCTGCCGAGGCGCTCGGGCTGCCGGTTCCGTTGGCGGGTGAGTTCGTCAGCGCTCGTCTGACTCCCGCAGAGCCGGACGATCCGAATGTCGTCGAGCTCGGTGGCTCGGCGTGGCGGCAGTGGACGCCTGGGGATGGAGAACCGAAGCCGCTTCCGCCGACGAAGGGCAACAGGGCGATCGACCGGGATGCGCAAGGGCATTGGCCGACCCTACTGACAGCAATCGACCCGGTCGGCTGACGCGCATGGAACAGCGGCCTCCGGAGAGCTTCGATGACTGGCAGCAGTGGATCGAAGAGGAGTACCTGCGAACGTCCGGTCCCGTATTGCTGTTCGCGGACGACGAGTCGTTCGAACGGCGACTCGGGAGCGGTGGCATCTACGCCGCAGCGGCGCTCGCCGCAGCCGTCCGCTCACGCATCGACCTCCGAGCGTCCCGAGCCTTCGACCCGCTCAAGCCTGCCGCGGATGCCTGGCGGCGCTCGTCCCAGGCTTGTCCGCCTCCTGTTCTGCCGGTGCTGCTCCTCAGCGTCTACGCCGCAACGCGCATGCATACGAACGAGAAGTTCACCGCTCACAACTACTACGACCGGCTTGCCGAGGCGGTCGTCCTCGGTGACACGGATCACGATCCAGCAGCAATCCGCACGACGCTTTCGGAGGGCTTTCCTCAGGTGGCAGACTGGTGGCGTCTGCTCCACGGATGGATCGAGAACGGGGCTGGTTCGCGAGGGAAGTCCACCATCCGTTCGCACCCGCGGCTGACGAGGATCGGCTATCCGTTGTCGCAGGCGATAGTCCGGGAGGCGGATAAGGCCGCGCTGACCCAGTTCTTCGAGCGCAGCCTTACCGTCCATGACGCGGTACCAGATGTCGATCGGCTCGTGCTGCTTCTGCAGCTTTGGGCCGGCCGACGGACCGAGCTCGGCGCCGCGTTCCGGCATGCGCTTGGTTCCCGCCTATCTACCGATGAAGACGCGGCGAGCCTGGCGCGAATGTTGGGCGAGATCGTCGCAGAACTCGCTGCAGCTTGGGACGGCATCGTCCGTACGAATGATGGGCGCCAGAGGCTCCGGTTGCGCGTCGTGCTCGACTTCGACCGATGGGAGCGGTCATGGCGCGTATTTGGGCCGACCGGGCCAACCGTGTTGACGGCAGTGGTCGGGGATGAGTCGGTCGAGCTGACGAAGGACGACGAGTCCGGCTACTACTTCGGAACGGAGCTGCCGTCAGGCGACGACCTCTTGCTGAGGAACGGCTGGAGTGTGCTTGCGGGCGCCGCGCGCCTCGTCCACCGCGGGGCAGATTTCCTCTTGTTCCGAGCGGACCGACATCTGGGCGCATGGTCGTCGGTCGAGAGCCTGATCCCATTCGAAGCCCACGCACTTGCTGTCGCCCGCCGCCTCGCACCTGTCGTGCACGATGCGTTGCGCGACGCAGGCGTGGAGTTCGCATTAGCTCCGGAAGCCAGCGCAGCAGAGCTGGTACCCGGCTACGAGCTCTTCTTGTACGTCACTGTGCTGGATGTCGGTATCTGGGAAGACGCGATGCGCCGGGCCGACCTGGCAGATGTGGAGGAGCTTTCCATCGAGCTCGCGGGTCGGCCTCGTTTGGTGAACGGCCTCCGGGCTCCCGCCTTGCTCGGCCCTCGCGCGTACATCGAGGGCGCGGCACCGGACCTCCTCATCCCCGCGGGCATCGAGCCGCGCGCGGTGGAGGTGAGCCTAAATGGAGTCCGGCAGGTGTTTCAGCAGAGCAGTGTGGGCAGGGAGCTCTCCCGGATACCGATGGGAAGCGGCCCGTATCGCCTCGTTGTCGAGAACACTGAGCTCGACTTCGAGATACTCTCGCTCGACGAGCTCGCGCACGCACTGGGAGACGGACGCTTCGCACAGGCGAATGACTTCTCCAGCCTTCAGCCAGATGCGCTGTGCCGAACGGGCGCGCGAGCGCCAGAGGCGCGCCGCGGCCGCGACCGCTACTGCTGGCTTATGGAGGACGATTCGGTCCGCGAATTCGCCGAACCCGACGAGCCTGCTCTGCTCGACGCACTCGGCTTGCGGGGGGCGGGGGTATTCACGCCCCAGGTCCCGCCGGGCGCCATCTGGCTCGCGTCGAGCCGCCGAGGTCGTTGGTTCTGCGACCCGATAGAAGAAGCTCTTAGCGGTTTCGACACCGAGTTTGATGTCCCGGCGCTCTGGACTCGGCGGGCCCGCAGCGAAATGGCCGGGGCGTTCTGGGCGCGGCAGCTAGGAGAAAGCAGATGACCCAGCCGCATCCTGGCGAACTCCTCCTTGGCTGGATGAGCGCTCACGCCACCGGCACCATCCTCGTGCTGACGCAGCGCATCCTCTGGCTCTCGAAGGTCCGCGACCTCGACGTCGACGCGGGCACTGCCCGCCGACTGATGCGCTATATGGCAGCACTGGGCTACATCGATATGGACTGGGCGACGGGCCGCTGGAGGATGATCCGTCCGACCGTGGTCCTGTTGCCGGACTCCGATGGTACGGCCATCATCACCGGCGCGGCTGCCCCCCAGTTTCTGGCGAGATCGGCGATCGAGCCGGTCCTCTCTGAGCCGGTCACGAGGGGGGCTGGTCCGATCGGAGCTCTGCTGCCGCGGCTTCGGGCCCTGCAGGTCGATGACAGCGTTGACTTCGCCAACGAGGTCCGCGATGCCGGCCTTGCTTGGGCCGGCGACTTCGCTCGACGCGCCTTATCGTCACTCAGCCCGATCATGTTGGCCGAGAGGTCCGCACCGCCCGCCAGCGGAAGCCCGGTCGAAGAACTCGTGTCGTCGCGCCCGCGCACATGGCGCATTGCGTCGAATTGGGAGTTGGAACGGGGCCCGGGCTTGTATCGCCGCTCCGGCCTCGGTCGCCCGGTGCACCTTTACAAGAGCGAGGGCCGTTGGTGGAAGACCGACCTCGCTGCTGGGCTCGCGCTCGAACTCCACCGCCGCGGTGAGCAGTTCCTTGCCTGGTCCCCCGAGAAGGGGCGGGGGCGCGGCCACGTCGGGCGCCTCTCAGTGAGTCGGGGGGCGTTGCTGCCTCCCCAACATGAACGGGCCGCCGTGCTGTGCAGCGGTGTCGCTCCTAGCCAAAACTCCGAAGCGCTCGTCTACGAGAACGTCCCGCGAACCGTGGCCCTGCGGATTGCGGCATCACTGCACCAGCCCTTGGTCCCTGACTGAGCGGACCCAAAAGGAGAGATCATGGCCGATCACCGAGCGGTTTCCGCCTTCGGCGCCTTCGACAAGCTGCGCGACGCCTACATGCGCTACTACGACACACCATTCGGGCTCGCACTCCCTCAGCTCGAGCACGAACGACGGCGACTCCTCGACCGCGACGGGGGCGTATACCGAGATCCGCTCCTCGAAGTCCGGCCTGAGTACGCGACGGTGGGCCGCTCGCTCATTGACTCGGTCAGGGAAGCGGGTGCCGTCGAGGAGCTCGCGGAGTTTGCGCAGCAGGGACTGCTGCCGCCGGGGCGCGCGTTGTACGGCCATCAGGAGGCGGCTCTGAAGGCTGGTGTTGCTCCGGGTGAGCACATGGTGATCACTGCCGGAACGGGGTCGGGCAAGACCGAGTCGTTCATGCTTCCGCTCCTCTCGAGCCTGCTGGAGGAGTCGCGGTCGTGGGCTCCGACCGCGGGACATCGCCGTGAGAAGTGGTGGGACTCGCTGACCCGCAAGTTCGAACCCCAGCGAGGGGTCGAGGAGCGGCGACACGTCGCGACGCGCGCCATCGTGCTCTACCCCATGAACGCGCTTGTAGAGGATCAGCTTGTGCGCATGCGGCGGGCGCTCGATAGCGACGGCGTCCGCGGCTGGTTGGACGAGCACCGAGGAGGGAACCGCCTCTACTTCGGTCGCTATACAGGCGCGACACCAGTCTCCGGTGACCCGGGGAACGCGAACAGGCTCAACGATCTCCGGCGGTGGATGCGGGCGACTGAGTCGAGGTCCGAGCGCGCGGCAGAAGTAGCAGATCGCACCGGCAACGACGACGTCCGATACTTCGTACCGCGGTTCGACGGGGCCGAGATGCGCTCGCGCTGGGACATGCTCGCATCCCCCCCTGACGTCCTCATCACGAATTACTCGATGCTCAACGTGATGCTGCTCCGAGACCGTGACAACCGCTTCTTCGAGAGCACTGCGGCGTGGCTCGAAGATCCGGCGAACCGCTTCACCCTGATCGTCGACGAGCTCCACAGTTACCGCGGCACAGCGGGCAGTGAGGTCGCGTACCTCGTGCGAGCCCTGAAGAGCCGCCTCGGGCTCAGTACGCGTCCCGAGCAATTTCGGGTGCTCGCGGCTTCGGCGTCGCTCACCCCCGAGTCTGACCGCGATTACCTCGAGAGCTTCTTCGGCGTCGACGGCAACGCGTTCACCTTCATCGAGGGGACTCCTCGCGAAGCGAAGGACGTCAACCTCACGTCGTCCGACCTCGAGCTGCTCGAGACATTGGAGGGCGAGGCGCTCACCGCGCATGTTGTCTCCCGCGGCCTCGGTGATGCGTTCCGCTTCCGATCAGGCGGTCAGGCGCTCACCGCGAGCGGGATGGCGGAGCGTCTGTTCCCCTCGGTGGCCAGCGAGCGAGGTGCGACCGCGGTGCGCAAGCTCGTGGGGGCGTTCGGGCAGCTGGACGCCACGCAAGCGCCCCGGCTTAGAGCTCATCTGTTCTTCCGGAACGTGGCGGGGATGTGGGCGTGCAGCGATCCGGAGTGCAACGCCATGCAGACGACCCGGGATCCCGATCGGACGGTGGGACGGCTGTTCGCCGAGCCTTTGACGCGATGCCCCTGCGGCGCTCGAGTACTCGAACTCCTGTATTGCCAGACTTGCGGCGACGTCTTCCTTGGAGGATTCACCGCGGAGGGCGCGGCCTCGAAGCCGCTGGTCGACGCGCACCTGCTGGCTGACGTCCCAGAATTGGCGAAGCTTCCGGACCAGGCGACGCTCGCTCGCACAGCGGCGAACTACGTCGTGTACTGGCCGCGGCCAGAGGCCTCCCTTCCGAACATTGACAAGGCGACATGGCAGCGCTCGTCGTCGCACGGTAAGCACAAAGTTAAATTCAGGTTCGTGCGCTCGGTCTACACGCCATTCGACGGCCGTCTCATCAACAGAGCCATCGGGAGCACGGGGTGGAGCTTCCACGCCGAGCCGGTCGCGGGAAGCGAGCTCGAAGCGGCTGCGCTCTCACCGTTCCCGAATGTCTGCCCCGCGTGCGGCGACGACTGGGAGCTGACATCAGTCCAAGGGAAGGGCGCTCTTGCGCTCACTGATCCACTTCGACAGCGTTCGCCCATCAGGGCGATGAGGACTGGTTTCGAGAAGGTGAACCAGATCCTCACGACCGAGCTGATCAACGAGCTTCCCGCGCCGGAGCGGAAGGTTGTCGTCTTCACGGACTCCCGGCAAGACGCCGCGAAGCTCTCCTCGGGCATGTCCCTGCGGCACTATCAGGACTTGCTGCGCCAGATCCTGATAGAGCAGACCCGGCGCGCGCCACTGACGACGGCGGATCTCGATCTCGCAAAGGCACACCTCGACATCGAGAGGCGTTCCGCGGACACGCTCGCCGCGACGCAGCGTCTGCGCGAGAAGGACCTTGTCAGATACACCGCGCTGCGCGACGTCTGGGACGGATTCGGGACGAGTTCGGATGAGTCGGGTCTTCGCGCAGCGTTCACCGCTCCGCTTTCACTGGCGGACCTCTCGCAGCTGGTCTTCCGCGAGCTCTTGGCTCTGGGCGTCAACCCAGGCGGCCCGAAAGCGTCGCTGCAGAGCTCACAGCCTCAGGGCGGAGGCGTCGGAGGCGAGCATTGGACACTCCTCTTCGACTGGTCCGGCGATCAACCCCGGATGGCCGAGAAACTCAGCGCCGCGCAGAGCGTGCTGATCGAGAAGATCGAGACCGAGCTGCAGAGGGAAGTCGTCGATGCGCTGTTCTCGGGGGCGGGACGGGACGTCGAGAGCCTCGGCCTCGGATGGATCACCGCGCTGACAGATGTCGGCCCAGCCGACGAGCAGGAGCTCGGCGCAGGCGTGCTCAGAGCCTCCCTGCGAGTCCTGGCGCAGTTGAAGCGGTTCACAGGCGTCAGGGATGGGCGCGACGAGCCGCCCGCGCGGCTCAAGAAGCACTGGCGTGCTGTGGCGGAAGCCGCAGGTACTGACTTCGACACAATCGAGTCGGTCTTTCGCGCGAAGAGCTCCTCGGCTGTGAGCGACTACCTGATCGACCCCGCCCAAGTCACCCTTCGGGCGGCTCAGCCGGACGCGTGGGAGTGCACCAGATGCAAGCGGCCTCACGCAAACCGGGCGGCCGGTAGGTGCACGCGTTGTGATGCTCGGCTCCCGGCTTCCGCGGGACCGCTCGAGCCGGAGGCTGACTACTACGCCTGGAAGGCGCTGCGCGCGGACGGTCGATTTCGCCTTACAGCGGCTGAGCTCACGGGTCAGACCGATCGAGTCGATGCGCAGACGCGTCAAGCACGCTTTCAAGACGTCTTCTTAGAGGGGGAGACGGAGCGGACCCACGGCATCGACTTGCTCTCTGTCACGACCACGATGGAAGCCGGCGTCGACATCGGAGCGCTCTCCGCTGTCGTCATGGGCAACATGCCACCGACCCGCTTCAACTACCAGCAGCGAGTCGGGCGCGCGGGACGACGCGGCTCGCCCGTCGCCATAGCGCTTACGGTTTGTCGAGGAAGATCGCACGACGAGCACTATTTCCAACATCCCGAGCAGATCACCAATGCGCCGACGCCGCCGCCCCAGCTCGTGCTCGATCGCCCGCAGTTGTTCGATCGCGCGCTGCGCAGCGGCGTCCTCCGCGCAGCTATGAGCGCGCTCGCACGGGTACACGACGGCATCGAATGGACGACGAACGCGCATGGGGCGTTCGGTCGGGTGGAGGACTGGCACTCAAAGTTGCAAAAGCCCTTGGGGGAGTGGCTCTCGCAGAATCAGGCGAGTGTGAACGCGCTCGCACTGGCGCTCTCTGATCGGTCTGCCGTTGACCACGCGGAACGCTCGCGCCAGGTGTCCAACAGCCTCCTCGATGACATCGCGAAAGCCACAGCCGGCGTCGGTCACGAAGACCTCAGCCAGCGGCTGGCGGAGCGCGGCCTCCTGCCGATGTTCGGCTTTCCGACCGGCGTGCGCAACCTCTACCTAAGTCGGCCAAAGCCAAGCCAGGAGTGGCCGCCGACGGCCACGGTGGACCGTGATGAGGCCATGGCGGTCAGCCAGTTCTCGCCTCTCAGCGAGATCGTCCGCGATGGCAGGGTGCACAGGGTGGTCGGCTTCGCCCACTTCCGCCCGGTAGGACCCAAAGTGGAACCGGCCGCAGACCCGCTCGGCGCCATGCGGCAACTCGCGCTCTGCCAGCATTGTGCGTATGTCGAAGAAGTGATCAAAATGCCTGGCGAGTCCGACACGTGCCCCATCTGCGGCGCAGCTCCCGGCCCCTTCAGAGCGGTGCGCATGCACTCGCCTCTCGGCTACCGTGCCGGCGACCGGCCGACCGACTTCGACGGCCAGTTCTCCTGGTCGACGCGCGCCATGGCGGCGCGGGCACACACCGAGCTGAGCCAGCTCAGCAGTCGCCAGAGCGGGATAATGAAGGTCGCGTACGGCGCAGGCGACCGATACACGGTCAACGACAACGGCGGCCGTCAGTTCTCGGTGCGTCAAGCCTCGGAGCAAGCGTGGTGGGGCGGTTTCGTCTCCGATGAAGCGGTTAGGGCGGGTGAGCTGCCCAGCAGCTCCGCCGTTGGGGAGGCCTTCAACATCGCGCTAGGCACGCGGCAGCCGAGCGACTTGCTGTTCGTCGGCTGCGAACGCCCGGTCTTGGAGACCGGTGGCCTTCGGTTCGATCTCCGTGGCGGCATCACGCAGTTGTCCGGCTGCGATGAACCGCACCAAGGGCGCCGGGCTGCCTGGTTCTCGCTTGCTTTCCTCCTGAGAAAGGTCGGGGCCACGCTCCTCGACGTGAACCCTCTCGAGTTCAACGCGGGCATCTACACCACGCAGGGGCCGACTGGAGCCGGCACCTACGCGTTCCTCGCTGACACGTTGGAGAACGGTGCAGGCTTCAGCACCCAGCTCGGGGGAGCGTCGTTCGACGCACTCGTCGAGGCTGTGTCGCATGCCATCGAGGAGTTCCAGCGACCAGAACACGCGGATCTGTGCGGAGCCTCGTGCTATTCATGCCTACGCGACTTCGGAAACCTCGCCTACCACGCACTCCTCGACTGGCGCCTGGCGCGTGATCTCTGGCTGACGTTGAGTACCGGCTCGCTCGCGCCGGATCTCGAGCGTGAGCGCCGGGCGATCGCCGCGTGGGCGAAAGCGGCCGGCGGAACGTTGACGGAACTGGACGGCGTCGCAGCGGCTCGCTACTTCAACAAAAAGCATGGTGGCTCCATTGTTGTCGTGGCGAAGCACCCGCTAGAGGCGATTGAGGATGCAGGAGCACAGCGCGAGCGGCTTCGCCATGCGTTCGAGCAAGCGAACTTCGCATCGGAGCCGCCGATCGCGATCCTCTTCGCGGACACATTCTCGCTTGATCGGGATCCAAGACTCATCGAACAGATGACAGAGCAGGCTGTAGCTGGAGCATGATTACCTTGGCGGGCCCGGGGGCGTGGCTTACTGCCACGGGCTCCGCCCGGGCGATCGCCTGCCCTGCATCCCTCGTGGACTCGGGTCCGCCGCTGCGCTCCTTCGAAGCGTCGGCCGCAACGGCCGGTTCTGTAGTCCACGCCGCGCTGCAGCTCTGGTTGGAGCGCGAGTCCTGGACGGGGAGCGAGCCGCTGACTGCGCTGCGGTCGGCGCTGAAGGCGGCGGAGCTCTCGCTCGATACGCGGCTTATGGCACTTCCATCAGGCGGTCGCGCATTGCAAAGCCTCCGCTCGATCGCCACGCATCTGTCCGAGCTCCTCGTGGTAGAGGGAGCGCGATCGCAAGACCTGAGCGTCGAAGTCCTGCTGGTATCGCGGGTCGACCGCTTCTGGGGAGTGCCCGACCTGGTGGTCGAAGCGACGCGCACCTTGATCGTGGACTTCAAGACAGGGCTGCAGACCGCCCAGGCCTCCGAAGCCGCACAGCGGCAGTTGATGTTCTACGCGCACCTGCTGCGGTCCCAGACAGGTCGGGCCGCCGACGAGCTGGTTGTGCTCTCACCCGCGCGCGCAGATCGAGTCCGCTGCGATGAGAAGGAGGTCGAGCTGTACATCGAGCGCCTGCGATCGCTTCGCGAGACGAGCTCCCGCAACGCCGCACCGGAGCAAGGCTTGTGCACATACTGCCGATAAGTCCACCACCCCGGGGGACGCAACCCCACAAGCCTGTATGCGATGCCCGCATCGCGCCGATGTAAAGCAGGTCCTCCCATCGTGGTGAGGAGCCGTCGACGTCGCTGAGCACGACGACGTTAGCCTCGAGCCCCTTGTGGGCGTGCACGGTGCCCCACGGTGTCGGCGCGTGGGACATCACCTGCAACGCGGTCTGCCCCGGCCCGATCGAATCGCCCATGACGGCCGGCGCCGCATACGGCGTCGACGATTCACGGTGCGGCGCGTGGCCGCGCCAGTCGAGGTCGCCGCCGCGGTGACCTGCCGCGTGGGACCCGACTTGGGCTACACCACCGGAACCGCCATGCACGTCGACGGCGGCTACGTGATGGCCCGACCTAGGCGGCTGGATCGCAACGGGCCCCGCGAGCTCCTGCACATCGGCTCGGCGCGTCGCATCCCGGCGCGTGCGCACCGCAATCCCCGCGGTCATGCAGGAGCTCCCTTGCGGTTATTCGGCGGCGCAGCCCGCGGCAAGCGAGGGAGGCCGGTGCGGGCGAATCGGCGCCGACGCCGATCGGCTGAGCCGATCGTCCGCAAGCTCTCGGAAAGCAACGGAGTCTCGATCGCGATACGCCGACGAGCGCTTCGAGACCTACGCCCGCCGACGCCCTGGCGTCCTAGGCGGCCTGCGCCGTGGCCCGCCGGAAACGCGCCCCCCAGTGATCCACCGGGAGCTGCGCCCCAGCCCCCGTCAGCGCCTCCCGCAGCGTCCGCCCCTTCGGCTCGTCGCTTGCCTCGGTGAGCAACCCGCGCCGCCGCAGCTCCGGCGTCACGAGGTCCACGAACCGCTCGATGTCTGCCGGCCGCACAGCCGCCGTGATGTTGAACCCGTCGACTCCCGACTCCTCGCGCCAGCGCTCGAGCTCGTCCACGACCGTGGTGGGGGAGCCGACGATCACCGGGCCGCGGCCGCCGATCGCGACGAATTCCGCGAGGTCGCGCACCGTCCACTTCCGGCCGGACGAGAGGGTCGTGAAGGACGCGAGCGCCGAGTGGTTCGCCTCCGTCTGCACGTGCTCGAGGGTCGCATCGGGGTCGAGGCCTGAGAGGTCGACGCCGGTCCAGCCGCCGAAGAGCGCGAGCGCGCCCTCGATGTCGACGTGCTGCCGATACTCCTCGAGCCGCGCCTGCGCCTCCTCATCGGTCTCGGCGACGATCACGGTCGCGATCGTCAGGATGCGCACCGCATCCGCCGACCGTCCACGCTCGACGAGCCCCTCGCGCACGCCGTCGACCCAGCGCCGCACGAGCTGCGGCGTCGACCCCGAGAAGAAGATCGCCTCGGCGTGGTCGAGCGAGAACGCCTGCCCGCGGCTCGACGCGCCCGCTTGGAAGAGGTAGGGCGTGCCCTGCGGCCCTGGGTGAGCGAGCGCATAGCCCGGCACCTTGAACCACTCGCCCTCGTGCTCGATCGGGTGCACGCGGTCGGGATCGACCCAGACGCCCGACTCCTTGTCGGCGACCACCGCATCCGGCTCGAACGAGCCCTCGAAGAGCTTGTACATGACCTGCATGTACTCGTCGGCGCGGTCGTAGCGCACGTCGTGCGGCAGCTGCTTGTCGTAGCCGAGGTTGCGCGCGGCCGAGTCCTGGTAGGACGTGACGATGTTCCACGCGATGCGGCCGCCGGTGAAGTGGTCGAGCGTCGTGAGCGTGCGCGCGAGCAGGTAGGGCGACTCGTAGGTGACCGACGCCGTGACGCCGAAGCCGAGCCGCTCGGTGACCGCCGCCATGGCCGGCACCGCGACGAGCGGGTCGAGCACCGGGTACTGCACGCCGCCGCGCGCGGTCGCCTCGATGCCGTCGCCGTAGACGTCGTAGACGCCCGGGATGTCGGCGAGGAACAGCGCCGAGAAGCCGCCGCGCTCGAGCGTCTTGGCGAGGTCCGTCCAGTACGCGAGCTTGTCGAAGTCGCGCGCCTGCGACTCAGGGTGCCGCCAGAGTCCCGGCGACTGGTGGTTGGGCACGAGCATCTCGAAGGCGCTCAGCAGCAGGGGGCGGGTCATCGTGCGGTCCTCTCGGTGGTGGCGAGCGCGGGCTCGGCCTCGGTCGGGGTGGTCTCGTGGTCGGAATCAGGGCGGATGCGCTCGGTCGCGCCGTGCAGGTCGCCCAGGTCGGTGCCGGGCCGGTCGCGCGCGGGGTCGGCGGCGAAGAGGGCCGCGACGATCGAGAGCGCCGCGAGCACTGACAGGTAGCCGGCGATGAGCCACGGCTCGTTGCCGCCCGCCGAGAACAGCAGCGCTGCGATCATCGGCATCAGCCCGCCGCCGAGCACGGAGCCGATCTGGTAGCCGAGGCTCACGCCCGAGTAGCGCACGTGCACGGGGAACTGCTCCGCGAACCACGCAGCCTGCGGCCCGTAGACCGAGTCGTGGGTGATGTTCACGCCGATCACGACGATGAGCGGCAGCAGCGCCAGCGGGCCGGCGTCGAGGAAGGCGAAGAGCGCCCAGCCGAAGACGCCGATGGCGGCGTAGCCGAAGATCGAGACGCGGCGGCGGCCGACGCGGTCGGAGAGCCAGCTCCACAGCGGCGTCGCGACGAGGCCCAGCGCCGAGGCGATCATCACGGCGGTGACGCCCGAGGTCGTGTCGCCGCGTTCGCTCGAGAGGTAGCTGAGCATGTAGACGGTGATGAGGAAGTAGACGGCGTTCTGGCCGAGCCGCAGGCCAATCGTGATGAGCAGCGGGCGGCGGTGGTTGCGCAGCAGCTCGGCGACCGGTGCGCGCGTGACGCCGGTCGAGCGGTGCTGCTCGAACTCGGGCGCATCCTCGACGCCGAGCCGGATCCACAGCCCGAAGGCGACGAGCACCGCCGAGATGAGGAACGGGATCCGCCAGCCGAAGTCGGTGAACTGCTCGGCGCTGAGCGTCTGCTGCACGATGAAGAAGGCGCCGGTCGCGAGCAGCATGCCCGCGGAGGAGCCGAGCTGCGTGAACGAGCCGAAGAGCCCGCGATGCCTGGCGGGCGCGTGCTCGACGCTCAGCAGCGCCGAACCGCCCCACTCGGCGCCCGCCGAGAGGCCCTGCAGCACGCGCAGCACGATGAGCGCGCCGACCGCCCACCAGCCGATCGTGGCGAAGTTCGGCAGCAGCCCGATGATCGTCGTCGCGACGCCCATGAGCAGCAGCGAGGCGACGAGCAGCGACTTGCGGCCGATGCGGTCGCCGAGGTGACCGGCGATGATGCCGCCGAGCGGCCGCACGACGATGCCGACGGCGAGCGTCGCGAACGATGCGATCGTGCCGGCGAGCGCGCTGCCCTCGGGGAAGAACTGCGTGCTGAAGATGAGGGCGGATGCGGTGCCGTAGAGGTAGAAGTCGTACCACTCGATCGTGGTGCCGACGAAGGAGGAGGCGAGCACGCGCCGTCGTTGCGCGCCCCGGTCGATGCTGGTCATGCGGTCGTCCTCTCGTAGCCCAAGGGAGCCGCATCCGGGCACGCCAAGCGCGCTCGGTCGATGCCGGCCAGTGCCGGTGTCGATGCGGGAGATCCATCGGTCCTGGCCGAAGCACCCGCGCGATCACGGGTTGCTGCGGCGTCGTTGAGCCAGGTCTCTCAGCCGCTCTGGATGGTGTGCTCTCAACGTAGGAGCGGCTGGCGGGGGCTGCACGGGTGCGGCGTCATGGACGGTAACAGAGCGGGCGCGCGTGCGAATCTCCAGTCCGCCCACAGGTCCGACTTGTCGGCGGTGCGGGATAGGTTGCACGAGGAGGTGCTATGGACAAGAGCTTGAGGGTGCGCAAGAACATCCAGGCGGCAACTCAGATTGCTGCGCTCGTCTCGAGCGCTATCGCGCCTATGTTCGCAGTTCTGACGATCCGGCTGCTGCCTGCTGCGACGCCATGGCTGTGGGTTTGCATCGTCATCACGGTTGCGGGACTGCTCGGCGGTCTGTACTTGAGGTACTTGGCAGGGGGGCGTCCCGCGGAACCGAAGATCACACAGGTCGCCGCCGCCGATGGTGAAGCGATCACCTACGTCGGGTCGCTACTGCTCCCTCTAGTTGCTGCAACGACCCCATCGCTCAACGACGCAGTTGCATACTTGGCGGTTACTGTCGTTTTTGTTGTGATCTTGTTCCAGACGCGCGCGCTTGCTGTCAACCCCGTGCTATACCTTCTCGGTATCAAGGCCTGGAAAGTGAAGGCAGACACCATCCCTGGGGGCGAGATGATCTTGCTCGGCCGCAATGAGCCGCGCGAAGGAGAATCGTACGCGGTACTGGTGGGTCGCTTCAGCTTGTTCGAAGATCGAAAGGCAAGCACAACTTGAACGCAGATGCCATGGATTGGCGCCGAAGCGAACCGAGCTTCTCCGATCCGAAACTCTTCATGGGCCGCCGCGGACCCAAGGGATTCCAGTTCGGGCGAGTTCAGATTGCGCCCGACGTCAAGTCAGAACTCACAGAGCTCGTCGCAAACGCCAGCAGTCGACTGCGTGAAGGCGAGGGCGTCCGGTACTCCGATACCCGCTTGCTTGAGGAGCATGAACACATGCGCGCTTCGTGGGAAGACATCCTGGGGCCGGATGACTCTAGCGCGGATTCGCTGGATGGCCGCAGCCACGCATCTCCCGCGGCGCATGGCGCTCTCTCGCACAGTGCGTCTTTGCCGACCGGGTTGGCGCAGCTCGACGAGTTTGCCCACTACGTCAGCTTGGACGACCTGCGGACGATTCCCTTCACGTTCTATGCTGTGCTGGTCACCGCCGACGATGGTTCGTCCTGGGTGTTCGTCCGCAGAGTCCGCGGGTTCAGGGTGGCTAAACCGGGTCGCATGCTGTTCAGATATGGGGACGCCCTCGCGAAGTTCGAGGAGCCCCTGTTCCGCATCGAGTACGACTTTGATTTCGTTGTCCGGGGCGAGGAACTGGCTGTCTGGCGACCAGACGACCTGCTTGCCTTGCTGACTGACACAGAAGCGATGGCACGAGCTGTCCCGGCGTATGTGAGCAACATCGAGAGCGCCATCTCCGCTCGGCTAACGCAATCAACCATCGAGTTCGTGAAGACGCGCGGTGCATCAGGAACCCGAGCCGCCCAACAGCTTCGTCGGTTGTCCCGAGCGAACTGGCTGGCAGAGGTCACGGAAGCGGCGCTCGAGATCGCAGTCTCCGATGTGTCAGAAGTCGCTCCTGGAATCCGCGCGACGCCACAAGGACTCGAGGTCCCGGAAGCTGACATCCCGATCTTCCTCAACGTACTGGAACAGCGCGTGTGGCGCGGAGCCTTCGATCGCGAGGTGAGACAGGCTCAAGCGTTCTCGACTGTTCGCGAGTAGGCCACGATCGCCAGTAGCGGGCGAGGTACGGAGAAGTGACCAGCGTGCATCGCGCGGCGCGCTGAGCTTCGAGTCCCGGGTGCGGAGCAAGTCGTCTGACCGCGGTCGCCGTCGGCCCGCGGAGCGCGGTCTCCTGGGCATTGCCCCGGTTCGCCATAGACTCATTCTTGTGGCGAACGGGGCCCAACTGCCAGTGACTCTTAGACGAGGCCAGTGACTCTTAGACGAGGACGGGCGCGCCGATCATCCCGTAGAGGTCCTTCGGGTCCTCGGGCTCTGCGATGAGGTCGATCGGCTCCGAGAAGCGCGTCGTCGCGGTCGCCCTCTGCACGTAGCGGAGCGCCGTGAAGTCCTCGATCGCGAAGCCGACCGAGTCGAAGACCGTCACCTGCTCGCTCGAGGTGCGCCCCGCATCCGCCCCCGTGATGACGCGCCAGAGCTCGGTGACGGGCGAGTCGGCAGGCAGCAGCTGGATCTCGCCCTCGATGCGCGTCTGCGGCTCGTGCTCGACGAAGACGCTGTGGCGGCGCACGATCTCAAGATCGAGCTCGGTCTTGCCAGGGCAGTCGCCGCCGATCGCGTTGAGATGCGCGCCGGCCGGCACCTCGTCGACGCGCAGCACCGTCGCGTTCTGCTTGTCGGCCGTGCACGTCGTGATGACGTCGGCGTCGCGCACGGCGTCGGCGGCGGATGCCTCGATCGAGACCTCGAAGCCGAGATGGCGGAGGTGCCGAGCCGCGGTCTCCGCGGTCGGGCCGTCGACGTCGAAGAGGCGCAGCCGCGTGACGCCCGGCAGCTGCGAGCGCACGGCCAGCGCTTGGAAGACCGCTTGCGAGCCGGCGCCGATCATGCCCATCCGGGTGCTGTCGTGCCGGGCGAGGTGCTTCGCCGCGAGGCCCGACACCGCCGCGGTGCGGAGCGCCGTGAGGATCGTCATCTCCGACAGGAACGTGGGGTAGCCGGTCATGACGTCGGCGAGCACGCCGAACGCCGTGACGGTCTGGAAGCCGCGCGACGGGTTCGACGGGTGACCGTTGACGTACTTGAAGCCGTAGGCGGTGCCGTCGCTCGTCGGCATGAGCTCGATGACGCCGAGCGGCGAGTGGCTCGCGACGCGCGGCTCCCGCTCGAACTGCTCCCAGCGGCGGAAGTCGGTTTCGAGCTCGTCGACGAGGTCGGCGATGATGCGCTCGGGACCCGTCTCGCGGATCCACGCGCGCATGTTGGCGACGCTGACGAAGCGCATCCTGCTCCTCTCCTTGCCTCTGCTGGCTAGCGGCGCGGCTCGACGACCGCGAGGTCGTGCGGCAGCGTGTGCAGCAGCTCGGCGCCGTGCTCGCGGATGACGACGAGGTCCTCGATCATGATCGCGCCGACGTCCGGCGTGTAGGTCGGCACCTCGACCGCGAAGACCATGCCGACCTCGACCGGCACGTCGCACGCGGGCCCGATGAACGGCGGCTCCTCGTGGAAGGTGTCGATGCCGATCGAGTGACCGACGTGGCCGCGGTTGAACGTCGGGTAGCCGTGGCTGTGCACGTGGCCGATCGCGTTCACGAAGGCGTCGCCGATGCGCGCGCCGGGCACGAGGGAGTCGCGGGCGATGCGCTGCGCCTCGGCGAGCACGTCGTAGAGCCGCTGCGCCTCGGCGCTCGGCTGCCCGAACGCGAACGTGCGGCCGCCGTCGCTGCGGTAGCCGAGCACGGTCGTGCCGCAGTCGAACTTCACGAGGTCGCCCTCCTGCAGGCCGCCGGCGGTCGCGCCGTAGCCTGCGGAGGTCGTGCCGCCGATCGTCGGCAGCACCCAGTTGTCGGTGTAGCCGGCGAAGCGGGGCTCGCCCATCGCGGCCTGCGCGACCGAGAGCTGGTAGGCGGCGCGGATGTCGCCCGCCGTCATGCCTTCGCGCGCGAGCTCCATCGCGCCCACCATGCCGCGCTCCGAGAGCTCGACGGCGGTGCGCAGCCGCTCGACCTCCCACTCCTGCTTGATGAGTCGCACCTCGTAGACGTCGTCGGTGAAGTCGACCCACTCGACGCCGGGCGCGGCGCGCTGCAGCCGCTGCCACGTGTCGATGGTCATGTGGGGGAGGTCGGTGGCCACCCGGCCCGCGTCCATGCCCAGGTCGCGCAGCGCATCCGTCGTGATCCGGTCGAGCTCGGCCGCGTCCCACTGCTCGGGGCGCTGCGCGACGGGCGCGGAGGGCTGCCCCATCTGCTCGGCGGTCGAGAGGTCGACCCAGAGCCGGTAGGTGCGCAGGTCGACGCCCGGCGCGGCCGCGGCGGCCGTCTTCTCCTCGAAGTCGCCGAGCATGAGCGTCACGGGCTTGGCCTCGTCGGCCGGCACGAACGCGAGCACGGTGCCGTGCAGCCGCCACCACTCCGAGACGAAGTAGCTGCGGAAGCCCGTCGCGTAGAAGAGGTTCGAGGGCGTGAAGGCGACGTAGCCGGCGAGGCCGCGCGCCTGCAGGCGGGCGCGGATCTGCGCGATGGCGTGATCGGTGGATGCGTCGGTCAGGGTGGTCATGCGAGCTCCTTCCGCGTCGTCTCGCGCGCGAGCAGCGACGCGACGACGGCGATGACGGCGGTGATGGCGACGTAGACGCTCACCGAGAACGTGCTGCCGAACGTCTGCGTCAGCAGGGTGGCGAGGAACGGCGCGAGCGCACCGCCCGCGATGCCGGCGACCTGGTAGCCGAAGCTCGAGCCGGTCGAGCGCACCTTGGTCGGGAACATCTCGGTGATGAACGCCGCCATCGGGCCGTACATGATGCCCTGCGCGGCGATGCCGGTCGCGATCGCGACGACCGCGAGCGCGGCGTTCGCGGTGTCGATGAGCGGCCAGGCGATGAACGCCCACACGCCCACTGCGATCGCGCCTGCCATGTAGACGGGGCGGCGGCCGACGCGGTCGGAGATGTGCGCGCTCACCGGGATGACGACGAACTGCGCGAGGCAGCCGACGATGACGCCGGTGAGGCCGACGCTCGCGGGCATGTCGAGGTTGCCGGTGATGTAGGAGAGGGCGAAGACGGCGAACACGTAGTAGGAGACGTCGCTCGCGATGCGCAGGCCGATCGTGAGCAGCACCTGCCGCCAGTGGCCGCGCAGCATCGTGCGCAGCGGCGTCTTCTCGCGCTCGCCCGCGTCGAACAGCGGCGACTCGGCGACGGTCGCGCGGATCCAGAAGCTCAGCAGCACGAGCACGGCGCTCGCGAGGAACGGCACGCGCCAGCCCCACGCGATGAACGCCTCCTCCGAGAGCGTCGACTCCATGACGAAGAGCGCGGCGACGGCGAGCAGGTTGCCGGCGGGCACGCCGAGCTGCATCCACGAGGCGATGAGGCCGCGGCCGCTCGCGCGGCCGGCGCCGTCGGCGTGCTCGGCCGAGAGGGTGGCCGCGCCGCCCCACTCGCCGCCGAGGCCGAGGCCCTGCACGATGCGCAGCAGCACGAGCAGCACCGGCGCCCAGAAGCCGATCGTGTCGAAGCCGGGCACGCAGCCGATGAGGAACGTGCCGATGCCCATCACGAGCAGCGTCGCGATGAGCACGTTCTTGCGGCCGATGACGTCACCGAGCGCGCCGAAGACGATGCCGCCGAGCGGCCGCACGACGAACGCGACGCCGTAGGTCATGAACGACAGCAGCAGGCCGATGCCGGGCTCCGACTCGGGGAAGAACACCTGCGGGAAGACGAGCGCGGCGGCGGAGCCGAAGAGGAAGAAGTCGTACCACTCGATGCTCGTGCCGGCGAACGTGGAGAGCACGACCCGGCGCAGCGAGGAGCGCTCCGGGCGTTCGGTCGTGGTGCTCACGGGAGGCCTTTCGTCGATGGAAGGTGCTCGCACGCTAGCGGCGCGCTTCGTGCACCGTCCAATATCGGATCGAGCCGCTTCGATGCCTGGCGGGAATCAGGCGACGGCGGATGCGTGTGGTCGCGTCAGCGCTCGATCGGCACGGCGGGCAGGTGCTCGAGCACGCGTCGCGCGGCGAGCGGCACCATGCCGGGGTTGCTCGCGACGGCGAGCTGCAGCGGTGCCGGCCGGTCGAGCGGCACGTAGGCGACGCCCGGGATCGCGACGCGCTCGGCCGACGCGGGGACGATGCTCACGCCGATGCCGAGCGCGACCTGGCCGAGGATCGTCGTGACGTGGGCGGCGCTGCGCACCGGCTCGAACTCGATGCCGGCGTCGCCGAAGAGCCCGGCGACGCGATCCCAGTAGCCGATGCCCGCGGATCGCGGGAAGAGGATGAGCGGATGCTCGGCGAGCTCCGCGACCGAGACCGCCGACAGCTCTGAGAGGCGGCTCGTGTCGGGCACCGCGGCGACGAACTGCTCGACCCAGACGGTCTCGACGCGCAGCCCGTCGGCGATCGGAGGGCGCACGAAGCCGAGCTGCATCTCTCCGACGCGCAGCGCATCCACGAGCTCCGGCGTCTCGAGCTCGTCGACCTGGAGCGTCACGCCGGGCAGCGCCTCGCGCACCGGCGCGAGCAATCGGGGGAGCGCCTCGTAGAACGCGGAGCCGACCGCGCCGATGCGCACGACGCCGCGCTCGCCGGCGCGCAGCTGCTCGGCGGCGCGCTGCATCGCCCGCCAGCCGCCGAGCATCGTGCGGGCGTGGCCGAGCAGCTCGTGGCCGGCCGGCGTGAGGGCGACGCCGCCGGGGCCGCGGGTGAAGAGATCGGTGCCGAGCTCGGCCTCGATGCGCTGCACGCGCTTCGAGAGCGCCGGCTGCGCGATGCCGAGCCGGAGCGCGGCGCGGTGGAAGTGCAGCTCCTCGGAGAGCACGGCGAGGGCTTCGAGGTCGCGCACATCCATGCGGCCAGTGTGCCGGGCGTTCACGCATCGGACGCGCGGACGGCCGGCGGGTCACCCGTCGATGTGCGGAGTGAGCGTGATCGACACGAGGACGCCGGGCAGCGGGTCGGTCCAGGAGCGCTGCCATGGACGGTCTCGTTGAGGCTGGTCGGCACGGATCACGTGCTGCTGCCATGCGTTGCGGGCACCAGCCGGTCGGCGGACGTGGGGCTATCCACATGTGCCGGATCCGCCTGCGCGGAGCGCTGGGCCGCGGCCTACACTCGGGGCATGACCTTGGCGGAGCTGATCCGAGCGGCGCGTGACCTATCACCCGCTGACCGTGTCAGGCTCGCAGACGAGGTCATGGCTGATCTCGAAGAGAACGCTGAGGACAGCACGCGGGTGGATGACGCTTGGCACGCAGAGCTCCGCCTCCGCATCGCGGAGGTCGAGGACTCTCGAGTCGAGCTCGTCGACGGACGCGAGACGATGCGGCTCGCCCGCGCGCGGATCGCTTCGCGTCGTGCGCAAGCGGACATGTGACGCTGTCCGACTGGAGCGAGCATCCTGCGGCGCGCGCCGAGCTGCTCGCGGCTGCGGATCGACTGCCGATCGATGCCGCCTCCATGCTGATCGACGCCGCCGAAGGCGCGGTGGAAGACGTGCTCGCTCGCCCCGACGCTTGGCCCGCCCTCGCGACCGCGGGGACGAACGCGACGATTCGGCGACGCAGCATCAGGCCGTTCCGCATGAGCGTCGTCTACGTCGTCGCCCACCAGCGAGTTCGCGTGCTTGCGTACGCGCACGAGCGGCGCCGGCCGGGCTACTGGGCGAGCAGGGTCCAAGACTTCACCTGAACGACGTGGCCGGCATCATCTCGTCGGCCTTCCACCGCTCAGTGCTGCAGTGGGGCCCGTCCGGCGATCTCGTCGAGACTCGTGAGCACGACGAGCCGCTCGGTCGCGCGCGTCGCGCCGATGTAGAGGAGGTCGTGCCAGCGCGCGCTCGTGCCGTCGACGTCCGTCAGCACGACCGCGGGCGCCTCGAGCCCCTTGAACGCGTGGACGGTGCCCCACGGGGTGCCGTTCGCGTCACCGTCGTGGCTCGCCAGCGCATCCGCCACCGCGCCCGCGGCACGGCTCGCCGCCGACGCCCGCCGAGGGGAGAGGATGAGGATCTCGCGCGGATCCCAGCCGTCGTCCCACAGCGCCATGAGCGCGCTCGCGAGCTGCTCCTGCTGCTCGGCCTCGGTGCGGTAGCGCAGGATCGTGAGCGGAAGGTCGTCGGGCTCCTCCTCGGTGTCACGGTCGAAGCCGATGTAGAGCTCGTCGTCGAGCAGCTCTTCGATGAGCGCGGCGAGCTGCGGGGTCTGGCGCACGTTGGTCGTGAGGGTCATGGTGGCGGTGTCGGGGATGCGGTCGGTGATGGGGCTCGGTCTCGATACGCCCGACTGCGTCGGGCTACTCGACCCACGGTCGGGTTGCGTCGGGCTACTCGACCCACGGGTGGGTTGCGGCGTGTAGATGTCCTGGCGGGTGAAGTCGCCGGCGAGCACGACGCGGGCGCCGGCGAGTCCGCCGACGAGCAGGCTGTCCAGCACGTCGAGCGTCGAGTCGCGCGCGAGGTCCTGCGCCTCGTCGGCGATGAGGCTCGTGAACGGCGGCTCGAAGCCCGGTGCGCGCGTGACGGCGAGCACGGCGTCGGGCAGCGTGCCGTTCCACCAGTCGTCGCCCGCGTCGTCCGGCGGGGTGAGGCCGGCGAACGCGAGCATGAGCTGGTGCACGCGCGCGACCGTCACGTCGTCGCGGTCGCGGAGCCGCCGCTGCAGGTCGGCCTCGAGCCGGCGGTTGAAGCACGTGAGCAGCACGCGCTCGTCGCGGTTCGCGTCGAGCAGGGCCGCGCGCACCGCGACGTTGGTCTTGCCCGTGCCGGCCGGCCCGGTCACGAGCAGCCGCGGGCTCGCGGCGAAGTACTGCAGAGCCCGCTCCTGCCGCTCGGTCGCCTCGCGCAGGTCGCGCTCGCGCTGCTCGCGGCGCTCGTTCATCGCGCTCGCCCACGAGATCGACGGCTGCAGCGCCTCTCGCACCTCGGCGATGTCCTGCTCGTCCGGCCGGCCCGCCTGGTAGGCGGGCACTCGCCGCTCGAGCTCGCGGCGGCCGTGCCGCAGCACGCCGACGATGCTCGTGACGAGCCGGGATGCGTCGAGGTCGGCGCGCGAGAGCGTCGCCTTCGCGGGCACGTCGATGCGCTGCTCGAGCTGCGCCACGAGCTCGCCGCCGCGCATCGGGAACCACACTGCCTGCCAGGTCGGGAAGGGCAGCACGTGCGCTCGCCGCTCGATCCACTTGCGGATGCTGCGCGAGTTGTCCCACACCTGGTCGTAGGGGGAGCGGGGCGTCGGCTCCTGGCCGCCGAGCCGCCAGAGCCCGTCGTCACCGACCTCGACGCGCTCGTGCGACTTCACCTCGACTACGAGCATCCCCTCGCCCGGGATCACGATGACGAAGTCGGCCTCGCCCTCGACCTGCGTCTCGTGGTGGCGGATGGGCAGCCCGTGCCAGACGATCCAGTCGGCGGTGCCGGGGTGGTCGCGGAGCGCCTCGAAGACCTTGAACTCGCCGGGCGGCGTGCCTGGGCGGATCAAGCCGGGGATCATCGTGGCCATGGGCTCAACGTAGTGGGGCGCCGGGCCGACCCTGCGCGCGACGGTCCGCGGCAGTGGAGCGCCCGCGCCCGCGCCCGCGGCATAGGCTTCGACCGTGCTCGACCTCACGCGACTGCTCATGCTGCGGGCAGTGGCACTGCACGGGAGCATCACCGCGGCCGCGCGCGAGCTCTCCTACAGCCACTCCGCGATCTCGCAGCAGCTCTCGCTGCTCGAGCGCGAGACGGGCGCCGTGCTGCTCGAGCGCGTCGGCCGCACCGCGCGGCTGACGCCCGTCGGCCACGCGCTCGTGCAGAACACCGAGGCGGTGCTCGCCGCGCTCGAGCACGCCGAGGCCGAGCTCGCCGCAGCTCGCGAGCAGCCGCGCGGCGTCATCACCGTCGCGGTCTACACCTCGATCGGCCGGATCGTCATGCCGACGGCGCTGCAGCGGCTCGCCGAGGAGCACCCGGGGCTCGACGTGCGGCTGCGCCGCGCCGACCCGGAGGAGGCGGTGCTGCGCCTCGTCTCGCGGCAGGTCGACGCCGTCGTGACCGACACCTTCCCCGGCACGCAGCTGAGCCCGACCGGCGCGATCGAGGCCTCGGTCATCGGTCGCGACCCCGTGCGCGGCTACCTGCCCGAGCGGTTCGCGCACGCGTCGTTCCAGGACATGCGGGGGATGCCGTGGGTCATGGAGCGCCGCGAGGCCCCGTCGACCGCGTGGGCGCTGCGCGTGTGCCGCGAGCTCGGGCTCGAGCCGCTCGTCGCCCACGAGTCCTCCGACCTGCTCTTCCACCTGCGGCTCGTCGAGGCGGGGCTCGCAGCGGCGTTCCTGCCCGATCTCGTCGTCCGGGAGGCGGGCTCCGCACTCGAGCCGAGCCCGCTGCTGCCCGCGAACGAGGAGCGCGACATCCTCTTCCTCGTCCGCCCGGGCGCCGGCGCGCATCCGTGGTTCGGCGTCGTGCGCGACGCGATCGCCGCGGCGCTCGCGGATCGTCAGCAGAGGTGACGATCGATCGTCGGAAAGGGTCGCTGTACCTGACGCTTGACGCGCCCTAGCGTGGAGGTGCGCGCCCGCTCGAGGCGCGCGACCCACGTCTGCGATGAAGGAGATGCGATGACGCTCACCGATGCCCACGCCGCCACCGACACCGCCCGGGTGCTCGACGCGCCCGCGCTGTGGCCGGCCCAGGCGCATGTGCCCTCGATCGTCGGCCGCCAGCTGGTCATCGACCGCGGCGAGGGCTCCTACGTCTTCACGACCGAGGGGCAGCGACTCTTCGACGGCACCGCGGGCCTGTGGCACGCGAACGTCGGCCACGCGCACCCCGAGCTCGCGCGCGCCGCGTTCGAGCAGATGCAGCGGCTCGAGACGTACCACATCTTCGCCCGCTACTCGAACGACAAGGCGCTCGAGCTCGGCGAGCGGCTCGCCGCGCTCGCGCCGATCGACCGCGCCAAGGTCATCCTCAACTCCGGCGGCTCCGACGCGATCGACGTCGCGTGCAAGCTCGCCCGCCGCCACTGGCAGCAGCAGGGCCGCCCGTCGAAGCAGATCATCCTCAGCCGCGAGCACGCGTACCACGGCCTCCACGCCTACGGCACGAGCATCGCGGGCCTGCCCTTCAACCGCGAGGGCTACGGCACCGAGTCGCTCGTGCCCGAGACCGCGCGCGTCTCCTTCGACGACCTCGCGCAGGTCGAGGAGACGATCGAGCGCATCGGGGCCGACAGGATCGCGGCGATCGTCGCCGAGCCCGTGCAGGGCACCGGCGGCGTCAACCCGCCCGAGCCCGGCTACCTCGAGGGCCTGCACCGCCTCGCGCGCGAGCACGACATCCTGCTCGTGCTCGACGAGGTCATCACGGGCTTCGGCCGCACGGGCGAGATGTTCGCCGCCCAGCGCTTCGGCATCGAGCCCGACCTCGTGACCTTCGCGAAGGGCGTCACCTCGGGCTACGCCCCGCTCGGCGGCGTGCTCGTCGCGCCGCGGCTGTGGGAGCCGTTCTACGTGGATGCGCCCGAGACGCCCGTCTTCCGGCACGGCGCCACCTACGCCGGCCACGCGACCGCAGCCGCCGTCGCGCTCGCCAACCTGGACATCCTCGAGCGCGACGGGCTCGTGCCGCGCGTGCGCGAGCTCGAGGAGGTGCTCCGCCGCGAGCTCGACGCGCTCCGGCAGCGGCAGGAGGCCGTCGTCGACGTGCGCGTCGCCGGCTTCCTCGGCGGCATCTCGCTCGACGAGCGGCTCGGCAACGAGCGCGTCGCCGACCGCGCGGTCGACCTCGGGGTCATCACGCGGCCGCTGCGCGGCAACACCCTGCAGCTGAGCCCCCCGTTCATCGTGAGCGACCGCGAGGTCGTCGACTACGTCGCCGCCATCGAGCAGGCGATCATCGAGGAGGCCGGCCGATGAGCACCATCGCGACCGACGCGCTCATCGCGCACGACGCATCCGCCGTCGCCACCGCCGACGCGGTGATCGCGGGCCTCGACCTGCCCGCCGAGGGCATCGGGGTCGACGACCCCGCCACCGGCGAGCGCATCGCGCACATCGCCGACATCGACGTCGACGGCGCCCTGCGGGTCGTCGAGACGGCGGATGCGGCCGGTCGCGCCTGGGCGCGCACGACCCCGCGGGAGCGCGCGAACGTGCTGCACGCGTGGCATGCGCTGCTCGTCGAGCACACCGAGGAGCTCGCGCACCTCATCTCGCGCGAGATGGGGAAGCCGCTCGCGGAGGCGCGCGGCGAGGTGAAGTACGGGAGCGACTTCGTGCGCTGGTACGCCGAGGAGGCCGTGCGCCCCGCGGGCGGGTTCCGCGACGCGCCCGACGGCGGCGCGAGCATCCTCACGCGGCGCGCGCCCGTCGGGCTCTCGGTGCTCATCACGCCGTGGAACTTCCCGCTCGCGATGGCGACGCGGAAGATCGCGCCCGCGCTCGCCGCCGGCTGCGCCGCGGTGGTGAAGCCCGCGACCGCGACGCCGCTCACGACGATCTTCGCCGTGCAGCTCGCGGTGCGGGCCGGCGTGCCGGCCGACCTCGTGCAGGTCGTCACGACCTCGAGCTCGTCGCGCTTCAGCGAGGCGGTGCTCCGCGACCCGCGCGTGCGGAAGGTCTCGTTCACCGGCTCGACCGAGGTCGGGCGCACGCTCATGCGGCTCGCGTCCGACAACGTCCTGCGCTCATCGATGGAGCTCGGCGGCAACGCGCCGTTCCTCGTCTTCGACGACGCCGATCTCGAGCGCGCGATCGACGGCGCGTTCGCGGCGAAGCTGCGCAACGGCGGCCAGTCGTGCATCGGCGCGAACCGCTTCTTCGTGCAGGACGGCATCGCCGACGCCTTCGCGGAGGGACTCGCCGAGCGCTTCCGCCACGTGCGCGTCGGCGGCGGGCTCGGCGCCGGCACCGTGCTCGGCCCGCTCATCGATACCCGTGCGGTCGAGCAGATGGGCGCGTTCACGAGCGACGCCGTCGAGCGCGGCGCTTCGCTCCTCGCGGGCGGCGAGGCGCTCGGCGACGGCCGCTTCTTCGCGCCGACGGTGCTCGACCGGGTGCCGGCCGACGCCGACCTCGCGCGCGAGGAGATCTTCGGCCCGATCGCCGCGATCCAGCGGTTCTCGACCGAGGCGGAGGCGCTCGAGCGGGCGAACGACACCGAGTTCGGCCTCGCCGCCTACGTCTTCACCGAGAGCCTCGACCGCGCGCTCGACGTCGCCGACCGGCTCGAGAGCGGCATCGTCGGCATCAACCAGGGTGTGCCGTCGAACGCGGCAGCGCCGTTCGGCGGCGTCAAGCAGTCCGGCCTCGGCCGCGAGGGCAGCGCCGAGGGCCTCGAGGAGTACCAAGCGGTGCGCTTCTACAACATCGCGCGACGCGCGAGCAGCTGAAGGACGAAAGGACAGGCGGATGCGCATCGCAGTCGTCAAGGAGATCAAGCCCGGTGAGGCGCGGGTCGCGCTCACGCCCGCGGGTGCCGAGGACCTCGTGCGCTCCGGGCACACCGTGCTCGTCGAGCGGGGCGCGGGCGAGCTCGCGGGGTTCCCCGACGAGCAGTACCTCGCCGCGGGTGTCGAGCTCGTCTCGCGCGAGGAGGCGTGGGCGGGAGCGGAGCTGCTCGTCAAGGTGAAGGAGCCGACGCCTGCGGAGTACGCCTTCCTGCGCGACGACCTCGCGCTCTTCACCTACCTGCACCTCGCGGCCGACCGGCCGCTCACCGAGGCGCTGCTCGAGTCGGGCACGCTCGGCATCGCCTACGAGACCGTGAGCGACGGCGGCAGCCTGCCGCTGCTCGCGCCCATGAGCGAGATCGCCGGCAGCCTCGCGGCGCACGCCGCCGCCGCGCATCTCATGCGGCCCGCGGGCGGCCCGGGCGTGCTGCTCGGCGGCGCCCCGGGCGTCGCGCCGGCGCGGGTGCTGATCATCGGCGGCGGCGCCGTCGGCACGCACGCCGCGCAGCTCGCCCTCGGCATGCAGGCCGAGGTGACGGTGCTCGAGATGTCGCCCACGCGCATCCGTCAGCTCGACGCGCTGCTGCACGGGCGCGCCCGCGTGCTGATGTCGGACGTCGCGACGCTCGAGGCCGAGCTCGCGCAGGCCGACGTCGTGATCGGCGCGGTGCTCGTGCCGGGCCGCGCGGCGCCGAAGGTCGTCTCGCGCGCGCAGCTCGCGCTGCTGAAGCCGACAGCGCTGCTCATCGACGTCGCGATCGACCAGGGCGGCGCGTTCGAGACGTCGCACGCGACGACGTACGCCGACCCGACCTTCGAGGTCGACGGCATCCGTCACTTCTGCGTCGCCAACATGCCGGGCGCGGTGCCGCAGACCGCGACGCGCGCCCTCTCGAACGCGACGCTGCCGTACATCCACCGCATCGCGCAGCAGGGAGCGGAAGCGGCCATCGCTGCCCACCGCACGCTCGCCGCGGGCGTCAACACGCGAGCCGGCCGCATCGTGCACGCCGGTGTCGCGGAGGCGTTCCCGGACCTGCCCGCCGGGGATGCCGACGACCGGTCGCTCGCGCACGCGTAGTCGAGCGCAACCACCTGACGAGCCGCCCGCGCCGCATGGCGCCGGGCGGCTCGTCCGCTGCGCTCACCGTGCCGATAGCCTCGGCACATGGACGAGTCGACGATCACCCCGGTAGAGCTGTCGCGCGAGCTCGGCATGGATCGCAAGGGCAAGCAGATCCGCGGCTTCCTGCGCAACCCGACCGATGGCGGCGGCCCGTTCGAGGGTCACGAGATCGGCACGGAGTGGCACCTCACGCCAGAGCAGGCCGACCGCATCCGGAAGCACTTCACTCGAACCTCAGCGGACTGAGCGACGTTCCTGTTCAGGGCAAGTCGCCATCGGGCTCGGCGATAGGAGTGCTTGAAAGTCTCTTTAAGCGCAAGATATCATCGCAAATGTGAAATCGTCGGTGCCAACGCTCTCTCCGCTGCTGCGATCGGACACTCAGGGGAGGCTCCTCGCCGAGCTGTATCTGAATCCGGATCGGGAGCGCACAGTCACCGAGCTCGCGGCAGCGGCCGATACCGCGGTCGCCAACGCATCTCGCGAGCTGCGGCGGATGGTTGAGGCGGGATTCCTGCTCGCGCGCACCGTCGGGCGCAGCCGACTCATCAGAGTCAATGACGAGCATCCGCTCTACCGGCCCGTCGCCGAGATCCTTCGCTACGCGTACGGACCGACCGCCGTGCTCGCGCCGCTCCTGCGCGATGTTCCGGGAGTCGATGAGGCGTACATCTACGGGTCGTGGGCCGCCCGGCTCCACGGCGAGACTGGATCCGATCCGCGAGACGTCGATGTGCTGGTCGTCGGTGATGAGATCGATCCCGCGGCGCTCGACACGGCTGCGGAGACTGCGCGGAAGCGCCTCGGTCGCGAGGTGAATCCGCGCGCGGTCTCGCATCGCGCCTGGGGAGACAAGGACGACCTCTTCCTGCGGCATCTGTACGATCGGCCGCTCGTGAGCATCCCGTTGCGCGAGGAGGACGCATGAGTTTCGGGTGGCAGCCGGGGCGAGGCGAAGTCGACGCCCTGCTCGAGGCGAAGCACCTCGAGCGAGTGCCGGCGAATGCCGAGCTTGCACACGCCTACCTCACACAGGCTCGCGCGCACGTCGCGACGTCGAAGGCGAGCATCGAGGCGGATCCGATCGGCTCCTTCCAGCTCGCCTACGACGGCGCACGGAAGGCGCTGGCATCCCTTCTGCTCGTGCAAGGCATCCGTCCGACGGGAGCAGGCGGTCACATCGCCGTCTATGACGCCGTCGACGCTCAGTTCGGCAGGGTCATGGGCACGACGATTCGACCGTTCCCTGGGATGCGGAGACTGCGCAACAGCAGCGAGTACCCGTCGGTGGAGAAGCCGGTCGCGACCGCTGATGACGCTCGCCGCGCGCAAGCGGACGCCGCGGCGATGATCGAAGCCGCAGCCAAGGTCATCGATCGTCTGCCGGTGTACTGACGGTCACCCGGCAGCCACCCGCCAGTAGACTGAGCCCGTCGGGCTCTCCGACGTTCCCTTCCTCTTCTCGCGCGTCGCCGCGCATCCGTTTCCTGGCGCGCCCCAGCGTGCCGCCGAGGAGCCCCATGGCCACCACCGCCCCCGGCGCCCGCGAGCGCTACCGCGACGACCCATCCGTCGTCACCGTGCTGCGCACGCCGCGACTGCTCACGCGCGAGGTGCTCGCGGGGCTCGTGGTGGCGCTCGCGCTGATCCCCGAGTCGATCGCGTTCTCGGTGATCGCGGGCGTCGACCCGCGCGTCGGCCTCTTCTCGTCGTTCGTGATGGCCGTCTCGATCGCGTTCCTCGGTGGCCGGCCCGCGATGATCTCTGCCGCGACCGGCGCCGTCGCGCTCGTCATCGCCCCGATCATGCGCGAGCACGGCTTCGACTACTTCATCGCCACGGTGATCCTCGCCGGCATCATGCAGGTGCTGCTCGGCGTCGCGGGCGTCGCGAAGCTCATGCGCTTCATCCCGCGCAGCGTCATGGTCGGGTTCGTCAACGCGCTCGCGATCCTCGTGCTGCTCGCGCAGCTGCCGCACCTCATCGGCGTGCCGTGGCTCGTCTACCCGCTCGTCGCGGTCGGGCTCGTCATCATCGTGCTCTGGCCACGCGTCACGAAGGCCGTGCCGGCGCCGCTCATCGCCATCATCGTGCTGACGGCCGCCGTCGCGATCTTCGGCTTGGCCGTGCCGACCGTCGGCGATCAGGGCGAGCTGCCCGAGAGCCTCCCGTCGCTGTTCGTGCCGGATGTGCCGCTCACGCTCGAGACGCTCGGCATCATCGGTCCGACCGCGTTCGCGATGGCGCTCGTCGGCCTCATGGAGTCGCTGCTGACGGCCAAGCTCGTCGACGACGTCACCGACACGCGCTCCGACAAGACGCGCGAGTCGTGGGGCCAGGGCGTCGCGAACGTGCTCTCGGGCCTCTTCGGCGGCATGGGCGGCTGCGCGATGATCGGCCAGACGATGATCAACGTCAAGGTCTCGGGCGCCCGCTCGCGCCTCTCGACGTTCCTCGCCGGCGTCTTCCTGCTCGTGCTCGTCGTCTCGCTCGGTGATGTCGTCGCGATGATCCCGATGGCCGCGCTCGTCGCGGTGATGATCATGGTCGTCTGGGCGACGTTCGACTGGCACAGCGTGCGGCCGTCGACGCTGCGCCGCATGCCGCTGTCGGAGACGCTCGTCATGGTGACGACGGTCGCGGTCGTCGTCGTGACCGAGAACCTCGCGATCGGCGTCATCGTCGGCGTCGTCGTCGCGATGGTGCTCTTCGCCCGCCGGGTCGCGCACTTCGCGACCGTGACGCGGACTGTGACGGATGCGTCGGCCCACTACGCCGTGGAGGGCGAGCTGTTCTGGGCCTCGTCGAACGACCTGACGACGCAGTTCTCCTACGTCGACGACCCTCAGCGCGTGGTGATCGACCTCTCGCGCTCGCACATCTGGGATGCGTCGACCGTCGCCGCGCTCGACGCGATCGAGACGAAGTACGCCCGGCTCGGCAAGACGGTCGAGCTGCACGGGCTCAATGCCGCGTCGACGAAGATGCACGGTCGGATGACGGGGCAGCTCGGCGGCGAGTGAGCCGCACGGCGGTCGATCACGCGATGGTCGATCACGCGATGGTCGATCACGCGACCGGGTCGAAGGTCCGCAGGCCGAGCTCTCGTGCGACGGCGTCCATGGTGACATCGTGCGTGACGACGATGGGGTCTCGTCCGATGGCGAGGGCGCTCGCGAGGTGAATGGCGTCGAGCGTCTTGACGTGAGGCACGATCGCCTCAGCTTGCTGCAGGATCCCCTCTGAGAGCGGCACCAGGCTGAGGCCGACCAAGAGGCGGTCGCGCTCGCTGCCCGGAATCCCTTCGCGGCGCAGCACTCGCGTCAGCTCGGTGCGCAGGATCCGAGACGAGACGAGGTCGACCGACTCGTCGCGGTCCGCGGCCTCGATTCATGCAGCGGCCTTCACGCTGTGGCCGAGCAGCGCGTGCACCGCCACCGAGGTGTCGAGGTAGTACCAGCCGCCGCTCACCATGCGCGGTCGAGGTCGTCGAGCAGCGCTTCGACCGTCGGGGCCGAGCGCAGCTCGTGCGGCTCTCGCCCCGTCAGCTGCATGCCGCCGGGCCGCGGCGCAGGAATCAGCGCGATCGCCTCGTCGGGGGGAAGGATGCGGCCGACCTCCCGACCGTGGCGGGTGATCCGGTAGGTCTCGCCCGCCGCGACCTCGGCGAGCATGACCGCGGGGTTCTGCCGCAGCTCGCCGACCGAGATCGTCTTCATACGGTCAAGGTAGGCGGTTTGTCTACCCATGTCCACGATCGCATCGGGGCGCTGGGGCGCGGGCGCCGAGATCCTGACGGGGGCCGCCGCTCGGCGGCTACAGCCCGAGCACCGCTCGCGCGATGAGGAAGTAGACGACGAGGCCCGCGGCATCCACGAACGTCGTGATGAACGGGTTCGAGAAGACCGCCGGATCGACGCGGATCGCCTTCCCGACGAGCGGCATGACGCCGCCGACCGACGCCGCGAGTGTGCAGATGCACAGCAGCGTGAGGCCGATCACGGCGCCGATGCCCGGACCGTAGAAGAGCGAGGCGACCGCGAAGCCCGCGCCGCCCAGCACGACGCCGAGGCTGAGCCCCGTGCGCGACTCCCGAGCGAGGACGGCGAGGATGTCGCGCGGCGTGACGTCGCCGAGCGCGAGCGCGCGAGTGACGGTCGTCGCCGCCTGGTTGCCGGTGTTGCCGCCCGTGCCGATCAGCAGCGGGATGAAGACCGACAGGACGACCATCTGCGCGATGGTCTCCTCGAAGCCCTCGAGCACCTGCACCGTGAGCGTCGCGCCGATCGCGAGCACGAAGAGCCAGACGACGCGCGAGATCACGAGCTTCCGCACGGGCGTCGACAGGTAGGGGCGGCGCAGCGGCTCGGATCCCGCCGACCTGGCCACGTCCTCGCTCTCCGCGTCCTCGAGCAGGCTCAGGGCATCCTCGACCGTGAGGATCCCGACCGCGCGCCCCTCCGCGTCGACGATCGGCAGCGCGAGCAGCTTCCGGTCGGCGCAGCGGCGGGCGGCGAGCTCCGCCGATTCCGTGACGGTCGCGGCATCGGCCTCGAGGTCGGCGGGCCGCATGATGCTCGCGATCGGCGAGTCCTCTGCGGCGCCGAGCACGTCGCGGAGCGCGACGGTGCCGATGAGCCGCCGCTCGTCGTCGACCACGAGCATCGTGTAGACGGTCTCGGCGTCGGCGAGGCGCGCTCGCACGCGCTCGAGCGCTTCGGCCACAGGGTCGTCGGCGCGCAGCACGATGATCTGGGAGCTCATGTGGCGGCCGATCGAACGCGCCGGGTAGCCGAGCACGACCGACGTGCGCGTCCGCTCGTCGTCGGGCAGTGCTCGCACGAGACGGCTGGCGACCGACGCGGGGAGCTCGTCGAGCAGCACCGCGCGGTCCTCCGGGTCGAGCTCGCCGAACATGTCGGTGACCTCGACCTCGTGCAGCCCTTGCACGACGTCGGCCTGCACCGCGGGGTCGAGCCGGTCGAACACCTCGATCGCGAGCGACTTGGGCAGCACCCGGAAGACCACCGCGCGGTCGCGGAAGGAGAGCCGCTCGAGCACGGCGATCAGCTCGCGGGCGGGCATCGCGGCGGCGTCCTCTGCAAGCGCCGTCAGCTTCCCCTCCCGCACGAGGCGGCGGAGCCGACGGGTCGATGCGTCGTCGCTGCGGACCGACTCGGATCCAGCCATCGCGCCCCTCCTCGTCACGTCACGGAGCCGACCGCGGCGAGCGCGCTGCGCGGCGCCTGCCGCGGGGCCCGGTGCAGTCTACGGGCGGTTTGGCTCGGGTGCCGGTGAGCGGCCATGATCGAGTGCGCGCGACACCGAGGTCCGGACGCGGTGAGGGGATGCGGTGGACGCGATCGCATGGCAGGTGCTCGAGCTGTCGATCGAATGGCTCGCGCCGCACGCGTGGTGGATCATCGGCGCGATCGTCGCGGTCGCGGTGCTGCGGATGCCGCTGCTCACGCGAGCGCCGCTCACGCCTCGCCGCGACCCGTGGCGCACGTTCCGCTTCGGCCCTCGCGCTGCGGTGCTCGAGCGCGCCGGCGGTCGCTGCGAGGCGGCGCTCTTCTTCCTCGTCGGTCGCTGCGGCGCTCGGGCGACGCAGGTCGACCACATCATCCCGTGGTCGCGCGGCGGACCCACGATCGAGCGCAACGCGCAGGCGCTGTGCGCAGCGCACAACCGCTCCAAGGCCGCTCGCGTGCCGGCCTGGTGGTACATCGTGCGGCTCGAGCGCAGCCGTCGCGGCTACTTCCCCGAGGGGGCCGACGTGCGCGTGCTCGCACGGATGAGCGACGAGGACCGCGCCGCGCGACTCGCGCCCCGCGTGCCCGAGCCGGGCCGACGCATCCGCGCCTCGACGGGCGACCGGTGAGTGGATTCCCAGCCGCCACGCCTTGAAGCGGGCGCGGGCCCCTGCAACGCTGGCTCACCGATCCACCAGGAGGCGAGCCGATGCGAGGACCCGGGTCGGCACGACCTTCGGGCACGAGTTCATCGGCGTCATCGACGAGGTCGGCCCCTCGGTGCAGAGCCTCGAGGTCGGCGACCGCGTGATGGTGCCCGCCAACATCTCCTGCGGCTCGTGCTTCTACTGCGCCCGCGGGCTCTACTCGAACTGCCACAACGTCAACCCGAACGCCACCGCGGTCGGCGCGCTCTACGGCTACTCGCACACCACCGGCGGCTACGACGGCGGCCAGGCGGAGTTCGTGCGCGTGCCCTTCGCCGACGTCGGCCCGTCGGTGATCCCCGAGTGGATGGACGACGAGGATGCCGTGATGCTGACGGATGCGCTGGCCACCGGCTACTTCGGAGCCCAGCTGGGCGACATCGCCGAGGGCGACACCGTGGTCGTGTTCGGCGCCGGTCCGGTGGGGCTCTACGCCGCGAAGTCGGCGTGGTTCATGGGCGCGGCGCGCGTCATCGTCATCGACCACCTCGACTACCGGCTCGAGAAGGCCCGCACCTTCGCGCACGCCGAGACCTACAACTTCGTCGAGTACGACGACATCGTCGTGCACCTCAAGCGGATCACCGACAGGGTCGGCGCCGACGTCGCGATCGATGCGGTGGGGGCGGAGGCCGACGGCAGCTTCATCCAGCACGCGGGCGCTGCTGCGCAGCACGCGGTAGGCGCCCGGCTCCAGCCTGCTCTACGGTGGCGGGGCTACTGTCCGAACCATGGTGAGGATGCGGTTGGCGCTCGCGAGCGCGACGGTCGCGGCGCTCGCGCTGAGCGGGTGCGGCGCGCAGTTCCCCAACGACCCGGAGGGCACGCTCGACCGCGTGCGCGGCGACGTGCTGCGCGTCGGCGCCACGGAGCGCCGGCCCTACGTCGAGCTCGACGACGTCGACGAACCGACGGGCTCGGAGCCCGCGCTCGTCGAGCAGTTCGCCGAGCGGCTCGACGCCGACATCGCCTGGGAGACCGGCAGCGAGGCAGAGCTGGCCGACGCGCTCGAGCAGGGCGAGCTCGACCTCGTCATCGGCGGCTTCCTCGACGACACGCCCTGGAGCGAGTTCGGCGCCGCGACCCGCCCCTACCTCGAGGCGCCCGCCGCCGACGGCACGGTCGAGAAGCACATCATGCTCGCTCCGCTCGGCGAGAACGCGTTCCTCGTCGAGCTCGAGACCTTCCTGCATGAGGAGACGGGACGATGAAGGCGCGCACCGACCGCTTCGGCCGCACGGAGCTGCCCGAGCGCCAGCAGCAGGCGCTCAAGCGCGCGATCCGCATCGAGTGGTTCACGCTGCTGTTCCTCGCCGTCGCGATCACGCTCGTGTTCCTCGTCATGGGCAGCTCGCAGGCGATGAAGGCCGCCTGGATCGAGGACCTGCTCTCGCTCGCGCCGCCGATCGCGTTCCTGCTCGCCGTGCGGCTCGTCAACAAGACGCCGACGAGGAAGTACCCCTACGGCTATCACCGCTCGGTGGGCGTCGCGCACCTCGTGGCGGGCGTCGCGCTGTTCACGATGGGCGCGTTCCTCATCTACGACTCGATCTCGGGGCTCATCCTCGCCGAGCACCCGCCGATCGGCACCGTCGTGATCTTCGACCAGCAGTTGTGGCTCGGCTGGCTCATGATGCTCGTGATGGCGCTCACCATCCCGCTGCCGATCTACTTCGGCAGGGTGAAGATGAAGCTCGCCGAAGAGCTGCACGACAAGGTGCTCTACGCCGACGCCGACATGAACAAGGCCGACTGGATGACCGCGGCGGGCTCGATCGTCGGCGTCGCGGGCATCGGGCTCGGGCTCTGGTGGGCCGACTCTGCGGCCGCGCTCTTCATCGCCGCGAGCATCCTGTGGGACGGCGTCAAGAACATGAAGGCGGCGATCACCGACCTCATGGACACGCGCGCGACGACCTTCGACGACGACGAACCGCATCCCGATGCCGCCGAGATCGACGACTACCTGCGCGGCCTGCCGTGGGTGGCGGAGGCCGGTTCGCGCGTGCGCGACCAGGGCCACGTCTTCCACGTCGAGTCGTTCGTCGTGCCGCGGCACGGCATGCAGCCGACGCTGCAGCAGCTCCTCGACGCGCGGGACGGCTGCATCGACCTCGACTGGAAGATCCAGGACATCGTCGTCGTCCCGATCGACGAGCTGCCGGAGGAGGTCGGCGGTCCGAGCGCGAGCCACCAGTCGGAGCGCAACCGCTGAGCCGGCTCTCGTCCTAGGCTTGCCGGGGAGGCCACGATGTCCGAGACCGTCCCAGAGCTGCTCGCCGAGCTCGCCACCCTGGAAGACCCGCGCATGCGCGAGGTCAACGAGCGCCACGGCGACGATCACGGCGTCAACCTCGGCACGCTGCGCGCGATCGCCAAGCGCCTGAAGACGCAGCACGAGCTCGCCCTCGAGCTGTGGGCGACCGACGACACGGCAGCCCGGCTGCTCGCGCTGCTCATCTGCCGCCCGAAGTCGTTCTCGCGCGACGAGCTCGACGCGATGCTGCGCGAAGCCAGGGCCCCGAAGGTGCACGACTGGCTCGTCAACTACGTCGTGAAGAAGCATCCGGATGCCGAGGCGCTGCGCCTCGCGTGGCTCGGAGACGCGGATGCGGTGGTCGCGAGCGCGGGATGGGCACTGACGAGCGATCGCGTCGTCAAGCGTCCCGAGGGGCTCGACCTCGCCAGCGTGCTCGACACGATCGAGGCGGAGCTGCGCGATGCGCCTGACCGGCTGCAGTGGGAGATGAACACGACGCTCGCGCAGGTCGGCATCTCGCATCCCGAGCACCGCGCGCGGGCGCTCGCGATCGGCGAGCGCCTCGAAGTGCTGAAGGACTACCCGACCCCGCCGAACTGCACGTCGCCGTTCGCGCCCACGTGGATCGCCGAGATCGTGCGGCGGCAGGAGGCTGCTGCGGCCCGCTGACGGTCAGTCGCCGATCCGCGCCTGCTGCGAGTCGGGGATGCCATCCGCGTTCTCGTCGATGCTGCGGGCGCGGCGCGCGTCCCAGCGCAGCAGGGGTGCGGCGAGCAGCGCGGCGATACCGGAACCCATGAGCACGGCGAGCTTCGCGGCATCGGTGCGGGCGGCGTCGTCGAACGAGAGCTCGGTGATGAGCAGCGAGACGGTGAAGCCGATGCCGGTGAGCAGGGCGACGGGCACGAGATCGCGGATGCCGATGCCGTCGGGCAGCCGCAGCGGCGTCAGTCGGGTGACGATCGCGGTGACGCCGAGCACGCCGAGCAGCTTGCCGAGCACGAGGCCCGCTGCGACGGCGAGCAGCACCGGCTGCGCCGCGAGCTCGGCGAAGCCGCCGCCGTCGGCGACCGAGACGCCCGCGGAGCAGAACGCGAACACCGGCAGCGCGATCGCGGTCGACCATGGGCGCACGGCCGCCTCGTGGCGGTGCGTGCGCGACTCGCGCTCGCCGTAGAGGCGTTCCGCCGGCACGGTCGCGCCGAGCACGACGCCCGCGATCGTCGCGTGGACGCCCGACTCGTGCATGAGCCACCAGGCGACGAGGGCGATCGGGATGAGCACCCACGGTGTGCTGAACCGGCTGCGCACGAGCAGCGCGAACGCCGTGACGGCGAGGGCCGCGCCGAGCAGCGCGAACAGCTGCACGGCCGCGGTGTAGAAGACGGCGATCACGACGATCGCGAGCAGGTCGTCGACGACCGCGAGCGTCAGCAGGAAGGTGCGCAGGCCGACCGGCAGCCCGCGACCGAAGATCGCGAGCACCGCGAGCGCGAAGGCGATGTCGGTCGCGGCCGGGATCGCCCAGCCGCTCAGCGCCGCCGGGTCGCCCGCCACGAGCACGACGCTGACGTAGACGACCGCGGGCAGCGCCATCCCGCCGATCGCGGCGAGCACCGGCACGGCGGCGCGCTTCGGATCGCGGAGGCTCCCAGCGACGATCTCGTGCTTGAGCTCGACGCCGACGACGTAGAAGAAGACCGCGAGCAGCCCATCCGCCGCCCACGCGGCCACGCTCAGATCGAGGTGCAGCGCCGCGGGACCGACGCGCAGCTCCATGAGGGATGCGTACGACTCGCGCCACGGCGAGTTCGCCCAGATGAGCGCGGCGGCAGCGGCGACGAGCAGCAGCACGCCGCTCGTCGTCTCGAGTCGCAGCGCTTGCGCGATGCGCGCGCGGCGCGCGCCGGTGGGTGTGCGGGTGGGCTCCACGGGGCTCCTCTCGACGCCGCCGAGCCTCGTGCCCGGCGGCACGCCGACCAGGCTTCCCGGCACACCAGCTGCCAGGGTACGGCAAGCGCCGTCCTGCGGGCTGGATGTCGCCGGTCGCTCCTCGCTAGCGCTGGGCGCGCCCACCCGCGAGCGCGTGCCGCGACGAGGCTGCGGCGTGCAGCCTGCCGCCCGCATAGGGCACGCCGCCGAGCAGGCGCCAGCCGAGCGCGAGCCACGCCGCGACCGCGCGCTCCGCGACCCATGCCGGCGCCCACAGCGCCGCGGTCGGGCGGTACACGCCCCGCCCGCCCGCGGCTCGGCGGCCGCGCTCCGCGACGGCGACCGCGGCGGCCGCCCACAGCAGGTAGCCGAGGGGGCGCCGCGCCTGCAGCAGCAGCGCCGGCAGCAGCGCGAGCTCTGCTGCGAGCCGGGCCGGCTGCGCGAGAGAGTCGTACGCCTGCCGGATGCGCTGCGACCGGAAGTGCGCGGGCGTCGGCGGGCGGCGCTCGACGTAGAGGTCCTTCGCCCACTCGACGCGGCCGCCGCGCGCCTCGACCGTGCGCAGCAGCTCGAGGTTCTCGAACAGCACGTCGCCGCGGTAGCCGTCGGCGGCGAGCTCGCGCCGCACGACGAGCGTGCCGGGATAGTCGGCGCCGAGCGCGCGGTTGATGAGCGAGCGGGCAGTGTCCCAGCGCGCGTGCCAGGGGAGCGGCCGGAAGTGGTTCTGTGGCGCGACGATGCCCGCGCGGCCGAGCCGGCCCACCGCATCCGCCAGTGCCGCCTCGGAGTAGCGCACGTCGTCATCGGCGATCACGATGCGCGGCTGGTCGGTCGCCTCGATGCCGGTGAGCACACCCGCGACCTTGCCGTTGGGCGTCACGCGGTCGGGTCGGATGTGGCGCACGAGCGGCGACCACGCCCGGCGGTGCTCGGCGAAGACCGGCTCGGCGGAGCCGTCGACGACGACGACGTCGGCCCAGTCGCGCAGCCGCTCCAGATACGCGCTGAGCTCGGCGCGCTCGCGGCGGGAGGTTGCCGCATCCCAGCGCAGCGGCAGGATGTAGTCGACGCCCGTCCGCTGGCCCACCGGCGCTCGGCTCAGATCTCGGTGCCCGAGAAGAACGCCTCGGCGACCCTCGCGAGGTCGAAGAGGTCGCTCACGCCCGCGAGCTCGCGCGCCGAGTGCATCGACAGGATCGGGATGCCGACGTCGACCGTGCGGATGCCGAGCCGCGTCGCGGTGATCGGCCCGATCGTCGAGCCGCACGGCACGGTGTTGTTCGAGACGAACGCCTGCGATCGCACGCCCGCCGCAGCGCACCAGCCGTGCCACGCGGCGGCGCCCGCGCCATCGGTCGCGTAGCGCTGGTTGGCGTTGATCTTCAGGATCGGCCCTGAGCCGAGCAGCGGCTGCACGATCGGGTCGTGCTTCTCGGGGAAGTTCGGGTGCACCGAGTGACCGACATCGCTCGAGACGCACCACGACGACGCGAGCGCGCGCATCCGCTCGCCGCGGTCGCCGCCGAGCGCGAGGCCGATGCGCTCGAGCACATCCTCGAGGAAGGGACCGGCCGCGCCCGAGCGTGTCGCCGAGCCGATCTCCTCGTGGTCGAAGACCGCGAGCACCGGGATGTGGTCGCCGTCGAAGCCGTCGGCGGCCCTCGCGAGCGCGACGACGCCCGCGTGCACGCTCGCGAGGTCGTCGAGGCGGCCGGCGGCGAAGAAGACGTGGTCCTTGCCGAAGAGGGCACCGCGGGCGGCATCGGCGGTCGTGAGGTCGTAGCCGCGGATGCGGCTCGCGTCGATGCCGGCGGATGCTGCGAGCTCGGCGAGCAGGTCGGCCGACTCGGGTGCGCCCAGGCCCCACACCGGCTGCGTGTGCGCCTGCTTGTCGAGCGTCAAGCCGTCGTTCGCGGCGCGGTCGAGGTGGATCGCGAGCTGCGGCAGGCGCAGCAGCGCGCCGGAGTCGGCGAGGACCTCGGTGCCGTCGTCGAGCACGAGCCGACCGGCGAGGCGCAGCTCGCGGTCGAGCCACGAGTTGATGAGCGGCCCGCCGTAGACCTCGACACCGGCTTGCAGCCAGCCGAGCCGGCCGGTCGTCGGCTGCGGCTTAAGCTTGAAGCCGGGGGAGTCGCTGTGCGCGCCGAAGACCCGCACGGGCGTCGTCGCCGTCGCACCCTTCGGCACGACCCAGGCGATGACGGCGCCGTCGCGCACTACCAGGTGCTTGCCCGGGGTCTCGGACCACGCATCCGTCTCGTCGAGTGCGGTGAAGCCGGCCTCCTGGAGGCGTCGCGCGACCTCGGCGGCGGCGTGGAAGCTCGAGGGGGATGCGTCGACGAAGTCGGCGAGATCCTCGGCGTGGAAGACGGGTGCGTAGGGCACAGAACCTCCAGGTCAGGTGCTTTGAGCCTAGCCGCGGGCAGCCGACGGGTTGTCGCGCGCGGCATGGCGGCCTAGCGTCGGACGCGCGAGGTGCTGACCGAGGCGGAGGAGCTGACCGTGCAGACCCTGACCGTGGACTTCATCTGCTCGCTCGATGACTACGGCGCCGCCGAGGGATGGCCCGGCTGGTGGGGGATGGAGAGCCCCGAGTACCTGCGCTGGCTCGAGGAGTCGCCCGAGAAGGACGATCCGATCCTCATGGGTGCGACGACCTATCGGCTCATGTGGAGCCTGCTGCAGGGCGGCGAAGCCGGCACCGAGCAGCTGCTCGAGGTGCCGAAGCTCGTCTTCTCGTCGACCCTCACCGCGCCGCTCGAGTGGCCGAACAGCACGCCCGTGGCCGGCGACGCGGTCGCGGCGGTGCGCGACCTCAAGGAGGGATCGGCGCGTCCGCTCCGCACGCTCGGCAGCGTCGCGCTCTGCCGCTCGCTGCTCGCGTCCGGTCTCGTCGATCGCTACCGCGTCGTGCTCTTCCCCGTCATCACCGGCGCGAGCGGCCGCGATCGCATCTTCGACGGCTACCCCGACGTGCGGCTCGAGCTCGTCGAGAGCCGCGCGTTCGAGGGCGGGATGCAGCTGCTCGAGTACGTGCCGACGGTGCTCGACGGGCCGCCGGGCGTCTGAGCTGGCGGTCGCCGCGGCTGTCGATGCAGGTGTAGGGCGAGTCGCTCGAATGCGGAGCGCTTCGGAGCGACTCGCCCTACACCTGGCGTGAGACAAGCCAGCGGTGGGGGCTACCGCACCGTGCCCGTCGTCAGCAGGTACTCGAGCTGCACGAGATCGCCGTCGCGGTAGCGCTCGCCGAGCGCCTCGAGCTCGCGGTCGAGCTCGGCGACCCGCTCCGGCTGGTCGGCGATGCCGCGATAGGTGACGATCGTCGGGCCGTAGGTGCGCTTGAAGAAGTCGCGGAAGTCGGCACCGCTGCCGAAGCGGCGCACGTCGAGCAGCTCCTTGCGGAAGGTGAGCTCGACCCGCGCGCCGAGCAGCTCGCGGACGTGCGCCTCCGAGCCCCACAGCACCGCGGGCTGCGCTCCGGGCGGCGGCGCGGGCGCGAACGGCTTCATGATCGTGAACATCTCGCCGATGAAGCCCTCGGGCGTCCACGCGAGCAGTCCGATCCGGCCGCCGGGCCGCACGACGCGCACGAGCTCGCGCGCCGCCGCCTCGTGGAAGGGCGCGAACATGATGCCGACGCACGAGATGGCGACGTCGAACTCGTGCGTCCTGAACGGCAGGGCCTCCGCATCCGCCGCCTGCCACGTGATGTCGAGCCCGGAGTCGGCCGAGCGGGCGCGCCCCGCCTCGAGCAGCTCGGGCGTCAGGTCGCTCGCGACGACGCTCGCGCCGCGCTCGGCGGCGGGCACGGATGCGTTGCCGTCGCCCGCGGCGATGTCGAGCACGCGCTCGCCCGCCTGGATGTCGACGGCCTCGACGAGGCGCGGGCCGGTGGCGGGGATGACCTCGTGCGCGACGGCGGGGTAGTCGCCGAGCGCCCACATGGCGGCGTGCTTGGCCTTGATCTCCGAAGCGGACGTGGTGACCGCTGCAGCGATGGTGCTCATCTGTCGGGTGATCCTCTCTGATCGTTCGCGATCGGTGATCGCGGGCACGACTGTCCTCCGGCAGCGCGTCGCCATCCAGTGCTGGATCTGTACTGACCCCGGTGCTCGATCGGCACCGGATCACCCCTGGCGTGAGCGCCGCGACAGGCGTTCACGGGGTGCCGGATGCGGAGGCCGACATGAGTGGATATGGCCAGTTCTGCCCGGTCGCGAAGGCGATGGAGCTGCTCGACGAGCGGTGGACGCTGCTCATCATCCGCGAGCTGCTCGCCGGCTCGACGCGCTTCAACGACCTGCGCCGCGGCGTGCCGCACATGTCGCCGGCGCTGCTGTCGAAGCGGCTGCGGCGGCTCGAGCACGCGGGCCTCGTGCGGAAGCGCGTCGAGGGCACGCGCACCGACTACCGGCTCACGCAAGCGGCGGAGGAGCTGCGGCCGATCGTCGACGGGCTCGCCGCGTGGCGCGTGCGCTGGATCGGCGAGCTCGGGCAGGAGGACTTCGACCCGCACTTGCTGCTGTGGGACATGCGCCAGCAGATCGACGTCGAGGCTTGGCCGCGCCGTCGCACGGTCGTCGCGATGCGCTTCACCGACGTGCTGCCCGGCGCCTCGCAGTGGTGGCTCGTGTGCCACGAGGGCGATCTCGACCTCTGCGACTTCGATCCCGGCTTCGCGGTCGCGGCGACCGTGACGACGCGGCTGCCGGTCATGACGCGCATCTGGCGCGGCGACCGGTCGTGGCAGCACGCGCTCCGAGCGGAGGAGTTGCGCATCGACGGCGACGCGGATGCGGTCGGTCGCGTGCCCGGGTGGCTCGGCCAAGCGGGGTGGGCGTCCGTGCCGCGGCCGAGCGAGCGCGAGCTCGCGGCAGTGCGCGAGCCGGCGCTCGCCGGGATGTGAGGGTCGCCATGGTCACCGCCGTCGCACCCGACCGGCGCCGCCCGGCGCGCGGCTCGCGGGCACGGGATCCACGCCGATCATGAGCCAACGGCGAGGGTCGTCCTCGTCATCGAGAGGGCAAGAGTGGAGGACGTGCGCTGCGGCATGGAGCACGTCCGCGTCATCGAGACGATCGCGTCGGTAGTGCTTCCGTGCCGACTGATGAAGATCAGGCAAGGTGCGCCCACTCGCGCACCGCCGCCCGAATCGCGTCGGAGCGTGTGGCGATCCCCTCAGCCTCCGCGCGAGCGGATAACGCAGCGATGGTCGTGGCGTCGAGTCGTACCGGGACGACGATCCCGGGTCCGTCACCCACGGGCGGGCGACCGCGTCGGGGGCTCGGGAGCTTCGAAAGGTCGTAGCCCTCCTCCGCCTCGTCCGCCCACGACTGGATCTGCTCGTCCGACACCGGCTGGCCGTGAAGGAGGTGCTCGCTCATGCGCTTAGCGTATACGGAAAGGCTGGGATTCTGTGTACGGAATCCGGAAGGGGCCCCTACCCTGGGTCAGCGCAGCGCCTGCTTGATCTGCTCGCGCTCCTTCTCGAGCTTCCGCACCCGGCGGCTCACCTTGAAGAGGCGCACCGAGCCGAGCAGTGCCGTGATGAGCACGCCCGCGATCGCGGCGAAGAGCATCGCGACGCCGAGCGGCAGGCTGAAGTCGAGCCCGAGGAACGCGAAGTCGGCCGGCTCGTTGTTCTGCAGGATGAAGATGAGCAGCAGCACGAGGATGACCGTGCCGAGGATGAGCGCGAACCACGTCGCGCCCGAGATGCCCTGCCGCTGGTGGCCGTCGAGGGTCGGGTCGAGCCTGACCTCCTTCGGCTGGGCGGATGCGGTGGTCGAGCCGGTCGAGGACGCCTGCGTCTCGGCGCGGGCTGAGGTGGCGGGCACACTGCGCGGGGCGGGCGTCGTGGTCGGGTCCTGGTCGTCGGCCATGGCGGCTCTCCTTGCTCGCGGCTTGCGCTGGTGGGGACACGCTAGCCAGGTGAGGCTGAGATCCGGTGTGCGCGGCCGTGTCCGCCCGCGCTCCGCCGGCGGGCTCATGCTCGTCAACCGGTCTCCTGTGCACCCGACCGGATAGTCCGGCCGGCGGAACTCAGGGCCGGTCGCGCCGCGGGTGCCGCTCCGACGGCGGCGGCACCGTCTTCGCCGCGACGATGTCGGCGATCGCGATGACGACCTCGCCGCGACGGGTCGCGACCGTGCACGCGGCGTCACCGACGTGCACGAGCTCGCCGAGCGCATCCGTCGCCTTGTGGGTGTCGCCGTGCAGCCGGTAGCGCACGACGACGCGCGTGCCGATCGGCAGCGCGTGCAGCTCGGTGGGCGTCATCGGCACATCACCAGGAGCTGCATCACCACGAACCCGGCGCGTAGTCCTTCAGGAAGACGCCGAAGAGGTCCTCGCCCGCCTCGCCGCGCACGATCGGGTCGTAGACGCGCGCGGCGCCGTCGACGAGGTCGAGCGGGGCGTGGAAGCCCTCCTCGGCGAGCCGCACCTTCGTGAAGTGCGGGCGCTCGTCGGTGATCCAGCCCGTGTCGACGGCGGTCATGAGGATGCCGTCGCTCTCGAACATCTCGCGGGCGCTCGTGCGGGTGAGCATGTTGAGCGCGGCCTTCGCCATGTTCGTGTGCGGGTGGCCGGGGCCCTTGTAGCCGCGGCCGAAGACGCCCTCCATCGCCGAGACGTTCACGATGTACGTGCGGCGCGCGGCGGAGGCGGCGAGCGATGCGCGCAGCCGCGAGACGAGCAGGAACGGCGCCGTCATGTTGGCGAGCTGCACCTCGAGCATCTCGAGCGGCTCGACCTGGTCGACGTGCTGCGTCCACGAGTTCACGTGCGCCTCGTCGGGCAGCAGGCCGCCCGCGTCGATCGCGGTGCCCGCCGCGAGCCGCTCGAGCGACGACGAGCCGGCGGCCATCGCCTGCTGCGAGAGCTCCTCGGCCGTCACGGCGGCGCTCGCGAGGATCGGGTGGCTCGCGACCGAGGCCGCGAGGGCGAGCGGATGCGCGTCGTTCGTGTGGCCGAACGTCACGAGCTCGGGGAGCCGGCCGCCGTTGGGAGCAGACACCGGCAGCGGCGCGAGCTCCGCCTCGACGAGCGGCGCGTAGGCGCCCGCCGAGCGGCGCACCGTCTGGGCCGCGTTGTTGATCAGGATGTCGAGCGGACCGGCGGCGGCGACCTCCTCGGCGAGCCCGATGACCTGCGCCGGGTCGCGCAGGTCGATGCCGACGACCTTGAGCCTGCCGAGCCACTCGCCCGAGTCGGGCATCGCCGAGAACCGACGCACCGCATCCCGCGGGAACCGCGTCGTGATCGTCGTGTGCGCGCCGTCGCGCAGCAGCCGCAGCGCGATGTGCATGCCGATCTTCGCGCGGCCGCCCGTGAGCAGCGCGCGCTTGCCGGTGAGGTCGGTGCGGGCGTCGCGCTTCGCGTGGCTCATCGCCGCGCAGTCGGGGCAGAGCTGGTGGTAGAAGGAGTCGACGACCGTGTACTGCTGCTTGCAGATGTAGCAGCCGCGCGAGCGGAGGAGCGTGCCGGCGGTGGGGGATGCGCTGCGGGTCTCGAGCGGGATCCCGCGCGTCTCGTCGTCGATGCGGTCGGGCGCGCCGGTGGCGGTCTTCGCGACGACCGCGCGATCGGCGGCCTGGATGCGCGCGTGCTTCGCCTTGCGGCTCGCGAGCTTGACCTCCTTGAACATGTTCGCCGTGGCCTGCCGGACGGCGACGTAGTGGGGGTCGTCGCGGTCCATGCGGTGGAGCGTCTCGAGCACGCGGAGCGTGGTGGCGACGTCGTCGGCGGAGAGCGTCTCGGGGGCGTCTGCGGGCGCGCCGGAGGGAGCCGGATCGTGGGGGAGCACAGGACAGTCTACCGAGGCCGCATCCGTGTGCACGGTGCTGCGCCAGCCGCCCGCCGCAGGCCGCAAGAGCGTGCACATCGTTCCGCGCGTCGTCGCTTCCCTCGCGAGCTTGTGCACGCTGTTGCGGCCTGCGCGCCCGCCGAGCCGCATGAAGGTGCACATTGTCCGCGAGTCGTCCAAGCCGTCGCGGTCAAGCGCTCTGCCGTCTCATCGAGCGAGACGCCCGATGCAACGTGTCGAATGGTGGCAATAGTGCTACCATCGCAGTCGTGGGGAAGCTCGAGAAGCGACTCGCTGCCATGCGCAACGCCCCGACGAGCGTGCGCTTCTCCGACTTGCGAGCGGTGTGCGAGCACTACTTCGGGGAGCCCAGGCAGAGCGGCGGCTCGCACCTCGTGTTCGCCACGCCTTGGCCGGGTGACCCCCGCGTCAACATCCAGGATCGCGACGGTGCCGCAGCGCCGTATCAAGTGCGGCAAGTGCTCGCGGCAATTGAGAAGCTCGAGGAGGAACGATGAGCAGCAGCCTGCACTACGGTTACCGCACGGTGTGGTCAGAGGAGGACGGAGCCTTCGTCGCCACCGCGGCGGAGTTCCCCTCGCTGTCGTGGGTGGCGGACGAGGCGCCGGAGGCCCTGCGGGGCCTGGAGGCACTGATCGAGTCGGTCGTCGCTGACCTGCGCGAGCAAGGGGAGGAAGTGCCGGTGCCGCTCGTCGACCGGACGTACTCGGGGAAGCTCAGCGTGCGCATCTCGCCGTCGCTCCACAAGAAGGTGGCCATGCGGGCCGCGGAGGAGAAGGTGTCGATCAATCGGCTGATCTCGCAGGCGCTCGCCGAAGTCTGAGGCTGCCCTGCGGCGAGTGCGACAGACTCGAGGCGATGCCCCTCCTCGACCTCGCCCCTTCGCCCTGGGACCCCGACGCCGCCTTCGACGCGTTCGCCGAGTGGTCGGCCGAGCGCGGGCTGCCGCTTTACCCGGCGCAGGAGGAGGCGCTCATCGAGGTCGTGAGCGGCTCGAACGTCATCCTCTCGACGCCGACCGGCACGGGGAAGTCGCTCGTCGCCGTCGGCGCGCACTTCGCCGCCCTCGCGCAAGGCAAGCGCACCTTCTACACCGCGCCGATCAAGGCGCTCGTGAGCGAGAAGTTCTTCCAGCTCGTCGACGTCTTCGGCGCCGAGAACGTCGGCATGGTCACCGGCGACTCGTCCGTGAACGCCGACGCCCCGATCATCTGCTGCACCGCCGAGATCCTCGCGAACCTCGCCCTGCGCAACGGCGACAAGACCGACGTCGGCCAGGTCGTGATGGACGAGTTCCACTTCTACGCCGACCCGCAGCGTGGCTGGGCGTGGCAGGTGCCGCTCCTGACGCTCCCGCAAGCGCAGTTCATCCTGATGTCGGCGACGCTCGGCGACGTCTCCCGCATCGCCGACGACCTCAGCCGCCGCACCGGCCGCGAGACCGCGCAGGTCACGGGAGTCGAGCGCCCCGTGCCGCTCACGTACGAGTACGCGATGACGCCCGTGCACGAGACGATCGAGGAGCTGCTCGCCACCCAGCGCTCGCCCGTCTACATCGTCCACTTCGCGCAGGCCGCGGCCCTCGAGCGGGCGCAGGCGCTCACCTCGGCGAAGATCACCACCCGCGAGCAGCGCGACGAGATCGCGCGCGCGATCGGCGACTTCCGCTTCACGACACGCTTCGGCCAGACCCTCTCGCGGCTCGTCCGGCAGGGCATCGGCGTCCACCACGCGGGGCTGCTGCCGAAGTACCGCCGGCTCGTCGAGCAGCTCGCGCAGCAGGGGCTGCTGCGCGTCATCTGCGGCACCGACACCCTCGGCGTCGGCATCAACGTGCCCATCCGCACCGTGCTCCTCACGGGACTCACGAAGTTCGACGGCACCCGGATGCGTCACCTCACCGCGCGCGAGTTCCACCAGATCGCGGGCCGCGCCGGCCGCGCCGGCTACGACACCGCCGGCACCGTCGTCGCGCAGGCGCCCGAGCACGAGGCCGAGAACGCGAAGATGCTCGCGAAGGCCGGCGACGACGCCAAGCAGCGCCGCAAGCTCGTGCGGAAGAAGGCGCCCGAGGGCTTCGTCTCGTGGGGCAAGCCCTCGTTCGAGAAGCTCATCGAGGCCGAGCCCGAGCCGCTGCAATCCCAGATGCGGATCAGCCACTCGATGCTGCTCAACATCATCGGCCGCGGCCGCGACGCCTTCACCGAGGTGCGCGAGCTCATCGAGTCGTCGCACGAGCCGCGCGCGCGCCAGCTCGAGCTCAAGCGGCGCGCGCTCGCGATCTACCGCACGCTCCGCACCGCGGGCATCGTCAAGCAGCACCCCGATCCCCGAGACGCCGACGCGCCCCCGCGCATCCGCCTCACCGTCGACCTGCAGCCGAACTTCGCGCTCAACCAGCCGCTCTCGCCGTTCGCGCTCGCGGCGATCGACCTGCTCGATGAGGCCAGCCCGACGCATCCGCTCGACGTCGTCTCGGTCATCGAGGCGACGCTCGACGACCCGCGCCCGATCCTGTCGCAGCAGCAGTTCCTCGCGCGGGGCGAGGCGGTCGCGGCGATGAAGGCCGAGGGCATCGAGTACGAGGCGCGCATGGAGCTGCTTGAGGACGTCACGCACCCGAAGCCGCTCGAGGAGCTGCTCACCGAGGCGCTCGCGATGTTCGCCGAGTCGCAGCCGTGGGTGCGCGACTTCGAGCTCTCGCCGAAGTCGGTCGTGCGCGACATGTGGGAGCGGGCGATGACGTTCGCCGACTACGTGCAGCACTACGGGCTCTCGCGCTCGGAGGGGCTCGTGCTGCGGTACCTGTCGGATGCGTTCCGGGCGATCCGGCAGACGGTGCCCGATGAGGTCAAGGGCGAGGAGCTGCTCGACCTCATCGAGTGGCTCGGCGAGGTCGTGCGGCAGGTCGACTCGAGCCTGCTCGACGAGTGGGAGGAGCTCATGCACCCCACAGCGCCGGGGGAGGCGCCCATCGCGCCCCCGCCGCCGCCCTCGGTCGTCGCGAACCCGCGCGCGTTCCGCGTGCTCGTGCGCAACGAGCTGTTCCGTCGCGTGCAGCTCGCGGCGCTCGACAAGCACGAGGAGCTGGGCGAGCTGGATGCGTCCTCGGGCTTCGACGCGGATGCCTGGGGTCAGGCGCTCGACGCCTACTACGACGAGCACGGCTCGATCGGCACGGGGGCGGATGCGCGGAGCTCGCGGATGCTCGTGATCGACGAGGGCCCGCAGGTGTGGGAGGCGCAGCAGATCCTCGCCGACCCGGCGGGCGACCACGACTGGCGCATCTGGGCGACGATCGACCTCGCGGCCTCCGCCGAGGAGGGCCGCGCGGTCGTGCGGGTGACGAAGGTGGGGCGGCTCTAGCCCTCCCGCTGGCTGAACCGGTCCGCGCGCAGTCCTGGCTCAGCGGACGGGGTGCATGCTGAGAGCAGCACCGAGCTGACGAAGGAGCTTGCATGCCGCTGCAGGGGGAGTACGCGCCGAGCGAGTCGGCGTGGGCGCGCAAGCAGGCCGAGACGTTCGAGGCCACGGGCGGACGCGAGGCCAACACGCTGCGCGGCAAGCCGATCATCGTGCTCACGAGCGTCGGCGCGAAGAGCGGCAAGCTGCGCAAGACCGCGCTCATGCGCGTCGAGCACGAGGGGGAGTACCTCGTGGTGGCGTCCAAGGGCGGCCACCCGACGCATCCGACCTGGTACTGGAACCTCAAGCGCAACCCGCACGTCGAGCTGCAGGACGGCGCCGAGAAGCACGACTACCTCGCGCGCGAGCAGGAGCCGGGCGAGGAGCGGGATGCGTGGTGGGCGCGCGCGGTCGAGGCCTGGCCCGACTACGCGAGCTACCAGGTGAAGACGGAGCGGCTCATCCCGGTGTTCCTGCTGACGCGCATGGAGCGCTGAGCTCAGAGGCGGCCGAAGGGCGACGGCTCCGCGTCGGTCGCGAGGCGGAGGAGTCGCACGGTGCGGCCGGAGTCGCGCTCGTACTGGCGGTAGCCGGGCCACTGGCGCCCGATGCGCGCCCACGCGGCGTCGCGCTCGGGGTGGGTGATCTGCTCTGCGCGCACGCGGTGGACGCGCGATCATGGCAGAACCGGTGTGCGGTCAGGGCCGCTCGTCCGACTCACCCGCGACCGCCGTGCCCGAGCGGAACCAGCAGAAGCTCGCCACGAGGAAGACCGTTGCGGCGATCGGTTGCGGCACGAGCGTCGCCGTGACGAGGCAGACGAGCGCGACGATCGCGACCAGCAGCCACGCGAAGCTGCTGGGCGTCGGGCGCCAGGGGCGGTTCACCGGTCGGCTCCTGCCGGGGGGTCGGCCGCGAACTCGGCGGCGAGCTCGGCGGCGAGCTCGGCGACGTCGGTATGGCCGGCGAAGTCACGCTCGGGCTGCGCGGCTCGGTCGGCGTCGGAGACGAGCGCCTTGACCCGCTTCACGACCGTGCGCGCGGGCGTGCTGCGCAGCTCGTGCCCGACCGCGGCGAGCCACGTCTCGGCGGCGGCCTTGAGCGCGACGTAGTTCGCGTTGCCCGCAGTGGGCCGCTCGAGCCCGGTCGTCGAGACGATCGCGATGACGCCCGCCTCCGAGCGCCCGATCGCGGGCGCGAGCGCGCGCGTGGTGTTGCGCAGCGTGCCGACGACGCGCTGCTCGAGCCACGCCCAGTCCTCGTCGGACTGCCCCGCGAGGCCGCCGCCGCCGCGCCAGCCGCCCACGAGGTGCACGAGCCCGTCGAGCTCGCCCACCTCCTCGGCGAGCGACCGCACCGCCTCGAAGTCGGTCAGGTCGCACTCGAAGCGAGCCGACGCATCCACGAGCCCGAGGCGGTCGGCGTTCGAGCCGACCGCGATGACGTGGTGGCCTGCTGCGAGCAGGGCGGATGCGGTGGCGTGCCCGAGCGCGCTCGTGGCGCCGGCGATGAGGATGCGCATGCGCCCAGTCTGCCCGGCTAACGGTCGGCGTCGATCATCGCGAGCTCGATGCCGCCGATGATCGAGGCGGTCGCGAGCGCGAGGCCCAGGATCGCGGTCGGCCACGCTCGCCGGCCCTGCGCGACGAGCAGCAGCACCAGCAGGGCGGTGAGGGAGGCGATGGCGACCAGCGCGCCGAGCGTGAGGACGTCGATCGCGGCGCGCACGCGCTCGACGGTGTCTGGGCCGCAGCCCGCGGCCATCCGCGCGGGGCAGGCGCTCGCCGGCGTGATCGGCGGCAGCTCGGGCAGCAGGATCGACCGCAGCGCGACGACGAGCGGCAGCGGCAGCAGCAGGGCGATCGCGAGCACGGCGTTCCGGCGCCGAGCCGTCCTCGGCAGCGGCGCCACGATGCTCATGGTCCCGTAGCGGCGAGGAGCAGCGGCAGCACGAGCCCGACACCCATCGACGCCATGATCACGGCGACACCCATCGCCGCTGCGGGGAGCGTGCGGCGACGGCGCACGGCGAGCACGACGACGGCGAGCGGTCACGGCGCCAGGATCGGCGGGCGGCTCACTCCGGCGAGAAGAGGTCCTCGATCGTGCAGCCGAAGACCGCTGCGAGCCGGAACGCGACCGGGAGCGAGGGGTCGAAGCGACCCTTCTCGATCGAGATGACCGTCTGCCGCGAGACGCCGAGCTCGTTGGCGAGCCGCTGCTGCGACCAGCCGAGCTCCGCCCGGCGCTCGGGAAGGGCGTTGCGCATCAGGCATCCGCTCGCTTCGCGAGCTGGTAGCGCACCCCGAAGTCGGCCATCACCATCGTGCCGAGCACGATGAGCAGAATGCCCGTGTTCACCTGCAGCTGCGTGAACGAGAACAGCGCGGCACCGATGCCGACGGTGATGAGCACGTCGTGCATCGTGCCCTCGGCCGCCTTCGCGTACCAGCGCGACTCGATCGAGTCCTCCGGCCGCTCGATCGAGCCCTTGAGCGACGAGCGGTCGACGAGCAGCGCCCACGGCAGCATGGCACTCACGGGCAGCGTCACGACCGCGACGATCGCGAAGCGCACCCATGCCTCGCCGGTCTCGCCGATCCAGGCGTAGAGCCCGCCGAGGCCGCTCGAGATGGCGAGCCCGATGAGCAGCGAGACGAGCACGAGCGCTGACGTGCCGCCGCCGAAGCGGGCTCGGCCGATGGTCGACTGCGGGGCGGATGCGGTGGGGTCGCTCATGGCGTCTCCTTCGGTCGAGCGTAGGTCGATGTCAAGGAGACTGTACGGTCAAGTTCGCTTGACTGTCAAGTACACTTCACTCACCCCGCCGCGCGCTCCGCGCCGGCCGCTCAGTAGGCGAAGGAGATGTGCTCCCGGCGGTGCGCGCCCGCCTCGATCTCGTCGACGACCGCGAGCGCGAAGTCGGGGCCGGAGATGACCGAGCCGCCGTCCGCCTCGAAGAACGCGTCCTCGCCGCCCGTGCGGTACTCGCCGCGGCGCGTCTGGTCGGGCACGAAGCCGCCGAACGTGCCGGCGGGCGAGACGTAGGTCCAGTCGACCCCGTCCGTCGCCGCGACGCGCTCGTAGGCCGAGAAGAGCTCGAGCGACTCCGGCTTGTACTCGGGCGCGAACGCGTCGGTGTTCACGATCCGCTCGCCGTCGGCGTCCTTCAGCGAGCCGAACCCGCCGACGATGAGGAACCGCGCACCGGTCTCCGCGACGCGCGTCGCGACATCCGCATACGCATCCGCCACCCTGCCCTCCATGTCGCCGCGCGGTGAGAGCGCGCCCACGACGACCTCGGCGCCGTCGAGCGCCTGCGCGAGCACGTCGCCGTCGAGCACCGAGCCGCGGATGACGCGCGCGCCCTCGGGTGCGTCGCTCGGCGTCGAGCGGGAGACGAGGGTGAGCTCGTGGCCGCGGCTCGCGGCCTCCTTCGCGATCCATCCGCCCGCGAACCCCGTCGCGCCGAGCACCGTGATCTTCGCCATGCCATCCTCCTCGAGAAGCTTGTGTCTCAGTGGCAACCCACGGACTCGACGGGGCATTCCTCGTCGCTGTCAACCGACTCCCAGGATGCTCGGATGCGACGCTCGTACGCGCCCAGCCCGGGCTCGGCGTGCCGATGCCGCGGCGACGCCGAAGCCGAACACGATGGAGAAGATCGCCGGCGAGGTGCAGGACAAGCTCCACATGGAGTGAGCCGCGCCGCCCTGCGACAGGTGCAGGACGACCGACGGGGTGCCGGCGAACCAGCACCCCGTCGGTGCGAGCGCACCCGTTGCGAAGGAAGAGCGGCAGCTACACCGACTCGGCGGTGATGCCCTTCGTCGAGGCGATGACGTCGCGCATCTTCTTCTCGAACGCCTCGTAGAACATCGACAGCGGGAACTCGTCGTCCATCACGAGGTCGGTGAGCTGACGCGGGGTGCCGTCGAGCGGCAGGTTGCCGGCCTTCCACGCGGATGCGGGGTGCGGCTCGACGACGGAGGAGACGAGCTCGTAGGCGGCGAGCCAGTGCGCGACCTTGGGGCGGTCGATCGACTTCCAGTAGAGCAGCTCGATCGCCTCGCCGAGCTTGTTGACGACGTCGGGCACCTCGTCCCAGTCGAAGGCGAGCTGCGTGTCGGTCCAGTGCAGCACGCGGTGCTGGTGCAGCCACGCGAAGAGCAGCTGCCCGCCGAGGCCGTCGTAGTTGCGCACGCGCGAGCCGGTGATGGCGAAGCGGAAGATGCGGTCGAAGATGACCGCGTACTGCACGAGCTTCGCGTGCTTCGCGAGGTCGCGGTCGGCATCCGTCGCCTGGTCGTCGGCCGCGATGCGCCGCTCGATCGCGACCGCCTCGCGGAACGCGGTGAGGTCGCAGCGCAGCTCCTCGAGCGAGTAGAGGAAGAACGGCATGCGCTGCTTGATCATGAACGGGTCGAACGGCAGGTCGCCGCGCATGTGGGTGCGGTCGTGGATGAGGTCCCACATCACGAAGGTGCGCTCGGCGAGGCCCTGGTCGGCGAGCATCTCGGCGGCGTCGGCGGGCAGCTCGAGCTTCGTGACGTCGCACGCGGCCTCGACGACGCGGCGGAAGCGGGCCGCCTCGCGGTCCTGGAAGATCGCGCCCCACGTGAACGTCGGGATCTCGCGCATCGCGACGGTCTCGGGGAAGAGCACGGCCGAGTTGGTGTCGTAGCCGGCGGTGAAGTCGATGAACCGCAGCGGCACGAAGAGCTTGTTCGAGTAGTCACCCGCCTCGAGATCGGCGATGAACTCGGGCCAGATGACCTCCACGAGCACGGCCTCGACCTTGCGGTCGGGCGAGCCGTTCTGGGTGTACATCGGGAAGACGACGAGGTGCTGCAGGCCGTCGACGCGGTGCTCCTGCGGCTGGAACTGCACGAGCGCGTCGAAGAAGTCGGGCTCGCCGAAGCCCTCGGCCGCCCAGCGCTCGAAGTCGAGGGCGGCCTGCTCGAGGTAGGCGGCGTCATGCGGGACCTCGGGGGCGATGTCGCGGATGCCCTGGGTCAGCTCGGCGACGTGCGCGCGGGCGCTCTCGTGGTGCGCGGCGTCATCGATCGCGCCGCTCTTCGACTGGAGCGGCTGGAGCGCGGTCGCGGCGGCCTTGATGCGGAGCCAGGCGGGGTGCTGGCGGAGGTCGGCGGCGGTGGCCTGGGTCATCGTCATTGGGGCCTCCCTGGCGGTCGGTGCGGGCTGCGGATCGGCGGGCCGGATCGGGCCGTCGCACGCACCAGCGGTGCGTGTTTCCAGCGTATGGGCGGCCCGGTGCACGTATCTTGCGTTTCGGCGGTCCTTTCCTGCCGGTTCCGGGTGCTACGGCCGAGCCTGCGGTCTCGCGCAACGCTCTTGCGCGGAGCGCTGAGCATCGCCTCAGGAGGCCGACAAGTCGGCTCGGCGGCACTCGCGCGTTCGCCACGCTGGAGGCTGGCCATCGAGCAGGAGCGGGAGGCGCCGTGGAGGGGGCTTCGCTGTCGTCGCGCGCCGGGGTGCCGGTCGGCGGGCGGATCGCCGCCGCGATCGCGCTGCACCTGCTCGCCGCCCTCGCGCTTGAGCACACCGCTTCGCGCAGCATGAGCGAGCTGCTGCACGTGCCGCTGCCGAGCGGCGGCGGGATCGCCGCGGCGCTCGCGGGCTGGGCGCTGCCGTCAGCGGCGCCGCTCGCCGTCTGGGCGCTGCTCGTCGTCGGCCGGGCGCGCCTGCTGCAGCGGGGCTACTCGGCGTTCTGGTTCGTGGGCGCGGCGCTGCTCGTCGCGGCGTCGACCTTCCCGATCGTGTTCGTGCAGGCGCTCGTCACGGGCAGTCGCGAGGCCGTCGCCACGGCGCTCGCGGCGTGGCTCATCCCGCCGTGCGCCGCCGCGGTCGCGGCGATCGCGCACGCGGTGCGCTGGCGGCCCGACGAGCGTCGGGCGTCCCTGTAGGCAGCGGTCTAGACGAGCGTCGACGCGACCAGGAAGCCGGTCCAGCTGCCGACCGCTGCGGCGATGGGCGCGACGATCGCCCAGCGCTGCTTCGTCGCGGCGGCCGCGGCCCCGATGCCGTTGCCGATGAGCGTGCAGGCGAGCAGCGTCACCCAGAAGACGAGCCGCGCCGGGCCCTCATCGGCACCCGTTGCCCGGGCAGCCTCGACGAGCGAGCCGTCGCCGACCGGCGCGAGCAGCAGCAGTCCGAGGATGTTCGCGAACACGAGCACCCACGTCGCGAGCCGCCAGCGGTCGGCCGGCGTCCACTCGCGCTGCGGCTCGAGCTCCTCGTCGTCCCACTGCATGCTCACGACTGCACTGCCTCGAGCGCGGCGCGACCCGACGCATCCGCCATCAGAAGATCATCGGGCGGTCGTCGTCGAGCTCGGTCTCGAGGTCGAGGTCGACCACGACCGGCACGTGGTCGCTCGGGGCGTCGCCGGAGCGCTCGTCGCGGTGGATCGCCGCGCGCGTGACGAGGTCGGCGAGCTCGGGGCTGCCGAGCACGAAGTCGATGCGCATGCCCTCATCCTTGTTCCAGCGCCCGGCCTTGTAGTCCCAGTAGGTGTAGCCGGGGGCGCGGTCGCGCACGACGTCGACGAGGCCCGCCTCGAGCAGCGCGCCGAACGCCTCGCGCTCGGGCTGCGACACGTGCGTCGAGCCGTCGAACGCGCCGATGTCCCACACGTCGGTGTCGAGCGGCGCGATGTTGAAGTCGCCCATGAGCGCGAGCGGCTGCCCGCGCCATTCGTCGAGCAGGCCCGTGAGCACCCGCAGCCACTCGAGCTTGTAGCCGTAGTGCGCGTGCGTGAGCTCGCGGCCGTTGGGCACGTAGAGGCTCCAGAGCCGCACGCCCTCGACGGTCGCCGCCATCGCGCGCGCCTCGACCACCGGGTCGCCGGTGTTGGCGTAGCCGGGCTGGCCCGGGAAGTCGCGCTCGACCTCGGTCATCGGCAGCCGCGACGCGATCGCGACGCCGTTCCACTGGCTGTGGCCGTGCGCCTGCACCTCATAGCCCGCGGCCTCGAACGCGGCGTAGGGGAACTGCTCCGTCTTGCACTTGATCTCCTGCATGGCGAGCACGTCGACGTCGCTGCGCTCGAGCCAGTCGACGATGCGGGCCGAGCGAGCGCGCACGGAGTTCACGTTCCAGGTGGCGATGCGCATGCTCCGAGCCTAGATGGGGTCGCGGATGCGCGGGGTTGGGGCGCGCACGTACCCCTGGTGCACACTGGACGCATGGGAACCGCGCGCGAACGCTATCTCCAGGCGCTCGATCTCTTCTCCGCCGAGGCTCGAGCCGGAGCGGACCGACTGGGTCTGCCGTCGGCGTGCTCCGATTGGTCGATCGCCGACGTCGTCCGCCACGTCTCCGGCGTGCAGGCCGAGCACGGCGGGGCGGCGCTGCTGGGCGGAGACCCCAACTCCGATGAGCGGGAGCACCTCGAGATCATGGGTCCGGGCGGCGACTTCGAGGCCGTCGAGCGCTGGGAGGAGCTCGCGGCACAGCTGCGCCACGCGGCGCACACCGCGGTCGAGGAGCGCTTCGCGGAGCTCGCGCTGCCGACGTTCGACATGGCGCTCCACGCGTGGGACGTGCGCTGGGCCTCCGCCCGCGTGGGCCTCTCCGGCAACCTCGAGTTCCCCGCCGACCTGCTCGAGTGGATGGAGGCGTTCCGCGACAGCGCCGACGAGGCGGCCGTGCGCCAGCCCGGCATCTTCGACGCGCCGATCGAGCCGCCGGCCGGCGCGACGCGGTCGGAGCGCCTCGTCGCGTGGGCGGGCCGCGACCCGCGCACGGGCATGCGGCCGCGCGCCGACAGCGTGCCCGTCCCGACCGACGCGTCCTGACGCATCCGACCACCGGTCGACGCATCTGGGGTGCCGGCGCGAAGTAGCCTGGTGGGCGTGACCGCGCGCGACCGACTCATCCAGCTCATCCGCGACGAGGCCGTCTTCCACGGCGACTTCGTGCTCACGAGCGGCAAGCGCGCGAGCTACTACATCGACCTCCGCAAGCTCTCGCTCGACCACCGCGCCGCGCCGCTCATCGGCGATGTGCTGCTCGACCTCATCGCCGACATCCCGGGCGTCTCTGCGGTCGGTGGCCTCACGATGGGCGCCGACCCGCTCGCGAACGCCGTGCTGCACCGAGGGCTCGCGCGCGGGCTCGAGGTGGACGCGTTCGTCGTGCGCAAGGAGCCGAAGGACCACGGGCGCGGTCGGCAGATCGAGGGACCGGAGCTCGCGGGCAAGCGCGTCGTCGTCGTGGAGGACACGTCGACGACGGGCGGCAGCCCGCTCAAGGCGATCGAGGCGCTACGGAAGGTCGGTGCCGAGGTCGTGGCCGTCGCCGTGATCGTCGACCGCGCGACCGGCGCCCAAGCGGTGATCGAGGCGGCGGGCGTCGAGTACCGCGCGGCGATCACCCTCGACGACCTCGGGCTCGAGCCGCAGTAGCCCCGCCCCGACACACGTCGAACTTCCCTCTCCGGCGGGCTCTCGTGGCGGGAACCCGCACCTCAAGGAAGTTCGGCCAGAGCGCCGTGTCAGACTTGCTATCTGACAAGCGGCGGATGCGGGAGGTCACGTGGGCGGAGTGCTCATCGGCTTCGGCATCATCGGCTTCGTCATCCTCGTCGGCTGGCTGCTCGCGCGCTTCCGGATCGTCGATCAGGAGGGGCGGCTCGTGCTCAACCGCACGAGCTTCTTCGCCGCGAGCCCTGCGCTGCTCTTCACGGTGCTGAGCGAGGCCGACGTGGGCCTGCTGTTCTCGAGCGTGCTCGCGGTCGCGTTCGTCGCGTTCGTCGCGGTCGCACTCCTCTATGCCGTCGTCGCGCGCATCTGGTTCACCCGCGATCCGAGCCGGATCGCGATCGCCGCGACCGCGACCGGCTACTCGAACATCAACAACATCGGGCTGCCCGTCGCGATCTACGTCATCGGCGACGCGAGCTTCGTAGGGCCCATGCTGCTGCTCCAGCTGCTGCTGCTCGCCCCCGCCCTGCTCGCGACCCTCGACATCCTGACCGCAGGCCGCGCATCCGTCTCGCGCATCCTCACCCAGCCGCTCCGCAACCCGATGCTCATCGCGTCGGCCCTCGGTGCGCTGGTCTCGGCGCTCGAGATCGAGCTGCCCGCCCCGGTGCTCGCGCCGCTCGAGATCCTCGGCGGCGCTGCGGTGCCGCTCATGCTGCTCGCGTTCGGCATCTCGCTCAGCGGCGACCGGCCGCTGCAACCGGGCTCCGGCCGCAAGGAGGTGGCGCTCGCGGTGCTGCTGAAGTCGCTCGTCATGCCGGTCGTGGCCTTCGCGCTCGCGCGCTTCGCCTTCGGCCTCGACGAGCAGCTCGTCTACGCGTGCACCGTGATGGCGGCGCTGCCGAGCGCGCAGAACATGTACCAGTACGCGCTGCGCTACGACCGCGCGACCCTCATCACCCGCGACATCGTGCTGCTGACGACCTTCGGATCGCTGCCGGTGATGCTGCTGATCGCCTGGCTCCTCGGGCCTGCTTAGGTCGCGGCTCCCGGCCACTCGGTGAGCGGCGGCGCCGGCCGCAGCCGGCCGGTCTCGGGCACGGGCAGCTCCCAGAAGCGGGCGTCGCCGCCGACCGCGCCGAGGTCGTCGCGCTTGACGCGCACCCGCTCGGGCGTGAGCTCCGTGACCCGCACGCGCACGTCACCGTCGTCGACCGAGAGCAGGAAGGCATCGGTCAGCCACGCGATCGAGTGCTCGTCGAGCGCCTCCTCGGCGGCGAGCCAGTCGGCTGCCTCAGCGAGCGGGCGGCCGAGCAGGTCCATCGGCTGGAAGTCGTCGCCGACCATCCGCACGTAGCCGACGGTCTCGCCGTCGGGCCGTCGGTGGGGCATCCAGTCGCTCGGGATCATGCCGACCACGATACGGCGGATGCGCTGGGGCACGTCGCGCGGGATGGCCTACGGTGTGCGCATGAGCGACGCCGCACCGCAGCACCCACCGCTCGCGACGGGCGGGCGGCCGCCGCAGCAGTACGCGCCGCCGCCCGCGCGCCGCGGCGGCCGGACGTTCGCGATCCTGGCGCTCGTCGTCGCCGGCCTCGAGGTGCTCACCGGGCCGCTCATGGTGCTCGTGCTCAGCGGAGCGATCCGCGCTGGCCTCGACCCCTCGGGCATCGGCTTGCTGAGCGGCGGCGTCGGCGCGCTCAGCGCGGTGCTCGGCGCCATCGCCGCGGCGCTCGCGATCGTCTCGATCCTCCGCGGCGAGCCGGCGCGCGTGCTCGCCGGCATCGCGCTCGGCATCGCGATCTCGGCGCTCGCGTCGCTGATCGCGTCGGCCCTGCAGGTCGTGCTCTTCTCGTTCTGAGCCGCGGGCGCGGCGGGGCCCACGGGCGTCGCGGCCGCTACTGCGAGAGCTCGCGGTCCAGGCGGTCGATCAGCGCCTCGAGCGAGATCTCGAACTCCTCGTCGCTGCGATCCTCGCTCAGCAGGGGGCGCAGACGAAGGACCTCCGGCGCGTCGTCGAGCGTGAGCTCGCCGTCAGCGTGCGGGATGGTCGCGTCGCCCTCGTCGAGCGGCTCCTCGACCGGACCGGTGTCAGCTCCCCGCACCGACGACTCGAGCAGCAGCTGCCCGAGCAGGAAGCTGCTGAAGAGGCGGTAGGTCGTGACGGCCTGCTGATCGCTGAAGCCCTGCTGCACAAGGGTGCTGAGCAGGGTCTCGACGACCTCGACGCTGCGCAGCGGCGGGCGCAGCCACGGTGCCGCCGGGTGCCGGGTCGCGACGAGCGGGAAGGCCTTCGGGTGCTCGATCGCGATGCGACGCACCCGATGCGCGAACATCTGGAGGAAGCCCTGCCAGTGCTCCGCGAGCTCGTCGTCGAGCTCTGCCGTCAGGTCGCCCATGAGCCGGTTCACGACGCCCTCGAGCAGATCCTCCTTGCCGTGCACGTAGCGATACAGCGCCATGGCCTCCACGCCCAGGTCCTGCGCTAGCGACCGCATGGTGAGGCCGTGCGGCCCTGATCGGTCGATGTGCGCGAGGGCGGCGTCGATGACCAGCTCTTGGCTCAGCCGCCGCGTGGGCGCGGCCGACGCCGGCTTGCTGGTCGATCGCTTCGTCATCCGTCTTCCCTCTCGGTGCGGTGGCCCGCGCTCGCGCCCAACGCTACGGTGGTTCACGTTACTGTGGTTTACGTTGTAAACCGATGGCTCACGACGACACCGTCACCCATCGATCCACGACCCGACCACGCTTGCGAGGAGCAGCCGTGCAGCGCACGAAGGAGACCGACGGCCTCATGACGCACCTGTCCGCCGCGATCTCGACGCGCGCGGACCGGGCGAGGCTGCGAGGCGCACGCCGCCAGGCGCCCGTGACGACGGAGTTCGAGATCCGCATCCTCCGCGAGGGCGACCGGAAGGTGCTCCACGCCGGTGCGGTCTCGTCGCTCGTCTCCACCGCCTTCCTCGAGGCGCTGTTCATGACGACGAACGACGCGACGCTGCAGCGCCTCGTGCCGAGGAACCCGCGCGCGCCGCTCTGGGTCATCGCGCGCGGCGTGCACCGCGACTTCGACGAGGCGGCGCTCGCGAGCTTCGCGAGCCGCATGGGCCGACCGGATCTCGCAGCTGCGCTCGGAGAGCCCATCGCCGACGGCACGGTCACGATCGAGGAGCGCTGGGTCGCGATCGGCGGCGGTGCGCCGCCGCTGCTCGAGCCGAGGCTGCGCTGCGGCGACGCATCCGTCGGGCACGAGCCGACGGGCGACCCCGACGATGACGGCACGGCTGGAGCCCGCCGCGACTGAGCTGAGCGCACGGGCTCGGTGCGGCCCGCGGCGAGGACGCGGCCCGGGAGCGCGCCGACGAGGGTGCGCTCGCGGAATCGCCAAGCCGACGCATCCGTTGCATCAGTCGTTGCGGTTCGGACGAGCGGGCGAGAGGGTGGCGGTGCGCGAGCAGGGGGAGCGGCGAGCGGCCGTCGTGGTCGTCGGCGCGGGTCAGGCCGGGCTCTCGGCCGGCTACCACCTGCAGCAGCGTGGCTTCGCGAGCGCGATCGACGAGCGGGAGGCCGAGCGCACCTTCGTCATGCTCGACGCGGATGCGGCACCCGGCGGCGCCTGGCAGCACCGGTGGGAGTCGCTGCGGATGTCGACGGTCAACGGGATCTTCGACCTGCCGGGCTTCCCGCAGCCGCCGATCGACCCGGCCGAGCCGAGCCGCACCGCGGTGCCGCGCTACTTCGCTGCCTTCGAGCGCGAGATGGCGCTGCCGATCCTGCGGCCCGTCGCCGTGCACGCGGTCGAGCGCGCCGACGACGACCCCGAGGGCGAGCTGCTGGTCGAGTCGAGCGGGGGCCGCTGGCGCACGCGGGCGATCATCAACGCGACCGGCACGTGGAACAACCCGGTGCTGCCGCACTACCCGGGCGCCGAGCGGTTCCTCGGTCGCCAGCTGCACACGCGCGACTACACGTCGGCCGTCGAGTTCGCCGGGCAGCGCGTGGCCGTCGTCGGGGGCGGCATCTCCGCCGTGCAGCTGCTCGAGGAGCTCTCGCGCGTCGCAGACACCCGCTGGTACACGCGCCGCGAGCCGGTCTTCCTCGAGGGCGACTTCGAGCCCGAGATCACGGGCCGCAAGGTGATCGAGCAGGTGACGGCCGATGCCGAGGCCGGCCGGCCGACCGGCAGCGTCGTCTCCTACACCGGCCTCATCTGGACGCCGTACGCCCGCGCGGCGAAGGCGCGCGGCGCGCTCGAGCGGCGGCCGATGTTCGTCTCGATCGAGCCGCATGGCGTTCGCGAAGCCGACGGCACCCTCACGACCGTCGACGCGATCCTCTGGGCGACGGGCTTCAAGGCCGACCTCGCGCACCTCGAGCCGCTGGCCTTGCGGAACGAGCTCGGCGCCGTGCAGGTGCGCGGCACCCGCGTCGTCGAGGAGCCGCGCGTGCACCTCATCGGCTTCGGCCCGAGCCAGTCGACGGTCGGTGCCAACCGCGCCGGCCGCGCGGCGGCGCGCGAGCTCGACCGGCTGCTCTCGCGGGCCGACGACCGGGCGCTCGCGGCTTCGGGCCAGCGGCGTAGCGTGGAGGCGTGAGCCTCGCCGACCGCCTCCTCAAACCGCCGCCGCGCATCGTCGCCGGCGAGCCGGGCACGGGCTGGCTGGGGCTGCTGACCTCCTGGGCGGCCGTCGGCTACGGCGCGGCCGCCGCGGCGAAGGCAGGCGGGCTCCTCATCTCCTTCGACGACGGCGCGTGCGGCATCCACTCGGCCACGGTCTGCCAGGTGGCCGGCTGGGGCGGCCTGCTCATGGGCGTCGTTGTGCTCGGCGTCGCGGCGCTGCTCTCCATCGTCGTCGCGCGCGGCTTCGGCCCGCCGACCACGTGGTGGGTGCTGCCGGTCATGCTCGGCGCGCTCGCGCTCGCGCCGTTCCAGGCCGCGCCGGGCGCGAGCATCGCGTGGGTCTGGCTGCTCGTCTCGGCGGCGGCCGCTGTCGCGGCGATCGCGCTCGCGAGCATGGTCGTGCGGCGGGGGAGGGCGGCGCTGTTCGGCTGGATCCGGCTCGACGGGCTCGACGCGCGCGAGGTGCCGCACCGGCCGCTCGACCAGCTCGTGGCGCCCGCCGCCGTCGCCGTCGCGACCGGCGGGGGCTTCTTCGCGGCCAACGTCGTGCGTCTGCTCTCGGAGGCTTGAGCGCCCGACGGCCTCACCGCATCCGTCGTGCCGTCGACCCGTCAGACGTCGACGTGCGGCTCGTCGAGCTCCGACTCGACGGGGGCGCGCTCGACGAGCTCGTGCACGCCCGCGAGCATCTCGTCGGGCCGGAACGGGTAGGTCTCGACGAGGGCGGCGTTCGAGATGCCCGTCATGACGAGCACGGTGTGGAGGCCCGCCTCCATGCCGGCGACGATGTCGGTGTCCATGCGGTCGCCGATCATGCCGGTGACCTCGGAGTGCGCGCCGATCTTGTTGAGCGCGGATCGGAACATCATCGGGTTGGGCTTGCCGACGATGTAGGGCACGCGGCCGGTCGCCTTCGTGATGAGCGCGTTGATCGCGCCGGTCGCGGGGAGGATGCCGGCCTCGCTCGGGCCGGTCGCGTCGGGATTGGTCGAGATGAAGCGGGCGCCGTCGGCGATGAGCCGGATCGCCTTCGTGATCGCCTCGAACGAGTAGGAGCGGGTCTCGCCCACGACGACGAAGTCGGGATCGGTGTCGGTCATCGTGAAGCCCGCGTCGTGCAGCGCGGTGATGAGGCCCGCCTCGCCGATCACGTAGGCCGAGCCGCCCGGCATCTGGTCGTGCAAGAAATCGGCGGTCGCGAGCGCGCTCGTCCAGATGCGCTCCTCGGGCACGACGAGGCCGGATGCGCGCAGGCGCGCTGAGAGGTCACGGGGCGTGAAGATCGAGTTGTTCGTGAGCACGAGGAACTCGACGCCCTGCGACTGCCACTGCTCGAGCAGCTCTTGCGCGCCCGGGAGCGGGTGCTCCTCCTTCACGAGCACGCCGTCCATGTCGGTGAGCCAGCACTCGATGTCTGCCCTGGTGCGCATGGAAACAGCGTACGGGCACAACTGTTGCGATTTCTCATCCTTCGAATTTGAAGCGACTTTGGACGATGCTGAGGTTTCGTCAAGCGAAACTCAGCCGCCCCTGCGGCTTTGAAACCGGTTACTTGAGTTCGACTCAATACGTTGAAGACATCCCACCGGAGGGCACCGTGCCGCCCAGCGAGAGCTGGCCGTGCTCCCGGTCACCCCTTCATTCCAACTCCGTCACGAGGAGCAGAATCCGCATGCGCACGCGCACTTTCGCAGCCCGACGCTCGTTCCGTGCCGTCGCCACTGCCATCGTGCTCGCGACCGCGGTGGTGCTCCCGCTGACGCCCCTCGCCCCGTCCGCAGCCGAGGCGTCGGCGACGAGCACCGCTCCCCAGCCGGTACCGCCGCCGGAGCCGACGGCGGCGCCCGAGCCCCCTGTCGCCTCTGTGGCAACGGAGCCGACGCCCGCTGCAAGGCCGACCCCCGAGCCGGCGCCGACGCCGACGCTCACGCCGACGCCCGCGCCGACGGCAGGTCGCGTGGCGCCCGCGCCCGCGTCCTCGGCCGCACCTGAGCTGGGTGGCGCCTCGCCGATGACAGCGACATCTGACGAAGTGGCTGCTCGCACCTCGCTGACGACCACCGCCGCAGATCCGCAAGCCGGGACCATGGCGGTGGGCGCAGCCGAGACGAGCGCTGAGGTGCCGTTCTTGCATTGGCGAGTGTCGCCGGCGGTTGCAGGCTCGTCCTTCCAGGTCGAGTATCAGGCGCGCTCGGGCACGTCGATCTTCGGGTTCGTCTGGTGGGGCCGCTGGTCCAGCTGGTCGAGCATCGTGATCAGCGACTGTGAACGCGCGTGTGGCACACACGATCTCGACCCTGACCGGGGCGAGTTCCAGGTCACGCACATCGGTACCCACCGCGTAGCGAACGACACAGCCGCTTCGCAGTTCCGGTATCGCGTCACCCCTGCGACTGCTCCGGCAGGCTACGAGTGGAGCAACGCTGACGCACGCCCATCGGCACAGGGAGCGAACCCGGGAGGAGCCGCCAACCTCGGGGTCTTCGAACTGGGGTTGAACCCACCGGCGACGTGCACCGCCGGGACGTTCTATGCACTCACGACGACCGGCAGTGTTCAGGAAGTCACTTCGCGCGGCACCATCAGTGAGTTCGGGCGCTTCGTCGGCGTCCCCGACGGTGCGCAGATGAACAGTCTCGGCATCGGCTCAGGGGGCTCTGTCGTGTACGCCCTCGAGCGCCAGAGCGGTAGCGCGTCGGGTGCCGAGGCGATCCACAGGTACTCCGTGCAGGACGGTTGGCAGCGGCTGCCGAACACGTCGGTCGTCGACGAGGTTTCCTTCATTGCGGGTGCCGTCAACCTGGCCGACGGCCGGTACTACTTCGGCGGCTACCGCGGCACCGGGGCCAGCACATCGTTCGAGCTGTGGGTGTTCGACCCCACCACTGGCCGCTCGTCGGTGCGTGGCTCGTTCAACACGGCGCTCACCAGCACGACAGGCCGCAACAGCAACGGTGACATCGCGTTCGACGTGTTGGGCAACCTCTTCGTCGTGCAGGACGTCTTCACGAGTCAAGGTGCCCGCCATGGCTCGCGCATCTACACTGTGCCGGCCGCTTCGGTTCGGGCGGGAGGCGCGCTGGCCACGACGGTGACGTCACCCAACTTCTCGGGCTTGAGCACGGCGGTCAACGGTGCCGCATTCGATGGCAACGGCACCATCATTCTGGGTAATTCGAACACGGCGCGGGTCTACGACCCCGCCGTCGGGGCGCTCCGCACCGGTAGCGTTACGACATCGCTGCCGACGAGCGGCGACCTCGCGAGCTGTCTCTCTCCGGCGACTCTCACCGTCGAGAAGCACGTCGTCGGACGAGTCGCTTCTGGCGACCAGTTCACACTCTCTGTGTCTCGCGGCGCGACGCTAGTCGCGTCGGCGAGGACTTCCGGCGTCGCAAACGGACTGCAGGAGGAGCAGGTCGGACCGGTCACGGTCCTCACCGGCCAGACGTACTCGATCGCCGAGACTGCAACGTCGAACGCCGACCGGTACGCGTCGACTTACTCGTGCCGCGACGAGAACGATCTCGAGGTGGCATCGGGAGATGGCACGTCCGGGACGGTCGCGATACCACCGCGCGGTGGCGCGTCGATCGTGTGCACGTTCAGGAATGCGCCGCTGACTGGTTCCGTCGTCGTGCGGAAGATCATCGAAACCACGTCGGGCGTGCGGTCACCCGTTCGCGACTGGCAGGTCTCGGCCGGCGTGCAGGCCTCGAGCGGAGTAGTCGACGTCGACAGCACGGTGACCCAGCGGACGAGCGCCCAGGGCGAGGCACGCTGGAACTTGTCGTTCGGATCGTCCGCCGCGCGGGCCAGCGTCTCCATCGCCGAAGTGCAGCAGGACGGCTACGCGTTCCGAGAGGGAGCGTGCCTCGTCACGCCCATATCCGGTGAGCCGACGACGGTGACCCTACGGAACTCGCCGGAGGACGTGGTGAGAGGCATCGCTCCCGGCACGAGCGTTGAGTGCGAATTCGTCAACCGCGAGCTGCCGACGACGCTGACATTGGTCAACACCATCGACTTTGGGAGCGCTTCCACTTCGCAGTGGACGTTGATCGGGGCCAATCCGCACGACCCATTGCCGGGACCCAGTGGCGCGACTGGCGTCACGGCCAGCGTCAGCCCGGGGGTGGCTTACGAGCTGGACGCACGGGGCCCGGCAACGTACGCGCAGATCGGCACATGGGTGTGTCGAGATCAAGACGGCGACGCAGTGTCCGTCGCAGCATCCGGTGTCGCGCTCGAGAAGGGCACGCAAGCTACTTGCACCGTCACTCACTCAACGGCGCACATGACGCTCTTGAAGCACATCGACGCATCGAACGGCGGTGCGCTCAAGCCCGAGATGTTCACGCTCCAGGCGGCGCCCGACAGCTTCGACGGGCTCTCCATCACATCGGTGCGCGGCAGTGAGACCGAGATCGCGAACGGCGTGAACGCGAACCGCTTCGATGTCCGCCCGGGCCACGGCTACACGCTCACCGAGACGAGCGACTTGGCAGCTCTGGGGCTGAGGCTCGAGCGGCGGACAGGCTTGAACACCTGGGTCACCGTGACGAACCCCGCGGTGCAGGTGCCCGCCGGTCAGCACTACGTCTACCGCTTCGTCAACGCCCCGGTGCCGGCGCTCGCGCTGCCGCTCACCGGCGGCATCGGCTCCGACAGCTACGTGCTGGGCGGTGGAGCCCTCGTGCTGCTCGCCCTCGCGTTCCCCCTCTTCCGCTCGCGCCGGTCGGCACAGCGAGAGCCGGGGCTCGTGGCGAGCCCCACCACCAAGACCCCGTCCATCAACTTGCTCTTTGCACGTATCCAGAAAGGAACTGCCGCCATGGCAACCATCAAGAAGAGCCGTGCGGCGCGCATCGCCGCCGGCCTCGGCGCGGCCGCGATCGCGACCGTGACGATCCTCGGCGGGGCGCTGCCCGCATCCGCCGCGGCGAACATTGATCCGGCCCCCCCGGTCTCGCCGTCTATCACCATCCACAAGCACGAGCAGCCCGCTACTCCGGGTCAGGCCGGCACCGGCAGCCCGACCGACCCTGTGGCCGGTGAGCCGATCGCGGGCGTGCAGTTCTCCATCCAGCGCGTCACGAACCTGGATGTTCTTGACAACACGACGTGGGATCTGCTGCGCGCGGACCGTGCGGGCGGCGCCTTGGACGCGAATGAGGTGCTCTTTGAGAACCCCAGCGCGTATACCGTCGCGCCTCTGGCCGACGCGTCCAACGCGTGGACTGTCACCACGGCGACCGACGGCGTCGTCGAGCAAAACCTACCGCTCGGCATCTACCTGGTGCGTGAGCTCAACGCTCCGGCGTCTGCCGGCGTCGTCATCCCGGCCCAGCCGTTCCTCGTCGCCGTGCCGCAACCGGCCGCTGATGGCACCTGGAACTACAACGTGCACGTGTTCCCCAAGAACACCGTGACGGACGTCGTCAAGCACGCCGACGTGTTCGCCCAGGAGGGCCTCGGCTCGGACGTCACCTGGACGCTGGACATCGGCGTCCCGGCGGCAGTCGAAGGCACGCGCCTCAACAGCTTCGTCATCAAGGACAAGCTCGATCCGCGGCTGACATACAACGTCGCGGATGCCTCGGCGGTCTCCGTGCGAGTCGGAACCGACGTGCTGACGCGCGTCGACGACTACGAGGTGACCCTCGCCGACAACACCGTCTTGATCACCTTCAGCGAGTCCGGCCTTCAGGCGCTCCGAGACAACCGCGGCGCCCGCGTGGCTGTCACGCTCGTGACCGAGGTCTCGTCCTTCACCGCGGCGAACGGGACGATCGCGAACACCGCTTCTGTCATTGTGAACGGCGCCGAGGTCTTGTCGAACGTCGCCAACGACTACTGGGGCGGGATCGAGCTGCAGAAGCACGACGACAACGGGCAGCCGCTAGCCGACGCAGTCTTCGAGGTCCGCGACGCGAACGGTGACGCAGTCGCAATTGGTGACCGAACCGAGTTCCGCAGCAATTCGGACGGCATCGTCGAGATCCATGGTCTTCGGACGAACGCGGCCGGCAACGCCCAGTACACCGTCGTGGAGATCGCAGCCCCCGCTGGATACCGCCTCGGCACGCAGACCTCATGGAACATCGAAGTGCCCCTCGGCGCGCCTTCGGGCGTCGAACTGACGGTCGTCAACGAGCAGGTGCCCGCCTACGCCCTCCCCATCACCGGTGGCAGCGGCCAGGCCGCCTTCATGATCGGCGGCGCCGGCCTCATCCTCGGCGGGCTCGGCTTCGTGCTGCTCCGCCGCCGCAAGGCCCAGGCCGAGAACCAGGCCTGATCCAGACCGAGCCCCCGCAGCAGCGACCCCAGCCGCCGCTGCGGGGGCTCGACCCTTTCCAAGAGGAGCAGCATGACCGCCATCGCAGCAGCGCCGGCACCGGCCAACCCCGCCGCCGCGCCGCAGCGCCGCCGGCGCAAGGCGAGCGCGACCTCGTTGGTCGCCGCGCTGATGGTGATGGCGGGCGTCGCGATCCTGCTCTACCCGACGATCGCGAGCTGGTTCTCGCAGCTCGAGCAATCGCAGCGCGTCAGCGCCTACGCCGAGGTCATGGAGCAGCTCGGCCCCGAGGGCCGCGAGCAGGAGCTCGCCGAGGCGCGCGCCTACAACCGAACCCTCACCGGCGGCGCGCTCATCGATCCCTACGGTCGCACCCCGCTGAGCGACCAGCGGGCGATCGTCGCGGCGTACGAGGAGCAGCTCGACCTCGGTCCCGCCGAGGTGATGGCACGCATCCGCATCCCCTCCATCGACGTCGACCTGCCGATCTACCACGGCACCGACGAGGAGACGCTGCGGAAGGGCATCGGCCACCTGCTCGGCTCGGCGCTCCCCGTCGGCGGCCCCGGCACCCACAGCGTGCTGACCGGCCACCGCGGCCTGCCCGAGTCGGTGCTCTTCAGCGACCTCGACCAAGTCGTCGTCGGCGAGACCTTCGAGCTCGACGTCTACGGCGAGGTGCTGACCTACCAGGTGCGCGACGTGCAGGTCGTCGAGCCCGGCGACACCGAGCTGCTGCTGCCCGAGTCGGGCCGCGACCTCGTGAGCCTCGTCACGTGCACTCCGCTCGGCATCAACAGCCACCGCATCGTCGTCGTGGGGGAGCGCATCCCGACCCCCGAGGCCACAGCCGAAGCCGCCGCCATGCCCGAGATCCCCGGGCCGCCGTGGTGGGCCGTCGCGCTCTCGAGCGGCTGGGCGATCGCGGTCGGCGGGCGCAGCCTGAGCGCCAAGCTGGTCGCGCGACCGGCGCGCTCGCCCAGGCGCGAGCGCGAGGCGGCGCCCGTGACGGGTCCGTTCCTCATCCTCTGAGCGCCTAGCCTGGGTCGGTGCAGCCCGCCGACGAATCCCAACTCGAGGTCGGCGTCGGGCCGTGGGCGGGCGAGTGGCCCGACGACGAGCGCCTCGACCCTGAGCTGCTCGATGTCATCTCGCAGGACATCGGTGACAGTTCTGTGTCAGGACATCGGTGACTGTTCGGGTGGTCTTGGTGGTGACTCTTCTTCGGGTCGAATCGGCGTGTGAAGCGTGTTGAGCCAGTTGATCCTCGTGTCCGTCTCGCGATCGTCCGGTGGCCGGATGATGCTCCGCGCGGGGCGGTGACGACGTTCTGCGCGGAGCATGGGATCACGCCGAAGACGTTCCACGCGATCCGGAAGCGGGTGCGGGAGGAAGGACCGGCGGCGGCGCTTGAGCCGCGCTCGCGGCGCCCTCGGTCGAGCCCGACCAAGATCGGCGACGACGTGAAGCAGCAGGCGCTGGACGTGCGTGCCGCGCTGGAGCGCTCCGGCCTGGATCACGGGCCGATCAGCGTGCACGACAAGATGCTGGCGCTGGGTCTTGCGGCCCCGTCGGAGTCGTCGCTGGCGCGCATCTTCCGGGCCGCGGGCGTGGCCCGGCGGGAGCCGAAGAAGAAGCCGCGCGCCGCGTACCGCCGCTTCGTCTATCCGGCCCCGAACGCATGCTGGCAGCTGGATGCGACCGAATACGTCCTCACCGGCGGGCGGCGCTGCGTCATCTTCCAACTCGAGGACGATCACTCTCGAGTCGAGGTCGCCTCGCATGTCGCGGCCGGCGAGACGGCCGAGGCGGCGCTGACGGTAATGAAGAAGGGCATCGCGGCGCGCGGCGTCCCGCAGCGGCTGCTGACCGACAACGGATCGGCGCTGAACCCGACCCGGCGTGGCTGGCAAGGGCCGCTGGTGACGTACGTCACCTCGCTCGGCGTCGAGGCGATCACCGGCCGCCCCTACCGGCCGACCACCCAGGGCAAGAACGAGCGCCTCCACCAGACGCTGTTCCTCTGGCTCAACAAGCAGCCGCTGGCCGAGAGCCTCGCCGAGCTCCAGGCGCAGGTCGACGCGTTCGATGCGATCTACAACCACGAGCGCGGCCACCAGGCGCTCCCCGGCCGGATGACGCCGCAACGGGCGTGGGACGCGACACCGGTCGCCGAGCCGCCACGACCCGATCCCGACCGGCCAGCGCCGACCCCGCCGGCGCCGCCGGTCCCGACGGCGTGGATCCGGCACGGCGCGCACGGCGACCAGCAGCGCACCGTCCACGCGAGCGGCTACGTGAAGCTGCACGGCGTCCGTTTCCAGCTCGGCGCTATCCATGCCGGCAACCTCGTCCAGGTCGTCTGGGACCCGGAGAACGTGCTCTTCTTCGACGGCGACGGCACGCTCCTGATCGCGCACCACTGGCCCAAACCCGGCGTCACCTACGTCGGCAACCGCCCCCGCGCCCAACCTGACCTGTCACCGATGTCCTGACACATCAAACGTCACCGATGTCCTGACCCAGAACTGTCACCGATGTCCTGAGACATCACACCCTGAGCTGCTCGAGCACGGCGACCGCCGCAACGTCGTCGACCGCTACCGCTACTGGCGGCTCGAGGCGATCATCGCCGACCTCGACACTCGCCGTCACGGCTTCCACGTCGCGATCGAGAACTGGCAGCACGACCTCAACATCGGCTCGATCGTGCGCACCGCCAACGCCTTCGCCGCATCCGCCGTGCACATCATCGGCAAGCGGCGCTGGAACCGCCGTGGTGCGATGGTGACCGACCGCTATCAGCGCATCGAGCACCACGAGACGACGGATGCGTTCGCGGCGTGGGCGAGGGACGCCGGCCTCACGATCGTGGCCGTCGACAACACCGAGGGGTCGGTGCCGGTCGACGCGGCGCCGCTGCCCGAGCGCTGCGTGCTGCTCTTCGGGCAGGAGGGGCCGGGGCTCACGGAAGCCGCGATGGCGGTCGCGGATGCGCACGTGCAGATCCGGCAGTTCGGGTCGACGCGCTCGATCAACGCCGCGGCCGCGGCGGCGATCGTGATGCACGAGTGGGTGCGGGTCCACGCGGCGCGCTGAGCCGCCGCGCGCGACCGGACCGCTTCTCGGCGAGTCGACCCGATCTCAGTAGCGATCCGACCCTCTTGCGGCGACTCGACCCGATCTCAAGCGCGAGCTGACCCTCTCTCGGCGACGCGACCTGCTGCAACAGGTCGCGCGCGCGGAAAGCGGTCGAGTCGGATGGAAGGGGCGTCGACACGATGTGCGCGCTTCGCGCGCGCAGCGGCTCAGTCGGCGGATGCTGGGGCGGGCTGGCAGCGCGGGCACCACTGCACCTGCCGCAGCATGCCGTCCTCCATGCCGAGCATCGCGTCCCGGATGCGCGTGCCGCAGCGCAAGCACGGCTGCCCGCCGCGGCCGTAGACCCACGTGCGGCGGCCGCGCCGCGCATCGCCCGTGAAGGTGCGCTCCGTCCGGTCGCGGTTCGCGATCATGAGCCGGCGCGCGAGCGCGACGATCGGCTCGACGTCGACCTCGCCGATCGGCGTGGCGGGGTGCACGCCGCGCAGGAAGCACAGCTCGCCGCGGAAGACGTTGCCGAGCCCCGCGACTGCCGTCTGGTCGAGGAGGGCCACGCCGACCGGCACCCCGGTCGCGCGCAGCCGCCTGGCCGCCTCGGCCGCATCCGCCTCGTCCCAGTCGGGCGAGAGCAGGTCGGGGCCGAGGTGCGCGACGGCATCCCAGTCGTGCTCGCGCGGGAGCAGCTCGAGCACCGGGAGGGCCGACCCGACGATGTCGTGCTCGTCGGTGGCGAGCACGACCCGGATGGTGTGGGCCGGCACGGGCGCGCGGCGACCGTGCTCGAGCACGTGCCATAGCCCATCCATGCCGGCGTGCGAGTGGATCGTGTGCCGCTCGCCGCGCATGAGCAGGTGCTTGCCGACCGAGCGCACCTCCTCGATGCGCTCGCCGACGAGGTCGGCGGTCGCGAGCCGCGGCACGCGGAAGTCGCTGCGGGTCAGCACGCGCCCGGCCATCGCCTGCCTTAGGCGGACGGCCGCGCGGTAGATCGTGTCGCCCTCGGGCATCAGCCGCCGCCCATCGAGTCGCGGCCCATCAGTGGCCGATCCGGAACCCGCGCGGCGTGCGGCGCAAGCCCGCGCGGTCGAGCAGCGGCGCGACGTCGGGCTCGAGCGACGAGCGGCCGTCGACCGTCTCGACGACGCGACGCCGACCGCCGAGCCGGATCACCGCATCCGTCATGCTCGACAGCGCCTTGACGAGCACGTCCTCGTCATCGCTGAACGTCAGCAGCGAGCGGCCGCCGCGCTCGAGGTGCAGCACGCAGCGCCCAGAGGCGATCGTCGTGAGCGCGCCGACGCGGCGGGTCGGGCGGTGGTCGCCGCGCGCTTCCGGCCACGGCAGCGCGGCGCCGAACGGGTTCGCGGGATCGACGGCCGGCACCGTCGCGACCGCCTCGCTCACGCCGCCCGACTGGCGCGCCCGCAGCGCGTCGACGACCGGCCCGTCGGCGAACTGCGCCGCCCCGAGCCCGTCGACGAAGTAGCCGCGGCGGGTGTGGCCGGCCTCCTCGAAGGCCTTCAGCACTTGGTAGACGCCGTGGAAGCCGCCCGGCACGTCCTCCGCGACGACGCTCCCGCGCGTGACGACGCCGTAGCGCGCGAGCAGCGCATCCGCCACTTGCGCGGCGCGCTCGGTCGTCGAGCCGGCCGGCTTCGACGCGAGCAGCCACCGGCCCGCGAGCGTCGGCAGCGTCTCCGCCCGGATCGGCCGCGCGGTCGCGAGCCGCCGCCGGCTCACGGGCGCCGCCCGCCGGCTGGGCGCCGGGGGCGTGCGTGCGCGAGCGCCGAGCAAGTGGGCGCGCAGCGGCGCGATCGTGTCGTTCGTGATGCGGCCCGCCCACACGAGCGGCCACAGCACCTCGCCGAGCCGCACGAGGTCGAGCGCGGCGATCTCGCTCAGCTGCCGCGCGAAGAGCGCCCCGCCGCCGCCGAGCGCCTCGAGCACGGCGGATGCGTCGGGGTCGTCGTGCGCCGTGTCGCGGCGCTGCTCGACGGTGTCGGCCGCGCGCAGCACGATGCGGCCGTCGCGCGCGCTGAACTCGCCCGCGCCGACCCACGTGACGAGCCCGGCGGCGGTCACCTCGTCGAGCATCGACGGCCGGTAGTCCTTCACGCGCGAGGGCAGGATGAGCGTCTCGAGGGCGCTGAGCGGGAGCGGCGTGCCGTCGAGCCGGTCGATCGCCTCGAGCAGCCCGTCGACGCCCGAGAGCGGCCGCGTGACGCGCTGGTGCGCGAGCAGGTGGTCGGCGAAGACGGCGTGGTCGACGGGCTCGACGTCGCTGCGCAGCGCCTGCAGGCTGCGGCGCTTGAGCCGCGAGAGCACTTGCGCGTCGATCCACTCCTCGCCCGTGCCGCGCGCGCGATAGGCACCCGGCACGACGCGCCCCTGCCGCTCGAGCGCGCGGAGCGCCGAGCGCACGACCGCGGGCGCGAGCGTGAGGCGAGCGGATGCCTCGTCCACCGTGAACGGACCGTGCGTGCGCGCGTGCCGGGCGACGACGTCGCCGATGGGGTCGGCGACCGCGTCGAGCAGCGCCGAGGGCACCCCGGGCGGCGGCGGCACGCCGAGCGCGTCGCGGAGCCGCGCGACGTCCTCGATCGCGGCGAGCCGCTCGTCGCGGCCGATCCGCACCCGCACGACGCGCCGCGCGGTGACGAGCTCGTCGGCGATCGCGGCCGCGGCGGCGATCGTGAGGTGCCCGGGGGCTGCAGGTGACGCATCCGGTGCCGACGCATCCGGTGCCGACGCATCCGCCGCATCCGTCACCGGCTCGCCGGCCTCGACGGTCGCGCCCGGCACGCCCTCGAGCCGCACCGCGAGCTCCTCGACCGTGAGCGGGCCGAGCAGCCGCAGCAGGTCGGCGGCGCCCTCGACGCCGCGCGCCCGGCGGTCGGGCGCGAGCCGCTGCAGCTCGAGCTCGGTGCGGGCGACGATCTCCTCGTCGAGCAGCTCGCGCAGCGCCGACTGGCCGAGCACCTCGGCGAGCAGCGCCGGATCGAGCGTGAGCGCGGCAGCGCGGCGCTCGGCGAGCGGCGCGTCGCCCTCGTAGAGGAACGCGCCGACGTAGCCGAACAGGAGGTGGTGGGCGAAGGGGGAGGGGCTCGGCGTCTCGACCTCGACGACGCGGATGTCGCCGTGCTGCAGCCGCTCGGCGATCTGGCGCAGCGCCGGGAGGTCGTAGGCGTCCTGCAGCACCTCGCGGAGCGCCTCGAGCACGATGGGGAAGTCGGGGTAGCGCTTCGCGACGTCGAGCAGCTGCGCCGCCCGCTGCCGCTGCTGCCACAGCGGCGCGCGGCGCGAGGGGTCGCGCTTGGGCAGCAGCAGCGCGCGCGACGCGCACTCGCGGAAGCGGCTCGCGAACAGCGCGGTGCCGCCCGCCTCGGTCTCGACGATGCGCTCGAGCTCGTCGGGCTCGAAGCGGATGAGCTCGGCGCCCGGCGGGTCGGCGTCGGAGTCGGGGATGCGGATGACGATGCCGTCGTCGGAGGCCATCGCGGCGGCGCCGAGGTCGCGGTCCTCGCGCAGCCGGCGGTCGATCGCGAGCGCCCACGGTGCGTGCACGCGCCGGCCCCACGGGGAGTGGACGATGAGGCGCCAGTCGCCGAGCTCGTCGCGGGAGCGCTCGACGACGAGCTGCGCGTCGGTCGGCACCGCGCCGGTCGCGGCGAGCTGGTCGCGCACGTAGGCGTCGAGGTTGCGGATCGCCCGCTCGTCGGAGTGCGGCAGGTCGATGCCGGTGCCGGCGGCGAGCGCCGCGGTCGCGCGGCCGATCGAGCGGCCGAGGTCGGCGGGCCTGCCTTCGGCGTCGCCGTGCCAGAACGGCAGCTTGCCGACCTCGCCGAACGCGGGCACGACGAGCACCCGGTCGTGCGTGATGTCGACGACGCGCCAGCTCGTCGCGCCGAGCGCGAAGACATCGCCCGCGCGCGACTCGTAGACCATCTCCTCGTCGAGCTCGCCGACGCGCGCGCCCGGCCGGCCCTCCTGCCCGGCGAGGAAGACGCCGAACAGGCCGCGGTCGGGGATCGTGCCGCCACTCGAGACGGCGATGCGCTGCGCGCTCGGCCGGCCGGTGATCGTGCCCGCGTCGCGATCCCACACGACGCGCGGGCGCAGCTCGGCGAACTCGTCGCTCGGGTAGACGCCCGAGATGAGGTCGAGCGTCGCGTCGAAGGCGCTGCGCGGCAGCTGCGCGAAGGGCGCCGAGCGCCGCACGGTCTGGAACCAGTCGTCGACGACGAGCTCGTCCATCGCGGCGGCCGCGACCGTCTGCTGCGCGAGCACGTCGAGCGGGTGCCGCGGCATGCGGATGGGCTCGAGCTCGCCGCGCGCCATCCGGTCGGCGACGACCGTCGCGTGCAGCAGGTCGGCGCGATGCTTCGGGATGAGCACGCCGCGCGACGCGTCGCCGACCGAGTGGCCGGCGCGGCCGACGCGCTGCAACCCGCTCGCGGTCGACGGCGGCGACTCGACCTGCACCACGAGATCGACCTCGCCCATGTCGATGCCGAGCTCGAGGCTCGAGGTCGCGACGACGCAGCGCAGCCGCCCCGACTTCAGCTGGTCCTCGATCTCGGCGCGCTGCTCCTTCGAGACCGAGCCGTGGTGCGCGCGAGCGAGCGGCGGCGCATCCGCGTCGTCCCCGCCGGCCTCGCGCGCCGCGGCGCGCTCGGCGAGGCGCAGGCGGATGTGCTCGCGCACGTCGCGCAGGACGACGCCGTCCGCGCTCGCGCGCGACCGCGCATCCGCCCCGCCCTCGTCGCCGAGGCCCTCCGCCTCCGCCGCGTCGAGCCGCTCGGCGTCGAGCTCGTTGAGCCTGGCGGTGAGCCGCTCGGCCGCGCGGCGGGCGTTGACGAACACGATCGTCGAGCGGTGCCGGTCGACGAGCTCGAGCACCTCGCGCTCGATGTGCGGCCAGATCGACTGCTGCTCGGGCTGCTCCTCGATCGAGCCGAACGCGCTGCCGGTCGGTGCGGACCCCGACTGCTCGCGGCGCTGCGGCGCCCGCAGGTCGGTCATGTCGTCGACCGGCACGGTGATCGTGAGCTCGATCGTCTTCTCGCTCGGTGGCGCGACGATCGTGACGGGCGCCGGCCCGCCGAGGAACGCGGCGACCTCCTCGACCGGGCTCACCGTCGCCGAGAGGCCGATGCGCTGCGCGGGCCGCGCGAGCTGCGCGTCGAGCCGCTCGAGGCTCAGCGCGAGGTGCGAGCCGCGCTTCGTGGGCACGACCGCGTGCACCTCGTCGAGGATCACCGTCTCGACGGTGCGGAGCGTCTCGCGCGCGCGGCTCGTGAGCAGCAGGAAGAGCGACTCGGGCGTCGTGATGAGGATGTCGGGCGGGTGCTTCGCCTGCGCGCGCCGCTCCTCCTGCGGGGTGTCGCCCGTGCGGAGGCCGATGCGGATCGGCGGCGGCTCGAGCCCGTCGGTGCGACCCTGCGCCGCGATGCCCGCGAGCGGAGCGCGCAGGTTGCGGTCGACGTCGACCGCAAGCGCCTTGAGCGGCGAGACGTAGAGCACGCGCACCCCCGGCTCGCGCTCCGCGTGCGGCTCGGCGTCCTCGCGGTGGAGCCGGTCGATCGACCACAGGAACGCCGCGAGCGTCTTGCCCGAGCCGGTCGGGGCGACGACGAGGGAGTGGTCGCCGCGCGCGATCGCGGTCCACGCCGCCTCCTGCACCGGCGTCGGCGCGGCGAACGCCCCCGTGAACCACGCGCGGGTCGCGGGGGAGAAGAGGTCGAGGGCGGCGCCCATCCGGTCAGTACAGCACAGCGGCGCTCAGCGTCCGCCCGGCCGGCGCTCGGGAAGCCCTCGACGCTCTCGGGTCGCGCGGCTACTGTGAGCCAACCCGACGCGGCGAGGGTCGCGACCGAGCGAGGAGGAACCGTGCCGGATCAGCTCGACTTCGACCGCGGCAAGCGCCCGCGCACCGTGCTCCAGGGGTGGTACGGGCACCCGTTCCATCCCGTGCTCATCACCGTGCCGATCGGCTCGTGGATCGCGAGCCTCGTCTTCGACGTGCTCGCGATCTTCGCCGATGACCCGTCGGGCTACCTGCTCGGCGCGCAGGTGCTCATCGCGATCGGCATCGTCGGGGCGGTGCTCGCGGCAGTCGTCGGCGTGCTCGACTACTCGGTGATCCCGGGCCGGACGAAGGCGAAGCGGATGGGTCTCATCCACGGGCTGCTCAACACCGTCGCGCTCGTGGTCTTCGCGATCGGCTGGTTCGTCCGCTCGAGCGAGGGGCATGACGAGCTGAGCGTGGCCGCCGTGGTGATCAGCCTCGTCGGCATCGCGCTCGTCGGCGTCTCGGGGTTCCTCGGTGGCGAGCTCGCGTACCACTTCGGCATCCGCGTCGCGGCCGAGAAGGACCAGGCGGAAGGCGTCGCGCAGCGGTGATCGCCCGCAGCCGAGCGGCTGATGCATTGAGTGACCCTGTATCGACGCGTATCATTCCGGCATGATGAGCGAGACGATCTCGGCAGCGCCGGCACTCGGGCTGACGCCGAGCGCAGCCTCCGAGGGCTTCCGCGAGCGGCTGGGTGCAGTCCTGCAGCGGCGAGACGTGGCGCTCGATCCGAAGGAGTTCGTCGACATCCTCCTGGAGGCCAGCGCTGACCCCGAGCCGCTCACCGCTGGAGAGCGCTCCTTCCTGATGCAGCACGCGGGCATCGAAGAGGCGAAGCTCTCCGACCGATCGTTGCGGCGTGCCGTCGCGGTCGTGGGAGTGAGCACGAGCATGGCGCAAGCCCGAGCTGGTGAGGCTGCGATCACGACAGCGGAAGCAGCGGCACTCACCGGCATCGCTCCTTCCAACATCCGCCGCCTCATCGCCGGCGGACGGCTCCTCACCCTCGGGCTCTCGAAGTCGGGATCGCACCTCTTGCCCCGATGGCAGTTCACCGAGGCGGGTCTCGTGCCGGGCATCCGCGAGGTCGTGCGGGCGTTGCCTGCCGATTACCACCCGCTCGACATCGCGGCATTCATGCGGACTCCGGTCGTCGAGCTGGGCGGTCGCGCCCCGGCGGAGTGGCTCAGTGGCGGAGGCTCGGTCGACCGAGTCGTCGAGCTCGCGGCCGAACGCGCGTGGGAGTGAGCGCGAAGAACCCGACGCGCCCGGCTGGGCCGCTGGCGCTCGAGCCGGGAGACGTGCGGCGATACCGGGACGCGCTCTTCCGCATCCACGCGACCGCCGGGGCGCACCCCTCGCGTTGGGATGAGCTGCGCGAGTTCGGACCTCTCTCGGTCATGCGATGGGATCCGCAGCCGCTGCCGCAGGGAATCCACGCGGGTCGAGGCGTCGCCTACACCGGAACGGACGTGACGACTGCGTTCGCGGAGGTGTTCCAGTCGCGAAGGACCATCCGCCTGACCGCGGGACGCACGCTCAGCGGCTGGCTGCCATCGAGAGAGCTGGAGCTCCTCGACCTCACCGGTGTCTGGCCGGTCAGGCAAGGCGCCTCTGGCTCGTTGCACGCTGCAGCGAAGAGCACATGCCGCACGTGGGCGGCGGCCATCCACGACCAGCTCGGCGATCGCATCGATGGGCTCCACGTGCTCTCGACCATGACCTCGAGGCCGATGGTCGTGCTCTTCGACAGAGCAGCGGACGCGTTCCCCGGGGCGCCCGAGTTCTCCCGGCCGCTCGCGCACGCCGCGGTGCAGATGCTCGCTGTGGACGCGGCCGATTCGCTCGGCTGGCCGGTGATCTGAGCGCTAGTCCGTGCCGAGGTCCATCGCCGCGCGGTCGTTCCACTGCTCGATCGCCTCGGGGTCGGCGTCGGGCGACGCCACGATCTCCTCCGAGCGGCCGATCTCGAGCGCGCCGAGCAGCTTCGCCGTCTCGCCCTCGACGAGGCCCGCCGCCGCGTAGCCCTCGAGCCGCGAGCGGGAGTCGGCGATGTCGAGGTTGCGCATCGTGAGCTGGCCGATGCGGTCGGAGGGGTCGAACGCCGCGTCGCCGACGCGCTCCATCGAGAGCTTGTCGGGGTGGTACGAGAAGGTCTCGCCGCGGGTGTCGACGATCGAGTAGTCCTCGCCGCGGCGCAGCCGCAGCACGACCTCGCCCGTGACCGACGAGCCGACCCAGCGCTGGATCGACTCGCGCAGCATGAGCGACTGCGGGTCGAGCCAGCGGCCCTCGTACATGAGGCGCCCGAGGCGGCGGCCCTGCTCGTGGTACGTCGCGATCGTGTCCTCGTTGTGGATCGCGTTGAGCAGCCGCTCATAGGCGATGTGCAGCAGCGCCATGCCCGGCGCCTCGTAGATGCCGCGGCTCTTCGCCTCGATGATGCGGTTCTCGATCTGGTCGCTCATGCCGAGCCCGTGCCGGCCGCCGATCGTGTTGGCCTCGTGGACGAGGGCCACCGCATCCGGGAACTCCACGCCGTCGATCGAGACGGGTCGACCGGCCTCGAAGCGGATCGTGACGTCCTCGGTCGGGATCTCGACCGACTCGTCCCAGAACTTCACGCCCATGATCGGCTCGACGACCTCCATCGAGGTGTCGAGGTGCTCGAGCGTCTTCGCCTCGTGCGTCGCGCCCCAGATGTTCGCGTCGGTCGAGTAGGCCTTCTCGGTCGCATCGCGGTAGGGGTAGCCGTGCGCGACGAGCCACTCCGACATCTCCTTGCGGCCGCCGAGCTCGGTGACGAAGCGCTCGTCGAGCCACGGCTTGTAGATGCGCAGGCCCGGGTTGGCCATGAGGCCGTAGCGGTAGAAGCGCTCGATGTCGTTGCCCTTGTAGGTCGACCCGTCGCCCCAGATCTCGACGCCGTCCTCCTTCATGGCGCGCACGAGCAGCATGCCCGTGACCGCGCGGCCGAGCGGCGTGGTGTTGAAGTACATGCGGCCGGCCGAGCGGATGTGGAACGCGCCCGTCGCGAGCGCGACGAGGCCCTCCTCCACGAGCGCGTCCTTCGCGTCGACGAGTCGTGAGCCCTCCGCGCCGTAGGCGGTCGCGCGGCCGGGCACCGCGTCGATGTCGGGCTCGTCGTACTGCCCGATGTCGGCGGTGTACGTGTACGGCACGGCGCCGTTGTGGCGCATCCACGCGACGGCGCACGAGGTGTCGAGGCCGCCCGAGAAGGCGATGCCGACGCGCTCGCCGACGGGAAGGGAGGAGAGGACCTTGGACATGCCCCAATCCTACGTTCGGGTCGGATGCGTCCCGTCCGTCGGGCGCAGGCCCGCAACCTGGGAGCACGCCCATTGCCGCCCTCAGCGAGCCGTGCCACGCTTCGCTTGGGGGACACGACCTGTCCCCCGCCAGCTTCTCGCGACACACCAGCTCGCGATTCGATCGGAGGCGACGATGCAGGTCGATGAGCAGTTCGAGGTCGATGCGCCCCGCGCAGCGGTGTTCCGCCTGTGGACCTCGTTCGAGCACTACCCGGAGTTCCTGACCGGGGTCGACTCGGTGTACGCCGAGACGAGCGAGCGGATGCGCTGGCGCGTGTCGCTCGGCGGGCTGCCGTCGAGCTTCTACGCGGTCGTCACCGAGCACGTGCCCGACGAGCGGCTCGCGTTCGCGAGCGTCGACCAGTCGACGCTCGGCTGGTGGGTCGACCTCGCGGAGGTCACCCCGCACCGCACGCGCGTCACCGTGCGAGTGATCGTCTCGCCGCGCGGCGACGTGCCGCGCCGCGCCGGCGACAAGGAGCTCGACGAGCTGACCATCCGCTGCGATCTGCTGCGGCTCCGAGCACTCTCCGAGGGCACGCTCAGCCAAGCGGCATAGCGTCGCAGACCAGATCCACAACAGGTAAGGAACATCGCCATGCCGCAGGTCACCGACAGCATCGACGTCAAGGCCCCCATCAGCGCCGTCTACGCGCTCTGGACGCAGTTCGAGGATTTCCCGAAGTTCATGGGCGGCGTCGAGTCCATCACGCAGCAGACCGACACGATGCTCCACTGGGTCGTCTCGATCAAGGGCGTCGAGCGCGAGTTCGACGCCGAGATCACCGAGCAGCACCTCGACGAGCGCGTCGCGTGGCGCAGCACGGACGGCGAGACGCACGCCGGTGTCGTGACCTTCCACCGCATCGACGACGACATGACGCGCGTCAACGTGCAGATCGACTGGAAGCCCCAGGGCGTCGTCGAGGCCGCCGGTGCGCTGCTGCAGGTCGACGACCTGCAGATCAAGCAGGACCTCAAGCGCTTCAAGGAGCTCGCCGAGGCCGCGCCCGCCCAGCAGGCGGTCGACCAGGGCTGGGACGGCGACGTCGAGCGCCCGGCCGACCGGCTCGGCCAGTAGTCGGGAAGTCCAGCCAGCACCGCAGGCTCGGCCGATCCACAGCCGACGGCTGGGTGCGCTCGCGTAGCGTCCGCTCCATGGGCATCGAGCACTCGAGCATCGTCGACGCGCGTCTCGCCGACGTCTTCGCCTGGCACACGCGCCCGGGGGCGCTGCAGCGGCTCTCGCCGCCGTGGCTCCCCGGGCGCGTTCGCCGTGAAGCGGGCTCGCTCGCCGACGGTCGCGCCGAGCTCGCGCTCCCCGGCGGCATCGTCTGGGCGGCGCAGCACGACCCGAGCGGATTCGAGCCTGACCGCGCTTTCGTCGACGAGCGAGTGGATGCGGGGCTCGGCTCGATCCCGCTCGCACCGCTGCGCTGGCGCCACGAGCACCGCTTCGAGCCGCGCGGCGAGGATCGCACCCTCGTGCACGACCGCGTCGAGACGATCGTCGGCTCGCGGGCGCTGCGCCCGATGTTCGTCTACCGGCACCGGCAGCTCGCCGACGACCTCGCCGCGCACCGATCGGCGGCTGCCGAGCCCATGACGGTCGCCGTCACCGGCGCGAGCGGGCTCATCGGCACCGCGCTCACCGCGCTGCTGACGACGGGCGGCCACGACGTCGTGCGGCTCGTGCGGCACGAGGCGTCGTCGAGCGGCGAGCGGCGCTGGGATCCCGACGCGCCGGCCGCCGACCTGCTCGAGGGCGTCGACGCGGTCGTGCACCTCGCAGGTGCGTCGATCTTCGGCCGGCTCGGCGAGCAGCATCGGCGGGCCGTGCGCGACAGCCGCATCGGACCCACGCGCAAGCTCGCCGAGATCGCCGCCGCGAGCGGCGCGCGCGCGTTCGTGAGCGCCTCGGGCATCGGCCGCTACGGCGTCGACCGCGGCAGCGAGCAGCTCACCGAGGCCGCGGGCCCCGGCGACGACTTCGTCGCTCGCGTCGTCGTCGACTGGGAGGCGGATGCGGCGGTCGCCGCCGAGGGACGCATGCGTGCCGTGCAGGTGCGCACCGGGCTCGTGCAGTCGCCGCGAGGCGGGGTGCTGCAGGTGCTCGCACCGCTCTACGCGGCGGGCCTCGGCGGCCCCCTCGCCGGCGGGGAGCACTGGCAATCGTGGATCGACCTCGACGACCTGCTCGACGTCTACTTGCGGGCGCTCACCGACGAACGGCTCTCGGGCCCGGTCAACGCCGTCGCCCCGCACCCCGTGCAGCAGCACGAGTACGCCGAGACGCTCGCTCGCGTGCTGCGCCGCCCCGCGCTCGTGCCGACGCCCGCGCTCGGGCCGCGCGTGCTGCTCGGGCGGCGCGGTGCCGAGGAGCTCGCGCTCGCCGACCAGCGGGTCGTGCCCGCCCGGCTGACCGAGCTCGGCCACCGATTCCGGCGGCCCCGGCTCGAGGACTCGCTGCGGCACCAGCTGGGCCGCATGCGCGAAGCGGGCCGCTAGGCCCGAACTGCCCGCCAGAGCGGCGGCGACGAGAGGAGACGAGATGACCGGCATCGACCCGAACGCACAGGACCCGGGCCAGGACGAGGCGGCAGAGGAGACGAACGCGCACACGCGCGCGGAGCAGGATGAGAGCCCCGCGGAGGCGCAGCGCGAGAACGCCGAGGAGTCGGACGGCTACGGCTACTGAGTCGGCGGGGGCGGCCCGGTCCAGCGCTGACGGGCCGCCTCGGCCAGCAGAGCGGCGGGCGACGCCTCAGCCGATGAGGCTCGGCTGCAGGTCGCGGAGCGTGCGGTGGTCGACCATCCTCGCGACGCCCAGCACGATGAGCGTGAGCGCCCCGGCCCCGAACGCGACGAGCACGAGCGCATCCGCGCCCGCGGCCGCCATCGAGCCGCCGTACATGAGCTGCCGGAGGCCGTCGACGGCGTAGCTCATCGGCAGCGCGTGGTGCAGGGCCGCGAGCGGCGCCGGCAGCGTCTGCCACGGGAACGTGCCGCCCGCGGTGACGAGCTGCACGACCATGAGCACGAGCCCGAGGAACTGCCCGACGGAGCCGAGCCACGTGTTCAGCGCCACGATGATCGCCGCGAACGTCGCGACGGCGAGCACCATCATCCCGAGCATGAGCGCTGGATGCGCGATGGGGAACCCGAGCGCGAGGCCGACGATCGCGAGCAGCGCCGCCATCTGCGCCGCGCCGATGAGCGTGGGGATGAGCCAGGCCGCGAGCGAGACGCGCACGGGTGAGCGCAGCGCGGTGATCGCGCGCCGCGAGAGGGGCTTGAGGATGAGCATGAGCGCGTACATGCCGATCCACGCGGCGAGCGACAGGAAGAAGGGCGCGAGGCCAGCGCCGTAGGAGCCGGCGGAGGCGACCGCGTCGGCGTCGGTCCGCACCGGATCGGAGATCATCGACGACTGCGCGGCGCGCTCCTGCTCGGTCGTGGCGGGGATCTGCGCGACCGCGTCGCCGAGGCCGTCGCGCAGCTGCGCGGTGCCTTCGTCGAGCCGCCCGAGACCGTCGTCGAGCGCGTGAGCGCCGGTGGCGAGCTCGCCGGCGCCGCTCGCGGCGGACGAGGCCCCATCGGCGAGCCGGACAGCGCCGTCGTGCGCGTCCGCGGCGCCGTCCGCGAGGTCGCCCGCGCCGTCCGCGGCGTTCGCGATGCCTGCGGCGAGCTGCGGCGAGGCGCTCGCGAGCCGCTCGGCGCCGTCGGCGACCTGCTGCGCCCCGGCCGCGAGCCGGTCGAGCTGCGCGCTCGCGTCCTGCACGCGGGCGTCCGCCGCCGCGACGTCGTCGCCCAGGCCGTCGAGCGGGCCGAGCGCGACAGCGATCTGCGCCTCGTCGAGGCCCGCCTGCTGCAGCCGTTCGACGATCGCCGCGCGCGTCTCCGGCACCCGTGCGGCGACCGGCGCGACCGCGTCGGCCACCTCGCCGCCGATCGCGGCGATGTGCGCATCGCCGTCGGCGACCTGCTGTGCGCCGTCGGCCAGCTGGCGGGTCTGCGCCGGCAGGGACGCGGTCGCCTGCTCGAGCTGCCCGAGCCCGTCGTCGAGGCGGCCCGCGCCGTCGGCGAGCCTGCCGGTGCCGTCGGCGAGCGCGGTGGCACCGGTCGAGAGCTGCCCGGTGCCGTCGGCGAGCGCATCGGCGCCGCTCGCGAGCCGCGAGGCACCCGAGGCGGCGTCGTCGGCGCCTTCGGTCAGGGTGGCCGCGCCGTCGTGCGCGTCGACGAGGCCGTCGCGGATGTCGCTGATCGCGAGCAGCATGCGCGAGGCCGCCTCCTCGCCCACCGATCGCGCGACCGCAGAGCGGATGCGCTCGGCGGCCTGCGTGCCGATCGTCGTCGCGAGGTAGCTGTTCGCGTCGTTCGTCGACAGCGCCACGACCGCCCGGTGCGGGTCGTCGCCCGCTGCGCTCGCGAGGTCTGCCGAGAAGGAGGCCGGCAGCGTCACCGAGAAGTCGTACGTCGCGTCGGCGACCCCGGCCGACGCCTCCTCGGCGCTCACCCGATGCCAGTCGAAGGCGCCGTCGGCGACGAGCCGGTCGGCCACCTCCTCGCCGACGACGCGCCCGTCGTCGCCCGCGTCGTCGACGACGAGCGCGACGGGCAGCTCGTCGAGCTGCGCGTACGGGTCCTGGTTGGCCCACAGGTAGACGCCGCCGTAGAGCAGCGGCACGAGCGCGAGCGCGAGGAGCGCGAGGCGACCCATGCGGGTGGCGACGAGGCGGCGGAGCTCGGCCGCGATGAGCTGCGGGACGGTCATGCGGCGGCCTCCTCTGGCTGCGCGTGCTCGGCGCCCTCGGCGGACTCGGGCGTCCCGTCGGCGCGCAGCACGGCGTCGGCGGCCTCGCCGCACACGACGAGCACGGCGAAGCCTCGATCGGCCAGCCGTCGCGCCTCCGCCCACCACGCGCGGGGGTCGCCGCCGTGGCGGTCGGGGCTCACGAGCACGATCGCCTCGACGCGGTCGCGGAGCACCGCGAGCTCGGCGAGCACGCGGATGCGCACAGCCGGCTCGACGTCGGCGATCGGCAGCGCGCGCAGGTGGTCGACGCCGAGCTGCGCGGCCCAGCGGCGCACGCTGCGGGGGTCGCCGGGCACGCCGGCGTAGAGCAGCTCCTCGGCGATCGCGCCTCCGAGTGACACGTCGGGCTCGGGATCGCTCACCCGCGGCGCGTCGACGAGAGCCGTGCGGTGACGCACCTCGCGGCGGCGGCCGCGCTCACCGTCGAGCAGCAGCGCCCCCGCGTCGGGCCGCATCCGTCCGGACGCGAGCAGGCCCACCACGGTCGGCCGCTGCTCCGTCTCGACCACCAGGCGCACCGCCTCGCCGCTCTCGAACGCGAGCGACGTCGGCGGCAGTGCCTCGCCGCGGCCCTTCGCCGCGTCGATCAGCTCGATGCGCATCCGCTGCTCCTCTCTCCGTCGCGATCGTAATCTATACTGACTGGTCAGTACAAGAATGGATGCGACGAGATGCTTCCGCACGAGGAGGAGCCATGGCACGCCCCAACCGCAGCCGCGACAAGGTGCTGGTCGCGGCCTCCGAGCTCGCCGCCGAGCGCGGCGTGAGCGCGACGACGGTCGACGAGATCGCCGCGCGCGCCGGCGTCGCGAAGGGCAGCGTCTACTACTCCTTCCCCTCGAAGGAGGCGATCTTCGAGTCGCTCATCGACGAGGCCATCGCGCGCGTCTCGGGGCGCATCCGCGACGCCCGAGAGGATGCCGAGCCAGGCGCCGCGCTCGATGCCGTCGCGCGCGCGATGCTCGAGGGCCTCGAGGTCAACCCGCACGTCGCGAAGGTCGTCGTGGGCGAGCTCTTCCGCACCGACCGGCCCTGGCGCGCGACGCTCGCGGGCCACCGCGCCGTGCTGCTCGACGAGCTCGGCGCCGCCCTCGCGGCCGACGGCCGCCCCGCATCCGGCCTCGACGCCGCCGCTCGGCTCGGCGCGCTCATCATGGTGGGGTTCGAGCGGCTCGCGTTCTCGCCCGATCGGAGCATCGACGAGTGCGTCGCGGCGGTCGGCTCGGGAGCGCCCGGCACAGCCGCCCGATAGGCTGGGGCGTACGCCGCACCCGTCCGAGGGGGAGACCCATGCCAGGAATCGTCATCGTCGGCGCCCAGTGGGGCGACGAGGGCAAGGGCAAGGCGACCGACCTGCTCGGCAGCCGCACCGACTTCGTCGTGAAGTTCAACGGCGGCAACAACGCCGGCCACACGGTCGTCGTCGGCGACGAGAAGTACGCGCTGCACCTGCTGCCCTCGGGCATCCTGACCCCGGGTGTCACGCCCGTGATCGGCAACGGCGTCGTCATCGACCTCGAGGTGCTCTTCCACGAGCTCGAGGCGCTCTCGGCGCGCGGCGTCGACGTCTCGCGGCTGCGCATCTCGGCGAACGCGCACATCATCACCGACTACCACCGCACGCTCGACAAGGTCACCGAGCGCTTCCTCGGCAAGCGCTCGATCGGCACGACCGGGCGCGGCATCGGGCCGGCCTACGCCGACAAGATCAACCGCGTCGGCATCCGCGTGCAGGACCTCTTCGACGAGTCGATCCTGCGGCAGAAGATCGAGGGCGCGCTCGACTCGAAGAACCACCTGCTCACGAAGGTCTACAACCGCCGCGCCGTCACGTGCGACGAGATCTTCGACGACCTCACCTCCTACGTCGAGCGGCTGCGGCCGATGGTCGCCGACACGGGCCTCGAGCTCTCGCGCGCCCTCGACGACGGTCGCACCGTCGTGTTCGAGGCCGGCCAGGCGACGATGCTCGACATCGACCACGGCACCTACCCGTTCGTGACCTCGTCGACCGCGACGGCCGCCGGTGCGGCCTCCGGCTCGGGAATCGCCCCCTCGCGCCTCGACCGCGTGATCGGCATCGTCAAGGCGTACACGACGCGCGTCGGCGCGGGCCCGTTCCCGACCGAGCTCTTCGACGAGTGGGGCGAGCTGCTGCGCAAGCAGGGCTTCGAGTTCGGCACCACGACCGGGCGCCCGCGCCGCTGCGGCTGGAACGACACCGTGCTGACCCGCTACGCCTCGCGCATCAACGGCCTCACCGACATCGTGCTCACGAAGCTCGACGTGCTCACCGGCATCGAGTCGATCCCGGTGTGCGTCGCGTACGACGTCGACGGCGAGCGCTTCGACGAGCTGCCCGTCTCGCAGAGCGACTTCCACCACGCGAAGCCGATCTACGAGTCGCTGCCCGGCTGGAGCGAGGACATCACCGGGGCGCGCGAGCTCTCCGACCTCCCGGCGAACGCGCGGGCCTACGTGCGCTTCCTCGAGGAGCGCTCCGGCAGCCGCATCTCGGCGATCGGCGTGGGCGCCGACCGCGAGGCGATCGTGCAGGTGCACGACCTCATCGACTGAGTGCCGCGCGGCCCTCGCGTCAGACGATCGCGAGCGGCTCCGTGTTCGTCGAGACCGTCGCGCGGGAGCCGAGCCCGCCGGCCCGGCCGAGCTGGACGAGCTTCGCGATCGCCGCGAGCAGCAGGGCCACGAGCAGCAGGTTGCGCGCCGAGAGCAGCAGCACCGCGAACCACTCGAGGCGCACGAGCGGCATGTAGAAGATCGGGAAGACGAGCGTCGTCAGCAGCGACGTGACGAGCAGCAGCGCCGTCATCCGCCGCCACCAGGCGGTGGGCCGCGCCATCGCGACCGCGGCGATCGGCAGCAGCCACAGCAGGTACTGCGGCGAGCCGACCTTGTTGAAGACGATCGATGCGGCGACGAGCGCGAAGGCACCGACGAGCAGCAGCTCGCGCGAGTCGGCGCCGCGCCGCCTCGCCCAGAGCAGCAGCACCGCGATGCATGCGACCGCGGCGATGAGCAGCGGCGTCGAGAGCAGGATCGCCCCGCCGTCGAGCGGACCGACGACCTCGCGCGTCGCGAGCGCCCGGTTCTGATAGACGCGGGAGCCGAACACGTCGAGCGCTGCCGCCCACACCCACGGCGTCGCGATCGGCGCCTCGAGCTGCAGCGCGCGGTCGGTCTGCATCGTGAGGAAGCTCATCAGGTGCGGGATGCCGCCGAGCGTCGCGCTGATCGCGGCGGTCGCGGCGGTGACGCCGAAGCCGGCGAGCACGACGAGCCAGCGGTCGCGGTGCACCGCGACGATCGCCGCGATCACCATCGCGGGCCACACCTTGATCCAGGTCGCGACCGCGAGCAGCGCGCCCGCGACGAGCGGGCGGCGCGAGAGCCACACGAGCCCGACGATGACGAGCGGGCCGGTGATGCCCTCGAGGCGCAGCAGCGCGACGGGGCTCAGCAGCAGGAAGCCGAGCATGAAGGCGTGCGCGGCGAGCATGCCCCGACGGCTGCGACCGCCATCGCTCAGCACCCAGACGGCCCACCAGTTGAGCGCGGCCGTCATGAGGAACCACAGCAGCTGGTAGAGCGGGGCGCCGAGCAGGTTGGCCGCGCCGATCGGCAGCCACGCGAGCAGCGGGTAGACCCAGTCGGCGTCGATCCCGACGATCTCGTCGCCCTCGAACGCGGCCATCGCCCACTCACGGTAGAGCGGCAGGTCACCGACCGTGCCGCCCGCGATGATCGCCGGCAGCAGGGCGAGCAGCGAGGCCCCGTGCAGCAGCAGGAAGGCGCGCACGAGCCAGCGGCGCGTGAGCATGCGGTCGGCGAAGTCGGCGGCCTGGGCCCGACGGATGATCCGCGGAGCGACTGCCGCGCGATCGTTCGTCTGCCCAGTCAAGCGATCTCCTCGTCCCGTGTGCCGCGTCAGCGTATGGCGCGTTGCTGAGAGCCTGCCAGTCAGATGACGCCGAGCGCCAGCATCGCGTCCGCGACGCGGTTGAAGCCGGCGATGTTCGCGCCCGCGACGTAGTCGCCCGGCCGACCGTACTCCTCCGCCGTCTCGGCGCAGCGGTCGTGGATGCCCTGCATGATCTCCCGCAGGCGCGCATCCGTGTGGTCGAAGGTCCAGGAGTCGCGCGAGGCGTTCTGCTGCATCTCGAGGGCGCTCGTCGCGACGCCGCCGGCGTTGACGGCCTTGCCGGGCGCGAACGCGATGCCCGCCGCGGCGAAGACGCGGGCCGCGCCCTGCGTCGCGGGCATGTTGGCGCCCTCGCCGACGACGGTGCAGCCGTTCCGCACGAGCGTCGCGGCGTCGTCCTCGTCGAGCTCGTTCTGCGTCGCGCACGGCACGGCGATGTCGCACGGCACGGTCCAGATGGATGCGTCGGCGGTGAAGGAGGCGTGCGGTCGGCGCTCGACGTACTCGGCCATGCGGCCGCGGCGCACCTCCTTGATCTCCTTCACGAGCTCGAGGTCGATGCCCCGCTCGTCGACGACGAAGCCGGAGGAGTCGCTGCACGCGATGACGGTGCCGCCGAGCTGCTGCACCTTCTCGATCGCGTAGATCGCGACGTTGCCGGAGCCGGAGACGACGACGCGCTTGCCCTCGAAGCTCTCGCCGCGCGAGCGCAGCACCTCCTCGAGGAAGTAGACGGTGCCGTAGCCGGTCGCCTCCTTCCGCACTTGCGAACCGCCCCACGTGATGCCCTTGCCCGTCAGCACGCCCGACTCGTACTCGTTCGTCAGCCGCTTGTACTGGCCGAACATGTAGCCGAGCTCGCGGCCGCCGACGCCCATGTCGCCCGCGGGCACGTCGGTGTACTGGCCGATGTGGGTGCGCAGCTCGGTCATGAACGACTGGCAGAAGCGCATGATCTCGGAGTCGGACTTGCCCTTCGGGTCGAAGTCGCTGCCGCCCTTGCCGCCGCCGATCGGGAGGCCCGTGAGGGAGTTCTTGAAGATCTGCTCGAAGCCGAGGAACTTGATGATGCCGAGGTAGACGCTCGGGTGGAAGCGCAGGCCGCCCTTGTACGGGCCGAGCGCCGAGTTGAACTGCACCCGGAAGCCGCGGTTGATCTGCACGACGCCCGCGTCGTCGATCCACGGCACGCGGAAGATGATCTGCCGCTCGGGCTCGACGATGCGGTTGAGGATCTGCGCGTCGACGTAGTCCGGGCGCTTCGAGACCACCGGACCGAGGCTCTCGAGCACCTCGAAGACGGCCTGGTGGAACTCGGCCTCGCCGGGGTTGCGGTGCAGGACGTCCGCGTAGACCGGCTCGAGGTGGGGGTGGAGCTGCGACAAACGAGGCCTCCGTCACGTGTCAGACAACCGGTCGATCGTACCGCAGGGGTGCCGGAGGCCCCCTGCGGGTCGTCGCCCGCTCACGCTCCGGCGCGCAGCACGCCCTCGAGGCCCGCGTCGGGCCGCCGACCGGTGAGCAGGCGGAGGGCCTCGATGCCCGCGCCGCGGGCGGATGCGTTGGCGGCGGCGAGGTGCAGGGCGTCGAGCACGTGCGCGGGCACGGGCGCCCACGCGATGCCCGCGGCGTCGGCGATGTCGATGCCGTGCACCGTCAGCTCGAACACCCGCGTGCGCAGGTACTCGCCGAGCCGCATCGCGATCGTCGCGCCGCCGCCGATCGCGATGCGGCGGTCGAGGCCGGCGGCGGCGATCGCGGTCGCGGCCTCGACGTGCATCGCCTCGATCTCGGCGGCGAGGTCGTCGCCGAGCGCCGCGCCGGCCGCGCGGCCGCGCAGCAGGATCGCCTCGTCGTCGCCGTGCTGTCGCAGCACGACCTCGAGGTACTCGCTCGCCGAGTGGATCGTGATCGCTTGAGGCTCCGGAAGCTCGAGGTAGGCGGTGACGGTCGTGATGGCCCGGGAGGTGTGCCCGATGAGCTCGCGGAGCGTCCACTCGCCGAGGCCCGGTCCGTCGAGCAGCTCGCGCGGCACCCGCCGGACGAGCTCCGCGAGATCGCTGACGGCGTCGTCGAATCGCACGGTCATGCGCGCATGTTGGCACGCCGTTCGGGCGGCGGCAACGGTGCCGCCAGAATGGCCGGGTGAGCATCCTCGACCCGGTCGTCCTGACGCATCCGCTCGTCACCCTCGAGCCGCTCGGCCACGAGCACGCGCCGGCGCTCGCCGACGCGGCCGCCGAGGGGGAGCTCTGGCGCCGCGCCTGGTACACGAGCGTGCCGGAGCCGGGCGAGGTCGCCGCCGAGATCGATCGGCGGCTCGCGCTCCACCGCGCCGGATCGATGGTGCCGTGGGCGATCGTCGTCGGCGGGCGTGCCGTCGGCATGACCACCTACATGCACGTCGAGCCGGAGACGCCGCGGCTCGAGGTCGGCTCGACGTGGATGGCGGTCTCGGCGCAGGGATCGGGCGTGAACCCCGCGATCAAGCTCATGATGCTCGAGCGCGCGTTCGACGAGCTCGGCTGCGTCGCTGTCGAGCTCCGAACCCACTGGCACAACCGGCAGTCGCGCGACGCGATCGAGCGGCTCGGCGCGAAGCTCGACGGCGTGCTGCGCAGCCACCAGGTCTACAAGGGCACGCTGCGCGACACGGTCGTCTACTCGATCATCGCCTCGGAGTGGCCGGCCGTGCGGCGGGGGCTCGAGGCACGGCTCGAGGCACGGCTCGGAGCCCGGCTCGACGTGCGCTGAGCCAGCCCGCTCGCGGCTGGCTCCCCAGGAACGCGGAGCCGGCGTCGTTGGCCTCCCTCCATCGCGCCGCGACCGCGGTGCGGGGAGGAGCCTGCGTGACCCGCATCGACCGGCGGCCCGGACTCCCGCCTGCCGAGGCGCCGAGGGCGGTCGATGCACCCGTGCGACTCGTCGCGGCGTGGATGGCGCTCACCGCGATCGTCGCGCTCGCGATGGCGAGCCTCTCGACGCCGACCTCGGTGGTCGGTTGGGTGGCGCTCGCGATCGCGGCGCCGGTCGTCGGGCTCGCGCTCCTGACCGGTTCGCGGCACGTCGCGCTGCTCCTCGCGGCGAGGCGCGCGTCGACCGCCGCTCCCCGCGTCGACGCGGCGTCGAGCGACGAGCGCGTCGCGATCCTGTTCCCGGTCGTCGACGACTTCCGCGCCGACGTCGTGCGGCGCTCCGCCGAGCAGTCGCACCCCGGCACCCGCACGGTCGTGCTTGACGACTCCTCGCTGCCCGAGACGCGCGAGCGCATCGACGCGCTCGTCGCCGAGGGCCTCGTCGAGGTGCACCGGCGCTCGGGCAGCGGTGGCGCGAAGGCCGGCAACCTCAACGCGTGGCTCGACCGGCACGGCGACGAGGTCGACTGCATCGTCGTGCTCGACGCCGACCAGGAGATCCCGGACGACTTCGTCGAGCGCGGGCTCGCGCGCTTCGCCCTGCACCCGGATGCGGCGGTCGTCCAGGGCAGCATCGGCATGCGCCGCGCGGGCACGTCGTTCGTGCGCGACTTCGGCGGCCTCTTCGCGCGGCACGCCGCCATGCAGCTCGCCGGCCGCGACGCGCTCGGGGTGAGCGTCTTCTGCGGCCGCGGCGCGATGCTCGACGTCGCCGCGGTGCGTGAGGCGGGCGGCTTCCCCGAGCTCGTGATGGAGGACACCGCGCTGTCGGTCGAGCTCGCGCGGCGCGGCCACCGGCTCGTCGCGGCGCCGGAGCTGCGCTCGCTCGAGGACGCCCCCGTCGACCACGCCGCGTTCGCGGTGCAGTTCGGGAAGTTCGTCGAGGGCGCGGTGCAGCTGCTCGCGCGCTCGCGCGGCAGCCTCGTCGACGGGCGGCTCGGGGCGCTCCGTCGCGCCGACCTCGTGCTCGACCTGCTCGTGCCCGTGCTCGCCGCGCTCGTGCCGCTCGTGCTGTTCGCCTTCTCGCTCGTCGCCGCCGCGACGCTCGCACCGGCCTTCCCGTGGCAGGTCGGCATCGTGCTCGGCGCGCTCGGGCTCGCGCCCCTCGTGCCGGAGGCCGCGCACCGCGCGCGCACGCGCGGGCTGCTCGCGAGCGCGACGTTCACCGTGCGCGCGGCGATGCTCTACGCGTCCGTCTCGCTCGTCGCCACGCGCGCCATCGTGATGGTGCTCGTCTCGGGACGGGCGCGCTTCCACGTGACGCCGAAGCAGGGCGCGGGCGCGGGCGTGCTCGCGGTCGTGCAGCGGCGCGGCATGGAGGTCGCGGTGGCTGCCGGGGCGACCGGGCTCGCGGCCGTCGCGGTCGAGCGGCCCGACATGGCGCTGCCCTTCGTCGGCATCGCGGCGGCCGGGCTCGCGTTCGGCTGGCGCGACGCGCTCGAGCCGCAGCCGGTCCGCGCGGACTGAGCCGTGCGGCGCGAGCGGCTGCGCGCGGACCTAGGCTGGGGGCATGACGAGTCCCGAGGAGCAGCTGCTGCGCCTGCGGCGCTCGATCGACAACGTCGACGCCGTCCTCATCCACACGCTCGCGGAGCGCTTCAAGCTCACGCAAGCGGTCGGCGAGCTCAAGGCGGCGAACGCGATGCCCCCGTCCGACCCGGACCGGGAGGCGACGCAGATCGCGCGGCTGCGCCGGCTCGCCGAGGAGGCGGACCTCGATCCGGAGTTCGCGGAGAAGTTCTTGAACTTCGTGATCGCCGAGGTCATCCACCACCACGAGCGCATCGCGAGCGCCGAGTAGCTCGGCTCAGGCCGACGGCCAGCCGCGATAGACGCCCGGTCGGGGCGCGGGCGTCTCGCGCGCGTTCTCCTCGCGCACCATCCGGCGCGTGAGGACGATGTCGACGAGCCACCACGCCGCGGCGGCGAGGATGAGCGGCACCCCGACGACGATGAGCATCGTGCTGACGAGCGTGAGCGAGAGCAGGCCGAGTGCCGTGCCGGTCCTGCAGAGGTAGAAGCGGTGGGCGCCGAACGGGCCGAGGAGGACCACGAGTACGTACGCGATCGCGAGCGACTTCGCCGGCTCGTCGTGCGCGCGTCGCTCGGGCTGAGCGGGGCGGGCCGAGGCACTCGGCGTCGGATCGTGCAGCAGTCGCCGATCGAGCTGCAGCGGCGTCGAGCCCGCAGCCTGCGGCCGCGGAGCCGCGGCCGAGCGCTCGTCCCACGGCGCGTACGCGCCCCAGCGCTGCCCATCCCACCAGCGTCGGCGGCCGTCGGGGTCGTCGTGCCAACCGGGCGATGCGGGCGTGCTCACTCGGAGAGCCTAGATCAGCTGCGCTCGGCGGCAGCGGCGATGTCGGCGAGGTCCTGCTCCATGGCCTTCCGGGTGGCGGCCATGCCGAGCCGCGCCGTGAGCTTCGCGGCGGCGCGCTGGATCCACGACGGCGACTCGTAGGAGCCCGAGAAGCGCATGCGCAGCAGCGTGCGTGCTTCGCCCTCGATCGGCTCGAGCGTGAACTCGGTGCGGTAGCGCATGCCGTGCGACTCGGCGGCGATCGTCGTCGAGCGCCCGGGCACGATGCCGACGACCTCCAGCTCCTCGGTCGCCTCGCGGCCGAGCATGGTGCGCGTCTCGCGCCACCGCGTGCCGATCGAGTAGCCCGCGCCGGCGAGCCGCTCCACGCGCGTCACGCCCGAGAGCACCGCCGCGGTGCCCTCGAGGTCGGTGAGCACGCGCCACACCGCATCCGTCGAGGCATCGATCGACCGCTCGAGGGTCAGCGAGAGGTCGCTCATGCTGCCGGGGGCCAGACGCCGATGACGAGCGCTATCGCGGTGACGACGAGCAGCTCGTTGAGGATCGTGAAGCCCGCGACCTTGAGGCCCCGCGGGTCGAACGCGTCGTGCACGAGCACGCGCGCGGCGGTGAAGCCGACGAAGAGGATCCAGCCGGTCACGAGCGCGTCGAGCAGGAAGCTGCCGCCGTAGAACTGCTGCGAGATCCAGGCGGCGCCGGCGAGCACCCACGCGGTGACGAAGGCGCAGAGGATGAGCATCGGGTACACCCACGGCTTCGGCCCGCTCGCGACGCTGTCGGAGGTATGGCCGACGGCCTTCATCCACGCGTTGCCGAGCACCTTCGGCTGGTAGTAGACGAAGCCGACGACCATCGCCGCGGCGGTCGCGAGCAGCACGGCCCAGATGTTGATGGCGGGGACGGTGAGCTCCATGGTTGGAGCATAGGCTCGCGCGGCCGCCGCCGCACCGCGCGAGCCGCGCAGGTCAGGCGAAGCGGGCGAGCGGTGCGCGGTTGGCGGCGCTCAGCTCTTCGAGCGGGATCGTCGCGATGTCCTGGATCTCGATCGCGCGGCTCTCGGCGTCGGTCACGCCGATGCGCAGCACCGGTACGCCGCGCGCCTCGCACATGCCCGTGAACTTCACCTCGTCCTCGCGAGCGACCGCGACGATCGCGCGCGCGCCGGTCTCGGAGAAGAGCGCAGCGGTCTCGTCGATCCCGTCGCGCTCCATGAGGCCCGAGAGCCAGATGCGGGCGCCGATGCCGAAGCGCAGGGCACCCTCGACGACGGCGGCGCCGAGGCCGCCCTCCGAGAGGTCGTGCGCGGCGGTCGCGAGGCCGTCGAACGCGACGCCCTGCATGAGGCCCGCGAGCTGCCGCTCGGCGGCGAGGTCGACGCGCGGCGGGAGGCCGCCGAGGTGGCCGTGGACCGTGCCTGCCCACGCCGAGCCGTCGAGCTCGTCGCGCGTCGTGCCGAGCAGGAAGATCGCCTGGCCGTCGTCCTGCCAGCCGGAGGGGAGGCGGCGGTCGACGTCGTCGATGACGCCGAGCACGCCGACGACCGGGGTCGGGTGGATCTGCGTCTCACCGGTCTGGTTGTAGAACGAGACGTTGCCGCCCGTGACGGGGATGCCGAGCTCGACGCATCCGTCGGCCAGGCCGTCGACGGCCTCGGCGAACTGCCACATCACCGCGGGGATCTCGGGGTTGCCGAAGTTGAGGCAATCGCTCACGCCCACGGGCGTCGCGCCCGTGACGGCGACGTTGCGGTAGGCCTCGGCGAGCGCGGCCTTCGCGCCCTCGCGCGGGTCGAGCTGGCAGTAGCGGCCGTTCGCGTCGACCGCGACGGCGAAGCCGAGCCCCGACTCCTCGTCGATGCGCACCATGCCGGCGTCGTCGGGCTTCGACAGCGCCGTGTTGCCGAGCACGTAGTCGTCGTACTGGTCGGTGATCCACGACGGGTCGCCGAGGTTCGGCGAGCCGATGAGCGCGCGCAGCTGCTCGCCGAGCTCCTCGCGAGCGGCGCGGGGGAGCGAGGCGGCCGAGTCGGCCTGCAGCGCGTCCTGCCACTCGGGGCGCGCCATCGGGCGGTCGTAGACGGGGGAGTCGATCGCGACGGTCTTCGGGTCGACGTCGACGATCACGTCGCCCGAGTGGGTGATGACGAGTCGGCCGTCGCCGGTGACCTCGCCGAGCACGCTCGTCTCGACATCCCACTTGCCCGTGATCGCGAGGAACTCGTCGAGCTTCTCGGGCGCGACGATCGCCATCATGCGCTCCTGCGACTCCGACATGAGGATCTCCTCGGCCGTGAGCGTCGGGTCGCGGAGCAGCACGTGATCGAGCTCGACGCGCATGCCCGAGTCGCCGTTGGCGGCGAGCTCGCTCGTCGCGCACGAGATGCCCGCGGCGCCGAGATCCTGGATGCCCTCGACCACGCCCGCGGCGTAGAGCTCGAGGCAGCACTCGATGAGCACCTTCTCGGCGAACGGGTCGCCGACCTGCACGGCGGGCCGCTTCGCGGGGCCCTCCTCGTCGAACGACTCGGAGGCGAGGATCGACGCGCCGCCGATGCCGTCGCCGCCCGTGCGGGCGCCGAAGAGCAGGACCTTGTTGCCCGCGCCGGTCGCGTTCGCGAGGTGCAGGTCCTCGTGCCGCAGCACGCCGACGGCGAGCGCGTTCACGAGCGGGTTGCCCTGGTAGACGGCGTCGAAGACCGTCTCGCCACCGATGTTCGGCAGGCCGAGGCAGTTGCCGTAGAACGAGATGCCGCCCACGACGCCGTGCACGACCCGCGCGGTGTCGGGGTGGTCGATGTCGCCGAAGCGCAGCGCATCCATCACCGCGACCGGCCGCGCGCCCATCGAGATGATGTCGCGCACGATGCCGCCGACGCCCGTCGCCGCGCCCTGGAAGGGCTCGACGAACGAGGGGTGGTTGTGCGACTCGATCTTGAAGGTGACGGCCCAGCCCTCGCCGACGTCGATGACGCCCGCGTTCTGGCCCATGCCGACCATGAGCCGCTCCTGCATCTCGGGCGTGACCTTCTGCCCGAAGGTCCGCAAGTGCTTCTTCGAGGACTTGTAGGAGCAGTGCTCGCTCCACATCACCGAGTACATCGCGAGCTCGGCGCTCGTGGGCCGACGACCCAGGATCTCGCGGATGCGCTCGTACTCGTCGGGCTTGAGGCCGAGGGCGGCGAACGGCTGCTCGCGCTCCGGGGTGGCGGCGGCGCGCTCGACGGTGTCGCGTGGAGTGGAAGCGGTCACGACTCTCCTAGGAGGTGGCTCGGCGGTCCCTCGATCCTATCGAGCGGGCGGATGCGTCGGCTCGCGCGCCGTCGTCGGCGTCGGTCGCGCGGCGCCCCGGTCAGCAGGTCAGTCGAACCACTCGGTCGGCGGCCCTGCCGTGAGCAGCGCGGCGAACACGATCGCGACGAGCACGAGCGCGATGACCGCGAGCAGGATCGGGTGGGTGATGCCCCAGCGGAAGGCGCGGTCGATCCAGCGGTCGTCACCCGGCTCGCCGGTCGGATCCGTGCGCCAGCCGCCCTCGAGGGCGTCGGTGCGCACGAGGCGGCGCTCCCACGGGATCGTCGCGTACGGGATCACGGCGGTCAGCACGCCGAGCGCCACGGTGCCGAGGCGCCAGCGCTGGTTGTGGCCGACGATGAGCTGCATCGCGGCGTAGGAGAGGAAGACGAAGCCGTGGATCGGGCCCGCGATCGGCACGAGGGCGTCCACCTCGAAGCCGTACTTCGCGATCATCGCGATGATGACCAGCGTCCACGTGACCGCTTCGGCGATCGCGAGGAAGCGGTAGAGCCGCTTCGGAGTGAGCCCGGTCGCGGTGTCGGTCGACGCATCCATCATGTAGCCAGTCTACGCATCTCGATGCGCGGCGACCACGGGCGGCCGCTGCTCGATGACCGGGTCGATCAGGCCGCGACGGCCTCCAGCGCCGACTTGAAGATCTCGAGCCCGTCGATGCCGGCCTTCATGCGCGTCGTCGTCGGGCCGAAGCCGAGCTCGACCGCGTGCTCCGGGTGCGGCATGAGCCCCATGACGTTGCCGGCCGCGTTCGCGATGCCTGCGATCGCGTCGATCGAGCCGTTGGGGTCGTCGCCGAGGTAGCGGAAGACGACGAGCCCCTCGGCCTCGATGCGCTCGATCTCGTCGGGCGTCGCGACGAAGCGGCCCTCGCCGTTCTTGAGCGGGATGACGATCTCCTGGCCCACCTCGAAGCGGTTCGTCCACGCGGTGCTCGAGCGCTCGACGCGCAGCCGCTGGTCGCGGCGCACGAACAGGCCGGAGGCGTTGCGCACGAGTCCGCCCGGCAGCAGCCGCGCCTCGGTGAGCATCTGGAAGCCGTTGCAGATGCCGAGCACGGGCATGCCCCGCTCGGCGGCTTCGACGACCTCGGTCATGATCGGCGAGCGCGCGGCGATCGCGCCGCAGCGGAGGTAGTCGCCGTACGAGAAGCCGCCCGGCAGCACGAGCGCGTCGACGCCGTGCAGGTCGTGCTCGCCGTGCCACAGCGCGACGGGCTCGTGGCCCGCGAGGCGCACCGCGCGCTGCGCGTCCCGGTCGTCGAGCGTGCCGGGGAAGGTGATGACGCCGACCCTCATCGGGCGGCCTCGTCCTGCACCCGCACGCCCACGACATCCTCGATCACGGTGTTCGCGAGCACGTCGTCGGCGATCTGGCGCACCTGCTCGAGCAGCGCATCCGTCACCTCGCCCTCGACGGTGAGCTCGAAGCGCTTGCCGAGGCGCACGTCGCCGATCTCGCCGTGACCCAGTCGCGCGAGCGCGCGGCTGACCGCCTTGCCCTGCGGATCGAGGATCTCGGCCTTCGGCATGACGTCGACGACGATGACGGCCATGGGTCTCCCTAGCTTGCGGGCGGGTTGGGGTCACCTCATTCTATGGATGCGGCGCGTGCGACGGTCGGACCGTGCGGATTCCCGGGCGATCGTCGGGTCCCCCCGGCTATGGTGCCGCCATGACGTTCAGGGGCAACGCGAACTTCGACACCTCGACCGTGAGCCGGGGCGGGGGCGGTGGTGGCGGTCGCGGTGGCGCGCTCGCGGTCGGCGGCGGCGGTCTCGTGACCGTCATCCTCGTGCTCGTGTCGATGTTCTTCGGCATCGACCTCACCGGGCTCGCGCCGCAGCAGCCGATCGATCCCGCCTCGCAGTCGCAGGGCGAGGAGGTCACCGGGTGCACGGGCGAGGCGGCGAACGACCCCGGCAACGTGACGTGCCGCATGGAGGGCGGCGCCGACTCGATGTCGCAGTTCTGGGAGGCGACGTTCGCGGCGAACAACCTCGAGTACCGCGACCCGAGCGTGCAGCTGTTCGACCGGCAGGTGCAGACCGGTTGCGGTGCGGCGACGAGCGCGGTCGGCCCGTTCTACTGCCCGGCAGACGAGCGCATCTACATCGACACCACGTTCTTCCAGCAGATGCGCGACCAGTTCGGTGCCTCGGGCGGCTCGCTCGCGCAGCTCTACGTGCTCGGGCACGAGTGGGGCCACCACATCCAGCACCTCACCGGCGATCTGCAGCGAGTGGAGCGCGGCGACTCCGGGCCGCAGTCGAGCGGCGTGCGGTCGGAGCTGCAGGCCGACTGCTACGCGGGCGCGTGGATGAACGGTGCGTCGCAGACGCGCGACGACGACGGCGGCGACCCGGTGCTCATCGCGCCGACGCAGCAGGAGATGAACGACGCGATGGACGCCGCGTCGACGATCGGCGACGACCGCCTGCAGGCCCAGAGCGGGGGCGGCGTGAACCCCGAGACGTGGACGCACGGCTCGAGCGAGCAGCGGCAGCGCTGGCTCGCGACGGGCTACAACGAGGGCGTCGGCAGCTGCGACACGTGGCGGGCGCCGGAGGTCTGAGCCACGCGCGCGAGGCCGCTCAGCTCAAGCGGCGGTCAGTCGGTCGAAGAGCTCGCGGTAGCGCGCGGACGTGCGCTCGACGACGTCGGCCGGCAGCCGCGGCGGGTCGCCCTGCCCGTCCCAGTTCGCCGCGAGCCAGTCGCGCACGATCTGCTTGTCGAACGACTCGACGCGGCCATCGGTGAGCGCGTCGGCGTCCCAGTACCGCGAGGAGTCGGGCGTGAGCACCTCGTCGGCGAGCACGAGCTCGCCCGTCAGTCGGTCGCGGCCGAACTCGAACTTCGTGTCAGCGAGCACGAGCCCCGCCTCCTCCGCGATCGCGGCGCCCATCGCGTAGACGCTCAGGCTCATGTCGCGGATGGCGCCAGCATCGGCCGCGCCGACGAGCTCGACGGTGCGCTCGAACGAGACGTTCTCGTCGTGCTCGCCTTGCGGCGCCTTCCACGCGGGCGTGTAGATCGGCTCGGGCAGTGCATCGCCGTCGCCGAGCCCCTCAGGCAGCGCGACGCCCGAGATCGAGCCGACCTGGCGGTACTCCTTGAGCCCCGAGCCGGTCACGCGGCCGCGCACGACGCACTCGACGGGCAGCATGTCGAGCGTGCGCACGAGCATCGCCCGCCCCCGCACCGCCTCGGGCGTGCGGTCGTCGGCGCCCTCGGCGAGCTGCGTCGGCAGGCCGAGCCGCTCGGTCCACCAGCGGGTGAGCGTCGTGAGCAGCTCGCCCTTGCCGGGGATCGCGGGCTCGAGCACGCGGTCGAACGCCGAGACGCGATCGGAGGCGACCATGAGCATCTCCGGCGCCTCGTGCAGCGTCGCGCCCTCCGGGACGTAGAGGTCGCGCACCTTGCCGCTGTAGGCGAGGTGCCAGCCGGCGAGCTCCGCGGCGCCCGTCATGCGCCCGCGCCGATGTCGGAGCGCGCCTGCCCGCCCTCGAGCGAGATCGCGGCGAGCCCCGCGTAGGCCCGCTCGCGCGCCTCGGCGAGCGTCGCGCCGGTGCCGACGACGTTGAGCACCCGGCCGCCCGTGGCGGTGAGCCCCTGCTCGCCCGCGCCGGTCGCGGCATGCAGCACCCGCACGCCCTCGATGCGCCCCGCCTCGTCGACGCCGTGGATCGGCCGCCCCGTGATGGGGTCGCAGGGGTAGCCCTCGCTCGCGAGCACGACCGCGACCGCGGCCGAGTCGCGCCACGACAGCGGCGCGACGGAGGCGAGGCTCCCGTTCGCGGCCGCCAGGAGCGCATCCGCGAACCCCGACTCGATGCGCGGCAGCACGACCTGCGTCTCGGGGTCGCCGAAGCGCGCGTTGAACTCGATCACCTTGACGCCCGCGTCGGTGATGATGAGGCCGCAGTAGAGCAGCCCGCGGAACGGCGTGCCCGCCTCGGCCATCGCCCGGATCGTCGGCAGCGCGACCGTCTCGACCACTTCGTCGACGAACGCCTGCTCGCCGCCGAAGCGGTCGGCGAGCCACGGCAGCGGCGAGTAGGCGCCCATGCCGCCCGTGTTGGGGCCGGTGTCGCCGTCGCCGAGCCGCTTGAAGTCCTGCGCGGGCGCGAGCGGCACGGCGTGCGTGCCGTCGGTGAGCACGAACAGGCTCACCTCGGGCCCCTCGAGGTACTCCTCGATGAGCAGCGGGCCGTCGGGCAGGAACGCCTCGGCATGCGCCTCGGCTGCCGCGCGGTCGTCGGTCACGATGACGCCCTTGCCCGCGGCGAGGCCGTCGGCCTTGAGCACCCACGGGGGTGCGGATGCGTCGAGCGCGGCGCGCACGTCGTCGAGCGTCGAGGCGGTGGTGTCGGTGCCCGTCGGCACCCCGGCGCGCGCCATGACGTCCTTGGCGAAGGACTTCGAGCCCTCGATTCGAGCGGCGGCCCTCGTGGGGCCGAAGACCGGCACGCCCACGCGCTCGAGCTCGTCGGCGACCCCGGCGACGAGCGGGGCCTCCGGGCCGATCACGACGAGCTCGAAGCCGCCGTCGACGGCGAGCTCCGCGACGAGCTCGGGGCTCTTGATGTCGAGCCGCACGGTCTCGACCTCGGTCGCGATGCCGGCGTTGCCGGGCGCGGCCGTGATCTCGTGGCCGCCCTCCGCGAGGAGCGCCGTGATGATGGCGTGCTCGCGCGCGCCGCTGCCGAGGACGAGGATCCGCACCCGCCCATTCTAGGAGCGGGGCGCGCGGCCCGCCCGCGTGCCGCGATGCATCCGCCCTGAACCGGCGCTCGCGCGGATGCCGCTCCCAGCCGCTGCCCCGACAATGGCCGCACGCAGGGCCGCGGCGCTCGCCGCGCCCGGAGGGGGAGCCCGATGACGAGCACCGGCCGCCGCGGCAGCGCGGGCGCGAGCGACGCCGGCGCGAGCGACGCCGGAGCTGAGCCGATCCGGCGAGTCGTGCTCTCGGGCGTGCTGTTCGGCGCGGGCATCGCCGCCTCGGTCGTCGACCTGCTCCTGTTCCACCTCGTGCTGCAGTGGCACCACTTCTACGACCTCGGCACGACCGAGATGGCGATCGCCGCCGACGGCTTCTTCCACGCGGTCGCGTGGGGGATGACCGTCGCGGGGCTCTTCCTGCTCGTCGACGCGCGGCGGCGGGCGCCGGTGCGGTGGTCGCGCTGGACGGGCGCGGTGCTCGCAGGGCTCGGCGGGTTCCAGCTGCTCGACGCGGTCGTCAACCACAAGCTGCTCGGCATCCACCAGGTGCGCTACGACGTCGACCTGCTGCCCTACGACATCGCCTGGATCGGCTCGGCGGTCGTCGTGCTCGCGATCGGGCTCGTCGTGCTGTGGCGCTCGCGGGGGCGGACGGAGCCCTGAGCATGCCGAGCCACGACGGTCACGGCGGCGCGGTGCCGCTGGCGGCGGATGCGTCGTGGGCGCTGCTCGACGCGCTCATCGTCGCCGCGCTGCTCGTCGCCGTCGGCGGCTACCTGCAGGCGCTGCGTGCCGCTCGCCGCCGCGGGCCGTGGCCGGTGCTGCGCACGACGAGCTGGATGCTCGGGGCGCTCTGCGCGGGCGCGGCGACGCTCGGCCCGATCGCGATCGTCGCCCACTCGAGCCTCACGGGCCACATGCTCGCGCACCTCCTGCTCGGCATGCTCGCGCCGCTCCTGCTCGTGCTCGGCGCGCCCGTCACGCTGCTGCTGCGGGCGCTCCCCGCCTCCGCCGCGCGCCGCCTGACGCGCGTGCTGCGCAGCGCGCCGCTGCGCGTCCTGACCCACCCGGCGACGGCGGCGGTGCTCAACGCGGGCGGCCTGTGGGCGCTCTACGCGACCGACCTCTACGGCCTCATGCACGCATCCGCCCTCGTGCACGGCATCGTGCACCTCCACCTGCTGCTCGCGGGCTACCTGCTCACCGCCGCGCTCGTGGGGGTCGACCCCGACCTGCACCGCGCGTCGATCGGCGTGCGAGCGGCCGTGCTGCTCGCCTTCATGGCCGTGCACTCGATCATCGCTAAGCGCGTCTACGGAGCGCCGCCCGCGGGCGTCGAGGCGGCCGATGCGCACGTCGCGTCGCAGCTCATGTACTACGGCGGCGACGTCGTCGACGTGACGCTGCTCGTGCTGCTCGGGCTCGCGTGGCTGCGCGCGACCCGGCCGCGCCGAGCCGCGGTGCCCGCGGCGGCCTGACCGGCCCGCGTCGGCGCCGCCGCGTAGCCTGGCGGCATGCCCAAGCGCATCTCCGACCTCGACGGCATGGCGGCCGTGCGCGCCGCCCTCGCGTCCGAGGCGAGCCGGCAGGACCGCGCGCTCGCGGTGCGCTACTCGCTCCAGTGCCTCGCCGAGCGCGCGCCCGGCAAGAGCGTCGAGGTGCGGGTGCCGCCGTTCGGCGCGGTGCAGGCGGTCGAGGGGCCCGGCCACACGCGCGGCACGCCGCCCAACGTCATCGAGACCGACCCGACGACGTGGCTCGCGCTCGCGACGGGCGCGGAGTCGTGGGCGGATGCGGTGGGTCGCGGCGCCGTGCACGCCTCGGGCGTGCGCGCCGACGTCTCGGCGTGGCTGCCGGTGATCCGCCTCCCCGGGCGGTAGCCGCACCGCCATACTGGCCCCATGGCACAGGTCGTCCGTCCGCAGGGCTTCATCGGCCCGATCGTCCTGCTCATCGTCGGCGTCGTGCTGCTCATCAACGGCGTGCCGGCGCTCATCCAGTGGATCGGGTGGGTCGCGCAGGTCTCGCTCGTCTCGGGCGTCGAGCGCGCGATCGAGCAAGCGGCGGGGCCGCTGCTGCTCGCGGCCGGGTCGACGTTCGTCGGCTTCCTGCTGCTGCGCGGCGGCTGGAACGCGCTCATGGGCCTCGCCCGCACCGCGAGCAAGCGCGCACAGGAGCAGGTGCGCACCGGCGCGCAGCAGGTGCGGCGCGAGGTCGACGAGCGCCGCCCCCAGGCGACGGGGCAGGCGCAGCACCTGCAGGATCGCGTGCCGCAGTCGTGGCGCGAGCGCATCGACGCCGCCGCGCGCGAGGTCGAGGCCGAGCGCGCCCGCCGCTCTGGGCAGCAGCCCGACGTCTACGCGAACTCGCAGTGGCAGTCGCCGCAGGGTCAGCAGCAGCGCCCGCAGCAGGCGCCGACGCAGCAGCAGCCGATGCAGCAGCCGGTGCAGCGTCCCGCGGCGCAGCAGGTCGGGCAGCGGGCGCCCGGCGCCGACCGGCTCGCGCGCATCGAGCAGCTGCGGCAGCAGGTCGACTCCCGCTCGCAGCAGGCGGGACGGCTGCAGGATTCCGGCACGAGCGCCGCGCAGCGCGTGCGGCAGGCGGCCGTCGATGAGGCCGCTCGCGTGCAGCAGCGGCAGCTGCCGAACCCCTCGGTCGAGGTCTCGGCGCTCATCGGCCGCCTCGACGCGGTCGACACCGAGCGAATCCGCCGGCGCGGCTCCTCGCTCACGAGCTCGTCGCTGTCGACCTCGGCGCTGTCCAAGACCTCGCTGACCCTCGACTCGCTGCTGCGCCACCGCCGCTGACGCCCGCCGTCGGCGAGCGCCAGCGGCGATCGGTCACAGCGACCAGATGATCAGGATCGCCGCGAACACGAGTCCGGACGCGATGAGCGTCACCGTCGTGTAGCCGAGGATGTCGCGCATCTTGAGCCCCGCGATCGCGAGCAGCGGCAGCGCCCAGAACGGCTGGATCATGTTCGTCCACTGGTCGCCGTACGCGACGGCCATGATCGGGATCGCCGGGTCGACGCCGATGCGCTCCGCGGCATCGAGCAGGATGGGCGCCTGCACCGCGAACTGCCCGCCGCCCGAGGGCACGAAGAAGTTCACGAGGCCAGCCGAGAGCAGCGCGAGCACGCCGAACGTCGTCGGCGTGGAGACGGCGACGAACCAGTCGGAGAAGACCTGGATGAGACCCGAGTCGGTCATCATGCCGAGGATGCCCGCGTAGAGCGGGAACTGCAGCAGGATCTCGCCGACGTTCGAGGCGGCCTCCTTCGTCAGCCGGATGATCTCGAAGGGGTTCTTCACGAGCAGGAAGATGAGCGCGAGGAACGACCAGTTGACGATGTCGAGGGTGAGCGTGCCGCCCTGCACGAAGTGCACGACGAGGTAGAACACGAGCGCCGCGCCGACGAGCAGCGTGACGATGCGGCTCGCGTCGATCCGGTCGGCAGGGGTGACGACCTCCTCCTCGGTCTCGACGAGCTGCTCGCGCAGGTCGATCTCGAGCTCGACGATCCTGTCCTTGCCGCGCGGCGCGATGAGCGCGAGCGCGACGGCCACGACGACGATCGTCGCGACCGCGCCGATCAGGTTCGGCAGCGCGAGCGTCGTCTCGGTGATCGGCACGACCTCGCCGCCGAGGTGCTCGGCGATGAACGAGTCGGGCGTCGCCGCGGTGAGCGGGCCCGAGCCCGAGTAGCCCATGTGCCACACCACGAAGCCCGAGAAGCCGGCCGCGACGAGCATCGGGAAGTGCAGCCGCAGTCCGCGCTCCCTGCCGGAGGCCGCGACCTCGCGGGCGAGCAGGCCGCCCACCACGAGCCCGAGTCCCCACGTGATGAGGGATGCGACCGAGGCGACCACGAAGACGAACAAGTAGGCCTGCACGGGCGTCTGCGGCAGCGACGCGAGCTTCGAGAGCAGCTTCCGCACCGGCCGGGTGTTGGCGAGCATGTGCCCGAGGAGCAGGATGAGCGCCATCTGCGTCATGAAGGCGAGGAGCCCCGAGAGGCCGTCGCCCCAGCTCTTGACGAGGTCGACGGGATGCGTCTGCGTCACCGTCAGCGCGAGCAGCGCGACGACGAGCGTCAGCACGATCGCGAAGACGAGCGCCGACGGGATCCACCGCTCGACGACGTTGTTGATGGGCCGCATGGTGCGCGCGAGCGGCGCGCCCGATCGCTTCTCAGCGGTCGCGTTGGACATGGTTCACCTCGTCGTGCATGGGTCGACGCAAGGGGCGATGCGCCCCACGCCAGACACTACCGAGGAGCCGGAGCCCCTCCGCGCCGACCGCGCGAGCGCATGACGAGCTTCCGCAGCTCGTCGAACCACAGCACGCACGACGCGAGCGCGAGGCACGTGAGCCACTGCGCGAGCGAGAGCGGCGCGGTGCCGAACCCTGCCTGCAGCAGCGGCACGTGCACCACGAGGACCTGCGTCACGACGCCGAACGCGATCGCGGCCCACAGCCACCGGTTAGTGAAGAGCCGGTGGAACGCCGAGGCCTGCTCGGAGCGCGAGTTCAGGGCGTTGAAGAGCTGCGCGAGCACGAGCGTCGTGAAGGCGGCGGTGCGCGCGGTCGCGACGTCCTCCGAGCCGTCGACGAGGCCGCCCGGCAGCTGCAGGTCGAGCGCGAGCAGCGTGACGGCGGCCATGACGACGCCGATCGAGAGGATGCCGCCCCACATCCGCGCGTCGATGACGCGCTCGTCGAGCCGCCGCGGCCGCCGCGCCATGACGTCCTCCGTCTCGGCGTCGACGCCCATCGCGAGCGCGGGCCCGGAGTCGGTGATGAGGTTGATCCAGAGGATCTGCGTCGCGAGCAGCGGCACGACCATCGCCTCGCCCTGGCCGGCGAGCCCGAGAAAGCCCGCGAGCAGCACGCCCAGCAGCATCGTGAGCACCTCGCCCATGTTCGACGACAGCAGGTAGCGCAAGAACTTCCGGATGTTCCCGAAGATCACCCGCCCTTGCCGCACGGCGGCGACGATGGTCGCGAAGTTGTCGTCGGTGAGGATCATCGCGGCCGCCTCCTTCGAGACCTCCGTGCCGGTGATGCCCATCGCGACGCCGATGTCGGCCCTCTTGAGCGCCGGCGCGTCGTTCACGCCGTCGCCCGTCATCGAGACGATCTGCCCCTCCGCCTGGAAGGCGCCGATGATGCGGAGCTTGTGCTCGGGCGCGACGCGCGCGAAGACCGAGACGTCCCGCACGGCCGCGCGCAGCGCATCCGCGTCCATCGCGTCGAGCTCGGCGCCCGCGATCGCGCGGTCGCCGCGTCCCGCGATGCCGAGCTCGCGCGCGATGCGGAGCGCCGTCGCGGGGTGGTCGCCCGTGATCATGACGACCCGGATGCCGGCCCCGCGCGCCGCCTCGACCGCCGCGGCCGCCTCCGAGCGCGGCGGGTCGATGATGCCGACCGTGCCGACGAAGATGAGGTCCTCCTCGAGCGCGAGGCCGGCGTCGGAGTCGAAGCCGCCCGAGGCGGTGACGGATGCGTGCTCGTCGGCCTCGAGCGGACGGTACGCGACGGCGAGGGTGCGGAGCGCCTGCGCCGACATCGACTCGACCGCCTCGTGCACCCGCGCGCGGTCCTCCGCCGTGAGCGGCCGCACGGCCATGCCGATCCGCACGCGCGAGCTGTGCTCGAGCAGCACGTCGGGCGCGCCCTTCGCGATCAGCACCGGCTGACCCTCGCCGCCCTCGACCGGGTGCTCGGCGTCGGCCACGACGACCGACATCATCTTGCGCTCGGAGGTGAACGGCACCTCGCCGATGCGAGAGAAGCGCTGCTCGCGGCGCCCGGTCAGGCCCGCCTTGCGCTCGGCGACGACGAACGCTGCTTCGGTCGGATCGCCGACGACGACCCAGCTGCCGTCCTCGTCCTGCCGCACCTCGGCATCCGAGGCGAGCGTGCCGCCCGAGAGCACCACGATGTCCTCCGCGCGCATCCGGAGCGCCGGGTCCGTCTCGAGCAGCGGGCTCCCGTCGACGAGCACGTCGCCCTCGGGCGCGTAGCCGACGCCCGTGATGTCGGCGACGCCGGAGCCGGTGTGCACGGTGAGCATCGTCATCTCGTTGCGCGTGAGGGTGCCGGTCTTGTCGGAGCAGATGACGGATGCGGAGCCGAGCGTCTCGACGGAGGAGAGGCTCTTCACGATCGCGCCCTGCCGGCTCATCGCCTGCACGCCGATCGAGAGCACGAGCGAGAGGATCGCGGGCAGCCCCTCCGGCACCGCCGCGACGGCGAGCGAGACGCCCACGAGCAGCACGTCGACGGCCTCCTGCAGCGACCCGATGCCGCTCGAGAGGCCGATGGCCGCCATCACCACGACCGCGATGACGATCACGGCGATCCCGAGCGTGCGCCCGACGGCCGCGATCTCGCGCTGCAGCGGCGTCGGCTCCTGCTCCGTCTCGGCGAGCATCGTCGCGATGCGGCCCATCTCGGTCCCCATGCCGGTCGCCGTCACGACGGCGCGACCGACGCCCTGCGTCACCGCGGTGCCCTTGAACACCATGTTGCGGCGGTCGCCGAGCGGCACGGTGTCGGCGAGCGTCGCGGGCGACTTCGTGACCGGCACGGACTCGCCGGTGAGCGCCGCCTCGGCGAGCTGCAGCGACGACGCGCTCAGCAGCCGCGCGTCGGCGCCGACCGAGTCGCCCTCGGCGAGCGCGAGCACGTCGCCCGGCACGAGCTCGGATGCGGGCACGCGCTCCGCCCGCCCCTCGCGCACGACCGTGGCCGTCACCGCCGTCATGTCCTGCAGCGCTGCCACGGCATCCGCCGCCCTCGCCTCCTGCACGAAGCCGAGGATCGCGTTCGCGACGACGATGAGCGCGATCACGAGCGCGTCGATCGGCAGCCCGTGCGCGCCCTCGAACGCCCACGCGACGACCGAGATGACGATCGCGCCGAGCAGCAGGTAGATGAGCGGGTCGGCGAACTGGCGCAGCAGTCGTCGCCAGGCCGGCTCCGGCGGCGCGGCATCGAGCTCGTTCGGCCCGAACCGTGCTCGCCGCGCTGCGGCCTGCGCCGCCGTGAGCCCCGCGTCGGCGTCGGTTTCGAGCTCGCGAGCGGCCGCACCCGCGTCGACGAGGCTCCAGTCGCGCGGCTCGGCGGGCGTGCTCGCGGTTGGCTGCGCGTCGGTCACTCGTCGGCTCCTGTCGTCCCGGGCTGCGGGCGCGCGGTGCGCTCCGGCCCCTTCCGCACCGTACTGGTGCGGTGCGTGGCGTGGGATGCTGGTTGCCATGGATGCGACGCACGATCGGACGCCCCAGAGCGATGCAGCCGGCGACCCGGCCGGCACGGCCGAGCAGTTCGACGTGACGGTGCGGCGCTCCCCGAAGTACAGCGCCTTCGCGGCGGTCGGCGCCCTCGTCGGCGCGGTCGTCGGATGGCTCATCGCGTCGGCGATGCCGCCGGCGGTCGACGAGAACGGCCTGGCGGTCGACACGACCCCGGTCATCGGGCTCATGATCGTCGCCGGCTTCGTGCTCGGCGGGGCGCTCGGCGCCCTCGTCGCGGTGATCATCGATCGCTCCCTCTCGAAGCGCGTGACCGCGACGGTCGCCGAGCGCGTCGAGGTGCGGCGGCCGGATGCGCTGACGACCGCCGATGACGACGCACTTGAGGCGCGCTTCGAGCGGCTGGGCGGCGACGCGCCGGTCGCTGGCGGAGGCCCCGTCGATCCCGCGGTCCCCGGCGCCGCCGACCCGGAGCGCCGCGAGGACGACCGCCCCGGCCGAGCCTGATGCCGAGCGGGCGCGCGCGGAGCGCGATCGCGCACGCGCTCGCCTGGATCGGCTTCGGCGCCGGCTCCGCGGCGCTCGCGATGGTCGCGCTCGCGGCGGGATCGCCCGGCGCGCTCGCCCTCGGCAGTGCGGCGGCGCTCGCCGGCGCGGCGCTCGGGCTGCTCGTCGCGCCGCTGCTCGCGCGCTCCTCCACCGCCGCGGGCGCCTCCCGACTCGTGGCGCTGGCTGCGGCGGCGCTCGCCCTCGCGGTGCTCGCGGCGGCTGCGACGCTGCTGCTGCTCGACGTCGCGCCGGGACTCGTGCTGGCGCCGCTGCTCGGTCTCGCGGCGGGGACGCAGCTCGCAACCGCGATCGCGGGCGCAGAGCGCGATCCCTCGCTCGCGCCCGCCGTGCGCCCGGCGCCCACCCTGCTCGCCTCGGCGGCCGGCACCGCGCTCGCCGCGGCGGTGCCGCTCGTGCCGACGCTCGACGCATCCGCCGTGCTCCTCGTGGCGGCGGGCGCGCACCTCCTCGCGCTCGGGCTGCTCGTGAGCGTGCGTCAGGATGGGCCGGGCGGCACCGCTGCGCCCCAGGAGCCGCCCGTTCCGGCCGGCGCTGCCCGGCAGGCCGACGGCCGGCCGCTCGCGGCGCGCGCGCTCGCCCTGGTCCTGCTCGCGGCGGCCGGTGCAGGCGCGATCGCGGCCCTGCGCCCCGCGCTGTCGGCGATCGGCACCGACGAACCGCTGCCGGCGGCGCCCGTCGCGCTCACCCTGGCGCTCGGCGCGATCCTCGGTCCGCCGCTCTCGCGGGTCGCCGAGCGGCTCCTCGGCGCTCGCGCGGCGGCCGTGGTCGCGACGCTCGGGTGCGTCGCGGCGCTCGCCGCGCCGATCGCCCGCCCGGGAGCCCTCGACCTCGTGGCCGCCGCGCTCCTCGGGATCGCGCTCGCCGCATCCGTCGCCCTCGCCGAGCTCGCGCGCCGCGCGCACGTGCACCTCGCGCTCGCGACTCCGGTGCTGCTCGCGCTCGCGGGCGCTGCGGGCGCGGGTCTCGCCGCGCTGCTGCTCGGGGCCGTGCCCGTGCCCGACGTCGTGCTCGGCGCGGCGATCGCATGCCTCGTCGCGAGCCTCGGCGCCTGGGTGCCGGCGCGCGCGGCGGCGTCCGAGCGGCTCAGCTGAGCTGCGTCTGCTCCACCCAGCGGAGGTACTCGTCGGTCACCGAGCCGGTGACGTAGTCGCCCGTGAAGCACGACATCTCGAGGCCCTCGATGCTCGAGCCGTCGAGGATCGCCCGCTGCAGGTCGTCGACCTCCTGGTAGACGAGGAAGTCGCTGCCGAGTGCCTCGTTCACCTGCGGGATCGAGCGGCCGGAGGCGATGAGCTCGCTGCGCGAGGGCATGTTGATGCCGTAGACGTGCGGGTAGCGCACGGGCGGGGCGGCCGAGGTGAAGGTGACGGTGTTCGTGCCGACCGAGCGCATCATCTCGACGATCTCGCGGCTCGTCGTGCCGCGCACGATCGAGTCGTCGACGACGAGCACGTTCTTGCCGCGGAACTCGCTCTCGAGCGCGTTGAGCTTCTGCTTGACCGACTTCTTGCGCTCCTGCTGGCCCGGCATGATGAAGGTGCGGCCGACGTAGCGGTTCTTGTAGAAGCCCTCGCGGTACTCGATGCCCAGCCGCCGCGCGACCTCCATCGCGGCGGGGCGCGAGGAGTCGGGGATGGGCATGACGACGTCGATCGCGCCCGAGGGCGTGTACTTCGCGATCGTGTCGGCGAGCCGCTCGCCCATGCGGAGCCGCGACTCGTAGACGTTGACGCCGTTCATGACCGAGTCGGGGCGGGCGAGGTAGACGTACTCGAAGGCGCACGGCAGCAGCACCGGCGAGTCGTGCGTCATCGCCGAGGCGAGCTCTCCGTCGGGCGTGATGAAGATCGCCTCGCCGGGCGCGACGTCGCGCTCGACCTGGAAGCCCGAGCCCGTGAGCGCCACCGACTCGCTCGCGACCATCCACTCGCTGCGGCCGCGCTCGCTCGTGCGCCGGCCGAGCACGAGCGGCCGGATGCCGAAGGGGTCGCGGAAGGCGAGGAGGCCGTGCCCGGCGATGAGCGCGATGACGCCGTAGGAGCCCTGGATGCGCTCGTGCGTGCGGCGCACGGCGGTGAACAGCCGGTCGGCGTCGAGCTCGCCGCCGCCGACGAGCGACTGCAGCTCGCTGCCGAGCACGTTCACGAGCATCTCGGTGTCGCTGCCGGTGTTGACGTGCCGGTGGTCGACCGTCGCGAGCTCGCGCTCGAGCTCGCGCGAGTTCGTGAGGTTGCCGTTGTGCACGAGCACGATGCCGTAGGGCGCGTTGACGTAGAAGGGCTGCGCCTCGAGCTCGTTCGCGGCCTCGCCGCGGGTCGCGTAGCGCACGTGGCCGAGGCCGTAGTCGCCGAGCAGCGCGCGCATGTCGCGCGTGCGGAACGCCTCGCGCACCTGGCCCTTGGCCTTCTTCAAGTGGATCGAGCGGCCCTCGGCGGTCGCGATGCCGGTCGAGTCCTGCCCGCGGTGCTGGAGGAGCGAGAGAGCGTCGTACACCTGCTGGTTGACGCTCGAGTCGGAGACGATGCCGACGATGCCGCACACAGGCGAGCTCCTTCTGTCGCGGGATTGACACCCAAGCCTACCGAGCGCCGCGCGCCGGCTCGGGATCGGGCGGATGCGCTCGGCGAGCACCCAAGCGACGTCCAGATTGCGGCGGCACAGTGGGGGACATGAGCTTCGACACCGAATCCATCAAGAACCTGCCTGAGCAGACCCAGGAGTGGCCCGGCTGGACGGACAAGCTCCAGCCCGTGCCCGACCACGGCGAGACGAGCTACGTCGGCCGCGGTCGGCTCGAGGGCAAGCGCGCCCTCGTCACGGGCGGCGACTCCGGCATCGGCCGCGCGACCGCGATCGCCTTCGCGAAGGAGGGCGCCGACGTCGCGATCGCCTACCTCCCGCAGGAGCAGGAGGACGCGGATGAGACCGGGCGTCAGATCGAGGCGGCGGGCCGCAAGGCGGTGCTCATCGCGACCGATCAGCGCACCGAGCAGGCGAACCTCGACCTCGCGCAGCGCGCGGTCGACGAGCTCGGCGGCCTCGACATCCTCGTCAACAACGCCGGCTACCAGATGGCGCAGGAGTCGCTCGAGGACATCACCGACGAGCAGCTCCGGCAGACGTTCGAGACGAACATCTTCGCGATGTTCAACCTGACGCGCGCGGTGCTGCCGCACCTCGGCGAGGGCGCGAGCATCATCAACTGCTCGTCGATCCAGGCGTTCGACCCGTCCGACACCCTGCTCGACTACGCGTCGACGAAGGCGGCGATCAACAACTTCACCGTCAACCTCGCCGCGCAGGTCGGCGAGAAGGGCATCCGCGTGAATGCGGTCGCGCCGGGCCCGATCTGGACCCCGCTCCAGCCGTCGACGAAGCCCTCGGTGAAGGACTTCGGCATGAACGCGCCGCTCGGCCGACCGGGTCAGCCGATCGAGGTCGCGACCGCGTTCGTCTACCTCGCGAGCGACGAGGCGAGCTACGTCTCGGGCACGGTGCTCGGCGTTACGGGCGGCAAGCCGGTCTTCTGACCCTCCGCCGGCTGAGCCGGTGCGCACGCCGCAGGCGTGCTCAGCGTGTCGAAGCCGGGTCGCGACGCGGTCGCGCTTCGACACGGTCTGCGCGCTTCGGGCGCGGACCGGCTCAGCGACCGGAGGGGCTCAGCGCGCGGAGGAGCCGGCGACGCGCTCGCGAGCCGCGGCGAAGGCCGCGACCGCGCGGTCGACGTCGGCGTCGGAGTGGGCGGCGGAGAGCTGCACGCGGATGCGCGCCTCACCGCGGGGCACGACGGGGAACGAGAAGGCGGTGACGTACACGCCCTCCTCGAGCATCGCATCCGCCATCTCGGCCGCGAGCCGCGCGTCGTGGAACATCACCGCGGTGATCGGGTGCTCGCCCGGCAGCAGCTCGAAGCCCGCCTGCTCCATGCCGGCGCGGAAGTGCTCGGTGTTGCGGCGCAGCTGCTCGCGCAGCTCGCCGGCGCCCTCCACCAGGTCGAGTGCCTTGAGCGAGCCCGCGACGACCGAGGGCGCGAGGGCGTTCGAGAAGAGGTACGGGCGCGAGCGCTGCCGCAGCAGGTCGACGATCTCGGCGCGCGCGGCGATGTAGCCGCCGGAGGCGCCGCCGAGCGCCTTGCCGAGCGTGCCCGAGATGATGTCGACGCGGTGCTGCACCCCGGCGAGCTCGGGCGTGCCCGCGCCCGTCGCGCCCGTGAAGCCGACCGCGTGCGAGTCGTCGACCATGACCATCGCGTCGTAGCGCTCGGCGAGGTCGCAGATCGCCTCGAGGGGGGCGAGGTAGCCGTCCATCGAGAAGACGCCGTCGGTCACGATGAGACGGCGACGCGCACCCTGCGCGTCCTGCAGGTGCGCCTCGAGCTCGGCCATGTCGCGGTTGGCGTAGCGGTAGCGCTTCGCCTTCGAGAGCCGGATGCCGTCGATGATCGAGGCGTGGTTGAGGGCGTCCGAGATCACCGCGTCGGAGGCATCCAGCAGCGTCTCGAACAGGCCGCCGTTGGCGTCGAAGCACGACGAGTAGAGGATGCACGCCTCCTGCCCGAGGAACGACGCGAGCCGAGACTCGAGCTCGAGGTGCTGGGTCTGGGTGCCGCAGATGAACCGCACGGAGGCCATCCCGAACCCCCACTCGTCGAGCGCGGTCTTCGCCGCCTCGACGATGCGCGGGTCGTCGGCGAGCCCGAGGTAGTTGTTCGAGCAGAAGTTCAGCACCTCGGCGCCGTTCGCGACGACGCTCGCCGCTTGCGGTGAGTCGATCGCGCGCTCGCGCTTCGTGAGGCCCGCGGCCTCGATCTCGGCGAGCTCGTCGGCGATGGATGCACGGATGGAGTACACGGGGCACGCTCCTCAGCGGTGGTCGGTGAAGTCGAGGATGACCTTGCCTGCGCCGCCGGAGCGCGCGCGCTCGAACGCGGCCCCCCAGTCGTCGAAGGCGAAGCGGTCGGTGATGACGGGGGAGACGTCGAGGCCGGTCTGCGACATCGCGGCCATCGCGTACCAGGTCTCGAACATCTCGCGGCCATAGATGCCCTGGATGGTGAGCATGTGCGAGACGACCTTCGCGAAGTCGACCTCGATCGGCTGGGCGGGCAGGCCAAGCATCGCGATGCGGCCGCCGAAGTTGAGGTTCTCGATGATGCCGACGAGCGCGGTGGGGGAGCCCGACATCTCGAGGGCGACGTCGAAGCCCTCCTGCATGCCGAGCTCGCGCTGCACCTCGGCGATCGACGCCTCGCGAGGGTTGAGCGCGCGGAATCCGAGCGAGCGGGCGAGCTCGAGCCGCGGCTCGGCGATGTCGGTGATGACGATGTGCCGTGCGCCCGCGTGCCGCGCGACCATCGCCGCCATCAGGCCGATCGGGCCGGCGCCCGTGACGAGCACGTCCTCGCCGATCACGGGGAACTTCAGCGCGGTGTGGACGGCGTTGCCGAACGGGTCGTAGATCCCGAAGACGTCGAGCTGGTCGGGGGTCGCGGTCGCGGCGGTGAGGCCCGGGTGCACCCAGACGTTCGACACCGGCAGCACGACGAGCTCGGCGAAGCAGCCGTCGCGCTGCACGCCGAGGTTGGAGGTGCGGATGCACAGGTGCCGGCGCCCCGCGCGGCAGTTGCGGCAGTGGCCGCACACGACGTGGCCCTCGCCGCTCATGAGCTGCCCGACCGCGAAGTCGGTCACGCCCTCGCCGACCTCGACGATCTCGCCGCAGAACTCGTGCCCCACGGTCAGGCCGGGGGTGACCGCCGACTGCGCCCACGCATCCCATGCGTCGATGTGCAGGTCGGTGCCGCAGATGCCGGCGCGCAGCACGCGCACCTTCACGTGGCCTGGTGGGGTCTCGGGCTCGGGCAGCTCGGTGAGCTCGAGCCCCGGCCGGCCTCGGGTCACGAGTGCGCGCATGGGTGTCTCCGTCGACGTGGTGGGTGTGCCGCGCCCATCCTGCCATCTGTGCTAGCGGCCGGGGCCGAGCCGGTGGTCGAGCGGCCAAGTACCCTGGTCGCATGACCGATCCGTATGCGTCCGCCGGCGTCGACACCGAGGCGGGCGACCGCGCGGTCGAGCTCATGAAGGCGGCCGTCGCGCGCACGCACGGCGCGGGCGTGCTCGGCGGCGTCGGCGGCTTCGCCGGGCTCTTCGACCTCTCGGCCGCCGGCACGTACGCGAAGCCGCTGCTGGCGACCTCCACCGACGGCGTCGGCACGAAGCTCGCGCTCGCGCAGGCGATCGACAAGCACGACACGATCGGGCAGGACCTCGTCGGCATGGTCGTCGACGACATCGTCGTGGTCGGCGCGAAGCCGCTGTTCATGACCGACTACATCGCGTGCGGGCGGGTCGTGCCCGAGCGCATCGCCGACATCGTGCGCGGCATCGCCGAGGCGTGCGAGGCGACCGGCACGGCGCTCGTGGGCGGCGAGACGGCCGAGCACCCCGGCGTCATGGCACCGGACGACTACGACATCGCGGGCGCCGCGGTGGGGATCGTCGAGGCGGATGCGGTGCTCGGCGCTGAGCGCGTTCGCGCGGGCGACGTCGTGGTCGGCATGGCCTCCTCTGGGCTGCACTCGAACGGCTTCAGCCTCGTGCGCCACGTGCTCGCCGAGCGCGGCCTCGGGCTCACCGACCGGGTCGACGAGCTCGGCGGCGTCGCGGCCGAGGCGCTGCTCGAGCCCACCCGGCTCTACACGCTGCCGCTGCTCGGGATGCTCGAGCAGGGATTCGGCATCCGCGCGATCTCGCACGTCACCGGCGGCGGCATCGCCGCGAACCTCGCGCGCGTGCTGCCCCGCGGGCTCGCGGTCGAGGTCGACCGCGCCGCGTGGGACGTGCCGGCCGTCTTCGGCGCGCTCGCCGGCCTCGGCGGCTTCGCGCTCGAGGACGCGGAGAGCACGTGGAACCTCGGTCTCGGGATGCTCGTGGTCGTCGACGCGGCGGATGCCGACCGCGTGCTCGCCGCGAGTCGCCACGCCGGCATCGCGGCGTCGGTCGTCGGCCGCGTCGAGCAGGCGCCCGGCAACCTGGCCGACTGGGTGCAGGGCGCGAAGGGCGTCGACGGCGGCGCCGTGCGGCTCGCGGGCGCCTTCCGCTGACCGCTTCGCCGTGGAGGCGCTGAGCACGCCGCGTCCAGGGGATCTTGAGCCAGGACGCGTAGTGTTCTGCGAAATCGACGGATCAGCATGTGCTCGGAACAGGGGAGGTGGCGACGTGTCCGAAGACTTCGGCCGCTACCGGCCCCGGCAGGACGGTTCCGCGACGTCCGAGCAGTCTCCGCCGGAGCCCAGCGCTCAGGCTGACGACCGCCGACGCAGCGCGGCGCCGCGGCCCGACATGGGGCTCCCGGCCACGCCGACCATGGGGCAGCAGGGACCGGTGTGGCGGCAGACCGCGTACATCGCCCCCAACGTCGCGCAGCGCTACTCGACGCCGCTGAACCACGAGGGCGAGGCGCAGCTCATCCACCCCGCCGCCGCCCAGGTCGCGCGCTACACCCCGTACGGCGTGCCGGTCTACCGCGCCCCGATCTACCCCAACGCGCAGGTGCCGCAGCGCGGCCTCTCGATCACGGCGATGGTGCTCGGCATCACATCGGCGGTGTTCGCCTGGGCGCTCGTCGTGGTGCCGATCATCGGGCTCGTCTTCGGCTTCATCGCCCTGCGGCGCGAGCCTGCTGGTCGAGCGATGGCGATCACGGGCCTCATCACCTCCGGTGTCGGCCTGCTGTGGGTGCTGCTGTTCTACTTGCTCCCGCTGCTCGGCGTGCTCGGCGTGCTCTTCATCGGCATGAGCGCCGCCCCCTGACGATCGCCCCTGCGCGAGTTGCGCCGGCGTCACCGCGCGGCTCTAGGCTGGTGGGTCGAGCCCTGTGCTCGCGCCGCACACCCACCGAGCACCGAGGACCCCCGCATGACGTACACGCCCCCTGAGCAGCCCGCGCAGCCGAGCTACGAGCCCACGAGCCAGGGCGGCTATCAGCCCGCCGCTCCGACCGGCTACCAGTCCTACGACGCCGGTCAGGCGTACGCCGCGGCTCCCTCGTACGACGCGTACGGCGCCGCCCCGGTCTCGACCGAGCGCAAGCTGTCGATGTGGGGCCTCATCCTCGGCATCTCGAGCATCGTCGTCCCGCTGTTCATCAACGCCATCGCGGGCGGCATCCTCTCGGGCGTCGCCCTCGCCAAGGAGCCTGCGGGCAAGACGATGGCGATCTGGGGACTCGTGACGTCGATCCTCGGCTTCATCTGGGCCTTCGTCTTCTGGCCCATCGCGATCACGGTCTTCTTCGCCGCGATCTTCGCGACGCAGTACGGCTACTGAGCGGGGCGGTCGAGCGAGGGGCGCGCGCAGAGCGGCCCGCTCGCTCGGCCCGAACCGGCGCTACCGTCGACGACGGCTGACGCCGAAGAGGTAGACGGCGTCGAGCACGCCGAGCGTGCTCGTCACGAGCAGCGTCGCGAACCACGGCTTGCTGCCGTCCTGCGCGGCTCGCCAGAGCGACGCGCCCTTCCAGGCGAGGCCCCACATCGCGGCCGCGGCGATGCCCGCCCGCGCGCCGGGTCGCTCGAGCGCAGCCATCGCCTCGTGTCGCCTCGTCCCCATCGCTCGTCCTCCTGCTCCACGGCCGCCGCGGCCGTCAGCACTCGATGAAGGCCACCGCGAGACCGCCGAGCGCGGTCTCCTTGTACTTGTCGCTCATGTCGGCGCCGGTGCGGCGCATCGTCTCGACGGCGGTGTCGAGGCTCACGTAGTGCGTGCCGTCGCCCTGCTTCGCCATGCGGGCGGCGTTGATCGCCTTGACGCTCGCCATCGCGTTCCGCTCGATGCAGGGGATCTGCACGAGCCCCTTGATCGGGTCGCACGTGAGGCCGAGGTTGTGCTCGATGCCGATCTCGGCCGCGTTCTCGATCTGGGCGGGCGTCGCGCCCAGCACAGCGGCGAAGCCGGCGGCGGCCATCGCGCACGCCGAGCCGACCTCGCCCTGGCAGCCGACCTCGGCACCCGAGATCGACGCGTTCGACTTGATGATGATGCCGATCGCGCCCGCGACGAGCAGGAACCGCACGTGCCACGAGACCTCGTCGTCGACGCAGTTCGCGAAGCGGTCGGCGTAGTGCATCACGGCCGGGATGATGCCGGCCGCCCCGTTCGTCGGCGCCGTCACGACGCGCGCTCCCGCCGCGTTCTCCTCGTTGACCGCGAGGGCGTAGAGGTTGACCCACTCCATGCCCTCGAGCAGGTCGGGGCGGCCCGACTTCGGGGCGGCGTCGCGCTCGAGCAGCTTCGCGTGCCAGTCGCGCGCGCGGCGCTTGACGTCGAGCCCGCCCGGCAGCATGCCGTCGGTCTCGATGCCATGCGCGACGCACTCCTGCATGACCTGCCAGATGCGCTCGAGCTGCGCGATCGTCTCGTCGCGCGGCCGCCACGCCTCCTCGTTCGCGAGCATGAGCTCGTGCACCGAGAGCCCGGTGCGCTCGCACAGCTCGACGAGCTCGTCGCCGTGGCTGAAGGGGTAGGGCACGGGGTGGTGCTGCGTCGCGGGCGCCGGCACGGGGGCGAGCACGTCGCCCTCGTCGTGCCGCATGACGAAGCCGCCGCCGATCGAGTAGTAGCCGGCGGTCGCGATCGTGGCGTCGGATGCGTCGTAGGCGGTGATGCGGAGGGCGTTCGGGTGCTCGCGGCGCACCGTGAGCGGCCGGAAGACGAACACCTTCGACTCGTCGAACGGGACGGCGAGGCGTCCGCCGAGCAGCAGCTCGCCGCTCGAGCGGATGCCGTCGAGCGTCGCGGCGATCTGCGGCGTCTCGACGGTGTCGGGCGCGAGCCCCGCGAGGCCGAGCATGATCGCGGTGTCGGTGCCGTGCCCCGAGCCGGTCGCGCCGAGCGAGCCGAGCAGGTCGACGCGCAGCCGCACGATCTCGTCGAAGCGGCCCGACGCATCCGCTTGCGCGACGAAGTCGAGCGCAGCCCGCATGGGGCCGATCGTGTGCGACGAGGAGGGGCCGATGCCGATCTTGAACATGTCGAGCACCGAGAGCGACTCGAAGACGGGAGCCGTGGCGGTCGCGTGGCTGCCGACCTCGACGGGCTCCTGCAGCTCGGCGTTCGTGATGCCGTGCGTCGTCACAATCGGCTCCTTCGCGTCAGGGACTCAGAGCCGCGGGCGCGGCCGGGGTGCGTGCGACCGGTTCAGGCGCTGCGCCCCTGCTGACGCTCGTCGACGTAGTCATCGCCGGCCTCGGGGGCGTAGTCGGCGTAGTCGGCGTAGTCGGCCCACTTGTCGACGAGCTCGTCGTCGGCGGGGGCTCCCCCCAGCTCCTGCTGGAGCACGGAGTAGTTGATGTTCGGGCTGAATGACTTCAGCTCACGTGCCAGCTTCGTGTGCTTGGCCTTCTGACGACCACGACCCATGCTGGACCCCCCTTGCGGACGGCGCCGGCCGAGCGCCGACGAACGATGTGAGAACTGCGATGCTAAGTCCAACCTCCATCGTAGCATCGCGCCCGCTTGTCGCCGTGTGGGTGGATGCGGGTGGGGATAGGGTGCCGCGGCTCACGCCGGGAGCGCGGGCGCGAGCAGCCCGCCCGCCAGGAGGCCCGCGGATGCGGCGATCGCGCCGCCCACGATCGTCGCCGCGATCGTGCCGACCGCGGCGCCGCTGCGGCGGTGCTCGAGCTGCTCGACCGCCTGCACCGCGAACGCCGAGTAGGTGGAGAGGCCGCCGCAGAACCCGGTGACGAGGATCGCCCGCCAGGTGTCGTCGAGCACGAGCAGCCCGGTGAGCGCGCCGGCGAGCAGGCTCGCGACCAGGTTGACCGCGATCGTCGCGCGCACGGGCCGGCGGTGCGGCAGCGCGCCGGCGAGGAAGCGCACGACCGCGCCGAGGCCGCCCGCGGCAGCGATGCCGAGCAGCTCGAGCGGGCTCACGCCGCCCGCCCGCGCACGAGGCGGCGACCGATCGCGAGGCCCGCCCAGGCTGCGGCGAGCCCCGCGAGCAGCATGCCGAGCGCGATGCCGATGCCCGGCAGCGCCGGGACGATCGTGGCCCAGCCGCTGCTCGAGGCGCTCGCCGAGACGCTCGCGACGGCGATCGCGCTGAAGGTCGTGAAGCCGCCGAGCACGCCCGCACCGATGCCGTGCCGCAGCCACGCGGGAGCTCCGGTGAGCGAGGCGGTCGAGATGCCGAGCAGCAGGCTGCCGAGCACGTTCGCGAGCAGCAGCGCCCACCCGCCGGGCATGGCCTCCTGGAGCAGCGCGCGGGCCGCGGTGCCGAGGGCGCCGCCGATCGCGACCGCGACGATCGAGGGCAGGAGGCGCATGCCTCAACGGTAGACCGCGCGGGGGATCGCGCTTGACATTGACGCTGCGTCAACCCCTAGCGTCGTCGGCATGGAGTGGTCGATCCAGCGCATCGCGAAGCTCGCCGGCGTCTCGAGCCGCACCCTGCGGCACTACGACGCCGTCGGCATCCTCGCCCCCGCCCGCACCGACGTGAGCGGGATGCGCTGGTACGACGAGGCGTCGCTCGCCCGGCTGCAGCGGATCCTGCTGCTGCGCGGGCTGGGCGTCGGGATCCCGGCGATCGCCGAGAGCCTGCAGCGCGCCTCCGATGAGGAGGCGCTGCGCAGCCACCTCGCCGACCTCGGTCGAGAGGCCGACCGCATCCGCAGGCAGATCCGCGCGGTCGAGCAGACGCTGCGGGCACGAGAGGAAGGAGCCGCCATGACGGCAGAGGGAGCGCTCGACGGGTTCGACCAGAGCCGGTACGAGCAGGAGGTCACCGAGCGGTGGGGCCGGAAGGCGTGGGAGAGCTCCCAGGCCTGGTGGAAGGGCATGTCGGAGGACGACAAGCGCCGATTCGGCCAGGAGCACGTCGACATCGCCGCCGGCTACGCCGCTGCGCGCGCTGCCGGCACGCCGGTCGACGCCGACGAGGTGCAGGCGCTCGTGCAGCGCCACTACGCCTGGGTCGGCGCCGGCTGGCAGACCGCGACCCCGCCGCTCGACGCGTTCGCGAACCTCGGGGACATGTACGTCGCCGACGAGCGCTTCGCCGCGAACTACGGCGGCACCGAGGGCGCCGCGTACGTGCGCGACGCGATGCGCCGGTTCGTCGAGCGCCGGAAGGCATAGCGCGACCCGTGCGCGGGGAGGGCCGATCCATAGCCGGAGCGGCCCTCCCCGCAGCGCCGGGATGACAGGATCGACGAGTGCACCTGCTCTCGCTCGCCAGCCTCAAGAACCGGGCGCTCGTCGCGCTCGCGACCATCTGCATCGCCATCTTCGGCGGCGTCGCGCTGTCGAACCTCAAGACCGAGCTGACCCCCGAGCTCGAGCTGCCGGCCGTCGTCGTCTCGACCACGGTCGTCGGCGCGAGCCCAGAGATCATGAGCGAGGACGTCACCGCCCCGATCGAGCAGGCGATCCAGTCCGTGCCGGGGCTCGAGGGCACGAGTGGCACCTCCTCGACGTCGCTGAGCGTCGTCTTCGCCGAGTTCACCTACGGCACCAACATCCCCACGGCCGAGCAGCGCGTGCAGCAGGCGGTCAACCGCATCCTGAGCCAGCTGCCCGACACCGCCGAGCCCACCGTGCTCACCGGCTCGATCGCCGACTTCCCCGTGCTGCGCATCGCCGTGTCGGGGCCGGGCGAGCAGTCCGCCCTCGTCGACCGCATCGAGACGATCGCGGTCCCGCAGCTCGAGCGCACCGACGGCGTGCGCGCCGTGCAACTGCAGGGCGCCCCCGGTCAGCGCGTCACGATCGCGCCCGACGACGCGGCGCTCGCGGCCGCGGGCCTCAGCCGCGTCGACATCTCCGACACGATCGACGAGCACGGGCAGCTGCTGCCCGGCGGCACCGTCGACGACGGCGAGCAGACGCTCAGCGTGCAGATCGGCGCGCGGCTCGGCTCGGTCGACGACGTCGCGGACCTGCCGCTCACCGGCGACATCGCGATCGGCGACGTCGCCGACGTCTCGCTCGACACCGACCCCGTCTCTTCGGTCGCGATCGTCGACGGCGAGCCCGCGATCATCCTCTCGATCACGAAGACGCAAGCGGCCAACACCGTCGACGTCTCGCACGCCGTGCAGGACCTGCTGCCGACGCTCCAGGCGGAGCTCGGCGAGGGCGTCACCTTCACGACGGTGCTCGACCAGGCGCCCTACATCGAGCAGTCGATCGAGGCGCTCGCGGTCGAGGGCATGCTCGGCCTCGCCTTCGCGGTGCTCGTCATCCTCATCTTCCTCTGGTCGGTGCGGTCGACGATCGTCACCGCGGTGTCGATCCCGATCTCGGTGCTCATGACCTTCATCGGCATGTGGGGCGCCGGCTACTCGCTCAACGTGCTGACCCTCGGCGCGCTCACGCTCTCGATCGGCCGCGTCGTCGACGACTCGATCGTCGTGATCGAGAACATCAAGCGCCACATGGGCTTCGAGCCCTCCCGCTCGAAGGCGATCCTGGATGCGGTGCGAGAGGTCGCGGGCGCGATCACCGCGTCGACGCTCACGACCGTCATCGTGTTCCTGCCGCTCGCCTTCGTGAGCGACATCACCGGCGAGCTCTTCCGGCCCTTCGCCCTCACCGTGACGATCGCGCTCGTCTCGTCGCTCGTGATCGCCCTCACGATCGTGCCCGTGCTCGCCTACTGGCTGCTCAAGCGGCCCAAGGAGGTCGTCGAGGCGGAGGAGGCCGCGGCGCGCGCCGCCGCCGCGAGCGAGGCGACCGAGCGCCCGACGCGACGCTCCCTGCTGGGCCGGCGCAGCGCATCCGGCCCCGTCGCCGCCGCAGAGGCCGCGCCGGAGCCGCAGCCCGTCGCCGAGCGTCCCGACCGCTTGCGGCGCGGCTACCGCCCCATCCTGCTCGCGACCCTCCGGCGCCCCTGGCTCGTGCTCGGCGGCGCGGTCGTCGTGCTCGGCGCGAGCGTCGCCGCGCTGCCGCTGCTCGCGACGAACTTCCTCGGCGACGACGGCCAGACGACCGTGAACGTCACGCAGCAGCTCGAGCCGGGCGCGTCGCTCGATGCCCAGCTCGCGGCGGCCGAGTCGCTCTCTGACGAGCTGCAGGGGATCGAGGGCGTCGAGACCGTCTCGGCGACCGTCTCGAGCACCGCCAACCAGTTCGCGGGCTTCACCGGCGGTGGCGCCGGCGGCGGCGCGATCAGCTACGGCGTCATCGCCGCCGACGGCACCGACATGGAGGCGCTCCGGGAGCGCATCCTCGAGGTCGGCGACGGCGCAGACGGCGAAGTGACGGTCGGCTCGTCGGGCGGCTTCGCCGGCGGCGACATCGAGATCGAGGTGCAGGCGCCCACGACCGATGCGCTCGAACCCGCCACCGCATCCGTCGTCGACGCCGTCTCGGGCCTCGACGGGGTCTCTCAGGTCACCGACTCGCTCGAGGGCGCGCAGCCGCTCGTGCAGGTCGCGGTCGACCGCGAGCTCGCCGCGAGCCTCGGGCTGAGCGAAGCGGCCGTCTCGGGTCTCGTCGCGCAGGCGATGCAGCCGACGCCGATCGGTGAGATCCAGCTCGAGGGCTCGCTCGTGCGCATCTGGATGGACGCGGTCGCGCCCGCCGCGACCCTCGACGAGCTGCGAGACCTGCAGCTGCCGACCCCGAACGGGCCGCTGCCGCTCGCCGACGTCGCCGAGGTGACCGAGATCGAGGGGCCGGTGTCGATCTCGACGAGCGACGGCGCCCGCACCGCGACGGTCACCGTCACGCCGAACGCCGCTGACGTCGGCGGGGTGTCGGCCGGGGTCGCCGACGCGCTCGCGGAGCTCGAGCTCAGCGACGGCGCGGACGCGGCCGTGGGCGGTGTCGCGACGCAGATCACGGATGCGTTCACCCAGCTCGGGATCGCGGCGCTCGTCGCCGTGCTGCTCGTCTACGTCATCATGGTCGCGACGTTCAAGAGCCTGCTGCAGCCGTTCCTGCTGCTCATCTCGGTGCCGTTCGCCGCGAGCGGTGCGATCGCGATGCAGCTCATCACCGGCGTGCCGCTCGGCGTCGCCTCGATGGTCGGCGTGCTCATGCTCGTCGGCATCGTCGTGACGAACGCGATCGTGCTCATCGACCTCGTCAACCAGTACCGCGATCGCGGCCGGCCGGTGCGCGAGGCGATCGTCGAGGGCGCGGAGCGGAGGCTCCGGCCGATCCTGATGACCGCGGCCGCCACGATCTTCGCGCTCGTGCCGATGGCGGCGGGGCTCACGGGCGAGGGCGGGTTCATCTCGCAGCCGCTCGCGATCGTCGTGATCGGCGGGCTCATCTCGTCGACCCTGCTGACGCTCATCGTGCTGCCTGTGCTCTACCTCGTCGTGGAGGGCGCCATCGAGCGCCGTCGCGTGCGGGTCGGCAGCGGCACGCGCGCGGAGCGGCGCGGCGAGCTCGCGGCGGCCAGCAGGCGCTGATCCCGCTCACAGCCAGCGCGCTGGTGGCGCTGGCAGGATGAGTGCGGCTCGCAGAACCGTCGCGGGCCGCAGTCGTGACGGGACGAGGGAGGATGCCGTGCCCAGCTTCCTCATCGTGCACTCCGCCGTCGCGGACGGCCGCATCGCCGACTTCCAGCATCCGCCGGTGCTCGACATCGGCGGCTTGCGCGCGCCGCTCGACTGGGGCGACATCACGCTCCACGTGCCGGCGGGCGACCTGCCGGTCACGATCTCCGTCACGCGTGCCGACGGGGTCATCGAAGGCGCTCGGATCACCGTCCGCACTCCCGCGGGCACGGGCACCCGCTTGACGTTCGTGCCGCCCGCCCGGCCCGGCGTCCGCGCGCAGCTGCGCATCGAGGGGCAGTGGCCCGCCGACTCGTCGATGCACTACTACGCGGCGCGCGACGGGCGCGTGCTCACGACTGCGGCGCCTCGCACGGCCGCGCCGCCCGCGCCGGTCGCGCACGGCGCCCCGAGCGCCGCCGCGAGCTCGAGTCCGGCCCGCATGCCTGCGAGCCCGCCCGGCGCACCCGCGACGGGCGCGGCCGGCGGCTTCCGCCCGCCGACCTCCTCGTCGCCGCCCGTCGGCCCCGCTCCCGGCTCGACCGGCTCGGTGCCGCCGCACGCGACGCACTTCGGCCACGAGCAGGGCGCGATCGTGCAGCCGACGCTCGCCGACCACCGGTCCGTGGCCGTGCCGCCGGGTGCGGCGAGCGCGCAGCCGTCGTTCGGGCAGCGCCCGCCCGTGGGGCGCGACGTGTACGGCCGCGAGCTGCCCGACCGCGAACCGCCGCCCATCCCGACGCCGGCGGACTTCGATCGCCTCGAGCGCGAGGCGCACGAGGCGCACGAGGCGCACGAGGCGCAGTTGCGGGCCTACGAGGCGTGGCAGGCGCAGCAGCGGACGAGGTCCGCGCCCGCCGGGCACTCGCCGCACGACGGTGCGCCGCAGCCGGTCGGGCTCGCGCCGGTCGCGGCCGAGCAGGTGCCGCCCGACTGGTATGCCGACCCCTTCAAGCGCGCCGACGCGCGCTGGTTCGACGGCCGCCAGTGGACGTCGTCGGTCATGCGGGGCGGCGTGCGCGCCCACGACCAGCTGGGCTGAGTCGCGGATTTCGCCCTGTCGCTCCGGGGCGCCGTGCCGTAGAGTGGGTCGGTCGGCTCGGGACAGGCGCGTGTGCGCCGCATGGATTGTCACCGCGGCCGGAGATCCCGCGAGCACCCTCGCGGTCGACCAGATCCCCGCGATGAATGCGGCATGACCCGCGCGAGTGCGATCGATCGCTCGTGCGCAGAAGAGACGAGCAATGGCACAGAATTCCTCGCGCCCGCAGGGCGCCCGCCGATCCGACGACCGCCCCTCCGGGCGCGCCGGCTCGCGCAGCCCGGGACACCGGGGCCACCGCCCCGCGCAGGACGGCGACGCCCGGCCGAAGCGCCGCTGGACGAGCGAGGACCGCGAGCAGCGGTCGCAGGGCGCATCGCGCCGCCCGAACTGGACCCCGCCCGAGGAGCGCAAGCGCGACGACCGCCGCGGTCCCGCCTTCCGCACCCGCGGGGCAGCGCAGGGCGGTCGCGACCAGCAGCGCGACGACCGCGTGCACCGCGGCGAGCGGCCGCGCGGGTTCGACCGCGCCCGCGACGAGCACCAGGGCCGGGGCCGCTTCGGCACCGGAGCCGGGCGCGACGAGCGTCACGGCGGCGAGCGGCGGTTCGACCGCGACGAGCGCCCGCAGCAGCGACGGTTCGACGACCGTGGCGGCGAGCGCCGCTTCGATCGTGACGAGCGCCCGCGTCGCAGCTTCGGCGACCGCGACGAGCGTGGCGGCGAGCGTCGCTTCGATCGTGACGAGCGCCCGCAGCGGCGTCGGTTCGACGAGCGTGGCGGCGAGCGTCGCTTCGATCGTGACGAGCGCCCGCGTCGCAGCTTCGGCGACCGCGACGAGCGTGGCGGCGAGCGCCGCTTCGATCGTGACGAGCGCCCGCAGCAGCGTCGCTTCGACGAGCGTGGCGGCGAGCGCCGCTTCGACCGTGACGAGCGCCCGCGCCGCAGCTCCGGCAGCCGCGTCGACCGCCCGCAGCGCAGCTTCGACGACCGCCCGCGCCGCAGCTCCGACGACCGCGCCCCGCGCGGCGACCGCCGCTTCGACCGCGACGAGCGGCCGCAGCGCGGCTTCCGCGACCGCGACGAGCGCGGCGGCGACCTCCGCCCCGAGCGCGAGGAGCGCCCGCGCCGCGCCTTCGACGACCGGCCGCAGCGCCGCGACAGCACCTACTACCCCTCGACCGACGCGAAGCCCTTCGCGCCGAAGGATGACGTCGTGCTCGACCGGCTCGACGCGACCGCCACCGTCGCTGCCGACGTGGAGGGCGTCTCCTTCGTCGACCTCGGCCTCGGCGCCGGGATCGCCGGAGCCCTCAAGTCGATGGGCGCCCCGTCGCCCTTCCCGATCCAGGCAGCCACGATCCCCGATGTGATCGCGGGGCGCGACGTGCTCGGGCGCGGACGCACGGGCTCCGGCAAGACCATCGCGTTCGGCGCCCCGATCGTCGAGATGCTGCTGCGCAACCGCCCGGAGCGCCGCGAGCTCGGCCGGCCGCCGCGCGCCCTCATCCTCGCCCCGACCCGCGAGCTCGCGCAGCAGATCAACCACACCGTCATGGGCCTCGGCCGTGCCGTCGGCATCTTCACGACCGTGATCGTCGGCGGCGTGAAGCAGGACAGCCAGGTCGAGGCGCTCCGCCGCGGCGTCGACATCCTGATCGGCACGCCCGGCCGCATCGAGGATCTCGTCGAGCAGCGCAAGCTCAACCTCGGGGCCGTCGAGATCGCGGTGGTCGACGAGGCCGACCACATGTGCGAGCTCGGCTTCCTCGAGCCGGTGCAGCGCATCCTCCGCCAGACGCGTCCCGGCAGCCAGAAGCTGCTGTTCTCGGCGACGCTCGACGCCGAGGTGCAGACGATCGTGCGCGAGTTCCTGCCCGAGCCGGCGGTCCACGAGGTCGCCGGTGAGGAGCAGTCGACCTCGACGATCGACCACCAGGTGCTCGTCGTTGACCGCTACGACAAGGACGCGGTGCTCGAGCAGATCGTCTCGAACCCCGGCCGCATCATCGTCTTCACGCGCACGCGCGCCTACGCTGAGCGGCTCACCGAGCAGTTCAGCGACGCCGGCATCGCGGCGGTGAGCCTGCACGGCGACCTGACGCAGGCGAAGCGCAACCGCTCGCTCGAGAAGCTCAAGCGCGGCAAGGTCGACGTGCTCGTCGCGACCGACGTCGCCGCGCGCGGCATCCACATCGACGACGTCGCGCTCGTCGTGCAGGCCGACCCGCCGGACGAGTACAAGACCTACCTGCACCGCGCCGGCCGCACGGGCCGTGCGGGCAATGCGGGCCGGGTCGTGACCGTCATCGCTCCCGCGCGCCGCAAGCGCACGCAGCAGCTGCTCGACCGCGCCGAGATCGAGGCGCCGATGATCCCCGCGGTCCCCGGCGACGACCTGCTCGACACGCTCACGGCGGCGCCGACCGCCGAGGCCGATCCCGCCGCCGAGTAGTCGACCCGACGCATCCGCACGTCACACGGATGCGTGATCCGAGTGGCCCGGGCCGGTGACGGTGCCGGGCCCTCGGCGACTGCGCCGCGCGAGCTTCCGGCGTACGGTGGGGGCATGCGGATCGTCGTCGTCGGTGGATCGGGGAACGCGGGCTCGGCGATCGTGCGAGCCATCGGCCGGCGGGGCGAGCTGCCCACGCCGATGTCGCGCTCGGGCAAGGCCATCGCGGGCGCGCCGGGCGTCAAGGCCGACGTCGTCACGGGGGAGGGGCTCGACGCGGCGCTCGCGGGAGCCGACGTCGTCGTCGACTCCCTCAACTCGCGCAACCCGCTCGACCTGCGCCCCTTCACGATCGGCACGCGCAACCTCGTGCAGGCCGCCGAGCGCGCCGGCGTCGGCCGCGTCGTGCTGCTGTCGATCCTCGGCGTCGAGCGCTCGCGGCTCGGCTACCACCGCCGCAAGCGGCAGCAGGAGCTCGCCTACCTCGAGTCGCCGCTCGAGGTGTCGGTCGTGCGCGCGGCGCAGTTCCACGAGTGGTCGGTCGACCAGTTCGAGGCGGGATCCGCCCTCGGCGCCATCCCGGTCGCGCTCGGGGGCCGGCTGCAGCCGGTCGCGGTGCGCGAAGTGGCGGCGCTCGTCGCGCAGGAGGCGCTCGAGCCGACCGGCAAGCGCTTCACCGAGATCGCCGGCCCCGAGGTGCGCATCTCGCGCGACCTCGCGAAGTCGTGGCAGCGCATCACGGGCGCGCGCGGCCTCATCGTCAACGGCCCGTTCCCGCCGTCGCTGCTCGACTACCTGCGCTCGGGCGCCAATCTCACCGAGCAGCACAAGGGCCAGGTCACGTTCGAGGAGTGGCTCGAGCGGCGACGCTGACCGCCCACAGGGCCGGCGTCGCGCCGCACGTCGTGTCGGCCGCCGCGCCTAGGCTGGATGTGCAGGGCCACGGAGGGGGATGCGTGACGGACGCGAGGCACGACGACTGGGTGCCGCCGAGCGACGATGACGCCCCCGAGGCGTGGGAGTCGTGGGGTGAGCCGGCCGACGGCTGGCTGCCGCCGAGCGACGCCGACGCGCCCGCGGGCGGGGTGCGCACCGCGGTCCGGCCCGCGACCCGTGCGCCGGGCATCGCCGCGACGGCGAAGGCCGCGACGCCGCTCGAGGCTCTCACCCGGGTGTGGGGCTACGACGCGTTCCGCGGCGAGCAGGCCGAGATCATCGACGAGGTGGTCGCCGGCCGCGACGTCGTCGTGCTCATGCCCACCGGCGGCGGCAAGAGCCTCTGCTACCAGATCCCCTCGCTCGTGCGCGAGGGCACGGGCGTCGTCATCAGCCCGCTTATCGCGCTCATGCACGACCAGGTCGACGCGCTCGAGCAGCTCGGCGTGCGCGCCGCCTACCTCAACTCGACGCAGAGCGCCGACGAGCGGCGCGACGTCGAGCGGCGACTCCTCGCGGGCGAGCTCGACATGCTCTACCTCGCGCCCGAGCGGCTCCCCGTCGCGGGGGCGCTGCTCGACGCCGCCCCGATCGCGCTCTTCGCGATCGACGAGGCGCACTGCGTGAGCCAGTGGGGGCACGACTTCCGCCCCGACTACCTGCAGCTCTCGGTGATCGGCGAGCGCTGGCCCGACGTGCCGCGCGTCGCGCTCACCGCGACCGCGACGGTCGAGACCCGCGCCGAGATCGTCGAGCGGCTCGGGCTGCACGGCGCGAAGGTGTTCGTCTCGAGCTTCGACCGCCCCAACATCCAGTACCGCATCGCGCCGAAGCAGGACGCGAAGGCGCAGCTGCTGCGCATCATCCGCGACGAGCACCCCGGCGCGGCCGGCATCGTGTACTGCCTCTCGCGCAAGTCGGTCGAGTCGACCGCCGAGTGGCTGCGCGCGCAGGGCGTCGACGCGCTCCCGTACCACGCGGGCCTCGACGCCGGCACGCGCGCGCGGAACCAGCAGCGCTTCCTCCGCGAGGACGGCGTCGTGATGGTCGCGACGATCGCGTTCGGCATGGGCATCGACAAGCCCGACGTGCGCTACGTCGCCCACCTCGACCTGCCGAAGTCGATCGAGGGCTACTACCAGGAGACCGGTCGCGCGGGTCGCGACGGCGAGCCCTCGACGGCGTGGCTCGCCTACGGGCTGCAGGACGTCGTGCAGCAGCGGCGGATGATCGCCGACGGCGAGGGCGACGCGCAGCGCAAGCGCAACCAGACGATGCACCTCGACGCGATGCTCGCGCTGTGCGAGACCGTCGAGTGCCGCCGCGTGCAGCTGCTCGCCTACTTCGGCGAGCCGAGCGAGCCGTGCGGCAACTGCGACACGTGCCTCACGCCGCCCGATTCCTACGACGGCACCGTCCCGGCGCAGAAGCTGCTCTCGACGATCGTCCGGCTGCAGCGCGAGCGGCGGCAGTCGTTCGGCGCTGGCCACCTCGTCGACATCCTCGTGGGCGCCGACACCGAGCGCATCCGTCGATTCGGCCACGACCAGCTCGCCACCTACGGCATCGGCAGCGACCTGAGCGCCGTGCAGTGGCGCGGCGTCGTGCGCCAGCTGCTCGCGCAGGGGCTGCTGCAGCCGCAGGGGGAGTTCGGCGTGCTCGCGCTCACCGATGCGTCGGCGGCCGTGCTCGCCGGCGAGCGAGAGGTGCGGCTGCGGCACGAGGTGAAGGCACCGGCGAAAGTGGCGCGCCGCTCCGAGAGCACCGCGCAGCTCGACGACGCCGCGCAGGCGGTGTTCCAGTCGCTCCGCTCGTGGCGCGCCAGCACGGCGAAGGAGCAGGCGGTGCCCGCCTACGTCGTGTTCAACGACAAGACGCTCGCGGCGATCGCCGAGCGCCGCCCGCGCACGATGGTCGAGCTCTCGACCATCTCGGGCGTGGGCGAGTCGAAGCTCGAGCGCTACGGCGCCGCGGTGCTCGAGGTGCTGACCGAGGCATGAGCGAGCGCGTGCGGCTCGACGTCTGGCTCTGGGCGGTGCGCCTCGTCAAGACGCGCGCCGCCGCGACTGAGGCGTGCCGCGGCGGTCACGTGAAGCTGAACGGCAACGCCGCGAAGGCGGCGCAGCCCGTGCGCATCGGGGACGAGGTGCGCGTGCGCATCCACGGCTTCGACCGCATCGTCATCGTCAAGCAGCTGCTCGCGAAGCGCGTGAGCGCGCCGCTCGCCGCCGACGCGATCGAGGACCGCTCGCCGCCCCGGCCGAGCGCGATCGACGCCGCCCAGGTGCCGTTCCGGCCGCGGGGCGCCGGCCGCCCCTCGAGCCGCGAGCGGCGCGAGATCGACCGGTTGCGGGGCCGCGCCGACTGACCGTTCGGCTACCAGAGCCCGGGCTGGTCGTCCATGAGGGCGCCGAGCACGAAGACGATGAGCGCGACGCCGAAGCACAGCGCCACGAGGCCACTCAGCAGCGCGAGCCAGCCGCCGCGCTTCGGCGTCGAGCCGGTGCCGCGGATGCTCATGGCGACACCGGCGAGCGCGAGCACGAGGGCCAGGACGAAGACGGCGAGGACGACCGCGAATCCTGCGGGCATGATCGATCAGCCGCCCGTCGTGAGCGCTGTGATCCACGAGATCGCGCCGAGGATCGCGGCGATCGGGCGGATGCTGGACGATCGCCCGACCGTCCGTCACGCCATGAAGGGCAGCAGCGTCCACAGCAGCGAGGGCACGGCGGCGGCGGTGCCGATCACGAGCAGCGTCACGCCGAGCGCGAGCGGCGCGCGCGACGTCGAGTCGTCACGTCGCCGGGAGCCGATCACGAGCAGCACGATGCCGCCGACGATCAGCAGCAGACCGAGCACGAGGCCGGCGACGCTGAACAGGACCGAGAACATCATCGACATGCCGCGAGCCTAGCCAGGGCCACGCCGGGCGCGACCGCGCGGGTTAGCCTGGAGCACGTGCCTCCCACCGATATCTCTCCCGCCATCGCCCGCTCCTGGCTGCTCGTGCCGGCCTCGAAGCCCGAGCTCTTCCAGATCGCCCAGGAGAGCGAGGCGGATGCCATCATCATCGACATCGAGGACGCGGTCGCCGCGAAGGACAAGGCGCAGGCCCGCGCCGACACCGTCGAGTGGCTCTCGACCGGCCACCGCGCGTGGGTGCGCATCAACGACGCCGCGAGCGACTTCTGGAGCACCGATCTCGCCGAGCTCGAGCAAGCGCCCGGCCTCGAGGGGGTCATGCTCGCGAAGACGGAGTCCGCGAGCCACGTGAACGACACCGCCGACCGCCTGCCCGAGGGGACGCGCATCCTCGCGCTCGTCGAGACCGCCCGCGGCGTGCTGCACGTCGAGCAGATCGCGAACGCGCCCTCGACCTTCCGGCTCGCGTTCGGCACGGGCGACTTCAAGCGCGACACCGCGACCGGCGATGACCCCATCGCGCTCGCGTATGCGCGCTCGCAGCTCGTGATCGCGTCGCGCGCCGCCAGGCTGCCTGCGCCGATCGACGGCCCGACGCTCGTGATGGACGCCCTCGACGCCGGCACGCGGCTCGCGAAGGAGATGGGCATGTCGGGCAAGCTCATGCTCACCCACGAGCAGGCGCCGATGGTGAACGCGGGCCTCGCCCCGAGCCCCGATGAGGTCGCGTGGGCGCACGGCTTCGTGCGCGCCTTCGAGGAGTCGGGCGGCAAGATCAGCGACGGCAGCGACCTGCCGCGCCTCGCGCGCGCGCAGAAGATCCAGGCGCAGGCGCGCGACTTCGGCATCGAGATCGACGCGGCGAAGCTCGACGAGCTCAACTACTGAGATACGCGAAGGGGGCGAGCGCACGCGCTCGCCCCCTTCGCAACCGGAGACCTACTTGAAGGTGTCCTTGACGTCCTTGCCGGCGTCCTTGATGTGCTCGCCCGCCTGCTTGGCGTTGGCGCTGGCCTCGTCCTTGTGGCCCTCGGCCTCGAGGCGCTCGTTGTCCGTCGCGTCGCCGATGCCCTGCTTGGCCTTGCCGACTGCCTCCTGGGCAGCGTTCGAGATCTTGTCGTCGAGACCCATCTCAACCTCCTTGATCGGGGAGCGGTCGCTCCGCCATCCAACCTAGGGACGCTCCCTGGGAGGCGCCTCAGGAGTCGCTGGAGGGCTCGTCCCGGTCGCGGTCCGTCCGCACGACCGGGTTCGACGCGGTCGTGACGGGAGGGGCGATCGAGCCGGGGGCCGACGCATCCGCCTCGAGCTGCGCTTGGGCGGCACGCTCCTCCATCGCCTCCTCCATGGCCGACTTCTGCCGCAGCGGCGGCACGCGGAAGAAGAGCGCGATGACGAGCGCGACGCCGACGACCGCGAGCGCGACCCAGAAGGGCCCGCTGGATGCGTTCGAGAAGCCGTCGAGGAACGGGGCAGCGAGCCGCGGGTCGGCGGTGTTGAGGAACGACGAATCCTCGTTGAGCGCGCCGCCGATCTGCTCGGGGCGCGCGAGCACCTCGAGGATGCGGGCGTTGCCGGGGTCGGCCAGCACGGAGGGATCCTGCACCGCTGCCTCGAGGTCGGCGCGCAGGTCGCGGCGCCCGAACGCGGTCTGGAGCGTCTCGGGCAGGCGGGCGAAGAGCATCGAGAAGACGACCGCGACGCCCGCGGTGCCGCCGAGCTGCCGGAAGAACGTCGCCGAGCTCGTCGCGACGCCCATGTCCTTCGGCTGCACCGCGTTCTGGCTCGCGATCGTCAGCGTCTGGTTGACCTGGCCGAGGCCGAGACCGAGCAGCAGCTGCCCGAGCAGCAGCACCCAGAGCGGGCTGTCCCACTGCAGGGTCACGAGCACGCCGTAGGCGATCGCCATGGAGGCGAGGCCGAGCACCGGGAAGGCGCCGTAGCGACCCGTGCGGGCGATGATCTGGCCCGACGCGATCGACGCGATCATGAGCCCGACGATGAGCGGCAGCGTCGCCAACCCCGCCTCGGTCGGGTTCATGCCGTGCACGATCTGCAGCACGAACGGGATGATCATCATGCCGGCGAACATGCCGAAGCCGCTGAGGACGCCGAGCAGTGTGGCCATCGAGAAGGCGCGGTTGCTGAACAGGTGCAGCGGGATGAGGGCGGCGGCCCCCATGCGGCGCTCGACGAGCACGAAGGCGACGAGCCCGACGGCACCGACCGCGAAGCACGCGACCGCCGCGGGCGCCAGCCAGCCCCACACGCGGCCCTGCTCGGCGACGAGCAGGAGCGGCACGACGCCGACGACGAGCAGCGCGGCACCCCACCAGTCGATGCGCACGCGCTCATGGTGCGCGGGCAGGTGCAGGTAGCGCCACACCATCCACAGCGCCGCGGCGCCGATGGGCAGGTTGAACAGGAACACCCAGCGCCAGCCGTCGAGCGCGAGGATCTCGTCGGCGCCGGCGAACATGCCGCCGATGAGCGGGCCGAGGATGGACGAGACGCCGAAGACGGCGAGGAAGTAGCCTTGGTACTTCGCGCGCTCCCGCGGGCTCAGCACATCCGCCATGATCGTGAGCGGCAGCGCCATCAGGCCGCCCGCGCCGAGGCCCTGGACCGCGCGGAAGGCGGCGAGCTGGATCATGTCCTGCGCGGACGAGCACAGGATCGAGCCGACGAGGAACAGCACGATCGCGGCGAGGAACAGCGGCCGGCGGCCGAAGATGTCGCTGAGCTTGCCGTAGATCGGCGTCACGATCGTCGAGACGATGAGGAACGCCGTCACGACCCACACCTGCAGGTCGAGCCCGTGCAGGTCGTCCGCGATGGTGCGCATGGAGGTGCCGACGACCGTCTGCGACAGCGACGACAGGAACATGGCGATCATCAGGCCGACCAGCACGAGCATGATCTGGCGGCGGGTCATGAGGGGGTCGCCGGGCACAGCGGTGCTCTCGGCGGCGCGCTGATCGCGCTGCGGCATAGGGGTCCTCAGCTCTCGGGAAGATCGTTAGTCTACCGAATGAAGTTTGCTCGCGCCACCCGCGGTCGATGGCACGATGGATGCGTGCGTCGAGTCGTGGTGGTGGTGGCAGCAGCGCTCGTGCTGACGGGGTGCGGCGCGAGTGGATCGCCAGCCCCGACCGCGACCGCCGAGCCGCCGGCGACCGCGGCGCCCTCGCCGACGCCGTCGACGCCCGCTCCGGCGCCGGAGCCCGCGCCGACGCCGAGCGCGACCGAGGAGCCTGCGCAGCCCGACGCATCCGCCTTCGACCTCGACACCGGCGCGAGCCTGCAGGTCGTCGTGAACAAGCGGCGGCCGCTGCAGCCGCCCGACTACCGGCCGGAGCTCGTCGCCGTCTCGAGCGCGCAGGAGGGCGGCGAGCTCGTGCGGCCCGAGCTCGACGCGGCGCTCGCGGCGATGTCGCACGTGATGCGCGCAGAGATCGGGGAGGGCACCTTCGTATTCTCCTCCTACCGCGGCTACGAGCGGCAGGCCGAGCTCTACAGCGGCTACGTCGCCCGCTACGGGCAGGCGGAGGCCGACACGACGAGCGCTCGGCCGGGTCACAGCGAGCACCAGACGGGGCTCGCGATCGACGTCTCCGGCACGGGCGGCGCGTGCCGGCTCGCGACGTGCTTCGGCGATACGGCCGCCGGGCGCTGGCTCGCCGAGCACGCGTGGCAGCACGGCTTCGTCGTGCGCTACCCGCGGGGGCTCGAGCACATCACCGGCTACGAGTGGGAGCCGTGGCACCTCCGCTACGTCGGCGTCGAGGTCTCGACCGCGATGCACGAGAGCGGCGCCGCGACCCTCGAGGAGCACTTCGGGCTCGAGCCCGCGCCCGACTACGCGCCGTAGCATGCCGCCATGGCGAAGGCGAGCGTGAGCGGCGGGTTCCGCGGCGGTGGAGGCGGATTCGGCGGCGGCAGTCGATCGTTCGGGGGATTCTCGAGCGGCGGCGGCTCGTTCGGCGGTTCGACGCCGAGCAGCAGCTCGTGGAACTGGGCCTCGAGCGGCAGCTCGAGCGGCTCGGGCGGCTCGAGCGGTTGGAGCACCTGGAACTCGTCGAGCGGTGATGACCGCTCCGAGGGCGGCGCGGCGCCGTGGTGGCTCATCTCGCTCATCCTCGCGATCGCGGCCGGGATCACGCTCCTCGGCGGTCGATGAGCGAAGCCCCGTAGCCTGGCGCCATGGCGAAGCGCAGTGTGAGCGGTGGACGCAGGGGCGGCGGGGGCGGCTTCGGCCGCAGCTCGTCGCGGCGGAGCTTCTCGGGCGGTGGATCGCGGCGCGGCGGCGGCGGCTCCTTCGGCCGCTCGTCGAGCCGCTCCCGCGGCAGCAGCAGCTCGTGGAACTGGAGCTCGAGCGGCAGCTCCGGCTCCTACCGGCGTCGCGGCGGCGACGGTGGCGGGTCCTGGTCGGCGTTCGGCCTGATCATGGCGATCATCGTCATCGCGTTCCTGTTCCGCTACCTCGGCGGCTGAGCGGGTGGCGAAGCGCAGCGCGCGCCCTCGGTTCCGGGGCGGCGGTGGAGGCTTCCGCGGCGGCTCGTTCCGCTTCTCGGGCGGCGGCGTCCGAGGCGGCGGCGGCTCGTTCGGCGGCTCGTCGAGCGGCTCGACCTCGCAGCGGCGAGGGGGCAGCAGTCGCGGCTCCCTCGGCTCGCCGCTGTCGTGGCTGCTGCTCGTCGGCACGGCCGTCGTCTGCATCGCCGTCGCGATCATCGAGCGCTGACGCCCTGGCGCCGAGCGGTCGGCCGCCCCGCGTAGCCTGGACGGCATGAGCGAGCGCGCGAGCAAGGGCCGACCCACTGTGCCCGGCGGGCACGCGCCCTCGCGGCGCGGACTGCTCGCGATCGCCGCGGCGGCCGCACTCGTGCTCTCGGCTTGCCAGCAGGGCGCGCTCGACCCCGCGCCGACGGCCACCGACGGCGCGGCCGAGCCCACCGCATCCGCGACGCAGCCGACGACCCCGGCGCCGACCCCCGAGCCGATCACCGTCTCGGTGAGCGCGATGGGCGACATCCTGCCGCACGACTCGGTGACGATGGATGCGCGCACCGACGACGGCGGGTACGACTACGGGCAGTTCTTCGACGCGGCCAAGCCGATCTGGGCCGACAGCGACCTCGTCTACTGCAACCAGGAAGCGCCCTCGGGCGGCGTCGAACTGGGGCTGACGTACTTCCCGGCGTTCAACGCGCCGCGCGAGTTCGCCGAGGGGATCGCCGACGCAGGCTGCAACACGATCGGGTTCGGCAACAACCACACGTTCGACCGAGGGCAGGAGGGCGTCGACCGCACGCGCGCGGTGTGGGACGAGCTCGACCCGCTGCTCATCTCGGGCGGCTTCCGCTCGCCGGAGGAGCAGGCCGAGGTGCCGACCGCCGAGGTGAACGGCATGACGGTCGCGTTCCTCAACTTCGTCGACCTCTCGAACACGCCCACGAGCGACTTCGTCGTCACGTGGCTCGACGACCCGCTCGTCGAGCAGCAGATGGCCGAGGCCGAGGAGGTCGCCGACGCGACGATCATCGCGGTGCACTGGGGCGACGAGTACTCGAGCGTCGTCAATGCCCGGCAGCGCGAGCAGGCGCAGCGGCTCGCCGACCTCGGCGCGGAGGTCATCCTCGGCAGCCACCCGCACGTGCTGCAGGAGGCGGAGTGGCTCGAGCGCGCCGACGGCTCGCGTGCGTTCGTCTACTACTCGCTCGGGAACTCGGTGACGACGCAGATGGCGATCCCGCGAGTCGTGAGCGCGGTCGCGCAGTTCGAGCTCGTGGGGGAGCCCGGCGGGCACGTCGAGGTGGTCGACCCCGCGGCGGTGCCGATCTACATGCACTTCGATCTCACGCCGCAGCAGTTCCGCTCGCAGGACTGGATCCACCGCCGCAACCTGCAGCTGCACCCGATCGTCGATGCGGCCGAGCCGATCACTCGCTCGGCGTGGCGCGATGAGCTGACGGTCGAGTCGGGCATCGAGCTCGTGAAGGATGCGCTGGGTCCCGACGTGCGCATCGTGACGGACTCGTTCGCCCCGTGACCTGCGCCCGTTCGTCGAGCCGCGAGAGCCCGCGACAGCGGGTGCACTCGTGCCCCGGGGGTGGCGGCATTCCAGCACACCGACGGCGGATGCGCACCCGTCGCTCGCGGCGCGTCGTGGGCACTCCCGCTGGGCGAGCAGCGGCCGCAGGTCGCGCATCGAGGTGCAGAGCCTCATGAAGCGCTGGCTCCTCCTGGCAGCAGCGATCGTCCTCGAGGTCACCGCGACTCTCTCGCTCAAGGCGGCGCTCGACGCACCGGCGCTCTACGCGGTCGTGGCGGTCGGGTACAGCGGCGCCTTCGCCGCGCTCGGCCTCGCCCTCCGCGCTGGCATGCCGCTCGGAGTCGGCTACGGCATCTGGGGCGCGTGCGGCGTCGTCATCACGGCGGTCGCCTCGGCGCTGCTGTTCGGCGAAGCGCTCACGCCGCTCATGGGCGCGGGCATCGCGCTCATCATGGGCGGCGTGCTGCTCGTCGAGGTCGGCTCGCAGCGCGCGCAGCGCGATCCCACGGAGGCGACCTCGTGATCGCCTGGCTCGCGCTCATCGCGTCGATCGTCGCCGAGGTCGGCGGCACGCTCTCGCTGCGGATGGCGACGGTCGGGGAGCGACCCAAGCGGCGCTGGTCGCTCGTCGTCGCTGCCTGCTACCTCGTCGCCTTCACGCTGCTGTCGGTGTCGCTCGCGAACGGCATGCCGCTCGGGGTGGCCTACGGCATCTGGACGGCGGTCGGCGTCGCGCTCACCGCGGTGCTCAGCCGCGTGCTCTTCCGCGAGCCGCTCACTCGGACGATGCTCGCGGGGATCGCGCTCATCGCGCTCGGCGTGCTGCTCGTCGAGCTCGGCGCCACCCACTGACGGGCTGCGCTCAGCGCGCGAGCGCCTCGAGCTCGAGCACCGCGGCGGCGATCTCCGCCGGCGTGTCAAGCGCCGGGAAGTGCCCGCCGCGCTCGAGCATGGAGAAGGAGCGCAGGTCGCGGTACGAGCGCTCGGCGAGCGAGCGCGGGTAGTCGCGCTCACGGCGCTGCACGCGCACCGCGGCGGGCGCGTCGACGAGCGGATGCGGCGCGCCTCCCGCGTCGCTGTACGGGCGGAACGAGGTGCCGATCGACCGCGTCAGCCAGTAGAGCGTCACGGTCGTGAGCACGGTGTCGTCGGGCAGCCCCTGGTCGCCCGCCCACTCGAGCAGCTTCTCGCCGACCCACGCGAGCAGCCCGATCGGCGAGTCGAGCAGCGCCGCGGCGGTCGTGTCGGGCCGCGAGCCCTGCTGGTGCGCGTAGCCGCCGGCGAGCGGGCCTTCCCCGTCGAAGCGGGCGAAGAAGGCCTCCTCCTCGGGGCTGAGCGACTCACCGCGATCCCGTGCGCCGAACGACGAATGGGTCGCGACCAGGCCGGCCACCGCATCCGGATGCCCGCCCGCGAGCCAGTCGCTCACGCCCGCACCGACGTCCTCGCCGTAGGTGAGGAAGCGCTCGTAGCCGAGCTCGTCGAGCATGAGCGCGCGCCAGCGGCGGGCGACGGCCTCTTCGGTGAACGGCTCCGGCAGCGGCTCCGACCACGCGTAGCCGGGCAGCGAGGGGGTCACGACATCGAGCTCGCCGCGCAGCGCCTCGGCGAGCGGCAGCATCTCCGCGAACGAATAGGGCCAGCCGTGCGTGAGCACGATCGGCAACCGGCCTGGGCGGCCGTGCCCTCGACGGTCGCGACGCGATGCTCGTGCGCGAACAGGCGCCGCTCGACCGCGCGCCAGTCGAAGCCGCCGCGCCAGCGGTCGAGCAGTCGCTGCAGGGTCGGCATGGGGATGCCGTGGGCGCCGGGCGTCGGCGCGGGCACCGTCGACTCGTCGAGCCGGCGCCGCAGGCGCTCGAGCTCCTCGTCGGCGGCGCGGAACGCGAAGGGCTCGCTCATGCGAGCCACGCTAGGCGGTGCCGCCCACCGTCGCTCTGCCCGCCGCGGGCGCGAGCGCCTTCCGCGACCGGGGGCGTTCCGCCCGACAGGGGCGGTCACGCCAGCCCCTGTCGGGCGCAGCAGCCCCCGTCGACGGACGAACTAGCCGCCGAGCCTCGCGCTGACGCGCTCAGCGGCCCTCGCGACGAAGGCCCACCGGGGCTTCGTCATGGAGCGAGGGCCGCGTCGACGATCGCCTTCGCCTCCGCCTGCACCTGGCGGAGGTGCTCCGGGCCCGCGAACGACTCGGCGTAGATCTTGTAGACGTCCTCGGTGCCCGACGGGCGAGCCGCGAACCACGCGCGCTCCGTGACGACCTTGAGCCCGCCGATCGCGGCGCCGTTGCCGGGCGCATCCGTGAGCTTCGCGACGATCGGGTCGCCGGCGAGCTCCGTCGCCGCGACGGCGTCGCCCGTGAGCTTGCCCAGCCGCGCCTTCTGCTCGCGCGTCGCCGGCGCATCCACTCGCTCGTACACCGGCGCGCCGAAGCGCGCGGTGAGCTCGCCGTAGAGCTGCGACGGCGACTTGCCCGTGACGGCGCGGATCTCCGACGCGAGCAGGCACAGCAGGATGCCGTCCTTGTCGGTCGTCCACACCGTGCCGTCGGCCTGCAGGAACGACGCGCCGGCGCTCTCCTCGCCGCCGAAGCCGACCGAGCCGTCGACGAGCCCCGGCACGAACCACTTGAAGCCGACCGGCACCTCCCAGAGCCGGCGACCGAGCGCATCCGCGACCCGGTCGATCATCGACGACGACACGAGCGTCTTGCCGATCGCGGCATCGGCGCGCCACTGCGGCCGGTGCGCGAAGAGGTACTCGATCGCGACCGCGAGGAAGTGGTTCGGATTCATGAGCCCGGCGTCGGGCGTGACGATGCCGTGGCGGTCGGCGTCGGCGTCGTTGCCGGTGAGGATGTCGAACTCGTCTTTGCGCGCGAGCACCGAGGCCATCGCGTTGGGGCTCGAGCAGTCCATGCGGATCTTCTCGTCCCAGTCGAGCGTCATGAACGCCCACGTGGGGTCGACGGATGGGTTGGTGACGGTCAGGTCGATGCCGTACCGCTCGGCGATCGCGCCGTAGTAGTCGACCGCCGCGCCGCCGAGCGGGTCGGCGCCGATGCGGATGCCCGACGCCTTGATCGCGTCGAAGTCGATCGCGCGGCCGAGCGCGGCGACGTACTCCTCGCGGAAGTCGTAGAGCTCCACCCGCGAGTCGCTGCCGCCCGTCACCTCGACGCGCTGCACCCCCTCGAGGCCGCCCGCGATGAGCTCGTTCGCGCGCTTCGCGATCCAGCCCGTCGCGTCGGAGTCGGCCGGCCCGCCGTGCGGCGGGTTGTACTTGAAGCCGCCGTCGCGGGGCGGGTTGTGGCTCGGGGTGACGACGATGCCGTCGGCCCGGTCATCAGCGGATGCGCTGTGGTTGTACGCGAGGATCGCGCGCGAGACCGCGGGCGTCGGGGTCACCGAGCCCCGTGCATCCGCCATCACCCGCACGCCGTTCGCGACGAGCACCTCGAGCGCCGTGCGCTCGGCGGGGAGCGAGAGGCCGTGGGTGTCGCGGCCGATGAAGAGCGGCCCCGTGATGCCCTGCTCGGCGCGGTACTCGCAGATCGCCTGCGTGATCGCGAGGATGTGCGTCTCGTTGAACGCGGTGTCGAACGCGCTGCCGCGGTGGCCGCTCGTGCCGAATGCCACCGCCTGGTCGGGGTTCGAGACGTCGGGGACGAGTTCGAAGTAGGCGCGCTCGAGGGCGGCGACGTCGATGAGGTCCTGGGGCTGGGCAACCGTGCCGGCTCTGCTCATGGGCCCATCCAAGCACCGGCCGCTGAGCGGCGGCAGGTCGCCCGCCGACGCTGCCCCTCCTGCGGACAGGTATATGCCGAGTGGCTCGAGAGCGCCGCTCCTTCGAGCACTCCCGCATATACCTGTCGGTTCGGTCGACGCGCGGCCCAGGCCGCGGAAGTCGCCCGTTGTCGAGGTGCAGGGCCGGTGCCACACTGGCGCCCGTGGACGCACGCGAGGGCGCGGACGACCGCGAGCGGGCGCTCGAGGCCGCCCACGTCGCCGCGCTCGACTGGCTCCGCTCGCTCGAGGAACGGCCGGTGTGGCCGCGCGCGAGCCTCGACGAGATGCTCGAGGTCTTCGGCGGGCCGCTCCCCGAGCAGGGCAGCGACCTGGCCGCGGTGGCCGAGCAGCTCGCGGCGGGCGCGGGTCCCGGCCTCGTCGCGATTCCCGGCGGCCGCTTCTTCGGCTTCGTGATCGGCGGCACGCTCCCCGCGGCGCTCGCGGCCGACTGGCTCGTCTCGGGGTGGGACCAGAACTCCGGCTCGGCGATGCTCACGCCGACGACCGTCGCGCTCGAGCGCGTCGCGGGCCAGTGGATGCTCGACCTCTTCGGGCTGCCCGAGGGCGCGAGCGTCGGCTTCGTCACGGGCGGCCAGGTCGCGAACCTCGCGTGCCTCATGGCCGCTCGCAGCGCCGTGCTCACCCGCGCCGGCTGGGACCTCGGCGAGCAGGGCCTCCGCGGCGCCCCGCGCGTGCGCGTCGTCGTGGGCGCCGACCGGCACGGCTCGGTCGACCGCGCGGTGCGCTTCCTCGGCATCGGCCGCGCCGACATCGTCGTCGTGCCTGCCGACGACGAGGGACGCATGCTGCCCGACCAGCTCGAGCCGCCACTCGGCGAGAGCGAGGAGCCGCTCATCGTCTGCCTGCAGGCGGGCGAGGTGCACACCGGCGCCTTCGATGACTTCGGCGCCCTCACCCCGATCGCGCACGACCGGGGCGCCTGGGTCCACGTCGACGGCGCCTTCGGGCTGTGGGCGGCGACGAGCCCGCGCCTGCGGCACCGCACGGCCGGCATGGAGGCGGCCGACTCGTGGGCGACGGATGCGCACAAGACCCTCAACGTGCCCTACGACTGCGGCATGGCGATCGTGCGCGACCCCGCCGACTCGATCGCGGCGCTCCGCACCGGCGGCGACTACCTCGTCTACACCGGGCTCGACCCGTGGGACGTCACGCCCGAGCTCTCGCGCCGCGCCCGCGGCGTGCCCGCGTGGGCGGCGCTGCGCAGCCTCGGCCGCGCGGGCGTCGCCGAGCTCATCGAGCGCCTCCACGACAACGCGGTCGCGATGGCCGAGGGCCTCGCGCAGATCGACGGCATCGAGCTGCTGCACGAGGTCGGCTACACCCAGGTGATGTTCCGGATGCCCTCCGACGACCAGACGACGGCGCTCGGCGCCGCGATCCTCCACGAGGGCACCGCGGTCGTCACCGGCGCCCAGTGGCGGGGCCGCGCGGCGCTCCGCTGCGCGATGTCGTCGTGGGCGACGACGCCGGCCGACATCGAGCGGACGCTCGCTGCCGTCCGGTCCCTCGCGAATGCATAGGTGGTCGTGAGGAACGACGGTTCCGAGCAGCTCCGTGCGGGCGAGGCGAACCGCCCGGCGCGGCTCGCCCCGTCATGAGCGCAAGCCTGGGAGGTGGCGAGGCTGCGGTGACCGTCAGGGCGCCTCGTACTCGGAGGCCGCCCAATACGCTGCGTAGTCGACCTGGTCGACATAGATCTCGATCTCGGGACTGAAGAAGACAGCTGCGGGATCGGGACACAGATCACGCATGAGCGCGTCCTCCTCTGCCGACGGAGCATTCAAGGTGAACAGAGGATATCCAGCCGACGAATTAATTTGGTCCCTCCACACCTGCAGAGAGATCTCCGGAGGAACTTCGAACCCGTTTGCCTCCAGACACGCGCGCGCTGCCATCGATCGCTCGAAGTTGAGTGCGTAGAGCGCTTCGTCCAGCGGAGCGGCCGCGGGAAGAAGCGCGCTACTGGCTGTCGAGCACGATTGATAGTCCATCTGATAGCGCTCCTCCTGCCCGACCGGTACAGCACCCGATTCGACCCGATCCCGCGAACCGATCGCCTCCCAGCCGAGCTCGCGGAGGCACGTGGCGATGCTCTCGTGGAAAGCGGAGTAGTCGGTGGACGGACCGCCGCGCGGGATCTCCCCGGTTGCGCCGGTTGCCGGTCTCGCGCCCGAGGACGCGGAGGTGTCCGGATCGAGTTCCGACTGCTGCTCGCCAGCCGTGGAGCATGCGCTGAGCAAGAGTGCGAGCGCTACGGCCAGCGCTACACGCCCTTTGCGGCGCATCCGTCGGTCGCGCTGACTGCGTAGTTGGTCGGAGTGGTCACGACTGTCCAGATGCTCGTCGAGGAAGTGCCCGAGTAGGAAGTGTGCGTTCCGGAGCCGCTGAAGTTAGTGTAGTGGTGGGCACTGGCGTAGACGTGATCATGCTGCGTAGTCACTGCCGAGGATACCGGTGTCGTGGTGGACCGTACGAATACGCACTGCGTGGACGAACATGTGTGAGACCCGCTCGCTTGCCCGGCATAGGCAGGCAGCGCGCCGCCGAGGATGAGCGCAAACGCTGCAACGACCGCGCCGCCTATCTTGATGCTCTTCATTGAGACCCATTCGTTCGTTTCACTCGTGACTCGAGCGAATTGAGTGGCAGTCAAGCAGACCGAGTCCGGGTGCGCAACAGGGTCTTGCGCAACCTGCATTAGTGCGCATGATCATGGCACTCGTAGTTCTCTCGCCGGGTCGCGCCTGGCCGCCGCAGCTGCCGGTACGAGCGCCGCGATGGTCGCGGTGACCGCCGCGAGGATCATTATGGCCGCGTAGTATGCGGGCGGCGGCTGCGGGTCGCCGCCGACGGCCATCGCGGTGAACGAGACGGCGCCGCCCAGGAGTGCCCCGACGCATCCGAGTGCCGCGACCTGTGTCAGCACGAGCCCGACGATCAGGCCCTGGCTCGCACCCAGCGCGCGGCGGCGGCCGAAGTCCTTGCGCCGCATCATCACGAGCGCGTAGAGGATCGCGGCGACGAGCACCGCGGTGAGCCCGAAGATGGCGATGACGAGCGCGCGCCCGGCGCCGCCGAGCTGCGCGTCGACAAGTTCGCGCAGCTGCGCGAGCTGCTCGCTCGTCTCGATGGTGGCGAGCTGCGGGTCGACGATGTCGAGCACGCCCTGCACCGCATCGGTCACGGCGGCGACGTGCGAGGCGTCGTCGGCGATCGCCACGAGCACCGCCAGGCTCTCGCCGCGAAGCACCTGGGCGCTCGTGGCGCGGCCGTCGAGAGTCGGCGCGTGCTGCGGCTCGACCGGCACGACGATGAGCGGCTCGAGGAACGCGAGGTGCTCGGGCACCTCGATGCGACCGCCGATCGAGTAGTCCAGGCCGTCGGCGGTCGTGACGGCACCGGCGGCGGACTCCATGCCGAGTTGCTCGAGCGCGGCGGCGGATGCGTAGGCGGCGCCGGGCACGCCGGGCTCGGTCACGCCCAAAGTCGCGAGGTCGAGCCCGAAGCCGACCCGGATAGGCACCTTGGTGCCACCGGGCAGCATCGAGTTGGTCGCGTCGACGGCGGAGCCGAAGCCGCCGAGCCACGCGATCGACGAGACTCCATGGAGCCGAGCGAGCGCCGAGGTGTCGAGCCCCGATCCCTCTTGTGCGCGCACCACGACCGCACGCGTGCCCGCGTCGTCGAGCGTCTCGACGACGCCCTGCTGCGCGCCGACGGTGCGGCCGGTCGTGAGCAGCACCGCGATCACCATGCCGGCGACCATCTCGATCGACACGGCTGAGGCGACCTTGGTGCCCCACGCCGCGGCGACGGCCTCCCGGACGAGCGCGGCAAGCCTCACAGCTCGACCCTGCGGTCGCACTGCGCCATCACGTCGCGGTCGTGCGTCGCGACGATCACCGCGGCACCGCGAGCGGCTTGCGCGCGCAGCGCGCCGACGACCGTGGCCGCCGAGACGGCGTCGAGGTTGCCAGTCGGCTCGTCGGCGAGCAGGATCCGTGGGTCGCCCAGCAGCGCCCGGCACACCGCGATGCGCTGCGCCTGGCCGCCTGAGATCTGACCCGGCTTGTGGTCGGCGCGCACCGAGACGCCGAACTGGTCGAGCAGCTCGAGCGCGCGCTGCTCCAGCGCTCCTCGCGCCTCGCCGCGGTACAGGGTCGTCTCGAGCACGTTGTCGAGCACGGTGCGGGTCACGTCGAGCGCCGCGTCCTGGAAGACGAACCCGAAGGTGTCGGCGCGCAGGCGTGCGCGATGCGCGTCACGCAACCCCGACGCATCCGCCCCGTCGACCTCGACGCGGCCGGCGGCGGGCGCGAGCATGAGCCCGAGCACGTAGAGCAGGGTCGACTTCCCGCGGCCCGAGGGCCCCGTGAGCGCGACGACCTCGCCGGCGACGAAGTCGTCGTCGAATCCCTCGATGACCGGCGCCGACCGCTGGTAGCCGAAGGAGACGTCGCGTGCGGCGAGCATGGTGCGGGTGGCGGTGGCGGGCGGGGCGGTCAGCACGGCGAGTTCACCCGCCCTGGGCGACGGGGATGCGCACCTGCAGCCCCTCGTCGACGCCCTCGACGAGGCTCATTCCGCGCGCCGACTGCACGACCGTCACCTCCAGCCGCTCGCCCCCCGCGTCGGTCACGAACGCCGCGCCGTCGGCCGCGGTGGTGATCGCCGAGGTGGGCACGACGAGGCCCGCCTCCACGGGCACCGTGATGATCTCGCTCATGAGGGTCGACTGGCCCTCCGCGCCGACCTGGTCGCACGCATCCGCGCACACGGGGCCGCCGTCGGGGGCGGTGAGCTCGACGTGGATCGTCTCGCTGTTCAACGGGTCGGGCGTCTGCGATGCCGCGACCGCCTCCCACTGCGCGCCGTCAGGCGCCCGCACGAGCACGCGCGTGCCGGTGGGGGCGAAGCGCGTCTGCGCCTGCTGCATCGGGATCGTGAACGACGGAGCAGCGCCGAGCGCCACGATGTCGCCCTCGCCGGCGGCGACGAGCCGGCCGGTCGCGATCGTCTCGCCATCGAGCGACATGCGCGCGGGCAGCTGCGGCACCCAGACGATGTCCCCCGCCTGCACGACCCCGTCGACAGGGAAGCCGGATGCGCGCTGCCAGTTGCGCACGGCGGTCGCGAAGGGCGCCGTGTAGCGCGCGTTGACCGCGCCGCGCCAGAAGCCGAGGTCGGTCATCAGCTGCTGCAGCTGCGTCACCTGCGGGCCAGCGACGCCATGCGCTATCGGCCCGTACGCGGGGATGGCGCCCTGGCCCGCGACGACCGGCCGCAGGTTGACGGAGTAGAGGCGCTGTCCCTTCTCGACGGCGGTGCCAGGCGCGATGTCGACGCTCGTGACGGTACCCGATGCGCCATTCAACGCGATGGGGCTCGTCGTCCAAGTCGCAATGGAGTTCAACGCGATCGATGAACCTACCTCGCCCGGCACGACCGCGACCGTCGAGAACGCGTCCGCCTCGAGCACCTGCTGCGGCGGCGCAAACACGGTGGTGCCCGCCCAGCCCGCCGCAGCACCGACGGACAGCGCGACGGCCGCGATGCCGACACCGCGGACCCAGCCGCCGCGGCTGTGTCTAGATCTAAAGGATCGCTGTTCAGCGACAGGCCGACCGGCACCGGCTCGCTGCCGCTCAATCAGTTCAGAAGTCGCCACGTTGATCCTCCTCCGGTGAGCCTAACGCGATTGCAAGACTGTCGGACCACGGTTCTCCCTCCCTGAATTGCACTGGCGCGGATCAATCTGGCGAGACCGCATGCGACCAGTCCAGAGCAAAAAACTCGCTCGACACGCTGATTGTGTCGGTCAGCTTCGTAGCAGTTTGTCAACGGTGATCCCTACTTTCGCGCGAAGCGGCGCCCGCGAGAGAGCCTCGACCCCGCGGGCGCGATGCCGTGCCGCTAAACTGTCACGGACTTGGTCGGCCGCCGGCAGCGAACTCGCTCGAGCCGCGCGCGGGAAGTTAAGGGGCTCATCGCATTTGAGGGTGTAGCAGCGGCCTGAAGCCGCCGGCCTCGAGCAACGATCTCGCGATGTAGTTGGTGAGGTTGCGGAAGCCGAGCGCGGAGCCGCGGAGGTGCTCGAGGCGGCCGTTGATCGCATCCGTCGGACCGTTCGAGGTCCCGGGTCGGTCGAAGTAGGCGAGCACGTCGAGGGCTCGCTGCTTGAGTGTTCGCCCGAGCGTGATCACCTCGCGCAGCGCCGCGGGCACGCCGCTGCTGACCGTGTTGATCAGCTCGGTCATGAGCGTGCGCGCGGCCGCGCGGTCGACACCTCGGTGGCGGTGCACGCGCTGCTCGGCCACAGCGCACGAGCGGCAGGGGCGCGGACAAGGTTCACCGTAGCGGCCGAGTCCCTTCGTCCGGTGATCGCGTGAGAGCCGACCGAGGATGCGCCACGCGGTGCGCGCGACCGACAAGCAGCACCTGATGCCTCGGAAGCCTCGACGTGTCGGCACGAACCTCGTGCGACGCGTGACCGTAGCCTCGCCCGGATCTTCAGAGCGGCCACTTGCTCAACGTCGTGACCTCGTGCCGCGCCGCAACTCCACGAGGCAAGGAATTTGAGGCGCTCGCCGTCTGCTCGGAGCCGGTACGGCTCCAGCCCTCGATGGGCAAGGGCGTGCTTGTTTGCAGCCGTTACAACGGCCCGACCTAGGCTGGAGCCATGATCCAGCCCCGCGTCGTGACGTTCCTCGGACCCCGCGGCACGTTCACCGAGGCGGCGCTCGAGCAGGTGCCCGGGCTCGAGCAGACCGAGCGCGTGCCGGTCGCGAACGTCGCCGAGGCACTCGCGGCGGTCTCCGAGGGCCGCTCCGACGCCGCGATGATCGCGATCGAGAACTCGATCGAGGGCGGCGTCACCGCCGCGCAGGACGCGCTCGCCGCCACGCCGGGCCTCCGCATCCTCTCCGAGCACGTCGTGAGCGTGAACTTCTCGCTCGTCGCCCTGCCCGGCACGCGCCTCGACGACATCCGCGTCGTCTCCGCGCATCCCGTCGCGTGGGCGCAGTGCTCAGGCTGGCTGCAGCGCGAGCTGCCCGGTCGCGCCCACCTGCCGGCAGCATCGAACGTCACGGCCGCCGCCGATCTCGGCGCGAGCGGCGCGCAAGCCGCGCTCTCGACGCCCACGATCGGCGAGTGGGTCGACGGGCTCGACGTGCTGGCCGACCGGATCGGCGACAACCCGGATGCGGTGACCCGGTTCCTGTTCGTCGGCAGCGCCGGCGCGCCGGGGGAGCCGACCGGCGCTGACAAGACGAGCCTCGTCGTCGAGCTGCCGAGCGACGAGCCGGGCATGCTGCTCGACATGCTCGAGCAGTTCGCGACGCGGGGCGTCAACCTCTCGCTCATCCAGTCCCGGCCCATCGGAGACCGGCTCGGCCGCTACCGCTTCGTCATCGACGCCGACGGCCACATCAAGGACGAGCGGGTGGCGGATGCGCTGCTCGGCCTCAAGCGCTTCTCCCCGTCGGTGACGTTCCTGGGCTCGTACCCGCGGGCCGATGGCCAGCGGATCCACGTCGAGCGCCGCTACACCGACCGCTCGTTCGTCGAGGCGCGCGACTGGCTGCGGGGGCTGGTCGCGGGCGAGCCAGCGGCGGGCTGAGCCGCTGTTCCGCTGGCTGAGCCGCTGCGCGCGGCGGTGGCGCGCACAGCGTGTCGAAGCCGTACCGCTGCCTCGTGTGCTTCGACACGGTCTGCGCCCTTCGGGCGCGGACCGGCTCAGCGAACGGAGTGCTAGACCGCGGGGCCCTCGTCGCGCGCGTGCTCGGCCGGCACCCGCACCCGCAGCGCGTCCTCGCGGATGCCGGCGCGGAGCGCGATCGCCTCGCCCACGACGTCGCCGTCGACCTGCACCGCCCGCGGCTCGTCGAGCCGCGCGTGCGTCTCCTTCGCCTGCCCGTAGCCGAGCGCCGCACCCGTGCGCTGCCGGCCGAGGTGCCCGCGGCGGCGCAGCAGCTTCGTGACGAGCAGGTTGTTGCGGGCGATGTAGCCGGCGAGCTGCATCCAGCCGCGCGCACCGCGCGGCCGCACGAGGGCGATGTCGAGCATCCCGTCGTCGATCGCCGCGTCGGGGAGGATGATGATGCCGTTCGTCACGGTGCCGCAGTTGCCGATGAGCATCGTGTTGACAGTCGTTCGCGTCGTCCGGCCGCCATCCATCCGCACCGCCACGCGCACCTTGTCGAGCGACGAGATGACGCGACCGGCCGCATCCACGTAGGCGAGCCAGCCGACCTTCTTCTTGAGTCCCTCGTCGGTCTTGTCGATCATCTCGGCGTCGAGGCCGAAGCCGGCCATGACCGCGAACGCGTGCTTCGAGCGCGTGCCGTCTGGCGCCTGGATCTCGAGCTCGCCGAGGTCGATCTCGCGCTCGGCGCCGCCGAACGCGGTCCGCAGGGCCTGGACGCGGTCGGTGACGTCGATGCCGAGGTTCCGGGCAAGCAGGTTGCCGGTGCCCGCGGGCACGATCGCGAGCGGCACGTCGGTGCTCGCGATCTCGTCGGCCGCGACGCGCACGGTGCCGTCGCCGCCCGCGACGATCAGCAGGTCGATATCCTCGGCGAGCGCCGCCTTGACCGCGGCGCGGCCGGAGTCGTCCGCATCCGTCTCGAACCACACGGGCTCCGACCACTCGATCGGCTCGGCGGTCTCGACCTGCCGGGCGAGGGTGTCGCGATCGACCTTCACCGGGTTGTAGACGATGCCTGCGCGCATGTCGGCACAGTACCCCGTGCATCCGGGACAGATCCCGAGGCGGTCGCGGCTCCGACGGTCCGTTCACCCACGGCTCCTAGACTGGAGGGGTGATCGATCCCCAGCTGCTGCGCGACCAGCCCGACCTCGTGCGCGAGAGCCAGGAGCGCCGCGGCGACCCCGTCTCGCACGTCGACGACGCGCTGACCGCCGAGGCCGCCCGCCGCGCCGCCATCACCGAGTTCGAGCGGCTGCGCGCCGAGCAGAACGCGCACGGCAAGCTCGTCGGCCAGGCCGCCAAGGAGGACCGCCCCGCGCTCATCGAGCAGGGCAAGTCGCTCGCCGCCGGCGTGAAGGAGGCGCAAGCGCGCGTCAGCGAGGCCGAGGCCGCCTTCGACACCGCCGTCTCGCGGCTCGGCAACGTCGTGCACCCCGACGTGCCGGCGGGCGAGGAGGCGAACTTCGTCACCCTCGCGACCCACGGCGAGGAGCGCTCCTTCGACTTCGAGCCGCGCGACCACGTCGAGCTGGGCGAGAGCCTGAAGGCCTTCGACATCGCGCGCGGTGCGAAGGTCGCCGGCTCCCGCTTCTACTACCTCACCGGCATCGGCATGCGGCTCGAGCTCGCGATCATGCTGCTCGGCCTCGACCAGGTGCTCGCCGACGGCTTCACGCCGCTCACGACGCCGACGCTCGTGCGGCCCGAGATCATGCGCGGCACCGGCTTCCTCGGCGAGCACGCCGACGAGGTCTACCACCTGCCCGCCGACGACCTCTACCTCACCGGCACCTCCGAGGTCGCGCTCGCGGGCTTCCACGCCGACGAGATCATCGACGTCGACGAGCCGAAGCGCTACGCCGGCTGGTCGACGTGCTACCGCCGCGAGGCGGGCTCCGCGGGCCGCGACACCCGCGGCATCCTGCGCGTGCACCAGTTCAACAAGCTCGAGATGTTCTCGTACGTCAAGCCCGACGAGGCCGAGGCGGAGCACGACCGGATGCGCGCCCTCCAGGAGCGGATGCTCCAGGCGTGCGAGCTCGACTACCGCGTCATCGACGTCGCGGCCGGCGACCTCGGCTCCTCCGCCGCGCGCAAGTTCGACATCGAGGCGTGGATCCCGAGCCAGCAGCAGTACCGCGAGCTCACCTCCACCTCGAACTGCACGACCTTCCAGTCGCGCCGGCTCGGCACGCGCTACCGCACCGAGAGCGGCAAGACCGCGCCGGTCGCGACGCTCAACGGCACCGCCGCCACGACCCGCTGGCTCGTCGCGATCCTCGAGACGCACCAGCAGGCCGACGGCTCAGTGCGGGTGCCCGCGGCACTGCAGCCCTACCTCGGCGGCCTCGCCGTCATCGAGCCCGTCGAGCCCGCGACGGTGGGTGCCTGATGGAGCCGCTGCTCATCGCGCTCGACATCGACGGCACCGTCGTGCACGAGGACGACTCGCTCTCGCCCCGAGTGGCGGATGCGATCCGTGCGGTCGTCGACGCCGGTCACGTCGTCGTGCTCGCGACCGGTCGCTCGCAGTCCACGACCGAGTCGACGGCCGAGCGGCTCGGGATCGAGCCGAGCCACCTCGTCGCGGCGAACGGCGCGCTCGTGCTCGAGCGCAAGGACGGCCGCTACGAGCCGCTCCACGTCGAGACCTTCGACCCCGAGGAGGCGCTCCGCACGATCGCGAAGGGGCTGCCGAGCGGCGCGTACATGGTCGAGGACGCGGCCGGCCACCGCCGCTACACGAACGGCATGCACGACTGGAACCTCGACGAGGCCGAGCAGGTCGAGTTCGACGACCTCTTCCAGCAGCCGGCGATGCGCGTCGTGGTGATGAGCCCCGACCACGAGGTCGACGAGTTCCTCGAGATCGTCGAGCGGATGGGCCTCCACAAGGTCTCCTACGCGATCGGCTACTCGTCGTGGCTCGACATCGCTCCCGACGGCGTGACGAAGGCGACGGGCCTCGAGCGCGTCGCGAGCCTGCTCGAGATCCCGCGCGAGCGGATCCTCGCCGTCGGCGACGGCCGCAACGACATCGAGATGTTCGAGTGGGTCGCCGCGGGCGGCGGCCGCGCGGTCGCGATGGGCCAGGCGCCCGACGAGGTCAAGGCGGCCGCGAACGAGTCGACCTCCGCGGTCCACGACGACGGCCTCGCCGAGGTGCTCGAGGGGCTGCTCGTCCGCGCGTAGCCCGATCCCGCGACTCGAGACGGGCCACGGCGCGGGCGCCGCGTCGGAGGCCCGAGAGGGTCTTCGACCCCAGCTCCAGCGCGCGACGTAGTCGACGCATCCGATCGCGCCGTACAATCGCCCGAGGCCCCCGCCGCGCACCCAGCCCGCGCGAGGCGCCTGGAGGGCTGTCCGAGCGGCCGATGGAGCCGGTCTTGAAAACCGGTGGGCAGCGATGCCTCGTGGGTTCGAATCCCACGCCCTCCGCACGAGACCGAGACCTGGAGGGCGCCCCATGGCAGCCGAGCGCGCGACCACCGTCGTCGACACCTCGTCGATGACGCCGCGCCACGGGCGGCTGCGGCGGCACTCGGGGATCGCCCACGTCTTCCGCTGGATCGCGCTCGGCATGGCCGTCGTGCTCGCGGCGCTCGTCGGCGTCGTCGGCATCTCGGTGCTGCGCGTCACGACCGGCATCACCACCGTCGACCTCGCCGCCGACGTGCCGCCCGCCCAAGCCGGCTTCGCGCCCTACGAGGGCGGGTTCACGATCCTCATGGTCGGCTCCGACCAGCGCGAGGGGCAGGGCGAGGAGTTCGGCGAGTCGGCCTACGACGGCGGCAAGCTCAACGACGTCACGATGCTCCTGCACGTCAACGACGACCACAGCCGAGCGCGCGTCGTCTCCTTCCCGCGCGACCTGCTCGTCGACTTCCCCGCGTGCGAGGACCCGGAGACGGGCGAGACGGTGCCGGCCGCGCGCAACGTGCAGTTCAACCAGGCGCTCGGCCGCGGCGGGCTCGCGTGCGTCGCGACGGTGGTCGAGAGCCTCACGGGCATGGACGTGCCGTACGCGGCGATGATCACCTTCCAGGGCGTCATCAACATGTCGACCGCGGTCGGCGGCGTGCCGGTCTGCTTCGCCGGCCCGATCGACGACCCGTGGACGGGCCTCCAGATCGAGGAGGCCGGCGTCCACGAGCTCGAGGGGGAGCGGGCGCTGCAGTTCCTTCGCTCCCGGCACGGCGTCGGCGACGGCTCCGACCTCGCGCGCATCTCGTCGCAGCAGGTGTTCCTCTCGTCGCTCGTGCGCACGCTCCAGTCGGATGCGGTGCTCACCGACTTCACGCGCCTCTACGCGATCTCGCAGGTCGCGATCGAGAACATGACCCTCTCGTCGGGCCTCGGCGACATCGGCACGATGGTGTCGATGGCGCGCGTGCTCGCCGACATCCCGCTCGAGACGATGCAGTTCGTGCTCTACCCCAACGTCTACCAGGGGGCGCGGGTCGTGCCCGACGAGGAGCGCGCCGAGGAGCTGATGCGGCGCATCCGGCTCGACCTGCCGATCGAGCTCGGCGAGGACTCGCTCGGCGTGGGATCGACCGACCAGACGCCGGAGCCGACGACCGGACCCAGCGCATCCGGCACCCCCGAGCCGACCTCGACGCCTGAGCCGACCGAGAGTGCTGAGCCCGGCACGACGCCCACGCCGACGCCGACCGATGAGCTCGAGGGCGTCATCGGCCAGGATGCGTCGCAGGAGTCGTGCGTCGTGCCCTTCGGCGGCTGACCGCCCCCCTGGTCGAGCAGCGCGCGTATCGAGACCGTTCCCCGCTTTGCTAGACTTGCCGTCGGCCTGCCCACCGCGGGCCACGGAGACGTCGCATAGTCCGGCCTAGTGCACCACCCTGCTAAGGTGGAGTCCCCAATAGGGGACCGAGGGTTCAAATCCCTCCGTCTCCACGGACTGAGGCCCCGCTTCCTTCTGGAACGCGGGGCCTCGCTCGTTCCTCCGGCGCAAGCCGGCGGAAAGTTCTCAGCGCGGCGTCGGTGATCGACGCTACGCTGAGGACGGCGCAGGGCGGATCTTGCTCGGCGCTTTTGAACGCGGCCCCGGCCGCACAGCATGATTGAAGGAAATATGGCAACCGGCACCGTCAAGTGGTTCGACTCCGGCAAGGGCTTCGGCTTCATCGCTCCGGACGACGGCGGCAAGGATCTGTTCGCTCACTACAGCCAGATCCAGTCCAACGGCTTCAAGACCCTCGAAGAGGCTCAGGCAGTCGAGTTCGAGATCGTCGAGGGCAACAAGGGCCCGCAGGCTGCGAACATTCGCCCCCTGTGAGCCTGGTCGCGTCCTCGTGACGCGGCTCGATTCGCGCTGACGGCCGGGGATCAGGTAGTCTGATCCCTGGCCGTTCGGCCAAGCGCCCGTAGCTCAACGGATAGAGCATCTGACTACGGATCAGAAGGTTGGGGGTTCGAGTCCCTCCGGGCGCGCACTGTGTTGAGACAGGAGAAGGCCACTTGCGAGAGCAAGTGGCCTTCGTGGTTCCCGGGATGCGTCCGCTCGCGCGTCGAGGTCGGTCCGGGCATGCGCGGTGCCAGGATCGCGAGCACCATGGACTTCGACTACAGCGAGCTCACGCCCGACCCGGAGGTCGCTCGAGCCGCGTCCGAGCGGATGGCCGAGGGTCTCGCGGCGGAGGCGGTGAACGGGCTGCGAGCGCGGCTGCTCGAGCGCTGGCCGTCGGCGACCGAGCTGCGGTGGACGAGCGCCCCGGATGACGAGGGCGTGGTGCGCCACGCGCTCCTCCTCGACGCACGGGGACGGCTGCTCGCGAGCCGTGACGACTTCACGGTGCCCGCGGTGTTCCGGGGCGCGGTGTTCCGGCGCAGCCTCGAGCCGCACTCGCAGCGGCTGCACGCCGACGGCGAGCGGCCCTCGTGGTCGCTCGACCTGACGTTCGAGCGGGAGCGCCATCCGAAGGGCTGAGCCCGGCACGGGCGCTCAGGACTCGGGCGTCTGCCCCTCCTCGGTGGCGTTGAACCAGGCGAGCCACCCCTCGGTCGTCTCGTGCACCTCGTACGGTCCGCACCAGAGCACCGTCTCGGGCAGCTCGCTCGCGTCCGCGAAGCCGCCGTAGCGGCCGTCGAACGGAAGCGTCGAGCGCGTGCCCTCCGCGCATCCGCTCGGCTCACCACCGGTGAACGCGATGACCGCGCTGCTCTCGTCCGTGGTCGCCGTGGTGCGGATGCTCGACGCATCTTCCGGGAGCCACTCCGGCATCGTCACGCCGACCCAGCCCTCGGATGCCGCGGCGCGCGTGTCGAACGACTCGCTGTGGACGCGCTCGAGCGTGTCGGTGAAGCTCGTGCAGCCGTTCAGGGCTGCCGTGGCGAGCGAGGCCGCGGCGAGCGCGGCGATGGCGGGGAGGCGTCTCTTCATGCCTCCATCACAGCCGACGCGAGCGTGGCGCCACATCGCACCGGCGACGGATCGCGCGTCGTCCCTGCGGATGATGTCAGGGGGCGTCGTCGTGCACGCCGCACGAGCAGCCGACCGCGCCGAGCTCGCGGCTCCGCTCGGTGTAGGCGTGCAGCACCGCTTGCTCGAAGAGCACCTGGTGCGGAGAGAGGAACTGCTGCACCGCGGCGGGCAGCCGGCCGGCGAAGCGGTGCAGTGGACTGCCGACGGTGAGCTCGGCCACGTGCACGGCGACGTACACGAGCGAGAGCAGGGAGAAGAGCGTGAGCCCGCGGCCGTCGGGCATGAAGGCGCTCGCCACCGGGATGAGCACGACGACCGCGAGGAGGCCGTGCAGCAGCGGCGAGCGTCGCAGCCGCGCCCGCGCGGCGTCGCGCCCGTAGTCGCGCGCCGCGAGCACCGCCGTCGCTCGAGCGATCTCGTGCGCCTCCTCGTGCGAGGTGCGCTCCTCGGCGGCGATCCTGCCGATGCGCGCAGCCCGGCGCGCATAGCGCTCGATCGCGTCGATCGCCGATCCGTCGCCCTGCGTGCCCTCGTGGTCCACTGCCGCACCTCCTCCACCATTCTCTCGTGCTCCTCGCTGTGCTCGCATCCGGGCCGCTCGGTGGCACGAGGGCGACTGCCGCGTGCCAGAATCGCGACGAGAGCGACCGCATCCGGCACGGTCGTGCGCCTCGACCGGGCCGGACAGGGAGACGACATGATCGGTCAGCGGGACGACCCGGGGCTGCCGCGCTACGCGGGCATCGCCACCTTCGCGCTGCTGCCGCAGCGGCACGAGGTCGAGCACGCCGACGTCGCCGTCGTCGGCATCCCGTTCGACTCGGGCACGAGCTTCCGCCCGGGCGCGCGCTTCGGTCCGGCGCACGTGCGCGAGCACTCGCGCCAGCTGCATCCGTACCACCAGGTGCACGAGTCGTTCCCGTTCCGCGACCGACAGGTGGTCGACGGCGGCGACCTGCGGGTCGGCCCCTACGACATCGAGGCGGCCGTCGAGGCGATCCACGAGCAGGCGCGGACGCTCGTGCAGGGCGGCACGACCGTCGTGGCGATCGGCGGCGACCACACGATCGCGCTGCCGCTGCTGCGGGCGGCCGCCGAGCGCCACGGGCCGCTCGCGGTGCTCCACTTCGACGCGCACCTCGACACGTGGGACACGCTGCACGGCGCGAGCATCTGGCACGGCTCGCCGTTCCGCCGCGCCGCGGAGGAGGGGCTGCTCGACCTCGAGCACTGCCAGCACGTCGGCATCCGCGGCGGCATCTACGACCCGATCGAGCTCGACGACGACGCGCGGGCCGGGTTCGCGATCATCCGGAGCGACGACTTCGCCCGCCACTCGCCCGAGCAGCTCGCCGAGCGCATCCGGGACCGCCTCGGCACCGGGCCGGTGTATGTGTCGATCGACATCGACGTGCTGGATCCGGCGCACGCGCCCGGCACCGGCACGCCGGAGGTCGCCGGCATCAGCACCCGCGAGCTCTTCGGCGTGCTGCGCGAGCTGCGCGGGCTCGACATCGTCGGCGGCGACGTCGTCGAGGTGCTGCCCGCCCACGACCACGCGGGCATCACGGGGCTCGCCGCCGCGCACACCGTGTGGGAGCTGCTCGCGCTCATCCCGCCGCCGTCGCGCTGAGCGGGCAGCCCCCGGACGCAGCGCGGCCGCGGGCCGACATCGCTGTCAGCACCGCGGCCGCGGGGGTCGGGGCGAGGCTACTTGGAGCTGCCGCCGCCCATGATGATGAAGTCGTCCTCTCCGCCCATGATGATGAAGTCATCCTCGCCCAGCGGCGAGAGGAGGAGGTGGGTGGGAAGCTGCTTGAAGCCCATTGGCGTTCCTTTGCGAGTGGTGGTGGGTGGTTCCCTCGCCGGTCCGTCGAGGCCCCTGCGCGGGTCTACTGCTGAATGTAAGGCATCGCACCCACTTCCGCGATGGCTTTCTCAGCCCTCGAGCGTGGCGCTCTCGAGCTGGATCTCGATGCCCGCGAGGGCCTGCGAGACCGGGCAGCCAGCCTTGGCCTCCTCGGCATGCTTCGCGAACTGCTCCTGGTCGATGCCGGGCACCTTCCCGCTCACCGTCAGCACGCTCGTCGTGATGCCCTTGCCGGGCTCGAACGAGACCTTCGCGCTCGTGCTGAGCGACTCGGGCGCGTGGCCGGCTTCCTCGAGCGCGTGGGAGAGCGCCATCGCGTAGCAGGAGGCGTGCGCAGCGGCGATGAACTCCTCGGGCGTCGAGGCGCCGCCCTCCTCGGCGCGCGCCTTCCACGTGAGGTCGAAGCTCGAGCCGGTGCCGAGCGTGGTCGTGCCGGAGCCGCTGCTGAGCGGCCCGTTCCAGCTGGTGCTCGCGTTCGAGGTGATGGCCATGGAGTCCTCCTTGAGTTCGCGTCGCGCCCTCCGTCGGCGGGCGAGTGGCCCCAGGCTACGCGCGCAGGCTGGGGGTCGGGTGGTCGGATGCGCGGAGGCACTCGGGCGGGCGCGTGCGAGGATGGGCGCATGACTGAGAAGCCCGAGATCGACGCCCCCGAGGGCCCCGCGCCCGCTGACCTCGAGATCACCGACATCACCGTCGGCGACGGCGAGGAGGCGGTGAACGGCAAGCAGGTGAGCGTGCACTACGTCGGCGTGACGCACTCGACCGGCGAGGAGTTCGACGCCTCGTACAACCGCGGCGCCCCGCTCGAGTTCCCGCTCGGGGTGGGCATGGTCATCAAGGGCTGGGAGCAGGGGATCCTCGGCATGCGCGTCGGCGGCCGCCGCAAGCTCGTCATCCCGCCCCACCTCGCCTACGGCGAGCGCGGCGCGGGCGGCGTGATCGGCCCGAACGAGGCGCTCATCTTCGTGTGCGACCTGGTCGCCGTCCGCTGACCCACCGCTTCGGCCGTCGAGGGTTCGCGTCCGCTCGGACGCGGACCCTCGACTCGTCTCAGACGGCCTTGCCCGGATTCAGGATGCCGAGCGGATCGAACGCCGCGCGCACCGCGCGCTGCAGCTCGAGCTGCCGCTCGCCGAGCTCGTCGACGAGCCAGCGGCGCTTCAGGATCCCGACGCCGTGCTCGCCGGTGAGCGTGCCGCCCATCGCGATCGCCGCCTCGAAGACCTCGTTCGCGCACGCCCAGATCTCGTCGCTCGGCTCGGTGCCGTCGAAGACGAAGGTCGGGTGCAGGTTGCCGTCGCCGGCGTGCGCGGTCGTCGCGAGCCGCACGCCGTGCCGAGCGGATGCCTCGTCGCACGCACGGAACATGTCCGCGAGCCGCGATCTCGGCACCGAGACGTCCTCGACGAGCACCGTGCCGAACGACTCGAGCGCGAAGTGCACCTGCCTGCGCACCTGCACCAGGACATCCGACCGAGCCGCGTCGTCGGTGCGCTCGACCCGCCCGCCGTGCGCGGCGAGGATCGCGGCGACGGCCTCCGAGGTCGCGGCGGCGCCGAGGTCGTCGGTCTGCACGAGCACGAACGCGCCCTCCATCGGCTGCCCGGTGTAGGCGGCGAGCATCGAGACGGCGTCGCGCCCGACGAGCTCCATGATGGCGGGGCGGATGCGCGCGGCCGTCACCGCGGTGCACGCGGCGGCCGCGATGGCCTCGTCGTCGAAGAAGGCGCCGACCGTCCAGATGCTGCCCTCGACGAGCGGACGCAGCTTGAGCGTCGCACCGACGACGATGCCGAGCGTCCCCTCCGAGCCGATCATGAGCGCCGTGAGGTCGAGCCCGGTGACGCCCTTGACGGTGCGGTGACCGGTGGAGATGAGGCTGCCGTCGGCCAGCACGACGTCGAGCGCGAGCACCCACTCGCGCGTCACGCCGTACTTCGCGCACAGCAGCCCGCCGGCGTTCGTGGCGATGTTGCCGCCGACGGTCGAGATGGCTCGGCTCGCCGGGTCCGGCGGCCACCACAGGCCGTGGGCGGCGAGCAGCTCGCCCAGCTCGGCGTTCCGGATGCCCGGCTCGACCACGCAGGACTGGTCGATGAGCGAGACGTCGAGCAGGCGCCGCATGCGGTCGACCGAGACGACGAGCTCACCCTCGCCCGCGATCGCGCCGCCCGCGAGACCGGTGCCCGCGGCGCGCGGCACGACCGGCACGCGGTGCTCGCTCGCCCAGCGGAGCGCCGCCTGCACGTGCTCGACCGCCTCCGCCTCGACGATCGCGAGGGGCGCGGCGCGGGAGCGGTGGCCCGACTTGTCGGCGCGCGCGATCTCGAGCGCGGCAGGGTCGGTGACGAGCACGTGCTCCGGCAGCGCCGCGCGGAGCGCGTCGAGGCTCACGCGAGCACCAGCCCGTCGACGAGCGCCCACGCGCCGGGCGTGCCGCGGAAGCGCACCGAGTGCGCGTTGTCGGGCGTGCGCGTCTCGAGGCCGGTGACGTGGTCGGTGAACGCGCGGATGAAGGTGCCGTGCGAGACGATCACGAGCGCTCCGACGGGATTGCGGGACGCGACGTCGTCGATCGCCGCCACCGCTCGCCGCTGCAGGTCGTCGAAGTCCTCCTCGCCCGGCCAGTCGGTGCCGAAGCGCGCGATCGCCTCGTCCTTCGTGAGTCCCTCGACCTCGCCGTAGGCGCGCTCGATGAGGCTCGCGAAGCGGCCGCCGACCTCGAGGTCGAGCTCCGCGGCGATGATGTCGGCCGTCACGGCCGCGCGCTCGAGCGTCGACGAGACCACGGCATCCCAACGACCTTCGCCGGGCGTCTCGGCGGCGAGCAGCCTGGCCGCGGTGTGCGCCTGCGCGATGCCGGTCTCGTTGAGCGGGATGTCGCTCGTGCCTTGCAGCCGGCCGGCGAGGTTCCAGTCCGTCTGGCCGTGCCGGACGAGCGCGATCTCCATGCTCCGAGCCTAGGCGGCGCGCACGGGCGGCCCGCGCATCCGCCGCCATCCACAACCTCACATCCCTCGGCCCTCGCGCGTTGGCAGGGTGTGAGAGGAATACGGCCATGACGCACACGATCATCGACAGCCCCATCGGCGAGCTCACGCTCGTCGCGCGCGACGGCGTGCTCACCGGCATCACCATGCCCGAGCATCGGCCCGCGCCCGACCCGGCTGGCTTCGGCGACCGCGACGACGCGGCGTTCGCGGATGCCGTGCGACAGCTCGACGAGTACTGGTCGGGGGAGCGCGAGGCGTTCGAGCTGCCCCTCGACCCCGCCGGCAGCGCCTTCCAGGTGCGCGTGTGGGAGGCGCTCCGCGAGATCCCCTACGGCGAGACGCGCACCTACGGCTGGATCGCCGCCCGCATCGGCCAGCCGACCGCCGTGCGCGCCGTCGGGCTCGCGAACAGCCGCAACCCCCTCTCGATCGTCGTGCCGTGCCACCGCGTGGTCGGCTCGACCGGTGCGCTCACCGGCTACGCGGGCGGTGTCGAGCGCAAGCGCTACCTGCTCGATCACGAGCGGCGCGCGCGGCTAGATTCGGTCGCGTGAGCCGTGCCCCGTTCGAGAGGATCGTCGAGCGGCACGGCGCTCGAGTGTGGCGAGTGTGCCGGGCGCTGCTCGACGAGGCGGACGCCGACGACGCGTGGAGCGAGACGTTCCTCGCCGCGCTCGAGGCCTACCCGACGCTCGCGCACGACGCGCGCATCGAGGGCTGGCTCGTGACGATCGCGCACCGGAAGGCGATCGACGTGCTGCGGCGGCGCTCGCGGCTCGTCGTCGGCGAGGTGCCCGAGCACGTCGCGCCCGATCGAGCGCGCGACCTCGACCTCGCCCGCGCGCTCGCGCAGCTGCCGCAGCGCCAGCGCGAGGCGGTCGTGCTCCACCACCTCGGCGGGCTGCCGTTCGCCGAGGTCGCCCTGCAGCTGCAGTCGTCGACGGATGCGGTGCGTCGCGCGTCGTCCGACGGCGTGCGGCGGCTGCGGGTGCTCATGGGGGAGGAGCGATGACCGGGCCGCTCTCTCCGGGCGCGCCGTTCCCGGCCGCGCCGCTCGAGCCCGCCGCCGATCGGGTCGCTGAGCTGCGCGCGAGGCTCGCGGATCGCGCCGCCGAGCGCGGGCTGCTCGACGTCGCCTACCGCTCGCTCGACACCGAGCTCGGCGCGCTGCTGCTCGCGAGCACGCCCGCCGGCCTCGTCTCGGTGACGTTCGACGGGGCAGCGCCCGATGCGACCCTCGAGCGGCTCGCGACCTCGCTCAGCCCCCGCATCCTCGAGGCGCCCGCCCGGCTCGACGCGGCGGCGCGCGCGATCGACGACCTGATCGGCGGGCGCTCTCGGGCCTTCGACGGCGCGCTCGACCTCTCGCTCGCGCGCGGCTTCGGCCGCGACGTGATCGAGCGGCTGCGCGAGATCCCCTACGGCGAGACGCGCAGCTACGCGCAGGTCGCGGCGGCAGCCGGCTCGCCGCGAGCGGTGCGGGCGGTCGGCACCGCGTGCCGTCGCAACCCGCTGCCGGTCGCCATCCCGTGCCACCGAGTGGTGCGCAGCGACGGGGCGCTCGGGCAGTACGTCGGCGGCATCGAGGCGAAGCAGCGGCTGCTGCGCGTCGAAGGAGCAGGCGCCGCGCACTAGCCTGGGCGGATGCCAGCCACCGAGCTCCTCGCCGTCGTCGAGCGCGACGGATTCATCGAGTCCGAGCACCGCGGCGTCGCGGTGCTCATCGACCCGGAGGGCCGCGTCATCGAGGCCCACGGGCCGGTCGAGCGCCCGTTCCTCGCGCGCAGCGCGCTCAAGCCGCTCTTCGCGGCGACGCTGCTCGAGCGGGGCCTCGTCGAGCTCGAGCCCGCGCACGCCGCGCTCGCGAGCGCGAGCCATTGGGCGGACGACGAGCACGTCGCGACCGCGCAGGCGATGGCGGCAGCCCTCGACGTCGACGAGGCGTCGCTCCGCTGCCCGCCGATGAAGGCGCCCGACGGCACGCAGCGGCGCTTCGCGCATGTGTGCGTCGGCAAGCACATCGCGTTCGCCGCCGCGGCGCGCGCGCTTGGAGCGCCCGCCGGGTACTGGGAGGAGTCGCATCCGCTGACCGCGGTCCTCCGCGAGGGGATCGACGGTGCCGCGGGCGAGAGCGTGCCCGGCATCGCGCGCGACGGCTGCGGGGCGCTCGTCTTCGCCACAACCCCGCTCGGCCTCGCTCGCGCCTTCCGCCGCCTCGCGCCCGACGGCACGGGCGGGCACCGCTTCGTCGGCGACGCGATGCGGGCGCACCCGACGCTCATCGACGGCGCGGGCCGACCCGATGCGGTCGTGATCGCGGGCACCGGATGCGCGACGAAGTTCGGGGCCGAGGGCACGCAGGCGATGGTCGCCCCCGACGGCACGACCGCGGTCGTGAAGAGCGCCGACGGCGCGCGGCGAGCCGGCGCACCGGTCGCCCTCGCGATGCTCGAGCGGGCGGGCGCGCTCCCCGAGGGCACGCTCGATCGGCTCGCCGAACCGCTCGGTCTCGTGCAGCGCAGCGCCGGCGAGCCGGTGGGCCTGCTGCGCCCGGTCGTGTAGCCGTGCGCCGCGCACGGGGAGCGCTCGCTGCGACGCTCGCCGTCGTCGCCGTCGTCGCCGTCGTCGCCGGCACGACGGGCTGCGGGTTCGGTGCCGCCTGCACCGCTGTCGGCTACTCGAGCACGTTGCACGTCGAGCTCGGGTGGGCCGCGGACGGCATCGCGGCGCTCGAGGTGTGCCCGGAGGCGGGCTGCGGCGTCGGGGGCGAAGCCGAGATCGGAGCCGGCCGCGTCACCGTCGGGGACGAGCTCGCGACGTTCACGCTCTACTACCCTGGCGAGCGGCTGAGGCTCCGCGCGCTCGGCGAGGACGGCGCGGTGCTGACCGAGGGGGTGGTGCAGCCCGATTGGGTGCGGGTCGGCGGCACCGAGCGCTGCGGCGGGCCGACCGAGGCGACGGTGCGGCTCGCCGGCTAACTCCGGTGGTGCGGCGCGGCCGTCAGAGCCGGGCGGCGCACGCCTCCGCGAACGCGCCGAAGCCACGCTCGACGACGCCCAGCAGGGTCTCGTCGCTCGCGAGGTGTGCGCGCCACTCGGCCACCGCATCCGGGTCGCGCAGCTCCGAGAGCGTCGGCGACGCCACGGAGTCCCAGAGTCGCATGACGCGGTCGTCGGCCTCGAGGTGGAACTGCATGCCGAGCGCCGAGCCGTAGCGGAACGCGTCGTTGTCGACGGTCGCGCTGCGCGCGAGCAGCTGCGCGCCCGGCGGGAGCGAGACGACGTCGCTGTTCCAGCGCATGGCGCCGAGCTGGCCGACGTGGTCGCCGAGCCACGGGTCGGGCTCGAGGAGCTCGATGTCGAGGATGCCGACGGCGTCGACGACGCCCTCGCGGTGCACACCGCCGAGCGCGCGGCCGATGATCTGGTGGCCGAGGCAGATGCCCAGCACCGGCACGTCGGCGTCGATGGCCCGCAGCGCGAGATCGGCCGTCGCCTGCAGCGACGGGAAGCGATCGACCTCGGCGGCGCTCATCTGCCCGCCGGTGATGACGATGCCGGCGATGTCGTCGAGCGGGGGCAGCGCGGTCTCGAGCACCGCTTCGCGCGTCGGCAGGTGGCTCAGCAGCGTCGTCGCGTGCCCGCCCGTCTCGTACTCGATGTGCTTGATGAACAGGACGGAACGCGCCAACGTGCACCCTTCTCTCGTCGCTAGCCTAGGCGTGGCGGGCACCGGTCCCGATCACGCGACCGGCCGCATCCGCCCCGAGGCGGGGGAGCAGCATGACGGTCTTCGCGATGGCGCCCGACGGCGTGCGGATCGCCCTGCACGAGCTCGGCGACCCCGACGGCTCGCCCGTGCTGATGATCCACGGCTTCTCGTCGAACGCGAAGCGCAACTGGATCGGGAGCGGCTGGAGCGCCGCGCTCGCCGAGCGCGGCCTCCGCGGCATCGCGATGGACCTCCGCGGCCACGGCGAGAGCGACCGGCCATCGACCGGCTACGGCGTGCCGCGCTTCGTCGCCGACGTCGACGCGGTGCTCGCCCAGCTCGCGCTCGACGAGCCACCCGGGGCGATCGGCTACTCGATGGGCGCCCGGCTGCTCTGGCGGCATGCCGGCACCCGTCCGCACGCCTTCCGGGCGCTCGTGCTCGGCGGACTGCCGGCGAGCGACCCGTTCGAGCGCTTCGACGTCGACCTCGCGCAGCGCGCGCTCGCGGGCGAGGCCGAACCCGGCCCCATGGAGTCGTTCATCGTCGACCTCGCGGCGGTCTTCCCCGAGCACGACCCGGCCACGCTCGTCACGCTCGCGGGTGAGGTGTCGCGCACGCTCTTCGACCCGACGCAGGCGCCGCCCGCGGTGCCGACGCTGCTCATGACCGGGGCGAAGGACACGCGCGCGGATGACACGCGCGAGCTGCTGCCGCTCCTGCCCGACGGTCGCTTCGAGGAGATCCCCGGTCGCAACCACGTGAATGCGCCCACCTCCGGCACCTTCCGGCGCAGCGCATCCGCGTTCCTCGCCGAGCACCTCGGTTGACACGCCCTGCGACGTGCAAGAGGGCCGATCGGGTTCTCCCGACCGGCCCCAGTCCCTTGCACCAAGTGAGGCTGCTGCCTCCGCTTCCGCCGATCGCCACAGCACTACGATCAACGTGCGACGAACGTATAACGGATGGGTAACGAGCCGCCCCAGTTCCTGCTGTGAAAGGCCTGTGGGCGCCGATCAGAAGCGGTCGGGGCTCGGTCCGGATGCGAGCACCGTCACGTCGGCGTGCCGGTCGAAGCGGTAGCCCGCGCCGCGCACCGTGCGGATGATCTCGGCGTAGGCGCCGAGCTTCGCGCGCAGCCTCCGCACGTGCACGTCGATCGTGCGCTCGTTGGGCCGGTCGTCGGCGTCGGCGTCCCACAGCGCGTCGATGATGTCGCAGCGGCCGACCGTCGAGCCCTCGCGCAGCACGATGTGCTGCAGCAGCTCGAACTCGCGGTAGGTGAGCGGCGCGATCTCGTCGCCGATCGCGACGCGCTTGCGGGTGAGGTCGATGACGATGCCCGGGTCGGTCTCGGCCGCGGGCTGCTGCACCGCGGGGTCGCCGAGCGCGCGGCGCACGACGTCGACGTCGCGACCGCCGGCGCCGGCCGGGGCGAGGGCGACGGCCGCGTGGGTCTGCGCGCTCGGGGCGAGCTTCGACGTGAGGGCGCGCAGCTCGGTGACGAGCCGCGCGAGCTCGACGCGGTCCTCGGCGGCGGCGTCCTCGCCGAGGCCGACGTAGAGCACGAAGCCGCGCGCCTCGGTGCCCTCGGGGACGGCCCGGACGGCGCCGTGCGGCGCGGCCGTCGGAGTCGGAGCGGATGCGGCGGGCAGCGGCTTGAGGGCGCTCGAGCCGCTCGTGCGGGGCTGGGCGAGCGACGGGCGGCCGAGCTGACGGTGAAGGGCAGTGCGGGCGGGGAGAGCGGTGATGGTCATGGGAGGGCCTTCCGGCGTGCGGTCGGCAGCGCCCGTGGAGGGGCGATGAGTGCTGCCGACTCGAGGAGTCGAGGGGTGGTGCGCAGACCTCGGATGGGTCCGGTGACCGCTCGCAGGCCTGCTCAGGGCCTCACGGGGTGCGACGGCGATGCGTCAGCGACTCCGATGCGGAGCGGTCGGGCTGGTGCGAGCTGGGCTCAAGCACACATTCGACGCATGTCGACCATCGGCATCATCATGCCGTTCGTCCCGTTCGTCGCGAGGACGGACTGGGGGCCGAAGGTGGTCGTCATGCTTGTCAGTATCGCCGCTTCTCGCGTCGCAAGTCAAATGACGCAACGATGTGACGAACTATGACGGAAAGCGGCGCGCGCGCCGCGGGCGCTCAGTCGCCGACCGTGCCGTAGAGGCGGTCGCCGGCGTCGCCGAGCCCCGGCACGATGAAGCCGCGCTCGTCGAGACCCTCGTCGAGGGCGCCGAGCACGATCGTCACGTCGTGCCCGTCCATGTCGCGCTCGACGCGCTCGAGGCCCTCGGGGGTGCCGAGCAGGCAGATGGCGGTGACGTCCACCGCGCCGCGGTCGAAGAGGAACTGCATCGCGCCCGAGAGCGAGCCGCCGGTGGCGAGCATCGGGTCGAGCACGAAGCACTGGCGGTCCGAGAGGTCGTCCGGCAGCCGCTCGGCGTAGGTCGTCGGCTCGAGCGTGGTCTCGTTGCGCGCCATGCCGAGGAAGCCGACCTCGGCGGTCGGCACGAGCGCCGTCATGCCCTCGAGCATGCCGAGGCCCGCGCGCAGGATCGGCACGACGAGCGGGCGCGGCTCCGCGATCTCGACGCCCGTCGTGACCGTCACCGGCGTCGTGATCTCCTTCGGCGTCACGCGCACGTTGCGGGTCGCCTCGTACGCGAGCAGCGTCATCAGCTCGCCCACGAGCGACCGGAAGGTCGGCGAGGGCGTGCGCGCATCCCGCAGCACGGTGAGCTTGTGGGTGATGAGCGGGTGGTCGGCGACGTGGACTCGCATAGGGTTCAGGGTAGTGGGCGGCCTGCATCCGGTGCGCCCCGACGAGGAGGGCGGATGCGGCCGGCAGCACGCGACGAGGCGCTCATGCGCCTCGCGCTCGACGAGGCGGCGGCGGCCGAGCGCTCGGCCGACGTGCCGGTCGGCGCGGTCGTGGTCGACGCATCCGGCACCGTCCTCGGCACGGGCCGCAACGAGCGCGAGCTGCGGCACGACCCGACGGCGCACGCCGAGGTCGTCGCGCTGCGCGAGGCGGCCGCGACGCGCGGTGCCTGGCGGCTCGACGGATGCGTGCTCGTCGTCACGCTCGAGCCGTGCGTCATGTGCGCGGGCGCCATCCTCGCGAGCCGCATCGACCGCGTCGTGTTCGGCGCGTGGGATGAGAAGGCCGGTGCCGCCGGGAGCGTCGTCGACCTGCTGCGCGAGCGGCGGCTGCCGCACCGCGTCGAGGTCGTCTCGGGGGTGCTCGCGGCCGAGGCGGAGGCGCAGCTGCGCGCGTTCTTCGCCGAGCGGCGCTGACGGCGCGGCGCGGCGGCGCTGGCGGCTTGACCCCTTCGCGTCGAGCGGACCCGCGGCAAGGGCTCGAGTGGGCGACAAGCGGTCGAGTCGCCGGCAGCCGCGGTGACAGCGGGTCGAGTCGGCGGGAAGCGGCCGACTCGACCCTCAGTCGCCGGGCGGGCGGCGCGGATCCTTCGGCTCGAGCCCCTCGACCTGGTCGCCGGCCTGCTCGCGCTGCTCCTCCGCGATGCGCTGCTCGTAGGTGTGCGGGCGCCAGATCTCGTCCATGACGCCGAGCCCGCCGCCCATGCGGCGGGTTCGCTGCGTTGAGGCGCTGTGCCACAAGCGGGGTCCCGCGAGCACGAGCGCGACCGTCACGCCCAGGGTGGCGAGGAGGGCGACGAGCTCGAGCCGCCCCATCCGGTCACCTCAGCGCCAGAACACCGCGATGAGGAGGTTGACGAGCGCGAGCCCGCCGGCCGCGTGGAAGAACGGCATGAGCTTCCGCTCGAGGGCGACGTCGGCGGCCGCCACGGCGCCGCCAGCCGCCAGGCGCGACTTCTCGTTGCGCATCGAGCGCTGGCGGAGGAAGCCGATGAGCGCGGCGACGAACACGACGAGCGCGATGACGCCCTTGATGCCGAGCTTCATGTGGTTCACATCGGCGTCGTTCGCCATGGCCAGTCCGTAGAGCGAGACGCCGGTCACGAGCTGGAGCGCGCCGCCGATCAGGAGCAGCGTGAAGTTGTGCCCGGCCTTCGCCCGCATCTGCACGAAGAACGTGCCGACGAGCAGGGCGAGGCCGATGAAGTGGCCGGCGAGCAGCAGCGAGTGCAGGAAGTCCATGCAGACAGCCTACACAGACGCGTCCGGTCCGTCAGTTGCCCGACTGGATCACGATGTGGTCGGTCGAGGGAGCGATCTCGGGCCGGTGGAGGTAGAGGTCGGGCTCGATGTAGATCACTCGCGCGTGCGGGATCTCGGCGCGCAGCAGCGACTCGAGCTCGTTGATCGTGCGCGCGACGTGCTCGATGTCGCTCTTCGGCGGGAACGCGACCTTCGCCGCGATCATGAGCTCGTCGGGCCCGAGGTAGAGCGTCTTCATGTGGATGACCGACTCGACGCCCGGGGCGGCGTTCAGGACGCGCGCGATGCGCGCCGTGTCCTCCTTCGTCGCGCCCTCGCCGATGAGGAGCGACTTCATCTCGACGGCCAGCACGGCCGCGACGACGATGAGCAGCACGCCGATGACGATGGTGCCGATCGCGTCGAAGAGCGGGTTGCCCGTGATCGCCGTGAGGCTGACGGCGATGAACGCGAACACGAGGCCGAGGAGCGCCGCGAGGTCCTCGAGCAGGATCACCGGCAGCTCGGGGCTCTTCGCCTTGCGGATGAAGTCCACCCAGCGCGCCTTGCCGCGCACCTTGTTCGACTCCTTGATCGCGGTGCGGAACGAGAGGCTCTCGAGCACGATGGCGATGCCGAGCACGACGAGCGGCAGCCAGATGATGTCGAGCTCGTGCGGGTCACGCAGCTTCGAGACGCCCTCGGCGATCGAGAAGAGGCCGCCGACCGAGAAGAGCACGAGCGCGACGATGAACGCCCACACGTAGCGCTCGCGGCCGTAGCCGAACGGGTGCTCCGCGTCGGCCTTGCGCTTCGCGAGCCGACCGCCGAGCAGGAGCAGCAGCTGGTTGCCGGCGTCGGCGACCGAGTGGATCGCCTCGGCGAGCATCGACGCCGAGCCCGAGAAGAACCAGGCGACGAACTTCGTGATGGCGATGCCCGTGTTGGCGAGGAACGCCGCGACGACCGCCTTCGTACCGTGGGATGCGCTCACGATCGCGATTCTACGCAAGGCGGCGCTGGCGGCTTGCCGACTAGCCTGGCGGCATGCCAGAGCTGCTCCCTCCCATCGCCATGCTCGGTGTCGGCTCGATGGGCGGCGCGATCCTCACGGGGCTCGCGCGTCACGGCGCCGAGCGCATCGTCGTGACAAACCGCACCGCCGCGAAGGCGGGCGCGATCGGCCACGAGGGCGTCGAGTCGATCGCGCTCGAGTCGGAGCCGGGCGGCAACGCCCGCGCGGTCGCCGGCGCGAAGCTCGTCGTGCTCGGCGTCAAGCCGGCCGGCATCGTCGAGCTCGCGCGCGACATCGCGCCCCACCTCGAGGCGGATGCCGTGGTCGTCTCGATCGCGGCGGGCACGACGACCGCGTCCATCGAGACCGTGCTGCCCGCATCCGTCGCCGTCGTCCGGGCGATGCCGAACACGCCCTCGCACGTCGGGCTCGGCGTCACGGGTGTGGCGGGCGGCAGCCGCGCCGCTGCCGACGACGTCGCGCTCGTCGCACGGCTGTTCGAGTCGGTCGGGGAGGTGCTCGTGCTCGACGAGTCGCAGATCGACGCACTCTCGACCATCTCGGGGTCCGGCCCCGCCTACGTCTTCCTGCTCATCGAGGAGCTCACGCGCACGGCGGAGCGGATGGGCTTCACCCGCGAGCAGGCGGCGACGATGGTGCAGGGCACGTTCCGCGGCGCGAGCGAGCTGCTCGCCGCCGACGGCGCCGAGCCGGCCGAGCTGCGCCGCCGCGTGACGAGCCCGAAGGGCACGACCGAGCGCGCCGTCGCGGTGCTGCAGGAAGCGCGCCTCGGCGAGGTCTTCGACCGGGCGACGGCCGCCGCGCTCGAGCGCGCGCGGGAGCTCGCCGCGGGCTGAGCCGCGTCAGCGCGGCTGGCCGTCGAGGTACTGCCACCCCTGGTCGCGGCGGAAGCTGCTGACCTCGCGCATCGCGCCGCGCGTGCCGTCGGCGACCCAGTGGGCATCGAACGAGACGGTGCCCTCGCGGTCGAACGGACCGCCGGCGCTCGTGCCGACGATGTCGAGCCGGAGCCAGCGGATGCCCGGGTCGAGCTCGAGCGAGCGCGGCCGGGTCGTCGGGTGCCAGGACGCGAGCAGCCAGTCGACGTCGCGGAGCGCGAACGCCGTGAAGCGCGAGCGCATGAGCTGCTCGGCCGTCGCGGCCTCGCGCTCGCGGCGGTGGATCGGCCCGCAGCACTCGCCGTAGGTGAGCCCGGTGCCGCACGGGCAGCGCTCGCCGTCGTCGATCGCCGTGCTCACGCGCTCAGGCCCGCGAAGCGCTCGATGTCGTTCTGGTTGCCCGAGACGATGATGAGGTCGTGGTTCGAGACCACGGTCTCGGGCGTCGCGTAGGTGAACTCCCCGCCGGGGCTCTTCACGCCCACCACCGTCAGGTGGTACTTCGAGCGGATCTTCGACTCGGCGAGCGAGATGCCTCGGATGTGCTTCGGCGGGTACATCTTCACGATCGCGAACTGGTCGTCGAACTGGATGTAGTCGAGCATCCGGCCCGAGACGAGGTGCGCGACGCGCTCGCCGGCCTCCGCCTCCGGGTAGATGACGTGGTTCGCGCCGATGCGGCTGAGGATCTTGCCGTGCGACTGGCTGATCGCCTTCGCCCAGATCTGCGGGATGCCGAGGTCGACGAGGTTCGCGGTGATGAGCACCGAGGCCTCGATCGACGAGCCGACCGCGCACACCGCGATGGAGAAGTCCTGCGCGCCGACCTGCTTGAGCGCGTCGATCGAGCGGGCGTCGGCCTGCACGGTGTGGGTGAGGCGCTCCGACCACTTCTGCACGAGGTTGATGTCGCCGTCGATCGCGAGCACCTCGCGGTCGAGGCGCGCGAGCTGCCCCGCTGTCGCGGCGCCGAAGCGGCCCAGCCCGATCACGAGCACGGGGGCGTCGTGGGGGATCCTGTCAACCAACGATCGGCCTCTCCTCGGGGCGCGTGAACAGCTGCGTCCGCTGGCTCGCGGCGAGCGCCGCGGCGAGCGTCACACTACCGATGCGGCCGACGAACATCGTCAGCGCCAGGATGACCTTCGCGGAGTCCTCGAGCTCGGAGTGGGTGAAGCCCGTCGAGAGCCCGACGGTCGCGAACGCGCTGATGACGTCGAAGAGCACGAACGACAGCGGTGCACCGGTGATCTCGAGCAGCACGATCGTGACACCGGCGACGATCGTCGCGCTCCAGAGCGTGACGGAGACGGCGAGGCGCAGGACGTCGGAGGGGATGCGGCGCCCGAACGCCTCCATCGACTTGCGGCCGCGCGCCTCGGCGACCGCCGCGAGGAAGAGGATCGCGAGGGTCGTGACCTTGATGCCGCCGGCGGTCGAGGCGGAGCCGCCGCCGACGAACATGAGCATGTCGGTCACGAGCAGGCTCGAGTTGTGCAGCAGTCCGAGGTCGTCGACCGCGAAGCCGCCCGACCGTGCCATCGCCGAGAGGAAGAAGGCGTGCAGCAGCTGCTGGCCGAAGTCGTCGGTGCCCCACGAGTCGGCGTTGCCCCACTCGAGCACGAGGAACGCGAGCCCGCCGAGCAGGAGCAGCAGCAGCGAGACGGTGATCGTCAGCTTGACGTGCAGCGACCACTGCCGCGGCTTGCCGAGGTGCCGCAGGATGACGAAGTAGACGGGGAAGCCGAGCGAGCCGATGAAGACGCCCAGCATGAGCACGCCGAGGAACCACGGGTCGGTCGCGAAGGGCTCGAGCCCCTCGACGGTGGGCACGAAGCCCGAGTTCGTGAACGCCATGATCGACCAGTAGGTCGCCTCGTAGAGCGCGGTCAGGAAGTCCTTGCCCTCGAGCAGCAGCCGCGGCAGCAGCAGCACGATGAGCGCGGCCTCGAACGCGAGCACCGAGAGCGCGACGATGCGCAGCAGCGAGCCGACCTCGCCGAGCCGGATCGCCTGCTGCTCCTGCACCACGCCGCGCCGTACGCGCGACGGGTTCGAGTCGCTCGCGGCCATGAGCCGCTGCCGCAACCCGAGCCGGCGGGCGACCGTCATGCCGAGGATCGACGCGAGCGTCAGCACGCCGATGCCACCGACCTCGACGCCGATCATCACGACCGCGTTGCCGAACGGGCTCCAGTGGGTCGCCATGTCGACGACCGTGAGCCCCGTCACGCACACGACGCTCACGGCCTGGAAGAACGCATCCACCGGGTCGGTCGCGCCCTCGCCCGCTTTCGCCCACGGGGTCGCGAGCAGCACGGCGAAGACGAGGTTGAGCGACGCGAAGACGGCGATCGCGAAGCGCGCGGGGTACGCAGCTGCGAAGCGCTCGACGGCGTCGCGCGATCGCTCGAGCAGCGTCGCATCGCTCGACGACCGCAGCTGCGCCACGTGCTGTGCCCTTCGCGGAACCGGAGCGCCGTCGGGCGGCGCAGGACGGGGCAAGCGTAGCCCTCGTGCGCGACCTCGCGCGCCGACCAGGTTTGTCGCCCCAGCCTCGGCGCTGGCATGCTTTCGGCATGGCCGACATCTTCAGCGTGATCGCGGACAGCACGCGCCGCGACATCCTCGGGGTGCTCCTCGAGCGCCGCGCGACGACCGGAGACGCCTCGGTCAGCCAGATCGTCGAGGCGCTCGGCGTGCCGCAGCCCACGGTGTCGAAGCACCTCCGCACGCTGCGCGACGCGGGCCTCGTGACGGTGCGCGAGGACGGCCAGCACCGCCACTACGCGATCGTGCTCGCGCCCTTCGACGAGATCGACGACTGGCTCATGCCGTTCATCTTCGCTGAGGGCGAGCAGGAGGAGGCCTCGCTCGGCGCGGCCGCCTTCGCCGCGTGGGCGGGCGTCAACGTGCAGGCGCCGCTCCGCGCCGCGGCCGACCAGGCGCGGCAGGCCGCCGAGCAGGCGCGCGTCGCCGCGGAGCAGGCGCTCGCGCGCGTCTCGGACACCGTCGAGCACCCCGCGCCGGTCGGCGCATCGATCGGTCGCCGCGCGGCCGATCGCGTGCACGACGTGCAAGAACGCGTGCAGGAGGCCCGGGACCGCATCCACGAGGTGCAGGAGCGCCTGCAGGAGCTGTCGGCCCGGAACGCGCAGCGGTTCGACGACGCGAAGGGCAAGCTGCGCGGTCGCGAGCAGCAGCAGCAGCGCGACGCCGACACCGAGCGGCCCGCGCGCGACGCCGACGACGCCCGCCTGGACTGACCCCAGCGGCGCCCGTGCCGATTCCGGTACGATGGCGCGAGCGTTTTCCCTGCGCGGGCCTCGAGGCTGCGCAGCGTCAGCGAGCAATCCCGATTCGGAAGTGAGGAACCTCTATGGGTTCTGTCGTCAAGAAGCGCCGCAAGCGCATGGCGAAGAAGAAGCACCGCAAGCTGCTTCGCAAGACGCGCCACCAGCGTCGCAACCGCAAGTAGCCGGTTGCAGCCAAGGCCGGGACCTGCACTCGCAGGCTCCCGGCCTCTGCTTGTCTAGGCCCGGTGTCTAGGCTGGAGCGATGGTCGAGATCACGCTCATCACCAAGCCCGGCTGCCACCTCTGCGACGACGCGCGGCCGGTCGTCGAGCGCGTCGTCGCCGGCTTCGACGAGGCGTCGCTCACGGAGCTGTCGATCCTCGACGACCCCGCGCTCGCGGAGCGCTACAGCGACGACATCCCCGTCGTGCTCATCGACGGGCGCCAGCACTCCGCGTGGCGCGTCGACGAGGCGAAGCTGACCGACCGCATCCGCGCGGTGACGCTCAAGGGTTGAGGCCCTTTCGGGCCTCAACCGCGTCCCCAGCGCCGACGCCCGTCCCGGGCGTCGGGCACCGTCGGCCCCTGCGACGAGCGGAGGGCGCTACGGCTTCAGGCGCGTCGGGCCGCGGAAGAGGTACGTCGTCTCGCGGATCGAGCCGAGGCCGAGCATGAGCATCACGACGCGCGCGAGGCCCATGCCGAAGCCGCCGTGCGGGGGCACGCCGTAGCGGAAGAAGTCGAGGTACTCCTCGAGCTCCGACGCATCCATGCCCTTCTCGGCGATCTGCGCCTCGAGCACGTCGATGCGGTGCTCGCGCTGCGCGCCCGTCGAGATCTCGACCCCGTTGTAGATGAGGTCGTACGAGTTCGTCACCTCGCCGCGGCCCTCGGGGCGCAGGTGGTAGAACGGCCGCACGCCCGAGGGGTACTCGGTGACGAACACGAAGTCGTGCCCCATCGTCTCCTTGACGTGCGCCGAGATCTGGCGCTCCGCCTCGGGGTCGAGGTCGCCGTCGGCGCGCTCGATCGTGTGGCCGCGGCTCTCGACGATCGCCTTCACCTCGGCGTGGGGGATGCGCGGGAAGGGCAGCGTCGGGACCTCGAGGGTGATGCCGAAGCGCTCCTCGATCTCGGCGCCGTGCCGCTCCACGACCGCGGCGACCGCCTTCGCGAGCAGCTGCTCGTGCAGCTGCATGACGTCCTCGTGCGAGTCGATCCAGGAGATCTCGGAGTCGATCGACGTGAACTCCGTCGCGTGGCGGCTCGTGAACGAGGGGTCGGCGCGGAAGGCCGGGCCGATCTCGAAGATCTTGCCGAAGCCGGCCGACTGCGCCATCTGCTTGAACAGCTGCGGCGACTGCGCGAGGTAGGCGGTGGTCTCGAAGTAGGGCACCTCGAAGAGCTCGGCGCGCGACTCGGAGGCGGTCGCCATGAGCTTCGGCGTGTGGAGCTCGATGAAGCCCTCATCGATCCAGTGCTGGCGCATCGCGTGCTCGATCGTGGTCTGCACGCGGAAGATGAGCTGCGCCTCGGGGCGGCGCAGGTCGAGGAAGCGCCAGTCGAGGCGCTTGTCGATCGACGAGTCGTCGGCGATCGGCGAGTCCTTCGCGACCGACTCGACCACGAGCGAGCCGACCTTGACCTCGAGCCCGCCGAGCTTGACGCGCTCGTCGGCCTTCAGGTCGCCCGTCACGGTGATGAACGAGCCGTGCATGAGCGCGGAGATCGTCGCGGCGGTCTCGGCGGTGTCGTCGTTGACCGGGTTGACGAGCTGCGCGGCGCCCGACTCGTCGCGCACGATGACGAACTGCACGCGCTTCTGATCGCGCACCGTCTCGACCCAGCCCTGCACCTTCACCGGCCCATCCGGCAGCGACGCGAGGTCGGCGATGAGCGTGCGGGGGAGCGAGGTCGGCTGAGTCACGCGCTCGATCCTACCGACGACGCTCCGGCGCCCATCGCGCGATCCCGATCCAGCCGCCGACGAGCAGGGTCGCCGATGCGCCGAGCGCGACCCAGCCCGCCGCAGCCGGCACCGACGCATCCGCCCCGTCCGAGGCCACGAGCAGCCAGACGCCCGCGGCGGCGAGCGCGACCACGACGAGCGCGACCGTGCCGCCGTGCGCGCGGTGCGCGATCGACCCCGCCCACACCCACAGCATGGCGGCGCCGGCCGCGACGAGCAGCGCGGCGACGAGGGGCACGAGGAGGGGCACGCCTCCATCCTGGCGTGCTCAGGCGTCAGCCGGGCTCCCCGGCGCCCGGGACGGGCGCCGGCGCTGGGGTCGCGGCGAAGGCCCGAAAGGGCCTCCGCCCTCAGCTCCACCGCGCATAGACTCCGCAAGTACGATGAAGGCCATGCCCGCCCGTCGCCTCCATCTCGTGCGCCATGGCGAGGTGCACAACCCGGAGCGCATCCTCTACGGGCGGCTGCCCGGCTACCGCCTCTCCGAGCGCGGCGAGCGGATGGCCGAGCTCGCGGCCGAGCACCTCGCGAGCCGCCCCGTCGTGCGCCTCGCCGCGAGCCCGCTCGAGCGCGCGCAGCAGTCGGCGCAGCCGTGGGCCGATCGCTTCGGGCTCGAGATCCGCACCGAGCACCGCATCATCGAGCCGACGAACGAGTTCGAGGGCAAGACCTTCGAGGCGAGCGGCGCCCTGCGGCACCCGTCGGCGTGGCCGCTGCTGCGCAACCCCTTCCGCCCCTCGTGGGGCGAGCCCTACACCGCCATCGCCCAGCGCGTCATCGCCGCGATGGAGGACGCGTGGGACGAGCTCGACGAGTCGGACGACGACGGCGACATCGTGATGGTCAGCCACCAGTCGCCCATCTGGATCTCGCACCTCGCACTCGCGGGCAAGCCGCTCTGGCACGACCCGCGCAAGCGCCGCTGCCAGCTCTCGTCGATCACGAGCTACGTGCGCCGTGACGGCCGCATGGTCGAGGTCGACTACGCCGAGCCCGCCGCGGGCGTCGACGCGGTCGACGCGGGAGCGGTGTGAGCGGCGTGGCGACGAGGGCCGTTCGACGGATGCGCGTTGGCGCGTTCGCGCTCGCTGCGCTCGCGCTCGCGGGCTGCTCGAGCGCCGACGGCGTGGCCGGGCAGGTCGGCGACTCGGGCTACATCGCGGGCGACGGCTTCGTGACCGAGGTGCCGCTCGCCGAGCGCCAGGCCCCGGGCGAGTTCGGCGGCCCGCTCGCAGGCGGCGGGCAGTTCGACTCGTCGGAGCTCGACGGCGTCGCGCTCGTCAACTTCTGGTACGCGGCGTGCCCGCCGTGCCGCGTCGAGGCGCCCGTGCTCGCCGAGCTGCACGCCGAGTTCGGCGATGAGGTCGACTTCATCGGCGTCAACACGCGCGACGGCGCCGCGCAGGCGACGGCGTTCGAGGAGCAGTTCGGCATCGACTACCCGTCGATCCTCGACGACGAGAGCGCCGAGGCGCAGCTCGCCTTCACCGGCATCGTCGCCCCCAACGCCGTGCCCTCGACGCTCGTGCTCGACAAGGAGGGCCGCGTCGCGGCGCGCGTCTCGGGCGCCGTCTCCGACACGAGCATCCTCGCGACCCTGCTGCGGGAGGAGCTCGAGCGGTGAGCGCCGCTGCCTCCCTCCTCGCCGCCCCGGCGATCGCCGCCTTCGACGTCGCTTCCTTCGATCCGGCGGGCGCCGTGCTGAGCGGCCAGCTGCTCGTCTCGATCCCGATCGCGCTGCTCGCCGGCATCGTCTCGTTCGCGAGCCCGTGCATCCTGCCGCTCGTGCCCGGCTACCTCGGCCTCGTCGGCTCGCTCGTCGGCGAGCAGGGCCAGGGTCGCGGCCGGCTCGTCGGCGGCGTCGGCCTCTTCATCGCCGGCTTCACGCTCGTGTTCGTGCTCGGCAACGCGATCGTCGGGGCCGTGAGCTCGTTCCTGCTGCAGCACGGCGACACGCTCGTGCGCATCCTCGGCGGCGTGCTCATCGTGCTCGGCCTCGTCTTCGTCGGCCAGTTCTCGTTCCTGCAGCGCGTCTGGAAGCCGCAGCAGGTCAAGGCGGGCGGCCTGTGGGCGGCGCCGCTCGTCGGCGTCGTCTTCGCGCTCGGCTGGACGCCGTGCTCAGGCCCGACGCTCGCCGCGATCAGCGCGCTCACCGTCACGACCGGCTCGGCGTGGCAGGGCGCGCTCCTCGGCCTCGCCTACGCGCTCGGCCTCGGCATCCCGTTCCTGCTGCTCGCGCTCGGCCTCGGCTGGGCCGGCGGCGCCGTCGCGTGGATGCGTCGGCACATCCGGGCGATCAACGTCGCCGGTGGCGCGATGCTCATCGCGATCGGCGTGCTCATGGTCACCGGCGCGTGGAACGCCATCATGCAGTCCCTCCAGGGTTGGATCGCGAGCGTTGTCACAGTCATCTGATCCGCTGCGGCCGAGCGACCACGTCGACTCCACCGCCACGACCTCGCAGCCGCCGCTCGGCGTGCGCGGCTGGGCGCGCTTCCTCTGGCGCCAGCTCACCTCGATGCGCACCGCGATCGTGCTGCTGCTCCTGCTCGCGGTCGCCGCGATCCCCGGCAGCCTCGTGCCGCAGGAGTCGAGCGACCCGAACGGCGTCATCCAGGTGCGCGCCGACAACCCCGAGCTCGTCTGGCTCTACGACGCGCTCTCCCTCCACGACGTCTACTCGAGCCCGTGGTTCTCGGGCATCTACATCCTGCTGTTCACGTCGCTCGTCGGCTGCGTCGTGCCGCGGCTCGCGCACCACTGGAAGGCGATGCGCGCCAAGCCGCCGCGCACGCCCGCGCGCCTCTCGCGGCTCGTGGGGTTCCAGACCGTGCCCGGGGACGCATCCGACCTCGACCGCGCCGACCGCGTGCTGCGCCGCCTCGGCTACCGCACCGCCCGCTACGGCGAGTCGGTCTCGGCCGAGCGCGGCTACCTGCGCGAGACCGGCAACCTGCTCTTCCACATCTCGATGCTCGGCCTGCTGCTCGTCATCGGCCTCGGCTCGGGCTTCGGCTACGACGGGCAGCGACTGCTCGTCGAGGGGCGCGGCTTCGCGAACACGCTCTCGAGCTTCGACTCGTTCTCGTCGGGGCAGTGGTTCGACGAGGCCTCGCTCGAGCCGTTCGCGGTCGTGCTCGACGACCTGCAGGTCGAGTACGAGACCGAGAACCGCGACGCGATCGGCGCGCCGCTCGACTTCACGGCGCTCGTGTCGGTCACCGACGCGGCCGGCGAGCGCGACGCGCAGATCAAGGTCAACGAGCCGCTGAACGTCGCGGGCGCCGACCTGTACCTCATCTCGAACGGCTACGCGCCGCGAATCTCGGTGCGGGATGCGTCGGGCGAGGTCGTGTACGACCAGTACACGCCGTTCCTCGCGCAGGACGACGCGATGACGAGCCTCGGCGTCATCAAGCTGCCGGACGGGCTCGAGGAGCAGCTGGGCCTGCGCGGCTTCTTCTACCCGACCGCGGTGCCGCTCGACACCGGCGCGCTCGCCTCCGCCTACCCCGACCTCGCGAACCCCGTGCTCTCGCTGCAAGCGTTCGCGGGCGACCTCGGGCTCGACCGCGGGGTCCCGCGCTCGGTGTACGCCCTCGAGACCGACGAGATGACCCAGATCGCCGGCGGCGACTCCGGGACGGATGCGCTGACGCTCGCACCCGGGCAGACGATCGACATCCCCGGCGGGCTCGGCACCATCACGTTCGAGGACGTGCGGCGCTACGGCGTCATCGAGGTGCACGTCGACCACACGCAGACCCCGGTGTTCTGGATCACGGTGCTGCTGTTCGTCTCGCTCCTCGCGTCGCTCCTCGTGCCGCGCCGCCGCTTGTGGGTGAAGGCCGTGGGCGACCGGCTCGAGCTCGCCGGGCTCGCGCGCGGCGAGGACCCGACGCTCGAGCGCGCCGTCGACGACCTCGCGCGACGGCTCGTCGACGACGCCTCGGCGGCGGGCGACGACGACGCTTCGGCGGCGACGGATGCGGTCGGCGCGACCGCGGGCGAGGCCCGGTCGGCAGGGCTCACTGATAGGCCGCGAGAGTAGGATCCCGCCGTGCCTCCCGCTGAACTCGACGCCTGGTCGCTGCTGCTCGTGTACTCGGCCATGGCCGTCTACACGCTCGCGTTCGTCGCCTACGCGGTCGACGTCGCGCGCCGCTCCGCGGCAGCCGCCGTGCCCGAGGAGGCGCGCGAGCTCGTGAGCGCGGGCGCGCCCGGTGCGCCTGCGCGACCCGCCGCATCCGCCCCCGCCGCCTCTGGGTCAGCCGCCCGTCCGGGCCGCGGCGCGCGCATCGGCTTCGCGCTCATCGTGATCGCGTGGGCGCTGCACCTCGGCGGCGCCGTGCTGCGCGGCCTCGCCGCCGGCCGCGTGCCGTGGGCGAACATGTACGAGTTCGCGCTCACGGGCGTCGCCGTCATCGTGGGCGTCTTCGTACTGTCGCGGCTGTGGCGCGACTTGAACTTCCTCGGCGTGTTCATCTCGGGCCTCGCGACCGTCTTCCTCGGGCTCGCGACCGTCAACTTCTACGTCACGCCGACGCCGCTGCCGCCCGCGCTGCAGTCGTACTGGCTCGTCATCCACGTCTTCGTCGCGACGCTCGCGACCGGCTTCTTCGCGCTCGGGTCGGGCCTCAGCATCCTGCAGCTCATCAAGGAGCGGCGCGACAGCGGCTTCCTGCGGGCGCTGCCCTCGACGGTGCAGCTCGAGGACCTCGCCTACCGCGTCGGCGTCATCGGCTTCATCTTCTGGACCTTCACGCTCATCGCCGGCGCGATCTGGGCCGAGCACGCGTGGGGCCGCTACTGGGGCTGGGACACGAAGGAGGTCTGGACCTTCGTGATCTGGGTCGTCTACGCCGGCTACATCCACGCGCGGGCGACGCGCGGCTGGCGCGGCTCGCGCTCGGCGTGGCTGCAGCTCGTCGGCTTCGCCGCGATCATCTTCAACTACTCGGTCGTCAACCTCTTCTTCAAGGGCCTGCACGCCTACAGCGGCCTCTAGGGTCTTCAACCGGATAGCCGGTGGGGCGAGGAGATATGTGTCGCGCCCTACCGGCCATCCGGTTGAGTTCGGCTCAACTGACGCGTTCGGGTGAGGAGGCGGTCCACCGCACAGCGTCTCAGCCCCAGATCGGGCGGAGGTGCGCGCGCCGCCGCACCAGGGCCAGCACGATCGACATGACGTAGTCCGGCTGGAAGAGCACTTGCTCGTACGTGAAGCGCAGCACGCGGTAACCCATCGCCGTCAGCGCCGCGTCGCGCTCGCGATCCTTCGCCTGCTGCTGCGGCGTCGCGTGCCACAGCTGCGAGTCGATCTCGACGATGAGCGAGCGGCCGATCCGGAAGTCGGAGAAGTGGCCCGGCCGCGGTTCGAACTGGTGCACGTACCGGATGCCGGCGCGCCGCAGCAGGAGCGCGAACGTCGACTCCGAGCCTGAGCCCGTCTCACCGCTCGCGCGCTCCAGGCCGCGTCGTCGGTCTCGAGGCAAGCGCGCCGCGAGCTCGCGCACATCCTCCAGCGAGAGGCGTCCAGAGGTCACCGCGGAGTCTGTCGCGCCGATGACATCGGCCTCTGACACACACGCGGTCGCGACCGCGAGGGCCGTCTCGGGGGCATCGATGCCGAACGTCGGTCGCTCCTCCGGCAGCCAGAAGTGCAGGCGGTGCACGGTGATCCCCGCAGCCCGCTCCGAGCGGTCGACGCGCGCGCTGTGCGTCTCGCGGTGCACGCGCACGTGAAGGTGCTGCGGCCCGTGCGGTGTCCAGAGGCCGTGCTCGCGGAACGCCGAGACGCAGGTCAGCACGCCGCCCGCCCGCAGCGCCCGCGTGACGTCGTTGCGCACGCCCGCGAGCGCGAGCCAGCCCCGGAGCGGCGACCAGAGCCGGCCTTCCGCGCGGTGCCGCACGAGCTCGTCGCCCGTGGCGAAGTCGCGCGCGGCCCGGGTCGTGCAGACGCCGCCGACTGTTCCCATCCACTCGAGGAGCTCCATGCGCGCACCATGCGCCCACGCGCTGCGCGTCCGCGCGGCGCGAACGGCCAGATGTGCACAACCCCGCCCGCGCTCCGCTGCCCGCCGCGCCAGTCGAGCGAGCCTCAACCGGATAGCCGGTGGGGCGCGAAACATATCTCCTCGCCCCACCGACTGTCCGGTTGAAGACTCAGAGGTGGGGGAGCGCCGCCGCGAGCCGCTCGCGCCAGTGCTCGACCCGCTCTGGCGCAGCCGCGTGCGCCTCGAGCAGCGCGGGGTCGGGGGAGACGCGGCCGACCGGGATGGCGCCGCCGACCGGCACGAGCGGCGCCGCGACATCGGCCGCGAGCAGCGCGCCCGTGCCGAGCCCGCAGTCGTAGGGCAGCTCGGGCAGCGCGCCAGCGAGCCCGGCGCCCATCGAGAGCCCCACCGACGTGTCGAGCGCCGATGAGACGACCGCCGGCAGCCCCGCCTCGGCGACGATCTCGAGCGCCGCGCGGATGCCGCCGAGCGGCTGCGCCTTCACCACCACGATGTCGGCGGCACCGGCTCGCGCGACGAGCAGCGGGTCCTCCGCCTTCCGAACCGACTCGTCGGCGGCGATCGGGATGTCGAGCTTCCGCACCCGAGAGCGCAGCTCCGCGAGCTCCGGCACGGTCGCGCACGGCTGCTCGACGTACTCGAGGTCGAAGCGCTCGAGCGCCCGGATCGCCGACTCGGCCTCGTCGAGGTTCCAGCCGCCGTTCGCGTCCAGCCGGATGCGCACGTCGGGCAGCAGCGTCCGCACCTCCGCGACGCGCGCGATGTCGTCGGCGAGCACCTGGCCGCGCTCGGCGACCTTGACCTTCACGGTGCGGCAGCCGTCGTAGCGCGCGAGCACGCCCGCGACCGCGTCGGGCGCGACGGCAGGCAGCGTCGCGTTGACGGGCACCGACTCGCGCATCCGCGCCGGTCGCTCGCGATCCGCGTCCTCGAGCGCCGCCCGCAGCCAGCGCGCGGCCTCCTCGGCCTCGTACTCGAGGAACGGGCTCCACTCGCCCCAACCGGCGACGCCCGAGAAGAGCGCCGCCTCCCGCACCTCGACGCCGCGGAAGCGCGTGGCGAGCGGCAGCGACACGACGTGCATGCGGTCGGCGAGCCGCTCGAGGGCGAGGTCCACGCGCCCATGCTCGCACGCCTGCCATGATCGTCCCGTGGAGCTGCCCTGGGTCATCGAGACGCGCGCCGCGCGCACCCGTCGCCGCAACCCGGTCTGGGGCATCCTCGCGCTCATCGCCGCGGTGCTGTGCGGGGCGATGCTGCTGCTGTGCTTCGGCATCGCCGTCGTCGACCTCGACGGGCTCGTCGTGTGGCTCCTGCCGCTGTGGGGCATCTTCACGCTGCTCGGCCTGTGGTTCGCGATCGCGGCGCTCGCGAAGCGCGGCACCGCGAACATCACGATGGCAGCGATCGCCGGCGGCCTGCTCGTCATCTCCAACCCGGTCGTCTTCCTCATCATCGGCTTCGCGCTCGGCCTCCTGCAGTAGACGGCTGCGGATGCGGTGGCATCCTTGGTCGCATGGCGACGGCGCCGCAGTTCCAGATGCCCGACGAGGACCCGGCCCTGCCGGAGCGCGCCACCTCCCGCCGGGCGATGATCGCGGTCGCGCTCGTCGCCCTGCTCGTCGGCATCGCGGGCACGCTCGGCGTGCAGGCTCTGCTCGAGCGGAACGGCCCCCGCTCCGAGCAAGCGGCGCGCGAGGCGGTGCTCGACTACCTCGAGGCGATCGCGACGGGCGACGACGAGGCCGCCGACGAGGCGCTGCTCCCGTCCGCCGAGCGCGCCGCCGCCCTGCCGAGCACGATCGCTCGGGACGGTCGGCTCCGCTCGCCCCGCGTCGCCGCGGTCGAGCTCGGCGACGGCACCGCGAGCGTCGACGTCACGTACCTCATCGCCGAGCGCACGGTGCTGCGCGAGATCGACGCCGTCTACGCCGACGGCGCGTGGCGCATGCAGCGCACCCTCGCTGAGCCGGTCGCGATCGCGACCGCCCTCTCGGTGCCGGTGCAGATCGACGGCATCGGCGTCGTGCCCGCGACGCGCAGCCTGCTGCTGCTGCCCGGCAGCCACGCGATCGCGCCGATCGACGCCCCGCTCGTGGCGATGCCGGCCACGTCGTTCGAGACCGACGGCGACCCGCGCTCGCGCGTCGCGGTCGATCTGACGCCGACCCTCACCGATGCCGCGATCGACGCGCTCGAGGCCGCCGGTCGCGACTTCGTCGCCGAGTGCGTCGCAGCCCGCTCGTGCGCCCTGCCGCCCGCCTTCGACGCGTCCCAGCTGCCGCGCCCGATCGTCGTGCCCCGCACCGGGCAAGCCGGCGAGGTCGCCGTGCAGGTGCCGATCGCGTCGGGTGAGGTGGGCACGTCGCTCGAGGTCGTCGGCTTCATGGACCCGACGCTCAGCGCTTTCGAGAGCATGCGCTGCGCGCTCGCCGGCGCCGAGCCGCGCAGCTGCGGCTGACGCGGCGGAGGAGTGCGGATGCCTCCGCGCGCCTGCCCGGGCGGGCGACGCAGCGCTCGTAGCATCGGGCGATGCTCGAAGAACTCCTCGCAGAGGCCGACCAGCGCGCGCCCCGCACGCCGCGCGCCGTGCGCGACCGGCGGGCCGCCCGCCTCGGCGCCATGTCGCTGTGGCTCATGCTCGGCGCGCTCGTGCTGCAGGGCATCTCGCTCGTGCAGCAGCTGAGCTACCTCTTCGCACCGCGACCGGGCGAGCTGCCCGTGCTCGTCGTCGTGCTCGTGCTCGCCGTCGCGGCCGGCCTCGGCGCGGTCGTCGTGGGCTGCCTGGCTGCGAGGAGCGCGGATGGGCGACGCACCGGCGTCTTCGGCGCCGCCCTCGCGCTCGGCTTCCTCGTGCTCTTCGGCGCGGCGAGCTGGTTCGGCTGGGGCTTCCTCGGCGCGCTCTCCGCGCCCATCTGACCCGCCTTCGTAACGATTCGCGCAGCGCGGGCGCGAACGGCGCATCCGACCGCCAGGATGGTCGCGTGTCGACGGAGATGCCCGAGTTCGAGATGCCCGACGTGGTGCCGCCGCCCCTCCCGGCGCCCGATCCAGGCACGCTCGCACCGGCCGCCGCGGCCCCGACCGCGGTCGGCGAGAGGGAGCTGACGGCGGAGCCCGCGCTCGAGGCCCCGCCGATCCCGCCTCGACCGCGCGTCGTCTGGCGGCACGTGCTCGCCGCGGCGCTCGTCGGGGTCATCGCGGGGGCCGCCGTGCCGGCCGCGCTGCAGGCCTTCGACCGGGCTGCAGCGGCGGCCGAGATCGATGGTGTGCGTTCCCTCGCCGCCGACTACCTCACCGCGATCGCCGAGGGGCGCGCCGATGATGCGACCGCCCTCGCCCCGTCGGCGGCCCGGACGCCGCTCGCGCCCGCGGCCGTCCTCGCAGCGGCTCGGCCGATCGAGCGGACCGAGGTGCGGCTCGTGCACCTGGAGGGCGACCGGGGCTCCGTGGAGGTGCGCTACCGCGTGGGCGGCTCCGACACCTTCGGCTCGCTCGACGTCGAGCGTCGCGACGGCCGCTGGCACCTCGCGACGACGCTCCTGGAGCCGGTGAGCGTCTACAGCTCCGACGATCGATCGACGCTCACGATCGCCGGCATGGCCGTCGAATCCGGCAGGGTGCTCCTCTACCCCGGCGTGTACGTGCCCGAGAGCGACGCAGGCCCCGTGCTCGTCTCTCGAGCCGAGAGCTTCGTCGTGGATGGCGACCCGCGCACGCCCACCGAGACGTACCGCATGTCGGAGCTCGCGCCGGAGCTGTCGGAGCTCGCCGCGGCGCACGCCCTCGCGGCCGTCGCGGCGTGCCAGCGCGCCGACGCGTGCGAGGTTCCCGCCGGCGAGACGCTGCGAACGACCGATCAGGTGCACGTCGTCTTCAGCGACCTCGAACGCGGCCGGCTCGACCTCAGCGTGCCCCTCTCGCCGGAGTCGCCGACGGGCACGTGGCTCGACCTGCAGGTGCGGCTGAGCGTCGACGCGGACGGCCGACCGCTCGATTGGCTCTGCGGACGACCGGGGCGGTTCGACGGCGACCTCTCGCCCTGCCCCGCGATCGACTGAGCCGCATGGATGGCGATGTGCACGATCGCGAGCCGGTCCACGGCATCCCGGAGTTCGAGATGCCGCCGGAGGTGTCGCGTCCCGAGCCCGTCGGCGCCGCGCGCGATGCGCCCCGCGTCGACGGGGCAGCGTCGGCCCCCGCGCTCGAGGAGCCCGCGCCGGCACTGATCGGGCGCCGTCGCGTCGGCTGGCGCCACGTGATCGCCGCCGGCGTCGTCGGCGCGCTCGTCGGCGCCGCGGTGCCCGCGACCCTGCAGACGCTCGACCGCGCCGCGGTCGCCGACGACGTCGAGCGGCTCCGCGCCGTCGCCGCCGACTACCTCGCGGCGGTGGCCGAGCGTCGCGCCGACGAGGCGACGGCGCTCGTGCCGCTCATGCAGGGCACCGAGGCGGCCGCGATCGCGCCGGCGGAGCTGCTCGCCGCGGCGCGGCCGATCGAGCAGCCGGAGGTGCGGCTCGTGCACATCGACGGCGACGTCGGCACCGTCGAGGTGCGCTTCCGGGTCGGCGGCCGCGAGCACGCGCGGTCGCTCGACGCGGAGCGGATCGACGGGCGGTGGGCGCTGCTGACCTCGCTCGCCGAGCGCGCGACCGTGCAGCCGTTCGACAACGGCCTGCCGGTGTCGATCGCCGGGGTCTCGCTCACCGAGCGCCAGGTGCGGCTCTACCCGGGCACGTACGAGCTCGACCTCGTCGAGGGACCGGTCTTCGTCGTCGGCGGGGAGCGCCTCGCGATCGACGGCGACCCGCGCACGCCCACAGAGATCCACGTCGAGCGCCGGCTCGCCGAGCCGCTCGCCGAGCTCGCGGCCGACTTCGCGATCGCCGCGGCCGCCGAGTGCCAGGCAGAGGGGTCGTGCCCGATCGCCGACGGCGCGCTGCTCGGTACCCCCGAGAGCGCGTACGTGCGGTCGATCGATCCGGACGGCAGGATCCAGCTCGGCGTGCCGCTCGTCGCGACGGCGGGCACCACCTCCTCGTGGTTCGAGCTCTCGATGCGGCTGGCGGTCGACGACGAGGGCCGCCCGCTCGAGTGGGAGTGCGGGGTGCCGGGCGCCGCCGACGGTGCTCTGGCCCCGTGCCCGACCCTGGACTGAGCCGCCGAACCCACCGCTTCCCGCGCGATCGCGACGGGTGCATCATGAGCGCATGGCGGGCGAGATGCCGCAGTTCGAGATGCCGCCGCCGGTGGCTCCGAGGGTCGGCGCCGTGCCGCTCGCGACGCCCTCGCCACCCGCGCCCGAGGTGCGCGAGCGCGCGATCGAGCCGGATGCATCCGCACCCGTGCGCGCGAGCCGCGCGTTCCTGCTCAAGCACGTCGCGGCCGCGGCGCTCGTCGGCCTCGCGATCGGCGCCGGCGTGCCTGCGGCGCTCGAGGCCGCGGAGCGGACCGCTGCCGGCGCCGCGGTCGAGAGCCTCCGCGCGACCGCGCTCGACTACGTCGACGCGATCGCCGAGGGCGACTCGCGCCGGGCGAGCCAGATGGTGCCCATCCGCGGCCTCGCCTACGCCGCGCCCCCGGAGGTGCTGCGCTCGGCCCGCCCGATCGAAGTGCCCGAGGTCGAGGTCGTGCACATCGAGGGCGACCGAGGCACCGCGGAGGTGCACTATCGCGTGCGGGGCGTCGACGTCTTCCGCACGCTGCAGGCCGAGCGAGTCGACGGCGCGTGGGAGCTGCGAACCTCGCGCATCCGCTTCGACGATCGCGTGCACGTCGCGGGCGTCGACCCCGTCGCGCGCACCGTCGACCTGTCGGTCGGCTTCATGGCGCTCGACGAGCCAGGCCGCGAGGCGTTCGACGTGCAGGTGCGCATCACGCTCGACGAGCACGACCGGCCCGAGCGCTGGGAGTGCGGTGAGCCGGGCTGGTTCGGCACCGCGCTCGAGGCGTGCGGCTGACCCGCGCAGGCGGCGCTGGGTAGGCTGGCCGAGTGACCATCTCGCCCCTGTTCGATCCCGCCGAGTGGGGCGATGCGGAGCCCGGCTACGACGACATCACGGTGCACCGCTCGCGCGACGGCCGCATCGGCCGCGTCGCCTTCGACCGGCCCGAGGTGCGCAACGCCTTCCGGCCCCACACCGTCGACGAGCTGCACCGCGCGCTCGACGGCCTGCGGCAGGACAGCCGGGTGGGCGTCGTGCTCCTCACGGGCAACGGCCCGAGCCCGAAGGACGGCGGCTGGGCCTTCTGCTCGGGCGGCGACCAGCGCATCCGCGGCCGCGACGGCTACCGCTACGCCGAGGGCACCGACGCCGGGTCGATCGACCCGGCGCGGAGCGGTCGCTTGCACATCCTCGAGGTGCAGCGCCTCATCCGCTTCATGCCGAAGGTCGTCATCGCGGTCGTGCCGGGCTGGGCGGCGGGCGGCGGCCACTCGCTCCACGTCGTCTGCGACCTCACGATCGCGAGCGCCGAGCACGCGCGGTTCAAGCAGACGGATGCCGACGTCGGGTCGTTCGACGCCGGGTACGGATCCGCGTACATGGCGAGGCAGACGGGGCAGAAGTTCGCCCGCGAGGTGTTCTTCCTCGCCCGCGAGTACAGCGCCGACCGTGCCCTGCAGGCCGGCGCGATCAACGCATCCGTGCCGCACGCCGAGCTCGAGTCGACCGCGATCGAGTGGGCTCGCGAGATCCTGACGAAGAGCCCGACGGCGATCCGGATGCTGAAGTTCGCGTTCAACGCCGTCGACGACGGGCTCGTCGGGCAGCAGATCTTCGCCGGCGAGGCGACCCGGCTCGCGTACGGCACCGACGAGGCCGTCGAGGGTCGCGACTCGTTCCTCGAGAAGCGGGAGCCCGACTGGTCGGGCTACCCGTGGCACTACTGAGCTGAGAACGAACGGACGACCGAGCACGAGAGGAGAGCGATGACGATCGTCGTGGAGACCAGCGGGTCGAGCGGCAGGCCGAAGCGCGTCATCATCTCCGATGAGGCCGTGCGGGCGTCGACCGAGGCCGCGATCGAGCGGCTCGGCGGGGCGGGCCAGTGGGTGCTCGCGCTGCCGGAGCAGTACATCGCGGGCAAGAACGTCATCTGGCGCAACGCCGTCTCGGGCGCGCCGCTCGTGCGCACCGAGGGCGCCTTCACCGCGGAGGCGTTCGTCGAGGCGGTGCAGAGCCTCGAGCACGAGCGGAAGTACACGTCGCTCGTGCCGACGCAGCTCGCGCGGCTCGTCGACGCGGCCGCCCTCGACCGCTCGTTCATCGGGCCGATCGCGCGGCTCGACCGCATCCTGCTCGGTGGGCAGCGCGCGCCGTTCGGGCTCATCGAGCGCGCCGCGCGGCTCGGTTGGCGCGTCACCCGCACCTACGGCGCGACCGAGACGGTCGGCGGATGCGTGTGGGACGGCCGGCCGCTGCGCGACGTGAAGCTGCGCCTCACCGACCAGATCGAGATCGCCGGCCGGCAGCTCGCCGACGGCTACGACGACCCTGCGCTCACCGAGCAGCGCTTCGTCGTCGACGGCTCAGGCACCCGCTGGTACAAGACGGGCGACGCCGGCAGCCTCATCAGCGGGCTGCTGCAGGTCTCGGGCCGCATCGACGACGTCATCAACTCCGGCGGCATCAAGGTGTCGCTCGCGGCGGTCGAGCACGTCGTGCAGACCTTCGCGCCCGACGCGGTCGTCGTCGCGGCGCCGCACCCCGAGTGGGGCGAGGTGCCGGCGGTCGTGACGACGCTCAAGCCGTCGCTCGCCGAGATCCGCGCGGCGGTCGGCAACGCGCTCGGCAAGCCCGCGCGCCCCAACCACCTCGTGACGGTGTCGGTGATGCCGACCACGGCATCCGGCAAGCCCGACCGCAAGCGCCTCACGCGGCTCGTCGCGAGCCGCACGCAGGAGCGGCGCCGGGGGCTGTTCGGCTGAGGCGCGCGCCTTCGCGGACCCGATCTCGCTGCGGGGGCCCGAGATCTCGAGTCCGTGCGTCGAGATGGGGTCCGCGGAGCGGGTCGCCGAGCCGACCGAACCCGCGCTCGCCGACTCGACCGCTTCTCGCCGAGCCGACCCGTTCTCAGCGGGACGCTCCGCCGAGCCGACCCGTTCGCGCCCAGTGGACCCGCTGCAAGGGCTCCGGTCGGCTGGAACGGGTCGAGTCGGTGGGCGGCGGCCCGGTCGAGCGGTGCGCGCGGCGACTACCATCGGAGGCGATGGCCAACCCCCGCTCCGGCAACCCCGCCAATCGCGCGCAGCACGCCGGCACCGCTCCTTCGCCCGCGACCGCGCGCGACTGGATCGCCGCATCCCGCCCCCGCACGCTCGGCATGGCGGTCGCCCCCGTCGCGCTCGGCACCGCGGCCGCGTTCAACGCCGAGGGCTACCACCTCGGCATCGCGATCGCGTGCCTGCTGCTCGCGATCTGCATGCAGATCGGCGTGAACTTCGCGAACGACTACTCCGACGGCGTGAAGGGCACCGACGCCGTGCGGGTCGGCCCGGGCCGACTCGTCGGCGCCGGCAAGGCCGCGCCCGAGGCGGTGCGGAACGTCGCGATCGGCTTCCTCGCCGCGGGCGCGCTCGCCGGCATCGCCGTCGTGGTGCTCAGCGGCCGGTGGTGGCTGCTCGCGGTCGGCGCCGTCTGCATCGTCGCCGCGTGGGGCTACACGGGCGGCAAGCGGCCCTACGGCTACTACGCGCTCGGCGAGCTCATGGCCTTCCTCTTCTTCGGCCCGGTCGCGGTGTGCGGCACCGTCTACGCGATGCTCGGCCGCGTCACCGACGACTCGATCGCGCTCGGCATCGCGATCGGCGCGATCTCGGCCGCGCTCATGCTGTGCAACAACCTGCGCGACATCGACACCGACCGCGCCGCCGGCAAGCGCACGCTCGCGACGCTGCTCGGCCGCGGCCCGTCGAAGGCGCTCTACGTGCTGCTCATGCTCGTGCCGTTCGGCATCCTGTGGGTGTTCTCGTACGCGCTCGCCTACGGCTTCGTCGTCTTCGCGGTGCTGCTGCTCGCGGGTCCCGCCATGGTCATCGTCATCACCGCGCGCACGCCGCGCGACCTCATCACCGCGCTCGGCCTCACGGGCGTGACCGCGCTGCTCTACGGCGTCGGCCTCGCGGTCGCGATCTGGGGCGGCCCGGCCGGCTTCGTCGGCGCCTGACGCGCCTGCCGCCGGCATCGCCGTCGGTGGGTGATGATGGATGCGTGCCGTCACCGATGCCGGAGTTCGAGATGCCGTCCGCGCGCCCGACGGTCGAGGCCGAGGTCGACGACGAGCCGCACTCCGAGCACGCCGGTCTCGACGCGGCGCCGCGTGACGACGACCGGTCGGTCGAGGGCGCGCGGCGCCGCCGGCTCGTGGTCGGCGCCGTGCTCGCGGCAGCGCTCGCGGTCGTGGCGCTCGCGGTCGGCATCGCACAGGCGGTGCAGCGCCACGCGCACAGCTTGGCGAACGAGGCCGTCACGGCGGCGGCCGCCGACTACCTGACGGCGATCGCCGAGGGGCGCGGTGACGACGCGAGCGCGCTCGTGCCGGTCGAGGGAGATGCGCCGCTGCTGACCGACGCGGCACTTGCCGACGCCGAGCGGATCGACCGCTTCGGCGTCGGGGCCGTCGAGCTCGATGGCGACGCCGCGACCGTCGAGGTCTCCTACCGTGCGGGCCAGCGCTCCGCCGAACGCCGCCTGCAGGCAGTGCGCGAGGGCGACGGGTGGCGCATCGTGACGAGCCTCGCCGAGCCTGTGCGCCTCGATGCGATGCAGTCCGTCGCGCTGCCGGCCTACCTCGGCGTCGACCTCGGCGGTGACAGCCCGACGCTGCTCTACCCCGGCGTCTACGCCGCCGACCCTGTCGAGCACGCACTCGTCGACTTCGGGCCGCTCGCGCTCGTCGTCGACGGCGATCCGAGCACGTCGGTCGTCTCGGAGCCGCGCGTCTGGCGAGTCGACGAGGAGGTCGTCGAGGCCGCGCGCGAGCGGGCGCTCGCGCATGCGCTCGCCTGCGGTGCCGTCCAGGCGTGCCCGCGCGGCGGCGCGGGAGCGACGCTCGGCGACTTCACGAGCATGGCGCCCGTCGCAGGCGGCATCGTCGAGCTCGACGTGCCGGTGAGTGTGCCGGGCGCCGCGGGCGACGTGCGCGTCGCGGTCCGTGCGCGCGCCGACGGGGCGGGCGGCATCGACTGGGAGTGCAGCGGTCCGGCCGTGCTCGATCCCGCGGGCGAGGAGCACGCGTGGGAGGCCTGCCGCTGATCGCGCGGGCGTCAGCGCGTCAGGGGCGCGGCTCGGATGCGTCGTGCCCGTCGGCCGCGTCGGTCTGGCGGGCGGGCGGCGCCTCGGGCGCCGCGTCGGCGAGGTCCGCTCGAGCGGCGTTCGCGTCGACCGCGCCCGCGTCCGCGTCGCGCGCGACGCCCGCCGTCGGGGCAGCGCCCCCAGCGCCCGCGTCGAGCACCTCGTCCTCGATGTCGGCGTCGTCGGGACCGGCGCCCTCGCGCTTGCGCCCCTGACGCATCCGCTGGAGGTCACGGGCCGCCTCGTCGCGCAGCTTGCCGAAGAACACGATCGACGCGGCGAACGCGAACGCGAGCGCGACGAGCAGCGAGATCGGCCACGGCACGTCGGCGATCATCAGCAGCGCGAACGGCACGAGGAACAGCGCAGCGCGCACGACGAGGTAGCGCATCGAGGGGCCCATGCGCTCAAGTCTAAGAGCCGCGCCATAGGGAAGAGGCCTAGGGTGGGTGACATGAGATGGCTCATCCTCGGCGGGATACTCGCCCTCGTGGTGACGGTCTACGCGCTCGTCGACCTCACCGTGACGGACGACCGCCGCATCCGCCGTCTCAACCGCGTGCTGTGGGTCGTGCTCATCGTCGTCGTGCCCGTCTTCGGCCCGATCGCCTGGCTCGCGTGGGGCAAGGGCCCCCGCTCGGCGGCGCGCCCGATGGCACCCGACGACGACCCGTCGTTCTCGCGCTCGACGCTCGTCTCCGACGAGGAGGCCGATCGCCGCATCGCCGAGCTCGAGGCGCAGCTCGCCGCGCTCGACGACGAGGACCCGCGCACCCCGCCCGCACCGAGCCCCGCCCCGACCGACCGGTCGTGGGCCCCGACGCCGGGAACGACCCCGACGACTCCGACGGGTCTGGCCGTCGCTCGCCCGATGACGGCGACGCGGCGCGTGCCTGACGCCCTTCCCGCAGCCGCCTACGCCGACCGGCTTGTCGCCGCGCTCGCCGACGCGGGCGTCGGCGACATCGTCGTCTGCCCCGGCTCGCGCTCGCAGTCGATCGCGCTCGCCGCTGCCCGCCTCGCGCGCGAGGGCGCGCTGCACCTGCACGTGCGCATCGACGAGCGCTCGGGCGCATTCCTCGCGCTCGGGCTCGCGCGCGAGACCCGGCGCCCCGTCGCGATCGTCGTGACGAGCGGCACCGCGCTCGCGAACCTCCACCCCGCGATGCTCGAGGCGCACCACAGCGACGTGCCGCTCATCGCCATCACCGCCGACCGGCCGACCGAGCTGCACGGCATCCGCGCCAACCAGACGACCCGGCAGGCGGGCATCTTCGGGGACGCGGCTCGCGTCGTGCTCGATGTGGGAGCGGATGCGCTGTGCGAGCCCGAGGACGACGCGGTCAGTGCCGTCCGTGCCGCGCTGGGCTGGCGTGACCGCGAGCACACCGAGCCCGGCCCCGTGCAGCTCAACATCGCCTTCCGCGAGCCGCTCTCGGGCGGGGCGCCGACGCAGCATCGCCGCGTCGAGCGGGTCGAGCGGCCGCAGATGCCGAGCGCGACGCTCCTGCCCGCGCCTCGCACGGTCGTGATCGCGGGCGCCGACGCGGGCGCCGCAGCGGTCGACGTCGCCGAGGCGCTCGCGGCGCCGCTGCTCGCCGAGCCGACCTCCGGCGCTCGCTTCGGCCGGCTGCTCGTGCCGCACGGCTGCGACGTCGTGCCGCAGCTCGCCGACGAGGTGCGGCGCGTCGTCGTGCTCGGCCACCCGACCCTCTCGCGCTCGGTGACCGGCCTCATCCGTCGGCCCGACGTCGAGGTCGTCGTGCTCGGCCGCGCCGGGCAGGACAACGTGCGCGGCACCGGCGTCACGCGCGTGCTCGCCGGGCGCATCGAGGTCGAGCCCGCTGAGCCCGACGACGCCGATCGCGCGTGGGTCGAGCGCTGGCTGCACGCGGGCCGCGCGCTCGCCGACGCGCGCGATGCCGAGGCGGCGCCCGACTCGGAGCTCACGCGCGCCGACTACGCGCGGGCGGAGCTCGCGGAGGGGCGCACGCCCATCAACCGCCGCGAGCTCGTGAGCCAGGTGTGGGACCGCACGTGGCCGCACGACCGGCTCGTCGTCGCGGCGTCGCGGCTCATCCGCGAGCTCGACCTCGTCGCCGGCCCGAAGGCGGTGCGCGCCCACGCCAACCGCGGGCTCGCCGGCATCGACGGCACCGTCAGCACCGCATCCGGCATCGCCGTCGCGCACGAGCGCGAGAGCGCCGGCGGCATCACGCGGCTGCTCATCGGCGACCTCGCCCTGCTGCACGAGGCAGGCGGCCTGCACGTGCCGCCCGGGGAGGAGCGGCCGCGGCTGCAGATCGTCGTCGGCAACGACAACGGCGGCAGCCTCTTCGAGCTGCTCGAGGTCGCCGGCAGCGCCGACCCCGGCGACTTCGCGCGCGTGCAGCGCACCCCGCACGACGTCGACCTCGAGCACCTCGCGGCCGCCTACGGCTGGCCGTTCGAGCGCGTCGTCGACCGCGCCGGCCTCCGGAGGGCCCTGTCGCAGCCGAGACCGGGCATCATCGAGGCAGTGCTGGAAGGGGGCGCGGATGCGCAAGGGCTCTGACACCGTCATCGACGGCTCGACGCGGATCGTCATCACCGGCGGCGGCAGCGGCATCGGCCGGCTCGTCGCGCTCGCGGCGGCGCGGAAGGGCGCCCACGTCGTGCTCTGGGACCGCGACGAGCGAGCGGCGCGCGCGGTGGTCGCCGAGATCGACACGGAGGACGGCCGCGCGACCGCCGTCGTCGTCGACCTCACCGACGCCGACGCGATCGAGCTCGCGGCCGCCGAGACGCTCATGCTCGGCCCCGTCGACGTCGTCGTCAACAACGCGGGCGTCATCTCCGGCAAGCCGCTCGCCTCGCTGAGCGTCGCCCAGATCGAGCGCACGATGCGCGTCAACGCGATCGCGCCCATCCTCGTCACGCGCGCTTTCCTGCCCGCGATGCGCGACGCGGGCCGCGGGCGCATCGTCACCGTCGCGAGCGCCGCCGGCTTCATCGGCGTCGCGGGCCAGACCGACTACGCCGCGAGCAAGTTCGCCGCGGTCGGCTTCATGGAGTCGCTGCGCGCGGAGCTGCGCAAGGAGCGCTCGCCCATCACGACCCTCACAGTCGCGCCGTTCTACATCGACACCGGCATGTTCGACGGCGTCACGACGAAGGTGCCGGCGCTGCTGCCGATCCTGTCGCAAGCGCGCGTCGCGACGCAGATCCTCGCCGCGATCGAGTCGCGGCGCACGCTGCTCGCGCTGCCGCCGCTCGTGCGCCTCGTGCCGGCGATCAAGGCGCTGCCGACCGCGCTCGGCGACCTGGTGGCGGATGCGCTGGGCGTCAACGAGGGGATGGACGCGTTCCGCGGTCGGCAGGCCACGCACCGCGACGGCGAGCGGGCGCTCCGCTGATGCGCTGGCCGTGGCAGCGGCGGCAGCAGCCGGCGCCCGTCCTCCAGGCCGAGCCGCCGCGCGAGCGGTGGGCGCTCCCGCGCACGCTCATCGTGCTGATCTCGGTGATCGCCGTCATCGCCGTGCTCATCGCCTTCAACCAGGTCGCATCCTTCGTCGCCCCCGTCTTCCTCGGCCTCAACCTCGTGATCGCCGTCATGCCGCTGCAGCAGTGGCTGCTGCGCATCGGGGCGCCGAGGGTGGTCGCGGCGCTCGCGTCGATGCTGACGGTCTACGGCTTCCTCGTCGCGCTGCTGTGGTCGATCTACTGGTCGGTGCAGTCGCTCATGACCGAGCTGCCCGGCTACTCGAGCGAGTTCAACCGGCTCTACCGCGAGACGCTCGCGTGGCTCGAGACGCTCGGCGTCTCGGAGGACGAGGCGCTCCAGCAGCTGCGGAACGCCTTCAGCCCCGGCGCGATCGCGAGCACCGTCGGCGCGCTCGCCTCGGACGCGGGCGTCGTGCTCGGCTTCGTCGCGACCCTCTTCGTCGTCATCTTCTTCCTCGCGTGGGACTCGATGCGGCTGCCCGACCGCATGCAGCGCATCGCGATCACGAACCCCGACCTCGTGCGCGGCGTCGACCGCTTCGCGGCCGGCGTGCAGCGCTACTGGGTCGTCACGACGCTGTTCGGCCTCGTCGTCTCGGCGCTCGACCTCGTCGCCCTCACGGCGCTCGGGGTGCCGCTCGCGCTCGTCTGGGCCGTCTTCGCGTTCGTGACCAACTACATCCCGAACATCGGCTTCGTGATCGGCACGGTGCCGCCGACGCTCATGGCGCTGCTCGCGAACGGCCCGCTCAACGCGCTGCTGACCGCGATCCTCTTCAGCGTCATCAACTTCGTCATGCAGTCGCTCGTGCAGCCGAAGGTCGCGGGCGACGCGGTCGGGGTGACGCCCGCGACCTCGTTCCTGTCGCTGCTCGTGTGGGCGTTCGCGCTCGGACCGGTCGGCGCGCTGCTCGCGCTGCCGGCGACCCTCGCCGTCAAGACGATGCTCGTCGACCCCGACCCGCGGCTCGGGTGGATCAGCAAGCTCATCTCGAACAAGGTCGACGCGGTGCCGCCGGGCAGGCTCGGCCGCGCCGTGTCGCCCGGGGTGCGGCCTCGCGATCAGCGGCCGCCCACCGCGGCGGTCCCCATTCAGGAGCCGCCAGCGTCACGGGGCTAGTCTCGCGCAATGACTGCGATCACCGACGCGCTGCGCATCACCGGTCCCGTCGACCTGGCGAGCGTGAGCCCCGCATCCACCCCCGGGTTCGACGGCCGCAAGGCCGACGGGCAGCGGGCGCTCGAGGCGGGCGCCGAGCGCCTCGCCGAGCTGCAGGAGCGGCTCTTCGCCGAGAGCACCGCGGGCGGCGAGCGCTCGGTGCTGCTCATGGTGCAGGGGATGGACACCTCCGGCAAGGGCGGCATCATGCGGCACGTGATCGGGCAGGTCGACCCGCAGGGCGTGCGCATCAAGGCGTTCAAGGCGCCCACCGAGGAGGAGCGCAGCCACGACTTCCTGTGGCGCATCGAGCGCGAGCTGCCGGCGCCGGGCATCATCGGCGTCTTCGATCGCTCCCACTACGAGGACGTGCTCATCCACCGCGTGCGCGGCCTCTCGGCGCCCGATGTGATCGAGGAGCGCTACGGCCGCATCGTCGAGTTCGAGCGGGGGATCGCCGAGCGCGGCATCTCGCTCATCAAGGTGATGCTGCACGTCTCGTTCGAGGAGCAGGGCACGCGGCTGCTCGAGCGCCTCGACCGGCCCGACAAGCACTGGAAGTACAACCCGGGCGACATCGACGAGCGCGAGCACTGGGATGCCTACATGGAGGCGTACGAGATCGCGATCGCCCGCACGGCCACCGAGCAGGCGCCGTGGCACGTCGTGCCCGCCGATCGCAAGTGGTACTCGCGGCTCGCGGTGCGCGAGCTGCTGCTCGAGGCACTCGAGCGCATCGACCCGCAGTGGCCGCCGGCCGACTTCGACGTGGCCGCCGAGCGCGCCCGGCTCGTCGGCGCGGGCGGCACCCCCGCCAGCTGACCGCGAGCCCGCCCGCCCTCGAGCGGTCAATTCCCCGCCTGAGCGGTCAACTCCGCGCGTGAACGGTCAACTCCGCGCGCGAGCGGTCAACTCCGCTCGCGAACGGTCAACTCCGCCCGCGAGCGGTCAACTGCGTGGCGGAGCAGCCGCCCGCCGGCCGGCCGACCGCTCACATGACGAACTGACCACTCGCACACCGACGTGATCCTTCGCACACCGAATCGACCGTTCACACGCGAAAGTGACCGCTCGGAAGCGGAAGTGACCGCTCACACGCGGAAGTGACCGCTCGAGCGCGGAAGTGACCGCTCGGAGCGCCGGTCAGGGGAGGGGGTCGGCGAGCGCGTCGGTGATGGGGCGCAGCTTCACGGCCGTCTCGGCGAGCTCGGCGGCCGGGTCGGAGCCCGCCACGATGCCCGCGCCAGCGAACGCGCGGATGCCCCCGTCGGCCGCGATCTCGGCGCCGCGCAGCGCGATCACCCACTCGCCGCCGCCGTCGCCGTCGATCCACCCGACCGGCCCCGCGTAGCGGCCGCGGTCGACGCCCTCGAGCTCGCGGATGAGCGCGAGCGAGGCCTCGCGCGGCGTGCCGCCGACCGCAGCGGTCGGGTGCAGCAGCGCGAGCACGTCGAGCGTCGAGCGGTCGCCGAGCGTGCCGGTGATGTCGGTCGCGAGGTGCCAGAGGTTCGGCAGCCGCAGCGGGAACGGCTCCGACGCGCGCGCATCCGGCGCGAGCTCGCGCAGCACCGCCATCGCGGAGTCCGCCGCGAAGCGGTGCTCGCGCAGATCCTTGTCGCCCGACGCGAGCGCCTCCGCGATCTCGGCGTCGCGCGAGGGCGTCGCCCCTCGCGGGGCCGTCCCCGCGAGCACGCGCGAGAAGAAGTGGCCCCGGTGCGCGGCGATGAGCGTCTCGGGGCTCGCGCCGACGACCCCGTCGACCGCGTAGGTCACCGCATCGGGGTAGCGCTGCACGAGGCCGACCGCGACCGAGCGCACATCCCCGTCAGGCGGCAGCTGCCCCACGCGATCCCGGGCGACGACGACCTTCTCGGCCCAACCGGCACGGATGCGCTCAGTCGCCGCCGCGACGACGGCGCGGTAGCGCTCGGCGTCGATCTCGCCGTCGGTTAGCTCGACGCGCACCTCCTCGACCGCGGTCGGGTGCAGGCGGCCCTCGTCGCCGATCCACGTCACCCACTCGTCGTCGCCGCGACGGCCGACGACGAGCTCCGGCACGATGAGCACGCTCGTCGCGGCCGACGCGTCGTCGAACGCGAACGCGCCGAAGGCGACGAGCCCCGTGCCCGGGACGGCGACCGCGTCGTCGACGACCGCGTCCCGCGCGACGTCGCGCCACGCATCCGCCGCGTCCGTGAAGCGCGAAGGGCCCCGGAACTCGAGCCGCATCGCGACGCCCCGGCCGACGATGCCGTCGGCGCCGCGGCGGATCGCGAGCGGCCAGCGCGGCTCGGCGTGCTCGAGCAGCCGGCCGGGCTCCGCGCGCTCGGTGCGCACGTGCAGGCTGGGCATGCACGCCAGCCTAGACGTCCGTCTCGAGGCGCCCGACCTGGGCTCAGCCCGCGCCGCCTAGGATGGGGGTGTGAGCCGAGCCGACATGCAGAAGGACCCCAACGAGGTCGCGGGCATGTTCGACGCGACGGCCAAGCGCTACGACCTGCTCAACTCGTTGCTCTCGGGCGGCAACGACAAGCTGTGGCGCATCCAGATGCAGCGCGCCGTCCGCCCGCAGGCGGGCGAGCGCATCCTCGACGTCGCCGCCGGCACGGGAGCCTCGGCCGCGCCGATGGCGAAGGCCGGCGCGCTCGTCACCGCGCTCGACATCAGCCACGGGATGCTCGAGGAGGGCCGTCGCCGCCACCCCGACATCGAGTTCGTGCACGGCAGCGCGACCGAGCTGCCGTTCGACGACGACACCTTCGACGCCGTCACCATCTCCTTCGGCCTGCGCAACGTGCAGCAGCCGCGCGCGGCGCTCAGCGAGTTCTACCGCGTGCTGAAGCCCGGCGGCCGCCTCGTCGTGTGCGAGTTCTCGCACCCGCCGGTCGATGTCGTGCGCAAGGGCTACGAGCTCTACCTGCGCACCGCGCTGCCGGGCATGGCGCGGCTCGCGAGCAGCAATCCCGAGGCCTACCGCTACCTCGTCGAGTCGATCTCGAGCTGGCCCGACCAGCACTCGCTCTCGCAGTGGATCCGCACCGCGGGCTTCACGCGCGTCGCCCACCGCAACCTCACGCTCGGCGTCGTCGCCCTGCATCGCGGCCGCAAGCCCACCGAGCAGACCGCCGCGCTGCGCCTCGCGCGCCACGCGAGCGCGGAGGAGCAGGCCGACTGATGCCGACGATCCCCGAGACCTTCGGTCTCCGCGGGCCGCGCTTCACGGCGCCCGCCGACCGCCGCGTCGTCGACCGCATCGAGGAGAGCCTCGAGTCGGTCGAGGAGCGGCTCCTCGCCCACCTGCACGTCGCCGATCCCGTGGCGGATGCGGTGACGCGCTACCTCCTGGAGGCCGGCGGCAAGCGCGCCCGGCCGCTCCTGCTGCTGCTCACGGCGCACCTCGGGCGAGGCATCGACGACCAGGTGCTGACGGCGGCGGAGCTCATCGAGATCACGCACGTCGCGAGCCTGTACCACGACGACGTCATGGACGAGGCGGAGACGCGTCGCGGCGTGCCCTCCGCGCACGTCGCGTGGAGCAACTCCGTCGCGATCCTCGCGGGCGACCTGCTCTTCGCGCGCGCCGGCAAGCTCGCCGCGCCGCTCGGCCGCGAGGTCGCCGAGCTGCAGGCGCGCACGTTCGAGCGGCTCTGCCTCGGGCAGCTGCACGAGACGCTCGGCCCGGGCGACGAGGACCCGGTCACGCACTACCTGCAGGTGCTCGCCGACAAGACCGGATCGCTCATCGCCGCCGCCGCCGAGTGCGGCGCGCTCGTGAGCGGCGCCGACGACGAGCACCGCGCGGCCCTCCGCGAGTTCGGCGAGCGCATCGGCGTCGCCTTCCAGCTCGTCGACGACTGTCTCGACCTCTCGGCCGACCCCGACACCGGCAAGGACCAGGGCAACGATGTGCGCGCCGGCGTCGAGACGCTGCCGGTGCTGCTGCTGGCCCGTCGAACCGACGACGCCGCGGCCGCGCTGCTCGCGCGCCTGCAGGATCCCGCCGACGACGCCGACCTCGCCGCCGCGGTCGCCGAGCTCGCCGCCCACGACGTCGTCGACGAGACGATGGCCGAGGCCGAGCGCTGGCAGCGCGAGGCGCTCGCGGCGCTCGAGCCGCTGCCCGCCGGCACCGTGCGGCGCGGCCTCGAGGCGTTCGCCGAGAAGGTCGTCTCGCGCACCCGCTGAGCACACGAAGTCCGGGCGGCGCGCCCGCCCTCACCCCAAGGAGAGAAGTGAGCGAACCGCTCCGCATCGCCGTGATCGGCGCAGGCCCCGCAGGCATCTACGCCGCCGACATCCTCAAGAAGGCCGTCCGCGAGGCCGGCGGCGACGTCTACATCGACCTGTTCGAGCAGCTGCCCGCCCCCTACGGTCTCGTGCGCTACGGCGTCGCGCCCGACCACCCGCGCATCAAGGGCATCATCTCGGCGCTCCGCGAGGTGCTCGAGGCGGGCGTCGTGCGGCTGTTCGGCAACGTGCGCTTCGGCGACGACATCACGGTCGCCGACCTCGAGCGGCTCTACCACGGCGTGATCTTCGCGACCGGCGCCACGAAGGACGCCCCGCTCGACATCCCCGGCGTCGAGCTGTCCGGCTCCTACGGTGCCGCCGACTTCGTCTCCTGGTACGACGGCCACCCCGACGTGCCGCGCGAGTGGCCGCTCGAGGCGAAGGAGATCGCTGTCATCGGCAACGGCAACGTCGCCCTCGACGTCGCCCGGATGCTCGTGAAGCACCCCGAGGACCTCCTGCCGACCGAGGTGCCCGACAACGTCGTCGCCGGGCTCGAGGCGTCCCCCGTCACCGATGTGCATGTCTTCGGCCGCCGCGGCCCGCTCGGGGTGAAGTTCACGCCGCTCGAGCTGCGCGAGCTCGGCGAGCTGCGCGACGTCGACATGATCGTCCACGACGAGGACTTCGGCGTCGACCCCGACGAGGAGACCGCGAAGCAGAACAAGCAGATCCTGGTGATCTCGCGCGTGCTCGACCAGTGGCGGCAGCGCGAGGTCGGCACGGCGTCGCGTCGCCTGCACCTGCACTTCTGGTCGCGGCCGGATGCGGTGCTCGGCGACGAGCGCGTGGAGGCGCTCCGCGTCGAGCGCACACGCCCGACGCCGGAGGGGCTCGAGGGCACGGGCGAGTACCGCGAGTTCCCGGTGCAGGCCGTCTACCGCGCGGTCGGCTACTTCTCCTCGCCGCTGCCGGGCGTGCCCTTCGACGAGCGCCGCGGCGTCATCCCGAACGAGGCCGGGCGCGTGATGGACGGCATCCGCCCCCTGCCCGGGATGTACGCGACCGGCTGGATCAAGCGCGGCCCCGTCGGCCTCATCGGCCACACGAAGTCCGACGCGAAGGAGACGATCGAGCAGCTGCTCGGCGACTCCAACTCGTGGTGGTCGCCCGAGCCCTTCGACCCCGATGCGGTGCCGCGGCTGCTCTCGGAGCGCGGCGTCGAGTGGACCGACATCGACGGCTGGATCCGGCTCGACGAGCACGAGATGGCGCTCGGCGAGCCCCACGGGCGCGCGCGCGTCAAGGTCGTGCCGCGCGACGAGATGGTGCAGATCTCGCGCGACGAGCGCTGACTTGGAGCCGATCGGCTGGGCGCTGATCGCGCTCGCGTCGGTCGGCGGCGGCGCGATCAACGCGGCGGCGGGCGGCGGCACGCTCATCACCTTCCCGGCGATGCTCGCCGCCGGCATGAGCCCGCTCGCGGCCAACATGACGTCGTCGATCGGCATGCTCATGGGCACGCTCGGCGGCGCGTGGAGCTACCGCGCCGAGCTGCGGCACCAGCGCCGGCGCTTCCTGGCGAACGCCCCGTTCGGGGTGATCGGCGGCGCGCTCGGCGCGGTGCTGCTGCTGCTCACGCCGTCCGACTCGTTCACCGCGATCGTGCCGTGGCTCGTGCTCGGCGCGGCGGCGCTCTTCGCCGCGCAGCCGCTCATCGCCAAGCGGCTGGGCCGCGCGCCCGACAGCGGCTTCGACACCGTCTCCACCGGCGGTTGGGCGACGAAGGTCTCGTTCGTGCTCGTCGGCATCTACGGCTCCTACTTCGGCGCGGGCGTCGGCGTCATGATGCTCGCGATGCTCGGCCTGCTCATCCACGACTCGCTTCAGCACCACAACGCGCTCAAGAACGTGCTCGCCGCGGTCGTGAACGGCACCGGCGCGATCATCCTCGCCTTCTCGCCGCTCATCCACTGGGGCGTCGTGCTCGTCATGCTCGCCGGCTCGCTCGCGGGCGGCATCGCGGGCGGCTGGCTCTCGCGCCGGGTGCCGTCGTGGGCGCTGCGGGTCGTCGTGATCGCCTTCGCGATCGGCGTCGCGCTCACGATGCTGCTCGCGTGAACCGCCCTACTGCAGCGCCGACGTCAGCCGCGCGACGTTGTCGAACAGCTGCGTCACGCGCGGTCGGGCGAGCCACGTCTCGAGCGTGAGCTCCGACGACTGCAGCCGGTAGCCCTCCGCCGTGCCCTGCAGCTGCTTGACCATCGACTCGCCCTCGATGAGCATCGACACCTCGAAGTTGAGGCCGAACGATCGCATGTCGATGTTCGACGAACCGACGACCGAGACCTTCTCGTCGAAGGTCATGAACTTCGAGTGCAGCACGGTCGGCTTCGCGAACAGCGTGATGCGCACCCCTGCCCGCAGCAGCTCCTCGTAGTACGAGCGCTGCGCGTGGTGGGTCCAGAACTGGTCGCCGATCTCGCTCGCGAACAGCTCGACCTCCACGCCACGGACTGCGGCCGACGTGATCGCGTAGCGCATCGCCTCGTCGGGCACGAAGTATGGGCTCACGATCGTGATGCGGTGCTCGGCCGCGTGCACGAGCTCGAGGAAGATGCGCAGGTTGATCTCGCCCTCGAAGCCGGGTCCCGAGGGGACGACGGATGCGTTGAGGTCGCCCTGGTGCTCGGAGCCGTGCGTCGCGAGCTCGACGAGCTCATTCGACTCGGCCCACCAGTCCGACCAGAAGAGCACGTCGAGCGCCCGCACCGGCTGACCCGTGAGCTCGATCCACGAGTCGCGCCACTGCAGGCCGCGGCGGATGTTCTTCCTCCACAGGTAGGACGGGTCGACGAGGTTGAGCGAGCCGGTGAAGCCGACCGAGCCGTCGATCACGACGAGCTTGCGGTGGTTGCGGAGGTCGGGCCGCTGCCACTGCGCGCGCCACGGCTTCAGCGGCAGCATGTCGCGCCACTCGGCGCCCATCGATTCGAGTCGGGCGATCGTCTCCTTGCGCCGCGGGTAGCGCGCGCTCGTGAGGTGGTCGACGAGCACGCGCACCGTGACCCCGCGGGCGGCGGCGCGCTCGAGCGCGGCGAAGAAGACCTCGGTGCGCTCGCTCGCGACGATGAGGTAGAACTCGACGTGCACCCAGCGCTCGGCCTCGTCGATGCGGCGGGCCATCGCCTCGAGCTGCGCGTCGAACTCGCCCCACACGACGCCTTGCGTCGGGCCGACGTGCGGCATCGACGAGAGGGCACGGTTGAGCTCGATCACGCCGCCGAGCCACGACGGCCGGTCGCGCGCGGCAGGTGCGTCGTCGATCGAGAGCGTGCTCTCGCGGATGAGCTCCTGGATCGCCGACATCTTCTCGCGCCGGGCCCGCGGCAAGCGGGTGTTGCCGAGGATGCCGAAGACGATCCAGCCGACGATGGGCTGCAGCTGGATGACGAGCAGCCAGGCGATCGCCGAGGAGGGGCGTCGGTTGTAGGGCACGACGAAGAGGGCGACGACTCGCAGCAGGATGTCGACGACGAAGTAGAGCGTGGTGAACGCCTCGGCGAGCGTCAGCTCCACGGGGACGGGGGAGTGGCCGGGCTCAGCGGAAGTTGACGAACTGCAGGTCGATCTCGAAGTCGCCGGCCTTCAGCAGCCGGATCGTCTCCTGCAGGTCGTCGCGGCTCTTCGAGGTGACGCGCACCTCGTCGCCCTGGATCTGCGCCTTGACGCTCTTGGGCCCCTGGTCGCGGATGAGCTTCGTGACCTTCTTCGCGTCCTCGCTCGAGATGCCGTCCTTGAGCGAGATCTCGATGCGGAACTCCTTGCCCGACGCGTAGGGGTCGCCCTGCTCGAGCATCTTGAGGTCGATGCCGCGCTTGATGAACTTCGACTGCACGACGTCGAGCACGGCCTTCACGCGCTCCTCGCTCGACGCCTTGAGCAGCAGCTTCTCGCCGCTCCACGCGACGTCGGCGCCGACGCCCTTGAAGTCGTAGCGCTGCTCGACCTCCTTGCGCGCCTGGTTGACGGCGTTCTCGGCCTCCATCTTGTCGACCTTGCTGACCACATCGAAGCTCGAGTCATTTGCCATAGCGCAAGCCTAGATCACCGGGTTCCTTGTGCTAACGCAAGTCGCTGAAGGAGCCCGAGGTGTTCGTCACGCAAGGGCTGCGCCGCATCGCGTACAGTCCTGCCATGGAAGCACGGCCGGCGGGGATGTCCACGCTCGGCACGCGCTGGGCACTCACGCCGCACGGTGAATGGCGTTCCAAGGGATTCCTTCGGCTGCGCGAGGAGTATGTCGAGCTTTCCCCGCAGCGTTTCCTTGACTGGACTGTGGACGGCGAGCCAATACGCGATTGGTTCGCCAGCGCCGAGGGCGAGCGGCACGAGATCACCTGGATGGTCGAGGGTTTCTCGGGGGAGGCAGCGGCGGCAGCGAGCCTGCGTGCACTGCTGGTGGACAGTCGCTCATCTCCCCGTTCAGATGTTCGGTTCGGCGACGGTCGAGTGGGGCTCCTGTACTGCCCGGGATGCTACGACCTCGCTTGCGGCGCGCTGAGCGCGGAAGTGCGGGTCACCGACGACACCGTCGAGTGGCGCGACATCACCTATCAGGATGCGATAGCGGATGAGCTCTGGGCGGAGATGCCGCGGCGGAGCGTGACGTTCGAGAGGCGTGCGTACGAAGCAACTGTTCGTGAGTTGCTGGCCACTTGGGGATAGCCGCAGGGCGGAAGCGCGCCGCATCGGTGGAGCGGGAGCCGTGCTCGAAGGGGTGGCCGATCGTCCGGGTACAGAAGTCGACCGTTAGCGTTCAACTTCATCGAACGAGGAATCTGCCATGCCCCGATCCTAGGCCGGTCGACCCAGCCGCGCGTCGCGCGTCGCGCGCCGCACCCTGCGGGAACTGTGCGCCTCGCGACCTCGCGCAGGCGCAGAATGCCGGAACTCTGCGCTCAGAGACCCGCTGAGCAGCAGAGTGCCGGAACTCTGCGGGCCGGCGGGCGCGACCGAGACGGCGGAAGCCCCGCTTCGAGGCGGGGCTTCCGGATGGTGGCGAGTGAGGGATTCGAACCCCCGAAGGCATTGCCAGCTGATTTACAGTCAGATCCCTTTGGCCGCTTGGGTAACTCGCCGAGGCCGCGCGGGCCGTCGTCCACCTTACAACACCCCCAGGCGCCGCCCCGCCCTGCTCGGCGCCGGGGCGGGATCGCTACCGTGGAGGCATGCGCGAGCTCCACGACCTCAACGTCAGCATCGCCGTCGAGGCGGCCGAGCTCGCGCGGGCCCGCCGACGCGTCGGCGTCGCGGTCGCTGCGAGCAAGTCGAGCCTCGTCGACATCGTCACCGAGGCCGATCGTGAGGTCGAGCGGCTCGTCGTCGAGCGCCTGCGCGCCGCGCGCCCCGACGACGGCATCCTGGGGGAGGAGGGCACGAGCATCCCGGGCACCTCCGGGCTCACCTGGGTGATCGATCCGATCGACGGCACCGTCAACTACCTCTACGACATCCCCGCGTACGCGGTCTCCATCGGCCTCGTCGAGGGCGACCCCGACCCCGCGACGTGGCAGCCGCTCTCGGGCGTCGTCGTCAACGCCGCGTCGGGCGAGCGCTTCGAGGCGACCCGGGGCGGGGGAGCGACGCTCGACGGCCGGCCCATCAGGGTGGCGGATGCCGTCCCGGCGGCGACCGCGCTCGTCGGCACGGGATTCGGGTACGACGCGGCCCGCCGGCAGCGGCAAGCCGCGATCGTGCAGGAGCTCATCGGCTCGGTGCGCGACATCCGTCGCATCGGCGCGGCCGCGCTCGACCTCGCGAACGTCGCCTCCGGCCGGCTCAACGCCTACTTCGAGATCGGCCTGCAGCCGTGGGATTTCGCGGCCGGCGCCCTCATCGTCGAGGAGGCCGGCGGCTCCCTGCACGGCTGGGAGGGCGAGGCGCCGGGCTCGCGGTTCCTGCTCGCGGCGCACCCGCAGGTGGCGGCCGAGATCCTCGAGCTGCTGGCGCCGCTGCCCGTCGGGGGTGTCTGACCTCTTGCCAGGTCGTTACCATTCCGTTATCTTTGATGGCTGGAGCGCGCGACAGAGCCGCTCCGCGCGTCGTTGCTCCTGACGCCCGGTCCGTGCTTTCATCGAAACCGGCGCTGGTCACGATCGCCCCCAGGATCGACGCGCGCCAACGAACCCCAGACTTCGACCTCCAGGACGGCCCCCGCGTGACATCCCCCACACGACGAGCACTGCGCTCGTCGGCTGAGGCTGTCGTCGCGCCTGCGCCGCCCACGCGCCGCGAGCTGCGAGAGCGCGAGCGCGCCGCCGAGGCGATCGCGCTCACCGCCGCCGAGGCCCGCACCGCCGCTCGCGTCACGGTCGTCGAGGGCTCGGCGCCCCTCTACACGACCCGCCGCGCGATGCGCGAGGCCGCGACGCAAGCCGCGCGCGAGCTGCCCGTGACGATGGCGGCAGAGGCCTTCACCACGCCGGTCATCACCGTCGACGCGCCCTCGCTCGGCACCGGCGGGGACAGCGTGCCCGCCGTCCGCCCGCCGGCGCCGCGCCCGCTCGCCCCGCGCGTCGTCCGCCAGACGGCCCCGGTCGGACCGCCGACCCGGCGCCCGACGAGCGTCCGCGGCATCGCGCAGAAGATCACGGCCGGCGGCGCGCTCCTGTTCATCGGCTCGCTCGTCGTCGTCACGAGCCTGCCCGCCCAGGCCGTACAGCAGCCCGGCGGCATCGACCCGCAGGTCGCGGCGATGCACGAGGAGGGCGAGCAGACGCTCGAGGGCGTCTCGGCCGAGGTGACGAGCTACTTCGCCCGCGACGACATCATCGTCAACGACCAGGTCGCGGCCGCGCGTATGTCCGACGGCGAGCGCGCCGCCTTCCAGGCGGTCGCCGACGGCGAGCCCGCCGGCCCCTCCTACACGGGCGACCCCGCCTTCCCGCAGGTGTGGTCGATGCTCGAGACGAGCTTCGTGCAGACGCCGTTCCCCGACATGGACCAGGTGTCGATGTCGAGCGGCTTCGGCTACCGTCCCGGCGGCTTCCACGGCGGCAGCGACTTCACGCCCGGCCTCGGCACCGACATCCGCCCGATCGCGAACGGCGTCGTGTCGGCCGTCTTCCAGGGCAACAACCCGGGCGGCGGCGGCTACTCCGTCTTCATCGACCACAACATCGACGGCCAGTTCGTGCAGTCCTGGTACGGCCACATGCTGCCCGGCTCGATCGACGTGCGCGTCGGCCAGGTCGTCGACATCACGACGATCATCGGCCAGGTGGGCAACTCGGGCCGCTCGACCGGCCCGCACCTGCACCTCGAGCTGAAGAACAGCGACTACGTCTCGTTCGACCCGGTGCTGTGGCTCCAGACGCGCGAGATGAACCTCGAGCACCGCTGAGCGCCGCCCCCGCGAATCGCAGAAGGACGCCCTGCCGATCGGCAGGGCGTCCTTCATGCATCGGCGCCTGATCAGGCGGTGCGCACCCACACGGTCTCGTCGGCGGCGAGCGACGCCGCGTCGAGCGGCGACGACGCGAGCAGGATCTCGCCGCGCGGCACGTCGACCGCGTCGTGACCGATGTTGGCGATCACAGTGATGCCGCCGTTGCGGAAGCCGATCGCGGTCGGGCCCACGTCGATCCACTCGAGCTCACCCGTGCCGAGGCCGTGCGCCTCGCGCAGCGCGAGCGCGCGGCGGTAGAGCTCGAGGGTCGAGCCCTCGACGCCGGCCTGCGCGTCGCGGGCGAGCGTCGCCCACTCCGGCGGCTGCGGCAGCCACGTCTCGCCCGTCGGCGAGAAGCCGTAGGCGGGCGCCTCCGACTCCCACGGGATCGGCACGCGGCAGCCGTCGCGGCCCCAGAGCTCGCCCTTCGTGCGGTGGAACGTCGGGTCCTCGCGCTGCTCCGGCGCGATCGCCGTGACCTCGGGCAGGCCGAGCTCCTCGCCCTGGTAGACGTAGGCGCTCCCGGGGAGCGCGAGCATGAGCGCCGTCGCGGCGCGGCCGCGCCGCAGCGAGACGGTCGGGTCGGCCTTCGACTTCGAGGTCGGTCCGATGCCTGCGCCGTGGGGCGGCGGCGGCACGAGCGCGAGGCGCGTGCGGTGCCGGATGGTGTCGTGGTTGGAGAGCACCCACGTCGGCGGGGCGCCGACCTCGCCGAACGCGCGGATCGACTCGTCGATCACGGAGCGCAGCTGCGCCGCGTCCCACGGCGTCTCGAGGTAGACGAAGTTGAACGCCTGGTGCATCTCGTCGGGGCGCACGAAGCGGGCCATCTTCTCGAGCGGGCTCACCCACGCCTCGGCGCACAGCACCCGGTCGCCCTCGTACTCGTCGAGCACCGTGCGCCAGCGGCGGTAGATCTCGTGCACGTGCTCCTGGCCGAAGAACGGCGACTCCATCGAGCCGGCGGCGATGAGCTCCTCGTCGACGTCGGGCAGCCCCTCCGCCTTCGCGTTGCCGTGCGCGACGTCGACGCGGAAGCCGTCGACGCCCCGGTCGAGCCAGAACCGCAGCACCTCGACGAACATGTCGCCGACCTCGGGGTTGTTCCAGTCGAAGTCGGGCTGCGAGGAGTCGAAGAGGTGGAGGTACCACTCGCCGTCGGCGACGCGCGTCCACGCGGGCCCGCCGAAGACGCTCTGCCAGTTGTTCGGCGGCTCGTCGCCGCCCGGGCCCTTGCCCTCGCGGAAGATGTAGCGCGCGCGCTCCGGGCTGCCAGGGCCCGCGGCGAGCGCCGCCTGGAACCACTCGTGCTGGTCGGAGGAGTGGTTCGGCACGAGGTCGACGATCACGCGGAGGCCCTGGGCGTGCGCCTCGGCGAGCATGCGGTCGAAGTCGTCGAGCGTGCCGAAGAGCGGGTCGACGTCCATGTAGTCGCTCACGTCGTAGCCGGCGTCCTTCTGCGGCGAGCGGTAGAAGGGGCTCAGCCAGATCGCGTCGACGCCCAGCTCGGCGACGTGCGGCAGCCGCGCCGTGATGCCCGCGAGGTCGCCGATGCCGTCACCCGAGGCGTCGGCGAAGCTGCGCGGGTAGATCTGGTAGATGACGGCCGAGCGCCACCACTCGTGGCCGGGCGCGGACTGCGGTTGCTGTTGTGTCGAGGCTTCGGTCATGGCTCCAGGCTAGGCGGATGCCCTGGGGAGCGCCGACACGGTGCCCAAGGTCACAGAATGCCAACGATCGGCTGCTATCGGTCACGCCAGGTTGCAGAGGGGGCAGGTTGCGGCCACGATGAGCCAGGCACGCTACGACGCCGTCGTCAGCGGAGCCCATCTGACCTGAAGGAAGGCACCATGAAGCACAGCAGCCTCATGAAGGCGGTCGGCGTCGGCGCCCTCGCGCTCACGCTCGCGGCCTGCTCGGGCGGCGGCACCCCCGCGCCCGAGGGCACGGAGTCGGCAGCCCCGCAGGGCGGCGGCGAGCTCGTCATCTGGATGGACGAGAACCGCGCGTCGGCCCTCGAGGGCGTCGTCGCCTCGTTCGAGGAGGAGACCGGCACGACGGTCGAGGTCATCATCAAGGACTTCAACACCATCCGCGACGACCTCACGACCCAGGCGCCCTCGGGCGACGGCCCCGACGTCGTCGTCGGCGCGCACGACTGGATCGGCAAGCTCGTCCAGAACGGCGTCATCCAGCAGGTCGAGCTCGGCGACCTCGCGAGCGACTTCGAGGAGGTCGCGGTCTCGGCCATGACCTACGACGGCTCCGTCTACGGCGTGCCCGTCTCGATCGAGAACATCGCGCTCGTGCGCAACACGGCGCTCGCCCCCGAGGCGCCCGCGACGTGGGACGACCTCGTCGCCACCGGCCAGGCGGCCGTCGCGTCGGGCCAGGCCGAGCACCCGCTGCTCGTCGGCATCGACCCGAACAACGCCGACCCGTACCACCTGTACCCGCTGCAGGCCTCGTTCGGCGGCCCGGTCTTCGGCATCAACGAGGACGGCTCCTACAACCCCGACGACCTGCAGCTCGGCAACGAGGGCAACGTGCAGTTCGCCCAGGCGCTCGCGCAGTGGGGTGCCGACGGCATCATCAACCTGAACATCTCGCAGGACATCGCGAAGGAGCAGTTCGCCTCCGGCACGAGCCCGTACACGATCACCGGTCCGTGGAACCTCGCCGACTTCCAGGAGGCGGGGATCGAGTACGCGATCGACCCGATCCCCTCGGCGGGCGGCCAGCCCGCGACCCCGTTCGTGGGCGTGCAGGGCTTCTTCATCTCGCAGTACGCGAACAACCCCATCGTCGCTTCGCAGTTCCTCACCGAGTACATCGCCGGTGAGGAGGCGCAGGCGGCGATCTTCGAGAGCGGCCAGCGCGCGCCCGCGCTGACGGCGGCGTTCGAGGCCGCGCAGTCGAACGAAGACGTCGCGGGCTTCGGCGCCGTCGGCGCCGCGGGCGTGCCGATGCCGAACATCCCCGAGATGGATGCGCTGTGGACCGACTGGGGCACCACCGAGGCGCAGATCATCGGCGGCCAGGCGGCCGACCCGGCCGCGGCCTGGACCGAGATGGCTGCGAAGATCCAGGGCACGCTGGGCGGCTGAGCCCCCCGGTGCAAGCGGCGGCCGGCCCCATCGGGCCGGCCGCCGTCCCATCCCCAGCGACAGCCGAGGCGACAGGAGCCCGTCTTGACCACTACCGCCGCACCGCCCAGGCCCACCCGGGCGCCGAAAAGTGGCATCCGCCACCAGCCCTCGAGCATGAAGGTGCTCGCGGTCAAGCTGCTGCTGCTCGCGCTCGTCGACGCGGTCGCGGTCTTCGCGATGTCGGTGATGCTGCTGCGCGACGACTACGTGCTCGCGGGCGTCGTGCTCGTCGTGACGCTGCTCGTCAACTGGGTCTACCTGAGCCCCGGACTGCTGCCGGCGAAGTACCTCACGCCCGGCCTCATCTTCCTCGCGCTCTTCCAGGTCTTCGTCATCGTCTACACGCTCTACATCGCCTTCACGAACTACGGCGACGGCCACAACTCGACGAAGGACGACGCGATCTCGGCGATCGTGGGGCAGAACACGCAGCGCGTCGAGGGCTCGCCCGTCTACCAGGTGCAGGTCGTCGAGAGCCTCGCGGGGCTCGGACTGCTCGCGACGAGCCCCGACGGGGACGTGCTCGTCGGCACGGCCGAGGAGCCGCTCGAGCAGGTCGCCGAGCGCGACGTCACGATGGACGGGCCGCGCGCGACCGCCGCGTCCGGCTGGACGAGCCTCGGGATGCAGGACATCCTGCAGCGCCAGCAGGAGATCGCCGCCCTGCAGGTGCCGCTGAGCGACGACCTCGCGGACGGTTTCCTCCGCACGACGAACGCATCCCAGGCCTTCGTCTTCGAGTCGACCTTCGTCTACGACGAGGCGGCCGACACCATGACCGACAGCGCGACCGGCATCGTCTACCGCGACCTCGGCAACGGCCAGTTCGAGAGCGACGACGGCCAGGTGCTCGGCACCGGCTGGCAGATCGTCGTCGGGTTCGAGAACTTCCTCTACCCGTTCGAGAACCCTCGCTACGGCGGAGCGCTCGTCCTGGTGCTGCTCTGGACGTTCGCGTTCGCGATCATCTCGGTCGGGCTCTCGTTCTTCCTCGGCCTCTTCCTGGCCATCGCGCTCAACGACCCGCGCATGAAGTCGAAGTTCGCCTATCGCGTGCTGTCGATCCTGCCGTACGCGTTCCCGTCGTTCCTCGGCGCGCTCGTCTGGCTCGGCCTCATGAACACCGAGTTCGGCTTCATCAACAACGTGCTGCTCGGCGGCGCCGACATCCCGTGGCTCACGGATCCGTGGCTCGCGAAGGTGTCGACGATCATCGTGAACGTGTGGCTGGGCTTCCCCTACATGTTCCTCATCTGCCTCGGCGCGCTGCAGTCGATCCCGGAGGAGCTCACCGAGGCGGCGTCGGTGGACGGCGCGAGCGGCTGGCAGGTCTTCAGCGGCATCAAGCTGCCGCTGCTGTTCGTCTCGACCGCGCCGCTGCTCATCTCGTCGTTCGCGTTCAACTTCAACAACTTCAACATCATCTACATGCTGACGCGCGGTGGTCCCCGCATGGCGGGCGTCGAGGAGAACGTCGGGCACACCGACCTGCTCATCACGCTCGTCTACAAGACGGCGTTCGAGGGGGTCGGCCGCGACTACGGCCTCGCCTCGGCGCTGTCGATCCTCATCTTCATCATCGTGGCGACCGTGTCGACGATCGCGTTCCGCCGCACCAAGGCGCTGGAGGAGCTCCACTGATGAGCATCGAGATCGATCCCATCGCCGTCGACCCGACCGGCGACAGCGAGCGCGAGCGACGCCCTGCGGCGCAGCCGAGGATGTCGTTCAAGAAGTGGCTCCGCGAGCTCGGCTGGCGGCACCTCGTCGGCATCGCGGTCGTGCTGTTCGCCGCCTTCCCGCTCGTCTACGTGCTGAGCGCGTCGCTCAACCCGAGCGGCACCCTCACCGGCTCCAATGCGCTCTTCCGCGAGGTGTCGGTCGAGAACTATGTCGCCCTGCTGAGCGATCCGCGGCGCCCCTACGCCGCGTGGTTCGCCAACTCGCTCATCGTCGGTCTCGTCACCGCCGCGGGCACCGTCTTCCTCGGCGCGCTCGCCGCCTACTCGTTCAGCCGCATGCGCTTCACGGGCCGCCGCTTCGGGCTGCTGAGCCTCATCCTCGTGCAGATGTTCCCGCAGCTGCTCGCGGTCGTGGCGATCTACCTGCTCATGCGCGGCATCAGCGACTTCTTCCCGGCGATCGGCCTCGACTCGCTCGTCGGCCTCATCATGATCTACCTCGGCGGCGCGCTCGGCGTGAACACCTACCTGATGTACGGCTTCTTCAACACCGTGCCGTCGTCGATCGACGAGGCGGCGAAGATCGACGGCGCGGGTCACGCGCGCATCTTCTTCACCATCATCCTGCGGCTCGTCGCGCCGATCCTCGCCGTCGTCGGGCTGCTGTCGTTCATCAGCACGATGAGCGAGTTCGTCGTCTCGTCGGTCATCCTGACGAGCCCAGATCGGCTCACGCTCGCCGTCGGGCTCTTCCGCTACGTCTCCGAGGAGACGAACACGAACTACCCCGTCTTCGCGGCAGGCGCGGTGCTCGCGGCCATCCCGGTCATGGCGCTGTTCCTGTGGCTGCAGAAGTACATCGTGGGCGGGCTCACCGCGGGCGCTGTCAAGTAGGGCGCCCCGCGCCCGCGGCAGCTGTGGCACGGTAGGGGCATGCATCTCGACGGAGCGGTGGAGGTCTGGCCATGACGCAGGTGAAGGCGCCGATCGATCGAGGGCGGTTCTCGAACAAGACCGTCTTCATCATGGCCGCGATCGGCTCCGCGGTCGGGCTCGGCAACATCTGGCGCTTCCCCTACGTCGCCTACGAGGGCGGCGGCGGGGCGTTCATCCTGCCGTACCTCGTCGCGCTGCTCGTCGCGGGCATCCCGCTCCTGCTGCTCGACTACGCCATCGGCCACTCGCAGCGCGGCTCGGCACCGCTCTCGTTCGCCCGCCTGCACCGTCGGCTCGAGTTCATCGGCTGGTGGCAGGTGTCGATCTGCGTGGTCATCGCGCTCTACTACGCGGCGATCCTCGCGTGGTCGACGCAGTACATCGGCTTCTCGTTCACGCAGGCGTGGGGCGACGACCCGTAGGCGTTCCTCTTCGGCGAGTTCCTGCAGACGGAGGCGGGCGTCGTCTCGCTCGAGTTCGTGCCGGCCGTGCTCATCCCGATGGCGATCATCTGGCTCGTCACGATCGTCATCATGGCGCTCGGCGTGCAGAAGGGCGTCGGGGCGACCTCGGTCATCTTCATCCCCGTGCTGCTCATCGCGTTCTGCGCGCTCGTCGTGCAGGCGCTCATGCTCCCGGGCGCGCTGGACGGACTGCAGTCGCTCTTCGCCCCCAACTGGGCGGCGCTGCTCGACCCGGCGGTCTGGGCGAGCGCCTTCGGCCAGATCTTCTTCTCGCTCTCGGTGGGCTTCGGCATCATGATCACCTACGCCTCCTACGTGGGGCGGAAGATCGACATGACCGGCTCGGCCTTCGTCGTCGGCTTCGCGAACTCGGGGTTCGAGCTGCTCGCGGGCATCGGCGTCTTCTCGGCGCTCGGCTTCCTCGCGCAAGCCTCGGGAGCTGCGGTCGCCGACGTCGTGAGCGCCGGCATCGGTCTCGCGTTCGTCGCGTTCCCGGCGATCATCTCGCAAGCGCCGTTCGGCGCGCTGCTGGGCGTGCTGTTCTTCGCATCGCTCGTGCTCGCCGGCTTCACGTCGCTCGTGAGCATCCTCGAGGTCGTGATCTCGGCCGTGCGCGACAAGCTCGAGCTGGGGCGCGTCGCCGCGAGCCTCGCCGTGACCGTGCCGATGGCGATCGTGAGCATCCTGCTCTTCTCCACCAGGAGCGGCGTGGTCGTGCTCGACATCGCCGACTACTTCATCAACCGCTTCGGCATCCTGCTCGTCGCGCTCGTCGCGATGGTCGCCGTCGGCTGGGGCCTCCGGCGCGTGCCGTGGTTCGCCGACCACATGAGCCGCTTCGGCTCGATCCGGCTCGGCCGCTGGTGGGTCGTGCTCGTGACGTACATCACGCCCGTGCTCATCGCGCTCATCCTCGTGCAGGAGGCGGTCACCGCGATCACGGTGCCGTACGAGGGATACCCGGCGTGGATGCTCGGGGTGTTCGGGTGGGGCGCGGCTTGTGCCGCACTCGTCGCGGGCGTGCTGCTCGCGATCCCGAAGTGGAAGCAGACGACGCCGCTCGAGGCGCCGCCGCACGACGAGGAGGTCATCCGATGACGATCGACGCGATCCTGCTGATGGCGGTCTCGATGCTCGTGCTGTGGGGCGGGCTCGGCGCCGCGATCGTGAACATCGTGCGGTTCAAGGGCCCCGAGCCCGACGCATCCATGCGCGACCTCTGACGCGACCGCCCGACGCGCTTGAGGCTGCGTTGAGCGAGACTTGAGGATGCGGATAGGCTCACCCGACTTGGACGAAGGAGCGGGCGCAGCGTCGCGCCCGGGATGGGAGATCCGCGCATGCCCGATTCCGACCCGATCGCCGAGCGCAGCCTGCACATGCAGGCCTCGCCGGAGTTCCAGCGCCTCCGCAGCGCGTTCGTGCGGTTCATCGTGCCGCTCACCGTGCTCTTCCTCGCCTGGTACCTCACCTATGTGCTGATCGCCGGCTTCGCGCCCGACTTCTTCGCCACGCGCCTCGGCGACAGCTACATCACGATCGGGCTGCTGTTCGGGCTCGCGCAGTTCGTCAGCACCTTCGCGATCACGATGCTCTACAGCCGCTGGGCGAACCGGGTCTACGACCGCGACGCCGAGCCGCTGCGAGAGCAGATGGAGCACGCGACGATGGTCGGAGGCCGCTGATGGAGCAGATCAACCCGCTCATCAACATGATCGTGTTCGGCGCCTTCGTCGCCGTCACGCTCTTCATCGTGTTCCGCGTCTCGCGCCGCAAGGCGACCGAGAACGAGTTCTACGCCGCGGGCCGCTCCTTCTCGGGCAGGCAGAACGGCGTCGCCATCGCGGGCGACTACCTCTCGGCCGCGAGCTTCCTCGGCATCTGTGGCGCGATCGCAGTCGCCGGCTACGACGGCTTCCTCTACTCGATCGGCTTCCTCGTCGCATGGCTCGTCGCGCTGCTGCTCGTCGCCGAGCTGCTGCGCAACACCGGCCGCTTCACGATGGCCGACGTGCTGAGCTTCCGGCTCAAGCAGCGCCCCGTGCGCATGGCGGCGGCACTCGCGACCCTCGCGGTGTGCTTCTTCTACCTCGTCGCGCAGATGGCGGGCGCCGGTGGGCTCGTCGCGCTGCTCATGGGCTTCGAGGGCACGCTCGCGACGTCCATCACGATCGCGGTCGTCGGCATCCTCATGATCGTCTACGTGATCGTCGGCGGTATGAAGGGCACGACCTGGGTGCAGATCATCAAGGCCGTGCTGCTCATCGCGGGCGCCGGCATCATGACGCTCATCGTGCTGTTCATGGTGCAGTTCGACTTCAACGAGCTGCTCGCTCGCGCGGTCGAGGCGTCGCCCGACGGCGAGGCGATCCTCGCGCCGGGCCTCAAGTACACGAATCCCGTCGACTTCCTCTCGCTCGGCCTCGCGCTCGTGCTCGGCACCGCGGGGCTCCCGCACGCGCTCATGCGCTTCTACACGGTGCCGTCGGCGAAGGAGGCGCGCCGGAGCGTGGTCTGGGCGATCTGGCTCATCGGCATCTTCTACCTCTTCACGCTCGTGCTGGGCTTCGGCGCCGGCGCGCTCGTGGGGCCGGAGACGATCCGAGACGCGCCCGGCGGCGAGAACGCCGCGGCTCCGCTGCTCGCGCTCGCGCTCGGCGGACCGGTGCTCATGGCGGTCATCTCCGCCATCGCGTTCGCGACGATCCTCGCGGTCGTCGCGGGCCTCGCGATCACGGCAGCGACGTCGTTCGCGCACGACATCTACGCATCCATCATCAAGCGCGGCGACGTGCAGCCGGGCGCGGAGGTCAAGGTCGCGCGCATCACCGTGGTCGTGATCGGCGTCATCGCGATCCTCGGCGGCATCCTGGCGCAGAACCAGAACGTCGCGTTCCTCGTCGCCCTCGCGTTCGCGGTCGCGGCGAGCGCGAACCTGCCGACCATCATCTACTCGCTGTTCTGGCGCCGGTTCAACACCGGCGGGGCGCTGTGGTCGATGTACGGCGGGCTCATCGCGTGCGTGCTGCTCATCGTGCTCTCGCCCGTCGTGTCGGGTCGCGAGACGTCGATCTTCCCCGACGCCGACTTCGCGGTCTTCCCGCTCGCGAACCCCGGCATCGTGTCGATCCCGCTCGCGTTCGTGCTCGGGATCGTCGGCACGCTCGTCTCGAAGCCGTCGGCCGACCACGCGGTGAAGCAGGCCGAGATGGAGGTGCGCTCGTTCACGGGCGCCGGCGCCGAGAAGGCCAGCGAGCACTGACCGACTCCGGTCGAGGGGCCGTCCGGCCGCCGCGCGCGGCACCGGGCGGCCCCGGAGCGTGGCCGGGGACGACCTGACGGTGGCTGCTCGACCAGCAGAGGCCCGCTTCAGCGAGTGGATGCGATGCGCGTACGCCGCCGAGATCGCCGCCGCGACGCGCCGGTGAGGTCGAACCGGTCCCTGGCGCGGTGCTATGATCGTCCGGTTGCCGTCGCACGGCAGCGCCCCGGTAGCTCAGTGGTAGAGCACTTCCATGGTAAGGAAGGGGTCGCGAGTTCAATCCTCGCCCGGGGCTCGCGTTCGCTCGACGCTTCGAGCTCGGGTGGGCGTCCTGGCGGGGTAGCTCAGTTGGTGAGAGCGCACGACTCATAATCGTGAGGTCGCGGGTTCGAACCCCGCCCTCGCTACCGCTGGAGACGCAGGGGATCGGGCTGACGCCCGATCCCCTCCTCCGTTCCCGCACCCCCCCGAATCGGGGCATGGACGCGCGTCCCGGTCGGGAGTAGCGTGCATGCCACGACAGGCCGCGCAGCCTGCCTCGACACCGAGGAGGACGCTTTGTCCACGATCGCGCGACGGACGATGTCGTCCTCGCTCACGGCCAAGCCGTCGAAGCACCGCCACGAGGTGCCGGTCCGCACCCAGGTCTCGTGGCCGACCGCCGCGCGGCCCTTCGTGACCGACGGCGGGCTCGAGACCGACCTCATCCACAACCGCGGCGAGGAGCTGCCCGGGTTCGCCGCCTACCCGCTCGTGCGCACCGAGCGCGGTCGCGCGCTGCTCGAGGAGTACTTCGACGGCTACGCGGCCATCGCGCGCGAGCACGGCACCGGCCTCGTGCTCGAGACGCCCACGTGGCGCCCGAGCGCCGATTGGGGCGCGCGGCTCGGCGACTCGCGCCGAGAGCTCTACGACGTGAACGTGCAGGCCGTGCACCACCTCCTGCGGCTCCGCGAGGAGCGCTACGACGACATCGCCGACGTGCTCATCAGCGGCGCGATGGGGCCGCGCGCAGACGCCTACGCCGACATCCCGCCGATCGATCCCGACGACGCGCAGATGTACCACGAGCGGCAGATCGACGCCTTCGCCGAGGGCGGCGTCGACCTCGTCACCGCCTTCACGCTCTCCGACCCGGGGGAGGCGGTCGGCCTCGCCCGCGCCGCGTTCTACCACGGGCTCCCCGTCGTGATCGGCTTCACCCTCGAGGCCGACGGGCGGCTGCGCGGCGGCATGCCGCTGCGGGAGGCGATCGAGGTCGTCGACGCCGAGACCGACACCGTCCACTACATGCTCAACTGCGCGCATCCGCAGCACATCCTCCGCGGCCTCGACGAGGGCGCGTGGCGGCGGCGCATCGTGAGCGTGCGCTACAACGCCTCGACCCGCACGCACGCCGAGCTCGACCGCGCGACGACGATCGACGCCGGCGACATCGGCGAGCTGCGGCGCGGGCACGACGAGCTGCGCGCGCAGCTGCCGAACCTCGCGATCATCGGCGGCTGCTGCGGCACCGACGCCCGCCACATCGCCGCCCTCTGGGAGGATCGCGCCACTGCCTAGACTGGCTCCGTGCCAGTCAACCCCGAGATCCAGGGCAGGCAGTACCCGCCCACGCCGCCCTACCTCGTCGGCCGCGAGAAGGTGCGCGAGTTCGCGCGCGCCGTGCAGGCCGAGCACCCGCTGCACCACGACGTCGACGCCGCTCGCGCCGCGGGCCACGCCGATGTCATCGCACCGCCGACGTTCCCCATCGTCATCCAGCAGCTCACCTGGAACCAGCTGCTCGACGACCCGGCCGCCGGCATCGTGCTCGAGCGCATCGTGCACGGCGACCAGCGATTCACGGCCACGCGCGCGATCGTCGCCGGCGACGAGCTCACGGGGCAGCTGACCGTCACGCGCGTGCGCTCGCTCGGCGGGAACGACATGGTCACGTGCGAGACGCGCGTGACGGATGCGGCGGGCGAGCACGTGGTCACGGCCACGTCGTCGCTCGTCGTGGCTGGGGAGGCCGCGTGAGCGCGCTCGTCGGCCTCGAGGTGGGCCAGGTCGTCGCCGAGCGCGACGTCGTCCTCTCGCGCGAGTCGCTCGTGCGCTACGCCGGGGCGTCCGGCGACTTCAACCCCATCCACTACCGCGACGACGTCGCCGCGGCGGTCGGCCTGCCGGGAGTGCTCGCGCACGGCATGCTCACGATGGGCGTCTCGGTGCAGCCGGTCGTCGACTGGGCGGGGCCCGACCGCATCCTCGACTACCAGGTGAGGTTCACGCGCCCGGTCGTCGTCGACCCCGAGGCGGGCGCTGCGCTGCACGTGGTCGCGAAGGTCGGCCAGCTCGGCGAGGGCACGGCGCGCATCGACCTCACCGTGACGTCGGCCGAGCAGACCGTGCTTGGCAAGGCGCAGGTCGTCGTGAAGACCGACGGATGAGCGGCCCGCACCGGCTCGCCGACGCGACGACCATGCGGGTCGGCGGGGAAGCCGCGCGCTGGATCGAGGCCACGACGCGCGAGGAGGTCGCGGCCGCCTACGCCGAGGCCATCGCCGACGACCACGAGCCGCTGCTGCTGCTCGGCGGCGGCTCGAACACGGTCGCGTCGTCCGAGCCCTTCGAGGGCACCGTGCTCCGGATCGCGACCCGAGGCATCCGCACCCTGCCCGCCGCACCGCCGCCGCACCGCCCCGCTGGGGAGGAGCCGCCGCCGGACGACTCGGTCGTGCTGCGCGTCGAGGCGGGCGAGCCGTGGGACGCGCTCGTCGAGCGCACCGTCGAGGAGGGGCTCGCGGGCATCGAGGCGCTGAGCGGCGTGCCTGGCTCGACCGGCGCCGCGCCCATCCAGAACATCGGCGCCTACGGCCAGGAGCTCTCGTCGACGCTCGTCGGTCTCGAGCTGCTCTGTGTGAGTGAAGACAGCGCCGAGTCGCTCGAGACCCGGTTCGTGCCCGCGGCCGAGCTGCGGCTCGGCTACCGCGACTCTGCGATCAAGCAAGGCGTGCTGCAGGGCGTCGTGCTCTCGGTCGACCTGCGCCTGCGGCGCTCGGCCGACGGTCGCAGCCAGCCGATCGCCTACCAGCAGCTCGCGTCGGCGCTCGGTGTCGAGCTCGGCACGCGGGTGCCGCTCGTCGACGTGCGCGCCTCGGTGCTCGCGCTCCGCTCCTCGAAGGGCATGGTGCTCTCGGACGACCCCGATTCGACGAGCGCCGGGTCGTTCTTCACGAACCCGATCGTGTCGGCGCGCTTCGCCGCGGGGCTGCCCGACGACGCGCCGCGCTGGTCGGTCGCCCCCGAGCCGCAGCCGGTCGTGCTGCCGCTCGGCGCCGACGACGCGGTGCCGCCGCTCGAGCGGCCCGTGCCGCGCGTGAAGCTCTCGGCCGCGTGGCTCATCGAGCACTCGGGCATCGGCCGCGGCTTCTCGCTCCCTGGCTCGCGCGCCGCCATCTCGACGAAGCACACCCTCGCGCTGACGAACCGCGGCGGCGCGACGGGCGAGGAGATCGCCGAGCTCGCGCGCTTCGTGCAGGCGCGCGTCGAGAACCAGTGGGGCGTGCACCTCGTGCCGGAGCCCGTGCTCGTCGGCCTGCAGCTCTAGCGCGGGAATGGCCGCGCCGCGAGCGCGGTTGCCGCTCGCATGACCGCACCCGTGCAGCTGCGCCTCGTCGTCGAGGCGGAGGACTTCGAGGCCGCGCTCGCGTTCTACCGCGATGCGCTCGGCCTGCCCGAGATCGCGGCGTTCGAGGGCGACGGCGAGGCGCGCGTCGCGATCCTCGACGCCGGCCGCGCGACGCTCGAGCTCGCGAACCCCGCGCAGAAGCGCATGATCGATGGCATCGAGGCAGGCGGGCGACAGAGCCCGCGCATCCGCGTCGCCTTCGAGGTCGACGACGCCGAAGGCGCGACGCGCCGGCTCGAGACGGCCGGCGCGACGGTGATCGCCGAGCCCGTCGAGACGCCGTGGCGCTCGCGGAACTCGCGGCTCGAGGGCCCCGCCGATCTCACGCTCACGCTCTTCGAGGAGCAGGGCGGCGAGGAGCACTTCGTCCCGCTGGGCTGACGCCGGCCGCAGCGTCAGAGCAAGCCGCGCTCGAGCGCGACCGCGACCGCCGAGGTGCGATCGCGCACGCCGAGCTTCGCGAAGATCGACTGCACGTGCGTCTTCACGGTCGCCTCGCCGATGAACAGGGCCCGGCCGATCGCCGCGTTCGTCGCGCCCGCCTTCATGCGCTCGAGCACCTCCCGCTCGCGCGCCGAGAGGGCGATCGCCAGGCCGCGCTGGCGATCGGCGATCGCTCGAGCGACGGTCGGCGCCATCGCCCGCTCGCCGCGCGCGACGGCGCGCACGGCGGCGAAGATCTCGAGCGGCGGCGCCGCCTTGAGCAGGTAGCCGGTCGCGCCCGCCTCCGTCGCGGCGAGGATGTCGGCGTCGGAGTCGTAGGTCGTGAGCACGAGCACCCGCGTCTCCGGGAACTCGGCAAGGATCCGCCGGGTCGCCTCGGCGCCGCCGACCCCCGGCATGCGGAGGTCCGTGAGCACGACGTCCGGGCGCTCCTGCCGCGCGAGCGCGATGAGCGCCTCGCCGTCGGCCGCTTGCCCGACGACCTCGATGTCGGGCGCCTCGGCGAGCAGCGCCGCGAGCCCGCCACGCACGACGGGGTGGTCGTCGGCGACCGCGACGCGGATCACGGCGCCCCCGCCCCGAGCCGGGCGACCACGCGCGTGCCCGCGGGGGAGGTGTCGATCTCGAGGCTGCCGCCCGCGAGCGACATCCGCTCGTCGAGTCCCTGCAGCCCGAGCCCCCGCCGCACCGCCGCGCGGTCGAACCCGCGCCCGTCGTCGGCGACCTCGAGCCGCACGCCCGACGCATCCGCCGTGAGGGTCACGCCGACGCTCGCCGCGCGGGCGTGCTTGCGCACGTTCGCAAGCGACTCCTGCGCGGTGCGCAGCAGCGCCGCCTGCGCGTCGACCGGCAGCTCGACCGCGACGGCCTCGACCCGCACCGCGATGCCGGTCTCGGCCGCGAAGCGCTCGCCGAGCCGCTCGAGTGCGACCGGCAGCCCGTCGTCGAGCCCGACGGGCGCGTTCGCCGCGACGAGTCCGCGCACCTCGGCGAGCGCCCCCTGCGCGAGCTCCTCGACCGCGGCGAGCGTCGCCGCGTCGGCACCGCGGCGCTGCGCGAGCATCGCGATGGCGGCGAGGTCCTGCGCGATCGTGTCGTGCAGGTCGCGGGCGATGCGCGCGCGCTCGGCGGCCGTCGCGTGCTCCCCGCTCAAGCGAGCGATCGAGGCCTGTGCGGCCTCGAGCTCGGCGATGAGCCGGTCGCGCTCCTCGGTCGCGCGAGCGAGCCCCGAGATCCATAGGCCGATGACCATGCTGAACGCGAAGCTGAGCGACTGCGTCGTCGCGAGCAGCAGCGTGTCGCCCCCGCGGAGCCAGAACGCGGCGAGCACGGCGCCGAAGAGCCCGACGTTCGCGATCACGGCGCGGCGGATGCTGTCGCACGACGAGACCCACAGCAGCGGCGCGGCAAGCGCTTGCGCGCCGCCGAGCGGCGGATACGCGAAGGCCGCGACCGCGGTGCCGACGATCGCGGCGACCTGGAAGGCCGTGCTCGGCCGCTCCGCGAGCAGCGCCCTCCGCGCGACGGGATAGGCAGCACCGATCGTCAGCACGCCCGCGGCGCCGAGCGCGATCGACGGCAGGTCGCCCGCGAAGCCCGCGACCACGAGCAGCACGGCGACCCCGATGCCGGCGAACGCATCCCACATCCGTGGGTCCTCGATCGCCGTCGCGCGCACGCGAGCGGCGCCGGGAGCGCTCTCGCCCCCGGCGCGCACCGGCTCGCTCGCCGTCATGTCATCCTCCGGTCAGCCCCGCTTGATCCAGCGGAACGTCAGCGCCGCCACCACGGTACCGACCACGGCCCAGATCCCGAGCGCCATCGCGACGCCCTGCAGGTTCCACGCCTCGCCGACCTCGAGGTGGTGGGCGATCTCGGGCAGCAGCGCGAAGCGCATCCCCTGCCCGACCCACGCGAGCGGGAAGAGGTTCGCGATCGTCTGCAGCCACTCCGGCAGCATCGGGAAGGCGAGGTAGATGCCCGAGATGAACTGCAGGATGAGCGCGAGCGGGATGACGACGGCGGATGCGCTGCTCACGGTGCGGGGGATCTGCGCGACCGCGACGCCCAGCACCGCGAAGCACACGAGCGCGCCGAAGAAGACACACGCGAGCGTCGACCATCGCTCGGGCTCGGTCGGGAGCTCGATGCCGAACGCGCCGACCGCGACGGCGAGCAGGAGCGCCGCTTGCGCGAGCGAGGTGACGAGCAGCTGGCCGAGCTTGCCGAGGAAGTACGAGAGCACCGGCAGTGGCGTCGCGGCGAGCCGCTGCAGCGTGCCGTCGTTGCGCTCGACCGCGATCTCGATGCCGAGGTTCTGCACGCCCGAGAGGAACACGCCCGCGGCGAGCATCGCGGGCAGGTAGTAGTGCGCCTGCGTCACCTGCTGCCCGTCGAGCTCGAGCAGCGGGGGCAGCGAGCCGAACGCGCTCGCGAAGATCACGAACAGCAGCACGGGGAACAGGAACGTGAAGACGAGCGCGTCGCTGCGCCGGACGTACTGGAGCAGCTCGATGCGCACGCGGTCGGCGGCGCACCGCAGCGTGTGGCCGGGGCGGAGGCCGGTGCGCGCGGGCGCGACGCCGGCGGCGAGCGGGGTGATGGCGGTCATGCTGCAGCCTCCTCGGGCTGGTCGTCGGCGTCGTCGCCGATGAGGGAGAGGTAGACGTCCTCGAGCGAGGGGCGCACGACTTCGAGGTCGCTCGGCTCCCCTCGCAGCTGCCGCACGACGGACGCGGGCTCGTGGGTGCGCACCTCGTGGTGACCCGACGCATCCGACCACCGCACGATCGGCGTGCGCGCCTCGGCGCCGCCGATGCGATCGGTGCGATCGATCGCGAGCAGCCGCCCGCGCGCGATGATGCCCGCGCGGTCGGCGAGCTGCTCCGCCTCGTCGAGGTAGTGGGTCGTGAGCAGGATGGTCGTGCCGTCGGCCGCGACGTCGCGGATGAGCTCCCAGAAGGCGCGCCGCGCCTGCGGGTCGAACCCGGTGGTCGGCTCGTCGAGGAAGAGCACCTCCGGGCGGCCGATGATGCCGAGGGCGACGTCGACGCGGCGCTGCTGGCCGCCCGAGAGCTTGCCGACCCGACGCTTCGCGTGCTCGGCGAGCCCGACGGCGGCGATCGTCTCGTCGACGTCGCGGGCGGAGGGGAAGAGGCGCGCGAAGTGCGTGAGGATCTCGCGCACCGTGAGCGCGTCGGCCTGGCCGGTCGACTGCAGCACGACGCCGATGCGGCTGCGCCACGCGCGGTCGGCGTGCCTCGGGTCGACCCCGAGCACGCTCGCGGAGCCGCTCGTCGGCGTGCGGAAGCCCTCGAGCATCTCGACCGTCGTCGACTTGCCAGCGCCGTTGGGGCCGAGGAGCGCGAAGGTCTCGCCCGGCTCGATGCGGAAGGAGACGTCGTCGACGACGGTGCGCGCGCCGTAGCGCTTCGTGAGGCCGTCGGCGAGGACGGCGGGTGCGGTGGTCATGGCACCAGGTTCGCGCGGGCCGCGGCCGGTTGCATCCACCGATCGGTGGGGCGGGGCGCCTCAGCCCAGCGTGCGAGCCAGCCAGTCGATCGCGGAGCGCCGGTGCTCGGCCGCGAGCCGCGAGCCGCCCGCGATCGCGTCGAGCCCGTGCGGCGCGCCCGGCACGACATCGAGCTGCACGTCGACGCCAGCGGCGCGCAGCCGCTCGGCATAGTCGACGTCCTCCTCGTGGAAGAGGTCGAGGTCGCCGACACCGATCCACGCGTGCGGCAGCCCCCGCAGGTCGTCCCGGCGTGCGGGCACGGCGTGCTGGGGCACCGCCTCGGCGCCGGGCTCCCGCGCGAGGAGCGCGCGCCAGCCCAGCCGGTTCGAGCGGTTGTCCCACACGAAGTGCCGCTCGACGTCGAGCTCGGTGCGCGCGGCGGTGCGGTCGTCGAGCATCGGGCAGAAGAGCAGCTGCGCGACGGGCTGCGCGCCGCCGTCGTCGAGCAGGCGCTGCGCGAGCGAGGCGGCGATGCCCGCACCCGCGCTCTGCCCGCCGACGGCGAGGCGCTCGCGGCCCTGCGCCGCGAGCGCCGCGAAGACGCGCGCGCAGTCGTCGAGCGGCGCGGGGAAGGGATGCTCGGGCGCGAGCCGGTAGTCGACGCTCACGACCGCGATCCCGACGCGCGCGGCGATCTCAGAGCACACGCGATCGTCCATGTGCGGCGCGCCGATGATCATGCCGCCGCCGTGCACCCACAGCAGCACCGCGTCCGAGCGGATGCCCGGCGGCGCGTAGGTGCGCACGCGCACGCCCCCGAGGCGATCGCGACGGATGCGCACGCCCGGCTCGCGCGGCCAGCGCATGAGCCGCGGCGCGACGCGGCCGAGCCGGCGGCCGATGGGGCGGCGCAGGTCGATGCCGGGGAGCGCCGTGACGGCCTCGCGCAGCTCGGGGTCGACGCGCTCGAGGTCCACGGGGCTACACCACTGCGCTACGCGGCGAAGAGGCGCTGCAGCCGCTGGACGCCCTCGAGCAGGGCGTCGTCGCCGAGCGCGTAGGAGAAGCGCAGGTAGCCGGAGGGGCCGAACGCCTCGCCCGGCACCGCGGCGACCTCGGCCTGCTCGAGCATGAGGTCGGCGAGCTCGAGCGAGGTCTCGGCGCGCACGCCGCCCCATTCCCTGCCCAGGAGCGCCGACACATCCGCGTAGACGTAGAACGCGCCCTTCGGCGTCGGCACCGAGAACCCCGGGATGCGCGAGAGCTCCTCGACGATCGTGCGGCGGCGCCGGTCGAAGGCGGTGAGCATGTCGGCGACCGCGTCCTGCGGGCCGGTGAGCGCCTCGAGGGCGCCGCGCTGCGCGACGTTGTTGACGTTGCTCGTCAGGTGCGACTGCAGGTTGCCGGCCGCCTTGATGACGTCGGCGGGCCCGACCATCCAGCCCACGCGCCAGCCGGTCATGGCGTAGGTCTTCGCGACGCCGTTGACGAGGATCGTGCGGTCGGCGAGCGCCGGCACCGCCTCGACGACCGACACGGCGCGCTCGCCGTCGTAGACGAGGTTCTGGTAGATCTCGTCGCTCACGACCCACAGGCCGTTGCGCTCGGACCACTCGGCGATCTCGCGGATGCGCTCGGCCGGGTAGACGGCGCCGGTCGGGTTCGAGGGGCTCACCATGAGCAGCGCCTTCGTGCGCTCGGTGCGCGCGGCCTCGAGCTGGTCGACCGTGACGAGGTAGCCCTGCTCCGCGCCCGCGAAGACGTCGACCTGGCGGGCGCCGGTGAGCGCGATCGCCTCGGGGTAGGTGGTCCAGTAGGGCGTCGGTACGAGCACCTCGTCGCCCGGGTCGAGGATCGTCTGGAACGCCTGGTAGACCGACTGCTTGCCGCCGTTCGTGACGAGCGTCTGGCTCGGCTCGACCTCGAGGCCCGAGTCGCGCTTCGTCTTCGCCGCGATCGCCTCCCGCAGCTCCGGCAGGCCCGGCGCCGGGGTGTAGCGGTAGTTCTTCGGATCGGCGAGCGCGCGCTGGGCCGCCTCGACGATGTTGGGCGGCGTGGCGAAGTCGGGCTCGCCCGCGGCGTAGCTGATGACGTCGCGGCCGGCGGCCTTGAGCGCCTTGGCCTTCGCGTCGACCTTGAGGGTCGCGGACTCGTTGATGGCGGCGATGCGCGCGGCGATGCGGTTCACGGCTCCAGCCTACGAGGACGGGCATCCGCGAGGGGTGCCATCGTGGGCCGTCGCCGCGCGACACTCGGTGAAGTGGACAGCGGGTGCCAGGCCCACGTATGCTGTTCCCTCGGTGGTTGACAACCGCCATGATGTCGCACGCCCAGGCCGGTGCTGACAGCGTGGCTCTCCACCCGCCCAGGGCGGTGGCGCAATTGGTAGCGCAGCGGTCTCCAAAACCGCAGGTTGCAGGTTCGAGTCCTGTCCGCCCTGCAGAAGGCGCCCGAACGGCGCTTGACTGGCCTCGGCAGCAGCCGGGCCGAACGAATCGAAGGGTCACCGTGGCTGAGAACGCGATCGAGGAGGCACCCCGCACGCGCGAGGGCGGCTCTCGCAACCCGTTCCTGCGCCTGTGGACCTTCCTCAAGGAAGTCCTGGTCGAGCTCCGCAAGGTCGTCACGCCGACGCGCAAGGAGCTGATCCGCTACACGCTCGTCGTGCTGGTGTTCGTGGTGTTCATGATGCTCCTGGTGTCGGGTCTCGACCTGCTGTTCGGCTCGCTCGTGGGCTGGGTCTTCGGCGACATCCCGCTGTTCGGCCTCGCTTGAGCCCGACGCGGAACGTGAAGGAGAAGGTGGACTGTGTCTGACGTCAACGACCTCGACATCGAGCTGAACAAGGCGCTCGACGACCTCGTCCCGGACGAGGGCAAGCCCGAGGAGCCCGCGACCGATCCCTACGAGGACTTCAAGCGCGAGATGCGCCTCAAGCCCGGCAAGTGGTACGTCATCCACTCGTACGCCGGCTACGAGAGGAAGGTCAAGGCCAACATCGCCTCGCGCGCCGAGAACATGCAGGTCGACGGCATCTACGAGATCCAGGTGCCGACCGAGGACGTGCTCGAGACGAAGAACGGCCAGGCCAAGCGCGTCAACCGCGTGCGCGTGCCCGGCTACGTGCTCGTCCGCATGGACCTGAACGAGGACACCTGGTCGGTCGTGCGCCACACGCCCGGCGTCACGGGCTTCGTGGGCAACGCCCACAACCCGGCCCCGCTGCGCTTCGACGAGGCGTTCACGATGCTCAAGCCGATCGCCGACGAGCAGCTCGCCGAGCAGCAGAAGACGGCGCCCTCGCAGCAGCCCAACCAGGTCACGGTCGAGGTCGACTTCGAGGTCGGCGAGACCATCACGATCACCGAGGGCTCGTTCGCGGGCTTCCCCGGCACCATCAGCGAGATCCAGCCGGCGAGCCGCAAGCTCACCGTGCTCGTCAGCCTGTTCGAGCGCGAGACTCCGGTCGAGCTCGGCTTCGGCCAGGTCAGCAAGCTCTAGTCCCTCTCAAGAGGGCTGGATGCGGTCCCGGGCTCCGAGCGTGCCCGCACGACCGCGACACACCAAGAAGGAAGAGACATGGCACCCAAGAAGAAGGTCACGGGTCTGATCAAGCTGCAGATCCAGGCCGGCGCCGCCAACCCCGCACCGCCGGTCGGTCCGGCGCTCGGTCAGCACGGCGTCAACATCATGGAGTTCTGCAAGGCGTACAACGCCGCGACGGAGAACCAGCGCGGCAACGTCATCCCGGTCGAGATCACCGTCTACGAGGACCGCTCGTTCGACTTCGTGCTCAAGACCCCGCCGGCCGCAGAGCTCATCAAGAAGGCCGCTGGCGTCAAGAAGGGCTCCGGCGTCCCGCACACCACGAAGGTGGGCAAGCTGACGATGGCGCAGGTCGAGGAGATCGCGCAGCAGAAGCTCGCCGACCTCAACGCGAACGACATCGAGGGCGCGAAGAAGATCGTCGCCGGCACCGCCCGCTCCATGGGCATCACCGTCGAGGGCTGACCTCGACGCTGCGATCACGCAGACCAGAGCCGCTCCGGCTCACCAGTGGGAGCGCCGGCCAGGCGCGCACCGCGAACCCTGATCTAGGAGATCCACATGGCACAGAAGTCCAAGGCCTACAGGGCCGCAGCCGCGAAGATCGAGGCTGACAAGCACTACACGCCGGCCGAGGCTGTCGCGCTCGCTCGCGAGACCGGCTCGACCAAGACCGACTCGACCGTCGAGGTCGCGCTCAAGCTCGGCGTCGACCCCCGCAAGGCTGACCAGATGGTCCGCGGTACCGTTTCTCTTCCTCACGGCACCGGCAAGACCGCTCGCGTCATCGTCTTCGCGCAGGGCCCGGCCGCCGAGGCCGCCATCGCCGCAGGCGCCGACGAGGTGGGCTCGGACGAGCTCATCGAGAAGGTCGCCGCCGGCTGGACGAACTTCGACGCCGCCGTCGCGAGCCCCGAGCTCATGGGCAAGGTCGGCCGACTCGGCAAGGTGCTCGGCCCCCGCGGCCTCATGCCGAACCCGAAGACCGGCACGGTCACCCCGAACGTCGCGCAGGCCGTGACCGACATCAAGGGCGGCCGCATCGAGTTCCGCGTCGACAAGCACGCCAACGTGCACTTCATCGTCGGCAAGGCCTCGTTCTCGGAGGAGCAGCTGAACGACAACATCAGCGCCGCGCTCGAGGAGGTCGTCCGCCTCAAGCCGTCGTCCTCCAAGGGCCGCTACATCCAGAAGGCCACGGTCTCGACGACCTTCGGCCCCGGCATCCCGGTGGACGTCACGTCCATCTGAGATCCGTCTCGCTCGAGAGCCCTGCTTCGGCGGGGCTCTCGTCGTCTCCCGGCACTTCCTCCCGCTCACGGCCAGGCGTAGGGTGCGGGCGGATGCGGGAGGCGGCATGGCAGCGCACGGATCGATCGCGATCCACGAGAGCCGCGGCGCGAGCGACCTGCAGGGCCTCGCGCTCGGCGCAGCCGCGGGCTTCGCCTGGATCGGTGCGCTCCGCGCCTGGATGGCGCTGCTCGCTGGCTCCGAATCGAAGGTGACCTGGCGCACCGGCCCCTTCGTGCTGCTGCCCGGCACGGTCGTCGGCGCGGCGCACGGCCTCGCGGCGAGCCGGCGCTCGCGCGGCGAGCCCGTGCCGCTCGCCGCTCGCTGGAGCCCGCTCGCGTTCGCCGCGCCGCTGCTGCTTCCGGGCGCGGTGCGCGAGCTCGTCACGACCGGCATCGGCAGCGGCGCGCTCGTCCCGCCGATCGTCATGGCGGTGTCGGGCTCGGCGCTGCGGCCCTCGCTCGTCGCGGGCCGACCGCGGGCTCGGCGGGCGGCGGCCGCGGTCGGAGCGCTCGCAGTGGTCGGCGGCGCGGTCGGCGGGGCGATGACGCGAACGCTCGGCCGCGCTCGCCGCGGCGCTCTGATCGGCTTCCTCGGCACCGGCCTCATCGTGCTCGCGGGTGCGGCAGCGCCGCTCGCCTACGACGGGGATGCGAGCGGCGGCCTCACACCTCGACGAGGTGGTGCTCGTAGGCGAGAGCGATGAGCTGCACCCGGCTCGGGACGCCGAGCTTGGCGAGGATCGCGCGCATGTGCGTCTTCACCGTCGTCTCGGCGACCCAGAGCCGCTGCGCGATCTCGGCGTTCGACAGCCCTCGCGCTGCGAGCGCGAACAGCTCGCGCTCGCGCTCGGTGAGCCCGTCGAGCACGCTCGTGTCGGGTGCGGGCCGCACGGGTGCGAACGCGCGCAGCAGGTCGAAGGTCTCGGCCGGCGCGATGACCTGCTGCCCGTCGACGACCGCGCGGACCGACTGGACGAGGAACTCGGGGCGGGCATCCTTGAGCAGGAACCCGCTCGCCCCCGCGCGCAGCGCATCCACCACTGCCCGATCGTGCCGGACAGTCGTGAGCACGATGACGTGCGGCGGCGGCTCCGGCGACTCGCGCCTGATCGCGGCGGTCGCCGCGACGCCGTCGAGCACGGGCATCCGGATGTCCATGAGCGCGACGTCCGGCCGCAGCTCGCGCGTGAGCTCGATCGCCTGCCGGCCGTCGCGAGCGGCGCCCACGACCTCGATGCCGTCCTGGCTCTCGAGGATCATCGAGAGCCCTTCCAGGAACAGCTCCTGGTCGTCGACGAGCAGCAGTCGGATCACCGGGGCGCCATGGGGTTGCGGATGCTTCCGTCAGCCTCACGCGCCGGCGTCAGGTCTACCGTGGTCGCCTGCGACCAGCCGGTCGGCGGACTCGCTCTGTCTGCCGCGGAGCTCCACCGTGCGATCCAGGGTGCGACGGCATCCTCGGGCCCGGCGGGCGGGGGCTGCTGCGGCACCGGGAGCGTCGCGAGCTGATCCTCCGTGAGCGGCAGCGTCGGCGCGTCGCTGACCGGCTCGTACGGCAGGTGCGCGCTCACCACGAAGCGCTCGCCCTCGGCGTCGATCTCGAGCGTGCCGCCGGCGAGCCGGACGCGCTCGCGCATGCCGGCGATGCCGCGGCCGGTGGGGCGCAGCGACTCGCGGTCGCGGATCGGGGACGAGACGGCGAGCGTCAGCCCGGGACCGGTCCAGGTGAGCGCCACGACGATGTCGACGTCTGCGCCACCGTGTCGCAGCGCGTTCGTCAGGCTCTCCTGGACGACGCGGTAGGCCGCGATGTCGGCGACGCGGCTCAAGTGCCCGCGCGTGCCGACGTCGAGCAGCTGCACGTCGGGCCCAGCCGAGCGGGTCTGCGCCACGAGGCCCGGGATGTCGGCGCTCGTCGGCTGGGGCCGACGCGCGTCGTCGTCGACGCGCTCGAGCAGCTGCCGCACCTCCACGAGCGCGAGCCGCGCGGTGTCGCTGATCGTCGTCAGGACCGGCTCGATGCGCTCCGGATGCGCCTGGTGCGTCAAGCGGAGTCCCTCCGCCTGCGCGGCGAGCACGGCGAGCGAGTGCGCCATCACGTCGTGGAAGTCGTGGGTGAGGTCGGCTCGGAGCCGCTCGTCCCGCAGCTCGCTCTCGACGACGGTCGTGCGGGCGACGGCCTGCTCCTTCGTCTGCTCGGCCCGCACATGGTCCCTCAGCGCGCGAGCGCCGACAGCGGCGCCCCAGACCAGCATCGCCGTGAACCAGTTGCCGAAGCCGTTCGCCGTCCACGACCCGTTCGAGGAGACCGAGACCGCGGTCTCGTGCATCGACAGGCTGACGCCGCCGATGACGGCGACCGGCAAGCCGCTCAGCAGTCGCGCGCGGAGCGGGTCGATGCTGAACGTCGCGACCGCGACGGTCAGGAGGGCAACGACCAGCATGGACCCGGAGTAGTTCGGATCGGTCGGAGAGATGAGCAGCCCTCCGACGAGCGCGGTTCCGAGCGCGACCCGAGGGAACTTCACGGAGCTCGCGAGCGCCGCGAGCACGAACAGCGTCGCGACGACTCCCTGCACGCCGTCCATCTGACGGCTGATCGTCACGGACAGCAGCACACTCACGGCGATGACGACCGGCAGCAGCCGGATGCCTTGCGCGAGCGCTTGTCGGATGGTCATGCGCTCACGCTACGTCTCCTCGCGGCGCGTGCGCGCCGCATCCGTGCCGATCTCGTCCCGGAGGACGAGACGCGCGCAGGCGAGGTCGTCGCGCAATCGTGACCGCGCCGTGACATCGTTCGCGCTGTCCAGCGGCTAGGTTGGCCCTACGCATGCTCGTGGCCGAGCCGCGCGCGATGCGATCAGTCCCTCCCACGAAAGGTCCAAGATCGTGAATCGATCCGCTAAGCGGCGCCTCCTCGCAGGCCTCGCGGGTGGCGCGGCGATGACGCTCGCGCTCACCGGCTGCGTGCAGTCGCAGCGCGACGCCGGCACCGACGACAGCGCTGCCCCCGAGAGCGACGTCAACTCGACGTTCATCTTCGGCGCCTCGTCCGACCCGTCAGGCCTCGACCCGGCCTTCGCCTCCGACGGCGAGACGTTCCGCATCTCCCGCAACATCTTCGAGGGCCTCGTCGGGGTCGAGCCCGGCACCGCCGACCCGGCGCCGCTGCTCGCGACCGAGTGGGAGTCCGACGAGTCGGGCACCTCCTACACGTTCCAGCTGCAGGAGGGCGTGACCTTCCACGACGGCACCGAGTTCAACGCCGAGGCCGTCTGCGCCAACTTCGACCGCTGGTACAACTGGACCGGCCTCACGGCGACCGAGAGCCTCTCGTACTACTACGGCTCGCTCTACGGCGGGTTCGCCGGCGACGAGAACGCGCTCTACGAGTCGTGCTCGGCCGACGACGACATGACGGCCACCGTCAACCTCACGCGCCCGTTCTCGGGCTTCATCGCCTCGCTCTCGCTGCCCGCGTTCGCGATGCAGAGCCCGACGGCCCTCGAGGAGTACGGCGCCGACGAGGTCGGCGGCTCCGAGGAGGCGCCCGAGTACAGCGAGTACGGCGAGGCCCACCCGACCGGCACCGGCCCGTTCGTCTTCGACTCCTGGTCGCCCGGCAGCGAGGTCGTCCTGCAGGCGAACCCCGACTACTGGGGTGAGCAGGGACAGGTGCAGGAGATCGTCTTCCGCGTGATCGACGACCCGACCGCTCGCCGCCAGGCGCTCGAGTCGGGCGACATCGACGGCTACGACCTCGTCGCGCCCGCCGACACGGCGGCGCTCGAGGAGGCGGGCTTCAACGTCATGCAGCGCGACCCGTTCACGGTCCTCTACCTCGGCTTCAACCAGCAGATCCCCGAGCTGCAGGACGTCCGGGTGCGCCAGGCGATCGCCCACGCGATCGACCGCGAGGCGCTCGTGACGCAGGTGCTCCCCGAGGGCACCGAGGTCGCGTCGCAGTTCATCCCGCCGGTCGTCAACGGCTACAACGAGGACGTCACCGACTACGAGTACGACCCGGCGCGTGCGCAGGAGCTGCTCGCGGAGGCCGGCTTCGCCGATGGCATGACGCTCCAGTTCAACTACCCGGTCAACGTCTCGCGCCCGTACATGCCCAACCCCGAGCAGATCTTCACGGCGCTGTCGTCGCAGCTCGAGGCGGTCGGCATCACGGTCGAGCCCGTCGCCGACGAGTGGACGGACTACCTCGACCGCATGCGCGGCACGGCCGACCACGGCATCCACCTGCTCGGCTGGACCGGTGACTACAACGACACCGACAACTTCGTCGGCGTCTTCTTCAACGGCTACTCCAACGAGTGGGGCTTCGAGAACGCCGAGCTGTTCGGCGCGCTGACCGAGGCGCGGCAGATCCCGCAGCCGGAGGACGCGACCGAGGCGTACCAGGAGATCAACGAGCAGATCGCGCAGTTCGTGCCGGGCGTCCCGCTCGCGCACCCGGCGCCGTCGCTCGCGTTCGCAGAGCGCGTGACCTCCTACCCGGCCAGCCCCGTCAACGACGAGGTGTTCAACATGATCGAGCTGAGCGAGTAGCCTCGATCGGTCCACCCCGGATGCCGCGGGCCCTCACCGGCCCGCGGCATCCGGCACGAACGGCCCACCCGCGCCGCCCCGCCACGACGGACGACCAGGAGACCTCCACGTGCTGAGAACCATCGGCAAGCGACTGCTGCTGCTGATCCCGACCCTGTTCGGCCTGACCGTGCTGCTGTTCTTCTGGGTGCGAGCGCTGCCCGGCGGCCCCGCGGCCGCGCTGCTCGGCGAGCGCGCGACGCCCGAGGCGATCGAGCGCATCAACGAGGCCTACGGCTTCAACCGGCCGCTGCCCGAGCAGTACATCACCTGGCTCGGGCGACTGCTGCAGGGCGACTTCGGCAACTCGATCGAGACGCGCCGGCCGGTGCTCGAGGAGTTCGCGAACCGGTTCCCCGCCACGGTCGAGCTCGCCATCATGGCGCTCATCATCGCGGTCGGCATCGGCATCCCGCTCGGCTACTGGGCCGCTCGCCACCACGGCCGCCTCATCGACCACGTCTCGGTCGCCGGCAGCCTCGTCGGCATCACGATCCCGGTGTTCTTCCTCGCGTTCATCCTCAAGTGGATCTTCGCCGTCCAGCTCGGCTGGCTGCCCTCGACCGGCCGCCAGGACAGGGGAGTGGATGCGACGCACGTGACGGGCTTCTACGTGCTCGACGGGCTCCTCACGGGTGAGCTCGACGCATCCCTCAACGCGATCGTGCACCTGCTGCTGCCCGCCGTCGCGCTCGCGACGATCCCGCTCGCGATCATCGTGCGCATCACGCGCGCCTCCGTGCTCGAGGTCGTCAACGCCGACTACGTGCGCACGGGCCGCGCGAAGGGCATCGCGCAGTCGACGATCCGCAACCGCTTCGTGCTGCGGAACGCCATGCTCCCCGTCGTCACGACGATCGGCCTGCAGGCGGGCCTGCTCATCTCGGGGGCGGTGCTCACCGAGACGGTGTTCGCCTTCCCGGGCATCGGCGCGTTCCTCGCCGGCGCGATCTTCGCGCGCGACTTCCCGGTGCTGCAGGGCTTCGTGCTCTTCATCGCCTTCTCCTACGCGATCATCAACCTGCTCGTCGACATCTCCTACTCGTTCATCGACCCGAGGGTGAGGATCCAGTGAGCGCCGCAGAAGCCATCCCGACCCTCCCCACGCCGGAGGGCGGCGACCAGACGCACGCACGCCGCAGCGGCAGCTTCTGGGGCGACGTCCTCCGCCGCGTCCGCAAGAACCCCGCCGCGTGGGTCGGCGCGGTCGTCGTTGCGGCGTTCATCCTCGTCGCGGTGCTCGCACCGCTGCTCGCGCCCTACCCGGAACTCGCGACCCCCGGCCGCGAGTACCTGCGGCCGACGTCGCTGCCCGGCATCGGCGAGATCCCGGAGTTCCCGCTCGGCATCGACCGCTTCGGCGGCGATGTCGTCTCGAAGCTCATCTGGGGCGCACAGGCGTCGCTCATCATCGGCGTCGTCTCGACGTTCTTCGGGCTGCTGGGCGGCATGGTGCTCGGCGCGATCGCGGGCGCGTTCGGCGGATGGGTCGACACCATCATCATGCGGTTCGTCGACATCCTGCTCTCGGTGCCGCACCTCCTGCTCGCGGTCTCGATCGCGGCCATCCTCGGCCGCACGCCGCTCGCGGTCATGATCGCCATCGGCGTCGCGCAGATCCCGATCTTCGCGCGCCTGCTGCGCTCGTCGATGCTGCAGCAGCGCGAGTCGGACTACGTGCTCGCGGCGCGCACGCTCGGTCTCGGCACGGGCCGCATCACGATGTCGCACCTGCTGCCGAACTCGGTCGGGCCGGTCATCGTGCAGGCGACGCTCACGCTCGCGACGGCCGTCATCGACGCGGCCGCGCTGTCGTTCCTCGGCCTCGGCGGCGGGCGCCCGGAGACGGCGGAGTGGGGCCGCATGCTCACGTATGCGCAAGCGGAGCTCGCGATCGCCCCGCAGCTCGCGTTCCTCCCGGGCATCTGCATCATGATCACGGCGCTCGGCTTCACGCTGCTCGGCGAGGCGCTGCGCGAGGCGATGGACCCCCGCACGCGCAAGCGCTGAGCGCGCCGCCCGCTCCTCGAACGTCGAACTTCCCCGAACGCTCGGTTCCACGCCCGGATCCCCGCGGTTCGGGGAAGTTCGACGGAGCGGGGGCGGAGCGTCAGCTCGCGATCTTCAGCTCGTTGCCCGGGATCGAGGCGAGCAGCTTCCGCGTGTACGGGTCGCGCGGGTTCGTGAAGATCTCCTCGCTCGTCGCGGCCTCGACGAGCCTGCCGTTCTGCATGACGGCGACGTAGTCGCTGATGAGCCGCACGACGGCGAGGTCGTGCGAGATGAAGAGGTAGCTGAGGCCGAGCTCCCGCTGCAGGTCGCCGAGCAGCCGCAGGATCTGGTCCTGCACGAGCACGTCGAGCGCCGAGACCGGCTCGTCGCAGACGATCACGTCGGGGGAGAGGGCGAGGGCTCGCGCGATCGCGACGCGCTGCCGCTGGCCGCCCGAGAGCTCCGAGGGGTAGCGGCGCGCCATGTCGGTCGGCAGCGACACCTGGTCGAGCAGCTCGCGCACGCGCTGCTCCCGCTCGCGCTTCGAGCCCTTGCCGTAGAACGACAGCGGCTCCTCGATGATCCGCTCGATCGTGAACATCGGGTTGAGCGACGAGTACGGGTCCTGGAAGACCGGCTGCACGCGCTGCCGGAACTGCTTCTGCTCCTCGCGCGAGAGCGCGAAGACGTCCTTGCCCTCGAAGCGGATCGTGCCGCTCGTCGGCTCGAAGGCCTTCAGCAGCATCCGCGCGGTCGTCGTCTTGCCCGAGCCGGACTCGCCGACGATCGAGACGGTCTTGCCGCGCGGCACCGAGAGCGACACGTCGTCGACGGCCTTGAACGGCTCGCGCCGGCCGCGCACGTGGAACTCCTTCGTCACGTTCTCGAACTCGACGATGACGTCGGGCGTGCCCGACGCATCCGCCGCGCCGTGCGCGATGAGGTCCTCGGGGCGCAGGCGCGCCATCGCGACCGACGGCGCCGCCTTGACGAGCGACTGCGTGTAGGGGTGCTGGGGCGACTCGAGGATCTGCCGCGCGGGGCCCTGCTCGACGACGCGTCCGCGGTGCATGACGACGACGCGCTGCGCGCGCTCCGCCGCGAGGCCGAGGTCGTGCGTGATGAGCAGCACGGCGGTGCCGAGCTCCTGCGTCATCTGGCCGATCTGGTCGAGGATCGTGCGCTGCACCGTGACGTCGAGGGCGCTCGTGGGCTCGTCGGCGATGAGCAACGCCGGCCGGCACGCGAGGCCGATCGCGATGAGCGCGCGCTGGCGCATGCCGCCCGAGAATTCGTGCGGGTAGGACTTCGCGCGCTCGGCGGCATCGGGGAGCCCCGCGGCCTCGAGCGTCTCGACGACCTTCCGGTCGACGTCCTTGCGATCGGCGAGGCCGTGCGCGAGCAGCGTCTCGGCGACCTGCGAGCCGATGCGGGCGACCGGGTTGAGGTTCGACATCGGATCCTGCGGCACGAGGCCGATGCGACGGCCGCGGATGCTGCGCATCGTCGACTCGCTCGCGCCCACGAGCTCCTCGCCGTCGAGCTTGATGCTGCCGGCGCTCACGCGGCCGTTGCCCTGCAGCAGGCCGATGATCGCCATCGCGGTCGTCGACTTGCCGGAGCCCGACTCGCCGACGATCGCGAGCGTCTCGCCCGCCGCGAGCGACAGGCTCGCCTCGTGCACGGCCGTGACCGTGCCGTCCTGGGTCGTGAACTCTACCTTGAGGCCCGAGACCTCCAGCAGCGGCTTCTTCGCGTCGCTCATCCGACCATCTTGCACCGTCGAGGGCCGGTTCGGCGGATCAGCGCACCGTGAGCACGAGCTTGCCGCGCACGTGGCCGCCCTGCAGCTCGGCGAACGCCTCGCGCACGCGCTCGAGGGGGTAGGCGTGCTGCACCTCGACGCGCACGTCGCCCGCGTCGATGAGGCGTCCGATGATGCCGAGGTTGGAGCCGTCGGACTCGACCTTGACCGCCGAGGCGCGCAGGCCCCGCTCGGCGGCCGCGGAGGCGTACTCGGGCCACGAGCCGGTGGGCACGTTGAGGTAGAGGCCGCCGTGCTTGAGCACGTCGAGCGAGCGCGTGCCGGTGTCGTCGGCGACGTTGCCGATGAGGTCGACGACGACGTCGACCTTCTGCAGCGCGTCCTCGAACCTGGCCTGCGTGTAGTCGACGACCTCGTCGGCGCCGAGCGAGCGCGCGAAGTCGACGTTGCGCGTCGAGACGGTCGTCGCGACGGTCGCGCCGAAGTACTTCGCGAACTGCACGGCGAAGTGGCCGACGCCGCCCGCGCCGGCGTGGATGAGGATGCGCTGCCCGGCGCGCGCCTTCGCGATGCGCACGACCGCGTCCCACGCGGTGAGCGCCGCGCACGGCACCGCCGCGGCCTCCTCGAAGCTGAGCGACTCGGGCTTCGGCGCGAGCGCGAGGCTCGGCACGACGACCTGCTCGGCGTAGGTGCCGCGCGTGCGCCAGTGGTTCGCGATGCCGTAGACGGCGTCGCCCGGCTGTAGGTCGTGCGCCTCGTAGGGCGCCTCGGCGACGGTGCCGGCGACGTCGCCGCCCGGCACCCACGGCAGCAGCGGCTCGACCGCCTTCGCCGCGCCCTTGCCGAGCACGGTCTTGAAGTCGATCGGGTTCATGCCCGCGGCGTGCACGTCGACGATCACCTCGGTGCCCAGCCCCCGCGGCGCATCCACCTCGCCGATCTCCACGCCGTCGGTCGGGCCGAACTCCCGCACCAGCACTGCTCGCATGACTGCCCCCTCCAGGTCGCCTCGACGGTACTCCACCCGTGTGACGAGCGGATGTCCGGATGACGTCGGGTGACGGCGCTACAGTCGGGACCGTGCCGCCGCACCGCCGCCTGGACGCCGTCGTCGCGATGCTCGCCGTCGCGAGCCTCGTCGCGGGCGCGGTCGTGATCGGCGACGCCCGCGCGATGTACGAGCGGTTCCTCTACATCTCCGAGCTCGGCGCCCAGTACATGCACTCCGCCGGGCAGTTCCAGATCGGCTTCGGGCTCGTCGTGGCCGGCATCCTGCTCGTCGCGGTCGTCGTGCGCGACGTGCGCACGCGGCTCCCGGTGCTGCGCCGCTGGGCGCCCGCCGCCTCCCTCGTCGTGGCGGGGGCGCTGTTCGGCTTCGCGGCCGCCGTGCCGTGCTCGCCGGGCTGCCCGACGCTCCTCGGGCCCGAGGCCGAGCTGCGCGACTGGGCGCACATCGTCGCCGCCGTGCTCGCCTTCGCGGCGGGCTGCACCGCGATGCTGCAGTTCGCGACCGCCGACGATCGCTGGGTCGCGCGGCTCTCGATCGTCGGCGGCCTCGCCGTCGGCATCATCGCCGCGACCGGCGGCCTGCTCTCGCTCACGGGCGGCAACACCGACGTCGGCTCGACGCTCGAGTTCGTCGCCGCGGGCATCGGCGTGCTCTGGCTCATCGCGGTGGCGGTCGTGCACTCCGTGCCCGTGAACAGGGCGGATGCGTCGGCGCCGCCCGTGCGGAGGGCCGGCGGTGCCGTGCCGGCCGGTGCCGCGGCGCTGCGGCTCGGCGGCGAGCTCGCGCGCGACTGAGCCGTCAGCGGATGCCGACGAGGAAGCTCCCGAGCTGCTCGCGGAACCACGCGTGCATCGCGGCCTCGCCGTCGTCGCGCGCGGGAGAGACGAGCATCCGGGTGCCGAGCTCGTCGCGCCACGCCTCGGCGACGTGCAGCGGATGCACGGGGTCGCGCTCGCTCGCGAGCACGACCGTGGGGGCCGGGATGCGCAGCTCACCGGGGCGGTAGGCGGCGTTCCGCGGGATCTCGAGCAGGCGGATCCGTCGCTCGGCGGCGCGCGGCTGGGTGAGCTGCGCCTCGAGCCCCCGCGCGTGCGCGAGCGACTCGAGCGCGATCGCGCGCCACGCACCGGCGCGGTGCAGCTCGGCGAGCGCTCGCCGCGGCCGGTGCGACTCGAGCAGTCGGCCGATGACGGGGAAGATGGCGAGGTTCGCGGGCAGCGGCTCGTGCGTGAACGCAGGCCGCACGAGCGCGACCCGGTCGAGCGGGAAGCGGCCGGAGCGGGCGATCATCGCCGCGAGTGCCGCGCCGAGCGAGACGCCCACGATCGTCACCGGCGAGCCGTCGCCGAAGCGGACGAGCTCGTCGCCCACCTCAGCGGCGAGCGCTTCGAGCGCGAAGTCGGCCGGCTCGCCGATGAGCGGATTCGCGCCGTGCGCCCGCAGGTCGGGTGCCAGCACGCGCACGCCCGGCGGCACGGCGCCCCCGAGGTAGTCGCGCATCGCGCTCGAGTCCGACCCGAGCCCGTGGATGGCGAGGAGCATCAGCGCGCGAGCAGCATCAGCGCGCCAGCAGCTGCAGCAGCTGGTCGGCGCGATCGACGAGCATCGCGATCTCGTCCTCGTCGCGCTCGACCCACTGGTGCCGGGGCGGCCCGACGGGCACGAAGTCGACGTGGTGCTCCCACACGAACAGCGTGCGGTCGGCGCCGAGCACGTACTGCTGCCACCAGATCTGCCGCAAGTAGCTCCTCGGGATCTTCTCGAACGGCCGCGAGGTCGTCTTGATCTCGGCGAGCACCGCGCCGTCGTCGCTCACGCAGTCGGGCGTCGCGAGGTGGCGGCGATCCGGCGCGGCGTGGAAGAGCGCATCCGAGGGCAGCAGCGAGAAGTGGTCGTGCACCCAGCGCGCGATGTGGGGCTCGCGCGCGCGGCCGTGATCGGTGAACGCGTTGCCGCTGAAGCCGCGCAGGCTCGTCTTCTCGCGTGCGACGGCGGTGATCGAGCGCTGCGTGCTGAGCCGCGCCGCGTCGGTCGCGGTCACGCCGCCCGAGCGCGCGCGGAGCCACGCGATGCGGTCGCTCGAGTAGGCGAGGATGCGGCTCGTGTGCGACGCGAGGCGGGCCTCGTCGCCGAAGATGTCGAGCTGCAGATCCACCTCTCCATCGTCCCACGCGCGGACCGCTCCGGATGCCCGGCTCGCTGGCGAGCAGGCGTGGATCGCCGCGATCGCGGCGGAGACCGACGTCTGCGTCCCCGAGCCGGTGCGCGCGCCGGATGGGCGGTGGTGCGTCGAGGTGGACGCGCCCGCGGTCGGACGGTCGCTGCTCGTCACCGCCGCATCCTGGCTCGACGGCCGGGACGCCGAGCCGCTCGAGCCCGCGTCGGCGCGTGCGCTCGGCCGCACCATGGCGACGCTGCACCTGCACGCCGAGACGTGGCAACCGCCGCGCGACGGCGCGCTCCCGCCGCTCACCGAGCCGCTCTTCGGCGATGAGGACGCGCTGGATTCCGCCCCGGACCTGCGGCCGCAGGAGCGTGCCGTGCTCGCTGAGGCCCGCGAGCGGACGGGCGAGGCATTCGCGCGCCTGCACGAGGGCGCGTCGTTGCGAGCCCTCCACGCCGACCTGCACGGCGGCAACCTCAAGTGGCACGACGGCAGCCTCGCGGTGTTCGACTTCGATGACGCGGGCATCGGCCTGCCCGTGCTCGGCCTGGCGATCTCGACCTACTACCTGCGCGGCGAGGACCCTGCGCTGGAGGCGGCGCTCCGCGACAGCTACGCGCAGGTCGCTCCCGTGCCTCCGGTCGCGCATGCCGATCTCGAGGCGCTCGTGGCGGCACGCCAGCTGCTGCTCGCGAACGCGCTGCTCATCACGACGACAGCGGGTTGGCGAGCCGAGGCGGAGCGCTACGCGCACACGGCGGCGGCGCGGCTCGAGCACTGGCTGCGCACCGGCACCTTCACGTGCGCGCTCGCATGAGCGCGCAGACGCTCGGTGGGGAAAGGCGACGCACAGGGACCGCATAGCCTATGAGGCACCGATGCACAGGGGGATGTGGCGCAATGGTTGGCATGACCGACACCGCTCAGCAGAAGCTGCGGGCGCAGCCCCGCCTCACCCGCCAGGACGGCTCGCCCATCCGCATCGTGGTCGTCGACGACGAGCAGAGCCTCGCCGACCTCGTCGCGATGGGCCTCAAGTACGAGGGCTGGGACGTCAAGACCGCCGCCAACGGCCAGCAGGCCCTGCAAGCGGTGCGCGAGTTCCGCCCCGACGCCGTCGTGCTCGACATCATGCTCCCCGACATCGACGGGCTCACCGTGCTCCAGCGCCTGCGCTCGGCGGGCTTCGACGTGCCCGTGCTCTTCCTCACCGCGAAGGACTCGCTCGACGACCGCGTCGCGGGGCTCACCGCCGGCGGCGACGACTACGTGACGAAGCCCTTCGGCCTCGAGGAGGTCGTCGCGCGCCTCCGCGGCCTCATCCGCCGCACCGCGACGGCCGCCGAGGAGTCGAGCGTGCTCTGGGTCGGCGACCTCATGATGGACGAGGACTCCTACGAGGTGCGCCGCGGCGGCAAGCAGATCGACCTCACCGCGACCGAGTTCGAGCTGCTGCGCTACCTCATGCGCAACCCGCGCCGCGTGCTCTCGAAGGCGCAGATCCTCGACCGCGTGTGGTCGTACGACTTCGGCGGCCGCGCGAGCGTCGTCGAGCTCTACATCTCCTACCTCCGCAAGAAGATCGACACCCTCGGCCCGCCCATGATCCACACGGTGCGCGGCGTCGGCTACCAGCTGCGCGCGGCCGAGTGACGGAGGCCTGCTCGAGGTGAGCCAGTCGGCGCCCGCGTCCGTGGCTCAGCTGGGCAGACGCATCCAGAACCCGTCGTCGTGGTCGCTGCGACGGCGGCTGCTGGTCGTGGTCGTCGCGCTCTTCGCGCTGCTCACGGCCGCGGTCGCGATCGCGAGCGTCATGACGATGCGCGTCGTGCTCGAGACGCGCATCGACGAGCAGCTGCGCGAGTTCTCGGAGCGCACGAGCGTGTCCGTCGCCCGCGCGCTCTCGACCGGCGAGCGGCCGACGGTCGACCCGAGCGCGACGCCCACCGGGGCCCTGCTCGCGATCGAGGAGCAGTCTGGCGAGCTCGGCGACAACTTCATCATGAACCGGCTCGGGCAGCGCTTCGCGCTCTCGGAGCGCGATCAGCGCGTGGTGCTCGGGGCGGAGACGGACGTCGTCACGAGCGCGAGCCTGCCGAGCTACGGCTCCTACCGCACGGTCGCGACCCAGGTCGGGCAGGTGCGCGTCATCGTCGGACTGTCGATGGCGGAGGCGAACCAGACCCTCGCGGCGCTCGCGTTCGTCATCGCTGTCGCGGCCGCCGCCGCGCTCGCGATCGTGCTCGTGCTCGCCGACTCGATCATCCGGCGCGCGCTGCGTCCGCTCACGGCCGTCATCTCGACCGCCGAGCGCATCTCGCAGCTGCCGCTCGCCTCGGGCGACGCGCAGCTGACGAACCGCGTGCACATCGACGACCCGGCTTCCGAGGTCGACCGCGTGCAGGAGTCGATGAACCGGATGCTCGCGCACATCCAGGAGGCCTTCGACGCGCGGGCGCTCAGCGAGCGGCGCGTGCGGCAGTTCGTCGCGGATGCGTCGCACGAGCTGCGCACGCCGCTCGCGGCCGTGCGGGGCTACGCCGAGATCACGCGCAAGCACGACGGCGAGCTGCGGCCCGACAGCAAGGAGTCGCTCGAGCGCATCGAGGCGGCCGCGCGCCGCATGCAGGCGCTCGTCGACGACCTGCTGCTGCTCGCGCGGCTCGACGAGGGCCGCGAGCTGCAGCGCGCCGAGGTCGACCTGTCGCTGCTCGTCGTCGAGGCCGTCGCCGATGCGCAGGCGGCCGGCCCCGCGCATCCGATCTCCCTCATGCTCCCCGACGAGCCCGTCGCGGTCACGGGCGATGCGCTGCGGCTGCAGCAAGTGGTGGCGAACCTGCTCGCGAACGCGCGGGTCCACACGCCCGACGGCACCGCGATCGACGTCACGCTGCGCACCGAGCCGGGGGAGGCGGTGATTGAGATCGTCGACGCCGGCCCCGGCATCCCCGAGGAGCAGCAGCGCACGGTCTTCGAGCGCTTCGCGCGCGGCGACCGGTCGCGGTCGCGCGAGACCGGCTCGTCGGGGCTCGGGCTCGCGATCGTGCAAGCCCTCGTCGACGCGCACCAGGGCTCGATCGCGCTCGAGAGCCGGCCGGGCCGCACGGCGTTCACGGTGCGGCTGCCGCTCATGGAGGCGGCTGACGCGGCGGGCTTGCGCGACGCATCCGTCGTGCCGTAGTCTGATCCCATACCAAAGACCGCTGGTCGTTGGCGCGTGCCCGCAAGGGTGTGCGGCAACCGAAGGCTCGCTCGAGGAGCGTCGTCCCGCGCAGGTGTGAAGTCCCGTCGAGGACCGAGCTCCGTGCGCGTGCGCCGGAGCTCACTTTCATGTTCGGGCCAGGGCAGCCAGCAATGACGCAAGGAGCACCATGGCGAACAAGGAAGCTGCGGTCGCCGAGCTCTCGAACCTCTTCGAGACCTCGAACGCCGTTCTGCTGACCGAGTACCGCGGTCTCACCGTCGGCCAGCTGAAGACGCTGCGCCGATCGATCAGTGAGCACGCGACGTACGCCGTGGTGAAGAACACGCTCACCAAGATCGCTGCCAACAAGGCTGGCATCGACGCGTTCGACGACTCGCTCGTCGGCCCGTCGGCGATCGCATTCGTGCACGGCGACCCTGTCGCCGTCGCGAAGGAGCTGCGTGCCTTCGCCAAGGCGAACCCGGCGCTCGTGGTCAAGAACGGTTTCTTCGACGGGAACCCGCTCTCGACCGACGACGTCAACAAGCTCGCCGATCTCGAGTCGCGGGAGGTGCTGCTGGCCAAGCTGGCCGGTGCCTTCAAGGCCTCGCTGTTCGGCGCTGCGTACATGTTCAACGCCCCGCTCGCCCAGGCCGCTCGCGCGGTCGACGCGCTGCGGGTCAAGCAGGAGTCCGCGGCCGAGTAAGGCCCGGTCAGTTCCAGAAACAAGGAGAAGACGATGGCAAAGCTGTCGACTGACGAGCTGCTCGAGCAGTTCAAGGAGCTCACCCTCATCGAGCTCAGCGAGTTCGTGAAGGCCTTCGAGGAGACCTTCGAGGTCACCGCTGCGGCTCCGGTCGCGGTCGCCGCGGCCCCCGCCGCGGGTGGCGCTGGCGCCGAGGAGGAGGCCGAGGAGAAGGATTCCTTCGACGTCGTCCTCGAGGCTGCCGGCTCGGCCAAGATCCAGGTCATCAAGGTCGTCCGTGCGCTCACGTCGCTCGGCCTCGGCGAGGCCAAGGCGCTCGTCGACGGTGCTCCCGCCAACGTGCTCGAGGGCGCGAAGAAGGAGGACGCCGAGAAGGCGAAGGCCGACCTCGAGGAGGCCGGCGCGACGGTGACGCTCAAGTAGCGTTCCCCGCTCCAGCACGAAGGGCCGCATCCGAGAGGGTGCGGCCCTTCGTCGTGCGTGGGGATGCGCTTCGCGAGCGGGCGGGCGTCAGCGCTCGGGTCGTGGCCAGTCCGCGACAGCCCGCCGCACGGCGTCGGTCCATGACTCGGCCACCGCGACGACGTCCTCGTCGCACGCGTCGCAGCCGGAGACGGGCGCCGCCTCGGGCACGTCTCCGCCGAGCTCGGCGGTCACGCCCGGGAAGTCGGTCCATGCAAGCCGGATCGACGCGAGCCGCGGGTCACGCTCGGCGTGCGCACCCGCTCGGAGCGTGATCGCACGCAGCTCCGCGGCATCGCGAAGGGCTCATCGACGCTCACGGCCACCACCTCCTCGTCGTCGCCTGCGAGCATCGCACACCGATGGGCTCGCGGGCGGAGCCGTCAGCGAGCGCCGATAGCGTGGAGGCATGACCATGATGCGGGGCGGCGGGGGTCGCGTGGCGATGCGCGACGAGGCCGCCCAGCGCGCCGCGAACGCGGACGCGCCCCGCGTGCCGAACCTCGGCCGACGCATCCTCGCCCTCTTCGAGCCCCACCGCGCGCAGATCGTGCTGACGATCGTGCTCGTGCTCGTCGTCGCCACGATCGCGGTGTTCCCGCCGCTGCTGACGCAGCGCGTCTTCGACGAGGCGCTCTTCCCCCTCGACGGCTCGGGGCCCGACCTGCGGCTGCTGTGGATCCTCGTCGGCATCATGGTGGCGCTGTGGGTCTCGTCGAGCCTGCTCGGCATCTGGCAGACGCTCATCACCTCGAAGGTCGGCAACCGGGTGATGGGGCAGCTGCGGGTGTCGCTGTTCGACAAGCTGCAGAGCATGGAGCTCGCGTTCTTCACGCGCACGAAGACGGGCGTCATCCAGTCGCGGCTGCAGAACGACGTCGGCGGCGTCGCGAGCGTGCTCTCCAACACCGTCTCGTCGGTCGTCGGCAACACCGTCACCGTCATCGCGAGCCTCGTGACGATGCTCATCCTGTCGTGGCAGCTGACGATCATGGCGGTGCTGCTCACTCCGGTGCTCGTGCTGCTGCAGCGCCGCGTCGGGCAGGTGCGCGCGCGCATCGCGACGCAGACGCAGGAGTCGCTGAGCGAGATGACCGCGATCACGCAGGAGGCGCTGTCGGTCTCGGGCATCCTGCTCGCGAAGGCGTTCGGCCGCCAGCGCGACGAGTCGCGCCGCTACCAGGACGAGAACGACCGGCAGGTCGGGCTGCAGGTGCGCCTGACGATGAGCGGCCAGACGTTCTTCGCACTCGTGTCGATCTTCATCTCGGTGCTGCCCGCGGTCGTCTACGTGCTCGCCGGCTACCTCATCGTCGGGGGCGACACCGGCATCACCGCCGGCACGCTCGTCGCGTTCACGACCGTGCAGGCGCGACTGCTCATGCCGCTCATGGGCCTGCTGCGCGTCGGCCTCGACCTGCAGACCTCTGGCGCGCTCTTCGCCCGCATCTTCGAGTACCTCGACCTGCAGCCGGCGATCACGCCGCCCGCGACGCCCAAGCCGATCGAGCCCGCGCGGCTCGGCGAGGTGCAGTTCGACGACGTGCGCTTCCGCTACCCCGACGCGAAGGCGGATGAGCCGAACACGCTCGACGGCATCTCGTTCACGCTCGAGCCCGGCACGTTCGCCGCGTTCGTCGGGCCATCGGGCGCGGGCAAGACGACGATCGGCTACCTGCTGCCCCGGCTCCACGAAGTCACCGGGGGAGCGGTGCGCTTCGCCGGCACCGACGTGCGCGAGATCGACCCGGCGGTGCTCACCGACAACATCGGCATCGTGAGCCAGGAGCCCTACCTCTTCCACGCATCCATCGCCGAGAACCTCCGCTACGCCAAACCCGACGCGACCGAGGAGGAGCTCGACGCCGCGACGCGCGCGGCGAGCATCTACGACACGATCCACCGCTTCCCCGACGGCTACGACACGATCGTCGGCGAGCGCGGCTACCGGCTCTCGGGCGGCGAGAAGCAGCGCATCGCCATCGCGCGCGTGCTGCTCAAGGACCCGGCGGTGCTCGTGCTCGACGAGGCGACGAGCGCGCTCGACACCGTCTCGGAGCGCGTCGTGCAAGCGGCGCTCGACGAGGCCGCGCGCGGCCGCACGACGCTCGCGATCGCCCACCGGCTCTCGACCATCCGGCACGCCGACGTCATCTTCGTCATCGATCGCGGCCGCATCGTCGAGCGCGGCACGCACGAGGCGCTGCTCGCGGCGGACGGCACCTACGCGACGCTCTTCGCCCAGCAGTCGACGCACGCGTAGGGGACGTCGCGCGCGACAGGTGCGCACCTGCGCGCCGGGTGGCGGCATTCCCGCACCCCCGTGGCGGGAGCGCACCCGCTGATGCGGGGTGGCCGGAGCGCGGCGGCCGGAGCGCGGCGGCGCGGGCGCGTCAGGCGGATGCGTCGAGGTCGACCGCGTCGGGGTCCGGCAGGTCTGCGACCGCCTCCCGCCAGCGCCGCTCGAGCTCGGCCATGTCGGCGGCGTAGTCGGCGTAGCGGCAGCCGAGCCCGTTCGGCTTGAGCTCGATGCCCTCGTCCGTCCAGATCGGGCGCGCCGCATCGTGGTGGTCACCGCCGATGTCGCCCGCGTGGCTCGTGATCCGCCACCACGGGACGCCCGAGCCGTAGTGCCGCATGATCGAGCCGACCTGCCGCGGGCCGATGCCGCAGATCGCCGCGATGGCGCCGTAGGAGGCGACGCGGCCGCGCGGCACGAGCTCGACGCAGCGCAGCACCCGCTCGACGATGAGCTCGCGACGGGCGTCCATGCGGCCATCCTGCCGCACCGCTCCCGGCAGGACTTGTCTTCATTCCTTGACAGCAACCGGGCGGCTGGACACGATGGCCGCATGGCGAAGCGAGCCCGCCCCGGCTCCCAGGGGGCGCCGGTGAGGAGCCGGAGACGACCGCGACGTCGGACAACGGCGCGATCGAGGTGCCGTCGAACCTGCTCGAGCCGGTGATCGTCACGCAGGAGAACGCGGCGGAGGCGTACGCCGACAACCCGGATCTCGCGCCCCTCACCGAGGGCTGAGCGACCGCGGCGGGCGGCTCCCTCGAGGGGCCGCCCGCCGCGCTGCGCTCGGGGCCGCCCGCATGCCGCCGTGGCCGCGCTCGCTAGGCTGGAGCGCCGACCTGGAGGAGCACATGCACTACGCCGAGTCCGTCCTCGAGACGATCGGGAACACCCCGCTCGTGCGCCTCTCGAAGGTCACCGAGGGCATCGCCGCGACCGTGCTCGCGAAGGTCGAGTTCCTGAACCCCGGCGGCTCGGTCAAGGACCGCATCGCGCAGGCGATGATCGAGGACGCCGAGGCGAAGGGCCTGCTGCGCCCCGGCGGCACGATCGTCGAGCCGACGAGCGGCAACACCGGCGTCGGCCTCGCGCTCGTCGCGCAGCAGAAGGGCTACCGCTGCGTCTTCGTGTGCCCCGACAAGGTCGCCGAGGACAAGCGCGCGACGCTGCGCGCCTACGGCGCAAAGGTCGTCGTGACGCCGACCTCGGTCGCGCCAGACAGCCCCGAGTCGTACTACGGCGTCGCGAACCGCCTCACCGACGAGATCGAGGGCGCCTTCCAGCCCAACCAGTTCTTCAACCCCGCCGCGCCGGCCGCGCACGAGGCCTCCACCGGCCCCGAGATCTGGCGCGACACCGACGGCCGCGTCACGCACTTCGTCACCGGCGTCGGCACGGGCGGCACGATCACCGGCACCGCTCGCTTCCTCAAGCGCGCCTCCGACGGCGCCGTCCGCATCATCGGGGCCGACCCCGAGGGCTCGATCTACTCCGGCGGCACCGGCCGCCCCTACCTCGTCGAGGGCGTGGGCGAGGACATGTGGCCCGGCAACTACGACCCGAGCGTCGTCGACGAGGTGATCGCGATCGGCGACGCCGAGTCGTTCGCGATGGCCCGCCGACTGGCCCGCGAGGAGGGCCTCCTCGCCGGCGGCTCGAGCGGCATGGCGGTCGCGGCTGCACTGCGCGTCGCGCGCGGGCTCCCCGCCGATGCGGTCGTCGTCGTGCTGCTGCCCGACTCCGGCCGCGGCTACCTGCAGAAGCTCTACTCCGACTCCTGGATGCGGTCCCACGGCTTCGCAGACGCGGACACCGGGCCGACGGTGCGCGACGTGCTCGCCGGCATGGGCGCCGAGCCGTCCGTCCTCGCGCACGTGCGCCCGAGCGACACCGTGCGCGCCGCGATCGAGCGGATGCGCGAGCTCGGCGTGCACCAGCTGCCCGTGCTCCGCGCGGCGCCGCCCGTCGTGCTCGGCGAGGTCGCGGGCGCCGTCGACGAGCGCGCGCTCCTCGACGCGGTCGTCGCCGAGCGCGCGAGCCTCGCCGACCCCGTGGGGGAGCACCTCGGCCCGCGGATGCCGCAGATCGGCATCACGGAATCGGTGGATGCGCTCCGCGCGGCACTGCGGGACGCCGACGCCCTCCTCGTGCTCGACGCCGCGAAGCCCGCAGGCGTCGTCACCCGCACCGACCTGCTCGCCCACCTCGCGAAGGACGCCTGACATGAACAACGACCACCACGCATCCCACGGCTTCTCGACCCGCGCGATCCACGACGGCCAGCCCTTCGACCCGCGCACGGGCGCCGTCATCCCGCCGATCTTCATGACCTCGACGTTCGTGCAGGACGGCGTGGGCGGGTTCCGCGACGGCTACGAGTACTCGCGCGGCGGCAACCCCTCGCGCGACGCGCTGCAGCAGCAGCTCACGAGCCTCGAGGGCGGCACGCACGCGTTCGCGTTCGGCTCCGGGCTCGCCGCGGAGGACGCGATCCTGCGCGCCGTGCTGCAGCCGGGCGACCACGTGCTCATGGGCAACGACGTGTACGGCGGCACGCACCGGCTCGTCTCGCAGATCCACTCCCGCTGGGGCGTCGAGATCTCCACCGCCGACGCATCCGACCTCGACGCCGTGCGCGCGGGGCTCCGGCGGAACACGAAGATCCTGTGGGTCGAGACGCCCTCGAACCCGCTCATGAAGGTCGCCGACATCGCCGGGCTCGCCGAGCTCGGTCACTCCGCCGGCGCGATCGTCGTCGCCGACAACACCTTCGCGACGCCCTACCTGCAGCAGCCGCTCGGGCTCGGCGCCGACGTCGTCGTGCACTCGACGACGAAGTACATCGGCGGGCACTCCGACCTCGTCGGCGGCGCGGTCGTGACGGCGGATGCGTCGCTCGCCGAGCGCATCGGCTTCCAGCAGTTCGCGGTCGGCGCGGTCAACAGCCCGTTCGACGCGTGGCTCACGAGCCGCTCGCTCAAGACGCTCGCCGTGCGCGTCGAGCGGCACTGCCAGAACGCGCAGCTGGTCGCCGAGTCGCTCGTCGGCCACCCGGCCGTCACTGCGGTGCACTACCCGGGCCTCGCCGATCACCCGCAGCACGAGCTCGCGGCGCGGCAGATGCGCGGCTTCGGCGGCATGGTGTCGCTGCAGCTCGCGGGCGGGAAGGCCGCGGCGCTCGAGCTCGTGCGGCACACCGGGGTCTTCCAGCTCGCCGAGTCGCTCGGCGGCATCGAGTCGCTCGTCTGCTTCCCCTCCGAGATGACCCACGCATCCGTCAAGGGCACCGAGCTCGCCGTGCCGGAGGACCTGCTGCGGCTCTCGGTCGGCCTCGAGGATGCCGGCGACCTCGTCGCCGACCTGCAGCAGGCGCTCGGGAAGCTGGCGTAGCGGGGAGGCGTGCGCTCGTGCGACGGTGACCGGGGCCCGGGACGGGCCCCGGCGCTGGCGTCGCGAGGAGGCCCGAAAGGGCCTCCGCATCAGCTCCAGCGCGCTACTCGAGCGCGGCGCCGCGCCGCTCGGGGAGCGTCCACGCGGCGACCGCCGCGATCGCGAACGCCGCCGCGAACACCGCGAACAGCAGCAGCGGGCCCCCGAGGCCGAGCAGCGGCGGCACGGCGAGCGGCGCGATGATCGAGGCGATGCGGCCGAAGCCCGCCGCGGCGCCCGTGCCGGTGCCTCGCACGTTCGTCGGGTAGAGCTCGGGCCCGATCGCGTAGAGCGCGCCCCATGCGCCGAGGTTGCAGAACGAGAGGGCGCAGCCGGCGGCGATGATCATGCCCTCGGTCGACGCGGTGCCGAACCACGCGGCGGCGAGCGCCGAGCCGGCGAGGAAGGCCGTGAGCGTCGGGCGTCGTCCCCAGCGCTCGATGAGGAACGCTGCCGTCGCGTAGCCGGGCAGCTGCGCGAGCGTGATGATGAGCGTGAACCCGAACGAGCGCACGAGCGGGAAGCCGGCCTCGACGAGCAGCGACGGGATCCAGATGAACGCGCCGTAGTACGAGAAGTTGATGCAGAACCAGACCGCCCACAGCGCGATGGTGCGGCGGCGGAGCGCGGGCGACCAGATCGAGACGCGATCGGCGTCGGCGACGGGGGCCGACGCGACCGAGGCGTGCGCCGACGGCCGCGCCGACGCATCCGTCGTCTCGTCGTCGAGCGGCGCGGCGACCCCCGCCGCCTGCTCGAAGCGCCGCACGGTGCGCTCTGCCTCCGTGATGCGCCGCTTCGACTCGAGGAAGCGCACCGACTCCGGCATGCCCCAGCGCACGACGATCGAGAAGATCGCCGGCGCCATGCCGATCGCGAGCCCCCAGCGCCAGCCGTCGTCGTCGGCGCCGACGACGAAGGTGCCGATGACCGCGGCGGCGATCCAGCCGAGCGCCCAGAACGCCTCGAGCCAGACGACGACGCGACCGCGGATGCGCTTGGGCGCGAACTCGCTGATGAGCGTCGAGGCGACCGGCAGCTCGGCGCCGAGGCCGAGCCCGACGACGAAGCGCAGCACGAGCAGGGCCGCGAGCGAGCCGACGAGCGCCGAGGCGCCCGTCGCGAGCCCGTAGACCAGCAGCGTGAGCGCGAAGACGCTGCGGCGGCCGATCCGGTCGGCGAGCAGGCCGCCGACCGTCGCGCCGATCGCCATGCCGACGAAGCCGATCGAGGCGATCCAGCTCGACTCGGTCGCCGTGAGGCTCCACTGCTGCGCGAGCGCCGCGATGACGAACGAGATGAGGCCGACGTCCATCGCGTCCAGCGCCCAGCCGATGCCGCTCGTACCGAGCAGGCGGCCGTGGGCGCGAGTGAAGGGCAGCCGGTCGAGCCGCTCGGAGCGGCTGAGGCCTTCGGCGGTCGGGAGGGTCACGGCGATCGCTCTCGTCTGCGGCGCACGGTCGCCGGTCGGCACCACGATAGTGCGGGTGCGGGCGGGCGCGGCTAGCGTGGCGGCATGAGCGAGCAGCTGCGGATCCCCGACGACGTCGAGCACGCGGAGGTCATCGGCTTCGTCGAGATGACGACGGATGCGCTGTGGCCGCTGTGGACGACGGCCGAGGGCCTCGAGCGCTGGTGGTGGCCGATGTTCGACGACACCCGCTACGAGATCGACGGCCGGGAGGGCGGCTCGTACCGGATCCAGACGGGCGACGGCGGCTTCGGTGTGCAGGGGCGCTACCTGCAGCTCGACGAGGGCGAGCGCATCGCGCAGTCGTGGATCTGGCTCTCCGGCGACGAGCAGGGCGCGCGCGAGGAGCTCGTGACGGTCGACTTCGCCGAGGTCGAGGGCGGCGTGCGGATCGTCGTGCGGCAGACAGCGCCGATCGATGAGGTCGACGACTTCCAGCAGGGATGGCAGGACTGCTTGACGCGGCTCGAGGAGCTCGTCGACGACTGAGCGCCGCGCCGCGTCGGGACTCGCGGCGGGCTCGCGCCGCCGCGACGGCATGGCTCGCGCGCATCGCGACGAGGGCGAGCGGGAGCAGCGCTCCGAGGGTGGCCATGAGCACAAGTCGTTCGTTCGGCTAATCAGGCGTAGGCTGGGCGACGATCCCGATCTGAAGAGGAACCGCATGCTGCTCGCCATCGTCAACGCCCAGGTCGTGCCCGTCGAGGGCCAGGAGTTCGAGGGCACGGTGCTCGTGCGCGACGGTCGGATCGCCGAGCTCGGTACCGACGTCGCGGTGCCCGAGGGAGCGACCGTCATCGACGCGGCTGGCGCGCAGGTGACGCCCGGTCTCGTCGACGCGCACGTGCACCTCGGCGTGCACCCCGAGGGCGACGGGCCGACGGGGAGCGACACGAACGAGATGACGAACCCGAACACCGCGGGCGTGCGCACGATCGACGCGATCGACCCCTTCGACGAGGGCTTCGACCTCGCGCTCGCGGGCGGTGTGACGACCGTGAACGTCAACCCGGGCTCCGGCAACCCCATCGGCGGCCAGGCCACGACCCTCCACACCCACGGCCGCATCGTCGACCACATGGTGCTGCGCGAGCCGGCGGGCCTCAAGAGCGCGCTCGGCGAGAACCCGAAGCGCGTGTACGGCGACAAGAAGCAGACGCCGTCGACCAGGCTCGGCACCGCGAAGATCATCCGCGACGCCTTCGTCGCCGCGCAGAACTACCAGCGCAAGCACAACGACGTCGACGCCGGCGCGACCGCCGAGGTCGACCTCACGATGGAGGCGCTCGGCAAGGTGCTCCGCCGCGAGATCCCGTGGCGCCAGCACGCCCACCGCGCCGACGACATCGTCACGGCGCTGCGCCTGCAGGCCGAGTTCGGCTACGACCTCATCATCGACCACGGCACCGAGGCGCACGTCGTCGCCGACCTGCTCGCCGAGCGCGGCGTGCCCGTGCTCATCGGCCCGCTCTTCACGACGAAGTCGAAGATGGAGCTGCGGAAGCGATCGATCGCGAACCCCGGCAAGCTCGCGAAGGCCGGCGTCGAGCTCTCGATCATCACCGACCACCCGGTGATCCCCATCTCCTTCCTCGTGCACCAGGCATCCCTCGCCGTGCGTGAGGGGCTCGACCGCGAGACCGCCCTGCGCGCGATCACGATCAACCCCGCGAAGACGCTCGGCGTCGCGCACGAGGTCGGCTCGATCGAGGTCGGCAAGCGCGCCGACCTCGTGGTGTGGGGTGGCGATTGGATGGACCCGATGGCCCGCCCCCGCACCGTCCTGATCGACGGACGAGTCGTCTTCGAGCACGACGCCGCCACGGGCGAGGAGCGCGTCGCGCCGCGCGACGAGGTGCCGCTGGCGCTGCCCGCCGCGTGACGGGGGCGCCCGGCGAGTCGATGTCGCGGGGCCGGCGCTTCCGGGTGCTGCTCGTGCTCGGCCTGCTCGCCGGGCTCGGACCCTTCACGATCGACCTCTACCTCCCGGCGTTCCCGGCCGTGAAGGACACCTTCGCGACGACGGATGCGATGGTGCAGCTGACCCTGTCGGCAACGACCCTGGGCTTCGCGCTCGGCCAGCTCGTCGTCGGTCCGCTCTCTGACCGCGTCGGCCGGCGGGGGCCGCTGCTCGTCGCGACGAGCGTGCACGCGGTCGCGAGCGTCGGTGTCGCGATCGCGCCCGACATCGCGACGCTCCTCGCGCTGCGTGTTGTGCAGGGGTTCGGCGCCGCCGCCGGCACGGCGGTCGCGATCGCGATGGTGCGCGACCTCTTCGGCGGACGGCGGCTCACGACGGCGCTGTCGCGGCTCGCGCTCGTCATCGGCATCGCCCCGATCGCGGCCCCCGTCATCGGCTCGTGGCTCATGGGGGTCATGGAGTGGCGAGGACTGTTCTGGGTGCTCGCCGCCTACGCGGTGGCCGTGATCGGCCTGCAGCTGCTCGTGCTGCGCGAGACGCTGCCCGCGCACCTGCGGCAGCCGGGTACCCGGGTGCCGCTGCGGCAGCAGTACCGCGCGGTGCTGACCGACCGCGTGTTCGTCGGCGTCGCGATCATCGGCGCGAGCATCTTCGGCGGCATGTTCGCGTACCTCTCGACCTCGTCGCTGCTGCTGCAGGAGGTCTACGGCTTCACGCCCGGCCAGTTCGGGCTCGTCTTCGCGATCTGCTCGGTCGCCGTGCTGTGCGGCACGCAGTCGGCGGGTGTGGCCGCGAACCGCTGGGGCGCGCAGTGGGTGCTCGCGGTGTCGACCGCTCTGCTCATCGTGGGCGCGACGCTCATCGTCGTGCTCGACGTCGCAGGGGCGGGAGTGCCGGGCCTCGTGCCGCCGCTCGCGCTGTTCGCCTTCGCGTTCGGGCTCTCGATGCCGTGCGTGCAGACGCTCGCGCTCGCGAACCACAGCCGGGAGGCAGGCACCGCCGCGTCGCTGCTCGGGGCGCTCAACATGTCGATCGCCGGGCTCGTGAGCCCGATCGTCGGCCTCTTCCGCGTCGAGAGCGCCGTGCCGATGGGCGTGATCATGCTCGCGTGCGGCGTGCTCGCAACGCTGTCCCTGTGGCTCGTCGTGCGACCGCGCGAGGTGCCTCCGATCGAGTGAATCGTCTCGCGCCCGAGCGCGGGGAGCGCGGAGGCCTGCGTGCAAGGATGGCTCCATGAGCGACGAGCTGGCGCAGGCGCAGGCGGCACTCGAGGCGGCGCGGAAGGCGCAAGCCGAGGCGGAGGCGCGCATCGCCGCGTTCGAGGCGGAGCGGCAGCGCGCAGCGGCGGCGGCGAGTCCGGAGACCGTCGCGTCGACCGCGGCGCCGCTCGATGAGGTCGCGGTCGACGCCGTGCGCGCGGGCTACGCGTTCGACGGCCCCGCGCTCGAGCTCGGCGCGCTCCTCAACGGCGACCCGGATCCGGAAGCCCGGGTGCGCATCCCGCTCGCGATGCTCAATCGGCACGCACTCATCGCCGGGGCCACCGGCACCGGCAAGACCAAGACGCTGCAGCTGCTCGCCGAGCAGCTCTCCTCGGCGGGCGTGCCCGTCTTCGCCGCCGACATCAAGGGCGACCTCTCGGGCGTCGCGACGCCCGGCGAGCCCGACAGCACCCTGCTCGCGCGCACCGCCGGCATCGGTCAGGCGTGGGAGCCGCGTGCGTTCCCCGTCGAGTGCTTCTCGCTCGGCGGGCGGGGGATCGGTGTGCCGATCCGCGCGACCGTGCTCTCGTTCGGACCGACGCTGCTCGCGAAGGTGCTCGGCCTCAACGCGACCCAGGAGTCGAGCCTCGCGGTCGTCTTCGCGTACGCGGACGAGCAGCAGCTGCCGCTGCTCGACCTCGAGGACCTGCGCGAGCTGCTGCTGTGGCTCACCGGCGACGGCAAGCCGGAGCTGCGGAGGCTCGGCGGCGTCTCGACCCAGACGGCGGGCGTCATCCTGCGGGAGCTCACCGCCTTCAGCGAGCAGGGCGCCGATGTCTTCTTCGGCGAGCCGGAGTTCGACCCGCAGGACCTGCTGCGCACGAGCCCCGACGGCAGCGGAGTGATCAGCCTCCTCGAGCTGCCCGACGTCGCGAGTCAGCCCGCGCTGTTCTCGACCTTCCTCATGTGGCTCCTCGCCGACCTCTTCGAGGACCTCCCCGAGGTCGGCGATCTCGACAAGCCGAAGCTCGTGTTCTTCTTCGACGAGGCGCACCTGCTGTTCCGGGATGCGTCGAAGGACTTCCTGGCTGCCATCGTCCAGACCGTGCGGCTCATCCGCTCGAAGGGCGTGGGCATCGTCTTCGTCACCCAGTCGCCGAAGGACCTGCCCGCCGATGTGCTCGCCCAGCTCGGCTCGCGCATCCAGCATCAGCTGCGCGCGCACACGCCGGACGACGCGAAGGCACTGCGCGCCGCGGTGCGCACCTACCCGACGAGCGGCTACGACCTCGAAGCGGTGCTCACGAGCCTCGGCATCGGCGAGGCCGTCGTGACCGTCATGGGCGAGCGCGGCGCGCCCACGCCCGTCGCCTGGACGCGGATGCGCGCCCCGCAGGGATCGATGGACCCGAGTCCGGAAGCCGCGCTGCGGCGGGCGGTCGAGTCGTCGAGCCTCCTCGGGCGCTACGGCACCGCCGTCGACCGCGAGTCGGCGCGCGAGATCCTCCAGGTGCGGCTGCGCAGCGCCGAGGAGGCTGCGCAGCGTGCGCGCGAGCTCGCCGAGGCAGAGGCGGAGGCCGCGCGACTCGAGCGCGAGGCGGCATCGCAGCGCGGTCGCTCGCGGGGGCGCTCGAGCGACCGCAGCGGCAGCCCGGTCACCGACTTCATCGGCTCGCGCACCGGCCAGACCATCCTCCGCGAGATCGTGCGCGGCGTCTTCGGCAACCGGCGCCGGTGAGCGCGCTGGAGCCGGGAGAGCGCTCCGACGCCGCGCTCTCCCCGCAGACCCGCAAGCTGCAGGTGCCCTACGCCCTGCTCGCCGCGACGGTCCTCCTCGTCATGGGGATCGCCGATCCGAGGGTGTGGTCGAATCCGTGGGCGTGGACGGCCGTCGGCATCCTCGCCGTCGCGACCATCATCGCCCTGATCGCGACGCGGCTGCCCGCCGGGAGCGGACGAGCGAGATCCGTCGTGCCGATGCTCGACCTCGCCGCGATCGCGGTGCTGCTCGTCGCCGCCAGCGCGCCGCGCACGCTCGCGCTCCTCGCCGTGCTGCCCGCCTTCTGGATCGGCATCGTCGCGGGCAGGCGGGGCATCGCGATCGTCGCAGCCGTGAGCGCGGTGATCGCCGCGATCCTCGGGGTGCACCTGGCCGGCGCGACGGGCACGCTGCTCACGGCGAACGCGGTCGGCACCGTGCTCATCCCGGCCTCGCTCATGGCCGCGGCGTGGTCTGCGCACTACTACGCTCGCCTCCTCGAGCGGCAGCAGCGCACGCTGCTCGAGCGAGAGCGCGAGCGCACCGAGGTCGCCCGGAAGGCCGCGGCCGACGCGACGCTCATCGACGCGGTGTTCGAGACCGCGCGCATCGGGCTCATGCTGCTCGACCCCGAGGGTCGCGTCGAGCGCGTCAATCCGACGATGCGCGACCATCCCGCGATGGCGGGAGGATCCGTCACGACGATGCTCGACGGCGCCCGGTTCCTCGAGATCGACACGCGACGACGCATCCGTCACTCGCGCACCCCGCTCGTGCGCGCCGCGCGCGGCGAGGCGTTCGACAACGTCGACTGCTGGATCGACCGGCCCGGCAGCGATCCCGTCGCCGTGCGGATGTCGTCCCGGCCGATCATGCTCGACGGCGAGTTCCGGGGCTCGATCGCCTCGATCGACGACGTCACGAACTACATGCGCATGCTCGAGGACCGCGACGACTTCGTCGCGCTCGTCTCGCACGAGCTGCGCACGCCGCTCACGTCGATCGCGGGCTACCTGGAGATCGCGCTCGACGAGGACCTGCCCGACGACCTCCGCGAGTGGCTCGAGACCGCGCAGCGCAACTCGAACCGATTGCGCGCGCTCGTCGAAGACCTGCTCGTGGTCGGCGAGATGAGCCGCGGCGAGGTGCAGCTGCAGGCGACCGAGGTCGACCTCCGCGCGCTCGCGACCGACGCCGTCGCCCTGCTCGACCACCGCGCGCGGCGCAAGCGCGTCTCGTTGCGGCTCGCCGACGGGGTCGGTGCGATGGTCGAGGGCGACGCTCGCCGGCTCAGCCAGGTCATCGAGAACCTCATCTCCAACGGCATCAAGTACACGCACGACGATGGCGACGTCGAGGTGCGGGTCGAGGTCGACGGGCAGGATGCCGTGCTCTCGGTGCGCGACGACGGTCCCGGCGTGCGGCCGGAGGAGGTGGAGCGGGTCTTCGAGCGCTTCTACCGCTCCGCCTCGGCGCGCGCGTCGCAGCTGCCCGGCGCGGGGCTCGGCCTGTGGATCTGCCGCATGATCGTGCACGCGCACGGCGGCTCGATCGCGTTCTCGAGCGAGCAGGGCGTCGGCTCAGTCGCTTCGTTCCGCTTGCCCCGGCGCGCTTGAGATGCTCGGCGTCGCACCGGCGAAGCCGGTGCGCGTCATCTCGCCCCAGACCTGCTTGCGCCCGGTGAGCGCCGCCCACCAGCCCTGGATGCGCCAGACCGCGGTCAGCTGACGGTAGCCGAGGCTCTCGGCGAGCACCGCCCAGAGGACGGCCGCGAGATCCCGCCAGCGCTCGTAGCGGTGGAAGCTCGCTTCCTCGACGACGACCGCAGCGAGGGTGACGATCGTCCCGTAGCCGTAGGAGACGAGCAGCAGGAGGAGCGCGGCACCCGGGTCGACCGCGCCCACGAGCAGGCCGAGCACGACGATGACGATGCCCACGAGCTCGATGAGCGGAGCGAGCAGCTCGAAGAGCCAGTAGTAGGGGAGCGCGAGCATGCCCACCCGGCCGTAGCGCGGGTTGAGCAGCATGCCGCGGAACTTCCACAGCACCTCCCACAGCCCGCGGTGCCAGCGGCGGCGCTGGCGCGCGAGCACCTTGAGCGTCGAGGGCGCCTCGGTCCAGCTCACCGGCTCGGCGACGAAGCGCACCCGCGCGTCGCGACGGCCGTCGCGGATCCAGCGCTGGATGCGCATGACGAGCTCGAAGTCCTCGCCGATCGAGTCGGGGTCGAGGCCGCCGAGCTCGACGAGCACGTCGCGGCGGAACATGCCGAAGGCGCCGGAGATGAGGATGAGCGCGCCCAGGTCCGACCACGCCGTGCGGCCCAGCAGGAACGCGCGCAAGTACTCGACCACCTGGATGCGCGTGATGAGCTGCTTCGGCATCCGGAGCTCGACGATGCGACCGCCCAGCACGCGCGAGTTGTTGACGATGCGGACGACGCCGCCCGTGGCGACGACGCGGTCCGGGTCGTCGGCGAACGGCTTCGACACCGACAGGAGCGCATCCGGCTCGAGGATCGAGTCGGCGTCGACCATGACCACGAGCTCCTTGCTCGCGAGGTCGAGACCGGCGTTCACGGAGTCTGAGCGGCCCGAGTTCTCCTTGTCGACGACGACGAGCGGCACCGCGCCCTCCGGCGCGCGCCAGACGCCGCGCAGTCGACCTCGCACCGGGATCCGCCCCGGCAGGTCGCGGTCGTCCTCCACGAGGCCGAACTCCTGCCTGAGCAGCTGCATCGTCTCGTCGGCGCTGCCGTCGTTGACGACGATCACCTCGTGATCCGGGTAGCGCAGGTCGAGCATCGAGCGCACGCTCGTGAGGATGACGGCGCCCTCGTTGTAGGCCGGGACGATGACGGTGACGCCGAGGCTCACGGGCGAGCCGGCCATCGCGTCCTCTCCGCGATGCTCGCTGCGACGCAGGTAGCGCGCGAAGTGGCGCGAGGCGACGAGGATGAGCACGAGCATCGAGGTGTTCGCGATGACGAAGTAGACCGCCGACGGCCAGGCGAGCACCGCGAAGATCGCCTCGAGCGCGTCGTGGAGCCAGCTCATGCCGTCGCCTCCCGTCGCCGGAGGCCCGCCGCGCGGCGCACGCCGGGCTCTGCGTCGTCGAGGGCCTCGAGGGCCGGCGCGCTCCAGGCGAGCGGCATCGCGGCGATCGTGCGCGCCGCCGCCTCACCGGTCGTGCCACCCGCGATCGCGATCGCGACGAGCGGCTCGATCGCCTCGCGCACCGGCAGGCGCTCGAGCGAGCGCATCGCGGCGAGCCGCACCGACTCGTGGTCGTCCTGGAGCAGCGCGACGAGCTCGTCGCCCCGCCCCCGGCACCTGCAGCAGGCCGGCGACGCGAGCTGCTCCACGGCGGATGCCGGCATCCGGGTCGCGCAGCGCGAGCCGCACGTGGTCGCTCGCGGCCTGCCCCTGCTGCAGCAGGGCCGTCGCGGCGACGGTCGACGGCACACCGCTGCCCGACGCGAGGGCTTGCACGACGCGCGCGACCGCGGCGGGCTCCTCGAACCCGCCGAGCGCGCGCACGGCGACCGTGCGCACCTCCGGGTCGCGATCCTCCGAGAGCCCGAGCAGCAGCTCGAGCGCACCCTCCGGCGCGAGCCGCCCGAGGGCTTCTGCACCATCGGCACGGGACACCGCGCTCCGGCGGCGCGCGGCCGCCATCGCGATCGGCGCGAGACCCGAGGCGGCTGCGACCTGCCGCAAGCGATCGGCGGCCTCGCCCGTGACGTCCTGCAGCATCATGAAGACGGTCCGACTGATGTGGGCACGCTCGGCACCGCTCAGGGCGCGCACTCGCGCCAGGAGCCGTGGAAGCTCGTCGTCCTCGGCAATCGTGGACTCGAGCACGAGCCGACGGTGGACGGCGTCCAGCTCGGCGCGCCGCCGCTCGCGGCCGCGGCGAGTCGTGCGCTGCACGAGGAGGGTGACGAGCATCGCGAGCGTCGCGAGCGCGGCTGCCAGGAGCAGCATCCGCAGCAGCTCCGGCGGCAGCAGCTCGTTCATCCCAGCGCGGCGGTGACCCGCGCGAGCAGGGCCCGCGGGCTGAAGGGCTTCGTGACGTAGTGGTCGGCACCGGCGGCGAAGCCGGCCTCGATGTCCTTCTCCTGCCCGCGCGCGGTCAGCAGGATCACGGGGGTCTCGACGCCGCGGTCACGCAGCGCGCGGAGCACGTCGATGCCCGACATGCCAGGCATCATGACGTCGAGCACGATGACGTCCCAGCCGCCCTCCATGCCGGCCTCGAGCGCTTGCGCCCCGTCCGCCCTCGTGACGACGTCGTGCCCTGCGGACTCCAGCTTGATCGCGACGAGGTCGCGGATGTCGCGGTCGTCATCGACGACGAGGATGCGGCCGCTCATCGTGCTGCGCTCACGCCGCGCGATCGTGGGCGAGGACTGCTCTGGCGCATGCTGCTCCAACGTGACGAGTCGTACTGGCCGAGCCCTCAATCTACAGGGCCGGGCTGCGCGAAGGAGGATGCACGACGGCGGCCCCGGCGGGCATCGATCGGCGGAGGATAGGGGATTCGAACCCCTGAGGGCTTGCACCCAACACGCTTTCCAAGCGTGCGCCATAGGCCACTAGGCGAATCCTCCAGGAGGCCGCGAGCGGCCAACCCTGCGATCCTACCGGACACGCGAGAGGGGGCGAGGACCTCGGTCCCCGCCCCCTCCGTTCATCCACCCGCTACGGGCAGATGGCGTACTCCGCGACCTCGGCCGAGAGCGTCGCCTCGTCGCCGAGCAGGGTCACCGGCGGCTGACCCAGCCGCAGGCTCTCCGTCACGATCGACGAGTTGATGCAGCTCGACGTGGCCAGGTACAGCGGCGAGCCCTCGGCGGCCGCGAGCGCCGAGGCGCTCAGGGCATCCGGGAACTTCATGCCGCTCGCGATGAACATCCGGGGCACGGGGCCCTGGAAGATCGCCTGGTTCACGAGCACCGCCGTCTGGAAGCGGTCGGAGCCGGCGAAGCGGTGGACGACGAGGCCCTCGTTGTCGAAGTCCAGCTCGATGCCGTTCGACATCGAGGCCTGGTCTCCGAGGAGGTACACGTTCCCCGCACCGAGGCGGTCGAGCTCAGCGAGCGTGCCCGCGTCGGCGTCGTTCGCCTTGCCGTCCACGAGCAGGATCGGAGCGTTCATCGAACCGGCTGCCGCGCCCGCCGACAGTGCGTCGGGGAAGTTGCGGCCGGTGGCGATGAAGGCGCTCTCCGAGCCCTCGAAGGCGTACTGCGCGATGAGACGGCTCGTCTCGAAGCGGTCGACGCCGCCGATGCGGACGACCTCGGTCGCAAGCCCCTCGAGCTCGGCGGCGACCGCCGGGCTCACCGAGGGCTCGCCGCCGACGATCACGACGAGCTCGGGCGACAGGCGCTCGATCTCCTCGGCGATCGATGCAGGCAGCACATCCGGTCGCGTCAGCAGCAGCGGAGCGTCGTCCGACGCTGCCGCGGGAGCCGCCGCGAGACCATCGGGGAACAGCACGCCGCTCGCGACGTAGACCGTGTCCGCGCCCTCCGGGAAGCCCTGCTGCGAGATGGCGACAGCCGTCTCGAAGCGGTCCTCGCCGGCGAGGCGGTCGGGCGTCGGCATGGTCACATCACCGGTCGTCACGCGGACGATCGTGCGCACGTCGGTGCCGCCGTAGCCGACGACGCCGAGGTACTGGGAGTCGACCGCGAGGCCGTTCCACTTGGCGGTGTAGGTCGCCGACTCGCCGCGCTCGCCCGCGATCGCCGCCGGCTCCGTGCGGAACGAGCCCTGCTGCTGTCCCGCGCTGACGCCGACGTGGTCGAGCGAGAACGCAGTCGCGCCCTGCTCACCGGTCGCGTACGCGTCGACGAGTGCCACGTAGTCCCCGGGCGTCGGCGACTCGAGGAGGAGCTCCTCGTCCGCCGAGCCGGTCCCAGCCGTGAACTGCTCGACGAACTGCCCGGCTGCGTTGAGGCGCAGCACGTACAGGTCGAAGTCGGCCGTGTCATCCGCGACGTCGAGCGAGAAGTAGTGCACGAGCTCGCCGGCAGGGATCGAGAAGGGGTAGAACTCCCCGTCGCCCTGCTCGTAGGTGTCGGACGCCAGCTGCGAGAACGGCGCGAGGCCGTTCGCCGCGAGCGGGATCGACCCGTCGATGCCCGAGACGACCGTGATGGGCGTCTCGCCGACCGTGCCGGTGCCCTCGACCCACTCCGGAGCGGCGACTGCGACCGGCTGCACCGCGAGCGGCGAGCGGACGGCGTGCTCTGAGCTGTTCCAGGTGAGGAAGCCCGACGACCAGGTCGACAGCGGCGCCGTGGTGACGTCGAACGTCACCTCGAACGTCGCGGTGTCGCCTGCCTCGGCGAACGACAGCGTGTCCGGCGAGACCGTCACGTCGACGCCCGGGACACCGGAGACCGATGCCGTGTACTCGCCGGGCTCGAGCGCGGTGACCGTGCGGGTCACCGTCTGCGAGCCGGCGAGGGCGCCGATCGCGATCGACGCGATGTTCACGTCGCTCGGGTCGATCGGGCTGCCCACCCACTCGTCGGGGAGCACGTAGCCGAGGCCACGCAGGTACCCGAACCAGTCGGTGGTGCCGTTCTGGTAGATGAGGCCCGGGTCGAGCATCGACTGCGTGTTCACGAAGCCGGCGCCCTGCGCCCACGGGTCGGTCGAGACGGCGCCGTCGGCGGTGACCACGTCGGTCGCCGTCGTCATGAGCGCCGACTTGACCTCGGCGGGCGTCGCCAGCGGCTTCGCGCCGAGGTAGATCGCCGCGAGGCCGGCGACGTGCGGAGCGGCCATCGACGTGCCGGAGAGGAACGAGAAGGTCGGCTCGCCGTCCTCCGGGTTCGCGGTCGCGGCGATGATGCCGACGCCCGGGGCAGCGATGTCCGGCTTCAGGACGTCACCGCCGTCGGCGAGGGCAGGGCCGCGCGACGAGAATCCGGCGACGACAGGAGCGGGCGTCTCGATGCCCGAGCTGTTGCCGTCCTCGAGCGTGATGACCGTGCCGGGCGTGCGCGCTGCAGCGAGCAGCTCGTCGCGGTACTGCGCGTCAGCGTGCACCGTCGGCACCGCGTGATCGTCGAGGTCGATCGAGCCCGGCGTCACGTTCACGAGCACGCTCGCGATGCCACCGGCGTCCGCGACGACCTGCGACTTCTCGGCGCGCGCGTTCTCGCCGCGGTCGCAGAGCACGATCATGCCCGCGGCGCGCTCGGCGTCGAGCGTGCCGGGGAGGCAGAGCGCCGCACGCGCGGCCTGCTGGCCTGCGGCGGGGATGTCGCCCGCGTAGATGAACTCGCCCGTCACCGGGTCGGCGCCGTCACCCATCGGCACGGTGATCGAGGCACCGGGGATGCGCTCGTCGCCGGGCAGGATGATGGTCGCCTCGTAGTTCGGGACGGTCGTGGCCGCCACCGTGGTGTACCAGGGCGAGGCGTGGTCGAGCGTCGATGCGCCGGGGCCGGCGTTGCCCGCGGAGGCCGAGACGAAGACGCCGGCCGCGGCAGCCCCGAGGAACGCGATGTCCGTCGGCGTCGCCACCGACGTGGCAGCGCCGCCGCCGATCGAGTAGTTGATGACGTCGACGCCGTCGATCGTCGCCTGCTCGATCGCCTGGATCGAGTCGCTCGTCGCGCAGCCGTCGTCGGTGGTCACCGAGGGGTCGGGTCCAGTCCAGCAGACCTTGTACGCGGCGATGCGCGCCTCGGGCGCGACACCGCTCATCGTGCCGAGGTCGGCGCCGCCGGCCGAGCTGATCGGCACGTCGGCGTTGCCGGCCGCCGTCGAGGCGGTGTGCGAGCCGTGGCCGTCGCCGTCGCGCGGCGAGACGTACTCGCCGACCGATGCGTCGCCGAGGTCGGCCTGGCCGAAGCCGTCGACGTAGTAGCGCGCGGAGATGATCTTCGTCGAGCAGTCGTCAGCCGAGAACTGCTCGCCCTCCTCGCAGAAGCCGGTGAACGTCGTGCCGTCGCCCTTCTCGAAGACGATGGTGTCGCCGTCGAGATAGGGCTCGGCGCCGGGCGTGGTGCCGAGCGCGTCGCCCGCGAAGAGCGGGTTCTCGGGCGCGATGCCCGTGTCGAGGATGCCGACGACGACACCGGCGCCCGCCTCCTCCTGGCCGCCGACCTCGTTCCAGAGGTTCTCGAGCTCGAGGTACTCGTTCGCGGGGCTCTGCGTGATCTGCAGCAGCTCGTCCGGGAAGATCTGCGAGACGCGGCCGTCGCGCGCGAGCTCGAGCGCCTGCTCGGTGCTGAGGTCAGCGATGAAGCCGTTCATCGTCACCGTCAGGCTCGCGTCGATCTCGGCGCCGATCGAGGTCGCGACCTGCGACTGCGTCGACTCGAGGTGCGCGGCGTACGCGTTGGCGGCCGGGGAATCGACGTCGATGCTCCGGGTGCCGACGGGCGCCGTGCGCGCGAGGCCCTGCAGACCGCCGCGGTACGTGGCCATCGAATCGTCCTTCAGGACGACGATGTAGCGGCCGCTCTCGAAGCCGCTCGTGTCGATCGATGGTGGTTGAGGCGCGGCACCCGCCGCGGCTGCACCAAGCACCGACGCCCCCGCGCTGAGCGCGAGGGCGGTGGTGAGTGCGATGCCGCGACGAAGGCGCACACGCTTCGAGTTGGGTGTGCTCACAGAGTGATCCTTCGTTCAGGACGAAGCCCCCGACATTGGGGACGGATGCGGTCAAACCTAAGCCTGAGCAAAGGTTCGCAACAGGGTCGGGGACAAGCGTTACCGTTTCGTGACCTCCAGCCGCGTGGCGCTAGCCTGGGCCGGTGCCGACCCGCATCGTGATCGCATCCCCCGAGGGCCACGCAGGCAAGTCGATCGTCGCGCTGGGGCTCGTCGAAGCCCTGAGCCGGCGCGTCGAGCGCGTCGGCGTCTTCCGCCCGATCGCGCGGTCCTCCGCGGAGTCGGACGCGGTGCTCGAGCTGCTGCTCGCGCACGACGCGGTCGACCTCGCATACGAGGACGCGATCGGCACGACCTACGCCGCGGTGCACGACGACGCCGACGCGGCGCTCGCCACCATCGTCGACCGTTACCACCGCATCGACGAGCGCTTCGACGCGCTCGTGATCGTCGGCTCCGACTACACCGACGTCGGCAGCCCGACCGAGCTCGGCTTCAACGCGCGGGTCGCGGCGAACCTCGGCGCCTCGGTGCTCCTCGTGCTCGGCGGCCACCACCCCGAGACCGACGCGCCCCGCTCGGCCGACGACCTGCGGCAGCTCGCGGAGGTCACGACGGCAGAGCTCGCCGCCTCCCACGCATCCCTCGCGGGCGTCATCGTCAACCGAGCCGACGCATCCGCGATCGACGGCATCCCCGCCGCGATCGCCGACGCCGTGCCGACGGGCGTGCCCGTGTGGTCGATCCCGGAGGATGCGCTGCTGAGCGCGCCGAGCGTCGGCACGCTCTTCCGCGCGACCGAGGCCGAGCTCGTGCGCGGCGACGCCGCGCTGCTCGCGCGCGAGTCGCTCGGCACCGTCGTGGCCGGCATGTCGATGGAGAACGTGCTCGACCGGCTCATCGAGGGCGGCATCCTCGTCACGCCGGGCGACCGCTCCGACGTGCTCGTCGGCACCCTGCTCGCGCAGCAGTCGGGCACCTTCCCCTCGATCGCCGGCATCGTGCTCAACGGCGGCTTCGACCTGCACCCCGCGGTGCAGCGCCTGCTCGACGGCCTCGACCTCGACGTGCCGATCGGCCGCAGCCCGCACGGCACGTACGAGACCGCGCGGCGCATCGCCGTCACGCGCGGCTCGCTCATCGACGGCACGCAGCGCAAGCGCGACGCTGCGCTCGCGCTCTTCGAGCAGCACGTCGACGCCGAGGCGCTCCTCGAGCGGCTCGAGGTCGCGACGACCGATGTCGTCACGCCGCTCATCTTCGAGCACCGACTCGTCGAGCGAGCGCGGGCAGACGTGCGCCACATCGTGCTCCCCGAGGGCGACGACGACCGCATCCTGCAGGCTGCGTCGACCGTGCTCGCGCGCGGCATCGCGCGGCTCACGATCCTGGGCGACGAGACGTCCATCCGCCAGCGCGCGGCGCGGCTCGGGCTCGACCTCGCCGACGCGCGCATCGTCGCGACCGACGACGCCGAGCTGCGGCCGAAGTACGCGGCGGAGTACCAGCGGCTGCGCGCCCACAAGGGCGTGACGATCGAGCAGGCGATGGAGCGGCTACTCGACGTCAGCTACTTCGGCACCCTCATGGTGCACACGGGCGACGCCGACGGGATGGTGTCGGGTGCGGCGCACACGACCGCACACACCATCAAGCCGTCGTTCGAGACGATCAAGACGAAGCCCGGCGTCTCGGTGGTCTCGAGCGTGTTCCTCATGGCGCTCGCCGATCGCGTGCTCGTCTACGGCGACTGCGCCGTCATCCCCGAGCCGACCGTCGAGGAGCTCGCCGACATCGCCATCTCGTCGGCGCAGACGGCGCGCGACTTCGGCATCGAGCCGCGCGTCGCGATGCTCTCCTACTCGACGGGGGAGTCGGGCACGGGTGCAGAGGTCGATCGCGTGCGGCAGGCCACGGCGCTCGTGCGCGAGCGCGCGCCGGAGCTGCCGGTCGAGGGACCGATCCAGTACGACGCGGCGGCGGATGCGGCGGTCGCGAGCAAGAAGATGCCCGGCAGCGCGGTGGCCGGGCGGGCGACGGTGTTCGTCTTCCCCGACCTCAACACCGGCAACAACACCTACAAGGCGGTGCAGCGCTCCGCGGGCGCGCTCGCCATCGGACCGGTGCTGCAGGGCCTCAACAAGCCCGTGAACGACCTCTCGCGCGGCGCGCTCGTGAGCGACATCGTCAACACCATCGCGATCACCGCGATCCAGGCTCAGGGGGCGGATGCGCGGGGTGCGGATGCGCGGGGTGCGGCTGTGCAGGGCGCGGCCCCGGAGGCGAGCGCATGACCCGCTCGGTGTTCGTCATCAACGCCGGCTCGTCGAGCCTCAAGTACCAGCTCGTCGACGTCGACTCCGGGGCGGCGCTCGCGAGCGGGCTCATCGAGCGCATCGGCGAGACGTCGAGCGACGCGAAGCACGAGGTGCCGGGCCGCGATGCCGTCGTCGAGCGGCGCATGATCCCCGACCACGAGAAGGCGTTCGGATGGGTGCTGCACCAGTTCACGGAGCACGGGCCCGACCTCGATGCCGCGCGGCTGCTCGGCATCGGGCACCGCGTCGTGCAGGGCGGCGCGCGCTTCGACCGCGCGGTGCGCATCGACGACGACGTCGCGCAGCAGATCGATGACCTCGCCCCGCTCGCGCCGCTCCACAACCCGGCCAACCTGCAGGGCATCCGCTCCGCTCGGGCGACCTTCGCCGGCTACCCGCACGTCGCCGTCTTCGACACGGCCTTCCACCTCACGATCCCGCCGGCCGCGCACCGCTACGCGATCGAGCAGCGCATCGCCGCCGAGCACCGCGTGCGGAAGTACGGCTTCCACGGCACGAGCCACCAGTTCGTCTCGCGCCGCCTGGCCGAGCTGCTCGAGCGCCCGCTCGAGGACGTCAACTCGATCGTGCTGCACCTCGGCAACGGCGCGTCGGCGACCGCGGTGCGGGGCGGGCGCAGCGTCGAGACGTCGATGGGCATGACGCCGCTCGCCGGCCTCGTGATGGGCACGCGCTCGGGCGACATCGATCCCGGCGTCATCTTCCACCTGCACCGCGTGGCGGGACTCTCGGTCGATGAGATCGACACCCTGCTCAACAAGCGCTCGGGCCTGCTCGGCCTCACCGGCACGGGCGACATGCGCGACGTGCTGCAGGCGGCCGACGCTGGCATCCCGCGCGCCGTCGAGGCGCTCGAGATCGTCGGCCACCGGTTGCGCGGCACCATCGGCGCCTACCTCGCGCACCTCGGTCGCACCGACGCGATCGCGTTCACCGGCGGCATCGGCGAGAACGCCGCGAAGGTGCGCGAGGTCGCGCTCGCGGGGCTCGAAGGCCTCGGCATCGTGCTCGACCCCGCGCGGAACGCCGGCCGCGGCGAGCGCCGCATCTCGGCCGACGGCTCGCCGATCGAGGTGTGGGTCGTGCCGACGAACGAGGAGCTCGAGATCGCGCGGCAGGTCGCCGCGCTCGTCGACCCGGCCCCGCCGGTCGAGTAGCCGCGGCCCGCCGCCCGCCGCCCCCCCAGCGCAGAGTGTCGGCACTCCGCGGTCCTGGAGCGCGAAGATCGCAGAGTGCCGGCACTCTGCGCGGCGATCAGCGCTCCGCGAGCTCCCCGATCGCGAACTGGCTCAGCTGCTCGGTCGGGAGCGCCTGGCCGGCGTGCTCCTCGCCGAAGTCCTCCGACGCATCCGTGCCGCAGATGGCGAGGATGCGGTCGGGCCCGCCCGGGTGCCGCGCCACCCACGAGGTGACGTCGTAGACGGTGCCCTCGATCGCCACCCAGCACGATGCCGAGTCGTCGTGGCTCGCGACCTCGGCGATCGAGATGTCGTCGTCGCCGTCGCCCTCGTTGTCGGATGCGTCCGGGGACGGCGACGACGGCGTCTGCGCCGGGGGAGCAGCGACGCGGTCGCTCCACACGGAGGTCGCGCCCGAGTGGCCGGTGAGCACCGCGATGATGACCGCGCCGAGCGCGAGCGCGCCGAGCAGCATGCCGGCGAGCACGCCCATGACGCCGGTCGAGCGGCGGGCGCGAGCGCTCCGGCGCTGCCACAGCCACCACGCGAGCGCCGCGACGAAGAGCACCGCCGAGGTCGCGAGCAGCCAGTTGCCGAGCTGCTCGTGCTGGCCGGGGGAGCCGACGCGCTCGGCGAGGGCCTCGCCCGAGAGCTTCGCGACGAGCGCGCCGACCATCGCGACGCCGAGGATGCCGACGACCGGCCAGGCGAGCGGGGCGCGCCAGCGCGGCACGACGATGAGCACGAGCAGGCCCAGCGCGCCGAGCGGCAGCAGCACGACGGGCACGTGCACCGCGAGCGGATGCAGCGGCAGGCCGGCGAACAGGTCGAAGGGTCTGCCCGTTGCGGCGAGCGGATGCATGCGGCACACGCTACAGCCGCCCCGCTCGCTGAACCGCTCCGTCGCCGCAGGCGGCAGAGCGTGTCGAAGCGCCGCCGGTCGATCGCGCTACGATGGATGCGGCTCCCCGCGTGGCGCCATCCAGGCCAACTCCCCCAGGTCGGAGACGAAGCAAGGGCAACCGGGCTCTGGCGGGTGCGCGGGGGGTCCTTCGTGTCCGGGGACGCTGTCGGTCGCCTTGGGCTTGCGCCGCGACGCGGTGCGTCGCGGGTGCGCGGGGAGTCCTTCGTGTCTGCGCACGGATGCCGACTGCCCCGGCTCGGCGAGTCACCGGCGGGAAGTAGCCTGGATCCCATGGTCGCCGCCCTCTACCGCCGCTATCGGCCGGAGTCGTTCTCCGAGCTCATCGGGCAGGCGCACGTGACCGATCCGCTGCGCACCGCGCTGCGCGCCGACCGCGTCAACCACGCCTACCTCTTCTCCGGCCCGCGCGGCTGCGGCAAGACGACGAGCGCCCGCATCCTCGCGCGCTGCCTGAACTGCGCCGAGGGCCCGACCCCCGAGCCGTGCGGGAAGTGCGACTCGTGCGTCGAGCTCGGCCGCGACGGCGGCGGCTCGCTCGACGTCGTCGAGATCGACGCGGCGAGCCACGGCGGCGTCGACGACGCCCGCGATCTGCGCGAGCGCGCGACCTTCGCGCCCAGCCGCGACCGCTTCAAGGTCTTCATCATCGACGAGGCCCACATGGTGACCTCCGGCGGCTTCAACGCGCTGCTGAAGATCGTCGAGGAGCCGCCCGAGCACATCAAGTTCATCTTCGCGACGACCGAGCCCGAGAAGGTCATCGGCACGATCCGCTCGCGCACGCACCACTACCCGTTCCGCCTCATCGCGCCCGCGCCGATGCTCGAGTACGTGCAGCAGCTGTGCGCCGAAGAGGGCGTCGAGGCCGACCCCGGCGTGCTGCCGCTCGTGGTGCGCGCCGGCGGCGGATCCGCGCGCGACACCCTGAGCCTGCTCGACCAGCTCATCGCGGGCTCCGACGGGCCGGTCACCTACGCGCACGCGGTCGCCCTGCTGGGCTTCACGCACGGCGAGCTGCTCGACGAGATCGTCGCGGCGCTCTCGGCGACGGATGCGGCGAGCCTGTTCGCGTCGATCGATCGCGTCGTGCAGTCGGGCCAGGATCCCCGCCGCTTCGTCGAGGACCTCCTCGAGCGGCTCCGCGACCTCATCGTCGCGCGCGCCGCGAAGGACCCGGCGGCGATCCTGCACGGCGTGCCCGCCGAGGAGCTCGAGACGCTCGTCGCGCAAGCGCGCGGCTTCGGCGGGGCGGAGCTCTCGCGCGCGGCCGACATCGTCGCGAAGTCGCTCACCGACATGGCGGGCGCCACGAGCCCCAGGCTCCACCTCGAGCTCATGGCAGCGCGGCTGCTCGTGCCCGAGTCGGGCGACCCCGAGGTCGGCACGATCGCGCGCGTCGAGCGGATCGAGCAGCGGCTCGACGGCGCGGCGCCCGCGCCCCCCTCCGCTGCGTCGGCGACCTCCGCGCCTGCTCCCGCGAAGTCGGCCCCCGCTCCGGTGAAGCGTGCTGCTGCTCCGACGCAGTCCCCTCCCGCCGCGGCGCCTTCCGCCCCAGCAGTGGCGCAGTCCGCCCCGGCTGCATCCGCCGCTTCTGCGCCCGCGCCCGCCCCGCAGCCTGTTCCGCGACCCGAAGCGGACCCGATCGCGGCGAGCGGACCCGAGATCTCGGGTCCCCTTCCCGGAACGGGGTCCGCGAAGGCAGACAAGGCTGCAGCGCCGGCGACGGCGCCCGTGGCGGCACCCGCCGAGCCGATCACGTTCCAGCAGCTGCGCGACTCGTGGGACGAGGTGCTGCAGAAGCTCGCCGACCAGCAGCGCTCCGCGTGGATGGTCGCGACCGCGATCACGCCCAAGGAGCTGCGGCCCGGCGACGTGCTCGTCCTCGGATTCCAGTCCGAGGCCGACATCCAGCACTTCCGCGAGTCGCAGGGCGCGAAGCCGAGCGTCGCCGACCTCCTCCGAGCGGCGATCAAGTCGCTGCTCGGCATCGAGGTGAAGTACATCGCCCGAGCCGAGGCCGCGCCGCGCGGCGCGAAGGAGCAGCCCTCCGACGCGGGCGACGACGTGCACCGAGGCGCCCCGCCCACGACCCCGCCGGCGCGTGCCACCGCGCCCGCGCCGACCACGGCATGCGTCTCGAACCGGCCCGCCGCGACCGCGGCGCCCGGCCCCGTGACGGGCTGGGCCGTCGCGGCGATCCCGAGCGACGCCGAGGCGCCGCCGGAGGACATGCCCGAGCCGCCGCTGCCCGACGAGCCGGAGCCCGACCCGTTCTCGTTCGTGTCGGCGCCTGACGCGCCGGCACCGGCGATGCCCGCGCCGATCGTCGAGGAGCGACCCGCGCCCACCGGGCCGTCGCTCGACGAGCTCGCGCGCTCGGCGCCCGCGCCGGAGCCCGCGCTCAGCGCATCGCAGGTCGCGCGCTACGGAGAGGCCGTGGTGCGGGAGGAGCTCGGAGCCGAGCTCATCGAGGAGCGCCCGCGGGTGCGAGGGGAGCGCTAGCGCGTGTACGACGGCATCGTCCAGGACCTCATCGACGAGCTCGGCCGGCTCCCGGGCGTCGGCCCGAAGTCGGCGCAGCGCATCGCGTTCCACATCATCCAGACCGAGTCGTTCGACGTCGACCGACTCGCGACGATCCTGCAGACCGTGCGGCAGCGGGTGCGCTTCTGCGTCATCTGCGGCAACATCGGCGAGGAGGAGCGCTGCGCGATCTGCCGCGACCCGCGCCGCGTGCCCACCGCGATCTGCGTCGTCGAGGAGGCGAAGGACGTCGTCGCGATCGAGCGCACGCGCGAGTACCGCGGGCTCTACCACGTGCTCGGCGGCGCCCTGAACCCCATGCAGGGCGTCGGTCCCGACCAGCTGCGCGTCGCGTCGCTCATGACCCGGCTGCAGGACGCCTCGGTCGAGGAGGTCATCATCGCCACCGATCCCAACGTCGAGGGCGAGGCCACCGCGACCTACCTCATCCGCACTCTCCTGCCGCTCGGCATGCGGGTGTCGCGACTCGCGAGCGGGCTGCCGGTCGGCGGCGACCTCGAGTTCGCCGACGAGATGACCCTCGGTCGCGCGTTCGAGGGACGCCGCACCGTCGAGCGCTGAGGCAGGAGCCGCCGGCGCATGCCGCCGAAGCCTAGACTTGATCAGTCCGGGACGTGTAAGGAGCGGCGTGAGCCTCATCGTGCAGAAGTTCGGCGGGTCCAGCGTGGGCGACGCCGAGGGGATCAAGCGCGTCGCGAAGCGCATCGTCGAATCGCGCAAGCGCGGCGACGACATCGTCGTGGTCGTCTCGGCGATGGGCGACACGACCGACGAGCTCCTCGACCTCGCGAACGCCGTCGTGCCGAACCTGCCTGCCGGGGGCCGCGAGCTCGACATGCTCCTGACCGCGGGCGAGCGCATCTCGATGGCGCTGCTCGCGATGGCGATCAAGTCGCAGGGCGCGGAGGCCGTCTCGTTCACCGGCAGCCAGGCGGGCATGCTCACCGACGACCGCCACGGCTCCGCGCGCATCATCTCCGTCACGCCCGGCCGCGTGCGCCAGGCGCTCGACCGCGGCCAGATCGCCATCGTGCAGGGCTTCGCGGGCTTCAACAAGGTGACCGGCGACATCACGACCCTCGGTCGCGGCGGCTCCGACACGTCGGCCGTCGCGCTCGCCGCGGCGCTCGGCGCCGACGTGTGCGAGATCTACACCGACGTCGACGGAGTCTTCACCGCCGACCCCCGCGTCGTCCCCCGGGCCCGGCGCATCCCCCGCGTCACGAGCGAGGAGATGCTCGAGCTCGCCGCCGCCGGCGCGAAGGTGCTGCACATCCGCAGCGTCGAGTACGCGCGCCGCCACGGCGTCACCCTCCACGTGCGCTCGTCGTTCACGAACGACGAGGGCACCATCGTCTACGACTCGAAGAGAGCTGGTTCCACCATGGAAGAGCCGATGATCGTCGGGGTCGCCCACGACCTGTCCGAGGCGAAGGTCACCGTCGTCGGCGTGCCCGACGTGCCGGGCACCGCCGCACGCATCTTCACGATCGTCGCCGAGACCGGCGCGAACGTCGACATGATCGTCCAGAACGTCTCGGAGGCGGCGACGGGCCGCACCGACATCTCCTTCACGCTCCCGAAGGCCGAGGCCGGGCCCGCGATGCAGGCGCTCGAGGCCGAGCGGGCAGAGGTCGGCTTCGAGTCGATCCAGCACGACGACCAGATCGGCAAGCTCGCCCTCGTCGGGGCGGGGATGCGCACCAACACGGGCGTCTCCGCGCGCCTGTTCCGCGCCCTCTCGGAGGCAGGCATCAACATCGAGATGATCTCGACCTCCGAGATCCGCATCTCGGTCGTCACGCGCGCCGACCAGGTGGTCGACGCCGTGCGCGTCGTGCACTCGGCGTTCGAGCTCGATGCCGAGCAGGACGCGGTCGTGCACGCGGGGACGGGCCGATGATCCGCCGGCTGGCCGATGAGCCGGGCGAGGCGCGCCCCATCCGTCTCGGCGTGGTCGGCGCGACGGGCCAGGTCGGCGGCGTCGTGCTGCGGCTGCTCGAGCAGGGTTCGCTCGAGCTCGCCGAGCTGCGGCTGTTCGCCTCCGCTCGCTCGGCCGGCACGACGATCGAGTTCCGCGGGCAGCAGATCACGGTCGAGGACGCGGATGCGGCCGACCCGTCGGGCCTCGACGTCGCGATCTTCTCCGCGGGCGGCAGCACCTCGAAGCGGCTCGCGCCCCGGTTCGCCGAGGCGGGCGTCATCGTGGTCGACAACTCGTCCGCCTGGCGGATGGACCCGGAGGTGCCGCTCGTCGTCTCCGAGGTCAACCCGCACGCGATCACCGGCGCGGTCAAGGGCATCATCGCCAACCCCAACTGCACGACCATGGCGGCGATGCCGGTGCTCAAGCCGCTCGACCGCGAGGCCGGCCTCGTGCGCCTCGTCGTCGCGACGTACCAAGCGGTCTCGGGCTCCGGCCTCGCGGGCGTCGACGAGCTGCGCGGCCAGCTGGAGCGCGCGGCGGCGCAGGCACCCGAGCGGCTCACGCACGACGGCGCAGCCCTCGACCTCGGGGAGCCGGGCGTCTACCGCGAGCCGATCGCGCACAACGTCCTGCCCTTCGCGGGCAGCCTCGTCGACGACGGCTCGGCCGAGACCGACGAGGAGCAGAAGCTGCGCAACGAGTCGCGGAAGATCCTCGAGCGGCCGGAGCTGCGCGTCGCGGGCACATGCGTGCGCGTGCCGGTCTTCACGGGCCACTCGCTCGCGATCCACGCGGAGTTCGAGCGCGACCTGTCGCCCGAGCAGGCGGCGGCGCTGCTCGAGGGCGCACCCGGCGTCGAGCTCGTCGAGATCCCGACCCCGCTGCGGGCCGCCGGCGCCGACGTCTCGCTCGTGGGACGCATCCGCGCCGACCAATCGGCCGAGCCCGGCAAGGGCCTCGTGCTGTTCGTCGCGAACGACAACCTGCGCAAGGGCGCCGCGCTCAACGCGGTGCAGCTCGCCGGGCTCGTCGCGCGCCTGCTCGACTGACGAGGCGCGGGCCGGAGCCCGCGCATCGCGCGTCAGAGCGGGTTCTGCGGGCCGTCGACGGGCTCGTCGCCGTCCTCGGCGACCGTCGCGTCGTCGGCCTGCGGCCCGCTCGCGTCGGGATCGGTCGCGACGTCGACCCACTCGTTCGCGAAGACGCCGCCCCCGCCCGAGTGCGACGCGGTCGCCGCGTCGCCGTCATGCGCGGGCTCGTCGCGGTCGGCGTCGCCGGGAGCGGCGCCGATGCCGTCGGCCTCGGCGCCCTTGGCGCCGGCGACCCGGTGCCGAGCCTCGGCCGCCCGCTCGCCGAGCGCGCGACCGGCGCCCTGCGTCGACTCGCCCAGGTGCGATGCCGTGTCCTTGACCCACTCGGCCGCCTCGCCGAGCCGACCCTTCGCCTCATCCAGGATTCCCATGGGGGCTCCTTCCGCCGTCGGATGGCTCAGGCTAGGCCGAGGATGCTGGACGCCAGCACGGCGTGAGGCGTGCTTCATGGGCGAACGTCCTAGAATCTCGGTGTGACCAAGACCATCGACGTCGCCCTCATCGGCGGAGGCATCATGAGCGCCACGCTCGGTGCCCTCCTCCACCGCCTCGAGCCCTCCTGGAGGATCGAGGTGTTCGAGCGGCTGCCGAAGGTCGGCATGGAGTCCTCCGACCCGTGGAACAACGCGGGCACGGGTCACGCGGCGCTCTGCGAGCTCAACTACATGCCCGAGGGCCCCGACGGCTCGATGACCGCCGCGAAGGCGATCGACATCAACGAGCAGTTCCAGCTCTCCCGCCAGCTGTGGGCGTCGTTCGTCGAGGACGGCACGCTGCCCGACCCCAAGGGCTTCATCTCGCCCACGCCGCACATGACCTTCGTGTGGGGCGACGCGAACGTCGACTACCTGCGCCGCCGCTGGGAGCTGCTGAAGGACGAGCCGCTCTTCGCAGGCATCGAGTTCTCCGAGGACCCAGAGGTCATCCGCGAGTGGGCGCCCACGCTCATCCCGGGCCGGAAGAAGTCGCAGCGCATCGCCGCGACCCGCTCGACCGACGGCACCGACGTCGACTTCGGCGCGCTCACGCGGATGCTGCTCGCGAAGCTCGTCGAGGACGGCGCGAAGGTCTACACCGACACGACCGTCACGGGGCTCAAGCGCCGCTCCGATGGGCTGTGGCGCTTGAAGCTGCGCCATGAGGTGGGCCAGAACAGCACCGAGATCCACGCGCGCTTCGTCTTCGTCGGCGGCGGCGGCGGCGCGCTCAAGCTGCTGCAGAAGTCGCGCATCCCCGAGGCCAAGGGCTTCGCCGGGTTCCCGATCACGGGCGCGTTCCTCCGCACCGACAACCCCGAGGTGGTCGCGCGCCACAACGCGAAGGTCTACGGCAAGGCGAGCGTCGGCGCCCCGCCGATGTCGGTGCCGCACCTCGACACGCGCGTCGTCGACGGCGAGGCGAGCCTGCTCTTCGGCCCCTATGCGGGCTGGAGCCCGAAGTACCTCAAGACCGGCTCGTACACCGACATGTTCGAGACGATCAAGGGCCACAACCTCTACCCGATGATCCGGGCCGGCCTCGCGAACCTCGACCTCGTCGGCTACCTGATGGGCGAGGTGTTCGCGACCCGGACGCAGCGGCTCGAGGCCCTCCGCGAGTTCATGCCCAACGCGAAGGACGAGGACTGGCGCCTCATCACGGCCGGGCAGAGGGTGCAGGTCATGAAGAAGGACCCGGAGAAGGGCGGAGTGCTGCAGTTCGGCACCGAGGTGGTCACCGGCGCCGACGGCACGATCGCCGGCCTGCTCGGGGCCTCCCCGGGCGCCTCCACTGCCGTGCACATCATGCTCACGATCTTCGAGCGCTGCTTCCCCGAGCGGCTGCCCGCATGGCGCCCGAAGCTCCAGCAGCTCATCCCGAGCTACGGGAGCAAGCTCAACGACGACCCCGAGGCCGCGCGCGAGACGCTCGAGCGCACCGCGCGCGTGCTGCGGCTCGTCGATGCCCCGAGCGCCGAGCTCGAGGCCGCGGGCGCGTCCCGCGCGATCGCCTGACAGGATCACCATGAGCACCACCGGCGCGCCTCCCCAGCGGCGCAGGGTCAGCGTCGTCGCCCCGCCGACGACCGCTGCCAGTCTGCGGGCTGCGATCGCAGCCGAGCCCCGGCTCGAGCTCGTCGCGGCCGCCGAGCGATTCGTCGACCTGGTGCGGGCGAAGGAGTTCCCCGGCGACGTCGTGCTCCTCGTCGAGCCCGCCGGCGCCCCGCTGCTCGCGCACGCGCGCACCGCGATCACCGCTGGCGCGGCCGTCGTCGTCCACAGCGACGCCGACCGCGCGCTGCGCGAGTCGCTCGAGACCACGGGAGCCATCATCGTGACCGAGGGCGCCTCCCCGGCCGAGGTCGCGCGCTCGTGCGCCGGGGTGGACCGGGCGGCCCGCAGGCGACGACCGCGGGCGATCGACGCTGCCGACCGCCGTCCGCGCCTCTCGCACAGCGAGCGCCGCGCGCTCGCGCACTACGTGCAGGGGCACTCGACCGTGCAGGTCGCGGCCGAGATGGGTGTCGGCTACGAGACCGCGAAGACGTTCCTCCGCCGGGTGCGCGCGAAGTACGCCGCGCTGGACCGCCCGGCCGGCAAGCGCGCCGAGCTCATCTCGCGCGCCGAAGAGGACGGCATCCTGTAGGGGTGGCGAAGCTCTACTTCCGGTACGGGGCGATGAACTCCGGCAAGTCCACCGGCCTCCTGCAGGCGGCGTTCAACTACGAGGAGCGCGGCCAGCGCGTGCTGCTCGCGAAGCCCGCGACCGACACGAAGGGCGCGCGCGAGATCGTCTCGCGGCTCGGGGTGACGCGCGAGGTCGACTTCCTCGTCGCGCACGACGAGTCGGTGATGGATGCGTTCGACGCCGCGGCCGCGCGGGACGACGCCCGCGTCGCGTGCCTGCTCGTCGACGAGGCCCAGTTCTTCCGCCCCGAGCAGGTCGACGAGCTGCTCCGCATCGCGGTCGAGCGAGGCGTGCCGGTGCTCGCCTACGGCATCCGCACCGACTTCCTCACGCGCGCGTTCCCCGGCTCGGCGCGGCTGCTCGAGCTCGCGCACTCGCTCGAGGAGCTCAAGACCATCTGCCGCTGCGGACGCAAGGCGCTCTTCAACGGCCGCAAGGTGGGGGAGCGGTTCGTCTTCGACGGCGACCAGGTCGCGATCGACGGCGAGACGGTCACCTACGAGTCGCTGTGTGCGTCGTGCTACCTCGAGGAGTCGGGCGGGCGGTTGGGGGGGCTCCGCTCGTTGAGCCGCGATTCCGCTCGTTGAGCCCCTCCGGGCGCGAAGCGCTCTGAGGGAGTCGAAACGGGTGTGCGCGGATGCGGTGGTCGGGGCCGGCGGAGCGGTGCTCCGCCGGGAGGCAGGGGACCGGTGACAGCGGAATCCGCGCGGCTCGCGACCGCTTCGCGGTCGCTCGAACCGGCGGATTCCGTATGAACCTACGGTTCAAATCCTGCCAGGACAGCACCGGCACATGACGAAGGCCCCCGCCTTTGGCGGGGGCCTTCGTCATGTGTCGGGGTGACAGGATTTGAACCTGCGACCTCGTCGTCCCGAACGACGCGCGCTACCAAGCTGCGCCACACCCCGGTGCTACCGACTCGAGCCTAGGCTCGCGCGTGCAACCGCACCAGTCTACCCGACGTCGCGGGGCACGAGCGACATCACGACCGCCTCCGGCGGAGTGCCGAGCCGGAACGGCGCGAAGATCGACGCACCGATGCCCTGCGAGACGCCGAGCGGCACCGAGCGACCCTCGTGGCTCCACGTGCTGAGCCCCGACGCCTGCTCGCGCGGGATGTCGCAGTTCGTGACGATCGCGTGCCCGCCCGGCACCCGCACCTGGCCGCCGTGCGTGTGCCCCGCGAGGATCGCATCAGCCCCGAGGTCGACGAAGGCGTCGAGGATGCGGCGGTAGGGCGCGTGCGTGATGCCGAGCGTCGTGCGCGGCGCGTCGCCGAGCGCCTTCCGCATGCGCGAGATCGCAGCCTCCGTCTCGTCGAGCCGATCCCACGAGCGGTGCGGGTCGGCGACGCCGAAGGCCGCGATCGTCGTGCCCTTGACCTCGATCGCGCGCGCCGAGTTGTTGACGTCGAGCCAGCCGAGGCCCTCGTAGGCGCGCTCGAGCGCCGCGAGGTCGAGACGCTCGGGGCCGCTGCCCGCGGGCTCCTTCGACGGCCCGGCGAAGTAGCGCAACGGGTTCTTCAGCTGCGGCCCGAACACGTCGTTCGAGCCGTGCACGAAGAATCCGGGCACGCCCTGGAAGACGCGCAGCGCATCCGCCAGCACCGGCACGGCCGCGCTGTGGCCGAGGCTGTCGCCGGTGTTGACGACGAGGTCGGGCTCGACCGAGCTCAGCCCCTCGAGCCACTCGAGCTTCGCCCGCTGCCACGGCGCGAGGTGGATGTCGGCGAGGTGGAGGAGCGTGAGGGGGCGGGCACCCGTCGGCAGGATCCGGAGCTCTTCACGACGGATGCGGAAGGCTCGCGGCTCGATCGCGGTCGCGTAGGCGCCCACGGCGGCGCCGGCGGCGAGCACGCCGCCGACGACCGCGCCGAGGGCCCGCGGGCTAGCAGCCAGGGTCGCCTCCGGAGGCATTCGAGCCCACGACGAGCGAGACCGGGTCGGTCGGCTCGCCTGGGGTGTCCGCGAGGGGGTTCTGCGCCAGCACGGTGCAGAGGTTGCCCTCGCCGTGGTCCTGCCACGTCACCTGCACGAGTGCGGGATCGAACCCCGCGTCGGCGAGCGTCGCCCTCGCGTCGGCGAGCGACTGCGCGACCACGTTCGGCCACGTCTGCGCTCCCTCCGGCGCCTGCGACGGGTCGGATGCCGGGGCCCCGCTCGAGGGGTAGATGATGATGGGCGTCGAAGTTGTCACGAGCGCGCCGGCGCCCGGGGCGGTGTACTCCACGCTGCCCTCGGCCTGCGAGCCCGCGACCGGGTCGGCGACCTGCACCGTGAAGCCCGCGGCCTCGAGCGCAGCCTGCGCGTCGGCCACCGGCCGGCCGCTCACGTCGGGCAGCTCGCTCGCGTTGCCGCGCAGCGTGTCGGCGTCGGGCGCGAGGAACTGCCCGCCGGGGTAGCGGGCGATCGCCTCGCCCATGGCGGCGCGGAAGATCGTCGATCGCACGTTCCAGCGCGGCTGGAGCGAGTAGTTGCCCACGATGTTGCCGACCCAGACCGCCGTCGCGACGGTCGGGCTCGCGCCGTTGACCCAGGTCTGCACCACCCCGTTCGTCGTTCCCGTCTTCGAGATCACCGGCGTCGAGCCGGGCGGGTTGTTGATGGGGTTGCGCTCGGTGACGGTCGTCAGGACTGACTGCAGGACCGACGCGACCTGGGGCGAGATGGCCTCCTCGCACTCCTGGACCGGCGGCTGCACCTCGGTGCCGTCGCGCGCGACGATGCGGTCGATCGCGAGCGGCTTGCAGTAGATGCCGCCGTTCGCGATCGTCGCGAATGCCGACGCCATGCCCATCGGTGTGACATTGGATCCCGAGCCGATGACGGCCGGGGCGAAGATGTTCCACTCCCCGTCGGCCTCGGCGGGGTACGCACCCATGCGCTCGGCGGTCTCGTGGATGTCGCACAGGTCGAGCTCGCTCGCCATCCGCGCGATGCCGGTGTTGACGGAGTTCACCATGATCTCCGTCGGCGTCATGCGCGTGTACTCGTTGCCCTCGTTGTTCTGCGGGTTCCACGCCTCGGAGCGCAGACCCGTGCACTCCGCGCGGAACGAGCCCGCCGGCCACTCGGAGCGCGTCGCATCGAGCTGCTGGTTGACCGAGTGCCCGTCGATGACCCACTGCGCGAGCGTGAAGACCTTGAACCCCGACCCGGGCTGGAAGCCGCTCGAGCGCCCGTGCTCGAAGTCGGCGTTGAAGTTGACCGCCGTGCCGGTGGGCGCGTGCTCGGTGCGGTTGTCGAAGTCCTTGTTCTGCACCATCGTCAGGATGCGGCCCGTGCCGACCTCGAGCTGCGTGACGGCGGCGCCCGACTGCCAGCGGGTCTCGTCGTTCGGCACCTGCGCATCGACGACCTGCTGCACCGAGTCGTTGAGGTCGAGGTCGATCGACGTGAAGATCTGGTAGCCGCCCTGCGCGAGCGCGCGCGCGTTGTCCTCCGGGGTCGCGCCGAGGATGTGCTGGCCGTCGACCTGGTCGACCGCGAGCACGCGCTGCACGTAGTCGCAGAAGAAGCGCGCGGAGTCGTAGCCGGCGATGCAACCGTTGTTCGGGGGCTGGATGTTGACGAACGCCTCGTCGACCGGGATCGCGAGCGCGGCGTCGCGCTCCTCGGCCGTGATGAACCCCTCGGACGCCATCTGGCGGATGATGAAGTCGCGCCGCTCCTGATTGCGGGCGAAGTTGTCGGCGTTGAAGAGGTTGCGGATCGAGGGGTTCTGCACCGTCGCGATGAGCGCCGCAGACTCCGCGACCGAGAGCTCCGCGGCGGGCTTGCCGAAGATGCGCTGCGCACCCGACTCGATGCCGTAGACGTTGCCGCCGAAGTTCGCGATGTTGAGGTAGGCCAGCAGGATCTCGTTCTTCGTGTAGCGCTGCTCGAGGCTGATCGAGAGCCGCATCTCGGCGAGCTTGCGCTGGTACGACTCGGTGTACTGCTGGTCGCACACCGCTTGCGCGGCCTCGTCGTCCGAGAGGCACGCGTCGATCGCGATCTGCTGGCGCACGAGCTGCATCGTGAGCGTCGATGCGCCCGAATCGCCGCCGAAGCCGAGCTGCGAGAGGCCCGCGCGCACGACCGAGGGGGCGTCGACACCGCTGTGCGAGTAGTAGCGACGGTCCTCCCCGGCGACGAGCGCGTCGACCGCGGTGCGCGGCACCTGCTGCCACTGCAAGACCTGCCGGTCCTGGCTGTAGAACTGGGCGATCTCCACGGGCTGCCCGTCGCGGAGCCCATAGATGCGGTTGCGCTCGGCCTGCTGGGTGATCTGCGAGTACGTCGGCAGGCTCTCGAAGAGGTCGAGGCCGCTGTTCGCGGTGCTCGACGCGACCGCCAGGGCCGGGGTCAGCGTTGCCGAGACGAGGATGCCGGCGATCGCGCTGAACCCGATGAGACCCAGGAGGGAACCGAGCAGGCTTCCTGGCTTGTGACGTGAAGCGGCCATAGCCTACGAGGGTACGGCACCGACCTATGAGAGCTGAGGGCTGCAGAACGATGGCGACCACGACTTGGGAGTACGCGACGACGCCGCTGCTCATCCACCGCGAGACGGCGATCCTCAACACGTGGGGAGCCGACGGATGGGAGCTCGTGCACGTCGCGAACGGTCCCGAGGGCGGGCTCGTCGCGTTCCTGAAGCGCCCGATCGAGGCCGGCGCGTGAGCATCGCGCAGCGGCTCGAGGAGCTCGGGTTCGAGCTGCCCGCGGTCGTCCCGCCGGTCGCCTCGTACGTTCCGGCGGTGTCTGCGAACGGCTTCGTCTACACCTCCGGCCAGCTGCCGATGGTCGACGGGCAGCTGCCCCGCACCGGCAAGGTCGGCGCCGAGGTCTCGGCCGACGAGGCGATGCTCGACGCGAAGCAGTGCGCGCTCAACGCGCTCGCGGCGATCGCCGCCGAGATCGGCTCGCTCGACCGCATCACGCGCATCGTGAAGGTCGTCGGCTTCGTCGCGTCGGCGGATGGGTTCCACGGCCAGCCGGGCGTCGTCAACGGCGCGAGCAACGTGCTCGGCGAGATCTTCGGCGATGCCGGCAAGCACGCGCGGAGCGCCGTCGGCGTCGCGGAGCTGCCGCTCGGCGCGCCCGTCGAGGTCGAGGTCATCGCCGCCTTCGCCTAACCCTCCCACCATCGAACTTCCCCGAACTCCGGGATTCCGTCGAAGAAATCCGCGATTCGGGGAAGTTCGACGTCATCGCGGTGGCGGGCGCGGATGCGTTCCACGATGGGGGCGAGGTCGTGCGCGGTTCTGGTCGGGGTTGAGACGGTGAGCCGGTACTGCTCCAGGCCGAGCCGCTGCGTCACGTTGTACCGGTCGAGGTCGATGAGCCACTGCCTCCGGTCGGTGCGGTGCTGGTCGCCCTCGACCTCGATGAGCACGCCGGAGCGCCAGAACGCGATGTCGGGCGCCATCGTGACGCCGCCGAGCACCACGGGCACGTTGCACCAGGGCTCCGCGACGCCGAAGGTCTCGAGCGCGAGCCGCACGACGGTCTCGGGGCGCGACCACGCCCGCGGGTGCAGCGCGTGCGCAGCGGCGAGCAGGCGCCGATGCCCTCGCTGCCCGGCGTGAGCGGTGACCGCGGCGCGGAGCTCGTCGCGCTCCGCGAGCGGCTCGCGCAGCTTGACGATCGAATCCCCGAGCGCGACGAGATCCTCGAAGCCGAGGTAGTCCGCGCCGTCGACGAAGGCTTGCGCGGGGCTCGAGACGCGCAGTCCGGCGTGCACGCGGATGGCTGCCGGATCAAGCGAGCGCTGGCGCCCGCGCAGGCCTTCGCCACGCGGCGCGTGCTGAGGGCTCGGCACCGTGACGTCGATGCGATCGAGCTCACGCAGCCGGGGCGGCAGCGCGAGCCGGTAGAGCGAGGCCGCCGTGGCGTGGCTGAGCCAGGCGTTCCCGTCTACCGAGCGCAGCGCCGCCGCCGCTCGCAGCTCGAGATCGATCGGCTGCTTCGCGTCGACGTACGCGTCTCGCGCGAGCCGCACCGCGCGGCCACTGCGAAGTCGAGCTGCGCCGACTCCCGCATCCCGCGCCTCCGCACTCGAGAAGAGCCCGCTTCGAAGCGGATCCGGCAGCGCCCCCACGCGTCGTCCATGCGCCGCATCCTGCACGCGTCGAGCCGCGCTCGCCCCGCCGAAGTGGACGCCCTGTGGATGCGCGCCGGTCCCAAGCCCGTACGCCGCGCGGCGAACTTCCCTCGAGCGCGAGGATCCGGGGCGGAGACCCGCCGTTCGGGGAAGTTCGACGCTGAGGAGGAGGCGGCTACCGCAGCTGCGAGCGGATCGCCTCGACCACGCCCTGGTCGGCGAGCGTCGTCGTGTCGCCGAGGTCGCGGCCCTCGGCGAGGTCGCGCAGCAGCCGCCGCATGATCTTGCCCGAGCGGGTCTTCGGCAGGTCCGGCACGATGAACACCTGCCGCGGCCGCGCGATTGCGCCGATGTCGCTCGCGACATGCTGGCGCAGGATCTGCTCCGCCTCCTCGATGGAGTGCTCGCGCGACGCCGACTGCTTCAGGATCACGAATGCCACGACCGCCTGGCCCGTGGTCGCATCCGTCGCCCCCACCACGGCCGCCTCGGCGACGCCGTCGTGCGCGACGAGCGACGACTCGATCTCGGCCGTCGAGAGCCGGTGGCCCGAGACGTTCATGACGTCGTCGACGCGGCCAAGCAGCCAGATCTCGCCGTCCTCGTCCTTGCGGGCGCCGTCGCCGGCGAAGTACTTGTCGCCGAACTTCTCCCAGTACGTCTCGCGGTAGCGCTCGTCGTCGCCGTGGATCGTGCGCAGCATCGACGGCCACGGGCTCGTCACGACGAGCAGCCCGCCCTCGCCGTCGCCGACCGAGGCGCCCGACTCGTCGAGCACGTCGATCTCGATGCCCGGGATCGGCACCTGCGCGCTGCCCGGCTTGAGGGTCGTCACCGCGGCGAGCGCCGAGATCATGATCGCGCCCGTCTCGGTCTGCCACCACGTGTCGACGACCGGCGTCGTGCCGCCGCCCACGACGTCGCGGTACCACATCCACGCCTCGGGGTTGATGGGCTCGCCCACCGTGCCGAGCACGCGCAGGCTCGACAGGTCGCTCGACTGCGTGTGCTGGCGGCCGAGCTTCATGAAGGTGCGGATGGCCGTGGGTGCCGTGTAGAAGATCGTCACGCCGTAGCGCTCGATGATCTGCCACGGGCGCTCGGGCGTCGGGGTGTCGAACGTGCCCTCGTGCATCACCTGCGTCGTGCCGTTCGCCATCGGGCCGTAGACGACGTAGCTGTGCCCGGTCACCCAGCCGATGTCGGCCGTGCACCAGTAGACATCGGTCTCGGGCTTGAGGTCGAAGACGTGGCGGTGGGTGAACGCCGTCTGCGTCAGGTAGCCGCCGCTCGTGTGCAGGATGCCCTTCGGCTTCCCGGTCGTGCCGGAGGTGTAGAGGATGAAGAGCGGGTGCTCGGCGGGGAAGCCTTGCGCGTCGTGCTCGTCCGACGCATCCGCCATCGCGTCGTGGTACCAGACGTCGCGGCCCTCCACCCAGTCGATCTCGTTCTCGCCGCGCTGGACGACGAGCACGTTCGTGACGCCGTGGCCCGGCTCGCGCAGCGCCTCGTCGACGGTCGGCTTGAGCGGGAAGACCTTGCCCTTGCGCCACGCGCCGTCGGTCGTGATGACGAGCGTCGCGCCCGCATCGTCGATGCGGCTGCGGAGGTTGGAGGGGCTGAAGCCGCCGAAGACGGCGGTGTGGACGGCGCCGATGCGGGCGCACGCGAGCATCGCGGCGACGGCCTCGGGCAGCATCGGCAGGTAGATCGCGACGCGGTCGCCGGCCTTGACGCCGAGCGACGTCAGCACGTTCGCGAGCCGCTTGACCTCGGCGGTCATCTCGGCGTAGGTGATGGTGCGGCGGTCGCCGGGCTCGCCCTCCCAGTGCAGCGCGACGCGGTCGCCGTTGCCTGCCTCGACGTGGCGGTCGAGGCAGTTGACGGCCACGTTGAGCGTCCCGTCGTGGAACCAGCGCGCGTGCGGCGGCTGCCAGTCGAGCACCTCGGTGAAGGGCGTCTCCCACTGCAGCTCGCGCGCCTGCTCCGCCCAGAACCCGAGGCGATCCTCGGCCGCGCGCTCGTAGAGCTCCGCAGTGGTCGTCGACTCGCTCGCGAGCGCCTCCGGCGGCGCGAATCGGCGGGTCTCGGTGAGCAGGTGATCGATGCGGTCCGACACTGGCGTTCTCCTGACTTCTTCGTCCGCGGTCGAGTCTATGCACGCGCCGATGCGCGCGCCGCCGTGTTGCTCCCGGTTGCGCATGATTGCGTGCCTAGCATTGCGTCGTCGGCCCTGCCGACGCGAGCAGGTGACCGACGAAGCCCCCATTCGTCCCCCTGCGGCGGCGCCCTCCTCCCCCCGGTGGGCGCCGCCTCGCTCGTCCTCCACAGGCGGATGCGTCGGGCCGGCGGGGTCGCGGTCGCGCGGCTACCGTGCGCTCTCGTGCAGGCTCGATCGCGGGGCGTCCCCTTCGTCGCCGGTGCTCAGCGCGCGGGCGACGTGGGGCCGGCGCGGACGAGCGCGGCCGGCGCGCCGCTGCGCGAGTTCGCCGAGCTCGCACCGCTCGTGGCGGAGGCGGCGGTGACGGATGTGTTCGTCACCGGCGGGCAGGTGTGGGTCGACCGCGGCGCGGGCGCTGAGCGCGCGCCGCTGCGGCTCGCGCCGGAGCGGGCACGGGCACTCGCGGTCGCCCTCGTCGCGGCGGGCGGCCGGCACGTCGACGAGGCGACGCCGTGCGTCGACGTGCGACTGCACGACGGCATCCGCGTGCACGCCGTGCTGCCGCCGATCGCGGTGGCCGGCGCGCAGCTCTCGATCCGGCTGCCGAGAGTGCAGCCGCTCTCGCTCGACGAGCTCGATGCGAGCGGCTGCTTCGCGGCCGTGCCGCTCGATCGGGTGCGCGAGCTCGTCGAGCGCCGCGCGAACGTGCTCGTGACGGGTGCGGCGGGCTCGGGCAAGACGACGCTGCTCGGCGCGATGCTCTCGAGCGCCTCGCCGGCCGAGCGCATCGTGACGATCGAGGACGTCGCCGAGCTGCGCATCCGCCACCCGCACGTCGTCGCGCTCGAGGCACGGCAGGCGAACGCCGAGGGCGCCGGCGCGATCGGCCTCGAGCAGCTCGTGCGCGAGGCGCTGCGGATGCGGCCCGATCGGCTCGTGCTGGGCGAGTGCCGCGGCGCGGAGGTGCGCGAGCTGCTCTCGGCGCTCAACACCGGGCACGACGGCGGCGCGGGCACCCTGCACGCCAACTCGCTCGACGACGTCCCCGCGCGGCTCGAGGCGCTCGGCGCGCTCGCGGGGCTCTCGCCGCCGGCGCTCGCACGACAGGCGGTGAGCGCGCTCGACGCGGTGCTGCACGTCGCGCGCGACGCGCGGGGGCGCCGCGGGGTCGACGCGATCGGGGAGCTCGCGCTCGACGGTGAGCGGCTCGTGGTGCGCGAGCGATGAGCGGCGAGGCCGCCGGGCTCGACGAGACCGCCACGACCGTGCACCGGCTCGCCGCGCTCGTGGCGGGCGGCTTGCCGCTCGCGCGTGCGTGGACGGAGCTCGGCACGGATGCGTCGGCGCTCGATGCGCGGTCCGGCGCGCTCGTGCGCGCGGTGCTCGCCGTCGCCGGCGAGTCGGGCGCACCGATGGCACCGACGCTCGAGCGGCTCGCTGGACTGCTGCGCGAGCAGGCGGCGCAGCGTCGCGCGCTCGAGGCGGCGCTCGCGGGGCCGCGCGCGACCGCGCGGCTCGTCATGCTGCTGCCGGTCGTCGGGCTCGGCTTCGGGCTCGCGCTCGGGCTCGACGTGCTGGGCGCCGCGACCGGTGGCGGGGTCGGTTCTTGGTCGGTCGCCGCCGGCGGGCTGCTCATGGTCGGAGCGTGGGGATGGTCGCGGGCGATCGTGCGTCGCGCCGCGCACGGCGATCCAGCGCCCGGGCTCGCGCTCGACCTCGTCGCGGTGGCGCTCGCGGGCGGTGGCGCCTCCGATCGCGCTCGGTCGAGCGCCGCTCGAGCGCTGCGGGACGCGCGGCTCGAGGCGAGCGGCTGGGACGACGTCGACGCGACGCTCGCGCTCGCCGAGCGCGCCGGGGTGCCGGTGCGCGGACTGCTGCTCGCCGAGGCGACCGCGGCCCGCACGCGGGCGCGGCTCGACGGCGAGGCGCGTGCGCAGCGCGCGGCGGTGCAGCTCGCGCTGCCGCTCGGCGCGTGCGTGCTGCCCGCCTTCACGCTGCTCGTCATCGTGCCGCTCGTGGTCTCGATGCTCGACGGGGCGCTCGCGCCGCTCGGGTGAGCGCCGGCCGCGTCGGCTACGTTCGGGTCGTGCGCAACGCCTGGAACGCCGTCGTCAACTGGATCGCTGCGCTCTTCGCGAGCTCCGCCGGTGCTCCGCACCCCATGGTCGCGACGGACGACATCGGTCCCTCGGACGAGCGCTCGCTCGAGCGCTGAGCACTTCGGCTCGGCGCTCTCCACAGGCGCGCCCGCGCGCCGCTCGCGCTCACCGGCTCCTGCCGCACCCTTGGCCTCCTGAGGGAAGGAGGCGAGCATGCGGATGCTCGAGAGGCTCGTGCACGAGGAGGACGGCGCGGCGACCGCCGAGTACGTCATCGCCACGATGGCCGCGGTCGGGTTCGCGGGGCTGCTGGTGGTGATCCTGCGCTCCGACGAGGTGCGAGCGGTGCTGACCGACATGGTCCAGCGTGCGCTCACCGTGCAGTAGCGCGCGGCGCGGCGAGCTCGGCGCGGTCACGGCCGAGCTCGCCGCGGCGCTCCCGGCGGCAGTGCTGGCCATCGGACTCGCGGTCGCTGCCGTCGCCGCGGCGGCGACGCAGGTCGGGCTCGAGCAGTCGGCGGGTGCCGCGGCGAGGGCGGCGGGACGAGGCGACGATCCTGCGGCCTACGCCGGCGGGGCAGCGCTGCAGCTCGAGGGGGAGGGCGAACTCGTATGCGCCGTGCTCCAGCAGCCTGCGCTCGGGGGAGCCCTGACGCTCGTCGCGCGGAGCTGCGCGCACGGTGCAGGGCGGTAGCGGTGGCGTCTCGACATGGCCCTTCGGGCCTGCTCGACGAACGGGCGCGGGGACGACTCGACCACCGGGAGGGGGAGTGGGGCGACGAGCGGGGGAGCGGCGCCGTGCTCGCGCTGGCGATCGCGATGGTGGCGCTGCTGCTCGGGATGCTCGTCGTGGGCGCGGGCACCGCATCCATCGCGCAAGCGCGGGCGGCCGCGGCGGCCGACGCCGGCGCGCTCGCGGCCGCGGATGCGCTCTCCGGCTACGCCGACGGCGCGCCGTGCGGGCTCGCGCAAGCGGTCGTGGGAACGAGCGGCGCACGGCTCGAGCGATGCTCGCTGCGCGGTCTCGAGGCGAGCGTGACGGCCGTGATCCCGGTCGGTCCGTGGCACGCATCCGCCACAGCTCGGGCCGGTCCGCCGCCGTGAGAGCGCAATGACTCCATGTGTATTGTGTCGAGGTGATCCTCTCGGATCGATCCCCCTACCTATAGAGCAGTGAGCGTGAGCATGGGCAAGAAGCTCGTCATCGTCGAGTCCCCGGCGAAGGGAAAGACGATCGAGCGGTACCTCGGCGAGGGCTACCAGGTGCTGGCCTCCGTCGGCCACATCCGCGACCTCGTGAGCCCCCGAGACCTGCCCGCCGACCTCAAGAAGGGCGCCTTCGGCAAGTTCGCCGTCGACGTCGACAACGGCTTCGCGCCCTACTACGTCGTGAGCGACGAGAAGAAGAAGACCGTCTCCGAGCTCAAGAAGGCGCTCAAGGACGCCGACGAGCTCATCCTCGCGACGGATGAGGACCGCGAGGGCGAGGCCATCGCGTGGCATCTGCTCGAGGTGCTCAAGCCCAAGGTGCCGGTGAAGCGAATGGTGTTCCACGAGATCACCAAGGACGCGATCGAGCAGGCCAAGGACCAGATGCGCGAGCTCAACATGCCGCTCGTCGACGCGCAGGAGACGCGCCGCATCCTCGACCGGCTCTACGGCTACGAGGTGAGCCCCGTGCTGTGGCGCAAGGTGCGGCAGGGCCTGTCGGCCGGTCGCGTGCAGTCGCCGACCGCGCGCCTCATCGTCGATCGCGAGCGCGAGCGCATGGCGTTCGTGCCCGCCGCCTACTGGAGCCTCGCGGCGCAGTTCGAAGCCCCTCAGTCGACGACGCAGGGATCGCGCTTCGGCGCCCGGCTCGTACGGCTCGACGGCGCGCGCGTCGCGACCGGCAGCGACTTCGACGACCGCGGCCAGATCAAGGGCGTCCGCACGATCCTCGACCAGGAGGCCGCCGAGTCGCTCGCGAGCGAGCTCGAGCGGGCCGCCTTCCAGGTCGCGAGCGTCGAGTCGAAGCCCTACCGCCGTCGCCCCTCGGCGCCCTTCACGACCTCGACCCTCCAGCAGGAGGCCGGCCGCAAGCTCAAGCTCTCGGCGAAGCAGACGATGTCGGTCGCGCAGTCGCTGTACGAGCAGGGCTACATCACCTACATGCGCACCGACTCGCCCTCGCTCTCGGCGCAGGCGATCAAGGCGGCGCGCGAGCAGGCGACGGCGCTCTACGGCAAGGGATCGATCCCGCAGGCCGCGCGCCACTACTCGGGCAAGTCGAAGTCGGCGCAGGAGGCGCACGAGGCGATCCGCCCCTCGGGCGACGCCTTCCGCACCCCGGCCGAGGTCAAGGCATCCCTCACCCCGAACGAGCACCGCCTCTACGAGCTCATCTGGAAGCGCACCGTCGCGAGCCAGATGATCGATGCGACGGGTCAGACCGCGACCATCACGATCGCCTCGGAGAAGACGAGCCGCGGGGTCGCCGAGTTCACCGCGTCCGGCACCGTCATCACCGAGCCCGGCTTCCTGCACGCCTACGAGGAGGGCAAGGACGCCTCGCGCTACGCAGAGGACGCCGAGGGCGACGGGAACCTGCCGGACGTCAAGCAGTCCGACCCCGTCTCGCTCGTCGAGCTCGAGCGCAAGGACCACGTCACGACGCCCCCGCCGCGCTACACCGAGGCGAGCCTCGTCAAGGCGCTCGAGGAGCTCGAGATCGGCCGCCCGTCGACCTACGCCTCGATCATCGACACCATCGTGCGGCGCGGCTTCGTCACGCAGCGCGGCGGCGCGCTCGTGCCGAACTGGATCGCGTTCTCGACCATCAAGCTGCTCGAGGACAACCTCGGCGACTACGTCGACTACGACTTCACGGCCGAGATGCTCGCCGACCTCGACCGCATCGCCGACGGTGACCTCGACCGGCAGGAGTGGCTGCGCCGCTTCTACTTCGGCAGCGAGGAGCGGCCGGGCCTCAAGAGCACGGTCGAGAACCTCGGCGACATCGACGCGCGCGCCGTCAACTCGATCCCGGTGGCCGAGGGCGTCACGCTGCGCGTCGGCCAGTACGGGCCCTACCTCGAGGGCACAGGGCCCGACGGCGAGGTCAAGCGCGCCAACATCCCCGAGGACCTCACGCCCGACCAGCTCACGCCCGAGAAGGCGGCGGAGCTCTTCGCGGCCGAGCCCGCGGAGGACCGCGTGCTCGGGCAGCACCCCGAGACGGGGCTCGACGTCGTCGTCAAGAACGGCCGCTTCGGCCCGTACATCGAGGAGGCGCTGCCGGTCGAGCTCGACGACGAGGGCAAGCCCGTCGCGCCCAAGAAGGGCAAGGCCGCGCCGAAGCCGCGCCGCGCCTCGCTCTTCAAGTCGATGGAGCCCGAGTCGGTCGACCTGCCGACGGCGCTCAAGTTGCTCTCGCTCCCGCGCGTCGTGGGCGTCGACCCCGAGTCGGGCGAGGAGATCTCGGCCCGCCCGGGTCGCTACGGCCCGTTCCTCTCGAAGGGCACCGACACCCGCTCGCTCGAGGACGAGGACCAGATCTTCTCGATCACGCTCGAGCAGGCGCTCGAGCGCTTCGCGCAGCCGAAGTACGGGGCGCGGAAGGCCGCGAGCGCGCTCAAGGAGTTCGACGCCGACCCGGTCTCGGGCAAGCCCGTGAAGGTGCGCGACGGCCGCTTCGGGCCCTACGTCACCGACGGCGAGACGAACGCGACCATCCCGCGCGGCGAGGACGTCGAGGGCATCACCTTCGAGCGCGCGATCGAGCTGCTGCAGCTCAAGCGCGAGAAGGGCCCGGCGAAGAAGCCCGCGCGCAAGCCCGCCGCGAAGAAGCCGGCCGCCAAGAAGCCGGCCGCGAAGAAGGCGCCCGCGAAGAAGCCCGCGGCGAAGAAGCCCACCGAGTCGTGACCGGCGCGTTCATCACCCTCGAGGGCGGCGACGGCTCCGGCAAGTCGACGCAAGCGGGGATGCTCGTGGCGGCGCTCGAGGCGGAGGGCCGCTCGGTCGTGCGCACGCGCGAGCCCGGCGGCACCGAGCTCGGCGTCGAGATCCGCCGGCTCGTGCAGCACACCGACGGTCACGTCGCCCCGCGCGCGGAGGCGCTGCTCTACGCCGCCGACCGCGCGCAGCACGTCGCGACGCTCGTGCGCCCCGCGCTCGAGCGCGGCGACGTCGTCGTGCAGGACCGCTACCTCGATTCGTCCGTCGCCTACCAGGGCGCCGGCCGTGAGCTCGACGGGCGGCAGATCCGCGACCTCTCGCTCTGGGCGGTCGACGGGCTGCTGCCGCACCTGACGGTCCTGCTCGACCTCGATCCCGCCGTCGGGCGCGAGCGGATGGCCGCTCGCGAGGACGCGCCGTTCGACCGGCTCGAGCAGACGGGCCTCGACTTCGCGCAGCGCGTCCGAGCCGCCTACCTCGCCCTCGCCGATGCCGAGCCGGCGCGCTTCGCCGTCGTCGACGCATCCGGGAGCCCCGACGCCGTGCACGAGCGCGTCATGTCGCACGTGCGTGGGATGCTCGCTGCCGGGCGCTGAGCGAGAGCCAGGGGGAGCGATGGGGGGCTGGAGCGAGATCGTCGGCCAGGCCGACGCGGTCGCGCAGCTGCGCCGCGCCGCCGCGGCCGATGCGGAGGGCGACGAGCACGGCGCGATGACGCACGCGTGGCTGCTCACCGGTCCGCCCGGATCGGGTCGCTCGAACCTCGCGTACGCCTTCGCCGCGGCGCTCCTCTCGGACCCCGACGGCATCGAGCCGGAGGTCGAGACGCTCGTCGAGGCTCGCACGCACCCCGACCTCGTCACGCTCTCGACCGAGGGCGTGCTCATCACGATCGCGCAAGCGAGGGCGGTCGTGCAGCGCGCTTCCCTCGCGCCCTCGAGCGCCCGCTACCGGGTGGTCGTGGTCGAGGACGCCGACCGGATGGCCGAGCGCACCTCGAACGCGCTGCTGAAGGCGCTCGAGGAGCCGCCGCCCGAGACGGTGTGGATCCTCTGCGCACCGAGCGAGGCCGACCTGCTGCCGACGATCCGCTCGCGCGTGCGCACGGTCAACCTGCAGGTGCCCGACCCGGTCGAGGTCGCGCGGCTGCTCGTCGAGCGCGACCGCGTCGACCCGGGCGTCGCCGAGCGCGCCGCGCGCGAGGCGCAGAGCCACATCGGCATGGCCCGCCGGCTCGCGACGAGCGAGGAGGCGCGCGCCCGGCGTGCCGAGACCCTGCAGATCGCGATGCGCGTCTCGACCGCCTCGTCGGCGGTGCTCGCCGCCGCGCGCTACGTCGAGATCGCGACCGCCGACGCCGACGCGCTCTCGGCCGAGCGCGACGAGGCCGAGCGAGCCGGGGCGCTCCGCCAGCTCGGCGTCGAGCCGGGCGGCACCGTGCCGCCGCAGCTGCGACGGCAGCTCAAGGAGCTGGAGGACGCGCAGAAGCAGCGCGCGAAGCGCGGCATGCGCGACGGCGTCGACCGCATCCTCGTCGACCTGCTCTCGCTCTACCGCGACATCCTCATCACCCAGCTCGGCGTCGGCCGCGAGCTCGTGAACGAAGCGATGCGGCCGACCGTGGAGGCCGCGGCCGACTACCTCGCGCGCGCGTCGGTCATCGACGTGCTCGACCAGATCCGCGTCGCGCGCGAGCGGATCGAGGCGAACGTGCCGCCGCTGCTCGCGCTCGAGGCGATGCTCGTGAGCGCCGCGCGCGCCGCGCAGCGCCGCTGAGCGAGACGCGACCGCGCGTCCCTCAGCGCAGGTCGATGGTCAGCAGCATGTCGTCCTCAACACCGCGCAGAAGGCGTTCGTCGACGTCGGTCAGCTGCACGCCGCGCGAGCGACTCGGCGCCACGGTGAGCTCCGACGGGCTCCAAGCGCGCAGCACGGAGATCCGGCGGAGCTCGGCCGCTGATCCCGGCAGAGCGTGGAGCCAGTCGAGGAGGGCCGCGGCCGGCGTCTCGCCGTCCACCTGCTCGCGGCCACGGAGCCCGACGACGCCGTCGCAGTCGCACATGCGGCGCGTCAGCGTGAACGTCTCCGCATCCGCGCCGACGCGCTTGGATGCGACGGTGAACGGTGTCGGCTGCGGCTCGACCCCGAGGCGCTCGAGCGTCATGGCGCGGAACGCGTCGTCGAGCATCTCGGCGCGGAGCGCCCAGATCACGGTCGCGCACATCGTTGGTCCTTCCGAGCCGGTCGGGACCCTCGGAATCGCCTCGGCAGCGGAGCCGGCTCCGCGGTCATCGAGACGATCGTATGCCAGCCTCGAGCCTTCCACGCGACTCGGCCGCGCGCCGCAGCACCGCTGTTGCGGCTCGCATAGCCGCGCCGCATACCGTGGGAGCATGCATCGCTCCCGCGGCCCGGCCGCCCTCGCCGTCGCGGCCGTCGCGCTCCTCGCGCTCACCGGCTGCCTCGTCCTGCCGGCCCCGCCCGCGGCTGCGCCGCCGACCGGCCCGAGCAGCGTCGCGGCGCCGCAGTGGACGCCGACCGGCGAGGACGTCGCGCCCGGTCTCGAGCAGTACTACGGGCAGGACGTCGACTGGTCCTCGTGCGGCGGCAGCTGGTGCGGCACTATCTCGGCCCCGATGGACTGGTTCGGCTCCGTCGACGGCAACATCGAGCTCTCGGTCGTCGTCGCCCCCGCGACCGGTGAGCGCAAGGGCGCGATCCTCTACAACCCCGGCGGCCCCGGCGCATCCGGTGTCGACTACGTCTCGCAGTACGCCGACTTCCTCCTCCCGCCGCAGGTGCGGGAGCACTACGACCTCGTCGGCTTCGACCCCCGCGGGGTCGGCGGCTCGACGCCCATCTCCTGCTACGACGACCCGCAGGAGTTCTACGACTGGATGTGGGGGCTCCCCGACGGCCCCGCGCCTGAGCCGCTGAGCGACGAGGACCTGCAGCTGCAGCTCGAGTCGGCGCAGTGGTTCGCCGACGCGTGCCTCGAGCACACCGGCCCCTACCTCGAGTTCGTCGGCACCGAGCAGGTCGCGAGCGACATGGACCTCATTCGGGCGCTGCTCGGCGAGGAGCGGCTCAACTACCTCGGCGTCTCCTACGGCACGCTCATCGGCTCGACCTACGCCGACCTCTTCCCCGAGAACGTCGGGCGCATGGTGCTCGACGCCGCGGTCGCGCCCGACCGCTCCGAGTTCGAAGGCACGCTCTTCCAGGCCGCGGGCTTCGAGCTCGCGTACGGCAACTTCGTCGCCGACTGCCTGCAGCAGCGCGACTGCCCCTTCGCCGGCACCCAGGAGGAGGCGCTCGAGCAGACGCGCGCGCTCATCGACGGGCTCGACGCCGACCCGATCGAGGTGGCCGACGGCCGGCAGCTCGGCTCCGGCGCGTTCTTCATCGCCATCGCTGCCAACCTCTACAGCGACCTGCAGTGGCAGGTGCTGCGCGGCGTGATCGCCGACGTGATGGCGGGCAGCGGTGAGAGCGCGTACGCCGAAGCGGATGCGTACTACGGCGTGCGCCCGGACGGCACGTTCGAGGACAACTCCTACGAGGCGCTCGTGTCGGTCAACTGCCTCGACGCGCCGGCCGTGACGGACTTCGACGAGGTGCGCGCGAACGGCGCCGAGGTCATGGCGGCCGCGCCGACGCTCGGGCCCGGCTTCGTCGGCCTCAGCAGCTGCGCCGCGTGGCCGTTCGAGGCGACGCGCGAGCCGCACGCGATCACCGCGCCCGGCGCCGACCCGATCATCGTGATCGGCGGTCGCAACGACCCGGCGACGCCCTACGAGCAAGCCGTGGCGCTCGCGGACATGCTCGAGTCGGGCGTGCTCATCTCGGTCGACGCCGAGGGCCACGGGCAGTACTACGCGCCGATGCCGAACGCGTGCGTCGATCGGCCTGTGAACGAGTACTTCCTGACCGGGGTCGCGCCGACCGCCGATCTCGACTGCTGAGCGCTCGCTCCGCGGTCGACCGTGACGGGCGCTGCCCCGTCGTAGCTCGTGCGGCGGGGCATATGGGCGGTCACCCCTAGTCTGCTCGCGAGCGAGGTCGGGAGTGGATGTGGGAGGCCCCATCTACCCTCCTCGCAAGGGAGGCAGCGATGTCGAGCACCGAGCAGGCCAGAGCGGCGGTCGAGGCCGCTCGCGCGCTGCTCGCGGATGCCGACTCGTTCGCTCGAGCATCCAACGGTGAGACGGTCGAGATCCTCGGCTGCGTCGCCGAGCTGACCCGCGTCGCTGAGGCTCTGCAGGTGCGGCTCGCGCACGAGGTCGAGGAGCGCTCGCAGGGCGCGACCGACGAGCCGCTGTGCCTGCTGCTGGGCGCCCGGCACGCGAAGGAAGCGATCGGGCGGGCGTTCGGCATGCGCCCGGGCCGCGCGCTCGACCTGTTGGTCATGGCTCGCGCGACGTCCCCGTCGATCGGGCTCACCGGCGCCACCATCCCCGCGAAGTACCCCGCGGTCGCGCGCGCGCTCGCCGAGGGCGAGATCTCGTTCGCGCAAGCGCAGGCGATCGTCACGGGCCTGGAGCCCGCGGCGCCGCGCGCGGACGTCGAGCAACTCGCCGCCGCGGAGCAGTCGCTCGTCGGCCACGCGACCGACCCGAACATGCCGAGGCCACCCGAGCAGCTGACCGTGCTCGCCCGCCGCTGCGTGGCGCTGCTGGATCCGGACGGGGTGCTGCCCAACGATGAGCGGCAGCGGGCGATGCGGTACTTGCGCATCCGGCAGCAGCCCGACGGGTCGTGGCTGACGACCATGCGCTCGCCCGCCGAGGAGGGTTCGAAGCTCAAGGCGCTGGCGGATGCGTGGGGCGGCCCGCGCGTGAAGGTCGTCTTCCACGACGACAAGTGCGCCAGCGGCGGCTGCGACGGCAAGGCCTGCGACGGCGAGGCCTCGCTCGACGACCGCACGCCCGAGCAGAAGATGCACGACGCGTTCATCGCCATGGTCACCGCGCACGCCGGCTCCGGCGACGCGCCGCTCGCCGGCGGCGAGCCGCCCGTGCTCACCTTCGTCGGCACCATCGACGCGTACGACGCCCACGTGCGGGGCCTGTCCCACCCCGAGCGGACCCTCACGATCGAGCACACCCGCTGCCTGGTGCCGATCGAGGGTGTCGACCAGCTCCTGTGCCACGCCGCCATCGAGCAGCTGATCGTCGACAAGCACGGCCACCCGCTGTGGCTCGGCCGCACCAAGCGCATCTTCAACCGCGCGCAGCGGCGCGCGCTCGCCAAGCGCGACAAGGGCTGCCGCGTGCGCGGCTGCGGCATGCCGGCCGCCTGGTGCGAAGCGCACCACATCGTGCCCTGGCAGCTCGGCGGCAAGACCGACATCGACAACGGCATCCTCGTCTGCAGCTTTCACCACCACGAGATCCACGCCGGCCGGTTGCGCGTCGAGAAGGCCGGACCGGGGCCGGGCCAATGGCGCATCGTCGCCGAGCTCCAGCCCGCCCGCACCCGCACCGCCGTCCTCGGGATGACGGGTACCGTCGAGCCGGAGCCTGGGATCGGCACCGATGGTCCGTGGCTCCTCGCGGCGACCGCGCCGCCCTCGCTCGCCGTGCGGCTCCCCGAGATGCACGAGCACGGCGTGGAGCTCCGCCGCGCGGTCACCGCCGCATCCGACGAGCCGGCCCCCGTCGGAGTGGTCGAGCCGTCCGTTCGCCGACCCCGGCGACACCGGCAGCCGAGCATCGTGACCGAGCGGCGGCTCCGCGCACTGCTCGAGCGGCACGGCCGTGCTCGCCAGCATCCCGCACGCGCCGATCTGCTGCCGAGGCCGAGGATCGTGCTGCGGCGCTGAGCAGCGGGCGGCCCGGCGGCCCTACTCAGCCGGCCCGCCGCCCTGCCACAGCCAGTCGGCGACCTCGGGGATGTCGACGCCGTGCTCGCGCGTGTATGCACGGGCGCGAGCGCGCGCATCCGCCCACTCCTCGAGCACGTCCGCGCACGACTCTGCCAGGCCCGGCACGCGCTCGACGACGTCCATCGCGAGCCGGTAGCGGTCGAGGTCGTTGAGCATCACCATGTCGAACGGCGTCGTGGTCGTGCCGCGCTCGACGTAGCCGCGCACGTGCAGGTCGTCGTGCACCGCGCGCTTGTAGGTCAGCCGGTGGATGAGCCACGGGTAGCCGTGGTACGCGAAGACCACCGGCCGGTCGCGCGTGAAGATCGCGTCGAAGTCGGCGTCGGGCAATCCGTGCGGATGCTGCCCCTCGCTCTGCAGGCGGGTGAGGTCGACGACGTTCACGACCCGCAGCGACAGCTCGGGCACGCGCTCGCGCAGCAGCGACGCGGCGGCGAGCACCTCGAGCGTCGGGACGTCGCCCGCGGCCGCGAGCACGGCATCCGGGGCCCGATCCGCCATCTCGGTGCCCGCCCACGGCAGCACGCCGAGCCCGCGCTCGCAGTGCGCGGTCGCCTCAGCCATCGAGAGCCACTGCGGCGCCGGCTGCTTGCCCGCGACGACGACGTTGACGTAGCCGGTCGAGCGCAAGCAGTGGTCGGCAGTCGAGAGCAGGGTGTTCGCGTCGAACGGCAGGTAGACGCGCACGACCTCCGGGCTCTTGTTGAGCGCGACGTCGATGAAGCCCGGGTCCTGGTGGCTGAAGCCGTTGTGGTCCTGCCGCCACACGTGGCTCGAGAGCAAGGTGTTGAGGCTCGCGATCGGCTCGCGCCACGGCACCCGCGCGGCCGACTCGAGCCACTTCGCGTGCTGGCCGACCATCGAGTCGACGATGTGCGCGAACGCCTCGTAGGTATTGAACAGCCCGTGGCGGCCGGTGAGCAGGTAGCCCTCGAGCCAGCCCTGGCAGAGGTGCTCGCTCAGCACCTCCATCACCCGACCGGTCGGCGCGAGGTGCTCGTCGCCGGGCAGCGTCTCGGCGTTCCACTGCCGGTCGGTCGAGGCGTAGACGTTCGGCGCGAGGCGATTGGATGCGGTCTCGTCCGGCCCGAAGATGCGGAACGTCTCGGGGTTGTCGCGGATGACCTCGGCGAGCCAGGCGCCGAGGATCGCGGTCGCCTCGGCGTCCTCCGCGCCGCGCGCGTCTGCGCGCACCTCGACGGCGTGGTCGCGGAAGTCGGTGAGCCGCAGCGGCTCGCGCACCTCGCCGCCGTTCGCGACCGGGATCGCGCCCATCCGCAGCTCGCCCTCCGGGGCGTGGCTCGCCACGAGCGGCACGGGCGCGCCGCGGTCGTCGAACAGCTCGTCCGGGCGGTAGGAGCGCAGCCACTCGGCGAGCAGCTCCCGGTGCGCGTCATCGTCGCGCACGCCGGAGAGTGGCACCTGATGGGCGCGCCACGTGCCCTCGACCCGGGTGCCGTCGACCTCGCGCGGCCCGGTCCATCCCTTGGGGCTGCGCAGCACGATCATCGGCCAGGCCGGGCGAGCGGCGAGGCGGCCCGCCGCCGCATCCGCCTTGATCGTCGCGATCCGGTCGAGCGCGTCGTCGAGCACCGCGGCGAAGCGCGCGTGCGCCTCGCGGGGCGGCTCACCGTCGGCGCCGACCTCGACGACGAGCGGCTCGTGCCCGTAGCCGCGCATGAGCGCGACGAGCTCATCCTCGGGGATGCGGGCGAGCAGCGTCGGGTTCGCGATCTTGTAGCCGTTGAGGTGCAGGATCGGCAGCACGGCGCCGTCGGCGGCGGGGTTCAGCAGCTTGTTGCTGTGCCACGACGCGGCGAGCGGCCCCGTCTCGGCCTCGCCGTCGCCGATGACGCACGCGACGAGCAGGTCAGGATCGTCGAACGCCGCGCCGTAGGCGTGCGCGAGCGAGTAGCCGAGCTCTCCACCCTCGTTGATCGAGCCAGGGGTCTCGGGCGCCGCGTGGCTCGGGATGCCTCCGGGGAACGAGAACTGCCGGAAGAGCCGCTGCATGCCGCCTGCGTCGAGGCTCACGTCGGGGTAGCGCTCGCTGTAGACGCCCTCCAGGTAGGTGGCTGCGACGACCCCCGGGCCGCCGTGACCGGGGCCGGTGACGAAGAGCGTGCGCTGGCGGCGCTCGCGGATGACGCGGTTGAGGTGCGCCTGCACGAACGTGAGGCCCGGCGTCGTGCCCCAGTGGCCGAGCAGCCGCGGCTTGAGGTGCTCGCGCTCGAGCGGCTCGCGCAGCAGCGGATTCGCGAGCAGGTAGATCTGCCCGACGCTCAGGTAGTTCGCCGCGCGCCACCACGCGTCGACCTGCTCGAGGTCGGATGCGGTGGGCTCGGCCCGTCGGAGCTGCCACGCGGTCGCCGTCATGCGTCGAGCCTGGGGGAGCGAGCGCGGGCCGGTCAAGCGTTCGCCGGGGGCTCTGGGCATGCGGTAGTATCGTTGATCGTGCCTCGGCACGCCGCCTTAGCTCAGTCGGCAGAGCGATTCACTCGTAATGAATAGGTCCGGAGTTCGATTCTCCGAGGCGGCACCAGCACGAAGGCCCCGCGACAGCGGGGCCTTCGCCGTCTCTGCCCATCGGCTAGGCGCGCGCGATGCCTGCCTCCTCGGCGGGCGTCCCGAGCACGCGGAACTCGTTCCGCTCCGGGTCGGCCGGCACGACCCATCCGCCGTCCTCGAGTCTGCGCCGGTCGTCGACGATGCTCGCGCCGAGCCCGACGATGCGCTCGACCTCCGCGTCGCACGTCGTGCCGACGGGGCGCAGGCACATGTGCATGCGGTGCTTCACGACCGGTCACGATCGTGGCGGCGATCGCCGGGCGGAACGACGCGTCAGGACGGGGCGACCACTGCGAGACCGATGGACCGCGCGGCGTCTGCGAGCCGATCGTCGTACGTCGCCATCGCGTCGACGCCGAGCCGCAGCGCGCCGGCCAGGTGCAGAGCACCGAGCGAGCGCAGCGTCGCTCCCGGCAGGATGCCTGCCTCGCGGTAGAGGCTGGCGGACGGCTCGTAGAGCGATACCCCGTCCAGGATCGACGAGACGGCCAGTTGAGGCAGGTCGCGCCGGACCGCGAGCCGACGCAGCTCGGTCTCGAGCAGGAGCGTGGCGACGAGCTCGACCGACGCGTCGTCCGCCCATTCCGCGAGCGCGGCCGACTCGGACTCCTCGATGAGCAGCTTGGCTGCAGCGGAGGTGTCGAGGTACGGGAGTGTCACCGCTCGCCCCGCAGATCCTCGAGGTCGTCGGCGGGGCGCCCAGCGATCAGGTGTCGACGCAGCGCAGCGAAGCCGCCGCGCCGAGAGGCGATCGGCAGATCGGTCGGGACGCGCTCCACAGGGACGAGTCGTGCGACTGCGGTCCCGTGGTTCGTGATGGTGAAGGACTCGCCGGCGGCCACTGCTCGCAGCACTTCGCTGCTGCGGTTGCGCATCTCGCGGTGGCCGATCGATTCCATGCGTGGAGCGCAGTACCGCGTAGCACGAAGGCTTCGTCGTACCCTGGGGCCATGGCCAAGGGCATCCTGATCGTCGACGTGCAGAACGACTTCACCGAGGGGGGCGCGCTCGGCACCGAGGGCGGAGCGGCGGTCGCCGCCGCCATCAGCGAGCACCTGCGCACGCACTCCTACGACCTCGTCGTCGCGAGCCGCGACTGGCACGACGCCGAGGGCGACAACGGCGGGCACTTCGCAACCGGGGAACCCGACTTCGTCGGCACCTGGCCCGTGCACTGCGTCGCAGGCACGCCCGGCGCCGAGTACCACCCGGCGCTCGACGCGCTCGCGATCGACGTGCACATCAAGAAGGGGCAGGGCAAGCCCGCGTACTCCGCCTTCGAGGGCACGACCGACGAGGGGGAGACGCTCGGCGAGGTGCTCGAGGAGCAGGGCATCGACGAGCTGGACGTCGTCGGCATCGCGACCGACTACTGCGTGAAGGCGTCGGCGCTCGACGGCGCGCTCGCCGGCTTGACCGTGACCGTCATCGACGCACTCACGTCGGCCGTGTCGCCCGAGACGCGCGCGACGGCGCTCGACGAGATGCGCGACGGCGGCGTGCAGGTCGCGCGCCGACACTAGCGCAAAGGTGTAGCCGCGCTACATGTAGGCTGTCTTAGATCCGAGAGGCGCTCGAATCGTTCGCGCCCGTGCTTTACATAGAGCGCCTAACAGATAGACTGGCTAAGTGTCCGCGCGATCCACTTCCCGCTCCTCGTCCTCCTCGCGCGTCCCCGTGTGGCTGCGCGTCCTCCTCCCCGCGGTCCTGATCCTCGGCTGGCTCGCTGCCGCCGGCATCGGCGGACCGACCTTCGGCAGCCTCTCGAGCGTCGTGTCGAACGACCAGACGAGCTTCCTGCCGTCGAGCGCGGAGTCGACGCTCGTGCAGGAGCAGCTCGGCGAGTTCCTCGGCGACGACGAGATCCCCGCGATCGTGGTGGCCGCCTCCGACGACGAGCTCAACGCATCCGCGGTGGAGTCGGTCACCGCGCTGCAGGAGGAGATCGCAGGGCTCGAGGGCGTCGTGCAGGCGTCGCCGGTCGTGCCGAGCGAGGACGGGCAGGCGGCGCAGATCGTGGCGCTGCTCGACAGCTCAGGCGAGTCGGGCGAGGTCGGCGACCTCGTCGGCGAGCTGCGAGCGCTCGTCGCGGACGCCGACCTCGGTGCCGGCGTCGAGTCGAAGGTCACCGGCCCGGCCGGCTTCACCGCCGACATCGCCGAGGCCTTCGGCGGCATCGACGGGCTGCTGCTGCTCGTCGCGCTCGCCGCCGTGCTCGTGATCCTCGTGATCGTCTACCGCTCGCCGCTCCTGCCGATCCTCGTGCTCTTCACGTCGGTCGCCGCCCTGTGCCTCGCGATCCTCGTGGTCTTCGAGCTGGCGAAGGCGGATGTGCTCACGCTCAGCGGACAGACGCAGGGCATCCTCTTCATCCTCGTCGTGGGTGCGGCGACCGACTACGGCCTGCTCTACACGGCACGCTTCCGCGAGGCGCTCGGGCAGACGCGGTCGAGGTGGCAGGCGACCGTCGCCGCGCTCAAGGGCTCGTTCGAGCCGATCATCGCCTCGGGCGGCACCGTCATCGCCGGCCTCCTGTGCCTGCTGCTGAGCGACCTCGTCTCGAACCAGCAGCTCGGCCCGGTCGCCGCGATCGGCATCGCCGCCTCGATCCTCGCGGGCCTCACCCTGCTGCCGGCGCTGCTGCTCGCCTTCGGCCGCGTCGCCTTCTGGCCCGTCGCGCCGACGCCCGAGAAGCCGCGCGTCACGGCTGACGGCAAGGGTCCCTGGAGAGCCGTCTCGAACCTCGTCGACCGCCGCGCCCGCACGGTGTGGATCGTCACGGCGCTCGTGCTGGGTGCCGGTGCGCTCGGCGTCACGCAGCTGCGCGCCGAGGGCGTGCCCTCGAGCGACTTCGTCGTCGGTGAGTCGGAGGCTCGCGACGGTCAGGCGCTCCTCTCGCAGCACTTCCCCGGCGGCTCTGGCACGCCCACGCAGATCGTCACTCCCGAGGGGGAGCTCGACGCGGTCGCCGAGGCGGTCGTCGACATCGACGGCGTCGAGAGCCTCGTGATCGCGAGCGAGGACTCGCCCTCGGGCACCCTCCCGTGGCCGGCCGATCCCGCGTCGCCGTTCGCTGCGTTCGAGCCCACGGTCGTCGACGGCAGCGTGCTCCTGCAGGCGACGCTCGTCGACGCCCCCGACTCGACCGAGGCGCAGGAGGTCGTGCGCGCGATCCGCCAGGCGGCGCACGATGTCACCGACGAGGCGCTCGTCGGCGGCACGACCGCGACCGCGATCGACACGAACGACGCATCCTCGAGGGACCGCGCCGTCATCATCCCGATCGTGCTGCTCGTGATCGGGCTCATCCTGATGGTGCTGCTGCGCTCGATCGTCGCCGCGGCGATGCTGCTGGCCACGACCGTGCTCTCGTACTACACGGCGCTCGGCGTCGGTGCGCTCATCCTGCAGGGGCTCGGCATCCCCGACATGGATCCCGCAGTGCCGCTGTTCGCATTCGTCTTCCTGGTCGCGCTCGGTGTCGACTACAACATCTTCCTCATGACGCGCGTGCGCGAAGAGGTGGGCAAGCGCGGTCATCGCGCAGGCGTGCTGCGCGGGCTGCGAGTGACGGGCGGTGTGATCACCTCGGCCGGAGTCGTGCTCGCGGCGACGTTCGCCGCGCTCGGCGTCATCCCGGTGCTCTTCCTGCTGCAGCTCGCGATCATCGTGGCGCTCGGCGTGCTCATCGATACGACGCTCGTGCGCTCGCTGCTCGTGCCGGCGCTCGCCCTCGACATCGGGCCGAAGACGTGGTGGCCGTCGAAGCTCGCGGCGGAGCCGCGCACGGGTGCGAGTGCGGAATCCGAGCCCGAGCGGGAGCGCGTCGAAGCGTAGGCTGATGGGGTGGCGTCGTCGCGATGGCGCGTCAGCCCCGATCGCATGCGATCACTCCCGATACCTCTCGACCAAGGAGTCCCCATGAGCGTGACCCAGACGACATCGAGCCGCGAGGCGGAGGTGCTCGACGCCGTCCACGGCAAGCTGTTCATCGGCGGCGAGTGGATCGACGGCGAGCAGGGCACCATCGAGGTGCGCGACCCCGCCACGGGCGAGGTCATCAAGGAGATCGCGAACGGGTCCGTCGAGGACGGCGTGCGCGCGCTCGACGCGGCGGTCGCGGCCCAGGACGCCTGGGCCCGCACGCCGGCGCGCGTGCGCGGCGAGATCCTGCGGAAGGCGTTCGACCTGCTGCAGGAGCGCAAGGAGGAGTTCGCGCTCCTGATGACGATGGAGATGGGCAAGCCGCTCGCCGAGGCGCGCGGTGAGGTCGCCTACGGCGGCGAGTTCCTGCGCTGGTTCTCGGAGGAGGCCGTGCGCATCGACGGCCGCTACTCGATGACGCCCGAGGGCACCGGCCAGATGATCGTCACGCACCGCCCCGTCGGTCCGTGCTTCCTCATCACGCCCTGGAACTTCCCGCTCGCGATGGCGACGCGCAAGCTCGGCCCGGCGCTCGCGGCCGGCTGCACCGCGGTCGTGAAGCCGGCGACGCTCACGCCGCTCACGACGCTCGCGATCGTCGCGCTGCTCGAGGAGGCGGGACTGCCCAAGGGCGTCGTCAACGTCATCACGACGAAGTCGACCGGCGCGCTCTCCGAGCGGCTGCTCGCCGACCCGCGGCTGCGCAAGGTCTCCTTCACCGGCTCGACGCCCGTCGGCGTGCAGCTGCTGAAGCAGGCGGCGGACAACGTGCTGAAGTCGTCGATGGAGCTCGGCGGCAACGCGCCGTTCGTCGTCTTCGAGGACGCGGACCTGGACAAGGCGGTCGAGGGCGCGCTGCTCGCGAAGTTCCGCAACATCGGCCAGGCCTGCACCGCCGCGAACCGCTTCATCGTGCACGAGTCGGTCGCCGACGAGTTCTCGCGCCGCATCGGCGAGGCGGTCAAGGCCATGAAGATCGGCCGCGGCACCGAGGAGGGTGTGCAGATCGGCCCGCTCGTCGAGGACAAGGCTGTCGACAACGCGGTGCGGCTCGTCGAGTCGGCCGTCGGCGATGGCGCGACGCTCGTCACGGGCGGCAAGGCGATCGACGGCCCCGGCTCGTTCTTCGAGCCGACCGTGCTCGACGGTGTCACCGCGGACATGGCCGTCTCGATCGAGGAGATCTTCGGGCCGGTGGTCGCGATCCAGCGCTTCTCGACCGAGGAGGACGCCGTGCGCCTCGCGAACGCGACCGAGTACGGCCTCGTCGGCTACGTGTTCACCGAGGACACGAAGCGCGGCCAGCGGATGATCGACCTCATCGACACCGGCATGATGGGCCTCAACGTCGGCGTCGTCTCGAACGCTGCCGGTCCCTTCGGCGGCGTCAAGCAATCGGGCCTCGGCCGCGAGGGCGGCGCCGAGGGCATCCACGAGTACCTCGAGACGAAGTACACACTCATGCCGAACCCGTTCGCCTGAGCTGATCCCTGGAAAGCGCCGGTCCGCATCAGCGGGCCGGCGCTCTTCGTCTCGGGACGGCTACTCGGCGACCGCAGCGGGCGCGAGCAGCTGGTGCGCCGCGAGCTCGCGGTAGAGCGGCGACGCGTCGAGCAGCTCCTCGTGGGTGCCGCGAGCGAGCACGCGGCCGCCGTCGAGCACGACGATCTGGTCGGCGTCGACGACCGTCGCGAGCCGGTGCGCGATCACGAGCGTCGTGCGGCCCTCGCTCGCGACGTCGAGCGCCGCCTTGAGCGACGCTTCGTTGCGCGCGTCGAGGTTGGCGGTCGACTCGTCGAGCAGCAGCACGGGCGTCGCCGCGAGCAGCGCCCGCGCGATCGCGAGCCGCTGCCGCTCGCCGCCCGAGAGCAGCACGCCGGCCTCGCCGACCTCGGCGTCGAGGCCCTGCTGCGAGCGGCGCACGAGGTCGCCGAGGTTGACGGCGTCGAGCGCCTCGAGCAGCCGCTCGTCGGTCGCGTCGGGCGCGCCGAGCTGGAGGTTCTCGCGCAGCGAGCCGGCGAGCGCCGGAGCGTCCTGCTCGACGTAGCCGATGAGTGAGCGGAGGCTCTCGCGATCGACGTCGCGCACGTCGCTGCCGCCGACGACGACGCGGCCGGCGGTCGCGTCGTAGAACCGCTCGACGAGCGCGAACGTCGTCGACTTGCCCGCACCCGAGGGGCCGACGAGCGCCGTGCGCGAGCCTGCGGGCACCTCGAACGAGACGTCCTCGAGCACGGTGCGCGGCTCGTCGGCCGAGGGGTAGGCGAAGGTCACGCCCTCGAAGGCGACCATGGGCGCACCCGCGCGAGGCTCGAGCGCGACGCGCGCATCCGCATCCGCCTCGGACGGGAGCCGCACGATCTCCTGGATGCGGCCGAGCGCGCCGAGCGCGACGCTCACCGCCGAGATCGCGCCAGCGAGCTGGCCGAGCGGCATGATCATGAGGAACAGGAACAGCAGGAAGCCGACGAGTTGCGAGATGGCGATCTCGCCCGTCGCGACCCGCAGGCCGCCGACGCCCAGCACGACGAGGAACGCGAGCTGCACGGCGATGCCGAAGATCGGCACGACGAGCGCCGAGATGCGAGCGACCCGCACGCCCGCGCGGAAGGCGTCGCCCGCCCGCTCGCCGATGCCGTCGACCTCGCGCGCGGTCGCACCCGCGGCGCGCACCGTGCGCACGGCGCTGATCGCGCGCTCGAGCGCGCTCGTGAGGTGCCCGACCTGCTCCTGCGCAGCGCCGGAAGCACGCGTGAGGAGCGGCATGACGACGAGCATCGCGCCGATCGCGACCGCGAGCACGAGCACGGTGAGGCCGAGCAGCAGCGGATCGATGATGAGCATCGCGATCACGGCGCCGACGAGCGTGAGCACGCCGCCGATCGACTCGACGAGGCCCTGCGTGAGCACCGCGCGCAGCAGCGTCGTGTCGCTGCCGACGCGGCTCACGAGGTCGCCGACCCGGCGCGCGTCGAACTCGGCGATCGGCAGCCGCAGCATCGAGCCGACGAGCGTGCGGCGCGTGCGCAGCACGACGTGCTCGCCGAGCACCTGCAGCAGGAAGTGCTGGAAGCCGTCGACGACCGCGCCGATGACGACGACCGCGAGCAGCAGCCACGGCAGCCACTCGAGCGGCCGCGACTGCTCGACGCGCGCGATGAGCTCCTGCGCCATGAGCGGCTGGGCGAGGGCGAACGCCGCGCCGAGCACCGAGAGCGCGATCGCACCCGCGAGCAGCCCCTTCTTCGGGAAGAGGTAGGGCAGCAGCTCGCGCACGCTCGCGCGCGGTCCGTCGTCGCCCCGGCGTCGGAGCATCCCGCGTCGCTCGCTCATGTCTCGCTTCCGTCGTCGTGCGCGGCCGTCACCGCTTGCCGTGCTTCTTGTGCACCGCCTGGCGGCTCACGCCGAGCGCGTCGGCGATCGCCTGCCAGGGGAACCCCTCCATTCTCGCGCGTCTCGCGAGCGCCGATTCCTCGCGCTCGAGATCGCGCCGCGTCGCGGCGAGCGCCGCGAGCTCCTCGAGCACCCCGCGGGGCTGCTCACCGGTCGCCGTCGCGTCGTCCATGCGTCAACCGTAGTTGACGCGGGGGGATGCGTCAACCGACGTTGACAACGGGTGCTCGTCCGCGCGTGGGCGGCACGGTCTACTGTGGGGCCTTGTGCCAGCACCCGTGATCGAGGCGACCGGACTCCGCAAGCAGTACGGCGACTTCACCGCCGTCGACGGGATCGACTTCGCGATCGAGCCGGGCGAGGCGTTCGGCTTCCTCGGCCCCAACGGCGCGGGCAAGTCGACCACGATGCGGATGATCGCCGCGACGTCGACGCGCTCGGCGGGCGATCTGCGCGTGCTCGGCTTCGACCCCGAGACGCACGGACCCGAGGTGCGGGCGCAGCTCGGCATCGTGCCCCAGGCCGACCAGCTCGACGAGGAGCTGCGGGTCGTCGACAACCTCATCGTGTACGGCCGCTACTTCGGGCTGCCGCTCGACTACGTCAAGCGCCGCTCGGAGGAGCTGCTCGAGTTCGCACAGCTGACCGAGAAGCGCACCGCTCGCGTCGACGGCCTCTCGGGCGGCATGAAGCGGCGGCTCACCATCGCGCGCGGACTCATCAACGCACCGAAGGCGATGCTGCTCGACGAGCCGACCACGGGCCTCGACCCGCAGGCGCGGCACGTGCTGTGGGACCGGCTGTTCCGGCTCAAGGAGGAGGGCACGACGCTCGTGCTCACGACCCACTACATGGACGAGGCTGAGCAGCTGTGCGACCGGCTCGTCGTCATCGACAAGGGCACGATCGTCGCCGAGGGCAGCCCCGCCGCACTCATCCGCGAGTACTCGACGCGCGAGGTGCTCGAGGTGCGCTTCGGCTCGGCCCGCAACGCCCGGGCCGCCGAGACGATGGCCGGGATCGGCGAGCGCATCGAGGTGCTGCCCGATCGCGTGCTCGTCTACGACCACGACGGCGAGGCGGCGATGTCGGCCGTGCACGAGCGCGGCCTCAGCCCCATCACGAGCCTCGTGCGGCGCTCGAGCCTCGAGGACGTCTTCCTCCGCCTCACCGGAAGGTCGCTGATCGAATGAGCGAGTCGGCCCCCACGCGCACGCTCGCCGATGCCGGCGGCGTCGACCACGGCGCGGTCGCCCGCCGCTCGCGCACGTGGGGCTGGTGGTTCGTCGCCGAACACCGCATCCGCGCCATGCGCTCGTACGTCTTCTCGTGGGTCGGGCTCGGCATCGGCGAGCCCTTCCTCTACATCGTCGGCCTCGGCTTCGGCCTCGGCATGCTCGTCGACGCGAACCAAGGGGACCAGGGCGTCGACGGCGTGCCCTACATCGTCTTCGTCGCGCCCGCGCTCGCGCTCGCGGCGGCGATGCAGACCGCCGCGCAGGAGAACACCTACGGCGTCTTCGGCGGCTTCAAGTGGTTCCCGATGTTCCTCTCGATGGGCGGCACTCCCATCTCGGCTGCCCACATCGTGCTCGGCTTCCAGCTCTCGGTGCTCGTGCGCGTGCTGCTGCCGCTCACGGCGTTCGCGATCGTCATGATCGTGCTGCAGCTCGGCACGGTCGCCGGCGCGCTCCTGCTGATCGGCATCGGGCTGCTGCTCGCGACGGCGTTCGGCTTCGCGGTCATGTCGTGGGTGTCGACGCAGACGGATGACCGGGGCCAGCTCTCCTTCATCGAGCGGTTCGTCGTCGTGCCGCTCACGCTCTTCTCGGGCACCTACTTCCCGCTCGAGACGCTGCCGCTGCTGCTGCAGTGGATCGGCTGGATCTCGCCGCTCTGGCACGCGGTCGAGCTCGGCCGCACCGCGCTGTACGGCGCCCCGATCGAGCCGGTCATGCTGCTCGTGCACCTCGGCTACCTCGTCGCGATCGCGGTCGTCTGCTGCCTGCTCTCCATCCGCACCTTCGCGAAGCGGCTCGACAAGTGAGCGAGCTGCTGCTCGAGGCGCCGGCGCCCACCGTGCGCGGACCGCTCCGCGGCATCTACGCGGGCAACACGCGCTCGGTCGTCGCCCGCGGGCTGCGCGTGATCGCGCGGAACAACTGGCTCATCGTCGTGACGGGCTTCTTCGAGCCGGTCTTCTACTTGCTCTCGATGGGCATCGGCCTCGGCGCGCTCATCGGCGGCGTCGAGTTCTACGGCACCGAGGTGCCGTACGCCGCCTACATCGCGCCCGCGCTCATGGCCGTGAGCGCGATGAACGGCGCCGTCTACGACTCGACGATGAACGTGTTCTTCAAGATGAACTACGCGAAGCTCTACCAGCAGATGCTCTCGACGTCGCTCGGGCCGCTCGACGTCGCGCTCGGCGAGATCCTGCTCGCGCTCTTCCGCGGGCTGCTCTACGCGAGCGGCTTCATGCTCGTCACGACGCTCATGGGCCTCAACCTCGCCTGGACGGCCGTGCTCGCGATCCCCGCCGCGCTCGTCATCGCGTTCGCGTTCGCGTCGTTCGGCATGGCGATCACGAGCTACATGAAGACGTTCCAGCACCTCGACTACGTGTGGGTCGTGATGATGCCGATGTTCCTGCTCTCGGCGACGTTCTTCCCGATCGAGGTCTACCCGCAGGGCGTGCAGTGGGTCATCCAGGCGCTGCCGCTGTGGCATGGCGTCGACATGATCCGCCAGCTCACCACCGGGCTCGTGCAGCCGTCGATCCTGCTGCACCTCACCTACTTCGCGGTGATGATCCTCGTCGGGCTCGTCTTCACGACGACGAGGCTGCGGGCGCTCTTCCTCCGCTGACGCCCAGCGACGGCCCCTACGCTGTGTCGCCATGGCACGCGTGCTCATCTTCGCCCCCGCACCCCTGCTCACCGTCACGGTCGAGGAGTTCCGCGGCGAGCCGGACGTGCACGTGCACGTCGGCGGCCAGGGCGTGTGGCAGGGACGGATGCTGCGGTCGCTCGGCGTCGACGTGGCCCTCGTGTGCTCGGTCGCGGGGGAGACGGGGCTCGTCGTGCGGCAGCTGCTCGAGCACGAGGGCTTCGACGTCGTCGCGATCGAGCGCGACGCGATCGGGCCGGCGTACGTGCACGACCGCCGCGACGACGACCGCGAGCCGATCGTCGAGGCGAACGGCGAGCCGCTCGCCCGGCACGAGCTCGACGCGCTCTACTCCGCGGCGCTCAGCGAGGCGCCGAAGGCCGACCTCGTCATCCTCTCGGGCCCCGAGGGCGAGTCGATGCTCGAACCCGACGCCTATCGGCGGCTCGCGAGCGACGTGCGCCAGCTCGGCGTGCCGGTGCTCGTCGATCTCGCCGGACCGCGGCTCGAGGCCGCGCTCGAGGGCGGGGTCGACGTGCTCAAGGTGAGCCACGAGGAGCTCGAGCAGGACGGACGGGTCGAGGACGGCAGCGACGAGCAGCAGCTGCTGCGGGCCGCGCGGCAGCTCGCCGACGAAGGCATCGGCCTCATCGCGATCACACGCGCCGACGCGGGCTCGCTCGTCGTCGGCGAGGAGGGCGCGTGGCGGGTGGTCGCGCCCCAGCTCGAGCCGGTCGAGACGCGCGGCGCCGGCGACTCCTACACCGCCGCGGTCGCCGCGGTGCTCGCGGAGGGCGGTCGCCACGCCGACGCGATCCGGTTGGGCGCCGCCGCTGGGGCGGTCAACGCGACCCGCCGTGGACTCGGGACGGGCGACGCCGACGCCATCCGCGCGATCGCGGCGCGCGTCGAGCTGCAGCCGATCGAGCCGCAGCAGGAGGAGGACTGATGCGAGCACTGATCACGAACGACGACGGCATCGACGCCCCGGGCCTCGCGGCCCTCGCGCGCGTCGCCGCCGAGGCGGGGCTCGACGTGGTCGTCGCCGCGCCCGCCGAAGAGCACTCGGGAGCCAGCGCATCCATCATCGCCACCGAGGGCACCGCCGTCACCGCGGCCGGCGGCAAGGGCACCGTGCACACCGAGCGGCGCGAGCTGCCGGGCGTCGCCGAGGCGCACGCGGTGCACGCGGCCCCCGCGCTCATCGTGCTGCTCGCGCTGCACGGCGCGTTCGGGCCCGTGCCCGACGTCGTGCTGAGCGGCATCAACCGCGGCGCGAACGTCGGGAGCGCCATCCTGCACTCCGGCACCGTCGGTGCGGCGCTCACGGCCGGCCAGGGCGGGGTGCGGGCACTCGCCGTCTCGCTCGACGTCGGGCTGCGCGAGGGCGGCGGCGAGCACTGGGAGACCGCGGGCGCGGTCGTCGCGCGCGTGCTGCCCGACCTCCTCGCCGCACCGGCCGGTACCGTGCTCAACCTCAACGCGCCCGACGTCGCGGCGCGGGACGGGGTCGAGCTCGTCGAGGCGCCGCTCGCGCCCTTCGGGATCGTGCAGACGACGATGACCGAGGTCGACGGCGACGACATGCGGCTCGCCATCCGGCAGCACCGCGCCGACGAGGCGCCCGGCTCTGACATGGAGCGCCTCGCGGCGGGCGTCGCGACCGTCACCGCCGTGCCGACCCTCGCCGCGCCGATCCACTAGGGCCGCTGCGGGATCGGGGCGCCGATCCTCGCGGATGGCCTGCTCGTCCGCCGAGGCACGGCCGGATCGCCGGGCCGGCTCACCGCGCGCAGCGCCCAGAGGATGGTCACGAGATCGACGACCTCCTGGGTCAGCGCGCCCGCGGTGGCGGGGATGACCCCGAACGCGGCGACGAGCATGAGCGCGACGCTGATCACGATGCCGAGCCAGATGCTCTGGAGGGCGATGCGCTTCGTGTCGCGGCCGATGCGCACCGCGAGGGCGGTGCGCGAGAGGTCGTCGAGAGTGATGACGACGTCGGCCGACTCGCTCGCCGCGGTCGCGCCTCGCGCGCCCATCGCGACGCCGACGTCCGCTGCCGCGAGTACGGGCGCGTCGTTGACCCCGTCGCCGACCATGAGCACCGGCCGCCGCTCGATCGCGTGCACGGCCTCGACCTTGTCAGCCGGCAGGCACTCGGCGCGCACGTCGGTGATGCCGAGCTCATCGGCCACGTGCCGGGCGGTCGGCCACGCATCGCCGGTGAGCATGACCGTCTCCCGGATGCCGATGGCGTCGAGCGCGGCGATCGTGGCGGCGGCCTCCGGGCGCACCGGATCGCGCGCGATGATCGCGCCGGCGAACCGATCGCCGACCGCGACGTAGATGCCGAGCTCGCCGCTCGCGAGGTTCGTCTCCTGCGCATCCGCGGCGTGCTGGCGCACGAAGGCGAGCTTGCCCACGACCACCCGACGCCCGTCGATCTCGGCGACGACCCCGAAGGTCGCCTCCTCCGACGCGCTCCGCGCCTCCCGCAGCTCGAGGCCCCGCTCGCGAGCGGCGAGCATGACCGAGCTCGCGAGCACGTGCGACGAGTACTGCTCGGCGGACGCGGCGAGGGCGAGGAGCTCCTCGGCAGCGACGCCGTCCGCGGGGAGCACCCGCTCGACCGTGGGCGCACCGCCGGTGAGGGTGCCCGTCTTGTCGAACACCGCGGTCCGGGCGGCGGCGAGCTGCTCGAGCACGCCGGCGCCCTTGACGATGATGCCGTGGCGCGCTGCGCGGCTCATGCCGCCCATGAACGCGACGGGCGCGGCGATGAGCAGCGGGCACGGCGTCGCGACGACGAGCACCTCGGCGAACCGCACCGGATCGCCCGACACGGCCCACGCGATGCCCGCGATGAGCAGGGCGACCGCGGTGAACGGCACCGCGTAGCGGTCGGCGAGGCGCACGACGGGAGCACGGCTCTCGGCGGCTTCCTCGACGAGCCGCACGATGCTCTGGTACTGGCTCTCGGCTGCCGTCGCCGTCGCCCGGATGCGCACCGCGAGCTGGGCGTTGACCGATCCGCTCAGCAACCGGTCGCCCGCGGCGAGCTCGACGGGCAGGCTCTCGCCCGTGAGTGAGGACTCGTCGACGACCGCGTGCTCGCTCAGCAGCTCGGCGTCGACGGGCACGATCTCGGCGGGGCGCAGCAGCAGCACGTCACCCGCGCGCACGTCGTCGGCGCCGATGTCCTCGAGCCCGCCGCCCGGCAGCTCGCGGTGCGCCTGCTGCGGCGCCCGCTCGAGCAGCGCCGTCAGCTCGCGCTTCGCACGCCCGGCCGCGTAGTCCTCGAGCGCCTCGCCGCCGGTGAGCATGAGCACGATGATGATCGCCGCGACGTACTCGTCGACGAGCAGCGTCGCGACGATCGCGGTGATCGCGAGGATGTCGAGTCCCCAGTGGCCGCGCAGCACGTCGCGCACCATGCCGAGGCCCTGGATGACGACCACGACCGCAGCCCACGCGATGCACAGCCAGCGCGCAGCGTCACCCGCTCCCAGCGCGGCGACGAGGGTCGCCGCAGCGCCGACGAGCACGGTGATGGCGACCAGGGGATAGCGTCGCGCCGCACGACCGAGCCACAGCATGCCCTCAGTGTGGACCGCGAGCGGGGGCGCCGCCAGCGAGGTGAGGCTTCCCTGCCGCGGGGAGCGGAGCGGCCCGCCACCCTCCCGGGCAGCGGGCCCCACGCATCCGTCGCGCGTCAGCGCTCGATGTCGACGTCCTTCGTCTCCTTCGAGATGACGAGGGCGATGAGCGTCAGCAGGCCTGCGCCCGAGAGGTAGATGCCGACCCAGAAGGGGCTGCCGCCGCCGAGCGTCCACAGCGCCACGGCGATGAACGGTGCGACGGCCGCGCCGAGGATCGACGAGACGTTGTACGAGATGCCCGAGCCCGTGTAGCGCACGTTGGTCGGGAACAGCTCCGGCAGGAGGGCGCCCATCGGGCCGAACGTGAAGCCCATGAGCGACATGCCGATGATGAGCCATGCCATGACGCCGAAGAGCCCGCCGCCCGTGAGCGGCACCCACAGCAGGCCGAAGACGATGATGGCTGCGGTGACCCAGATGAGCGTCTTGCGGCGGCCGAAGCGGTCGGCGAGCGGGCCCGAGACGAGCGTGAAGATGCCGAAGAAGACGACGCCCACGATGAGCATGAGCACGAAGGTGTTGTACGAGTAGCCGAGACCCGGAACCGCCGCATCCACCGGCGCGCGGCCGTAGGTGAGCGAGAACGCCGTCATCAGGTAGAAGAGCACGTACGTCGCGAGCATGAAGAAGGTGCCGAGGATGAGCTCCTTCCAGTGGTCGCGGAACACGGTCGCGAGCGGCAGGCGCTGCACCGTGCCGCTCGACTTCGCCTTCGAGAACGCGGTCGACTCGACGAGCTTGAGGCGCACGTAGAGGCCGACGATCACCATCAGGGCGGAGAACAGGAACGGGATGCGCCAGCCCCACTCGAGGAACGCCTCGGACGGCATCGAGGGGTCGTCGCTCGGCAGCGCCGCGGCGATGATGAGGAAGAGGCCGTTCGCGATGATGAAGCCGATCGGTGCCCCGAGCTGCGGGAACGTGCCGTACCAGGCGCGCTTGCCCACCGGGGCGTTCTCCGTCGCGACGAGCGCCGCGCCCGACCACTCACCGCCGAGCGCGAAGCCCTGCGCGAGGCGCATGAGCACGAGCAGCGCCGCCGCGATCCAGCCGACCTGCTCGTAGGTCGGCAGCACGCCGATGAGGAACGTCGCGACGCCCATCGTGAGCAGCGCGCCGACGAGCGTCACCTTGCGGCCGTGCTTGTCGCCGAGGTGGCCGAAGACGATCGAGCCGACCGGGCGCGCGACCATCGCGGCGCCGAAGACCGCGAACGACGACAGCAGCGCCGTCGTCTCGTCGCCGGCCGGGAAGAAGAGGTGCGGGAACACGAGCACGGCGGCGGTCGCGTAGACGTAGAAGTCGTAGAACTCGATCGTCGTGCCGACGAGGCTCGCGAAGATGACGCGGCCGCGGGAGTTGGCCGGCTTGGACGGCGCGGAGGACGCCTGGGTTGCGGAGATGGACATGCTGCTTCCTGGTAAGCGTCGCGCGCGCGGTGGTCGCGGGTGTGCTGGCGCGCGTTGGAGCGGTCCGCTCGTGACGGTCCGGCCGCGTGGGAGCCACCTTCGGCTCCGGGGGACGACCTGCCCAGTGTAACGAGTGTCTGATACCTCGGTCCCTGCCGGCTACGGCCGCATGGACGACAGCGACCGGAGCGCGAGCGCGGTCTCGACGACAGCCTCGGCCGCCTCGCGGCCCTTGTCCTCCTTCGAGCCGGGCAGGCCCGCGCGATCGATGCCCTGCTGCTCGTCCTCGAGGGTGAGCACCCCGAAGCCGACGGGCTTGCCCGTGCGCACGGCGACCTCCGTCAGCCCTATGGTGGCGGCGTGCGAGACGTACTCGAAGTGCGGGGTGCCCCCGCGGATGATCACGCCGAGGGCGACCGCGCCGTCGAAGCCGGCCTCGAGCGCGCCCTGCGCGACGACCGGCAGCTCGAACGCGCCCGGTACGGGCAGCTCGACGACCTCCGCGCCGGTCTCCGCGAGCGCGCGGCGCGCGCCCTCCAGCAGGCCGTCAGCGATGCGCTCGTGCCAGCGGCCGTGCACGATCGCGATGCGCAGCCCGTGCGCGTCGAGGCGGTGGGTCTCGGGGCGTCCGTCTCCGGCCATCAGTGCTCTCCTTGCTCGTCGTTCTGGGTGATGACCGCAGGCAGCTGGTGCCCCATGCGGTCGCGCTTCGCCTGCAGGTACTGCTCGTTGAAGTCGCCGACGCCGACGAGCAGCGGCACGAGCTCGGAGACCTCGACGCCGTGCTTCTCGAGCTCCGCCTGCTTGAGCGGGTTGTTCGAGAGCAGCCGGATCGAGCCGAGCCCCTGCTGCTTGAGGATCGCGGCGGCCGCGCCGTACTCCCGCGCATCGGCGGGCAGCCCGAGGGCGAGGTTCGCGTCGAGCGTGTCGAGGCCGTCCTCCTGCAGGCGGTAGGCCTTGAGCTTGTTGATGAGACCGATCCCGCGGCCCTCCTGCCCGCGCAGGTAGACGACCATGCCGTTGCCCGACTCCTGCACCTGCTGCAGCGCGGCGTCGAGCTGCGGCCCGCACTCGCACTTGAGCGAGTGGAGCGCCTCGCCCGTCAGGCACTCGGAGTGCACGCGCACGAGCGCGCCGTCCGAAGGCCGGCCGGCGATGATGGCGACGTGGTCGGCGCCGGTCTGCCGGTCGCGGTAGGCGGCCATCCGGAACGTGCCCCAGCGCGTCGGCACGTTCGTCTCGACCTCGAACGACACGCGCGCCGATTCCTCGTTCGCGCCCTTGCACGCGGTCGGCAGGCCAACCGCGTCGAGGTAGTCGATGAGGTCGGCGATCGTGATGACGGGCAGGCCGTGCTCGTCGCCGAAGGCGATGAGCGACGGGAGTCGGCGCATCTCGCCCGTGTCCTCGACGAGCTCGCCGATCGCGGCGACCGGTTCGAGGCCCGCGAGCTGCATGAGCTCGACGGCCGCCTCGGTGTGCCCGGCGCGCTGCCGCACGCCGCCCTCGACGGCGCGCAGCGGCACGATGTGGCCGGGCCGGCGGAGGTCGGCGGGCGTCGCCGCGGGGTTCGCGAGCACGCGCAGCGTGTGCGCGCGGTCGTCGGCGGAGATGCCGGTGCTGTCGCGATCGGCGGCGTCGACGGTGATCGTGTACGCCGTCTGCCGCGAGTCCTCGTTCTCGAGCACCATGAGCGGCAGGCCGAGCTCGTCCGCGCGCTCGCCCGTGAGCGGCGCGCACAGGTAGCCGGAGGTGTGGCGCACCATGAAGGCGATCCACTCGGCGGTCGCGAGCTGCGCCGAGATGATGAGGTCGCCCTCGTTCTCGCGGCCCTCGTCGTCGACGACGATGATGGGCTTCCGCTGCCGCAGCGCCTCGAGCGCCGCGTCGATCGTGGTGATGCTCATCGTGCGTCCTCCCGCTGGAGCATGCGCTCGACATGGCGAGCGACGATGTCGGTCTCGATGTTGACCCGGTCGCCGACGCCGCGGAAGCCGAGCGTCGTCGACTCGAGCGTCTCGGGGATGAGCGAGACCTCGAACCACTGCTCGGGCTCGCCCGGCTCGCTCACGGCGGAGACGGTGAGGCTGATGCCATCGACGGCGATCGAGCCCTTCCGCACCACGAGGTGCGCGAGCTCCGGCGCGAGCGAGAAGCGCACGGTGCGCTGCCCGTCGCCGTCGGTGACGGCGAGCACCGTCGCGGTGCCGTCGATGTGCCCCTGCACGATGTGGCCGCCGAGGCGGTCCCCGACGGCGGCGGCGCGCTCGAGGTTCACGCGGTCGCCCGCGCGGCGGTCGCTCAGTGTGGACATGTCGACCGAGATCTGCATGACGTCGGCCGTGAACGCATCCGTCGCCTGCTCGACGACCGTGAGGCACAGGCCGTTGACGGCGATCGAGTCGCCGTGCGACGCGTCGCTCACGGCGAGGGGGCCGCGCACGGTGAGGCGCCACGCCTCGCCCTGCTCGGATCGGTGCGGCTCGAACGAGACGATCTCGCCGAGCTCTTCGATGATGCCGGTGAACATCACTGCTCGCTCTCTGTCGTGGCCTCGACCAGGAGGTCGCGGCCGAGCTGCTCGAGTCGCGTGACCGCGAGGCGGCGCTGCTCGTCGATGGTGCCGACGCCGATGGCGTCGAGCGCGGTGCGCGGACCTCCGAGGAGGGTCGGCGCGAGGTAGATCGTGAAGCGGTCGGCGAGGTCCGCGCGGATGAACGCGCTCGCGAGCGTCGGGCCGCCCTCGACGTAGAGGGACTGGATGCCGTCGGCGGCGAGGGCGCGGAGCTCGGCCTCGAGGTCGCGACCGGCGGTGCGGAGGCCGCGCGGGTGCTCTCGGAGCGCGGCGCTCGCGGGGATCTCGCGCTCGCCGAAGACGACGGGGAGCGGCTGCGGGGCGTCGTCGACGCCGGGGATGCGCGCGGTGAGCCGGGGGTCGTCGGCGAGCACCGTGCCGGTGCCGACCGCGATCGCGTCATGGGCGCTGCGCTCGCGGTGCACGTGGGCGCGCGCCTCGGCGCCGGTGATCCACTGGCTCGAGCCGTCGGCGGCGGCGGCGCGCCCGTCGAGCGACTGCGCCCACTTGACGGTCACGCGCGGGCGGCCGGTGCGCTGCACGAAGAGCCAGTCGGCGATGAGCGCCTCGCCCTCGGCCTCGTCGAGCCGATCGACCTCGACGCCCGCTGCCGCGAGGCGCGCGGCGCCGCCGGAGGAGGCCTCGCCGGGATCGGCCGCGCCGTGCACGACGCGGGCGACGCCGGCCTCGAGCAGCGCGACCGCGCAAGGGCCGGTGCGGCCGGTGTGGTTGCAGGGCTCGAGCGTGACGATGGCCGTCGCGCCGCGCGCCTCGCCGGGTGCGAGCTTCGAGAGCGCGTCGACCTCGGCGTGCGGGGTGCCGGCGCCGCGGTGCCAGCCCTCGGCGAGCACGCGGCCGTCGGGGGAGAGGATGACGGCGCCGACCTGCGGGTTGACGCCGCGCGGACCGAGCAGCGCGAGCTCGCGCGCGCGAGCCATCGCGCCGCGCTCCGCCGCACTGCTGCCCGCGGTGCCGTTCCCTGCCATGCCGTTCCCTTCCGAACGCGCGCGGGCAACGGGGGGTCGCGAGCGACCCCACGTGCGCCTCCCCTCCGGACTCTCACCGTCGGTGCTGGAATTCCACCAGCTCAGCCGATCGGCCGCTCGGATTCGAGCGGGCCTCTCGGGTCGCGGACTCTCACCGCCGGTTCAGACTTGCACTGACCCCGGGCACGTTGCACTTGCCACCCTACAACTCGCCTCTCGCGCTCCCCATTCCCGCTCGCGCATCCGCTGTTCCACCCGCTGAGCGCAGAGTGTCGGCACTCTGCCGCGGACGGGGCCGCTGAGCGCAGAGTGTCGGCACTCTGCGGGGAAGTGGGCGGGGCGGAAGAGCGAGGCGGTCAGTCGAGGGGCGGCCAGGGGCGCGCGGTCGCGGGCATGCCCGACGCGACCCGCACGGCGTGGTGCTGCAGCACCGGCTCGCCGCGCTGCGTGCCCGGGACGGTGCCGAGGTAGGCGAAGCCTGCCGCCTTCGCGACGCGCATCGAGCCGAGGTTGCCGTCGTGGCAGCGCCAGTGCACCTCCGGCCACGTCAAGCAGCCCTCCGCGTGCCCGACCACGGTGCGCAGCGCATCCGCCATGTGGCCCTTGCCCTGGGCGTCGGGGTGCAGCCAGAAGCCCACCTCGCCGCGCTCGGTGCGGAGGCCGATGACGCCAGCGAGCGGCCCGCGGATCGACTCGCGGATCGCCCATACGCGCTCGTCGTGCTCGCCGCGCCAGCCGGCGGGCGCGAACTCCCGCACGAAGCCCTCCGCGTCGGCGCGCGAGTAGGGCCACGGGGTGTCGAGGAAGCGCCGCGCCTGCTCCGTCGAGCACGCCTCGACGACCCGGTCGACGTCGTCCTCGCGGAGCGCCGTCAGCAGCACCGTGCGGCCGAGCACCGGCAGCGAGGGGCCCGCGAGCGGCGCGGCGCTCATCGCAGCCCCATCGCCCCCAGCGCGCGGGCGAGCGTCGCATCGGCCACCTCGGCAGCGCGCTCGGCGTTCGCGGCGAGCAGCCGGTCGAGCTCAGCGGGGTCGTCGAGCAGCTCGAGCGTGCGCTCCCGCACGGGCGCGAGCTCGGCGACGACGGCGTCGGCGACCGCGGTCTTGAAGACGCCGTAGCCCTCGCCCGCGAACTCCGCCTCGAGCGCGGCGACGGGGGTGCCGGTCATGGCCGAGAGGATGTCGAGCAGGTTCGTGACGCCGGGCTTCTCGGCCCGGTCGGCCCGGATCGAGCCGTCGGTGTCGGTGACGGCCGAGCGGATCTTCTTCGCCGTCTTCGAGGGCTCGTCGAGCAGCCAGATGACGCCCTTGTCGTTGTCGGCCGACTTCGACATCTTCGACTCCGGCGACTGCAGGTCGTAGATGCGCGCGCCGCCGGCGAGGATCACGGGCTTCGGCACCGTGAACGTCTTCCCGAAGCGCTTGTTGAAGCGCTCGGCGAGGTCTCGCGTGAGCTCGACGTGCTGCTTCTGGTCGTCGCCGACAGGCACGACCTCCGTGTCGTAGAGCAGGATGTCGGCGGCCATCAGGATCGGGTAGGTGAACAGGCCGACGGAGGCCGACTCCTGCCCGCCCTTGACCGTCTTGTCCTTGAACTGCGTCATCCGGCTCGCCTCGCCGAAGCCCGTGATGGTCGCGAGCAGCCACTGCAGCTGCGCGTGCGCGGCGACGTGCGACTGCACGTACAGGCACGAGCGGTCGGGGTCGATGCCGCCCGCGATGTACTGCGCGGCGAGCGTCCGCACCTGCTCGCGCAGCACATCCGGGGCCTGGGGCACCGTGATCGCGTGCAGGTCGACGATCGAGAAGAAGGCGTCGTTCTCGCCCTGCATCGCGCGCCACTGCTGCAGCGCGCCGATGTAGTTGCCGAGGTGGAGCGAGCCCGAGGAGGGCTGCATGCCTGAGTAGAGGCGGGGGTTGGTCATGGATGCGTTCCTCGAGTGAGCGGTCACAGGTCGTAGTCGACGATCACGGGCGCGTGGTCGGACCAGCGCGTGTCCCACGCGCTCGCCCGGTCGATGCGGTAGTCGCGGGCGACCTGCGCGAGCGCGGGGGAGGCCATGTGGTAGTCGATGCGCCAGCCGGTGTCGGTGTCGAACGCCTTCCCGCGCTGCGACCACCACGTGTAGGGGCCGTCCCGGTCGGGATGCGCCGCGCGGCCGACGTCGACCCAGCCGTGCCCGCGGCCGCGCTTGCCGTCGACGCCCGTCACCATGCCGGTGCCGAAGAAGCGGTCGAGGTAGCTGCGCTCCTCGGGCAGGAAGCCGGCGTTCTTCTGGTTGCCCTTCCAGTTCTTGATGTCGAGGGGCGTGTGGCCGACGTTGAAGTCGCCCATCACGACGGCGTGCTCGGTGCGCTGCCGCAGCTGCGGGAGGCGCTTGGCCATCGACTCGAGGAAGCGGTACTTGTCGTCCTGCTTCTGGCTGCCGACCTCGCCGCCCGAGTGCACGTAGGCCGAGACGACCGTGAGCAACGTCTCGCCGACGAGGAAGTCGGCCTCGAGCCAGCGGCCCTTCGTGTCGAAGGTCTTCAGCCCGATGTCGGTGCGGTGCTCGATCGACGGCTCGCGCGAGAGCACGGCGACGCCCGCACGGCCCTTCGCTGTCGCCGGGTCGTGCAGCACGTGCCAGCCCGGCACGAGCGGCAGCAGGTCCTCGTCGAGCGCGCGCACCTCCTGCAGCGCGACGACGTCGAAGCCGCCGGCCTCGAGCCACTCGCCCATGCCCTTGCGGAAGGCGGCGCGCACGCCGTTGACGTTGACGGAGGCGATGCGGACCATGCGATCGAGCCTACCGAGGCGCGCCGACGGGCGGCGCCGCGGCGGGCGCGCCCGCGCTGCTCAGCGGAGCCGCTTCGCGAGCCGGCGGTGCACCTTCGCGGCGTCGTCGCCGTCGCGGCGAGCGGCCCGCACCTCCTCGAGCAGCTCCGCCGTCCGCTCGGGCGTGAGCGTCGCGTCGAGCCCGCCGATCTCGACGAGCCGCGTGTAGGCGCGGCCCGTGTCGGTGACCGCGACGAGCGCGAGCACGATGAGCAGCACCTGCATGATGAAGCCGAGCCAGATGAGGATGATGACGGGCGCGGCGATGCCCGCGAGCAGCGGATTGTTCTCGACCCCGCGGAACAGCAGGGTCGCGAGCTGCTTGAGCACGAAGAACGCGACGCCGCACGCGAGAGCAGCGGGCACGATCTGCTTCGCGGGAAGCCGCAGCCGCCCGCCGAAGCGGTAGAGCAGCAGCACGACCGTCGAGTCGAGCACGAGCTGCACCGCGTAGCCGATGAGCTGCGCCGTCCACCCGAGGCCGAGCGCGTCGGCGAGGCTCTGCGTCACCACGAGCACGGCGGAGGAGACCACGACGAGCAGCCCGATGCCGATCGCGACGCCGAGGTCGCCGAGCTTCAGCAGGAAGAAGTTCGAGGGCGCCGGGCCCAGGTCGAACATCGCCCGGAAGCCCTCGCGGCTCACCGCGATCCACGCGATCGCGGTGATGAGGATCGTGACCGAGGCGATGGGGCCGGTGTAGCCGACGATGCTCGAGCCCGTGAGCTGCTCGACGTCGAGCGCACCCTCTGGCCCGAGCAGGCCGGGGATCGCGGCGCCGATCGACTCGATGACGGCTTCCCGCAGCACGACGTTGTCGCCGAGCACCGCCATGAAGATGGAGAAGGCGAGGAAGAGGGCGGCGAAGAGCGAGAGGAACGCCTGCAGGGTCATGCCCTGCGCGAGCACGGGGCCGCGCAGCTCGAGGAAGCGCTGCCACGCCCGCACCGGCCACGACCGCATCACGCGGTCGACCAGCTGCTTCATGGGCCCCCCTCGCACGCTCGTGGCAACGCTCGGCGAGCCCAGCGTAGTGTTGCAGCATGAGTGCGCTCGCAGGAGTCGGGGTCGGGCGCGGCATCGCTGCCGCGAAGGTGCTGAGGATGCCGGAGCCGCTCGCGCCGCCGAGCGACGAGCCGCTCGCCGCCGACGTCGATGCAGAGCATGCCCGCGTGCAGCAGGCGCTCGCGCACGTCGCCGACGAGCTCAACGCGCGCGCCGCCGCCGCGGGCGGCGAGGCGCAGCAGGTGCTCGAGGCAGCGGCGCTCATGGCGCAGGATCCGGCGATCCTCGACGACGTGCGCTCGCGGCTCGACGGCGGGGCGAACGCCGAGCGGGCGACGTGGGATGCGTATGCCCAGTTCCGCGAGATGCTCACCGCGATGGGCGGCTACATGGCCGAGCGCGCCACCGACCTCGACGACGTCGCGCAGCGTGTCGTCGCGCGGCTGCGCGGCGTCGCGGCACCCGGCGTGCCCGTCTCCGACGAGCCGTTCATCCTCGTCGCGCGCGACCTCGCGCCCGCCGACACCGCGACCCTCGACCTCGAGAGGACGCTCGCGCTCGTGACCCAGGAGGGCGGGCCGACGTCCCACACCGCGATCCTCGCCCGCTCGAAGTCGCTCCCGGCGGTCGTGGGCGTCGTCGGGCTGCTCGACGCGGCGGCTGACGGGCAGCGCGCGATCGTGGACGCGCGGGCCGGCACCGTCGAGCTCGACCCCGACGACGCAGCCGTCGACGCCGCGCTCGCCGAGCGCGAGGCGCGCCTCGCCGCAGCCTCGGCGCCCATCACGGCGGGGGCGCTCGCCGACGGCACGGAGGTGCCGCTGCTCGCCAACGTCGGCTCGCCCAAGGACGCGGCGGCCGCCGTCGCCGCCGGCGCCGAGGGCGTCGGGCTCTTCCGCACCGAGTTCCTCTTCCTCGACGCGTCGAGCGCCCCGAGCGTCGAGCAGCAGACGGCGTCGTACACCGAGCTGCTCGAGGCCTTCCCCGGCAAGAAGGTCGTCGCGCGCGTGCTCGACGCGGGCGCCGACAAGCCGCTCGCGTTCCTGAACGACGCGCACGAGGAGAACCCGGCGCTCGGGCTGCGCGGCATCCGCGCGCTGCGCGCGAACGAGGCGATCCTGCGCGACCAGCTCACGGCGCTCGCGAACGCCGACGCGGCGACCGACGCCGAGCTGTGGGTGATGGCGCCGATGATCGCCGACGTGGAGGAGGCGGAGTACTTCGTCGCGCTCGGGCGCGAGCTCGGGCTCAAGGTCGTCGGCGCGATGGCCGAGGTGCCCTCGATCGCCGTCGTCGCCGACCAGGTGGTCGAGGCGTGCGACTTCGTCTCGATCGGCACGAACGACCTCACGCAGTACACGCTCGCCGCCGATCGGCAGCTCGGCTCCGTCGCGGCGCTGCAGGACCCGTGGCACCCCGCGGTGCTGCGGCTCGTGAAGATGCTGGGGGATGCGGGGGCTCGCGCTGGCAAGCCGGTGGGCGTCTGCGGCGAGGCGGCTGCCGACCCGGCGCTCGCGGTCGTGCTCGTCGGGCTCGGCGTCACGACGCTCTCGATGAGCGCGTCGGCGATCGCCGACGTGCGCGCCGAGCTGCTGACCGTGACGCTCGGTCAGGCGCGGGCGCGGGCCGAGCGCGTGCTCGGCGCCCGCTCGGCCGCCGACGCGCGGCAGCTCGCCGCCGCCGTTGCCGCGGGCTGAGGCTCAGCCCGCCCCGGGGGTTCGCTTCCGCGAGCCCTGCGCTCGCGCGATCGCGACCGCGAACTCGCGCGCCCGCTCGCGCTCGCCCTCGATCGGCAGCACGACGACCTCCCGTGCGACCGCGCTGACCTGCTTGCGCAGCCGCCGCCTCGCGCGCGCCCGCCGCGCCGCGCCGACGGCGCCGCCGATGATCGCGCCGACGATGCCGAGCACGACGCCGAGCAGCAGTCCGCCGATGAGCAGGGCGAGCGGGATGGGCCAGCCGTCGAGCCACGTCGCCGTGCCCTCGACCTGCGGGATGACCGGTGCGACCATGCCCCACAGCGGCAGCAGCACCGGCAGCAGCAGCCACACGCCGCCGAGCACGGCGGCGATGAGCGCGAGCCACTGGATCGCCCCGAGCAGCGGCCACCACCACGAGGCGCGGGCGCCGAGGTCGGTGCGCGCGACCGCCCGGTCGAGCTCCGGCGGCAGCGACTCGAGCGCATCCGCCGCGTGCTCGTGGATCGCGGCCGACCAGCCGTCGCCGAGCCCCGCCGCGGCTGTGTCGGCGTAGGCGCGCACCGCGGTGCCGGCCTGCGCGCGCTGCGCGGCGCTCATCGGCGGCAGGCTCGTGCGGTGCACCTCGGCGTCGCGCCGCTCGCTCGGCCCGGGCGCCAGGTGGAGGCGGCGCAGCGGGTCGGGCGCGAGCCGCAGCACCCACGACGTGAGCGGCCAGCCCGTCGCCTGCCCGGCGCGCTTGCGATAGGAGCCGGCGACCGCGCCCGCGACCGCGTCGACGTTCGCGGCCGCGGCGAGCCCGCGCTCGAGCGACTGCGTGTCGGCGGAGCGCACCTTGCCCGGCACGCCCGCGGCCTCGAGCCGGCCCGCGACCGAGCGGATGTCGGCCGCGAGGCGCTGCGACGCGGCCTTCCGCTCGGCCGCGAAGCGCGCGATCACGCGCCGCAGGTCGTCGACGCCCGCGCCGGTCGTCGCCGAGACCGGCAGCACGAGCACGTCGCCGAGCCCATCGCGGCGCAGCAGCCCGCGCAGCGACTCGACGACGCGGCCCACCTCGGCCTCGGGCAGCCGGTCGACCTGGTTGAGCACCGCGGTCGTGACCGCCGCGTGGCTCGCAAGCGGCGCGATGAAGTCGCGGTGGATGACGGCGTCGGCGTACTTCTGCGGGTCGACGACCCACACGAGCACGTCGACCTGGCCAGCGAGCCGCTCGGCGATCGCCCGGTGCTCGAGCGCGACCGAGTCGAAGTCGGGCAGGTCGAGCACGATGAGCGAGAGCTCCTGCCCAGGGGCGGGATCGGTGGCGAAGGGCCGCTCCATGATCCGCCGGTCGCTCACCTGCAGCCAGTCGAGCAAGGCGGATGCGCCACGCGGGTTCCAGACCGCGGCGAGCGGCACCGAGGTGGTCGGGCGGCGCACGTGCGTCGTCGCGATCTGCTCACCCGCGAGGGCGTTCATGAGCGACGACTTGCCGGAGCCCGTCGCGCCGAAGAAGCCGACGACGGTGTGCTCCGACGAGAGCGCGCGGCGCTCGGCGGCGCTCGCGACGATGCGTCGCACCGCCTCGAGGTCGTCCTCCGGCACGCGGCCCGCGCCGAGCTCAGCGGCCTCCGAGAGCGCGCCGAGCAGCGCGTCGACGGTCGGCTCGCTCACCGTGCCGCCTCGTCGGCATCGCCGGGGCGCGCGCGAGGCAGCACCGGGGGCGGTGCCCAGCCCGAGCGCGGCTCGAGCTCGCGCACCTCGTCCGCCTCGCCCTCGAGCGGCGGCTCGACGTCGTCGTCGAGCACCTCCGCCTCGACGAGGTCGCTGCGCTGCACCTCGCGGGACGGCGCACTCGCCGCGGTGCCGACCGACCGCATCGCGGTCTCGAGCTCGACCGCCCGGTCGCGCAGCGCATCCGCCGTCGTGCCCCGCTCGACCGGCTCGAGCAGCGCATCCCATCGCGCCGCCTCGGCGTCCATGAGCGCGCGCACCCGCGCGTCGAGGTCGTCGCGCGCCTGCGCGGCGAGCCGGCGCACGGCGTCCTCGCCGAAGATCGTCTCGAGCAGCTTCTGCCCGACGACCGCCGAGCCGCCCGCGATCGCGAGCTCGGCGCCCGTGAGGCCGCCGGTCGAGCCGAACACGACGACCATGAGCGCGACGGTGATGACGTTGAGGCCGAGCGACATGACGCGTGCCTTCGTGCGCTTGCCCGCGGCCTGCTCGGTGATGAGCTCGATGAGACCCTGCTGCCACTCGCGCACGAGCCGGCTCGCGCGCTCCGAGAGGTCGGGGGTCGGATGCGCGAGGTCGACGCCGCTCGTCAGCTGCCGCCCGACCGCGCCCTGCCGCACGCGCGACCAGGCGTCGGATGCGGCGCGGCCGGCCTCGTCGACCATGACGGCGTGCAGTCCGCTCTCGATCTCGTGCTCGATCTCGACGGCCGGCGGCGGTCGGCCGTGGAACCACGCGACGACGCGGTCGCGCGTCTTGGAGTACCAGGACTCGACCGTGCGGAAGACGTCGGAGGTGCCGACGAAGTCCTGCCAGCGGGCGAGCACCTCGCCGCGCAGCAGCACGCCGTCGCGCGTCGCGTCGTGCACGCGCTCGGCCGCGTCCTCGTGCGCCGTGCGCACCGTGGCGCGCAGGTCGCGCACGACGACGAGCTGCTCGTCGCGCGCCTCCGCGACCGCGCGAGCCGTGACCGCGAGCCGCTCGACCGCCCCGGCGAGCGTGCGCCCGGCGACGCGGGCGCGCTCTGCGCGGTCGCCCGCGATGCCCTGCAGCCAGCCGCCGACCGCGGCGGCGGTGCCGGCCGGCAGCATGCCGCGCTCGTCGAGCGGCGACTCGGTGACGACGAAGACGGGTGCGGTGCCGAGCCCGCGCGCGGCGAGCATCTGCCGCAGGTCGGCCTCGACCTCGGCCTCGGCGCCGGGCGGCACGCGGTTCAGCACGACGCCGACCGTGATGTCGCGCGCCGCGGCGTCGTCGAGCAGGCGCCACGGCACCGCGTCGGCGTAGCGGTTGGCGGTCGTGCAGAAGAGCCAGAGGTCGGCCGCAGCGAGCAGCTGGGCGGCGAGCTGCCGGTTCTCGTCGGCGATCGAGTCGACGTCGGGCGCGTCGAGGATCGCGAGGTCGCGCGTCACGCGCTCGTCGGCGACGAGCACGACCGAGCCGACGAGCGCCGCGTCGGGGTCGTCGCCCGCCTCGTGCGACGGCGCCTCGCGCACGACGCCCGTGATGCGCGCGAGCCCGGGGAGGATGCGCGTGGAGGCGAACCACGCGCCGTCGGCCGGGGCGTGGAGCAGGATCGGCTGCCGGGTCGTGGGCCGGATGACGCCCGTGCGCGTGACGGGGTGGCCGACGAGGGCGTTGACGAGCGTCGACTTGCCCGCGCCGGTCGAGCCGCCGACGACCGCGAGCAGCGGCGCGTCGAGGTGCGCGAGCCGCGGCTGGATGTAGTCGTCGATCTGCCGCACCGCAGCCTTCCGCGCGTCGCGCGCGGCGTCGGCGCCCGCGACGGCGAGCGGCAGCGCGACGCCGTCGAGCGCTGCCCGCAGCGCGTCCAGCCGGTCGAGCGCGGCGATCGTCTCGGTCACGCCGCCAGTCTGCCCCATCGCACGCGCTCCTGGCTGGGTGCTGCGCCGCCCTCAGCGGCGCCGGTCGCGGAGTCGCGCAACGACGGTCGCGATCGCGATGAGCGCGGCGGCCACGATCGCCGCGATGCCGGTGGGCACCGACTCCAGCTCGCCCGTGCACCGGCCGACGGCGATCCACGACAGGCCCCACGTCATGGCGAGCGCGGGCGCGATGCGGCCGCGGCTCCAGAGCGCGAGCGCGACGCCCACGAGCGCGACGACCGCGAGCACCGCGATCGCCCACGGCTCGAAGGGCTCCGGCTGGACGCCGAGGTCGGCGAGGAGCGCGGCGGTGTTCGCGGCGGTGGCGACCGAGACCCAGCCGAGGTAGAGGCCGAACGTCCCGTCGACGACGAGCGCCTCGATCCGCGAGTCGGGGCGCCCGCGGCGCAGCAGCACGAAGATCGCGATGAGCACCGCGAGCAGCGCGACGATGATGACCTCGGTGAGCCACAGCACGTCGGCCTGCGCGGCGAGGATCCACGCGGCGTTGAGCACGAGCGAGGCGATCGCGAGCCAGCCGGTCGCGCGCTGGCGGCGGTCGGCGTGCTGCCTGGGCAGCACCTGCCACACCGCGTAGGCGGCGAGGCCGAAGTAGATGACGCTCCAGATCGAGAAGGCCGGGCCGTCGGGCGCGATCGGCGTCGCGGCGTCGGAGAGCGCGCCGCCCGCGGACGAGCCGATCTCCTGGCCGCCGAAGAGCCCGCCGCCGAGCGCGGCGGCGGCGATCGTGATCGGCAGTGCGAGCAGCGCCGCCCACGCGCGCACTCGATCGGCGGTCGTCAAAGCGCCGTTCCTCGAGTGGAGGGCACCGGTCTCGGATGCGGTGGCCATGGCCCGACGATAGGTTGCCAGGCTAACAATCTCCTGGACGAGACGACGAAGGGTCGGTCCCGAGCGGGACCGACCCTTCGAGCGACAGGCTCTCCTAGAGCTTGACGCCGGAGATGAGCGCCTGCTTGACCTCTGCGATCGCCTTGGTGACCTGGATGCCGCGCGGGCACGCATCCGTGCAGTTGAAGGTCGTGCGGCAGCGCCACACGCCCTCCTTGTCGTTGAGGATGTCGAGCCGCACCTGGCTCGCCTCGTCGCGCGAGTCGAAGATGAAGCGGTGCGCGTTCACGATCGCGGCCGGGCCGAAGTACTGGCCGTCGGTCCAGAAGACGGGGCACGAGGTCGTGCACGCCGCGCACAGGATGCACTTCGTCGTGTCGTCGAAGCGCTCGCGCTGCGCGATCGTCTGGTGGCGCTCCTTCTCGGGCTTCGACGCCGCCTGGAGGAAGGGCTGGATCTCGCGGTAGGAGTCGAAGAACGGCTCCATGTTGACGATGAGGTCCTTCTCGAGCGGCAAGCCCTTGATCGCCTCGACGTAGATGGGCTTCGAGATGTCGAAGTCCTTCACGAGCGCCTTGCAGGCGAGGCGGTTCTTGCCGTTGATGCGCATCGCGTCGGAGCCGCAGATGCCGTGCGCGCACGAGCGGCGGAACGCGAGGCTCGGGTCCTGCTCCCACTTGATGCGGTGCAGGGCGTCGAGGATGCGCTCGGTCGGGTACATCTGCACGTCGTAGTCGACCCAGCGCGGCTCGTCGTCGACCTCCGGGTCGTAGCGGCGCACGATGACGGTGACGTTGAACGACTCCGGCACGTCGTGCGACGGAGCCGGCTGCGTCTCCCGGTCGGCGCCGTCGTACTCGTTCTCGACCGGCTTCGGCTCGGTCGACGACTGCGCGGCCGCCTCGGCGACCTGGTGCGCGCTCGACTGGTCGTCGGTCGAGACCGAATCGGGGCGGTCGGCCATCGGCGTCGGAGCGCCGGTGGGGCCGCTCTGCGAGGCGTGGACGCCCGAGTCCTGGCCCTTGGGGTCGCCCTGTGGCAGCTGGCTGTCGCTCATCAGTACTTCCGCTCCGTCGGCTGGTAGTGGGTCATGCGCACCGGCTTCCAGTCGAGGCGGATGCCCTGGCTGGCGCCCGTCTCGGCGTCCGTCCGGTACGCCATGGTGTGCTGCATGTAGTTGACGTCGTCGCGCGTGGGGAAGTCGTCGCGCATGTGCGCGCCGCGCGACTCCTTGCGGTTGATCGCCGACACGACGACCACCTCCGCGAGGTCGAGCAGGAAGCCGAGCTCGACGGCCTCGAGCAGGTCGGTGTTGAAGCGCCGGCCGCGGTCGTGGATGCGCACGTTCGGGTACCGGGAGCGGAGCTTCGCGATGTCGGCGAGCGCGGTCTGCAGCGTCTCCTCGGTGCGGAACACCTGGGCGTTGCGGTCCATCGTCTCCTGCAGCGCCTTGCGGATCTCGGCGACCGACTCGGTGCCCGTGCCCTCGCGCAGCTGGGCGAGCATCTTCACCACGCCGTCCGCGGCATCCGCGGGCAGGTCGACGAAGTCGGCCCGCTGCGCGTAGTCGACGGCGTTGTTGCCGGCGCGCTTGCCGAACACGTTGATGTCGAGCAGCGAGTTCGTGCCGAGGCGGTTCGCGCCGTGCACCGAGACGCACGCGCACTCGCCGGCCGCGTAGAGGCCCGGGATGACGGTGTCGTTGTCGGCGAGCACCTCGGCGTCGTTGTTCGTCGGGATGCCGCCCATCGCGTAGTGCGCGGTCGGGTAGACGGGCACGCGCTCGACGACCGGGTCGACGCCCAGGTAGGTGCGGGCGAACTCGGTGATGTCGGGCAGCTTCGTCTCGAGCACCTCGGCGCCCAGGTGGGTGCAGTCGAGGTAGACGTAGTCCTTGTTCGGGCCCGCGCCGCGGCCGTCGAGCACCTCCTGCACCATCGACCGGGCGACGATGTCGCGCGGCGCGAGGTCCTTGATGGTCGGCGCGTAGCGCTCCATGAAGCGCTCGCCCGAGGCGTTGCGGAGGATCGCGCCCTCGCCGCGCGCACCCTCGGTGAGGAGGATGCCGAGGCCCGCGAGGCCCGTCGGGTGGAACTGGTAGAACTCCATGTCCTCGAGCGGCAGGCCCTTGCGCCAGATGATGCCGACGCCGTCGCCCGTGAGGGTGTGGGCGTTCGAAGTGGTCTTGTAGATCTTGCCGAAGCCGCCGGTCGCGAACACGACCGCCTTGCCCTGGAAGACGTGGATCTCGCCCGTCGCGAGCTCGTAGGAGACGACTCCCGCGACGCGCTTTCCCTGGGGCGTCTCGGTCATGATGAGGTCGAGCGCGTAGAACTCGTTGAAGAACTCGACGCCGTGCTTCACGCAGTTCTGGTACAGCGTCTGCAGGATCATGTGGCCGGTGCGGTCGGCCGCGTAGCACGCGCGGCGCACGGGCGCCTTGCCGTGGTCGCGCGTGTGCCCGCCGAAGCGGCGCTGGTCGATCTTGCCGTCCGGGGTGCGGTTGAACGGCAGGCCCATGTTCTCGAGGTCGTAGACCGCGTCGATGGCCTCGCGCGTCAGGATCTCGGCCGAGTCCTGGTCGGTGAGGTAGTCACCGCCCTTGATCGTGTCGTACGTGTGCCACTCGTTGCTGTCCTCCTCGACGTTCGCGAGCGCGGCGGCCATGCCGCCCTGCGCCGCGCCCGTGTGGGAGCGGGTCGGGTAGAGCTTCGTGATGACGGCCGTCGACGCCTTCGGGGCTGCTTCGATCGCGGCGCGCATGCCCGCGCCGCCGCCGCCGATGATGAGCACGTCGTGCTGGTGGTAGTGGATGCCGTCGGTGACGGTACTCGTCTCAGCCATGTACCTGGTGATCTCCGGATCTCGTGCTTAGAGGTCTGCGCAGAACGACGGCAGCAGCGAGGGGTCTGCGGTCGGCGGGCAGGGGTTGAACGTGAACGTGATGAGCGTGCCGAGCAGGATGAGGATCGCTGCGGCGACCGCGATCGCGCCGAGCGCGATCTGGCGGATGCGCGGCTTGTGCACGTAGTCGTTCACGATCGTGCGCATGCCGTTCGAGCCGTGCAGGATCGCGAGCCAGAGCATCGTGACGTCCCACCACTGCCAGAACGGGTCGGCGAGCTTGCCGCCCACGAAGCCGAAGTCGATGGCGTGGATGCCGCCCGGCGTCCAGATGAGGTTGTAGGCGAGGTGGCCGAAGATGAGCACGACCAGCACGACGCCGGAGGCGCGCATGAAGATCCAGCCGGCCTTCTCGAAGCTCGGTCCGCGCTTCGAGCGCGCGGGGTAGGCGTAGTTCGGGGTCTCGATCGTGGCGGTCATCAGTGGCCACCCTCCATCGGCGAGAAGACGTTGATGAGGTGGTTCGGCACGAAGTAGGCCATCAGCACGACCACGAGCCCCATCACGATCCAGAAGAGCGGGCGCTGGTTGCGCGTCGCCCACGGCCACACGTCGACCAGGATGATGCGCAGGCCGTTGAGGGCGTGGAGCACTACGGCACCGACGAGCACCGTCTCGCCGAGCCCCATGATGGGGTTCTTGTAGGTCGCCATGACGGCGTTGTACGCCTCGGGGCTGACCCGGATGAGTGCCGTGTCGAGCACGTGCACCAGCAGGAAGAAGTAGATCGCCACACCGGTGATTCGGTGCAGCACCCACGACCACATGCCCTCGTTGCCGCGATACAGCGTGCCGCTGAACGAGGTCTTCCGGGGCGCGGGGTCGGGGAGGGTGAGGCTGCTCGATGTCTCAGACACGCGCGTTCCCTCCAAGGATTGACCGGGCTAGTGCCTCCATCCTATGCCCGCGGGGAGCACTGCTCCGGTTCGCGCCCGATCGCGTGCCGCCTCGCGCACGCCCTCGGCGAACGGCCGCGACACGCCGTGCGCACTACGCGTCGACGAGGCCGCCGGCGCCGCGCAGCGCGCGCTGGGCCGCCGCCTCATAGTGGCCGAGCAGCTCGTCGCACACCGCCGACCACGACCGGCCGAGCACGCGCCGCCGGCCGGCCTCGCCCATCCGCGACCGCATCGCCGCGTCGTCGACGAGCGCCCCGATCGCGCTCCGGAGGTCGGATGCGTCGTCGGGCTCGAAGAGGAAGCCGGTCGTGGCGTGCTCCACGAGGTCGATCGGCCCGCCGGCGCGGGGTGCGACGACCGGCAGGCCGCTCGCGGCGGCCTCCTGCAGGGTCTGCCCGAACGTCTCCTCCGCGCCCGTGTGGACGAAGACATCCATCGCCGCGTACGCCGCGCGCAGCGACGCGCCCTGCAGCTGGCCGAGGAAGACGGGCGAGAGCGGGGCGAGCTGGCGCCGCGTCTCGGCCATGCCGGGCCCGTCGCCGACGATCGCGAGCCGGATCCCGCCGAGCCCCTCAAGGGCGCGCAAGCGGTCGAGCCCCTTCTCGGGAGCGACGCGGCCGACGTAGCCGACGATCGTCTCGCCGCCCGGCGCGATGCGGCGCCGCAGCCTCGCCGCGGCGGGGTCCTGCCGGTTGTCGGGGTGGAAGCCGGCGAGGTCGACGCCGCGCACCCACGGGTGGATGCGCTTGACGCCGGCGTCCCGGAGGTCGGCGATCGCGGCGCTCGAGGGGGCGAGCGTGCGGTCGGCGCCGTTGTGGATGAGGCGGATGACGTGCCACGCGAAGGCGGCGCCCGCGCCGAGCCGGTTGCGGCGCGCGAACCCCGCGACATCGGTCTGGTAGATCGCGACGCTCGGCAGGCCGATGCGGGCGGCCTCGGCGATCGCCTGGCCGCCGAGCATGAAGGGGCTCGCCGCGTGCAGCACGTCGGGCTGGAAGCGCGCGAGCAGCGCCGCGACCTGCGGGCTCGGGAGCCCGACGGGGAACTGGCGATACGCGACCGACGGCACCTCGTGCACCGGCACGCCGCGGTAGTGCGCCGGCGCGCCGCAGCGCGGGGCGATGACGATCGCCTCCCGCCCGGTGTCGACGAGGTGGTCGAGCACCCGGCACACCGACGTCGTGACGCCGTTGACCGTGGGGAGGAAGCTCTCCGTGACGATGGCCACCCGCTCGATGCGCACGAGGCCAAGGTAGGGCGGATGCGTGGCCGCGTCACGCGGGCGCGGTGAACGGTGGGTGAACTCACGGCAGCACGCCTGGCCCCTAGAGTCGTCGGCATGCCCGCTCTCGACGACTTCTGCAGCATCATCCCCGCCGGCGGCGTCGGATCGCGGCTGTGGCCGCTCTCCCGCGCGGACGCACCGAAGTTCCTGCACGACCTCACCGGCAGCGGCAAGACGCTCCTGCGCGCGACCTTCGATCGGCTGCAGCCGGTCGCCGGTCCCGGCCGCACGATCGTCGTCACCGGGCGCGCGCACCGCGCGGCCGTCGAGGCGCAGATCCCCGAGCTCGACGACGCGAGCATCGTGCTCGAGGCCGACCCGCGCGACTCGACCGTCGCGATCGCGCTCGGCGCGGCGATCCTGCGCCGGCGGGAGCCCGACGTCATCGTCGGCTCGTTCGCCGCCGACCACGTCATCGACGACGAGCGCTCGTTCCGGCGCGCGGTCGCCGAGGGCGTCGCGGCCGCCCGATCGGGTCGCATCGCCACGATCGGCATCACCCCGACGGAGCCGGCGATCGGCTTCGGCTACATCCGCACGAACGGCTCCGCCGAGATCGAGGGCGCACCGAGCGCCGCGATCGTGCGCGAGTTCGTCGAGAAGCCCTCCGCCGACCGGGCGCGGCGCTACGTCGAGAGCGGCGAGTATCTCTGGAACGCCGGCATGTTCATCGCCCGCGCCGACGTGCTGCTCGGCGAGCTCGCGCGCGAGGAGCCCGAGCTCGCCGCGCACATCGAAGAGCTCGCCGAGGTGTGGGACGAGCCCGCCAAGCGCGGCCCCGCCGTCGACCGGCTCTGGCCGCAGCTCAAGAAGATCGCGATCGACTACTCGGTCGCCGAGCCCGCGGCGGCGCGCGGCAACATGGTCGTCGTCCCCGGCCACTTCGACTGGGACGACGTGGGCGACTTCTCCGCCGTCGCGAAGCTCCACAACGGCGGCCGTCGCGGCCGGCTCGCGATCCTCGGCACCGCCGGCACCGTGCTCGCCGACTCGGCGAGCGGCATCGTCGTGGCGCACTCGAATCGCATCGTCTCGGTGGTCGGCATCAAGGACGTCGTGGTCGTCGACACCCCGGATGCCCTGCTCGTCACGACGACCGCGAACGCGCAGCGCGTGAAGAAGGTCGTCGACGCCGTGCGCCTCTCGGGCAACACCGACGTGCTCTGAGCCGCGGCCCGCCCGCTCTCGCGCTCGACCGGGCGGCTGCGCCCGACCGGGGCCGGCGCGCCCGACCCGCCGGGGCGCACCCGCCCCGATCGGGGTCGGCGAGCACCGAGCGAGCTCGCAGGACCGGACAGCACCGCGCGCCTCGCCCGCCGGTTACGATGGCGCCGACCCGCTCGAAGGAGACACCGTGGCCCGCTCGCTCGCCATCCCCGCGCTCGCCGCCCTGCTGCTGCTCGCCGGCTGCGCCGCCCCGCCGCCCGCCGAGACCGCCGCGCCCGGTGCCTCGGGCGACGCCGAGCAGTCGCTCGAGTGCGCGCAGATGGTCACGAACTCCGGCGGCCTCAACGACCGCTCCTTCAACGAGACGAGCTGGGCGGGCATGGAGCGCGCCGAGGCCGAGCTCGGCGTCGAGGCCAACGTGCTCGTCTCGACGACCGAGAGCGACCTCGCGCCCAACGTGCAGGCGGCGGTCGAGACCGGCTGCGGCTTCGTCCTCACCGTCGGCTTCGAGCTCGCGGCCGCGACCGCCGAGCAGGCGGAGACGAACCCCGACGTGCAGTTCGCGATCGTCGACGAGATCGTCGAGGCGCCCAACGTGCGCTCGATCGTCTTCGACACCGCGCAGGCCGCGTTCCTCGCGGGCTACGCCGCCGCATCGGTGAGCGAGACCGGCACGGTCGCGACCTTCGGCGGCGGCAACCAGCCGCCCGTGACCCTCTTCATGGACGGCTTCGCCGCGGGCATCGACGCCTACAACGAGGCGAAGGGCGCCGACGTGCAGCTGCTCGGCTGGGACCCCGAGACGCAGGACGGCACCTTCACCGGCGACTTCGAGAACGTCGCGAACGGCCGCTCGCTCAGCGAGGCGTTCCTCGCGCAGGGCGCCGACGTCATCCTCCCCGTCGCCGGCCAGGTCGGCGAGGGCGCGCTCACCGCATCCATCGACGCGGGCGGCGCGGCGCTCGTCATCTGGGTCGACAACGACGGCTTCGAGACGCTGCCGGAGGAGTACCGCGGCATCCTGCTCACGAGCATCATGAAGAACACCGAGGATGCGGTGGTCACCGCGGTCGGGGACGCCGCCGACGGCACGATCTCCGACGAGCCCATCATCGGCACGCTCGAGAACGGCGGGGTCGACATCTCCCCGTTCCACGACCTCGACGCGCGCGTGAGCGACGAGACGAAGGCCGAGCTCGAGGCGCTCCGCGAGCAGATCATCGCGGGGGAGATCACCGTGGAGTCGCCCTCGAGCCCTTGACGGAGGCTCAGGGTTTGCAACGATTGCGTTTCGGTGGCCCGCGGCGGCGGTTGCGGGCGTCGTCGCGGCCGTATGCTCGACCATCATGCGCTCAGCCGCGTCGCGGCGAGCGTCCTTTGCACTGGAGGATCCCTTGAAGTTCACCCGTTCCGCCGCGCGCGGCGGCGCCATCGCCCTCGGCGCGGCGCTCCTGCTCGCCGGCTGCGCCGCAGCCCCCGACGCCCCGTCGAGCTCGACGGGCGCGTCCGGCGACCCCGCCGCCACCACCGACATCCAGCCCTGCATCATCTCCGACGCGGGCGGCTTCGACGACCGCTCCTTCAACCAGCTCGGCGCTGAGGGCCTCCGTGCCGCGTCTGAGACGATCGGCGTCGAGCCGATCGAGGTCGAGTCGCAGTCGGAGGCCGACTACGCCGCCAACCTGACGAGCGTCATCGACGAGGGCTGCAACATGGTCGTCTCCGTCGGCTTCGCGCTCTCCGAGGCGACCGCCGCGGCTGCCGAGGCGAACCCCGACCTCAGCTTCACGATCATCGACGACAACGCGATCGACCTGCCGAACGTCAAGCCGATCATCTACGACACGGCTGAGGCGGCGTTCCTCGCCGGCTACGCGGCCGCGTCGTACTCGGAGTCGGGCATCGTCGCCACGTGGGGCGGCCAGCAGTACCCGACCGTCACGATCTTCATGGACGGCTTCGCAGCCGGCGTGGAGTACTACAACGAGCAGAAGGGCGAGAACGTCGAGGTCCGCGGTTGGGACCACGAGGCGCAGACCGGCTCGTTCACGGGCGGCTTCGAGGCCGGTCCGACCGCGCAGCAGATGGCACAGACGTTCATCGAGCAGGGAGCTGACGTGCTCCTGCCGGTCGGTGGCCCGATCTTCCTCTCGGCCGCTGAGGCGATCCGCGACGCGGGGGATGACTCCCGCATCGCCATGGTGGGCGTCGACGCAGACCTCTACGAGACGTCCCCGAACTACGCCGACCTCTTCCTGACGTCGATCATGAAGGGCATGTCGCAGGGCGTCCAGACGGTCGTCGAGGAGGCTGCCGCGGGCAACTTCTCGAACGAGCCGTACGTCGGCACGCTCGAGAACGAGGGCGTGAGCATCGCTCCGTTCCACGACTTCGAGGGCTCGGTCGACCCCGAGCTGCAGGCGGAGCTCGACGAGATCGAGGCGGCGATCATCGCCGGCGAGATCGAGGTCGGCTCGCCCTCGAGCCCGGAGTAACCAGGCACAGCGCGCGTGGGGGTCGGCGCAAGCCGGCCCCCACGCGCGTGCGCGGCTCCGCGGATCGCGAGCCACCGATACATTCATCAGTCGTCGCCGTCGTCGTCGAAGGAAGGCCCATGACCGTCGAGCCAACTCCCCTCGGGGCACCTACCCTCGAGCTGCGCGGCATCACCAAGCGCTTCGGCGCGCTGACCGCGAACGACCACATCGACCTCGAGGTGCGGGCGGGCGAGATCCACTGCCTGCTCGGCGAGAACGGCGCCGGCAAGTCGACGCTCATGAACGTCCTCTACGGCCTCTACCGCGCCGAGGAGGGCGAGATCCTCCTCGACGGCGAGCCGCAGGCCTTCGCCGGCCCCGGCGACGCGATGCGCGCCGGCATCGGCATGGTGCACCAGCACTTCATGCTCATCCCCGTCTTCACCGTCGCCGAGAACGTGCTGCTCGGCCACGAGCGCGAGCTCGGCGGCCTGAGCGGCGCGCGCCAGAAGGTGCGCGAGATCTCGCAGCGCTTCGGCTTCCACGTCGACCCCGACGCCAGGATCGAGGACCTCCCCGTCGGCGTGCAGCAGCGGGTCGAGATCATCAAGGCGCTCTCGCAGGACGCGAAGGTGCTCGTGTTCGACGAGCCGACCGCCGTGCTGACGCCGCAGGAGACCGACGAGCTCATGGCGATCATGCAGCAGCTGCGCGACGAGGGCACCGCGATCGTCTTCATCACCCACAAGCTGCGCGAGGTGCGCGCGATCGCCGACCGCATCACCGTCATCCGGCTCGGCAAGGTCGTCGGCACCGCGAGCCCCGAGTCGTCGACGACCGAGCTCGCCTCGATGATGGTCGGCCGCGCCGTCGAGCTGACGGTGCAGAAGAACCCGCCGGTGCTGACCGACAACGCGCTCGTCGTCTCGGGCCTCACGGTGCTGGATGCGGTGGGCCAGAAGGTCGTCAACGACGTCTCGTTCACGGTGCGGGGCGGCGAGGTGCTCTGCATCGCCGGTGTCCAGGGCAACGGGCAGACCGAGCTCACCGAGGCGATCCTCGGGCTGCAGCACCGCGTGAGCGGCTCGATCGACCTCAACGGCAACGAGCTCATCGGCGACTCCGTGCGCGAGGTGCTCGACGCGGGCGTCGGCTTCGTGCCCGAGGACCGCAAGGTCGACGGGCTCGTCGGCGACTTCTCGATCGCCGAGAACCTCATGCTCGACCGCTACAGCGGCGCCCCCTTCGTGCGCGCCGCGACCGTCGACCGCGAGGAGCGCGACCGCTTCGCGACCGAGAAGCTCGAGTCGTTCGACATCCGCGCGCAGGGCATCGAGACGCCCGTCGGCACGCTCTCGGGCGGCAACCAGCAGAAGGTCGTGCTCGCGCGCGAGCTCGGCCGGCCGCTCGCCCTCTTCGTCGCCTCGCAGCCCACGCGCGGCCTCGACGTCGGCTCGATCGAGTTCGTGCACAGCCAGATCATCGCGACCCGCGACGCGGGCATCCCCGTCATCGTCGTCTCGACCGAGCTCGACGAGGTCGTCGGCCTCGCCGACCGCATCGCGGTGATGTACCGCGGCGGGATCGTCGGCATCGTGCCGGCCGACACGAGCCGAGACACGCTCGGCCTCATGATGGCCGGCGAGCGCGTCGCCGGCGCCCCTCACCCCGAGCCCTCGAAGGGAGCCGCAGCGTGAACGAGACGCCGCGCGACGCCGACGACCCGATCGAGCCCGCCGCTCCCCAGCGTCCCGGCGGCTCGCCCGACTCGGGCGCCGCCCCCACGGTCGTCCACGCGCCCGCCGAGGCGGAGGTGCAGGTCGCGGCGCCCGTCGCCCCGACCGACGACCGCACCGCCGACATCGACGACCCGTGGGGCAGCGCCTTCCGTCGCATCATGGGCGGCAACCTCGTGATGGCGCTGCTCGCGATCCTCACGTCCCTCATCGTGGGCGGCATCCTCATCGCCGCGACCGACGAGCGCGTGCAGGAGACGGCCGGCTACTTCTTCGCCCGCCCCGGCGACATGCTCTCCGCCATCTGGACCGCGGTCTCGGGCGCCTACATCGCCCTCTTCCAGGGCGCGGTGCTCAACTTCGCGGCCGCCGACCGCGGCTTCATCTACCTGATCAAGCCGCTCACCGACACGCTGAACTTCGCCACCCCGCTCATCGCGGCGGGCCTCGGCGTTGCGCTCGCGTTCCGCGTCGGCCTGTTCAACATCGGTGGTCGCGGCCAGATGCTCTGGGCCGCGGCGGCCTCCGCGTGGGTCGGCTTCGCGTTCCAGATGCCGCCGATCCTGCACGTCATCGTCGCGATCCTCGTCGGCATCGCCGCCGGCGCGATCTGGGCGGGCATCGCCGGCGCGCTCAAGGCCTACACGGGCGCGCACGAGGTGATCTCGACGATCATGCTCAACTTCGTCGCGTTCTGGTTCATCACCTGGATGCTCCGCACGCCCGGCCTGCTGCAGAACCCCGGCGGCAACAACCCCATCTCGCCGCCCATGCCCGAGACGGCCATCCTGCCGTCGATCTTCGGCCCGCCGTTCGTGCTGCACTGGGGCTTCCTGCTCTCGGTGCTCGCCGTCATCACCTGCGCGTGGCTCATCAACCGCTCGAACCTCGGCTTCCAGTTCCGCGCGGTCGGGTACAACGCATCCGCCGCCCTCAACGCGGGCATGAACGTCAAGCGCCTCACGGTCTACGCGATGCTCCTCTCGGGCGCGTTCATGGGCCTCGCGGGCGCGCAGCAGGTGACGGGTGCCGTCACGACCGGCTTCACCGCCGGCATCGACGCCGGCATCGGCTTCGACGCCATCACGGTCGCGCTGCTCGGCGGCTCGACGCCGTGGGGCACGTTCTTCGCGGGCCTGCTCTTCGGCGCGTTCAAGGCGGGCGGCTTCCGCATGCAGGCCGCCGAGGGCGTGCCGGTCGACATCATCCTCGTCGTCCAGTCGTTCATCGTGCTCTTCATCGCCGCGCCGCCGCTCGTGCGCGCGATGTTCGGCCTGCCGCAGCGCGGCAAGAAGTCGCGCCGCCAGCGCCGCGACGAGGCCGCGCTCGCCGCGATGACCCAGCAGAAGGGAGCGCAGTCGTGACGACCACCGCCGCGCAGCCGCACGCCGAGACGATCGAGCTCGAGCGCGCGGTCGTCAAGCACTGGAAGGCGCCGATCTCGTACGCGGTGCTCACGCTCGTCGCGCTCGTGCTCTTCGTCGTCGCCGCGCGCGACGGCAGCACGACGCTGCGCCTCGCCTCCGTCGGCGACTTCTTCGCGCTCCCGGATGCGGTGCTCCCGGTGCGCGCGACGGGCATCGCCGTGGTCGCGCTCCTCGCCGCCCTCACCGCGGTCTCCTTCTGGCTCGTCGCGACGGTGCGGAAGCAGGGCATCTGGCTGCCGCTCGTGTTCGGCGTGCTCTTCGTGGTTGCCTTCCTCGTCTGGGCGGGCGCCGACAAGATGATCCCGATCCCGGGGCTCCTGTTCGCGACCGTGGGTCTCTCGGTGCCCCTCATCTTCGGTGCGATGGGCGGCGTCATCTCCGAGCGGGCGGGCGTCGTGAACATCGCGATCGAGGCGCAGCTGCTCTCCGGCGCGTTCAGCGGTGCGGTCGTCGCCTCGTCGACCGGCAGCGCCGTGCTCGGCATCCTCGCGGCGATGGCCGCCGGCGTGCTCGTCTCGATGGTGCTCGCGGTCTTCGCGATCCGCTACTTCGTCGAGCAGGTCATCGTCGGCGTCGTGCTCAACGTGCTCGTCGTGGGCCTGACGAACTTCCTCTACTCGTCGGTGCTCACCGCGAACCCGGGGCTCAACTCGCCCGACCGGCTCCCGCGCATCCCCATCCCCGGCATCGAGACGATCCCGATCATCGGCCCGGCGCTGTTCGAGCACACCGTCATCGTCTACGCGATGTTCATCATCGTGCCGGTCATCGCGTGGGGTCTGTTCAAGACCACGTGGGGCCTGCGGCTGCGCGCGATCGGCGAGCACCCGCTCGCGGCCGACACCGTCGGCATCAAGGTCAACCGGCTGCGCTTCTGGAACGTCGCGCTCGCCGGTGCCGTGGCTGGCCTCGGCGGCGCGTACTTCACGCTCGACACGACCGGGGCGTTCAACCGCGAGATGACGGCGGGCCTCGGCTACATCGCCCTCGCCGCGGTCATCTTCGGCCAGTGGCACCCGCTCAAGGCCACCGCCGCTGCGCTGCTGTTCGGCTTCGCGTCGGCGCTGCAGCAGACGCTCGGCGCGATCGGCTCGCCGGTGCCGAGCGAGTTCATGCTCATGCTCCCGTACGTCATCACGCTGCTCGCGGTCGCCGGCTTCATCGGCCAGTCCCGGGCGCCGGCGGCGAGCGGCAAGCCCTACATCAAGCAATAGCCATGGCAGCGATCGACTGGCAGGCGCTGCACGACGCGGCGGTCGCGGCGACGGAGAAGGCCTACGTGCCCTACTCGCGGTTCCCGGTGGGCGCCGCGGCGCTCGTCGACGACGGCCGCATCGTCGCGGGCGCCAACATCGAGAACGCCGCCTACGGCGTGACGCTCTGCGCCGAGTGCTCGCTCGTGAGCGCGATGGTCATGGGCGGCGGCGGCCGGATCGTCGCCTTCGCGTGCGTCAACGGCGCGGGGGAGCGGCTCATGCCGTGCGGCCGCTGCCGCCAGCTGCTCTTCGAGCACGCAGCGCCGGGCATGCTGCTCGACACCGTGAGCGGCATCCGCACGATGGCCGAGGTGCTGCCGGATGCGTTCGGCCCGGCACAGCTCGACGAGTACGCAGAGCACGAGGAGAGGGAGCACCGTGGCTGAGGCCTTCGACGCCGTCGACATCATCCGCACGAAGCGCGACCGGGGGACGCTGTCGACCGCGCAGATCGACTGGCTCATCGACGCCTACACGCGCGGCTACGTCGACGACCCGCAGATGGCGGCGCTCGCCATGGCGATCCTGCTCAACGGCATGGAGCGACGCGAGATCCACGACCTGACGACCGCGATGATCGCCTCGGGCGAGCGCATGGACTTCTCGTCGCTCGACAAGCCGACGGTCGACAAGCACTCCACCGGCGGCGTCGGCGACAAGATCACCCTGCCGCTCATGCCGCTCGTCGCCGCCTTCGGCGTCGCGGTGCCGCAGCTCTCGGGCCGCGGCCTCGGCCACACGGGCGGCACGCTCGACAAGCTCGAGTCGATCCCCGGCTGGCGCGCCGAGCTCTCGAACGACGAGATGCTCGAGCAGCTGCGCACGGTCGGCGGCGTCGTGTGCGCGGCGGGCTCGGGCCTCGCGCCCGCCGACAAGCGGCTCTACGCGCTCCGCGACATCACCGGCACCGTCGAGGCCATCCCGCTCATCGCATCTTCGATCATGTCGAAGAAGATCGCCGAGGGCACGGGCGCGCTCGTGCTCGACGTGAAGTTCGGCTCCGGCGCGTTCATGCAGGAGTTCGAGCGCGCCAGGGAGCTCGCCGAGACGATGGTCGCGCTCGGCCGCGACGCGGGCGTCGAGACGCGCGCACTGCTGACGACGATGGATGTGCCGCTCGGCCGCGCGATCGGCAACGCGAACGAGGTGCGCGAGTCGGTCGAGGTGCTCGCGGGCGGCGGTCCCGCCGACGTCGTCGAGCTCACGGTCGCGCTCGCGCGCGAGATGCTGGATGCGGTGGGCCAGCCCGACGCGGACGTCGAGGCCGCGCTCGCCGACGGCCGAGCGATGGACGTCTGGCGCCGCTTCGTGATCGCGCAGGACGGCGACCCCGACGCGCCGCTGCCCGTCGCGAACGAGACGCACACGGTCGTCGCGGAGCGCGACGGCGTGCTCGGCAGGCAGGAGGCGCTGCCGTTCGGGATCGCCGCGTGGCGGCTCGGCGCGGGCCGCGCCCGCGCGAGCGACCCGGTCGTGCACGCCGCGGGCATCGACCTGCACGTCAAGCCGGGCGACGCCGTGCGGGCGGGCGACCCGCTCTGGACGATCTCCGCCGACGACGAGAGCCGCATCCCGCGGGCGCTCGAGGCGCTCGAGGGCGCGTGGGAGCTCGCGGCGCCGGGCACGGTCGTCGACGTGCCGCCGATCGTGCGCGAGCGCATCGCCTGAGACCGCACGCTCGACCGGGGTCGTGAGCGCTGGCGAGCGCAGGCTCTTGCGCCGCGTGCAGCGCGCGGGGAGACTGGCGCCGAGGCGGCACCCAGCCGTCGTCCAGGCCGCGCGCCGCGCGCCCTGGTTGGCTCGACGCATCCGCACCAATCAAGCACTGAGGAGCCAGTCGTGACCGATCCCCAGCTGAACCGCCCGAGCAGCGCGTACGTCGGCGATGCCACGCAGCCCGCGGGTGCCGCCTACGGCGCGTCCGAGCCGAAGACGCTCAGCGTCGTCGCCCTCGTGCTCGGCCTCGCCTCGATCTTCATCGGCGGCTCGATCCTCGTGCCGATCGCGGGCATCATCGTCGGCGTCATGGCACGCAAGCGCGAGCCGGCGGGCCGCACGATGGCGCTGTGGGGCATCTGGCTGAGCGTCGCGATGCTGGTGCTGTGGGCGTTGCTGTGGATCGTCGCGGGCGGCCTCATCCTCGCCGCGATCGGGCTTGCCGCCTCCGGCGCCTGACACGCCTGCGGGCTCCGATCGCGGCGGCATGCCGCGGCGCGCTCGCGGCCGATACGATCGAGGCTCAATGCACCCCGATGACGGAGGCGGAATGAGCCGGTACGAGGTCGACGGCGTCGACATCCAGACGCTGCCCAAGGTCAGCCTGCACGACCACCTCGACGGGGGGCTCCGGCCGCAGACCGTGCTCGAGCTCGCCGACGAGATCGGCCTCGAGCTCCCGGCGGCCGACGCCGCCGCGCTCGCCGCGTGGTTCGCCGCGCAGTCGAACTCCGGCTCGCTGCCCGAGTACCTCAAGACCTTCGACATCACGACCGCCGTCATGCAGACCGAGCACGGGCTGCACCGCGTCGCGAAGGAGTTCGTGCTCGACCTCGCGGAGGACGGCGTCGTCTACGGCGAGATCCGCTGGGCACCCGAGCAGCACCTGCAGCGCGGCCTCTCGCTCGACCAGGCGGTCGAGGCTGTGCAGGCGGGCATCGAGGAGGCGATCGACCTCGTCGAGACGCACGGCCGCGGCATCCGCATCGGCCAGCTCATCAGCGCCATGCGGCACCTCGACCGCGCCGACGAGATCGCCGAGCTCGCGCTCCGCCACCGCGACAAGGGCGCGGTCGGCTTCGACATCGCCGGCCCCGAGGCGGGCTTCCCGCCGTCGCGGCTCGCCTCGGCGTTCGACCGGCTCGCGAAGGCGCACTTCCCCGCCACCGTGCACGCGGGCGAGGGCGACGGCCTCGCGAGCATCGAGGACGCGCTCTTCGCCGGCCGCGCGCTGCGGCTCGGGCACGGCACGCGCATCGCCGAGGACATCGAGGTCGAGGAGGAGCGCGGCGACGCGATCGTCGTGCGGCTCGGCGAGCTCGCGGAGTGGGTGAAGGACCGGCAGATCCCGCTCGAGCTGAGCCCGAGCTCCAACCTGCAGACCGGCACGATCGTGCAGTGGGGCGACTCGCTCGAGGACCACCCGATCGACCTGCTGCTGCAGCTCGGCTTCACCGTCACCGTCAACCCCGACAACCGCCTGCAGTCGGGCACGACGCTCACGCGCGAGCTCGGACTCATGGTCGAGACGTTCGACTGGGACCTCGACGACCTCGAGGAGGTCACGCAGAACGCCGTCGCCGGCGCCTTCTGCTCGCTCGAGGAGCGGGAGGAGCTCGCCGACGAGATCGCCGACGGCTTCGACGACCTCCGATGACGCTGCCGCTCGACGAGGCGACCTTCTCTCCGGGCGTCCACGCCGCCGACTGGCGCGCCGCGGTGCGCGCCGCGGGGGTCGACCTCGTGACCGCGCGCGCGGTCGGTCGCGCGTACGTCGAGGAGCTCGTGCAGCAGATCGAGCAGGCCGGCCCCTACTGCGTCGTCGCGCCTGGCGTCGCCGTGCCGCACGCGCGGCCGAGCGCGGTCGTGCGCCGCGACGCGCTCGCGATCGTCGTGCTCGACGAGCCCGTCGCGTTCGGCCACGCGCACCACGACCCCGTGCGGGTCGTCATCGGGCTCGCGGCGACGAGCCCCAAGCGCCACTTGCGGATGCTCGCGGAGCTCGCGAACGCGCTCGACGGTGCCGGGGTGGCCGACGCGATCGCGGCGGCCGCGACGCGCGACGAGGCGATCGCGGCGCTGCAGCGGTAGGGAACCCCGGCCCGGACGGGCCGGGGCGCTGGCGTCGCGCCGGAGACCCGGAAGGGTCTCCGGCTTCAGCTCCGGCGCTCCAGCAGAGGGCGCACCGCCTCCGCGATCGCCGCGACCCGCTCGCGCGCCGCGCGCACGCGCGCCGCGGGCGGGCCGTCGGTCGACGTCGCGTCGATGTAGACCTTGAGCTTCGGCTCGGTGCCGCTCGGGCGCACCATCACGCGAGACCCGTCGTCGAGCGTGAAGCGCAGGATGTCACCGATCCCGCCGTGCTCCGGCAGCGCGAGGTCATCGGCCGCGACGACCGCGCTGCCGGCGAGCTCGGTCGGCGGCGCCGCGCGCAGCGCCTCCATGAGCGCCGGGATGCGCGCGAGGTCGGTGACGCGCACGCTCACCTGGCCGGACTCGAACGCGCCGAACTCGGCGGCGAGCGCGAGCAGCTCCTCGGCGAGCGACGAGCCGCGCTCGTGCAGCTCGCTCGCGAGCGTGAGGATGCGCACGAGTGCCGAGATGCCGTCCTTGTCGCGCACGGTGCCGGGGTTCACGAGGTAGCCGAGCGCCTCCTCGTAGCCGTAGACGAGGCCCGGCACTCGCGAGACCCACTTGAAGCCCGTGAGCGTCTGCACGAACTCGAGCCCGTGCGCTGCCGCGATGACGCCGAGCCCGGGGGAGGAGACGATCGAGGCGGCGAGCACGCCGTGCCCGCGCGCGGCGCGGGCCGCGTCCCAGCCGAGCAGCAGGCCGACCTCGTTGCCCGTGAGCATCCGCCAGCCGGCCGGCGCCGACGCATCCGGCACCGCGACCGCGAGCCGGTCGGCGTCGGGGTCGTTCGCGACGATGAGCTCGGCCCCCTCCGCCGTCGCGAGCGCCATCGCGAGGTCGAGCGCGCCCGGCTCCTCGGGGTTCGGGAAGTCGACGGTCGGGAACGCGCCGTCGGGCTCGGCCTGCTCGGGCACGACCGTCACGGGCGGGAGGCCCGCGGCGTCGAGCACCGCGCGCACCGTCTCGAGGCCGACGCCGTGGAGCGGCGTGTAGACGACCTTCGGGCCGCTCGCGCCCGGCATGCCCTGATCGAGCTGGCCTACCGCCGCCGTCGCCGTGACGTACGACTCCCAGACGCCCTCGCCCGCGACCTCCGGCTCGCCCCGCGGGTACTCGGTCACCGGCACCGCGGCCGCCTCGACGATGCGGGCGGCGATCTCGGCGTCGGCGGGCGGCACGATCTGGCTGCCCTCGTCGGCGTCGCCGAGGTAGACCTTGTAGCCGTTGTCGGCGGGCGGGTTGTGGCTCGCGGTCACCACGACGCCGGCGCTCGCACCGAGGTGGCGCACGGCGAAGGCCGTCACGGGCGTCGGCAGGAGGCGCGGCAGCAGGATGGCGCGCACGCCGGCGCCCGCGAACACCTCGGCGGCATCGCGCGCGAACCGCTCCGAGCCGCGCCGACCGTCCCAGCCGATCACGACCGAGGGGTAGGGCTCGCGGTCGACGAGGAAGCGGGCGAGCCCGGCGGAGGCCTGCTGCACGACGACGGTGTTCATGCGGTTCGGCCCAGGGGCGATCCGGCCCCGCAGCCCCGCGGTGCCGAACTGCAGGCGGCCGTGGAACGCATCCGTCACCTCTGCCACCGCGGCCTCGTCGCCCGCCTCGGCGGCGGCGATCGTCGCCTCGAGCTCTGCCCGCATCTCGGGGTCGGGATCGGCGGCGGCCCACGCGCGCGCGGCGTCGAGGCTCATGCGCGAGCGCCGATCGCGGCGACGACGTCGGCGAGCAGGCGCGAGATGCGGCCCTCGGCCTCGCGGCCGGCCTCGATGACCTCCTCGTGCGAGAGGGGCGTGGTCTGGATGCCCGCCGCGAGGTTGGTGATGAGGCTGAGCCCGAGCACCTCCATGCCGGCCTCGCGCGCGGCGATCGCCTCGAGCGCCGTCGACATGCCGCAGATGTGGCCGCCGATCGCCTTCGCCATCTGCACCTCGGCGGGCGTCTCGTAGTGCGGGCCGCGGAACTGCACGTAGACGCCCTCGTCGAGGCTGCCGTCGACCTCGCGCGCGATGTCGCGCAGGCGCGGCGAGTAGAGGTCGGTGAGGTCGACGAACGTCGCGCCCTCGAGCGGCGAGTCGGCCGTCAGGTTGATGTGGTCGCTGATGAGCACGGGCTGGCCCGGCGTCCAGCTCGGCTTGATGCCGCCCGCGCCGTTCGTGAGCACCATGACGGATGCGCCTGCCGCGGCGGCGGTGCGGACGGAGTGGACGACGCGGCGCACGCCGTGGCCCTCGTAGTAGTGCGTGCGGGCGCCGATGACGAGCGCGCGGCGGCCGTCGTCGGTCAGCACGGAGCGGATCGTGCCGACGTGCCCCTCGAGCGCGGGCTTCGAGAAGCCGGTCACCTCGGTCGCGGGGATCGTGTGCGTCGTCTCGCCGAGCAGGTCGGCCGCGCGAGCCCAGCCGGAGCCGAGCGTGAGGGCGATGTCGTGCGACTCGACGCCGGTGATGCGGCGGATGTCGTCGGCGGCCTGGCGCGCGACCTCGCGCGGGTCTGCGGGGGCATCGAGCGGGTGCGTCATGGCGCCCACTCTAAGGGCGACGGAGGCCCGCACCCGTCGGCGCGCTCGCTCGCGGCCCGCCCGTAGGCTGGATCACCATGGCCATCGGCGCGACCGTCCACACCTTCGAGGTGCAGCTCTCCGACGTCGACCGCGGCGTCTACGAGGAGCTCTCGCTCAAGGTCGCGCAGCACCCCTCCGAGACCGCGGCGTTCATGGTGACGCGCGTGCTCGCGCTGTGCCTCGAGCACGAGGAGGGGATCGGGTTCGGCGACGGGCTCTCGGGCGGCGACGAGCCGGCGGTGCTCGTGCGCGACCGCACCGGCGCCCTCGTCGCCTGGATCGAGATCGGCGCCCCCGAGGCCGAGCGCGTGCACCGCGGCAGCATGGCGGCGGATCGCTGTGCCGTCTACACGCATCGCGACCCCGAGAAGGTCGCCGCACGCTGGGCCGGGAAGCGCATCCACCGACCCGAGGACGTGCGGCTCGTCTCGTTCGACCCCGGATTCGTCGACGCGGTCGCCGACGCCGTCGCGCGCCGCACATCGATGACCATCTCGGTGACCGAGGGCGTGCTGTACGCCGAGGTGAACGGCCGCGCGCTGTCGACGGCGATCCACGAGCGCCGGGCGGGCTGACCGCTTTCGGCTCGACTTCGCCGGGACCCGGGACGGGTCCCGGCGCTGGGGTCGCGGCGGAGGGCCGAAAGGCCTCCGCTTTCAGCTCCACCGCGCACATGCGGGATGATGGAGCACGTGAGTGCATTCGAGCGCAAGCAGCGCGTGGTGATCATCGGCGGCGGACCGGGCGGCTACGAGGCGGCGCTCGCGGGAGCCCAGCTCGGCGCGGAGGTGACGCTCATCGAGCGCGCGGGCGTCGGCGGCAGCGCGGTGCTCACCGACGTCGTGCCCTCGAAGACCCTCATCGCCTCCGCCGAGTCGGCCGCGGCGATCGAGCAGGCCGACGAGCTCGGCGTGCAGTTCTTCGCGCGCGGCGATCGCGGCCGGCCGCTGCGCCCCGAGGTCGCGGTCAACTTCACGAAGCTCAACAAGCGCATCCGGAAGCTCGCGCACAGCCAGTCCGACGACATGCGCCAGACGCTCGAGAGCCTCGGCGTGCAGGTCGTCGAGGGCGAGGGCCGCTTCACGAGCCCGACGACCGTGGCCGTCTCGACCGGGGGCGCGAACGCGAAGGACTTCGACTCGTTCGAGCTCGACACCGCGGTCGTCTCGGTGGGCGCGCGCCCGCGCGTGCTGCCGAGCGCCCAGCCCGACGGCGAGCGCATCCTCACGTGGACCGAGCTCTACGACCTCAAGGAGATGCCCTCCCACCTCATCGTCGTCGGCTCGGGCGTCACGGGTGCCGAGTTCGCCTCCGCCTACCGGCTGCTCGGCTCCGAGGTGACGCTCGTCTCGAGCCGCGAGCGCGTGCTGCCGGGCGAGGACACCGACGCGGCCGACGTCATCGAGGAGGTCTTCCGTCGCGGCGGCATGCACGTGCTCAACAAGCAGCGCGCGACGAGCGTCGTGCGTGACGGCGACGAGGTCGTCGTGACGCTCTCCGACGGTCGCGAGATCCGCGGCAGCCACTGCCTCATGGCCGTTGGCGCGGTGCCGAACACCGAGGGCATCGGCCTCGACGCCGCGGGCGTGCAGACGACCGAGTCGGGCCACATCCGCGTCAACCGCGTCGCGCGCACCTCGGTGCCGCACATCTACGCCGCCGGCGACTGCACCGCGTTCTTCCCGCTCGCGTCGGTCGCCTCGGTGCAGGGGCGCACGGCGATCTTCCACGCGCTCGGCGACGAGGTGCGTCCCATCACGCTCCGCAACGTCGCCTCCAACATCTTCACCTACCCCGAGATCGCCACCGTCGGCTGGCAGCAGGCGTCGATCGACGCGGGTGAGCGCGAAGCGCGCGTCGTGAAGCTCCCGCTCAGCCACAACCCGCGGGCGAAGATGCAGGGCGTGCAGGACGGCTTCGTCAAGCTCATCGCCGGCACCGACCTCGGCACGATCGTGGGCGGCGTGGTCGTCGCGCCCCGCGCATCCGAGCTCATCCTGCCGCTCTCGCTCGCGATCGAGCAGCGCCTCACGGTCGACCAGTTCGCGCGCGCGTGGGCCGTCTACCCGTCGCTCTCGGGCTCGGTCACCGACGTCGCCCGCTCGATGCACGTCGCGCAGGAGCAGCTGGAGCCCTGACTCGCCGGGCGCGGGCGTCGCGGCTCAGGCGTCGTCGGGTGTGATCGACACGAGGCGGTGGCCCGAGGGGACCGTCGCGCCCACCGGCGCGTCGATCGCCGTCACGACGCCGTCGACGGGGGAGGAGAGCGGCTGCTCCATCTTCATCGCCTCGAGCACGACGAGCAGGTCGCCCGCGACGACGCGGTCGCCCTCGGCGACGGCCGCCTTCACGACCGTCGCCTGCATGGGCGAGACGATGATGCCGGAGCCGACGCCACCCGCGAGCACCGTCCGCATCCGCCGGGGCGCGGGGCCCTTCGCGTCCTTCGTGTCGGAGAAGAGGCGCTTCGGCATCGAGACCGCGATGCGCTTGCCGTCCGCCTCGACGACGACCGTGCGGCGCGGCTCCGGGCCGCCGAGCTCGGACGGCTCGCCGCCCCACGCGGGGATGTCGTTCTCGAACTCCGTCTCGATCCACGACGTGTAGATCGAGAAGGGCGCGTCGCCCTCGGGCGCGAACGCCGGGTGGTCGACGATGCGGCGGTGGAAGGGCAGCACCGTCGGGAGCCCCTCGACTTCGAACTCCGCGAGCGCGCGGCGAGCGCGGGAGAGGGCCTCGGCGCGGTCACGGCCGGTGACGATGAGCTTCGCGAGCATCGAGTCGAAGTTGCCGCCGATGACGTCGCCGGCGACGACGCCGGAGTCGATGCGGATGCCGGGGCCGCTCGGGGCGCGGAACACCCGCACGGGGCCGGGCTGGGGGATGAAGCCGCTGCCGGCGTCCTCGCCGTTGATGCGGAACTCGATCGAGTGGCCGCGCACCTCGGGGTCGTCGTAGCCGAGCGCCTCGCCCTCGGCGATGCGGAACTGCTCGCGCACGAGGTCGATGCCGGTGACCTCCTCCGAGACCGGGTGCTCGACCTGGAGGCGCGTGTTGACCTCGAGGAACGAGATCGTGCCGTCGGCGCCGATGAGGAACTCGCACGTGCCGGCCCCGACATAGCCGGCGGCGCGGAGGATCGCCTTCGACGCGCGGCGCAGCTCGGCATCCTGCTCCGCGGTGATGAAGGGCGCGGGCGCCTCCTCGACGAGCTTCTGGTGGCGGCGCTGCAGCGAGCAGTCGCGGGTCGAGACGACGACGACGTTCCCGTGCGCGTCGGCGAGGCACTGCGTCTCGACGTGGCGGGGCTTGTCGAGGTACTTCTCGACGAAGCACTCGCCGCGGCCGAACGCCGCGACCGCCTCGCGCGTCGCGGAGTCGAACTGCTCCTCGACCTCCTCGCGGGTGCGGGCGACCTTGAGGCCGCGGCCGCCGCCGCCGAAGGCCGCCTTGATCGCGACCGGCAGCCCGTGCTCGTCGACGAAGTCGAGCACCTCGGCAGCGCCGGCGACGGGGTTGATCGTGCCGGGCGCGAGCGGCGCGCCGACCGACTCGGCGATGTGGCGGGCGGAGACCTTGTCGCCGAGCTGCTCGATCGCGTCGGGGCTCGGGCCGATCCAGATGAGCCCGGCATCGATGACGGCGCGTGCGAAGTCGGCGTTCTCGGCGAGGAAGCCGTAGCCGGGGTGCACGGCGTCGGCGCCCGAGCGGCGCGCGACCGAGAGCAGCTTGTCGATCACGAGGTAGCTCTCGGCGCTCGTCGAGCCGTGCAGCGCGAAGGCCTCGTCGGCGAGCTGCGCGTGCTGCGCGTCGCGGTCGGGCTCGGCGTAGACCGCGACCGAGCCGATGCCGGCGTCGCGCGCCGCCCGGATGATGCGGACGGCGATCTCGCCGCGATTGGCGATGAGGACCTTGGTGATGCGGCGCATGGTTCTAGAGCCTAAGCGGGAGGACATGGCGGATGCGTGCGCACGCCACACAGGAATGCCCGGTTCGGTTGCGGATTCCCACAGTCGGGCCGAGGCTCCCGCGAGCTGTGGGCCCCCGGCGCGGGCCGCTGGCCGTTCGCGACTCGACCCGTCCTCGCCGAGGCGAGCCCTTGCAGCGGGTCGTCTCGGTGAGAAGGGGTCGCGTCGCGCCGGGCGGCGTGCGCGGAGGGGTCGAGTCGCGCGGAAGCGGTCGAGTCGCCTGCAACGGGTCGAGTCTCGCAGGAGCTGTCGAGCCGCGCGACGCGGACGGGCGCGTCCCTGCCTCTCCGCCCCGACCCTGTGCCCGACGGCCCGGCGCACCTAGCATGGAGCCGTGGACCCCGTGGTGCTGGCGCTCGTGGCCGAGTGGTGGTGGATCGCTCCCGCCGGCGCGGGTGCGGGCGCCCTTGGCGTCATCGGCGTGCGGCGCGGCCGCCCCGACGGTCGCCGGCTCGAGCTCGACGCCGCGATGCACGACGTGCGACAGGCGACGGATGCCGTGACGCGCTCGCGCGCGGACCTCAAGGTCGCGCGCGCCGAGCTGCTGCGAACGCAGGCGGAGCAGTCTGCCGGCCGCGTGGGCCTCGGCGCGGTGCTCGAGTCGAAGCGCCGCGCGCAAGCCGCGGAGCGCGCGGTGAAGGTCGCGGTCGCCGACCTCAAGGCCAGGCGCGCGTCGGTGCACGCGGCGCGCGCGACCCTGCCCGCGAGCCGGGCGCCGCTCGAGGCGATGCCGCTCGCGCGGCTGCGAGACGAGCACGACCGCCTCACGGCGCGCTGGATCGCGTACGAGACCGACCCCGCGAAGGCGATCGACTACCCGGCGATGAGCGACGCGTCCTCGCCCGCGCTGCAGGAGTTCCTGCGCGAGCAGCGGCTCGCGCTCGACCTGCGGCCCGCGAGCCTCGACGCCCGCATGGCGCCCGGCGAGTTCGCCGCGTATCGCGACGCCGTGCGACGGGCGACGCACGCCTTCGACGCGGCCGAGCACGCGGCGCGCCGGGGCATCGGCGAGCGGCCCGCGAGCACCACCGGCAGCACCGACTGGAGCGCGCTCGCGCAAGAGCTGCTCGAGTCCGCGCAAGGCGCGATCGCCCGCTCCGCCGAGGCGTGGCAGCGCGACCGGAGGCGTCGGCCCGGCGTCTGAGGTCCGCGCTTGTGAGTGAGTGCTCACTCATCTACGCTGTTCGACGTGCCGCCCCCACCCCGCTTGAGCGCCGACGATCGGCGCGCGCAGATCATCGACGCGGTGACGCCCGCGGTGCTCGAGCACGGCGCCGCGATCACCTCGCGACAGCTCGCCGACGCCGCCGGCGTCGCGGAGGGCACGCTCTTCAAGGCGTTCGGCGACAAGGAGTCGCTGCTCGCGGCGCTCGTCGATCACCACATGACCGACGCGGAGCCCGACCTCGACCTGCGCGCCGAGTCGGTCGTCGAGGTCGTCGCCACCCTCGTGCCCGTGCTCGTCGAGCGGATGCGCTTCATGTACGGCCTCGTGATGGCGCTCGGCCCGATCGCGCAGCGCGTCGCGGGCGAGCGGCGCGACGACTTCGAGCGCTCGAAGCGCTGGATCGCGACGTGCTTCGAGCCGTTCGAGCGCGACCTGCGCGTGACGCCGATGGTCGCCGCCGACGTGCTGCGCACGCTCGCGTGGGCGGCCGCGGCCAGCTGGGGCGAGGACGAGCCCGTGTCATCGGTCGACGACATCATGCAGGTGCTGCTGCACGGCATCGTCGCCGCCCCCGGTGCCGAATCCCGTGCCGAGTCCCGTGCCGAGCCCGCGCAGGGTCGCCGAACCGACGCATCCGCCCTCGCCCCCGTGGAGGCCTGACCCATGCTGTGGAAGCTCATCGTCCGCTACGTGCGGCCCTCGATGCTGTCGCTCCTGCTCGTCGTGCTGTTCCAGTTCGTGCAGTCGGTGCTCACGCTCATGCTGCCGACGATCAACGCCGACATCATCGACGAGGGCGTGCTGCGCGGCGACACCGACACCGTCTGGCGGCTCGGCGTGCTCATGCTCGCGCTGAGCCTCGGGCAGGTCGCCGCGAACGTGCTCGCGATCCTCTTCGGCGCACGCCTCGCGATGCGCGCGGGCCGCGACCTGCGCGCCGACCTCTTCGGCAAGGTCGGCGACTTCAGCGAGCAGGACGTGCAGCGCTTCGGCGCCGCGAGCCTCATCACCCGCAACACGAACGACGTGCAGCAGGTGCAGATGCTCATCCTCATGTCGTGCACGATGCTGCTGTCGGCGCCGATGATGGCGATCGGCGGCGTCATCATGGCGATCCGGGCGGATGCGACCCTCTCGTGGCTCATCGCGGTCTCGGTGCCGCTCATGCTCGTCGTGCTCGGCTTCCTCGTCTCGCGCCTCGTGCCGATCTTCCGGCAGCTGCAGGAGCGCATCGACCGCATCAACAAGGTGCTGCGCGAGCAGCTCACCGGCATCCGCGTCATCCGCGCGTTCGTGCAGGAGCGGCGGGAGAAGGCGCGCTTCGCGGTCGCGAACGACGACGTCACCGACGCCATGATCCGCACCGGCAACCTCTTCGTGCTGATGTTCCCGGTCATCATGCTCATCGTCGAGGTCTCGAGCGTCGCGGTCATCTGGTTCGGCGCGGGACTCGTCGATCGGGGCGAACTCGAGATCGGCACGATGATGGCCTTCCTGCAGTACCTCATGCAGATCCTCATGGGCGTGCTCATGGCGACCTTCATGACGATCATGATCCCGAGGGCCGCGGTGTCTGCCCGGCGCATCGGCGAGGTGCTCGAGACCGAGCCGACGATCGAGCGCGTCGTCGACGGCCGCGAGCAGGTCTCGCCCGGCACCGTCGAGCTGCGCGACGTCGTCTTCCGCTACCCGGGCGCCGACCACCCCGTCATCGACGGCGTGAGCCTGCGCGCCGAGCCAGGCGAGACCCTCGCGATCATCGGCTCGACCGGCGCGGGCAAGACGACGCTCGTGAACCTCATCCCGCGGCTCTTCGACGCGACGGGCGGCGCGGTGCTCGTCGGCGGCGTCGACGTGCGCGAGCTCGACGCCGAGGCGCTCTGGCGCGGCATCGCGCTCGTGCCGCAGCGCCCCTACCTCTTCGCCGGCACGGTCGCCTCGAACCTCCGCTACGGCAACGAGGACGCGACCGACGAGCAGCTGTGGCGCGCGCTCGAGATCGCCCAAGCCGCGGGCTTCGTGCAGCAGATGCCGAAGCAGCTCGAGTCGCGCATCGCGCAGGGCGGCACGAACGTCTCAGGCGGTCAGCGGCAGCGGCTCTCGATCGCGCGCGCGCTCGTCGCCGAGCCCGACGTGCTCGTGTTCGACGACTCGTTCTCGGCGCTCGACCTGACGACGGATGCGCGCCTGCGGGCGGCGCTGCGGGACGCGGTGGGCGAGACCACCCAGATCGTCGTCGCGCAGCGGGTCTCGACGATCGTCGACGCCGACCGGATCGTGGTGCTCGACCGCGGCTGCGTCGTCGGCTCGGACACGCACGAGGAGCTGCTCGCCGGCAACGACACCTACCGCGAGATCGTCGAGTCGCAGATGGCAGTGGAGGCCTGAGATGGCGCGCGTGAAGAAGCAGCGACCGGCGGCGCCGGAGCCCGAGCTCACCGAGGAGGAGCGGCTCGAGGCCGAGCAGGCCGAGGCCGCCCGCATCGGCGCGGGTGACTGGGAGCCGCCGCCCGGCAAGGCGAAGTCGTTCGGCGCCTCGGCGCTGCGGCTGCTGCGCCTCATGCACCCCTACCGCTGGCTGCTCGCCCTCGTGTTCGCGCTCGGATCGATCGGTGTCGTGCTCGTCGTGCTCGGCCCGCGCATCCTCGGCGAGGCGACGAACGTCATCGTGCAGGGGCTCGTGCAGCGGCAGATGCCGGTCGGCGCGACGCAGGCGCAGGTCGTCGAGGGACTCCGCGCCGGCGGCCAGGACGACTTCGCCAACATGATCGAGCGCATGCCCGACCTCGTGCCGGGCGCGGGCATCGACTTCGAGCGGCTCGGCGGCATCCTCCTCGTCGTGCTCGGCGTCTACCTCGCCGGCAGCCTCTTCCAGTGGCTGCAGGGCTTCGTCGTCAACCGCGTCGTGCAGCGCACCGTGCAGGGGCTGCGGCGCGACGTCGAGGAGAAGGTGCACCGGCTCCCGCTCGCGTACTACGACCGCACGCAGCGCGGCGAGCTGCTCTCGCGCGTGACGAACGACCTCGACAACGTCTCGCAGACCGTCTCGCAGACGATGTCGCAGATCGTCACGGGCCTGCTGAGCGTCGTCGGCGTGCTCGTGATGATGCTGACGATCAACGTCTGGCTCGCGCTCATCGCGCTCATCGCGGTGCCGCTCACGGGCATCATCCTCGGCGCCGTGATGGGCCCCGCGCAGGGGCTGTTCAAGGAGCAGTGGCGCCGCACGGGCAAGATGAACGCGATCGTCGAGGAGGCCTTCACAGGCCACGCGCTCGTCAAGGTCTTCGGCCGCGAGCAGGCGGTGCGGGCGCGCTTCAAGGAGGAGAACGACGGCGTCTTCGACGCGGCGTTCAAGGCGCAGTTCATCTCCGGGCTCGTCTTCCCGCTCATGACGTTCGTCGGCAACATCGGCTACGTGCTCGTGGCCGTCGCGGGCGGCCTCTTCGTCGCCGCGGGCCAGATCCTCGTCGGCGACGTGCAGGCGTTCATCCAGTACTCGCAGCAGTTCTCGCAGAACCTCGGCCAGATCGGCCAGACCGTCACGATGGTGCAGTCGGGCGTCGCGAGCGCCGAGCGCGTCTTCGAGCTGCTCGACGCGGACGAGGAGGAGCCCGACGAGGGCGGCGCGACCCCCGCGCCCGGCTCGGGCCGCGTCTCGTTCGAGCGGGTGCGCTTCTCGTACTCGCCCGACAAGCCGCTCATCGACGACCTCTCGCTCGAGGTCGAGCCGGGCCAGACCGTCGCGATCGTCGGCCCGACCGGCGCGGGCAAGACGACGCTCGTCAACCTGCTCATGCGCTTCTATGAGGTCGACGGCGGCCGCATCGCGCTCGACGGTGTCGACACGCGCACGATGACGAGGGATGCGCTCCGGTCGCAGACGGGGATGGTGCTGCAGGACACGTGGCTCTTCGGCGGCACGATCCGCGACAACATCGCTTACGGGCGGCCCGACGCGACGGAGGAGCAGATCCTCGAGGCTGCTCGCGCGACGTACGTCGACCGCTTCGTGCGCGCGCTTCCCGAGGGCTACGACACCGTCATCGACGAGGACGCGACGAACCTCTCGGCGGGCGAGAAGCAGCTCGTCACGATCGCGCGCGCGTTCCTCGCGCAGCCGAGCGTGCTCATCCTCGACGAGGCGACGTCCTCGGTCGACACGCGCACCGAGCTGCTGCTGCAGCACGCGATGGCGGCGCTGCGCACCGATCGCACGTCGTTCGTGATCGCGCACCGGCTCTCGACGATCCGCGACGCCGACCTCATCCTCGTGATGGAGCAGGGCGCGATCGTCGAGCAGGGCACGCACGACGAGCTCGTCGCCGCCCGCGGCGCCTACTGGCGACTGCTCAACTCGCAGTTCGAGGAGGCAGCGGTCGACCTCGAGGCCGATGCCGGGCTCGCCGAGACCGGCGCGGTGCCGACGCAGCAGTCGACCTAGCCGGTCACGGTCGCAGCGCGAGCCAGCCCTCGACGTCGTGCACGGCGATGCCCGCGAAGCGGGTGTCGCCGGCGAGGCGCGCGGCGACCTCCGCGAGCTCGCGCTCCAGCACCGCGCGGCCCTCGTCGGCGAAGGTCTGGGCGGCGGTCGGCTCGGGCTCGGCCACGGCGCCGGTCTCGACGCCGATCCGGTAGGGCCGGCGGGCACCGGCGATCACGCGCCGCGCCGACGCGCTCGACGCGAGGATGTCGGATGCGCGGTCGCGGTACGCCATGAGCGTCACGGCGTCGGCGCGGGCGACGACATCGCGGAACTCGCGCGGATGCGCCTGAGCGAGCCACGGCGCGAGGTCGACCTCGACGGGCAGGCTCGTCCGCGCGGCGACGTCCCGCACGGTGCGCGCGAGCGCGTCGAGCAGCGCGCGCTCCCGGCCGGGCCAGTCGCGCCGCGTCCACGGCTCGATGTCGAGGTGCACGCCCTGGAAGAGGAGCGCCGCGGTCGCGCGTCGCATCCACGTGACCGCGTCGTCGCCCGTCGTCCACGACGGGTCGCCGCCGAGCGCCGAGACGCGCACGCCCTCACCGCGCAGCGCCGCGACCTGCCGCTGCGTCGCGGGGGTCGGCCCTCCCCACGGCACGCTGACGAACGCCTCAGTGACACGCTGCTGCACGGCGAAGGCTGCGACGGCGGCCGGGTCGGGCGGCGCGGCCTCGTGCATCCACACCCACATCGCGCGTCCCGGCGGCATCTCAGCCGCCCGTGAGCGCCGGCCAGGCGACGCCGAGCTCGCGCGCGAGGCGCCGCAGCGCCGGGATGCTCATGCCGACGACCGTCGAGGGGTCGCCGTCGATGCGGTCGATGAACGCGGCGCCGCGGCCGTCGATCGTGAACGCGCCCGCGACCTCGAGCGGCTCGCCCGTCGCGACGTAGGCGTCGATCTCGGCCTCGTCGATGTCGGCGGCGAAGTCGAGGCTCGTCGCCGTCGTCGTGCCCGCAGAGCGGATCACCTCGCCGAACCGCACGCGCAGCAGCCAGTGCCCGGAGTGGAGGGTCGCCGAGCGGCCGCGCTGCACGAGCCACCGCTCCCGCGCGCGCTCGGGGGTGTGCGGCTTGCCGAGCATCGCGCCGTCGAGCTCGAGCGACGAGTCGCCGCCGAGCACGAGCCCGTCGAAGTCGTCGAGCGGGTCCTCATCGAGGAGCGCCTCGGCCTTCGCGCGCGCGAGCACGAGCACGTACCGCTCGGGCGAGAGCGGCCCGTGCGCCGCCTCGTGCGCAGCGATGAGCAGCTCCTCGTCGAGGTCGGCCGGCCGCACGATCGGCTCGATGCCCGCTTGCCGCAAGAGCGCGAGCCGGGCGGGGGAGGCGGAGGCGAGGATGAGCTGCACGCGACGATCCTCGCATCGGCGGCTGAGCCTCGGCGCCGGGCGATCGGCGCTGCGGCAGTGGCGCGCGAGCGGGCGGCTCCCCTAGCGTCGAGCCATGGAGCAGAGCCGACCGACGAAGCTGTCCATCATCGGCGCGGGCGGCGTGGGCGTCGCGATCGCCTACGCCGCGCTCATCCGCGGCTCGGCCGACGTCGTCGCGCTGCACGATCTCGCCGCGGCGAAGGTCGAGGCAGAGGTGCTCGACCTCGCCCACGCGATGCCGTTCCTCGCCGCGAAGGGCATCGAGGGCGGCAGCGACCTCCGCGTCATCGCCGGCAGCGACGTCGTCGTCATCACCGCGGGCGCCAAGCAGCAGCCCGGCGAGCCGCGGCTCGCGCTCGCCGCCCGCAACGCCGACATCGTGCGCGCGCTCGTGCCGGGCATCCGCGAGCACGCGCCCGACGCCATCCTGCTCATCGTGACGAACCCGTGCGACGTGCTCACCGTCGTCGCCCAGCGCGAGAGCGGCCTCGACGGCGCGCGAGTGCTCTCGTCGGGGACGGTCCTCGACACGTCGCGGCTGCGCTGGCGCCTCTCGGAGCTCGTCGGGGTGCACCCGCGCAGCGTGCACGCGCTCATCGTCGGCGAGCACGGCGACAGCGAGTTCCCGCTCTGGTCGCGCGCGAAGATCGGCCCGGTGCTCGTGCGCGAGTGGCGTGAGGGCGGCGAGCTGCGCTTCCCGAAGCCCGAGCTCGACCGCATCGCCGACGAGGTCATGCACGCCGCGTACCGCATCATCGAGGGCAAGGGCGCGACCTCGAGCGCGATCGGCGTCTCGACCGCTCGCATCGTCGAGGCCATCCTGCGCGACGAGCGGGCGGTGCTGCCCGTCTCGAGCGTGCTGCGGGGCGAGCTCGGGCTTCGCGATGTCGCGCTCTCGCTGCCGTCGGTGCTCGGCCGCGGCGGGGTCGAGCGCGTGCTCGAGGTGCCGATGGAGGATGCGGAGCGCGCGGCGCTCGAGCGCAGCGCCGAGGCGATCGCGAGCACCCTGCGCTCGCTCGACTGAGGGTTCGGTGCCGCGATGCGGGAGGATGGAGGCATGCCGCAGGACATCGCAGAGGGCCGGATCGTCGAGCTGACGATCGACAACGTCGCGCACGGAGGCCGATTCGTCGGCCGCCACCGCACCGACTCCGATGAGCGCGGGCGGGTCGTGTTCGTGCCCGACACGATGCCGGGCGAGACGGTGCGCGCGCAGGTCGTCGAGGTGAAGAAGTCGTTCGCGACCGCGGTCGCGCTCGAGGTGGTGTCGGCGTCGCCCGACCGCGTCCCGCACGTGTGGGACGAGGCATCCATCGACCGGCCCCCGCTCGAGCGCGCGGGCGGCGCCGAGTTCGGCCACATCGCGCTCCCGCGGCAGCGCGAGCTCAAGCAGCGCGTCATCGAGGACGCGCTCGAGCGCACGGGCGGCATGACGCGCGAGGTGCCGGTCGCGGCGGCGCCCGGTGACGACGAGCGCGGCGGCCTCGGCTGGCGCACGCGCGTGCGGCTGCACGTCGACGACCGCGGCCGCCAGGGCCCGTTCGCGCCGCGCAGCCACGAGGTCGTGCCGGTGGCCGACCTGCCGCTCGCGACCGAGGGCATCCGCCTCTCCGCCCAGCTCGACCAGCGCCTGCCGGGCGTCACCGCCGTCGACTACGTGCAGTACGGCGACGAGGTCGACGTCATCGCGATGGAGGGCGCGCCCGAGCGAGGCCGCACCGACACGATCGTCGAGACGGTCGGCGGGCGCGAGTTCGAGCTCGACCGCTCGGGCTTCTGGCAGGTGCACCGCGAGGCGCCCGGCGTGCTGACGGATGCGGTGCGTCGCGTGATCGACGCCGACGCGGTCGACGCGGCGGGCTGGTCGCTCGACCTCTACGGGGGCGTCGGCCTGTTCGCGGCGACGATCGCCGAGGTGCTCGGGGAGCGGACGCGCGTGACGAGCGTCGAGGCCGACGAGGTCGCGACCGACCACGCGAGCGAGAACCTCGCCGAGTGGCTCGGTGCGAGCGCCGAGACCGGGCGCGTCGACCGCTGGTTGCGCGAGCTCGCGAAGCGGGCGAGCAAGGCCGAGCGCGAGCGGCTCTCGCGCGGTGTCGTCGTGCTCGACCCGCCGCGCGCGGGCGCGGGCCGCGAGGTCGTCGAGCAGCTCGTCGCGCTCGAGCCGGCGCAGATCGTCTACGTCGCGTGCGACCCGGTCGCGCTCGCGCGCGACGCGAAGCTGCTCGCGGAGCGCGGCTGGAGCGTCGACTCGCTCGAGGCGTTCGACCTGTTCCCGCACACCCACCACGTCGAGGCGGTGGCCTCCTTCCGCCGCTAGCCCCATCGCAGAGTGCCGACACTCTGCTATTCGCGGGCCGGGGAACGGCAGAGTGCCGACACTCTGCGATGCCGCGCGCAGGAGCATCCGCCATGGCCTTCGACGACGTGCTCGCGAGCCGCTTCGAGCGCGCGAACCTGCTCTGCCTGGAGCTCATCGACGCGCTCTCGCCCGCGGGCTCGCCTCGCGCCTGCCCGGCCTCGCTTCGAGCACCATCGCGGGGCAGCTGTGGTGCGTGCTCGGCGCTCGCGAGAGCTACCCGCGCGCCGCTCGGGCGGGGTCGTGGCAGGGCTTCAGCGGCCCGCTGGACGAGGCGGAGATGACGGATGCGCGACAGGCTCAGTCGGCGGCTTCCGCTCTCGGTAGGGCCGACCGACGCCCGGGACGGGCGTCGGCGCTGGTGTCGCGGTGACGGCCCGAAAGGGCCGTCAGGGCGTGTCAGATGGTCTGTGTAAGCGGGGTGTTCCCCTTACGAAGGAGAACAGACTGTGACTATGGCGAAGACGAACCCGGAGCGCGAGGAGCGGCGCCGGAAGCAGAAGGAGATCGCGGACTCGCTCAAGGCCTCGGGCGCGTTGGATGAGATCTTCGCGAAGATCGATGCCGGTGAGGCGCTCACGGGCGAGCAGGGCCTGATCGGCGGCATGCTGAAAGCGGCGCTCGAGCGTGGTCTGGAGGCGGAGCTGACCGAGCACGTCGGCTACGAGCGCGGCGACGCGGAGGCGTCGCTGCACGAGAACTCTCGCAACGGCACGTCGGTCAAGACGGTCGCGACCGAGATCGGTGATCTCGAGCTGGCGATCCCGCGTGACCGCAACGGCACGTTCACGCCGATGTTGGTGCCGAAGGGCTCGCGCCGGCTCGACGGGCTGGACGGCATGATCATCTCGCTCTACGCCGGCGGGATGACGCTGCGCGACATCCAGCACCACCTGGCGTCTACGATCGGCACGGAGCTCAGCCACGAGACGATCTCGAAGATCGTCGACCAGATCGGCGACGAGGTGCTCGCCTGGCAGCAGCGGCCGCTGGAGGCGCTCTACCCGGTGATCTACCTTGACGCGATCGTCGTGAAGGTCCGCGACGGCGGGCACGTGCGCAACAAGGCCGCGCATATCGCCGTGGGCGTGGACATGGACGGCATCAAGCACGTGCTGGGCATCTGGGTGCAGGACACCGAGGGCGCGAAGTTCTGGGCGGCCGTCTGCGCCGAGCTCGCCAACCGCGGCGTGAAGGACGTCCTGATCGTCTGCTGCGACGGGCTGACCGGCTTCCCCGAGGCGGTCGAGGCGACCTGGCGGGAAGCGACCGTGCAGACGGGCGTCGTGCACCTGATCCGGGCCGCGAACCGGTTCGTGAACTACAAGGACCGCAAGGCCGTCTCCGCCGCGCTCAAGCTCATCTACGAGGCCGCGAACGCGGACGCCGCGCTGGCGGAGCTGCGCGCGCTCGAGGCGTCGGAGCTCGGCAAGCGCTACCCGTCAGCGGTGAAGACGTTCCGCGACGCGTGGGAGCGGTTCACGCCCTTCCTCGCCTTCCCGCCGGAGCTGCGGCGCGTGATCTACACGACCAACTCGATCGAGTCGCTGAACTTCCAGCTCCGGAAGGTGACCAAGAACCGCGGCCACTTCCCCAACGACCAGGCGGTCGTGAAGCTGCTCTGGCTGGCGATCTGCGACATCGAGGACAAGCGAGCCAGAGACCGCGCGAAGGAGAAGGGCCTGCGATCAGAGCAGCGCAAAGCCGAAGGCAGGCTCGTCGAAGGACAAGTGACCACGAACTGGAAGCAAGCCCTGCAGCAGCTCTCGCTCGTCTACCCCGAACGCATCAACCGCCACCTCTAACCACCCCGGAACGCGCCGCTTACACAAACAACTTGACAGGCCCGGCCGTCACCCTCAGCTCCAGCGCGCGCTCGCGCTCCTCGAGCACGAGACGCAGCACCACGGGCAGCTCATCCGCTACCTCTACGGGCTCGGCATCCCGCGGCCCCAGTCGTGGCAGCGCCAGTACGCGCTCGACCACGACGACGCGTAGTCAGCCGCCCTTCGCGACGCCGCCGGCCGCCCGAGCCACGACGTGCGCGATGCCGGGGATCGCGGTCGCGCGCCACATCGCCCGCTGCGCCTCGAGCTCGATGCGCGAGTGCGGGGCGAAGGCCGCGGCCAGCCGTCGGCCGCGCGCCTGCTCGCGCTCGACGACCGGCCGCCACTCGCGCTCGAAGGCGGCGAGCCCGCGCGCGACGTCCGTCGCGTGCCGCGCGAACGCGAGCTCCTCCGCGAGCCGCTCGGCGCCTGCGATCGCCATCGACGCCCCTTGACCGGCGAGCAGCGAGACGGCGCCGGCAGCATCGCCCAGCAGCACGACGCGGCCGCGCACCCACGGCTCGACGACGGTCTGCGCGACCCGGTCGAGGTACGGCTCGGTGGCGCTCCGCACCGTGCGGCGGCCGAGCACGCCCATGCCGATGACCGCGGCGCGCGCATCGCGCTCGGCGACGCCGCGCAGCACCGCGAATCCGGTGACGCCCGTCATCCCGAGCGGTGCGACGACGAGCTGCCGGTCGAGCTCGACCTGCATCGCGACGCGGCCGCCCAGATCGGCCGCGAGCTCGGGATCGTCGCCCGTCCACGCCGCCGCGATCAGGTCGCCGACCGGCCGCACGAAGCGCTCGTGCGGCCCCCACGCGAGCTGCCGCACGCGCGAGCCGACCCCGTCGGCGCCGACGAGCAGATCGCCCTCGAGCCGCTCGCCGCTCGAGAGCAGCACGCTCACCCGGCCGCCCTCGTCGTGGACCGTCTCGACCAGCGCGCCCCAGCGCATCCGCACGCCGTCGGGGAGCGCCGCGAGGAGCGCCTCGACGATCTGCGGCCGCAGGATGGTCAGGTAGCGGCCGCCCGCCGCCTGCTCGACGACGGAGATCGGCAGCCGCGCGCGCACGCGGCCTGTCGAGTCGACCGCACGCACCTCGGGGTACGACTCCGCGCGCTCGCGCAGCGCCGGCAGCAGGCCGAGGCGATCGGCGGCATCGAAGCCCAGGCCGAAGAGGTCGACGAGGTAGCCGGCGCGGCGGGGCGCGGGCGCGCGCTCGAGCACGTCGACGCTCCAGCCGTCGAGCGCGAGCCGGCCCGCGAGGGCGAGCCCGGCGACGCCGGCTCCGGAGACGATCGCGCGCATCTGCAGACGGTATCGCCCGCGGCGGTGAGCCGGCTCAGCGGTCTCAGGGCGTTCAGCGCAGCAGGTCGAGCAGCGCGCGCTCGCGCGAGCCCTTGAGCCCCATCGTCGCGCCCTGCTCGAAGCGGGCGAAGACCTCGGGGTCGATGTAGCTCGACTTCGCGACCGTCGGGGTGTTGCCGAGCGCTTCTGAGACGGCCTTGATCGCCTCGCGGACCGCGCGGTTCCGCGCCGTCTTCGTCGCGACGTCGCGCGCTTGCGCGAGCGACTCGGCCGCGACGAGCGTCCCGTGCAGGGTGCGGAAGTCCTTCGCCGTGAACTCGCCGCCCGTCGCCTCCCGCACCGCCGCATTGAGGTCGGCGTCGCGGAGCGCGTGCGCGCCCTCGTCGTCGCGCCACGCGAGCAGGCGCGAGCGGCCCGAGCGGCGCGTCAGCAGCTCCTCGACGCAGCGCGCGAGCGCAGGGTCGTCGATCGTCACGTCGAAGCGCTGGCCGGACTTCGCCGGGAACCGCAGCCGCACCGCGTCGCCGGTGACCTTCGCGTGCCGGCACAGCAGGGTCATGAGCCCGCGCGTGCCGCGCTCCTCGGCGTAGGTGTCGCCGCCCGCGCGGATCGCGACGGCGTCGAGCATGCGGAGGGCGGCGGCGAGCACGCGTTCGCGCGGCAGCCCATCGAGGGCGAGGTCGCGCGTGACCCGGCGCCGCATCGCGGGCAGCGACTCGGCGAGGTCGAGCGCGCGCTCGTGCTTGACGCGGTCGCGGCGCTCGCGCCACTCGGGGTGGTAGCGGTACTGCGTGCGGCCCGCGTCGTCGACGCCGATCGCCTGGATGTGCGCTCGCGAGTCGGAGGCGATCCACACGTCCGTCCAGGCCGGCGGCACGGCGAGCGACTCGGCGCGCTCGCGGTCCTCCGCCGAGACCCTCCGGCCGCTGTCGTGCACGTACGCCCAGCCGCGCCCCGATCGTCGGCGCCGGATGCCCGCATCCGTGCCGGGCTTCGCCCTGCGTAGCCTCGCCATGCGCGGGATCGTATCGGGCGCCCGACGGGCGAACCTGAGCGGCGATCGATATGGTGGAGGGGCGGTCGAGGGCGCCCGCCGCGACCCTCTCGAAGCTCAGGAGCCCATGCACGTCCCCAGTCCGCCGCGCCGTCTCGATGTCCAGGGCCTCCGCGCGATCGCCTCGTTGCTCGTCGCGAGCTACCACGTGTGGTTCGGCAACGTCTCCGGCGGCGTCGACGCGTTCTTCGCCATCGGCGGCTTCTTGCTCGCGACGAGCCTCGCGGGGGAGATCGAGCGGACGGGCTCGATCGACGTGCCGCGCCAGCTGCGCCGCACGCTGCAGCGGCTGCTCCCAATGGCGGGCATCGTCGTGCTCGTCGTCGGCGTCGCGATGGTGCTCTCCGTCGGTCCGATGCGGCTTGTCGACGCGATCCGCGACATCCTCGCGGCGGCCACCTTCACCGAGAACTGGCGGCTCGCCGCGTCGGCCACCGCATACGTCGACGCGGGGCACGACAAGTCGGCGCTCCAGCACTTCTGGGCGATGGGCGTGCAGGGCCAGTTCACGGTGCTGCTCATCGCCATCGCCGGCGGGCTCGCCCTGCTGCTCGGGCGTCGCGCGCGCGACGGCGGGAAGGCGGCCCTCGCCGCGTTCCTCGGCGTGACGGTCGTCGCGTCCTGGGCGTACGCGCGCTGGCGGCTCGCGGCCGACCCCGTGCCGGTCTACTACGACACCTTCGCGCGCGCGTGGGAGCTCGCGCTCGGCGGCTTCGCGGCGCTCGTGCTCACACGGATCCCGCTCGGCCCGGTCGTCCGTGCCCTGCTCGCCGGCATCGGCCTCGGCCTGCTCCTCACGGCCGGGCTGCTGCCCGAGGAATGGACCCAGCCGGGGCCGGTGTCGCTCTGGCCCGTCGCCGGAGCCCTCCTCATCCTGCTCGCCGGGCACGGCGGCGACGGAGGCCCGGTGGCCGCCCTGCTGCGCTGGCGGCCGCTCGTCTGGCTCGGCGGCATCTCATATGGCGTGTACCTCTGGCACTGGCCGCTGCTCAAGGGCCTCATCGCGCTCGACCCCTCGCAATCGGAGCAGGTCGGCGTGCTGCAGGGCGCGGTCGTCATCGTGACCGCGATCGCCCTGTCGTGGTGCTCTGCGCACCTCATTCGCAAGGCCGCGGCTGCGAGCCGGCGGCTCGCGCGCGACGCCGTGCAGCTGCTCGTGCCGGCGATCGCCGCAGCGGCCGTCGTCGCGCTGCTCGTCGTGCCGGTGGTGCAGAAGCGCGTGATCGCCGACCAGTCGACCGCCGTGCCCGCCGCCGCGAGCGCTTGGGAGCTCGAGCGCTGGATCGCCGACGCAGTCAGCACGCCGCCCGCGCTGAGCATCGGCGAGATCGGCGCGGCAGGCCAGCCGTCCGAGTGGGTCATCGACGGCTGCACGACGGTCGCGGTCGGGCGCGAGGACGACTGCCACTACGACGGCGGCGATTCGGCGGAGCGCGAGGTGTGGTTGCTCGGCGACTCGCACGCGGTCGGCCTCGCGCAGCCGCTCCGCGCGGCGCTGCGCGGCACGGCGGACCTGCAGCTGCTCGGTCGCGCGGGCTGCCCGTTCACGGATGCGCCCGACGTGCGGGAGCACAAGGGTCGCGACGCGGCCGCGTGCGAGGAGCACATCGATCGCGTGATGGCGCTCGCGGAGGAGCGACGACCGGATCTCGCCGTCATCACCTACGGCGCGTGGTGGGCGGGCACGGGGTTCGAGCACCTCAGCGACGGCGTCGGCGTGCGGCTCGCCGAAGGCACGCTCGCGCTCGCCGAGCGGCTGCACGCACTCGGGATCGAGACGGTGTGGCTCGACGCGCCGCCGCCCGCCTCGCTCGCCGCGATCGAGCGGTGCCTCGCCGCGCACGCGGCCGAGCAGCCGACCGACCTGTGCAGCGTGCCGCTCGAACCGGGCCAGCTCGAGCGGCACCGGCAGATGGTCGAGGTGCTGCGGTCCGGTTCGATCGACGTCGTCGAGACGATCGGCTGGTACTGCGACGTCGAGCGCATGCTGTGCCCGCTCATCGTCAACGGCGTCCCGACCTGGACCGACGACCTGCACCTCGCCGCCGCCGCGGGCATGCAGCGCGTTGCGGTGCTCGCCGGCGAGCTGTGGCCGCGGGTGCGATGATCGGGCCCACAGCAATCTGGCGTAGCGTGCGCGACGGGACCGGCCGCGTGCGCCGCGGCCCGACTGCGCCATGACGACTCCGAACCCCCGACGCCACGACCTCCAGGGTCTGCGCGCGCTCGCGTCGCTGCTCGTGGCGACCTCGCACATCTGGTTCGGCAACGTCTCGGGCGGGGTCGACGTGTTCTTCGCGATCGGCGGCTTCCTGCTCGCGTCGAGCCTCATCGGCGAGATCGAGCGCAGCGGCCGGGTGGGCGTGATCGCGGCGCTGTGGCGGCAGACGAAGCGGCTCTTCCCGATGGCGGGCATCGTGCTCGTCGTCGCCGGCTCGATCGCTCTACTCGCCTCCGGCCCGCTGCTGTTCAACCGGGTCGCGCACGACATCTCAGCGGCGGCGACCTACCGCATGAACGAGCGGCTCGCGTCGACCGCGACCGACTACCTCGGCGCCGGGCTCGCGAAGTCGGAGTTCCAGCACTTCTGGGCGATGAGCGTGCAGGGTCAGTGGACGGCGCTGTGCATCGTGCTCGTCGGGCTCCTCGCGCTCGCCCTGGGCGACGGCGCTGCCCGACGGGCGCGGACGATCGCGGGCGCGCTGCTCGGCGTCGCCGCCGTCGCGTCGTTCGCCTACGCGAACCAGCAGATCGCGATCGATCCCGTGCCCGCCTACTACGACACGCTCGCGCGGTCGTGGGAGCTCGCGCTCGGCGGCTTCGCGGCGCTCGTGCTCACGCGCATCCCGATCGCGCCGATCGCCCGCGCCGTCATGGGCGTCATCGGCATCGCGCTCGTGCTCACCGCGGGCCTGCTGCCGCAGCACCTCGCGCAGCCGGGAGCGGTGACGCTGTGGCCCGTGACCGGTGCGCTGCTCGTGCTGCTCGCCGGGCACGGCGCCGGCTCGGGGCCGGTCGGCCGGGCGCTCTCGTGGCGGCCGCTCGTGTGGCTCGGCGGCATCTCGTACGGGCTCTACCTCTGGCACTGGCCGGTGCTCAAGGGCCTCGTGGCCCTCGACCCGGCGCAGGGCGACGGCGTCGGGCTCGTGCCGGGGCTCGCGGTGCTCGCGCTCTCGATCGGCCTCGCGTGGGGCTCGACGAGGCTCATCGCGCTCGCGAGCCGGCCGCGCCCGCGCGAGTCGCGGCCGGCGCCGCGGCTCGTGCCGCTGCTGCCCGCGGTCGCGACCGCGGCGGCCGTCGCCATCGCGATCGCGCCAGGCATCCAGGAGCGCGCGATCGCGGCCCAGACGGCTGCGGCGCCGCAGCCCGAGTCGCCCGCGCAGCTGCAGGAGTGGGTCGCGCAATCGGTGTCGAAGCCGACGGCGCCGATGCGCGGCGCGGTCTCGGGGGAGGCGGGCCAGTCGGCCGAGTGGCTCGTCGACGAGTGCTCGACGGTCGACGCGCTCGAGCTCGACGCGTGCCGCTACCCGGCGCCGCCTGCGACGCACGGCCGCGAGGCGTGGCTCGTCGGCGACTCGCAAGCGGTCGCGCTCGCGCCCGGCGTGCGCGCCGCGCTCGCTGGGCACGCCGACGTGCAGCTGCTCGGCCGCGAGATGTGCCCGTTCTCGAGCGCTCCGGTCGTCGCGCGCGAGCTCGGCGAGGGAGCGGCCGCGTGCGAGGAGCACGTCGCGCTCGTGCTCGAGCTCGCCGCGGAGCGGAGGCCCGACCTCGTCGTCATCACGTACGGCGCGTGGTGGGTCGGCGACGGCTACCGCCACCTCGGCGTCGACGTCGGGCGGCGCCTCGCCGAGGGCACGCTCGACCTCATGCGGCAGCTCGACGCGATCGGCGTGCGCTCGGTGTGGCTCGACAGCGCGCCGCCGTTCGCCGCCATGCAGGAGTGCCTCGACGCGGTCGCGACCGACGACGACCTCGCGACGTGCATCGCGCCCCTCGGCGACGAGGAGCTGCGGCGCCACGAGCGCATGGTCGAGACCATCTCGGCCGGCGGCGGCGACCTCGTCGACACGCTCGGCTGGTATTGCGACGTCGAGCGCCGCGCGTGTCCGCTCATCGCGGGCGGCGTCTACACCTGGACCGACGCGCACCACTTGAGCGCCGCCGGCGCGGTGCAGCGCGTCGCGCTGCTCGAGGACGCGCTGCTGCCGCGGCTGCGCGCGGAGCAGCCGGATCGCGACGCGCCGGTCGCCGACGCGACCGCGCCCGACGCGGCGCCCGGCGGCTGAGCCCCGTCAGTCCTGCTGCCAGCGCCGGCCGTCGGCGAGCCGCGACTTCGACTGCCATTCGCTCTCGCGGTCGAGCACGCGGCGGTGCTTCGTCTCGGCCCACTCCGCCGCCATGCCGGTGAGTGCCGCCTCGACGGCGGCCTGCTCCTCGGGCGTCGGCGAGCCCGCGACGACGATCATGACGGCCTCGGATGCGTCGCTCACAGCGGGATGTTCCCGTGCTTCTTCTCGGGTCGGTGCACGCGCTTCGTGCGCAACGACCGGAAGGCGCGCGTGACCATGACGCGCGTCTCGGCCGGCTCGATGATGCCGTCGAGCTCGCCGCGCTCGGCGGCGAGGAACGGCGATGCGACGTTGTAGGTGTACTCGCTCGCGAGCCGCGACCGCACCTCCGCGACGTCGTGCCCGTCGGCCTCCGCCTGCTTGATCTCATTGCGGTAGAGGATGTTGACCGCGCCCTGGCCGCCCATCACCGCGATCTCGGCCGAGGGCCACGCGATGTTGACGTCGGCGCCGAGCTGCTTCGAGCCCATGACGATGTACGCGCCGCCGTAGGCCTTGCGCGTGATGACCGTCACCATCGGCACGGTCGCCTCGGCGTAGGCGTAGAGCAGCTTCGCGCCGCGGCGGATGACGCCCGACCACTCCTGGTCGGTGCCCGGCAGGTAGCCGGGCACGTCGACGACGGTGAGGATCGGGATCGAGAACGAGTCGCAGAAGCGCACGAAGCGCGCCGCCTTCTCGCCCGCCTCGATGTTGAGGGTGCCCGCCATCTGGTTCGGCTGGTTCGCGATCACGCCGATCGTGCGGCCCTCGAGCCGGCCGAAGCCGATGACGATGTTGGGCGCGTAGAGCGGCTGCACCTCGAGGAACTCGCGGTCGTCCATGATCGTCTCGATGATCCCGAGCACGTCGTAGGGCTGGTTGGGCGAATCGGGGATGATCGTGTCGAGGCGGCGGTCGGCGTCGTTGACGACCCGCTCGGCGGTGTGGTCGTAGGCGGGCACCTCCGACTGGTTGTTGTCGGGGAGGTAGGCGAGCAGCGCGCGCACGTAGTCGAGGGCGTCGTCCTCGTCGGCGGCCAGGTAGTGGCTCACGCCCGAGACGGTGTTGTGGGTGCGGCCGCCGCCGAGCTCCTCGAAGCCGACCTCCTCGCCCGTGACCGTCTTGATCACGTCGGGGCCGGTGACGAACATGTGGCTCGACTTGTCGACCATGATCACGAAGTCGGTGAGCGCGGGAGAGTAGACCGCGCCGCCGGCCGCAGGGCCCATCACGATCGAGATCTGCGGGATGACCCCGGATGCGGCGGTGTTGCGCTTGAAGATCTCGCCGTACTTGCCGAGGGCGACGACGCCCTCCTGGATGCGCGCGCCGCCCGAGTCGAGCATGCCGACGATCGGCACGCCGACCTTCATCGCGTAGTCCTGGATCTTGATGATCTTCTCGCCGGCGACCTCGCCGAGCGAGCCGCCGAAGGTCGTGAAGTCCTGCGAGTAGACCGCCACCCGGCGGCCGTGGACCGTGCCGATGCCGGTGACGACCGCATCGCCGTAGGGGCGGTTGCCGTCCATGCCGAACGCGGTCGTGCGGTGCCGCACGTAGGCGTCGAACTCGACGAACGAGCCCGGGTCGACGAACTGCTCGACGCGCTCCCGCGCGGTCTTCTTGCCCTTCGCGCCCTGGCGCTCCTTGGCCTTCGCCTCCTTGTCGACCACCGCCTCGCCGTGGCGGCGGCGGAGGTCCTCGATCCGCGAGGCGGTCGTCGTCAGGGCGTTCGAAGCCGGCGTCTCGTGGGTCACGGATGCCACTCTAGACGGGCCCGCATGCCACGCGTTTGTGGACTCCCACAGCGATGCGCCGCAGATCGGTGGCGCTCCCCTCCATCCTCGCCCGCCGACGCGCATAGGCTGAGGGCATGCTCTTCCCCGGTGCAGCGAGGGCCACGAGCGTCATCGAGCTCGGCACGGTCGGCTCGACGTTCGACGCCGTCGACGAGCGCGCCGAGCACCTCACGACGTGGGCGACGCTCGATCAGCGCGCCGGCCGCGGGCGGCTCGGCCGCGAGTGGGTCTCGCCCGCCGGCAAGTGCCTCGCCGCGACGGTGCTCGTGCGCACGAAGCGCCTGCGCGAGGAGCAGATCGGCTGGCTGCCGCTCGCGGCGGGCCTCGCGCTCGCCGACGCGCTCGACACGCTCGTCGCCGATCGCGCGTCGATCAAGTGGCCGAACGACGTGCTCGTCGAGGGGCGGAAGGTCGCGGGGATCCTGTGCGAGCGGCGCCGGACGGGCGTCGCGGTCGGCTTCGGCGTCAACCTCACGCTCACTCGCGACGAGCTGCCGACCGAGCACGCGACCTCGCTGACCCTCGAGGGCGCGGAGGGGACCGCGCCCGTGCTCGCCGACGCCATCCTGTGCCACGTGCTGCGCTCGCTCGACGGCCTGCTGCCGGCGCTCGGCACCGAGCGGCTGCGCGTCGCGGTCGCCGCGGAGCTCGCCACGATCGGGCGCGACGTGCGCGTGGCGCTGCCGTCCGGCGAGCTGCGCGGACGAGCCGTCGGCCTCGGCCCGGGCGGCGAGCTGCAGGTCGATGTCGGTGACGGGATCGTCGACGTGCGGGCTGGCGACGTCGTGCACGTGCGGTGATGGGGGAGAATCGTCGCGTGCAAGCCGGCGACGAGCGAGTGATCGCGCGCATGCGACCGCATGGTCGCGTGCTCGTCGTGCCTGTGCTCGTGCTGTGGGCGTGCGTCGGGCTCTCGGCACTGCTGCTCGATCGCGTCGACTGGCCGCTCTGGAACGTCGCGGTGCTCACCGTCGCGGGCATCGTGGTGGCGCTGCTGACGATCGTGCCGACGCTCGCGTGGCTCTCGCGCGGCTTCGTGTTCACGACCGAGCGGGTCATCATCCGCAGCGGCTTCGGCGGCACGCGCCGAGAGACGATGCTCTCGCGCGTCCACGACGTGACCGTGCGGCGGCGCGGCCTGCAGGCGCTCTTCGGCGCCGGCGACGTGCTGCTCTCGACCGGGGGCGACCGCGCGGTCGTCCTCGCCGACGTGCCGAGCGCGTCGCTCGTGCAGCGCACGCTCTCGGAGCTGCTGGGCGCCCGCGGGCTCGCCGAGCCCGACAGGGTCGACGCGGCGTGACGCGCGCCGCGCTCGAGGGAGGACGATGAGCTCCATGCAGATCGCCGTGATCGGATGCGGCTACCTGGGCGCCGTGCACGCCGCCTCGATGGCCTCGCTCGGCTTCGAGACGATCGGCGTCGACGTCGACGCGTCGAAGGTCGAGCGGCTGGGCCGCGGCGAGCCGCCGTTCTTCGAGCCGGGGCTCCCCGAGCTGCTGCGCGCGGGTGTCGGGGCCGGTCGCCTCCGCTTCACGACCGACGTCGCAGAGGCCGCCGGGAGCGACGTCGTCTTCATCGCCGTCGGCACGCCGCAGCTGCCCGGCTCCGACGCCGCCGACCTCGCCTTCGTCGACGCGGCGATCGCGTCGCTCGAGCCGCACCTCGGCGCCGGCATGCTCGTGGTCGGCAAGTCGACCGTGCCGGTCGGCACCGCGGCGCGGCTCGCCGAGGTCGTGCGGCCGACGGGGGCGCGCCTCGCCTGGAATCCCGAGTTCCTGCGCGAGGGCTTCGCCGTCCAGGACACGCTCGCGCCGGACCGGCTCGTCTACGGCGTCGAGCCGGGCGACGACGCGGCGGTCGAGCGCCTCGACGCGGTGTACGCCTCGGTGCTCGAACGCGGCACCGAGCGGCTCGTGCTCGACTTCGCGACGGCCGAGCTCGTGAAGGTGAGCGCGAACGCGTTCCTCGCCACCAAGATCTCGTTCATCAACGCCATGGCCGAGCTCGCCGAGACGGTCGGCGCCGACGTGACGCTGCTCGCAGACGCGATCGGCCTCGACGCGCGCATCGGCCGACGCTTCCTCAACGCGGGCCTCGGCTTCGGCGGCGGCTGCCTGCCGAAGGACATCCGCGCGTTCCAGGCTCGCGCGAGCGAGCTCGGGCACGCCGACACGCTCGCGTTCCTCGGCGAGGTCGACCGCATCAACCTGCGCCGCCGCGACCGCATGGCAGCGCTCATCGAGCGCGAGCTCGACGCCGTCGGCGGCGACCGCGTCGCGATGCTCGGGCTCGCGTTCAAGCCCGACAGCGACGACGTGCGCGACTCGCCGGCGCTCGAGGTCTGCCGCCGGCTGCAGCGCGCGGGCCGCTCCGTCGTGGGCTTCGATCCGCAGGCCCGCGAGACGGCCAGCCGCATGCTGCCCTCGCTCGAGATCGTCGGCTCCGTCGCCGACGCGGTGCGAGACGCGGACGTGCTCGCGCTCGGCACCGAGTGGCGTGAGTTCCGGGACCTCGACCCCGTCGAGGTCGCCCGGTGGACACAAGCGCGCGTCGTCGTCGACGGCCGCAACACGCTCGACGCCGCCCGGTGGTCCGCCGCCGGCTTCCGCGTCGTCGGGCTCGGCAAGCCGGAGGTGCAACCAGCATGATCGCCAGCATGAGCGTAGGTGTGGTGGGCGGCGGGCAGCTGGCCCGCATGATGATCCCGGCGGCGGTGGAGCTCGGCATCGAGCTGCGCGTGCTCGCCGAGGCCGATGGCATGTCGGCCGCGCTCGCGGCGACCGCGGTCGGCGACTACCGCGACGCCGAGACGGTGCTCGCCTTCGCGGAGGGCGTCGACGTCGTCACGTTCGACCACGAGCACGTGCCGCAGGACGTGCTGCGCGCGCTCGTCGACGCGGGGCATCGCGTGCACCCCGGGCCCGACGCGCTGCGCTTCGCGCAGGACAAGCGCGCCATGCGCGAGCGCATGGCCGAGCTCGGCGCGCCGCAGCCCGACTGGGCCCCCGTCGACTCCCGCGCCGACCTCGAGCGCTTCCTCGCCGACCACGGTGGCGTCGGCGTCGTGAAGACCGCGACGGGCGGCTACGACGGCAAGGGCGTGCGCGTCGTGCGCGCCGCGGCCGAGGCCGACGACTGGCTCGACGGCGCGGCGGCGGGAGGCCCCCGGCTGCTCGTCGAGGAGCTCGTGCCCTTCTCGCGCGAGCTCGCGCAGCTCGTCGCGCGCCGTCCCTCGGGCGAGACGCTCGTGTGGCCGCTCGTGCAGACCGTGCAGCGCGACTCCATCTGCGCCGAGGTGCTCGCTCCCGCCCGGCACGCCGAGCGCATCCAGCCGCTCGTCGACGACATCGCGCGCGGCATCGCCGACGGGCTCTGCGTCACGGGCGTGCTCGCGGTCGAGCTGTTCGAGACGAGCGACGGGCGCGTGCTCGTCAACGAGCTCGCGATGCGGCCCCACAACTCGGGCCACTGGACGATCGACGGCTCGATCACGAGCCAGTTCGAGCAGCACCTCCGCGCGGTGCTCGACCTGCCGCTCGGCTCGACCGCCCTGCTCGCGCCCGCGAGCGTCATGATCAACGTCATCGGGGGGCCCGCGTCGGGCTCGATGACCGACCGCTACCGCGCGGCGCTCCACGCGCATCCGGACGTCAAGGTGCACTCCTACGCGAAGGCGACGAGGCCGGGCCGCAAGGTCGGCCACGTCACCGCGATCGGCGACGACCTCGACGAGGTCGCCTACCGGGCGCGCGCGGCCGCCGCGCACTTCGACGACTGAGGAGTCGGCTCCTCGGCGTCGACTCGGAGCGCTGCGCGCGGCGGATGCGTCGGGGCGGCGAGGCGATAGGCCGTCCATGGCGAGCGTGCGTACCCTGGAGCCCATGCGTTCGCAGGTCAGCATCATCATGGGATCGGACTCCGACTGGCGGGTCATGGAGGCGGCGAAGGCCGTGCTCGACGAGCTCGGCGTCCCCTCCGAGGTCGATGTCGTCTCGGCGCACCGCACCCCCGACAAGATGGTCGAGTTCGCGCGCGGCGCCGCCGACCGCGGCGTGCGCGTAATCATCGCCGGCGCCGGCGGGGCGGCGCACCTGCCCGGCATGGTCGCCTCGATGACGCGACTGCCCGTCATCGGCGTGCCGGTGCCGCTCGAGCGCCTCGACGGTCTCGACAGCCTGCTCTCGATCGTGCAGATGCCTGCGGGCATCCCCGTCGCGACCGTCTCGATCGGCGGTGCCCGGAATGCCGGCATCCTCGCCGCGCGCATCCTCGGCACGACCGACGACGCGCTCGCCGCGCGCCTCGACGCCTTCGCCGCCGACCTCGAGCGACAGGTCGGCGAGAAGGCCGAGGCGCTCCGCGGACGCGTGGACGCGAGCGCATGACGCTGCTGCAGGCAGCCAACCCGATCCGCGAGCCCGACGCACGTCGCCCGGAGGTCATGGAGCGACGTGGCTGGTGGCTCGTGCTGCTGGGCTTCGTGCTCCCCGGCAGCGCCCAGGTGCTCGCGGGCAGCCGCCGGCTCGGCCGCATCGGGATCGGCGCGACGATGGCGCTCCTCGCGCTCGGCGCGCTCGCCGCGATCCTGTGGTTCGCCTGGCGCTCGGCGCTGCTGACGCTCGTCGGCAACTCGATCGGCCTGCTCGTCGTCGAGGTGCTGCTCATCGCCTACGCCGTGCTCTGGCTCGTGCTCGGGTTCGACACGCTGCGCCTGGCTCGGCTCGGCAAGGTGCGCGGCGGAGCGCGAGCCGCGATCGCGGCCGTCGCCGTGCTCGCGACGGTCGCGCCCGCGGCGCTCGCGGGCTACGGCGCGAGCGTCGTCGACGCATCCCGGGGCCTCGTCACGAACCTCTTCGACTTCGCGCGCCCCGCGGTGGAGCCCGTCGACGGCCGCTACACCTTCCTGCTGCTCGGTGGCGACGCGGGCGACGACCGCGAGGGGCGGCGCGCCGACTCGATGACGGTCGTCACCGTGAACGCCGCGTCGGGTGCGGCGACGATGATCGGGGTGCCCCGCAACCTGCGGAACGCGCCGTTCTCGGCGGACTCGCCCATGTGGGGGCCGTGGCCCGACGGCTTCGACTGCGCGTCGAGCGACTGCCTGCTCAACGGCACCTACACCTACGGCGAGGCGCACCCCGAGCTCTACCCCGACGCAGAGGCGCGTGGCTCGAGCCCCGGCATCGAGGCGACCCGCGACGCGGTCGAGGGCGTGACGGGCATCCCCATCCAGTTCTTCGTGCTCGTCGACATGTCGGGCTTCGAGCAGCTCGTCGACGCACTCGGCGGCCTCGAGCTCGAGGTGACGGAGCGCGTGCCGATCGCGATCGAGGGCGGGCCCGTCGAGGAGTGGATCGAGCCGGGCACGCAGCGCATGGACGGCTACCACGCGCTCTGGTACGCCCGCAGCCGCGCCGGCTCCTCCGACTACGCGCGCATGGAGCGGCAGCGGCAGGTGCAGGAGGCGCTCATCCGCGAGTTCACGCCGCAGACGCTGCTGACGAAGTACACCGAGCTCTCGGCGGCAGGTCAGGACATGGTGCAGACCGACATCCCGCAGGCGATGATCGGCGGCCTCTCCGAGCTCGCGCTCGAGACGCGGGCGCTGCCCATCACGAACCTCGAGCTCGTGCCACCGCAGGTCAACACGGGCGACCCGGACTACGACGCCATCCACGCGATGGTGCAGGCGGCGCTCGCCGAAGCCGATGCGCTCGCGCCGCCGACGGGAGAACCGGCGGAGTCACCGCAGCCGTAGGGGCAGCGGCTCGGCGCGTCAGTGGCGCTCGAGCAGGTCTCTCGCGACGTCGTAGGCGCCGCGCGAGAAGCGCCGGTACCGGCCGGCGGCGATGCCGCGGAGCACGCCGGGGATGCGCAGCGCCCGGGCGTCGGGCAGCGCGGCTCGCGAGCGCTCGTGGCGCGCCTTCTCGACGAGCCGCTCGAGCTCCTCGCCGCTCGCGAGGCCCCGGCGCGCCGCCTCCGTCGCGAGCTGCTCCGCCCGCGCGGCCTTCTGCGCGTGCTTGCCGGAGTCCGGCTCGAGCACGCGGCGCAGCTTGCCGACGAGGCTCAGCCGCTGCACCCCGATCGCGTTCCCGCCGTGCTGGCGGTAGTCGATGGTCGGCTCGGGCACGTAGCGGACGCCGTCGCCGAGCGCGGCGCACACGGCGAGCCACTCGTCGTGGATCCAGGCGGGCGGCACGGGGAGCGCCGCGACCGCGGCCTCGCGCCGCACGATCGCGGTCGCGCCCGTCACGAGGTTCCGCCGCAGCAGCGCATCGATCGCGCGCCCCTCCTCGAGCGCGGCGCGCTCCCACGCCGACATCTCGAGCGACGCCTCGAGCGTCGAGCCGAGCGGCGCGCCGTCGGCGCCGACGAGCCGCGCGTCGGAGTGCACGAGCGCGACGCCCTCGAGGTGAGGCAGCAGCCGCTCGAGCCGGTCGGGGTGCCACACGTCGTCCTGGTCGCTCAGCGCGACGACGTCGCCGCTCGTCGCCGCGATCGCGTCGGCGAAGTTCGCGGCGACGCCGAGCGGCGAGTCATGGCGACGGATGCGGATGGGCACGTCGGTCTCGCTCGCCACGCGCCGCACGACGTCGAGCGTGCCGTCGGTCGAGGCGTCGTCGCCGATGACGATCTCGCTCACCGGTCGCGACTGGCCGAGGATGCTGCGCAGCTGCTCCTCGATCCACCGCTCGCCCTGGTGGGTGCAGAGGGCGACGCTGACGCGCTCGCTCACAGCTCGGCGTGTAGCTGCCACACCTGGCGGGCAGCCGTCTCCCACGTGAACGCGCTCGCGCGGTCCTGCGCGAGCAGCCCGAGCCGCGCGCGCTCGGCGTCGTCGGTGAGCAGATCGGCGAGGGCCCCGGCGAGCTCGTGCGGACCGCCCTCGACCGCGACGCTCGCACCGCTCGCGATCTCGACGAGGGAGCGGGTCGCGGGGTGCACCGTGGGCGTGCCGAGCGCGGAGGCGTCGAGGAGCGAGAGCCCGAGCGCATCCTGCTCGGCGACGTGCAGGTGGGCGAGCGCCCGGCGGTGGGCGAGCGCGAGCTCGGCGTCGTCGAGCTGGCCGAGCATCACGAGCCGGCCGGCGGGGATGCCCGCCTCGACCGCGAGGCCCGCGAGCCTCGACTCGCCCCACTGCACCGGGCCGGCGACGACGACCCGCACATCCGGCATCCTCGGGCTCGCGATCGTCTCGATCAGCCGGCGCGCCTGGCCGAGCGCGCCCGGGTTCGTGATGGCGAGCACGAACTCGTCCGGCAGCGACAGCGCGGCGTCCGACCCGGCCGCGCGCAGCAGTGCGGACGACGGGGCGGGATGCACGACGCGCACCCGGTCGCCGGTCTCGTGCATCAGCGAGAGGTCCTCGGCGATCGCGGTCGATGGCACGACGATCCCGTCGGCGAGCTGCAGCGCGCGTCGCAGCGCCCGGTCGAACCACTGCTGCTTGCGCTTCGAGCGGTCCGAGAGCGGCTGCAGCCCATGCACCGTCACCGTCACCTGATCGCCGGGCGACGGTTCGCGCCGCAGCGGCGCCATGAGGCTCGTCGCATGCACGAGGCCCCGCACGGGGAGCGTCGTGAGCGAGTGCAGCCACGCCTCGCGCAGCTCGCGGGCCGGCACCGCCGTGCGGCGGAGCTCGGCGAGGCCGGGCAGCTGCGCCTCGGCGCGCGCGGCCCGACCGTCGCTCAGCTTCGCGGCGATCGCAGCGACCTCGATGCCGGTGGGCGCCGTCGCGGTGAGCGCGCGCGCCATCTCGGTCGAGTAGCGGCCGACCATCGTCGGGGTGCGATCCCCGACCTCGTCGAGCACGACCGTCAACCTGGTGGTCATGGCGCTCCCGCTCCCGTCTCGGTCGGAACCCCCATCCTATCCGGCGGGGCCGCCGGGCTCAGCGGGTGCCGAAGTCGAGCACGTAGTACCAGGAGCCGTTCGAGCCGCGGTCGACACCGATGCCGATGTGGGTGAAGCTCGCGCGGAGGATGTTGTTCCGGTGCCCCTCCGACGCCATCCACGCGCTCATGATGCGCGCGGGGTCCGGGCTCCCGCTGCTCGTCCGGCCGACGTTCTCGCCCCAGCCGCGGAGCGAGCACGCGCGCGCGTCGGCCGTGAGCGACGGGTTGTGCGCCGAGCCGGCGAGGTTGCCGTCGGCCATCGCGCCCGCCCAGCCGCCCGCCATGCGGGTGAGGCAGCCGTCCGCGACGAGTGGGCGCACGCCTGCGGCGGCGCGCTCGCGGTTGATGCGATCGAGCAGATCGCTCGTCGAGGCGTTGACCGCTCCGCACGGCACGAGCGCGGCGGCGACGGGGGAGACGGTCGTCACGCCGCCGAGCACGGTGATGCCGCGGCTGCCGACGCGGTCGCGCTCCGCAGCGACCGAGCCGCTCGATGCGCAGCCGGGCGTCGTGAGGTAGAGCGGCTCGCCGCGGAGCCCCGCGTACACCGCGCCGACGAGGCCGTCGGGGAAGTCGGTGCCGCTCGCGAGCACGAGCTGGCCCCCGCTGCGCGCGGGAGTGAAGCGCTGGTTGATCTGCACCGCCGTCTCGTAGCGGTCGGCTCCCGGGAAGCGCGTGACCGAGCGGCCCGTGCTCGCGAGCAGCGACTGCACGTCGTCGCCGACGCTCGCGACGCTCCCGGGGATGTGGAAGCGCTCGACGCCGCTCACGCGCGCGCTGAGGTGCTGGCGGAACGCCGCGTCGTCGCCGAGGGTGAGCACGAGCCCGTGGCCGTCACGGGCTGCGACGGCCCCCGCCGCGAGGGCGTCGGGGAAGGTGGCTCCGCTCGCGACCCAGATGTCGCGCACGGGCGTGCGCTCGCGCATGCGGTCGAGCAGCAGCATCGACGTCTCCACTCGGCCGGCGCCGCCGATGCGCGTGACGCTCGCTTGCGGTGCGGTCTGCGCGGCCTGCGCCGCGACGGCGGCGGAGAGCGTCGCCTCCGAGCCGAGGATGACGACCTCCTCGGGCGCGAGTCGAGCGATCTGCGCCTGAACCGATGCCGGGATGCCGTCTGGGCGAACGAGCAACAGGTGCGCTCCTTCCGCAGCCGCGACGGGCGCGGCCGCGAGCGCATCGGGGAAGGAAGCGCCGGACGCGAGGAAGACCGCGTCGCCGGGCGGTAGCTGCCGCGATGCGAGCACGCTCGTCTCGAAGCGATCGGCCCCGTCGAGGCGCGCATCGGCGGCTTGGGCTGCCGGAGCTGGGCCGAGGAGCGCGGAGCCGACGACCGCGACAGCGAGGGATGAGAGCGCGAGACGGCGCATAGAGCTCGATTCATCGAAGGATGGGGTACAAAAGTTTTACTCTGCAGGCAGATTTGCGCCATGTCAAGGGCCATCTGTTGGCTCGCGGACCGGCTCGCTATGGTCGAGGCGATGGAACCACGAGACCAAGGCCGAGCGGCGATGCCGTCCAGCTCAGGGGCGGCACGCAGGTCGATCGCTCGTCTCCGAGGCGCCCTGCGCCGAGCGGCCGTCCGCTGGGCGGGGCTGCCTCACTCGGAGGGGACGGTCGACAGCCCGGATGCCGCCCTCGCCGGCGACATCACGCGGCTCTGGCTGCGCTGCGCGCTGTCGCGCCGGCCGCTCACCGCGAACGGGGGTGCTGCCGTCGTCTGCATGACCACGCACGGCGATCGAGTCGCTCACGCCTGGCTGGCGATCGAGTCGATCGCTCGGGGTGAAGAGCTCCCCGTGCGGTTCGTCCTCTGGCTCGAGGAGGGGACTGCGCTCACCTGGCGACTCCGACGCCAGCGGCGACGCGGACTCGAGGTGCGCTGGGTGGCGAGCGGCTACGGCGTCCACACGAAGCACCGCGGCTACGCGGCGAGCGCGAGCGCGCACCGGCTGCCGATGGTCGTCTGCGACGACGACATCGTCTATCCGCCCTCCTGGCTCTCGGGACTCCTGGCGGCGAGGGCGCGGCACCCCGGACACGTCGTCGCCTTCCGCTGCCACGCGATGCGGTTCCGGGGCGATCGACTGGCCCCGTACACCGAGTGGCCCACGTTCGACACAGCGCTGCCGAGCTTCGCCGCGTTCGCGACGTCGGTCTCGGGGCAGCTGCTGCCCCCGCAGCTCGTCGATGCCTTGCGCGACGCGGGGGACGCCTTCCTCGAGTCGGCGCCGACGGCTGATGACGTCTGGCTGCACAGGCTGTCGGTCGAGCACGGCTTCCGCACCGCGCAGGTCGAGCGCCATCCGGTGCACTTCCCGTTCATCCCGGGGAGCCAGACGAGCGGCCTGAATGCGCACAACGTCTGGTCCGGTGGCAACGACCAGCAGCTCGCTCGCACGCACGGTCCAGTGCTGGCCGCAATCCGCGCGGACGCCGAACGAGACATGCGGCTCTCGCGCGATTGATACGCTGAACCGCACCTCCCCCGATCGGAAAGCAGGGCAATGCGCGGGATCATCCTCGCCGGCGGCTCCGGCACGCGGCTGTGGCCCATCACCAAGGGCATCTCCAAGCAGCTCATGCCCATCTACGACAAGCCGATGGTCTACTACCCGCTGTCGACGCTCATGATGGCCGACATCCGAGAGGTGCTCGTCATCACGACGCCCGAGTACAACGATCAGTTCCGCGCGCTGCTCGGCGACGGGTCGGAGCTCGGCATGCAGATCGAGTACGCGGTGCAGCCGAGCCCCGACGGGCTCGCGCAGGCCTTCATCATCGGCGAGGAGTTCATCGGCGACGAGTCGGTCGCGCTCGTGCTCGGCGACAACATCTTCCACGGCACCGGGCTCGGCTCGAGCCTGCGCCGGCACGGCGACATCGACGGCGGCCTCATCTTCGCCTACCAGGTGGCCGACCCGGCTGCCTACGGCGTGGTCGAGTTCGACGACGAGATGCGGGCGGTCTCGATCGAGGAGAAGCCGAAGCAGCCGAAGAGCCACTACGCCGTCCCCGGCCTCTACTTCTACGACAACTCCGTCGTCGAGATCGCCAAGACGATCGAGCCGAGCGCGCGCGGCGAGCTCGAGATCTCGACCGTCAACGAGCGCTACCTCGAGCGCGGCGACCTGAGCGTGCAGGTGCTCGACCGCGGTGTCGCGTGGCTCGACACCGGCACCTTCGAGTCGATGATGCAGGCGAGCGAGTACGTGCGCGTCATCGAGGACCGGCAGGGCTTCAAGATCGGCTGCATCGAGGAGATCGCCTGGCGGGCCGGCTGGATCGACGACGACCAGCTGCGAGAGCTCGCCCAGCCGCTCGTCAAGAGCGGCTATGGGCGCTACCTGCTGACGCTGCTCGAGCGCGCCGCGCGCGACTGAGCTCGAGCGTCGGGAGCCGAGTCACCACAGCCCGAGCAGCAGCAGCGCGGCGAGCGCGACTCGGTCTGCAGGGCGGCGTCGCAGGCTGCCGACTCCCCGCGCGAGCACGAGCCGGGCGGCGAGGTCGTCGCGCTCGAGAAGCGCGGCGACGGCGTGCAGCCGGGTCCGCTCGGGCTCGGCTGCGACCCGCGCCGCGATGCGGGTGACGACTGCGGCCTCGCGGCGGAAGCCACCCGATCGCAGCCGACGGAGCCGGCGACGAGCCTGCCGCCAACCGAGGTTCGCGCCCGCCACGTTGTCCGCGTGCTGGCGGTAGTCGATGACGGGCGTCGGGTCGATGTGCCACCGCATCCCCGCGGCTCGCACGATCGCGTACACGAGCCAGTCGTGGATGGGCGCTGCCGCCGTCTCCGGGTCCTCGACGACGGTGCGCCGCACGAGCTCGAACGCACGCGCCGAGAGCACGAAGGTGCATCCCGGCCCCGCGCTCTCGAGCACGAAGTCGAGCGATCGCTGCGGCTGCGCCTTGTCGATGAGGATGCGGCGGTCGCCGTAGTCGGCGACGACGTTCGCGCTCACCGCGTCGACGCCGCGGAGCTGGTCGACCTGCGCGGCGAGCCGCTCGACGTGCCAGACGTCGTCCTGGTCGGAGAACGCGACGACGGAGGCTCCGTCCCATGGCGCGTCGGCGATGAGCCGGAGGAAGTTGGCGTGTGCGGAGCCGAGCTCCACGGGCTCGAGCAGCACCACGCGGGGCTCCTCTGCGGCGATCGTCCGCAGCAGGTCGCGCGTGCCGTCGGTCGAGCCGTCGTCCGAGATGACGACCCGCACTTCGACGCCGCGCTGCGCGAGGATGGAGGCGACCTGCTCCTCGAGGAACGACGCCCCGTTGTGCGTCGCCATGAGCACGACGACGAGCTCGGTCATCGGCCCCGGAGCAGTCGACCAGCCAGGCGGGCCGGCGATGTCAGCTTCCACGAGGTGCTCGCGCGCAACTGGGCGACCTCGTCGCCGCGCTGGCGCGCGAGCTCGGTCGCCCGCTCCAGGGCGGCGCGGGCCTCGAGCTCGTCCTCGTGCGCTTGAGCGGCATCCGCCCGTGCCGCGCTCACCTGGTCGTCGAGCCCCGCGAGGCGCTCTCGGAGCTCGACGAGCTCGGCGGCATCGCGCTCGGCGGCAGCGACGCGGCGCTCCAATCGTGCGATCTCGGCGATCAGCGGCCCGGCGGGCCGCGCGGACGCCTTGCCCTGCTCGACGCGTCGGCCGACGTCCATCGGCCACCGGTGGATCGCCGACCCGAAGTTGTCCGCTTCGATGACTCGCGGGTGGAGGCCATGGCTGCGCAGCGCGACCGTGACCGAGAGCTGGTCGCGCCGCGAGTAGCGCAGCACGTGGTCGCACCAGGTGCGCATCGCCCCCGCGACGGCGGGCGTGTGCCGACGCGCGAGCATCGCGGTCCAGAGCGGTCGGTCCGCCAGCGCCTCGGGCGCCGTCGCCGCGTAGTGCATCAGCTGCTCGTGGATGCGCACGCCGTCGTCGTAGCGCAGCGCGAGCACCTCGTCGAACTCGTCGACGACGCGTTCGCGGTAGCTGTGCGCGTGCATGGCGAGGTCATGCTCGCCGAGCCAGTCGTCGAGGATGCTATGGGCATCGCCCAGCAGCTGCACCGCGTTGTCGACGTACAGCGTCTCCTCGTACTCGTCGAGCGCGGGGTGCCCGACGATCTTGAGCATCCGCTGGCTGCGGACGGGGTCCGCGGGCAGCGCGGGCTCCACCGGCACGACCGTCCACGTCGGGCTGCGCAGCGCCGGGTCATCCGTCAAGCAGACGAAGTCGATGCCGGAGTCGGATCGCGCCGAGTCGTGGTTGAGCTGCTCGTAGCCTCCCATGAGCACCGTGTAGACGGCCCGACGTGTTGCCATGACGCCTCCCCTCCCCGTGGGCGGTTCGGCGACCGCCCGACTCATGCTAGCGAAGCGGGCTCGGGCGCCGCCGGTACGATGAGAGCCGCGGCGAGGTGGAGTGCCTTGCGGGGGAGGCCTGGATGCGTCGGCTTGCGATCATCGCCCACTACGACCGAGCCGGTCGGCTCGGGGGCTACGTCGAGCACTTCGTGCGCCACTTGCGGGAGCACGTCGAACACGTCGTGCTGGTCGTCAACGGCACCCTCTCGGACCAGGCGCGCGATGCTGCGGCCGCCTTGGCCGACCACGTCGTCTACCGCGACAACTCCGGCTTCGACGTCTATGCGTACCGTGACGGCTTCGCAGCCGCCGGCCGGCTCGTGCACGAGGTCGACGAGGTGCTGCTGCTCAACACCACGTTCTACGCCCCGGTGCGCCCGCTGGCCCCGGTCTTCGAGCAGATGGAGCGCGCTGATGTCGACTTCTGGGGCATGACCGACCACCCGGAGGTGCGCCCCAACCCGATCACGCGTGGACCGGTGCTGCGGCGCCACATCCAGACCTACTGGGTCGCGGTGCGTCGCCGCATGTACACGTCGACCGCCTGGCGACGGTACTGGAGCCGCATGCCGGAGATCAAGGACTACCTCGACGCGGTCGCCTACAACGAGGGCCGCTTCACCCACTACTTCGAGTCGGCCGGATTCCGGTCCGCGGTCGCGTTCCCCCACTCGCTCATCCCGGTGCAGAACGCCACGATGGAGGCTCCCGAGCTGCTGGTCGAGGCGGGCTGCCCGATCGTCAAGCGCCGGCTGCTCTTCCACGACCCGTTGCACTTCGAGCAGCAGGCCCTCATCGGTCGCGACACGCGCATCGCGCTCGAGCGCAGCGGATACCCGATGGAGCTCGTGTGGGCCGACATGAGCCGAGTGGCCCGGCCGCGCGATGTGCACACGAACATGGGGCTGCTCGAGGTGCTGCCGGACGTGGATGCGGGCGGCACGGACCCCCGTTCGCTCCGCGTCGGCGTGCTCGCGCACGTCTTCTACGAGGACATGCTCGATGAGCTGCTCGACCTCTGCGATCAGCTGCCCGGCGGGTACACGCTCATCGCGACGACGCCTGCCGCCGAGAAGCGCGACGCGATCGAAGCCACGCTGCGCCGGAGGGGTCGTTCCGGCGACGAGGTGCGGCTCATCCCGTCGAATCGCGGCCGCGACATCTCTGCGCTGCTCGTCGGGTGCCGCGACGTCATCGAGGGCGACCGCTTCGACGTTCTGCTCAAGATCCACTCGAAGCGCTCCCCGCAAGCGCACTACAACCAGGCGCGCATCTTCAAGCGGCACCTGTTCGAGAACCTGCTGCACACCCCGGGCTACGCCACGAACGTGCTGCGGATCTTCGCCGACCACCGAACGCTCGGGATGGCCTTCCCCGCGATGATCCACATCGGCTACCCGACGCTCGGTCGAGCCTGGCTGACCAACCGCGAGCCGGCGGAGCGGCTCGCGGACGAGCTCGGCTTCGATGTGCCGTTCGACGAGCTCAGCCCGGTCGCACCCTACGGGTCGATGTTCTTCGCACGGCCCGCCGCGCTGCGGCCGCTGCTGCGGCGGGAGTGGGACTGGGAGGACTTCCCGACCGAGGGCGGCTACCGCGACGGCGAGCTCGCGCACGTGCTCGAGCGGCTCCTCGGCTACGCGGCGATCGAGGCGGACTTCCACGTGCGCACCCTGCTCACCACCGAGCAGGCCGCGACGTCGCACCTGGCGCTCGACTACAAGCTCCAGGAGTCGCTCGCCACGATGCCTGGCGAGGTCTGGGAGCAGGTGCGCCTGGCGCGGGCGATGGGCGGTCACGCGTTCAGCGGCGACATCGCCGGTCTGCTCCGCGTGCTCGCGCGCCGGGCGGTGAGCGCGAGCCCGGCGACCGCTCGGCTCGCCCACACCGTGCTGACCGGGGCCAAGCGCACGCGCGCGAGACTCTCGTCCGCCAGCCGGTGACCTCGAGCGCCTGGGGCCGGCTGTTAGGCTGGTGAGTCGCCCGAGCGTGATGCGAACGCCCGCCGGGATATGGAGGACCATGACCACGCTGCCGAGCCAGTCTCGCGTCACGCTGAACCTGCTGACGAACCTGACGCTCCGCGAGATCCGCAGCGAGTACAAGCGAACCGCGCTCGGCCGTCTGTGGTCGCTCGTCAACCCGCTCGCGCAGATCGCGGTCTTCTCGGTCGTCTTCGGGGTCATCCTCCGTGTGACCGCGGAGCCCGGCACGAACTCGGGCGTGGACTTCTTCCCGCTCTGGATCGGCATCGGCGTGATCTCCTGGGGCTACATCAGCGGGTGCATCCGCGCTGGCATGAACGCCTTGCTCTCGAACGCGGGACTGCTGCAGAAGGTCGCACTGCCGCGCTGGGTGCTCGTGCTGTCGAAGATCCTCTCGCTCACCTTCACGTTCCTGATCGAGCTGCTCGTGATCGCGGTGATCATGGGCGCGATCGGCGGCTGGCAGATCCTGCTGACCCTCCCGCTCATCGTCCCGCTCGTGCTCGTCACAACTGCCTTCGTCCTCGGCATCGGGCTCATGCTCTCGGTTGCGACGGTGTACTTCCGCGACATGGAGCACCTCTGGAGCATCGTCTCGCAGATCTGGATGTACGGCTCCGGGGTCATCTTCCCCGTCGCGTTCGTCGCTGCCGCACAGGAGCGGATGGACGCGGCCGGCTACTCCATCTTCGGCGCTTCCGTCCCCCTGCTGGCCGCGTTCCAGCTCAACCCCGCCGAACGGCTGCTCAGCATGTACCGCAACATCCTCTACGACTTCGCGATGCCGAGCCTCGGTTCGTGGCTGTACGTCTCGGTCTGGGCTGCGGTGCTGCTCGGCCTCGGCTTCCTGATCTTCAACCGGTTCTCCCGCAACATCGTCGAGGAGCTGTGATGGCGAACTCTGCCGTGAGCGTGCGCGACGTCTCGAAGACGTTCCGCGTCTACCACGATCGCAACCAATCGCTGAAGGCGACCGTGCTCAAGCGCGGTCGCGCGAAGTACGAGGAGTTCTGGGCGCTGCGGGACGTCTCGCTCGAAGTGCCGGAGGGCGTCACCTTCGGCCTGCTCGGGCGCAACGGATCCGGGAAGTCCACGCTGCTCAAGTGCATCGCGGGGATCCTCACGCCCAACTCGGGCTCGATCTCCACGCGAGGCCGCGTCGCCGCGATGCTCGAGGTCGGCTCGGGCTTCCATCCGGAGCTGTCCGGCCGCGAGAACATCTACCTCAACGGCTCGATCCTCGGGATGACCAAGCAGGAGGTGGATCGCAAGCTCGACTCGATCATCGACTTCTCGGGCGTCGAGCGCTTCATCGACCACCCGGTGAAGAACTACTCGTCGGGCATGTACGTGCGCCTGGGCTTCGCGGTCTCGATCCACACCGACCCCGACCTGCTCCTCGTCGACGAGGTGCTCGCGGTGGGGGACATGGACTTCCAGGCGAAGTGCCAGGAGAAGTTCGCGGCGCTGAAGCGCGATGGCAAGACCGTGGTCGTCGTCTCGCACGACATGGGCACGATGCGCTCCTTCTGCGATCAAGCGGCGTGGCTCGATGGCGGCGTCGTGCAGGACATCGGGGAGTCGGGGCGGATCGTCGACGAGTACGCCGACGCGAACCACGCGGTGCACCAGATCGAGGGCGATGTCAAGCGCTACGGCAGCGGTCGGGTGCGGTTCACGGGCGCGGCGGTCATCGATGCGTCCGGCGAGCCGACGACCGAGCTCCACCCCGGACAGCCCTTCACGCTGCGGCTCTCGTACACCGCGCCGGAGCCGTTCGAGCGCCCCAACTTCTCGGCGACCATCAACACCATGCACGGTCAGCGCCTGTGGGCCATCATCGGGCAGGATCGGGGCTTCGTGCCGGAGCGACTCGAAGCAGGCGAGGGCACGGTCGACATCGCCGTGGACGGCTTGCCGATCGGGCCGGGGGAGTACGAGATCGGATGCGATGTGCGCGAGATCGACGACCCGAACCCCGCAGACAACGTCAAGGCGATGACGAAGTTCGCCATGGGCAGAGCCAGGCAAGAGACCTACGGGGGCATCCTCGCGGTCGAGTCGCGCTTCGTCGACTTCACGACGGGCACGACCGCCGGCCGCGCAGTCACGTGACGCCCGCAACCGCAGGCCGCGAGCCCCGCAGGCCTTGGCGACGGCTCGTCGCGCTCATCGCAGTGCCCGTCGCGATGGTCGTCGCGCTGCTGTCGTGGGCTGTGTCGTCCCCGCCCGGCTCGAGCCCCGACGACGACTTCCACATGGCGAGCATCTGGTGCGCGGGCGGACCGGTCGACGACCGGTGTGAGATCGTCGACGACGATGCTCGGCTCGTGCCCGACGCGATCTCGCCGGTCGCGGCGTGCTACGTGTTCGTCCCCACGAGCGCGGGTGCGTGCCCGGTCCGCGAAGGGGTCATGACGCCGACCGATCGGGGCAACTGGGTCGACGAGTCGTACCCCCCGCTGTTCTACAGCGCGATGAGCGCCTTCGTGAGCGACGACATCCAGACTTCCGTGGTGCTGATGCGGGCTGCGAACGCGGTGCTCTACGTCGGCGTGATGGTGCTGCTGCTCTTGCTGCTGCCGCCCGCGCTGCGCCCGGTCCTGACCTGGGGTGCCGCGATCTCGATCGTGCCCCTCGGCATGTTCCTGGTGCCGAGCGTGAACCCGAGCTCCTGGGCGCTCATCTCCGCGTCGGGGCTCTGGCTCGCGACGCTCGGGTGGTTCCGGCAGGAGGGCTGGCGGCGCTGGGCGCTCGGCGCTCTCGCCGCAGCGCTCCTCGCCATCGGCGCGGGGGCACGGTCCGACGCAGCGATCTACGCGGTGCTCGGCTTCGGCGCGGCATCGGTGCTCGCGTTCGAGCCCGCGCGGCGCTACGCGATCCGCCTCGTGCTGCCGATCGTGCTCTCGGTCGCCGCGGCAGCCGCCTACTTCTCGACCGGGCTGTCCGGGTCGATCGCCGAGAACGCCGCCTCCAACGAGGGCCTGTTCGAGCGCAGGGCGCTCGCATTCGACAACCTGCGCCAACTACCCGACCTCTGGATCGGTGTGTTCGGCGACTTCGGGGTCGGCGGTCTCGGCTGGCTCGACACCGACATGCCGGCGGTGAGCTCGATCACGGCGGCAGCACTCTTCGCCGCGATCGCGTTCGCAGGACTGCGACGCGGCGGTGTGCGCAAGTGGATCGCGCTCGCCGGGGTCGGTGCGGCGCTCGTGGTGCTGCCGATGTACATGCTGCTGCTCAACGACGTCCGCGTGGGCGAATGGGTCCAGCCCCGCTACATCTTCCCGATGGTCATCATGATCGGGGGACTCGCGCTCGTCGAAGTGCCAGGCCGACGGCTGGAGCTCGGCCGTCCGCAGATCGTCCTTGCCGCGGCTGCGCTCACCCTCGCGCACAGCATGGCGCTGCACGCCAACCTGCGCCGGTACGTCACGGGTGTCGACGTCCTGGGGTTCAACCTCGATCGCGCCGTCGAGTGGTGGTGGGCGACCCCTGTCTCGCCGATGACGCTTTGGGCGGTCGGGTCGCTGGCGTTCGCCGCCGCGGTCGCGACGCTCGTCGCCGTCGGGTGGCGCGGCGGCTCGTCGGCTGCCGCTGCGCGCGCGCACGCCGTCGCGTCAACGCCACCGGCCGCTGGGGCGGACACGGCGGCCGCGGAGGGCGCCGGGGACGCGCGCCCCGCTGCGCCACCGGCTCCCCTGCGAGGTGAGCGAGCACCCGCGTGATCGAGCGGCACTCGCTGGCATGCAGGCCGGCGCGCTCGTCCTCGAGTACGTTTGACGCATCTATCAGGTCACGTCAAATGGGGTTCGTATGCGGTCCGTCCGACTTTGGAGCGCTCTCGCGGCGATCTTCGCGTTGACAACGACGCTGCTGGTCGCCCCGCCGGGAGGCGCGCCGCGGGCAGCGGCGGCGACCGCCGCGGACTTCGATCCGGGCAACCTCATCAGCGACGAGAACTTCTTCGACGGCGATGCGATGAACGCCGACGCCGTGCAGTCGTTCCTCGACGCGCAGCTGCGCAGCTGCACGGCCGGCTACACGTGCCTCAAGGGCTACTCGCAGGCGACGCCGGCCATGGGCGGCACCGCGCGCTGCTCCGCTCTGCCCGCCATGGGCTCGGCGAGCGCCGCCACGATCATCGCTCGCGTGGGCGCGGCGTGCGGCATCAGCCAGAAGGTGCTGCTGGTGCTGCTGCAGAAGGAGCAGAGCCTCGTCACCGATCCCGACCCGACACAGCGCCAGTTCGACCGCGCCACAGGATTCGCCTGCCCCGACACAGCGCCGTGCGACTCCTCCTTCGGCGGGTTCTTCTACCAGGTGTACTACGCCGCCCGGCAGTTCAAGGTCTACTCGGCATATCCCGCGAACTACAACCACATCGCGGGCCGCTGGAACCAGGTGCTCTACCACCCCAACGCCGCGTGCGGCTCGTCGCCCGTCTTCATCGCGAACCAGGCGACGGCGGGACTCTACAACTACACGCCATACCAGCCGAACGCCGCCGCCCTGCGAAACCTGTACTCCACGGGTGACGATTGCTCCGCGTACGGCAATCGCAACTTCTGGCGGATGTGGAGCGATTGGTTCGGCAACCCGGCCGGCCCCTCCGGGCCGCCCTTCGGCAGCCTCGAGGCGGTCAAGGTCGATCGTGACATCGCCGAGGTGTCGGGCTGGGCGATCGATCCCGACGTTCGGGAGCCGATCGACATCCACGTCTACGTCTCCGGGCCGCAGGGCCGCGTCGGCACCGCGGGCGTCGCGAACCTCACGCGCACCGACGTCGGCAACGCGCATCCGAGCTACGGGCCGCAGCACGGCTTCTCGATCGACGTCTCGATCCCCGCCGGGCAGAGCGAGGTGTGCGTCGCGGCGATCAATCGGGGCGCGGGCCAGGACACGTGGCTCGGATGCCGCACGGTCACCGGCGTCGCAGGAACGGGACAGTCGGGCCCGCCGTTCGGCAGCTTCGAGGGCGCGCGCGTCGACGCCGATCTCGTCGAGGTGTCGGGCTGGGCCATCGACCCTGACGTCCTGGGTCCGGTCGACGTGCACGTCTACGTCTCGAACACCTCGGGTCGCGTCGGTACCCCGACCGTCGCGGACAAGCCGCGTCCAGATGTCGCGCGCGTGCATCCCGCCTTCGGTCCGAATCACGGCTTCTCGGTCGAGGTGCGCGTGCCCGCGGGGCAGAGCGAGATCTGCGTGGTGGCGATCAACCAGCGGGTAGGCCAGAATGTCTGGCTCGGCTGCCGAACGGTGGTCGGCGAGCCCGGAACGGGCCGAACCGGTCCGCCTTTCGGCAGCTTCGAGGGTGCGCGCGTCACCGGCGACATCGCGCGCGTCTCGGGTTGGGCGATCGATCCGGACGTCACGCGCCCGATCGAGATCCACGTGTACGCGTCGGGCTCGAACGGCCGCGTCGGCACGAGCACGATGGCGAACCTCGAGCGCGCCGACGTCGCCCGGGCGTACCCGGTGTTCGGCGCGCAGCACGGCTTCTCGGTCGACGTGCGCATCTCGCCTGGTGCTGGTGAGATCTGCGTCGCCGCCATCAACCAGCGCGCCGGCCAGAACACGTGGCTCGGGTGCAAGCCGGTCACGGGTCCGGTGGTGACCGGGCAGTCCGGGCCTCCCTTCGGCAACCTCGAGGCGGTCAAGGCGACGCCGACGGGGGCCGAGGTGAGCGGCTGGGTGATCGACCCCGACACCGCCGCGCCGACCGACGTGCACGTGTACGTCAACGGCCGGGGCGTGCCGCCGGTGCGCGCCGACGGCGCCCGCGCCGACGTGGCGCGGATCTACCCCGTCTTCGGAGCGAATCACGGGTTCTCGACGACCCTCTCGCTCGCCGCGGGCGCGCACGAGGTGTGCGTCTTCGGGATCAACATTGCCGGCCCCGGCGGCAACGTGCTCCTCGGCTGCCGCACCGTCACGGTCGCGGCACCCGCTCCGCCTCCTGCGCCCTCGCCGCAGCCGGGCGTGAACCCGTTCGGGAACTTCGAGGCGGCGACGGTCTCCGGCGCATCCGCCTCGGTGTCCGGCTGGGCACTCGACCCCGACGCGGGACAGGGACCGATTGACGTGCACGTGTACGTCACGAGCTCGACAGGTCGGGTCGGCACCGCGACGGTGGCCAACCTCCCGCGCGCCGACGTGGGGCGCGCCTACCCCTCGTACGGCTCAGCTCACGGCTTCGGCGTCACCGTTCCGATCGGAGCGGGCAGCAACGAGATCTGCGTGGCCGCGATCAACAAGGGCGGCGGCTCGAACGTCTGGCTGGGCTGCCGGACCGTCCGCCGCTAGGGCAGGCAACCAGACAGCCGCCTCGAGGCGCGGCGGGCCCGGAGCACGGCGCCCGCCGCGCCGCCGGGGCCGCCGGGGCCGCCGAGTTGTTCTTTCCCGTGACGTGGTGTGGGCGTTGCATGGGGTGAGGCCGCCGATGCCGGTTTGGGGTCGGTGGTGGTTGTAGTGATGCAGCCAGGTCGGGTAGGCGGCTGCCGGTGTCGCATCTGAGAGGTAGGTCTGGGCGTACGCCCATTCCTCTTCGAGGGTGCGGTTGAAGCGTTCGGCCTACGGGCGGGTACGCGCGCGCCCTGCGATGCCTCACGTCTTCGCCCGGGGGCCTTTGAACGCGTGGGAGCGGTAGCACGAGCCGTAGTCGACTATCACGGCCGTGACCTGGATGCCGAGCGATTCGCAGTGCGCTCTCTCGCGCCACGAATCCGGCCACGGTGTCCTTCCTCTCATCGTCGAGGCCTTCCGAGTAGGCGATGCGGGTGTTGTGGTCGACCGCGTGATGCAGGAACGCGTAGCCGAGCCTCCGCTTGCGGTTGTTGCGGTTGCCGACTGTGCGGCCGAGCTTGCGGGGCCCACCGCCATAGAGGATGCGGCCCTGCTACTTGATGTCGACATGGACCGGCTCGCCCGGACGCGAGAACCCGTAGCGGACCGGCCTGAGCTTGCGCACTGGCAGGCCGATTGTCTGGCCGATCGTGCGTAGCAGCGGCATCTTGAACCGCGCCAAGATCCGGCCGACCGTCGAGCAGGCCACGCCCAGGCGGTAGCCGATCCGGTGCGGTCCCCAGCGGCGGTTGAAGCGCACGCTGATGATGCGACCCTCCATCCTCGTCGGGACCCTACCCGGTGAGCGGTGCGAGCGCGAGGAGCGGTCCGTTATCAGCTCGCCCGCCCGGTACTGGCCGACCTAGCGGCGCGCGGTCCCGGAGACGCACTGGAAGCGATCGGCGACCCGCTCGACCGGCCAGCTCTGATCCACGACCAGGCCGCTCAACTGGCGTCGCGCGAGCGGTAGAACAGCACGCGGTAGCTGCGGCGCATCGCAGACCGAGGGAGGGCGCGGAAGGCCGAGCGAGCGACGAGGTTGAGCCAGGATCGCGGTCGCGATACCAAGCCATATCCCACCAGGTTCCGCTGCATGAGGCGCTCCGCTCGGAACATGCCCGGCGCGGTGCGGCGGCTGAACATGGCGTCCCCGGCTCGGAAGAGCAGCAGTGGCTCAGCGAGGTTTCGGAAGACGGATCCGTGCGCGAGCAGCCGCGCGAAGAGGTCGTAGTCCTCCATGAAGGGGACGGACCGGTAGCCGCCCACCGCGACGAGGTGCTCTCGGCGCATAACGACGCTCGGGTGGTTGATGGGATTGTTCATCCGGGCGTAGCGGACGATCGCGTGATGGTCGAGCGGCAGCGATCGCATGCCGACCACGTTCGTCGGGTCGCCGTCGAACTCGCTCACCGCAGAGCCGATGACGTCGATGCCACCCTCCCGGAGTGCCGCCATCTGCGTCGCCAACCGGTGCGGGACCGAGATGTCGTCGGCATCCATGCGCACGATCCAGGGGTAGCGCGCGACGTCGAGGCCGGCTTGCAGCGCTACGGCCAGCCCGCTGTTCTCGGCCAACGCGACCCGCACGAGCGGTATGTCCTTGCCCTGGTAGCTGTCGAGCACGCGCCGCAGGGGTTCCCCGAGGGGGCCGTCCTCGACGAAGACGATCTCGTCGGGGGCCAGCGTCTGAGAGAACATGCTCTCCAGCGCCTCAGCCAAATGCGCCGGCTCCGCGCGGTGATACGCGGCCATCAGCACCGAGGTTCGCCAGTCTTCCACTTATCGGTTCCCGTCCCGCTGCGCGATTGCAACAGCATGCCATGCTAGCCCGAGCAGCGGCCCGGCGAGCAGGGCGACGATGGTGCGAGCCGTCACGTCGAGCGGCAGCAGCATGAGCAGGGCGAGCGTCGCGATCGTGGCCGCCCACCAGCCGAGCACGTAGGCGCCGTGGCGGTCGTGCGCGAGGGCCGCCGCGCCCGAGAGGAAGAGCGCTGCGGTGGTGCCGGAGGCGAGCGTGAGGCCGGCGAGGTGCACGCCGGGCACGTCGAAGCCCTCGCCCATGAACGCGAGGATCGGCGGGCCGACGAGCCAGGCGGCCGCAGCCCCGAGCGCCGCGATGCCGAGCACCGCGGCGACCGGGAGCGCGAGCGCGCGCGACCTGGCCCCGCGCCGGTCGGCGAAGTAGACCACGATCGCGTTCTGGAAGGAGGTCAGCGGCACGAGCAGCGGCGCGCGCGTGAGCGTGACCGCGAGGATGAGGCCCCCGAGCACCCGTGGATCCTCGGCCGCCGCGGTCGCCTTGAGCAGCACCGGGAAGCCGACGACGAGCGCCGCGGTCGCCGACGCCGCGACCATCGCCTGGAGCACGCGCGAGAGGAAGGGGCGGAGCGCCACGTCGGCGCGCAGGCGCAGCGCGTCGCGGCACGCGGGGGAGAGGGCAACGAGCAGCAGCCAGGTGAGCGATCCGCACACCGTCGCGACGAGCAGGCCGATCTCAGGCAGGCCGAGCAGCGCCGCGGCGAGCGCGACGACGAGCCGGAGCGCGGCGTCGATCGTGAGGAGCGCTCCGTAGAGCCCCCATCGCCCGGCGCCGGAGAGCGCGCCGCTCAGCGCGGCCTGGAGCGTGAAGCTCGCGATCGCGGCCGCGAGCAGGCCGACGCCGACGCCGGTGTGCTCCGGCACGAGCCGCTCCGCCCACGCGGGAGCCGAGAGGAGCACGGCGAGCGCGACGGCGGCGCCGACGACCGTCGCGACGATCGCGGGTCGCGCGCCGCCCGGCCGCTCGGATCCGAGCGCCGCGTGCACGGCGCGGGTCGACTCGTGCATGAGGCCGTTGACGATGCCGGTGAGCGCGAAGAAGGCCGACCAGTAGACGGCGAAGACGTCGTACCGCTCCGCGCCGAGGCTCCTGGCGGCGATGAAGAGGACGAGGTAGCCGGACGCGGCCGAGAAGACCGTCGCGCCCGCGACGCCCGAGAGGCCGGACCTCGCGGCGGTCGTCATGCGCCGTCGGCGCCGCGCGAGCGAGCGGAGGCGAGGCGCGGTCCCATGCGTGCCAGCCTACGTCGCGACCGCGCCGGTGCGGCGCGGCGCTCGCCGCCCGCCCGCCGGTAGACTGCCCGGGTGGCAGCAGGAGGCGACTTCGACGGTGCGCCGCTCGCGACCCCCGAGATCGCTCGCGGCACGTGGCTCGTCGTCCCGCTGTACAACGAGGCGCCCGTCATCCGTGAGGTGATCGAGCACACGCGCCGGACGTTCCCCAACGTCGTGTGCGTCGACGACGGCTCGTCCGACGGCTCCGCCGACGAGGCGCGGGCGGGCGGGGCGCACGTCGTGCGGCACGCCATCAACCTCGGGCAGGGCGCCGCGCTGCAGACGGGCATCCGCTACGCGCTCCAGGACCCGGGCGCGCGCTGGATCGTGACCTTCGATGCCGACGGCCAGCACCGCACGGAGGATGCGCTGCGCATGGTCGAGCGGCTGCGGGTCGAGCCGCTCGACATCGTGATCGGCTCGCGGTTCCTCGACGGGCGCACGAAGCCGGGGCTCGCCAAGCGGCTCGTCCTGCGGACTGCGGTGATCTTCCAGCGCGTCACGAGCGGCGTGCGGCTCACCGACGCCCACAACGGCCTCCGCGCGATGACGCGCGAGGCCGCCGGACGCATCCGCATCACCCAGAACCGGATGGCGCACGCCTCCGAGATCGTCGACCAGCTCGGCGAGCTCAAGCTGCGCTACGCCGAGGAGCCCGTGCACGTCATCTACACCGACTACTCGCGCTCGAAGGGCCAGTCCCTCTGGAACTCGGTCAACATCCTCAGCGAGCTCATCTTCAAGTAGGGCGGGAGCATGGACACCGGCAAGATCGTCATCCAGATCATCCTCATCATCGGGCTCGCGGTGCCCGCGGTCATCCTGGTGCTCCCGACGAAGGGCGCGCGCGGGCTCGCGATCCGGCGGCTGACGATGCTCGCGGCGCTCGTCGTCGGCATCATCGCCGTGATCTTCCCGTCGCTGGCGAACGCGGTCGCGAACGCCGTGGGCGTCGGCCGCGGCGCCGACCTGCTGCTCTACGGGCTCATCATCGTCTTCATCGGCTACGGACTCTCGACCTCGGCACACCTGCGCAGGGTCGACCGGCAGGTCTCGGAGCTCACGAGAGAGCTCGCGATCGCCGAGGCGCGGCCGCCGGCACCGAGCTCGACGGGCGTCGAGGAGCGCTGAGCGCCGCGGCGCGGCCGGGCAGGAATCGCCCACCCGCGCCCACTACGATCGGCTTCCTGCCACTGGACGGAGATCCATGCCGAGAACCATCGTGCTCATGCCGACGTACGACGAGCGCGAAGCGCTGCCGGTCACGGCCGATCGGCTGCTCACGGCCGTGCCCGACGTCACGCTGCTCGTCATCGACGACGGCAGCCCCGACGGCACGGGCGACGTCGCAGATGCGATGGCGACCGCTGACGCGCGGGTGCGCGTGCTGCACCGCTCGAGCAAGCAGGGCCTCGGCGCCGCGTACCTCGCGGGCATGCGGCTCGCGATCGACGAGGGCTTCGACCTCGTCGTCGAGATGGATGCGGACGGCTCGCACCCCGCGGACGCCCTGCCCGCGATGCTCGCGGCCGCTGAGCGCGCCGACCTCGTGATCGGCTCGCGCTGGGTGCCCGGCGGCGGGATCGTCGACTGGCCCGTCCACCGGCAGCTCATCAGCCGCGCCGGCACGCGCTACGCGCAGCTCGCGCTCGGCATCGACGTCGCCGACATGACCGCGGGCTACCGCGTCTACCGCGCCGAGCTGCTGCGCGAGATGCTCGCGTGCGAGATCTCGAGCCAGGGCTACTGCTTCCAGATCGACATGACGCGCCGCGCGGCCGACCTCGGCGCGCGCATCGAGGAGGTGCCGATCACCTTCCGCGAACGCGAGCTCGGCCGCTCGAAGATGTCGAGTGGCATCATCGCGGAGGCGCTCGTGCGCACGACCGCGTGGGGCATCGGCCGGCGCTTCGGCCAGCTGCGCTCGAGCGCCGAGGCGGTCAGGCGAACGCCGACGCTCCGGTGATCGCCTTCCCGACGATGAGCGAGTTCATCTGCGCCGTGCCCTCGTAGGTGTAGATCGCCTCGGCGTCGACGAAGAAGCGAGCGACGTCGTAGTCGGTGACGATGCCGTTGCCGCCGCACACCTCGCGGCACCACGCGACGACCTCGCGCATCCGTGCCGTGGTGAAGGCCTTGGCGAGCGCCGAGTGCGCGTCGCCCTGCCTGCCCTCGTCGAGCATGCGCGAGACCTGCACGCACAGCGCGATCGACGCGGTGATGTGCCCGAGCGACTTCGCGAGCAGGTCCTGCACGAGCTGGTGCGCGGCGATCGGCTTGCCGAACTGCGTGCGCTCGGTCGTGTAGCGCACCGCCGCCTCGTAGGCGCCGATCATGACACCGACGGCGCTCCACGCGACCTCGGCGCGCGTGAGGCGCAGCACGCGCGCGGTGTCGCGGAAGCTCGCGGCGCCCTGCAGCCGCATCGACTCCGGCACGCGCACGCCGTCGAGCACGATGTGGCCGTTCTGCACCATGCGCAGCGCGATCTTCCGCTCGATCTTCGAGACCGAGTAGCCCTCGCTCGACGTGGGCACGATGAAGCCCTTCACCTCACCGTCGGCGACGTCGCGCGCCCAGACGATGACGACATCGGCGTGCGTCGCGTTGCCGATCCAGCGCTTCTCGCCGTCGAGCACCCACTCGTCGCCCTCCCGGCGCGCGGTCGTCGCGAGGCCCTTCGACGCATCCGACCCCGAGAGCGGCTCGGTGAGCCCGAACGCGCCGATCACCGAGCAGTCGGCGAGCCGCGGGAGCCACTCGGCGCGCTGCTCGGGGGAGCCGGCGACGCCGATCGAGCCGGCGACGAGGCCGTTCTGCACGGCGGCGAAGGTCGAGACGGATGCGTCGATGCGGCTCATCTCGAGCGCGATCCAGCCGCGGTAGACGGCGGAGTTCTCGAACCGCGCCGACTCGGCCCACGCGGGGCCGACCACGCCGAGCGCGGCGATGCCGGGGATGAGGTGCATCGGGAACGCGTCGGCGTGCCAGTGCTCGTCGATCTCGGGCCGCACGCGCGTCTCCATGAACTCGCGGATCTCCGCGAGGGAGGCCTGCTCGGCGTCGGTGAGGTCGTTGGCGAAGCCGTAGAAGTCGCTCTCGAGCGGCGTGAAGGTCATGGTGCTCCCGTCAGGATCAGCGGTCGCTCCGCACGCTAGGCCAGCGGCGGGCCGTCCGGTCGGCCGTTGGTAGCCTCGACCCAACTGTGCCCGAAGGAGCCGCCCCCGTGCTTGTGCGCATCACCAACGAGCCCCGCGACTACGCGTGGGGCAGCGCGTCGGCGATCCCCGACTACCTAGGCACGCCGACGACGGGGCGGCCGCAAGCGGAGCTGTGGCTCGGCGCGCACCCCGGCTGCCCCTCGCGCGTCGACGGCCGGCCGCTCGACGAGGTGCTCGACGACGCGGGCGCCCCGCAGCCCGGCATGCTCCTGAAGGTGCTCGCCGCGGCGGCGCCGCTCTCGCTCCAGGCGCACCCCGACGCGGCGCAGGCCGCTGAGGGTTTCGCGCGCGAGGACGCGGCGGGGCTCGCCCGCGACGCCCCGACGCGCACCTATCGCGACCCGCACGCGAAGCCCGAGCTCCTCGTGGCGGTGACGCGCTTCGAGGCGCTCAGCGGGTTCCGCCCGCTCGAGCGCTCGCAGCCGGTGCTCGACGCGCTCACCTCCATCGACGAGCGGGTCGCGCCGTTCGCCGACCGGGCGCGGGCATCGCTCGAGGACGCGGTGGGGTGGATGCTCGCCGGCGGCGACGAGCCGCGCTCGGTCGCGCGGGCGATCGTGTCGGCCGCGGAGCGGCTGCCCGCGGCCCTCGAGTCTGAGCGCGACACCGTGCGCCGGCTCGAGGACGCGTCGCCCGGGGATCCCGCGATCGCGATCGCGCTACTGCTGCACCGCCTCTCGCTCGAGCCCGGGGAGGCGCTCTTCCTCGCCGCGGGAAACCTGCACGCCTACCTCGAGGGCCTCGGGATCGAGCTCATGGGGCCGAGCGACAACGTGCTCCGGGGCGGCCTCACCTCGAAGCACGTCGATCGCGACGAGCTCCTGCGCATCCTCGACTTCACGCCGCTCGACGACCCGCGGCTCGCTCCCGTCGAGCTGCCCGGCGCGACCGGCTGGAAGCCGGCCGCGCCCTTCGAGCTGCGGCACGTGCACGGCCGGCACCGCGCGTCCGCGGCGCAGGCGATCGTGCTCGCGGTCGCGCCGCTCTCGATCGCCGCTGGCGGCGAGCGGCTCGAGCTCGCGCGCGGCGAGGCCGCCTTCGTCTCGGTGGCGGGCGACCTCGAGCTCGAGGGCGACGACGGGTGGGCGGCGCTCTCGGGCGCGGCCGAGCCCGCCCCTAGGATCGCCGCATGACCCTGGGACGCCGTGCGCGCCTGGCGGGACCGGTCCTGGAAGCGCGCCCTCGTGCCGGTCGTTCCGCGGGCGCGTCGGGCGCTGCCACGGCGGCCGCAGCACCGCGACACGCCGCGGCGCGGCCGCCCTCGGCGACACGCCACGCCTATGATCGCCGACTTGACGCGGCGCGAACTACACCGATGTAATTGTCCTCAGCGGGCCCGGCCGGGGGCCGCAGAACCGGGGGACGCCATGCGAGAGGGACAGCAGCGCAACGACGCGCCGACGCACCGACAGCACTCGATCACGAACGGTGCGCTGCACCGCCCGATCCCGACCGACTGGTTCGTCGATCCCGTCGAGCTGGGCGTGCCCGGGGTGCGTCACGCCGAGGTCGACAGCGCGCTCGCCTGGCAGGCCGACGCCCTGTGCGCCGAGACCGACCCGGAGGCGTTCTTCCCGGAGAAGGGCGGCTCGACGCGCGACGCCAAGCGCATCTGCGAGTCCTGCGAGGTGCGGGCCGAGTGCCTCGAGTACGCGCTCGAGAACGACGAGCGCTTCGGCATCTGGGGCGGGCTCTCCGAGCGCGAGCGCCGGAAGCTCCGCAAGCTCGCCTGATCGCGCTGCAGCACCCCGTCGCGGCTGAGCCCGCGAGCCTCGCATGGCACGATGGGTCGGTGCCCAATCAGCGCCGCCGCGCCCTCCTCGCCACCTGGGTGGTGGTGCACGCGGCGGCGGGGGATGCGGTGCGCAACCTCATCGGCTACCCGGCATGGGGCGTCCTCATCGTCGCGTCGATCGCCTGGGTCGTCGTCGAGCTCGTGCTCCTGCGCGTGCGGCTCTCGCGCCTGCCGAACTCGATCGCGATGTTCACGGTGCTCGCGGTCGTCTCGGCCACCTGGGCGATCTCGCCCGGAGCGAGCCTGCTGGGCTCGATCGGGCTCATCGGGATGGTCGCGAGCGCCATCTTCATCGCCGCCCTCCCGTACCGGCTCATCCTCGCGGTCTTCCACTGGAGCCTCCAAGGGCTCCTTCTCGCATCGCTCGCCTTCGAGCTTTTCGTGTCGCTCGCGCTATCCGGCCCGCTGTTCCCGCTCTGGTCGGACTACCCGCCCGGGACTACAGCGGAGTTCTCCTGGTCGAGCGGGCTGCTTCTCCAAGGCGGACGCATCCAAGGGGTGATGGGCAACGCGAACCTGCTGGCCATGCTCGCACTCGTGGCGCTCGTAGTCGCGGCCTGTCGCGCTATTGCAGGGATGGACCGGCTATGGCCGATCTGGATACTCCTCCCGATCGGGATGCTCGTCCTCGCGCGCAGCGCGACCGTCACCTTCGCCCTTCTCGCGGTCGCGATCATCGGCGGCCTCATCGCCGCGTGGGTGCGCTGGCGGGGCGCTGCGTTCTACCGGATCTTCGCGATCGTCATCGCGGCAGGGCTCGTCGCGCTCGGGCTCATCATCGCGAACTGGGCGCACGTCGCCGACTTCCTCAACCGCGACGCCGACCTCACCGGCCGCTTCGACATCTGGGGGCGCGTCGTCGACCTCGCCCTCTCGAGCCCCGTCGTCGGCGTCGGCTACCTCGGCTACTGGCAGCCGTGGGTGCCGCCGTTCCACGTGCTGGGCCGCGTGGGCGACGTCGCCTACCTGCAGGCGCACAACGTGTGGCTCGACGTCTTCCTCCAGCTCGGCATCGTCGGCGTCATCCTGTGGGCGGCGATGCAGTGGCGCGCGATGGTCAACTGCCTCGGCGCGATGTACCGCTCGCGCCCCGAGGAGTACGCGATGAACGCGGCGCCGCTGCTGCTGTGGGTCGCGTTCTTCGTGCAGGGCCTCGCGGAATCCCGCCCGTGGCTCGAGTACGGCATGATCCTGCTCCTCATCCTCACGATCGGGCGACGTCGGCGCGAGATCGTGCCGCGCGCGCCGAAGACGGTCGCGATCGGCACCATCGGCTGACCGATCGCGCGGCACACCGGCCCCAACCCGCCGGCACGGAGAGCCGCGCGCCTAGCCTTGCCGGGTGCATCCGAGGGTCTTCGCCGTGCTCGCGACCAGCAATGGCGCCGAGTACCTACCGGCGACCCTCGACGCGATCGCGGCGCAGCGCGTTGCGCCCGACGCGCTCATCGCCGTCGACGGCGGATCGAAGGACGCCTCGCGGCGGCTGCTCGAGGAATCGAGCGCGCACAGCGTCGTCATCGCACCGAGGCTGCCCTTCGGGCAGCTCGTCGCGCGCGGCGTCGGAGCGCTCCCCCCCGCCGAGGCGGGCGACTGGCTCTGGCTGCTCGCACACGACGCGGCGCCGCATCCGCGCGCGCTGCACGCGCTGCTGAGCCACGTCGAGGTGCACGAGAGCGTCGCGCTCGTCGGGCCGAAGGTCATGCGCGCCGACGACCCGGACCGATTCGCCGAGTTCGGCGAGTCGATGACGCGCTTCGGTCGCAGCCTGCTGCTGCGCGAGGGTGAGCTCGACCAAGGGCAGCGCGACGACGATTCCGACACGCTCGGCGTCGCCGAGACCGGCATGCTCGTGCGGCGCGACGTCTTCGACGCGCTCGGCGGGTTCGATCCCGTGCTGCGCTCGATCGATGCCGGCCTCGACCTCGGCGTGCGCGCGCGGCTCGCCGGCCATCGGGTCGCCCTCGAGTCGCGGGCGCGCGTGCGGAGGGCAGGCGGCCCCGAGCACTTCGCGGCGCGCGCGGTGAGCGACGCGCAGCGCGTCGGCACGGCGCGGCGCGCGCAGCTGCATCGGCGGCTCGCCTACGCGAACCCGCTCGCGCTCGTCGTGCACTGGCTGCTGCTCGTACCGCTCGCGGTGCTGCGCACGATCGGCCACCTGCTCGCGAAGCGGCCCGCCGCGGTGCTCTCGGAGTGGCGCGCGACGCTCGCGACGCTCGTCTCGATCGCGCCCGTCGCCCGGGCGCGGCGCCGCATCGCGCGGTCGCGCACCGAGCGCTGGAGCGCGCTGCGCGGGCTCCGCGTACCGTGGCGCGCGATGCGCCTCCAGCGGCGGGCGGTCGGCGACCCCGAGCGGATGCGCGCGGTGCCCGACGAGCGCGTCGGCTTCGTCGAGGGTGCGGGGCTCTGGGTCACCGCGCTCGCCGTCGTCGTCGGGATCGTGCTCTCACCGCAGCTCATCACGGCGGGTGCCGCGACCGGCGGGTCGCTCCTGCCGCTCTCGAGCTCCCTCGGCGAACTCTGGGGGAGCGCGCTCGGCGGGCAGCGCGATGGGCTCGGCGCCGTCGAGGGCGCGGCCGACCCGTTCGCGCTCGTGCTCGCGCTGCTCGGCTCGCTGACCCCGTGGCGCCCGTCGACCGCCATCGTCCTCCTGCTGCTGCTCGCCCCGGCGATCGCCTCGGTCGTCGGCTTCTTCGCCGCGCGCAGGCTGACGCTCTCGCGCTGGGCCCCCGCGGTCGCCGCCGCCGTGTGGGCACTCTCGCCGACCCTCCTGCTCGCCATCACCGAGGGCAGGCTCGGCGCCGTCGTCGCGCATGTCGCGCTGCCGCTCGCCGTCACCGGGATGCTGCGTGCACACCGCTCGTGGCGCGCCGCTGGCGCCGCCGCCATCCCGCTCGCGCTCGTCGTCGCGAGCGCGCCGGTGCTCGCGCCCGCGCTGCTGCTGCTCGTCGTGCTCGCCGCGTGGCTCGGCTGGCGCTCGCCGCTGCGGCCGCTCGTCGCGGCGCTGCCCGCGGCCCTGCTCATCGCCCCGATCGTCGTCGAGCGCTGGCGCGCCGGCGTCCCGCTCGCGGCGCTCGCCGACCCCGGCGTGCCCTTCCGGAGCGAGCCGCCCACGGCGGTCGAGGCGGCGCTCGCCGCGCCCGACGGCACGCTCGCGAGCCTCGAGACGGCCGTCTCGGGCCTCGCGCCCGGCGTCGACGCGGGCTGGATCGCGCTCGTCCTGCTCGCGCCCCTCGCGCTCGCGGCGCTCGCGGGCGTCGTGCTGCGGCCGGCGCGAGCGTGGCCGGCCGTGGTGCTGCTCCTCGCGGGCTACGGCACCGCTGTGCTCGCCTCCCGGCTCGCGGTCACGACGCTCGAGGGCGAGAGCGTCGCGGTGTGGGCAGGGCCCGGCGCGTCGCTCATCCTGCTCGCCCTCGTCGTGCTCGCGGCGATCGCGGTCGACGTCGACGACCGCGTCGGCGCCGTGCCGGGCGGCATCGTCGCGCTCGCGGCAGTCGCTGCCGCGCTGCCCGTCGTCGCGAGCTCGTTCCTCGCGCCGGCGACGGTCGTGCCCGCGCCCGAGCGCCGCATGCCCGCGTTCGTCGACGCCGCGGCCGCCGAGGATCCGGGCGTCGGCACCCTCGTGCTGCGGCCGCTCGCGGAGGACGTCCTGCTGGTGCACGTCGAGCGCGGGACGGGCGAGACGCTCGACCGGGTCTCGACCGCCGAGGGCACGCGCGAGCGTGCCGACGAGGTCGAGGCGGAGCTCGCCCAAGCGGCGGTCGACCTCGCCTCCGGCGCCGACGTCGACGTGTCGGCGCTGCTCGACGAGCACGCGATCCGCTTCGTGCTCGTCGAGCAGGAGCGCGAGGGAGCGGCGGGGCTGCACGACCGCGCCCAGCGCTCGCTCGACGCCCGCGGCGACCTGCAGGCGATCGGCGAGACGGAGGCCGGCCTGCTCTGGCAGCGCACAGAGGCGCCGGCATCGGCGCCGGCGCCGGTGCCCGCGTGGGCCAGCTGGCTGCTCGCCGCCCAGCTCGGGGCGATCGCGGGCGCTATCGTCGCCGCGCTGCCGTCGCTCCGGCGCGGAGCGCGCGTGCGGACGAAGCGGCTCGAGGGAACGGGGGCATGGCAGTGAGCGACCGCGACGGGCCCGGCGCGATCGACGACTCGCAGGAGTTCGACGACGACTCGCCCATCGGCGACGACGCGGAGCCGCGCCACCGCGCGCCCTCGCCGGAGGAGCTCGCGGTCGAGGCCGAGGCACCCGCCGCGGCCGGCGACATCGCGACCGACGTCGCGCTCACCGACCGAGAGGCCGCCGCCAACGACGCCGTCGCGAGCACCCGTCGCGTCGAGCGCCGCGACGTGCTGCGCTGGGTCGGCAGGGCCGCCGCGGGGCTCGGCGCGGCCGTGCTCATGGCGGGCGCGGTGCTCGGCGCCGGCGCGCTGCCGCCCGAGTCCCTCGAGGTCACCGAGGCGCCCGTCACGCACGTGCAGCCCTCCTCGCCGCTCCAGTCGCGCGTGTGCGCCGGACCGGCGCTGCGCGTCGGCACGAGCGACGGCAGCGATGCGCTCGCGCTCTCGACCGTCGCCGAGCCGGAGGTCGCGATCGGCAGCCTCGGCGGCGAGATCGCGCAGCAGCGGCTCTCGGTGCCGGGCCGCGACGACATCTCGGGCGGCACCGCGATCGCCCAGCGGGGCGAGCCGACGACGCTCTCGGCCGCGCAGTCGCTCCCCGTCGACGTCGACGACGTGCGCGGCCTCGCGGTGAGCGAATGCGGCGAGACGCGGCTCGACCAGTGGCTCGTCGGCGGCTCGACCCGCACGGGCAGGCAATCCACGCTCACGCTCGCCAACGCATCCCAAGTGAGCGCGAGCGTCGACGTGACGGTCCACGGCCCCGAGGGCCCGGTCGAGTCCGTCGGCTCCACCGGCATCAGCGTGCCGCCCGCCTCGCACGCCGTGCTCGACCTCGCCGCGATCGCCCCGGGCGTCGACGACGTCGTCGTGCACGTCGTCTCGACGGGCGCGCCCGTCTCCGCGCACCTGCAGCAGTCGACGACTCGCGGGCTCGAGCGCGGCGGCTTCGAGATGGTCGATCCCGTCTCGGCGCTCACGACCGCGCTGCTCCCCGGCTTCGCCGTGACCGAGGCGACGGGCATCGAGACCCAGTCGGGCTTCGACGACGCCGTCCCGACGCTGCGCCTGCTCTCGCTCGAGGGCGGGCAGGTGCGGGTCGTGTTCGAGGCGGAGGACGGGTCGGTCATCGAGTCAGAGGGCGAGCTCGAAGCCGGCCGGGTCACCGACTTCCCGCTCGAGGAGATCCCGGCTGGCATCACCACCATCCGCGTCTCGGCAGACAGCCCGATCGTCGCCGGCGCGCGGCAGGTCGCGATCGCGGCGGACGGGAACGACTTCGACTGGGTCGCGGGCGGACAGCCCCGCTCGGGCAGCGCGGCGATCGCGGTGCCGCCCGGTCCCGGCGCGACGCTCCACGTCGTGAGCGCGTCGGAGGAGCCGCAGCAGATCACCGTCGACGGGCGAGCGGTCGAGCTGGGCTCGCTCGGCGTCCACCGGCAGCCGGTCGAGCCCGGCTCCGTCGTCGTGGCGGGCGAGGCGCTCGTCGTGAGCGTGGGGTACCGCGACGGCAGTCGGGTCGCGGGCTTCACTGCGAGCCCGCAGGGGCCGACGGCGGGGGGCGTCACCGTCGTGCACTGAGCGCGTCAGTGCTGGCGCCAGCGATCCGGCGCGACCTCCCACGGGTCGCGGCCGATGAGCTCCGCGGCGGCGCGGAACACCGCGCCCTCGATCGCGATCTGCCGGTGCCACTCGTCGTCGATGTGCACGCGCGGCAGCCGCTGGAGCGGCAGCCGGTAGACCGTGATCGTGCGGCGCGACGGATCGACCGCCCACTCCGGCACCTCGTCGACGCGCTCGGCGAGCGCGCCCGGCGGCATGTCGGCCCACTGGAAGCGCACATCGCCGAGCTCTGCGGGCCACAGCGCCTGCACGTAGTCGGCGGCATCGGCGGCGATGTCCTCGAAGCGCGTCTCGCGCGACGACAGGAACGGCAGCACCGGCCCGGCGAGCGACGATCGCGCCTCACGGCCGTGGCGGGATCCGCGAGAATGCTGGCGCGCGGGCATGCCGCCATCCTACGTCGCCGAGAGGCGGCACTACGCTGAGGCGGATGGACGAACGGATGTGCTCGAGGCCCGGCTGCCGCCGGTACGCCGACCGCACCGTCACCGTCGACTACGGCGCGCAGCTGCTCGTCGTCGGCCCGCTCCAGCCCGCGAGCCGGCGGGGCGCGATCGAGGGCAGCTACGACCTGTGCGAGCCCCACGCCGAGCGCGCGACCGGCCCCGCCGGGTGGCAGGTCGCCCGGCACGAGCCGGGCCGCGCGGCCTGGTAGCCCGCGCAACCACGAACGAAGGAGAACCATGACGCTGTCCGAGATCGTCAAGGCGTACGACGTGCGCGGCCTCGTCGACGGCCAGCTGACCGAGGAGGTCGTCCGTGCCCTCGGCGCCGCCTTCGCCGACGAGGTCGGCACCGACGCGCCCATCGCGATCGGCCACGACATGCGCCCCTCCTCCCCGGCGCTCGCCGCGGCCGCCGCCGAGGGCGCGATGGCGCGCGGCGCTGACGTCGTCTCCCTCGGGCTCTGCTCGACCGACGGCTCCTACTTCGCCTCCGGCAGCCTCGACGCGCCCGCGATGATGTTCACGGCATCCCACAACCCCGCCGCCTACAACGGCATCAAGTTCTCGCGCGCCGGCGCGCGCGGCGTGAGCCTCGAGACCGGCCTCGCGGCGATCCGCGACGGCGCCCAGCGCTACCTCGAGCACGGCATCCCGGCAGCCGATCGCCGCGGGTCGCGCAGCGAGCGCGACATCCTCGCCGACTACGCCGCCCACCTCCGCTCGCTCGTCGACCTCTCGCGCATCCGGCCGCTCAAGGTCGTGGTGGATGCCGCCAACGGCATGGGCGGGCTCACCGTGCCCGCGGTGCTCGGCGAGGCCGCGGGGCTCGGCGCGCTGCCGATCGAGGTCGTGCCGATGTACTTCGAGCTCGACGGCACCTTCCCGAACCACGAGGCGAACCCGCTCGACCCGAAGAACCTCGTCGACCTGCAGGCGGCGGTCGTCGAGCACGGCGCCGACCTCGGCCTCGCGTTCGACGGCGACGCCGACCGCTGCTTCGTCATCGACGAGCGCGGGGGAGCCGTCTCCCCGTCCGCGGTCGCCGCGATCGTCGCGGAGCGCGAGATCGCGCGCGTGCGGGCGGAGGGCGAGGAGGACGTCGTCGTCATCCACAACCTCATCACGAGCCGCGTCGTGCCCGAGGTGATCGCCGCCGCCGGGGCGACCCCGGTGCGCACGCGCGTCGGTCACTCCCTCATCAAGGACCGGATGGCCGAGACGGGCGCGGTCTTCGGCGGCGAGCACTCCGCGCACTACTACTTCCGCGACTTCTGGGGCGCCGACAACGGCATGCTCGCCGCGATGCACGTGCTCGCGACGCTCGGCGCGCACGACGAGCCGATGTCGGAGCTCGCCGCGCGCTACTCGCCCTACGCCGCCTCGGGCGAGATCAACTCGACCGTCGATGACATGCCGGCCGCATACACGCGCATCGTCGAGGCGTTCGCCGGCCGCGGCGACCTCGACGAGCTCGACGGGCTCACCATCACGGCGCCCGATGGCGCGTGGTGGTTCTCGGTGCGGCCGTCGAACACCGAACCGCTCCTGCGGCTCAACGCCGAGGCCGAGACCGAGGCCGAGATGGTCGCGATCCGCGACGAGGTGCTCGCGCTCATCCGCGCCTGAGGCTGGCTCGGGCCGAGCCGCCCGCCGACGGACAGTACGCTGGAGCCCATGAGCAAGCTCCTCGTGACCGGCGGCGCCGGCTTCATCGGCTCGAACTTCGTGCACCACGTCATCGCCAACAGCGACCACGACGTCGTCGTGCTCGACAAGCTCACCTACGCGGGTGACCGGGCGACGCTCGAGGGGCTGCCCGAGGACCGCGTGCGGTTCGTCGTCGGCGACATCGCCGACACCGAGGTCGTCGACCCGCTCGTCGCCGAGACGGACGCGGTCGTGCACTTCGCGGCCGAGTCGCACAACGACAACTCGCTCTCCGACCCGTCGCCGTTCGTGCACACGAACCTCATCGGCACGTTCACGCTGCTCGAGGCGGCACGCAAGCACGGCACGCGCTTCCACCACATCTCGACCGACGAGGTCTACGGCGACCTCGAGCTCGACGACCCCGCGAAGTTCACGCCCGAGACGCCCTACAACCCCTCGAGCCCCTACTCGTCGACGAAGGCGGGCTCCGACCTGCTCGTGCGCGCGTGGGTGCGCTCGTTCGGCCTCGAGGCGACGATCTCGAACTGCTCGAACAACTACGGCCCGCGCCAGCACGTCGAGAAGTTCATCCCGCGGCAGATCACCAACGTCATCGACGGCGTGCGGCCGCGCCTCTACGGCGCGGGCGAGAACGTGCGCGACTGGATCCACGCCGACGACCACTCGAGCGCGGTGCTGCGCATCCTCGAGCGCGGCCGCATCGGCGAGACCTACCTCATCGGTGCCGACGGCGAGCGCAACAACCTCGAGGTCGTGCAGGCGATCCTGCGCCTCATGGGCCAGGAGGCGGATGCGTTCGACCACGTGAAGGACCGCGCGGGCCACGACCTGCGGTACGCGATCGACGCGACGAAGCTGCGCGACGAGCTCGGCTGGGAGCCGGCGTACACCGACTTCGAGGCGGGGCTCGCCGCGACGATCGAGTGGTACCGCGAGCACGAGTCGTGGTGGCGCCCGCAGAAGGCCGCCGCCGAGGCGAAGTACGCCGCGGCAGGCCACTGACGATGGCCGACGTCACGACGGGCAAGCAGCTGCGCGTGCGCGAGACGCCGATCCCCGGCTTCCTCGTCATCGACCTGCCGGTGCACGGCGACAACCGCGGCTGGTTCAAGGAGAACTGGCAGCGAGAGAAGATGCTCGCGCTCGGCCTCCCCGACTTCTCGCCGGTGCAGAACAACATCTCGTTCAACGCATCCGTCGGCACGACGCGCGGCATCCACGCCGAGCCGTGGGACAAGTACATCTCGGTCGCGACCGGCCGGGTCTTCGGCGCGTGGGTCGACCTGCGCGAGGGCGAGTCGTTCGGCGCGACCTTCACGATCGCGATCGACCCCTCGATCGCGGTCTTCGTGCCCCGCGGCGTCGGGAACGCCTTCCAGGCGCTCGAGCAGGACACGGCCTACACCTACCTCGTCAACGAGCACTGGTCGGCCGAGGCGCAGGACGAGTACACGTTCCTGAACCTCGCCGACCCGACCGCGGCGATCGAGTGGCCCATCCCGCTCGACCGGGCTGAGCTGAGCGACAAGGACCGCGCGCACCCGATGCTCGACGAGGTCGAGCCGATGCGGCCGCGGCGCACGCTCGTGCTCGGCGCGAACGGGCAGCTCGGCCGGGCGCTGCGGCAGCAGTGGGGCGCCCGCACCGACGTCGACTACGTCGGTCGCGACACCGTCGACCTCGCCGACCCCTCGACGCTCGACGCCGTGCGCTGGTCGCAGTACGACACGGTCGTGAACGCCGCCGCGCACACCGCGGTCGACGGCGCCGAGACCGACGAGGGCCGCCGCGACGCGTGGGCGGCGAACGCGAGCGGTCCCGCCCGCCTCGCCGCGATCGCGGCCGAGCACCGCCTCACGCTCGTGCACGTCTCGAGCGACTACGTCTTCGACGGCACGGCGCCCGAGCACGACGAGGGGGAGCGGCTGGCGCCGCTCGGCGTCTACGGGCAGTCGAAGGCCGCGGGCGACCTCGCCGTCTCGGTCGCCCCGCGCCACTACATCCTCCGCACGTCGTGGGTCGTCGGCGAGGGCAAGAACTTCATCGCCACGATGGCCTCGCTCGCCGAGCGCGGGATCGACCCGTCGGTCGTCGGCGACCAGGTGGGGCGGCTCACGTTCGCCTCCGAGCTCGCGCGCGCGATCGACCACCTGCTCTCGAGCCGCGCGCCGTTCGGCACCTACAACGTCTCGAACGGCGGGGAGCCGGCGTCGTGGGCCGACATCGCCGCGCGCGTGTTCGAGCGCACCGGCCACGACGCATCCCGCGTCACGCCCGTCACGACCGCGGAGTACTACGCGGGCAAGGAGGGCATCGCGCCCCGCCCGCTGCAGAGCACGCTGAGCCTCGCGAGGCTCGAGTCGACCGGCTTCGAGCCGCGCGATCAGCTCGAGATGCTCGACGAGTTCGTGCACTCGCTCTGACGCGCCGCGAGGTGGCCGCGCACCCGGCGCCGCTGCGCTCGGAAGCGCGGCATCTCGAACACGTGGCGCAGCCCGATCCTGCGCAGGCCGCGCTCGAGGCCGAGCGAGACGATGACGACGAGCAGCAGCTCGACGATCGGCAGCAGGAAGGCGAGCCAGGGGTTCGCCGCGATCGTCTCGAGCACGTCCGGGGTGTCGCGCAGGAATCGGTTCGCGGCGATGATGAGCAGCGGGTGCAGCGCGAAGATCGCGAGCGTGTTGCGGCCGACGCGCCGGACGGGCTTCAGCGCGCGCCAGTGCGCGATGCGCGGCAGCAGCATGAGCACCGCGGCGACGCACACCGCGCTCATGACGAGGTGGCTGATCGCCGGCAGCGGCAGCTCGCGCCGGAGCGCGACGAGGGCGATCGCGAGAGCCAGCACCGCGATGCCGTGCCGCCAATCGGTGCGCTCGGTGAGAGTCCGGATCGCCTGTGGCGCGCGCGCGCCGACCACGAACGGCAGGAAGCCGGCGATGATGCTCTTCCACGAGCCCACGTCGACGAGCTCGACGGAGATGGCGGAGAGCGCCGCGGCCCCGACCACGAGCCAGTCGGGCAGCCGCTGGGTGGCCTTCGCGAGGAGGAAGAAGGCGGCGAGCGCCCAGATGTACCAGAGCACGCCGGTCGGCTGCCACAGCTCCGAGACGAAGTAGCCCCACGCGTCGTACTCCTCGCCGTCCCAGACCGCGAAGCCGAGGAGGGTCAAGGCGGTGATCGCGAGCCAGACGACGTAGAGGTAGGCGCGGGGCGCGATGCGGCCGGAGATCCCCGCGCGCCAGGAGCGCTGCAGCATCCGCGCCGAGAGGTAGCCGGAGACGACGAAGAACAGCGGCATCCGCAACGGCGTCGTCCAGTCGACGATCGGCTTGTGCCACGTCGTCGCGGCGGTGCCGTGCAGCAGGGGCACGAGCTGCAGGTACATGAGGTGCATCGCCACGACGAGCAGCACCGTCGCGCCGCGCGCGAGGTCGGGCCACAGCGCTCGAGCGGCGATCGGGGCCGTCGCGTGATGGGCCGCCGACGCTCCGGTGGCGAGGCTCGGCGGACTGGGCATGGAGGATCGAGTCTACCGTCCCGCCCGCGTGGGAGGATGGTCCCCATGACCGACACCGCATCCCGCACCCTCGAGCACGGCACGATCGAGCACCGGGTGCGCGACCTCGGACTCGCCGAGGCCGGCCGCCACCAGATCCGCCTCGCCGAGCACGAGATGCCCGGGCTCATGGAGCTGCGCCGCCGCTACGCCGACGCCCAGCCGCTCGCCGGCCAGCGCATCGCCGGCAGCCTCCACATGACGGTGCAGACGGCGGTGCTCATCGAGACGCTCGTCGCGCTCGGCGCCGGGGTGCGCTGGGCGAGCTGCAACATCTTCTCGACCCAGGACGAGGCCGCTGCGGCCATCGTCGTCGGCTCGGGCACCCCCGAGGCGCCCGCGGGCGTGCCGGTGTTCGCCTGGAAGGGCGAGACGCTCGAGGAGTACTGGGACTGCGCGAACCGCATCTTCGACTTCGAGGAGGGGCCGACGCTCATCCTCGACGACGGCGGCGACGCCACGATGCTCGTGCACCGGGGTCGGGATGCCGAGGTCGCCGGGGCCGCGCCCGTCACGCCCGAGGGCGCCTCGGACGAGCTGCGCGTCTTCGGCGCGCTCATCGCCCGCACGCTCGCTGAGGACCCGCAGCGCTGGAGGCGCATCGCGGGGCAGCTGCAGGGCGTGACCGAGGAGACCACGACCGGCGTGCACCGCCTCGAGCAGCTCTTCGTCGAGGGCCGGCTCCTCTTCCCGGCGATCAACGTGAACGACTCGGTGACGAAGTCGAAGTTCGACAACCGGTACGGCATCCGGCACTCGCTGCCCGACGGCCTCAACCGCGCGACCGACGTGCTCATCGGCGGCAAGACCGCGTTCGTGGTCGGGTACGGCGACGTCGGCAAGGGCGCCGCCGAGGCGCTGCGGGGTCAGGGGGCGCGCGTCATCGTGAGCGAGATCGACCCGATCTGCGCGCTGCAGGCGGCGATGGACGGCTTCCGCGTCGCGCGCGTTGAGGACGCGCTCTCCGAGGCCGACATCTGGGTCACGACGACCGGCAACGAGCACGTCATCACGCTCGAGCACCTGCAGGGCATGAAGCACCTCGCGATCGTCGCGAACGTCGGGCACTTCGACAACGAGATCGACATCGCCTCACTCGAGCGCTCCGGTGCCGAGCGCATCGAGATCAAGCCGCAGGTGCACGAGTGGCGCATGCCGTCGGGCCGCTCGATCCTCGTGCTCTCCGAGGGGCGCCTCATGAACCTCGGCAACGCGACCGGCCACCCGTCGTTCGTGATGTCGAACTCGTTCTCGAACCAGGTGCTCGCGCAGATCGAGCTCGCGACGAAGTCGTACGAGCTCGGCGTGCACCGGCTGCCGAAGGTGCTCGACGAGGAGGTCGCGAGGCTCCACCTCGAGGCGCTCGGCGCGAAGCTCACGACCCTCCGCCCCGAGCAGGCCGCCTACATCGGCGTCCCGGTCGAGGGGCCGTTCAAGCCCGAGCACTACCGCTACTGAGCCTCCGCGCTTCGCCGAGGCGGCCGTCGAACTTCCCCGAACCGGGGGCTTCCCGCGCGGGAGGCCCCGGTTCGCGGAAGCTCGCCGTTCAGACCATCGCGTCGCTGAGCACCCGCAGCAGCTCGGCGAGCCGCGCCTGGTCGTCGGCGGGGATCCCGCGCAGCAGGCGGCGCTCGGCGTCGAGCAGGGCGTCGAGGGCGACGTCGACCCGGTCGATGCCCTCCTCGGTGAGCGTCACGAGCCGCACGCGCCGGTCGCTCGCGCTCTCGACGCGCTCGACGAGACCGGATGCGACCAGGTTGTCGATGCGGTTCGTCATCGTGCCGCTCGTCACCATCGTCTGCGCGATGAGGTCCTTGGGGCTCAGCGGGCCGTCGGCGCGGCGGAGCGCCGCGAGCACGTCCCACTCCCACGGCTCGAGGCCCGCGAGCTGGAACGCCTCTGCGCGGATGCGCGCGAGCTGGCGGGAGATGCGCGTCATGCGGCTCAGCACGTCGAGCGGGGTGACGTCAGCGTCGGGCCGCACGCGCATCCACTGCTCGATGATGCGATCGACGTCATCGCCGCGGAGCTCGGTCATGGCGTCAGTCTCGCACGCCGCTCACCACGGGTAGGGCGGCGCGGCGAGCACCGTGACCATCACTGCGATCGCGATGAGCACGGCGAGCACGAGCGTCGCGCCAGGGCGCCGAGCGTGGAGCGGCAGCTCCGCAGGGAGCTCACCGCTGCGCCGGAGGATCGACAGCGGAGCGAAGGGCACGCCGAGCGCCGCACGGAAGGCGTCGACGTCGGCGGAGGCGAGCCCCTCGGTGCTCGCGCTCGCGAGCACGCGGTTGTGGCGGTCGACGAGCCACCAGCGCTCGTGCGCGCGAGTGATGGGGACGCCGCGCGACGAGGCGCCGCCCGCGTGCTGCACGGCGACGCCGGCGATGTCGGCGATCGGGACAGCGCGCGACGCGCGAGTGCCGAAGCGGAACGCCGCGTCGAGACCGGACGGATCGAGCGCCCACGCCGAACGCGCCACGCGGTGCTCGACGAGGACGAAGGCGGCGATCGCGACGAGGCCGAGCAGCGTCCAGCCGATGCTGTAGAGCGCGAGGAGCGTGAACACCGCGATGCCGAGGAAGGTGAGCGCGCGTCCCCCGACGGATGCGTAGCGGCGGCCGACGCGCGCCTCGGCGCGCAGGCGAGGGGCGTGGGTCACTGGACCACGGTGCCATGAGTGGGGGTGGGCTGCGCTCTCGCTCGCGGCGACGCGGGGCGGCGGTTCGCCGTGCGCTCCGCCCTCGCTCGCTGACGCTCGCGACTGGTGGCGTCGCAGACGACCCACCGGGTCGTCTGCTCCGCCACCAGGATTCGAACCTGGACAAACGGCTCCAAAGGCCGCTGTGCTGCCGTTACACCATGGCGGAAGGCAGGATCCAGGGTACTGGCGGCCGGTAGCCTGAGCGGACGACCACCGCCAACGATGGGAGACCGCTGTGCCGTCGATCGCCGTCATCGTGCTCGCCGCAGGCGCCGGCACGCGCATGAAGAGCCGCACGCCGAAGCCGCTGCACCCGCTCGCGGGCAAGCCGCTGATCGCCCACGTGCTGAGCGCTGCGGGCGAGCTGCACCCCGACCGCATCGTCGCCGTCGTGCGCCACGAGCGCGACCGGATGGCGGAGGCGGTGCTCGAGTTCGCGCCGCACGTCGTCATCGCCGACCAGGACGAGGTGCCCGGCACGGGCCGTGCCGTCGAGCAGGGCCTCGACGCGCTCGCCGACTTCGACGGGCACGTCGTCGTGCTCTCGGGCGATGTGCCGCTCATCGACGCCGACACGCTCCGCGCCCTCATCGAGCGGCACGAGCGCGAGGGCAACCAGCTGACCCTGCTCTCGGCCCACTTGCGCGACCCGAGCGGACTCGGCCGCATCGTCCGCGACGAGGCGGGCGCCTTCGTCCGCATCGTCGAGCAGAAGGACGCGAGCGACGCCGAGCGCGCCATCGACGAGGTGAACGGCGGCATCTACGTCTTCGACGCGACCGCGCTCCGCCAGGCGCTCCGCACGATCGACCGCGCGAACGCGCAGGGCGAGATGTACCTCACCGACGCGGCCGTGCGCATCCAGGCGACCGGTGGCCGCATCCAGGCGGTGCCAGCGCCGGACGAGTGGGCGATCTGGGGCATCAACGACCGCGTGCAGCTCGCCGCCGCCGCGCACGTGCTCAACGACCGCATCATCCGCCGCTGGCAGCGGGGCGGCGTCACGATCGTCGACCCCGCCTCGACCTGGATCGACGTCGACGTCACGCTCGCCGAGGACGTCACGATCCTCCCCGGCACGCAGCTGCACGGCGCGACCGCGATCGCCGCGGGCGCGACGATCGGCCCCGACACGACGCTCGTCGACACCGAGGTGGGGGAGGACGCGGTCGTGAAGCGCACGGACGCGACCCTCTCGGTCATCGGCGCGCGCGCATCCATCGGCCCGTGGGCCTACCTCCGCCCGAACTCGGTCGTCGGCGAGGACGGCAAGATCGGCACCTTCGTCGAGACGAAGAACACGCAGCTCGGCGCGGGCAGCAAGGTGCCGCACCTCTCGTACATCGGCGACGCGACGATCGGCGAGGGCTCGAACATCGGCGCGGGCACGATCACCGCGAACTACGACGGGGTCGAGAAGCACCGCACGACGGTCGGTTCGCACGTGCGCACGGGGAGCGACAACGTCTTCGTCGCCCCGGTGACGATCGGTGACGGCGCCTACACTGGAGCAGGCACGATCGTCCGCAAGGATGTCGAGCCGGGCGCGCTGGCGATCTCGGTCGCACCGCAGCGCACCATGTCGGGCTGGGTCGAGTCGAACAGGCCGGGCACGAAGGCAGCCGACGCGGCAGCAGCGGCGGGCACGCAAGCACCGAACGCCTAGGAGGCACCCGAGTGGGATCGATCGTCGCGAAGAACCGCAAGCACCTCGTGCTCGCGACCGGCAGGTCGCACCCCGAGCTCGCGCGGGCGGTGGCTGCGGAGATCGGCACCGACCTCATGGAGGTCGACAGCCGCACCTTCGCGAACGGCGAGATCTACGCCCGCTACACGGGCTCGGTGCGCGGCTCCGACGCGTTCATCCTGCAGTCGTACGGCCGCCCCGTGAACGAGTGGCTCATGGAGCAGCTCATCATGGTGGATGCGCTCAAGCGCGCGAGCGCGAAGCGCATCACCGTGGTCATGCCGTACTACCCCTACTCGCGTCAGGACAAGAAGGGCCGAGGCCGCGAGCCCATCTCGGCGCGCCTCATCGCCGACCTCTTCAAGACCGCCGGCGCCGACCGCATCATGTCGATCGACATCCACGCCTCGCAGATCCAGGGCTTCTTCGACGGGCCCTTCGACCACCTGTTCGCGATGCCCGTGCTGCTCAAGCACTTCCAGGACACGATGCCGGCCGACAACCTCACGGTCGTCTCGCCCGACATGGGCCGCGTGCGCGTCGCCGACGTGTGGAGCGACAAGCTCGGCGCGCCGCTCGCGATCATCCACAAGCGCCGCGACCCGCTCGTGCCCAACCAGGTCTCGGTGCACGAGATCGTCGGCACGGTCGAGGGCCGCACGTGCCTGCTCGTCGACGACATGATCGACACTGGCCGCACGATCGTGAAGGCGGCGGAGGCCCTCAAGGCCAACGGGGCGACGAACGTCGTCGTCGCGGCGACGCACGCGATCTTCTCGGAGCCGGCCCCGCACATCCTGAACTCCGACTTCATCGACGAGGTCGTCGTCACCGACACGCTGCCGCTGCGCGACGACCAGCGCTTCGACAAGCTCCGCGTGCTGTCGATCGCGCCGCTGCTCGCGCGCGCGATCACCGAGGTCTTCGAGGACGGCTCGGTGACGAGCCTGTTCGACGGCGCCGCCTGACGGTCGGGCCACGGGCTGAGGGGCCGCTCAGGCAGCCTCGGTAGAGTCCTGACCACGGAGGTCCTGATGGCGACATGGCTCGGTCCCGCGCTCAAGTTCATCGGCGGGAACGCGGTGCGATACGGCCCGCTCGCGCTCGCGTGGCTGCAGCAGAACCCCGACGTCGCCGACCGCATCCAGGAGCAGGTCAGCAAGCTCCGACGATCGGATGCTCAGAGCCCCGAGGCGATGCGGAAGACGCTCGAGTCGATGCGCGAGCAGGTCGAGTACTTGCGCGACAGCGCCGACGACGGTCCCGAGCGCGTCCGCGCCAAGACGTGGGCCGCGTCGCTCACCCGGCTCGAGCACGCGGTGAAGATGCTGAGCGCGGGCGCCTCGAAGGCCGACCTCAAGCGGCTGCGCGCGAGCATCGACCAGCTTCGCGGCGAGATCCTCGACGCCTTCCTCGCCGAGCAGATCGAGGACGCCGGCGGGCCCGCACCGCTCGAGCGCGGGCACGGCTGACCGCCGGAGCGCCGTCGGCGACGGAGCCCGCGGCGTAGGCTGGCGGGATGCAGCTGGGCAAGTCGATCGCGCTCGACTGCGCCTACTTCGACACCGACCGGTGCCACTCCTGCACGCTGCTGCCGACGCCCTACGAGCGGCAGCTCGCCGAGAAGCAGGCGGCGGTCGCGGCGTCGCTCCCGGAGACGGCATGGGATGCGCCGCACGCCAGCGCCGTCGGCGGGTTCCGGAACAAGGCCAAGATGGCGGTCGCCGGCACCGTCGAGGAACCCACGATCGGCATCCTCGCGACCGACGGCTCGGGCATCGACCTGCAGGCGTGCCCGCTGCACGAGGAGCCGATCGTCGCGGCGATGCCCGTGCTCGAGCGGCTCGTGCGCGAGGCTCGGCTCACGCCCTACGACGTGCCGAGCCGGCGCGGCGAGCTCAAGCTGCTCATCGTCACCGCTTCGCCCGACGGCGAGCTGGCCGTGCGGCTCGTCCTGCGATCGACGGAGTCGCTCCCGCGCCTCCGCAAGCACCTCGACGTGCTCGACGCGCTGCCGATCGCATCGCTCTCGGTCAACCTGCAGCCCGAGCACAAGGCGGTGCTCGAGGGCGAGGAGGAGCTGCTGCTCGCGGGCGAGGGCGTGCTGCCGATGCGCGTGAACGGCATCGGGCTCCGGCTGCGGCCGCGCAGCTTCTTCCAGACGAACACCGCCGTCGCGGCTGCGCTCTATCGCGAGGCGACCGCCTGGATCGACGAGGCGGATCCCGCGAGCCTGCTCGACCTGTACTGCGGCGTGGGCGGCTTCGCGCTCCACGCCGCCCGCCCCGGCCGCCGGGTCTCGGGTGTCGAGGTGACGGCCGAGGCGATCGACGCGGCGCGCGAGAGCGCCGCCGAGCTCGGGGCGGATGCGTCGTTCACGGTCGGCGACGCGACCGCGGTCGACCTCGAGGGCGCCCGGGCGCCCGAGCTCATCGTGGTGAACCCGCCGCGCAGGGGCATCGGGCATCTCGCCGCGCGACTGGACGCATCCGCCGTCGACCGCGTGCTCTACTCGAGCTGCAACCCGGCTTCGCTCGCGCGCGACCTCGCGGCGATGCCCGGCTTCCGCCCCGTGCGCGGGCGCGTCTTCGACATGTTCCCGCACACGGGGCACGCCGAGGTGCTCGTCGAGCTCGCGCGCCGCTGAACCGACTGCCGCCGGGCCCGCTCAGCCTCGCGCGTCGACGGCGAGCCGGGCGAGCTTGGCACGCACGCCCTCCTCGTACGGCGCCCCCGCCACGGCGTAGCGCGCTGCCGCCCGCTGCCAGTGCCGCTCGGCCTCGAGCGGCTCGCCCGCAGCGAGCGCGGCATCGCCCAGGTCCTCCTCGCAGCCAGCGACCGTCACGACGTCCCCGAGCGGCTCGCTCGAGCGCAGCGCCTCCGTCAGGACGCTCCGTGCGTCGTCGATGCGGCCGAGGCCGAGACGAGCGGCGCCGAGGGTGCGCAGCAGCTCGACCTCGACCTGGCGCATCCCGGCGGCCCTGGCGGCCTCGAGCCCGTCGGTCGCGAGCGCGGCCGCCTCGTCGAAGCGGCCGAGCGCGCACACGGCGGCCGCGAGGTTCGAGGTCGCGGCGAGCACGCCGGGCACGAAGCCGAGCGCGCGCATCGCCTCGAGCGCCCGCTGCGCCTCGGTCTCGGCCGCGGCGTCGTCGCCGAGGTCGTGGAGCAGCTTCGCGAGGTTCACACCGCCGCGCGCCGCACCGGCGACATCGCCGCACGCGGCGCTGATGGCGATCGACCGCTCGAGCGCGGCCCGCGCCTCGGCGAAGGCGCCGGTGCGCAGGTGGAGGAGCGCGGCGGTGTTGCGGAGCCGACCCTCGCGCCACATGTCGCCCGCGCGTGCGGCCGCGACCATCCCGGCCTCGAGCGCTCGCCGTCCCGCCTCGATCGCGCCCTGCTCGAGCAGGCACAGCGCGAGGGCGTTCGAGGCGAGCGCCGCCTCCTCGTGCCATGCCTGCGTCTCGCGGTCCAGCTGCGAGAGCACCTCGGTGGCCTCGGCGACCCGGCCCGCGGTCGTGAGGACGACCCCGAGGTCGACGAGGGCGCGCAGCTCGCCGGTGGGGTCGCCGCGCTCTCGGGCGACGCGCAGCGCCTCTCGGTGCAGGGCCTCCGCGTCGTCGGTGCGCCCGGCCCGCAGCAGCACGTCGTCGAGGGCCTCTGCGATGTGGCCGATCGCCGCGGGCGCGCCCTGCGCCGGCGCGTCGAGCGCGGCGTGCAGCAGCAGGTCGGTGGAATCCGCGAGCCAGCGCTCGGCGCCATCGCGGTCGAGCTCGACGTGTGCGACCGCCGTGCGCGGTGATCGACCCGCCCCGAGTCGCGCTTCGCTGATCGTGCGATGGGCTGACCACGTGAGGTCGATGAGCCGCTGCCGCAAGCGCTCGGCCGCCGCGCGCCGCACGGAGGCGGGGTCGGCCTCCAGGCCGCGATCGGCGGCGTGCACGCGCACGAGCTCGTGCATCGTCACGCGCCCGCGCTCGCTCCAGCCGACGAGCCCGTGGCGCTCAAGCTCGGCGAGCGCGACATCGACGTCGCTCGGCGGCAGCCCGGCGAGCGCCGCGACGCTGTCGCGATCGAGCAGCCCGACCGGGTGCGCGGCGATGGCGCGCAGCAGTCGGCGAGCCGCGTCGGGCAGCGACTCGTAGGTCAGGTCGAGCGAGCGCGCGACCGCCGAGTCGAGCCGGAGCGCGGCGCGGCGGGCGCGGGCGAGCTCGAGGTGCTCGGCGACCGCCCAGTCGGGGCGGGAGGCGATGCGGGCCGCGGTGATGCTCACCGCGAGGGGCTGGTGCTCGGTGAGCTGCAGCAGCGCGGTGATCGACGGCCGGTCCTCGTCGATCACCGCGGGGCCGGCGACCGCGTCGAGCAGCGCGAGCGACTCGGCGGGAGTGAACAGCGGCAGCTCGGTGACGCGGAAGCGCGTCGTCGAGGGGCGCGAGCGGCTCGTGACGATCGCTGCCGCGCCCGCGGGGTCGGGGAGGATGGCGTTGACCTGCTCCGCCGACTCGGCATCGTCGAGCAGCAGCAGCGTCGCCTGCGCGCGCAGGAGGGAGGGCAGCAGTCGACGAGCCGCCGCCGTCGGGAGCGAGCGGCTCGACTCGCCGAGCAGCCGCAGCGCGGCGCGCACGACGGCGTCGGGATCCGCGGGCGGTCCGGCGGGGCTGTGCCCGCGCAGATCCGCGACGATGACGCGAGCGATGCTCCCCGCCGCGAGCGCGTCGTGCGACGCGCGCAGCGCGAGCGTCGACTTGCCAGCGCCCGGCATCGCGTGGATCCAGTGGCTGGACGGCTGCTCCCGCAGCGTCGCGAGCTCGCGCGCGCGCCCGATGAACAGCGGCACGGGCGTCGCCGGCGCATCCGTCACCTGGACGATGCCGGCGGACGCAGCCCGCAGCTGCATCGCGCCCATCGCGCTCGACCAAGCCTGGACCGTCGCGGGATCGCTCGCGAGCGCGCGCACGATCGCGACGACGAGCTCGGTGTCGAACCGCTTGCGGCCCTCGCGGAAGCAGTCGTACACGGTCGCGCGCGACACGATCGCCGGACCCGCGCCGCGGCGGCCCCGGCGCAGCGTGCTGACGCGACGAGCGATCTCCGCGAACGAGGGGTCGCCGGCCTCCGCGCGGAGCGCGCGCAGACGATCGGGGACGTCGTCGACGCGCAGCGGCGGACTCGTCATGGCGCTCCTCGTCGGCGGGGTGTCGATGCGCTCGATTCTGCCCCAGGTCGCAGGCGCGGCTGGGCGCCCGGGCCGTCCCGCGTCCGGGGTTGTTGGGGATCCGAGCGGGCGCGCTCCCGTCGAGCCACTGTGGGACCGGACGGCGCGGCGCGTCGCGTCGACGCCGGGACTCGAGCACGGGAGGCCGCGGATGGGCGAGACGACGAAGGACGAGGCACGCGGTCCGCGAGGCCGGGGTCGCGCGCGGCGGACGCTCGCATGGGTCGCCGGCGCCGCGGCCGTCGCGGTCGCGACGGGAGCGGGCGTCGCGGTGCCGATGGCGGTCCACGCGCAGCGCGTGCAGCAGTACGGCGCGCTCGCGGAGCAGCGGGATGCGCTCGAGGCAGAACGCGCGGCCGCGCAGCGCGCGCTCGACGCGGCCGTCGCGCTCGAGGCGGGGCAGCGGGAGGAGGCGACCGCGCTCGCCGCAGGCGCGATCGAGCTCGCGCACGCGGGTGAGGCCATCCTCGGCGCCGAGCACGTCGAGGCGCTCACCGCCGGCGGCGGCGAGGCCACGGCGGCACTCCGATCCGAGCACGCGGACGCGTCGGCTCCGGCGCGGGCTGCGGGCGCCGCGAACCCCGAGGAGCGCGAGGCGCTGCGGGGCGACCTCACAGCTGCGGTCGAAGCCCTGCGCGAAGCCGATGCCCAGGCGCTCGCCGAGGCCGAGGCCTCGGGGGAACCGGCGCCCGAGCTGCTCGCGCCTGCATCGCTCCTCGCACTCGACGTCGCGACCGCCGAGCGCATCCTCGCGGTCCCGCTCGAGCCCGCGCGAACGCGCACGGTCGCCGACGACGACGTGACCGATGAGGTGATCGACGCGATCGGTGCTGAGATCGAGGCGACCGCCGCAGCGCTCGAGCAGCTGCGCGCGTCGCTGCGCGCCGAGGAGCAGCGCATGGATGGCATCGCCGACGCCGTCGCGCCGGCGGTGGACGCCCTGCGCGCGACCGCCGACGCCGCGGTCGAGCAGGCGGCGGTCGTGGGGGAGCAGACCGCGAAGGCGCCCGAGCAGACCGCGGTCATGCACGCGGCGGCGGCGAGCGCGCACGAGCTCGGCGCTGACGCTGCGCCCTCGGTGCTGCTCGAGCGCCTGCGCGGCTACGCCGAGGTCGCGGAAGCGGCGCAGGCCGCGCATGCCGAGGCCGTCGCCGCGGAGGCGGCGGAAGCCGAGCGGCGCGCCGCGGCCGCTGCCGCAGCCGCTGCGAGCCGCCCGGCGGCGTCGACCAGCCGGGGTGGCGGCGGCTCGAACCAGCCGCGGCTCTGCGCGCGCTACCGCCCGAGCTGGGGCGGCGGCGGGAGTCTCGTGCTCGTCTCCTGCTGATCCGCTGAGCCGCTGAGCCGCTGAGCCGCTGAGTCGCCGAGTCGCCGAGCCGAGGCGAGCCGAACCGCGCCGCCCCGAGTCCGTGCCGCGCGCCGCGGCCGCGCGGCACGGGCCGTTCACCCGGCCGTTCACCCGGCCGGTCTAGCCTCGACGCCGTGACGACCCTCGAGCGCCGCATCGGCGTCCCCGGCGCGATCGCTATCGGGCTCGGGTCGATGATCGGCGCCGGCCTCTTCTTCGTCTGGGTGCCCGCGTCGCAGCTCGCGGGCAGCTGGCTGTGGGTCGCGCTGCTGCTCGCGGGGGCGGTCGCGACGCTCAACGCGATGTCGACCGCGCAGCTCGCGATGCGGCACCCCGTGTCGGGCGGCGCCTACGCCTACGGCCGCGCCGAGGTCTCGCCCGCGGTCGGCTTCGCCGCCGGCTGGATGTTCCTCACCGGCAAGACCGCCTCCGCGGGCGCGATCGCGCTCATCGCCGCCCGGCACGTGTGGCCGGAGCAGGCGCCGTGGCTCGCGGCCGGCCTGATCGCCGCGCTCGCGCTCGTCAACATGGCCGGCATCCGCTCGACCGTGCGCGTCACGACGGCGATCGTCACGATCGTGCTCGCGCTCGTGACGGCGGCGCTCGTGTGGTCCGCGCTCGGCCTGCCGACCGCATCCGCCGCGGGCCTCGAGACCGTCGCGCCCGTCGCCGCCAGCCGGGTCGAGGGTGCGCCGGAGGGACCGTTCGGCGTGCTGACCGCGGCGGGTGTGCTCTTCTTCGCGTTTGCGGGCTACGCGCGCATGGCGACGCTCGGCGAGGAGGTGCGCGACCCCCAGCGCACCCTGCCGCGCGCGATCGGCGCGGGCCTCGCGATCGTGCTCGTGCTCTACGGCCTCGTCGCGTGGGCGACGACGGCGAGGCTCGCGGATGCGCTGCCCACCGCGGCCGCGCCGGTGGCCGACCTCGTCGGCGCGGGATGGCTGCACGTCGCCCTGCTCGGCGCGGCGACGCTCGCGAGCCTCGGGAGCCTCACGGGCATCCTCGCGGGGCTCTCGCGCACGGGGCTCGCGATGGCGCGCAACCGCGACCTGCCCGGCCCGCTGTCGTACGTCTGGCCCGCCACGAGCGCGCCGGTCGTCGCCGAGGCGGTCACCGCCGCGGCTGCGATCACCGGGGTGCTGCTGCTGCCGCCCGGGCAGCTCGTGGCCTTCTCGTCGACGTGCGTGCTGACGTACTACGCGGTCGCGCACGTGAGCGCGATCCGCGGCCGGACGGCGGATGCGACGGAGCGGCGGGTGCGCTGGTGGCTGCCGCGCTGGGTGCCGGCCGCCGGCCTCGCGCTGTGCGCCCTGCTCGTCGTCACCCTGCCGTGGCCGGGTGTCGTCGCGGCCGCCGCGTGGCTCGCGCTCGGCCTCGCGGCCCGCGCCCTCGTCCCCCGCCGCTGACCGCCTCGCCGCCCCGCCGAATCCGCAGAGTTCCGGAACTCTGCTGTTCCGAGGGCCGCGAACCGCAGAGTGCCGGAACTCTGCTGCTCCGGTGCATCAGGCGGTGCGGTCGCGGAGGACGGCGGCGAGATCGCTCAGCCAGACGTCCGGAGTCGGCACGAAGTCGCGGTTTGTAGCCCGGACCACATGCAGCCCGATCCGCTCGAAGTCGCGGTACTTCTGGATATCGCGGTCCCACTGCTCCTTCGAGCGATGCCCCTTGCCCTCGTACTCCTCGACGACGCGAGCATCCCGATGCAGAAGGTCGGCCCTGCCGAGCAGCCGGCCGGTCTCGGGGTCGTGGACGCTCGCCTGCACCTCGGGCTCCGGCATCCCCGCGTCGACGATGAAGAGCCGCATATCGCTCTCGCGCGGGGACTCGACGCCGAGGCGGACTCGCGGCAGCGCCGCACGCAGCCGAGCTGCCCCAGGGCGGCCGGCCCAGCGATCGACGACTGCCCGCAGTTCCTCGATCGTCGCGAGCGGGCCCGGCGCGCGCCGATCCGGGTAGTGCTCCGCGTCGGAGACGATCGCATCGCCGAGCACGACGAGCTCGTGCTCGGTGCAGGTCGGCGCGAGGAGCGCCCAGGCGAGCGCGGGTGCGACGACCCGCACGCCCTCGAGCTCCCAGGTGTCGAGCGCGGAGTCGGAGACGCGACGTACGCGGATGCCGGGTCGGTCGGGCGTGCCGCGTCCTTTCGGCGCGACGACGTCGACGCCGAGCGAGTCCCGCAGGCGCCACGGCACCGGCAGCCCGAGCACGGCGAGCGCCATGACACCTCCGATGCTCTGCCACGGCTGCAGCAGCGGGGCGAAGGCGGCGGCTCGCTCGAGCAGCGACTCCGGCTGCGCAATCGAGCGCACCCCGAAGTGCGGTACCGCGAGCCGCGGGCTCCTGAGCCGCGCGGGCGTCATGCCCGCGCGCACCGCGTCTGCCACGAGGAAGCCTCGCGCGTCGAGGCCGGGCGGCAAGGATCGATCCACGCGCGGATCGTGCCAGCGTCCTGTCCTCGTGCGTCGCCGCTCTCCACAGCCGCGCAGCGCCCGCGCTTGGCCGGAGCGCAGAGTGCCGGCACTCTGCGCCTCAGAGTCTTCGGAAGCGCAGAGTTCCGGCACTCTGCGGCGGGGCGCCGCGTCAGTGCGTGTCGACCGCGGCGATCTCCGTGCGGTCGCCCGACCACTGCGTGTGGAAGGTGCCCTCGCGGTCGACGCGGCGGTAGGTGTGCGCGCCGAAGAAGTCGCGCTGCCCCTGCACGAGCGCGGCGGGGAGCCGCTCCGCGCGCAGGCCGTCGTAGTAGGCGAGGCTCGACGAGAACGCGGGGGAGGGGATGCCGGCCTGCGCGGCCGCGACGACCACGCGTCGCCACGCCTCCTGGGTGCGGGCGATCGCGTCGCGGAAGTAGGGCGCGACGATGAGCGCCGGCAGCGCGGGGTCGGCGGCGTACGCGTCGGTGATGTCGTTCAGGAAGCGCGCGCGGATGATGCAGCCCGCGCGCCAGATGCGGGCGACCTCGCCCTTCCGGATGTCCCAGCCGTACTGCTCGGCGGCCGCGACGATCTCGTCGAAGCCCTGCGAGTAGGCGACGATCTTCGACGCGAACAGGGCCTGGCGCACGTCCTCGATGAACGCATCCGCATCGTCGACCTGCCACGAGCCCGAGGGCCCCGGCAGGTCGCGCGCAGCCGCCCGCTGGTCGAGCCGCGATGAGAGCGAGCGGGCGAAGACCGCCTCGGCGATGCCCGAGACCGGCACGCCGAGGTCGAGCGCCGTCTGCACCGTCCAGGCGCCGGTGCCCTTCGCGCCGGCCGCGTCGAGGATGACGTCGACGAGCGGCTGCCCCGTCGCGGCGTCGACCTGGCGCAGCACCTCCGCGGTGATCTCGATGAGGTACGACTCGAGCTCGCCCCGGTTCCACTCGTCGAAGACGTCGGCGATCTCGGCCGGGCTCTTGCCCGTGCCGCGGCGGATGAGGTCGTAGGCCTCGGCGATGAGCTGCATGTCGGCGTACTCGATGCCGTTGTGCACCATCTTGACGAAGTGGCCCGCGCCGTCGGCGCCGATGTGCGTCACGCACGGCTCGCCGTCGGCGACCGCGGCGATCGAGCGCAGGATCGGGCCGAGCGTCTCGTACGACTCGACCGTGCCGCCCGGCATGAGCGACGGACCGTTGAGGGCGCCCTCCTCGCCGCCCGAGATGCCGCAGCCGACGAAGTGGATGCCCGTCGCGCGCACCGCGAGCTCGCGCCGGATGGTGTCGGTGAACAGCGCGTTGCCGCCGTCGACGATGATGTCGCCCGGCTCGAAGACCCGCACGAGCTCGTCGATGACCGCGTCGGTCGCCCGTCCCGCCTTCACCATCACGATCGCGGTGCGCGGCCGCTGGAGCGAGGCCGCGAGCTCCTCCATCGTCGCCGCCTTCACGAAGCCGGCCTCGGGGTGCGCCGCGATGAGGTCGTCGGTCTTCGACGTCGTGCGGTTGTAGACCGCGACCGTGTTGCCCTCGCGCGAGGCGAGGTTGCGGGCGAGGTTCGAGCCCATCACGGCGAGGCCGACGACGGCGATGTTGGCGGTGGTCACAGCAGGTCCTCCTGGAGGCTCGGGGTATGGCCAGGCTAGCGAGGGGCGGATGCGCGAGGCACGCGAGTCGCGGATCCCGCGCGGGCGAGCGGCTGAGCGAGCGCATCGTCGGCGAGGGCTGGCCAGAGGTGAGGCTGTCGCGCGAATGTCGTCCGGGTCGACGGCGACGGGTATCGGCAGTCGCGGCGAGCGCGCGGGGCGTGCCCGCCGGGCAGCTATGCCCCTGCGGTGCGCAGCTTCAGGAGGTTGTGTGCGGCGCAGATGAGGCGCCATTCGCTCTGGACTGCGTCGATGCCTCGGCGGGTGAATCGTCGGTAGCCGAGGTTGCCCTTGATGTTGCCGAAGACCGGTTCAATCGTGTGCTGGCGCTGGGCGTAGAGGGCGGAGCCGCGTGGCTCGGCGAGCTTCTCGTCCATCACGGCCCTCGCGATCGACGGTTCGACGGCCTCGCCGCGGACGTGGGCGAGCATGGAGTTGATCCGGGTGCCGGAGACCATGAGCTCGCCGGCGGCTTCTCGCTTGTTGATCTCGCCGCGATTCAGGCGCTCGATCACGGGCAGCCATTCAGCCGGCGTCGGTTCCGCAGCGCGCCCAGCTCGAGGTCCGTCCTTGCCGAAGTAGCGCTTGGTCATGTCGCCGACCCACGTGTAGGAGACGCCGAGGATCTCGCCCGCCTTGCGCTGGGAGAGCTCGCCCCGGTTGACCTTCGCCAGCACTGACAGCTTGTGGTCGGCGGGTCGCTCGGCACGGTGATCGGCGGGCTTCTTCGTCGCGATCAGCACCTCGGCGCCGACATCGGCGGTGCCGTTCGCGGCGGTCCAGGAGCCGGCGTCGGCGACGAACGTGCCGACCGGCTCGTCGTGGCCGGCGTCGGCGAGGTTCTCGGTGACCGCGGTCGCCATCGGCACGAAGTGCGGCTGGTCATTGGTGGTGACGGTGACCTCGGCGGCGACCACGATCTGGCCGCCCGCGGTCGCCGCGGTCTGCGCGTTGTAGCCCTGCATCGCGCCGCGCCCGGTGTTCGGGATGATCCGCGAGTGCGGGTCGGTGGTGTTCGCCCGTCGCGGCTTCGCCCGCCGCGCCGTGTCGGGCCGCGGTTTCGGGCCGGTCAGTTGCTTGCCTGAAGCGGCCTCCTTCCGCTCCCGCTCCGCGACCCGCGACTCGTAGTCGCGCGCCTTCTCCCGCTCCAGCTCGTCCAGCGCGGCCCGAATCCGCTCGCGCCGGTCCCGGCCGCCGGACCATGCCGCGGGCAGCTCGTCGCCGCGGCGATCGCCGAACAGGGCGTCCTCGGCCGCGTCGGTCTGCTCCGCCTCGTCGAGGATCTCGGCGGCGAGATCCTCGCGCGAGCGGTTCGCGAAGAACGACGCGTCCGCGGCGATCTTCGTCCCGTCGATCGCGATCATCCCCGCATCGACGATCCCCGCCTTCACGCAGAGCCCGAGCACCTGCCCGAACAGCGCCGCGATCGCCTCCTGGTGCCGCGATCGGAACCGCGCCAGCGTCGCGTGATCCGGCGTCTGGTTCACCGCCAGCACGCGGTAGGCGACGTCCTCGACCAGCTTCCGCTCGATGCGCCGAGAGGAGCGCTCGCCGGTGCAATAGGCGTAGAGCAACACGCCCAGCATCAGCGCCGGATCGTAGACCGCGCCGCCGCGACCATCGGCCCGGTACGACGCGTAGAACGCTGTGAGATCGAGCTCCGCGACCGTGTCCAGCACGAAGAACGCGAGGTGGTCTTCAGGGAGCCACTCCCGCACCGACGGCGGCATCAGGAACAGCTGATCGAGATCCCCAGAGCGCACGTTCACGGCCATGGCCCATTCTCCCGCGACCCCTCCGCAGACCCACGCAGGCACGCCATTCATGCGACAGCCTCAGGTCGGCGACCGCCACCGGCGGCTCCGCGAGGCGCTCGAGATCATCCGGATGCTGTGGTCGGGCGGGGTGCACTCGTACCGCGGGGAGTTCCTGCGGCTCACCGACGCTCGCGTCTACGACCTGCCGGAGGTGCTGCCCGAGATCGTCGTCGCGGCGGGCGGTCCGCAAGCGGCGGAGCTCGCGGCCGAGCTCGGCGACGGCATCTTCTCGACGGATCCGGATGCGTCGCTCGTCGAGGCGTGGACGGCCGCGGGCGGCGACGGTCCCCGCTACGCCGAGGCGCCGACCGCGTTCGCACCCGACCCGCGCACGGGCGCCGAGTCGGCGCACCGCGCGTTCCGCTTCGGCACGCTCGGCTGGAAGGTGCTCGCCGAGCTCCCCGATCCCGCCGCGTTCGACGCGGCGACCGCCGCGATCGACGTCGACGCCATGGAGGAGGCCTTCGCGTGCGGGCCCGACGTCGAGCGGCACCTCGAGGTGATCGAGCCCTACCGCGAGGCGGGCTTCGACCACATCGCGCTCATGGACGGCGGGCCGGACCCCGACGCCTTCCTCGCGTTCTTCGCCGACGAGCTCGGGCCACGGCTGCGAGCCTGACGCGCCTCAGCGCTCGGCGATCACCCGTCGCGTCACCGAGATGTCGCGCTCGCCGTGCCCGCGCTCGACGATCTCGTCGAAGAAGGCGCGGAGCGCCGGCAGCAGCGCGGGGTTCGTGCCGGTCGCCTCGGCGACGTCGGCGGCGAAGCCGAGGTCCTTGACGAGGTAGCGCGCGATCCCTGACGGCGAGTCGTCGCCGCGCACGAGCCGGTCGCGACGGCTCTCGAGCAGGTTCGAGCCGGCGTAGCCACCGCCGAGCAGCTCCCACAGCGCGTCGAGGTCGAGGCCGGAGCGCTCGGCCAGCACCGTCGCCTCGCCGAGGGCGCTGATCGTCGCGGCGACGACGAGCTGGTTGCACGCCTTCGCCACCTCGCCGGCGCCGAGCGGCCCGAGATGGACGGCCCGCCCGCATGGCGCGAGCATCGCTGTGGCGCGCGCGGCGTCTGCGGGCTCGCCGCCGAGCATGATCGAGAGCGAGCCGGCCTCCGCGCCGTCGACGCCGCCCGAGACGGGAGCGTCCACGACCCGGACCCTGCCGCCCGTTGCCGCCGCGAGCCGGGCGGCGAGCTCGCGCACGCCCGTGGGCGACGAGGTGGAACCGACGAGCACGAGCAGCTCGCGGTCGTCGCCGAGCCCCGCGAGCAGGCCGTCGGGGCCCGCGAGCGCCGCGTCGAGCTCGGGCAGGTCCGGCAGCATCGACAGCACCGTCGCCGCCCGCTCCGCGAGCTCGCGCGGGCTCGCTGCCCACGCGGCGCCCGCCTCGACGAGCGCGGGGCGCGGCGACCGGCTCGAGACCACGGTGCTGCGGCCCGCGGCCAGCAGTCGTCGCACCATGGGCTCGCCCATCGCGCCGATGCCGATGACGCCGAGGGTCTCGTCCCGCGGCGAGGGGGTCGCAGCCGTCTCCATGGCTCGAGGCTACGGGCGAGCGACCGCGCTGACCAGCATGGCGAACGATGTCCAGTCCTGTGGCAGGGCCGTAGGGTGGCGGCGACGACTCGACCGCGAAGGAGCGGAAGCCATGCCCCAGCCCGACGTCCCGACCGAGCGCGATCGCGATCCGGCGCCCGCGGTCTCGCGCGCCCTCCGCATCCTGACCGCCCTCGCCGACGCCGACGGCGCGCCGATGACGCTGAGCGACATCGCTCGCGCGCTCGGCCTCGCGAAGTCGTCGACCGCGAACCTGTGCGCCGCGCTCGAGGACGGCGGCATGCTCGAGCGGGAGGCGGGCGGCTACCGGCTCGGGCGCCGCACCGCCGAGCTCGGCGGCGCGTTCGCACAGCAGTTCAACCAGGTGCGCGAGTTCTACCGCGTCGTGGCGGCCTCGCCCGTGCTGCACCGCGAGGTCGTGCAGATCGCGATGCTCGACGGCACCGACGCGCTCTACCTCGCGCGCCACGAGGGCCGCTCGCCCTACCGGCTCGGCACGCCGCTCGGCTCGAAGCTGCCCGCGGCGCTCAGCGCCACCGGCGTCGCGCTCCTCGCCGAGCTCGACGATGACGCAGTGCGCGCACTGCTCGCGCCGACGGAGCCGTTCCCACGCTTGACGCCCGGCAGCATCACGACCGTCGATGAGCTGCTGCCGCAGCTGGGCGAGGTGCGCGAGCGCGGCTACGCCGTCGACCGCGGCGGCTCGTTCGGGGGCATCACGGGCGTCGCCGTCGCGCTCGAGCCGTGGGCGCCCGCCGACCCGCCGCTCGCGATGGGGGCCGCGCTGCCCGCGGAGCTCGCCGATGACGAGCGGATCGACGCGGTCGGCGAGGGCCTGCTCGCGGCGGTCGCGGTGCTCACCAACCCGCTCCGGGGTCCCGGGGCCTGACCGAGCCTCGTCGCTGTTCAAGCAGTTGAACGGCGTTCAGTGGGCTGGTACAGTCGCCGGAAGCAACGACGCACTTGCACGACTGTCGAAGGAGATGGACCGTGTCCGACACCACCGCGCAGCACCCCGCGCACACCGACGACCCCGAGTACGCGGCCAACCTGCGCAGGGCGACGCTCGCCTCGAGCGTCGGCAGCGCGCTCGAGTACTTCGACTTCGCGCTCTACGGCCTCTTCTCGGCGCTCATCTTCGGGCAGCTGTTCTTCTCGAACCTGCCGCCGGAGTTCGCCGTCGTCGCCTCGCTCGCCTCCTTCGGCGTGGGCTTCCTCGCGCGCCCGCTCGGCGGCCTCTTCTTCGGCACACTCGGCGACCGCCTCGGCCGCAAGTGGGTGCTCGTCGTCACGATCGGGCTCATGGGCGGCGCGACGACGCTCATCGGCGCCCTCCCGACCTACGACCAGATCGGCATCTGGGCGCCGATCCTGCTCACCGTCCTGCGACTCGCGCAGGGCTTCGGCGCCGGCGCCGAGCAAGCGGGCGCGACCGTGCTCATGGCCGAGTACGCGCCCGTCCAGCGGCGCGGCTTCTTCTCGGCCCTGCCGTTCATCGGCATCCAGCTCGGCACGCTGCTCGCGGGCCTCGTGTTCTCGCTCATGTCGCTGCTGCCCGACGAGGTCTTCTTCGGCTGGGCGTGGCGCATCCCGTTCCTCGCCTCGTTCCTGCTCATCCTCGTCGCGCTCTTCATCCGCCTGCGGCTGCGCGAGACGCCGACGTTCGTCGAGCTCGAGAAGCACGACCAGATCTCGCAGCGCCCGATCCGCGAGATCTTCACGAAGGGACTGCCGGGCGTCACCGTCGGCGTCGGCCTGCGCATGGCGGAGAACGGCGGTTCCTACATGTTCCAGACGCTCGCGCTCGCGTTCGTCGCCGGCAACTTCCTCGCCAACCCCGTCGACCGCGGCGTCGCGGCCTGGGGCGTCACGCTCGGCGCGCTCATCGCGATCTTCGTGCTGCCGCTCACCGGTCACCTCTCCGACCGCTTCGGTCGCCGCATCATCTACCGCGCGGGCGCCGTCTTCATGCTCGTCTACGCCTTCCCGGCGTGGTGGCTGCTCTCGCTCGGCGACCCGGTCACCGTCGTGGTCGTCATCGCGCTCGGCGTCGGCATCGCCGTCAACACCATGCTCGGCCCGCAGTGCGCGATGCTGCCCGAGCTGTTCGGCAACCGCCACCGCTACCTCGGCGTCGCGATGGCACGCGAGATCTCGGCGGTGCTCGCGGGCGGACTCGCCGGCGTGCTCGGCGCCTACCTGCTCGCGGTCTCCGACGGCGACTGGCTGCTGCCGGGCGTCTACATGGCGACGCTCGCCCTCATCACGACCGCCTCGACGTTCCTCGTGCCCGAGACGCGCGGCCGAGACCTGCTGCGGCTCGACGACGCGGTGCGCATCTCCGAGGACGAGTCGCGCAGCGCCGCCGACCTCGAGGCCGCGACGCAGCGCGCCTGATGCGCATCGCGAGGGTCGCCGTCGGCGACGCCGTGCTCCATGCGCGCGCCGACGGCGACGCGACCGCGGTCGGTGCCTGGGTGCCGATCGAGGATCCGTACCTGGCGCTCGGCGAGGGCCGGCTCCCGGCCGACATCGGTGCGCCGGTCCCGAGCGCCGAGGCGCGACTGCTCGCGCCGGCCGCGCCGACCGTGCTCGTCGGCATCGCGCAGAACCGCGGCTCGACCGATCGCCCGCTGCCCGTGCAGGCGTGGCTCAGAGCCCGCGCTCCGTCGTCGCGCACGGCGAGCCCGTGCGCGTCGGGCGCGACGCGGGCCGGCTCGTCGTCGAGGCCGAGATCGCGATCGTGATCGGCCGCGACACGGGCGATCCGGCGTCGCCCCTGCTCGACGAGCGGAACGCGCACGAGTTCGTGCTCGGGGTGACGGCCGTCGACGACATCTCGTATCCCGATCGCGCCGAGCTCGACGAGCGCAACTTCGAGTCGAAGGGCGGCGACGGATCGACCCCGCTCGGCCCCTGGATCGACACCGACGCCTCGATCGACGACCTCCCGCTCGCGCTCGAGCTCGACGGTGAGCGGGTGCGCGACTCGAGCGCGAGCGCGATGCCCGTGCCGGTGCGCGAGTCGCTCGCGTACGTCGCGCGCTGGGTGCGACTCGGTCCGGGCGACGTCGTGATGGCCGGCGCCCCGCTCTCGAACCACGAGGCGCATCCAGGCCAGACGGCGACGGTCGTCGTCGGCGACCTGCGCCTCGGTTGCCCCTGCGCTGAGCGCGCCCCATCACTAGCCTGAACCGAGAAGGAGTCGCCATGCCCGAGCACACCCTGAAGGTCGCCGTCGCGGTCAGCCTCGACGACGCATCCGCTGATCGCATCCGCGAGCTCGAGCCGCGGGTCGAGCTGCTGCGCGACCCCGCGCTCACGCGCCCGTGGCGCTGGCAGGGCGACTGGGAGGGTGACCCCGACTGGCAGCGCACGCCCGAGCAGCAGTCGAGGTTCGAGGCGATGCTCGACGAGGCGGATGCGCTCTTCGGCCTCCCGGACGTCTCACCCGCCGCGCTCGCCCGCACCGTGCGCGCGAACGAGCGGCTGCGCTGGGTGCACACGACCGCCGCGGGCGGCGGCGGGCAGGTGCGGGCCGCGCAGCTCTCCGAGGAGGAGCTCGAGCGCGTCGTCGTCACGACGAGCGCCGGCATGCACGCGTCGACGCTCGCCGAGTGGGCGCTCTTCGGCGTGCTCGCCGGGGCGAAGGGGCTGCGGCGACTCGAGGCCGACCAGGCCGCCCGCACGTGGGGCGACGGCCGGCGCCTCATGCGCCACGTGAGCGAGATGACGGTGCTCGTCGTCGGGCTCGGCGGCATCGGCAAGGTCGTCGCCGAGCGCTTCGCGGCGCTCGGCGCGACCGTGTGGGGCACGACCCGCTCGGGCGAGCCCGTCGCGCACGTCGACCGGCTCGTGCCGATCGACGAGCTCGCCGAGGCGGCGGCGCACGCCGACGCGATCGTGTCGACGCTGCCCGGCACCGAGCGCACGACCGGGCTCCTCGGCGCCGACGTCTTCGGCGCGCTCCGCGACGACACCGTCTTCGTCAACGTCGGCCGCGGCACGGTCGTCGACGAGGATGCGCTGCTCGACGCCCTCGACGCCGGCCGGGTGGGCTTCGCGGCCCTCGACGTCACCGCCGTCGAGCCGCTCCCCGCGCAGTCGCGGCTGTGGGAGCACCCGAGCGTGCTGCTGAGCCCCCACACCGCGGCGCTCTCGGTGCAGGAGCCGCGCCGCATCGCCGAGCTCTTCGCCCGCAACGCGACGCGCCTGCTCGAGCGCGAACCGCTCGAGAACGTCATGAGCACGAAGGAGTTCTACTGATGCCCGAGCCCCGCACCGGCACCGCGCTGTTCGACCTCGCGGGCCGCACCGCGCTCGTCACGGGCTCGAGCCAGGGCATCGGCCGCGCGCTCGCGCAGGGCCTCGCCGAGGCGGGAGCGACGGTCGTGGTGCACGGTCGTGATGCGGCGAAGGCCGAGCGCGCCGCCGCCGAGATCGCCGAGTCGACCGGCCGCAAGACGCACGTCGCGCTCTTCGACGTGACGGATGCGGCTGCGGTCGACGCCGGGGTCGCCGACGTCGAGGCGCGGCTCGGCACCCCGGACATCCTCGTCAACAACGCCGGCATCCAGCGGCGCAACCCGATCGCGGAGTTCACCGACGAGGACTGGCACGACCTCGTGGCGACGAACCTCACGAGCGCGTTCCTGCTCTCGCGTCGCGTCGCGCGCGGCATGGTCGAACGCGGCTCGGGCCGCATCGTCTCGATCGGGAGCGTGCAGTCGCAGCTCGCGCGCCCGTCGATCGCGCCCTACAGCGCGACGAAGGGCGCGATCGTCATGCTCACGAAGGGCCTGTGCGCCGACCTCGCGCCGCACGGCATCGGCGTCAACGCGCTCGCCCCCGGCTACTTCGCGACCGAGCTGACGCAGCCGCTCGTCGACGACCCGGAGTTCTCCGCGTGGGTCGCGGGGCGCACCCCGGCGGGCCGCTGGGGCAGGGTCGAGGACCTCGTCGGCACCCTCGTGTTCCTCTCGAGCGACGCGAGCGCCTTCGTGAACGGGCAGACGATCTTCGTCGACGGCGGCATGACCGCCGTCGTGTGACCGGGGTGTGAGAGGAGCAGGCGGATGAGCGACGAGCGGAAGACGGACAACCTCGGCCTCGTGGCCCACGCGAAGGAGGACGTGCGGGTCGACGCGCTGCCGGAGCCGGCGCCCGCGGCCGACGAGGCGGTCGTCGGGATCGCCTTCGGGGGCATCTGCGGCTCCGACCTCCACTACTGGCTGCACGGCGCAGCGGGACAGTCGATCCTGCGCGAGCCGATGCTGCTCGGCCACGAGATCGTCGGCACCGTGCTCGAGCAGGCCGTCGACGGCACCGGCCCGGCCGCGGGCACGCGCGTCGCCGTGCACCCGGCGACGCCGATCGACGACGGCTCCGCGCCGTTCCCGGCCGATCGGCCGAACCTGAGCCCCGCGGGCACGTACCTCGGCTCGGCCGCGCGCATGCCCCACACGGCAGGCGCCTTCGCGCGCCGCGTCGCGCTGCCGGCTCGCATGCTCCGCCCGCTCCCCGCCGGCCTCGACCTCCGGCTCGCCGCGCTCGCCGAGCCCGCGGCCGTCGCGTGGCACGGCCTCGGCCAGGCCGGCGACGTCGCCGGCAAGCGCGTGCTCGTGATCGGCACCGGTCCGATCGGCGCGCTCGCGATCGCGGTCGCGCGGCACCACGGCGCGGTCGAGGTCGTCGCGACCGACCTGCACGAGCACCCGCGCGCGCTCGCCGAGCGACTCGGCGCGCGCGCGATGGACGCGCGCGACGCCGACGGCATCGCCGCCCTCCACGCCGACGTCGTCATCGAGTCCTCCGGCACCGTGCCGGGGCTCGCCGCCGCCATCAGCGGCGCCCGTCGCGGCGGCACCGTCGTCATGCTCGGGCTCCAGCGCGCGGGTGACATCGCCGTGCCGATGGCGAGCGCCATCACGCGCGAGCTCACGCTCATCGGCTCCTTCCGCTTCAACGACGAGATCGACGACGTGCTCGAGGCGCTCGCCGACGGCTCGCTCGACGCGGCACCGGTCATCAGCCACGAGCTGCCGATCGAGCGCGGCCTCGACGCGCTCGAGCTCGCGCGCGACGCATCCGTATCCTCGAAGGTGCTGCTCACGTTCGGCGAGCACGAGGGAGTGGATCCATGAGCGAGACGCGATACCCGTCCATGATCATCATGGGCGTGCAGGGCTCCGGCAAGACGACGATCGGGCAAGCGCTCGCCGACCGCCTCAACATCCAGTTCATCGACGGGGACGACCTGCACCCGGCGGCGAACAAGCAGAAGATGGCCGGCGGCACGCCGCTGACCGACGAGGATCGCGTGCCGTGGCTCAAGGCCATCGGTGACGCGATCGCGACGGGGCGCGCTGAGGGACGCATCACGATCGTCGCGTGCTCGGCGCTCAAGCGCTGGTACCGCGAGCTGCTGCGCGCGAGCGACCCGCAGCTCGTCTTCGTGCATCTCGAGGGCGACAAGGGCCTGCTCGCCGACCGCATCGCGCACCGCGACCACGAGTACATGCCCTCGACGCTGCTCGACAGCCAGATCGAGACGCTCGAGCCGCTCGCCGAGTGGGAGCACGGCATCGCCATCTCCATCGACCAGACCCCCGCGGCGATCGTCGACGAGGTCACGCGCATCCTGATCGGCCGAGCGGCCGGCCGCACCGTCGAGCTCGGCCCCGAGACCACGATCACCGGCACGATCCACCTGCCCGGGCGCTGACCGCCGGCATCCACGCACCGCACAGCACACGAAGGAGACGCACGATGGACGACCTCGTCCTCAACTGGGACCTCGGCACGGGAGGCCTGCTGCTGCTCGCGGCCGCGTCCATCGCGCTGCTGCTCGTCCTCATCATGGCGTTCAAGATCCACGCCTTCCTCGCCCTGATGATCACGAGCCTGCTCACGGCGTTCGCCGCCGGCATCCCGTTCGACCGGCTCATGCCCGCGCTGCAGTTCGGGTTCAACCCGACGCTCGGCAGCGTCATGCTGCTCGTCGCGCTCGGCGCGATGCTCGGTCGCATGATCGAGACCTCCGGCGGCGCGAGGGTGCTCACCGACAAGCTCATCGGCTGGTTCGGCGAGCGGCGCGCGGCCATGGCCGTCGGCGTCGCGAGCCTGCTGATGGGCTTCCCGATCTTCTTCGACGCGGGCCTCGTGGTGATGATGCCCATCATCTACGCCGTCGCTCGCCGCTTGGGCGGATCGCTCCTGACCGTCGCGTTCCCCGCGGCGCTCGCCTTCAGCTCCATGCACATCTTCGTGCCGCCGCACCCGGGGCCCGTCTCGGCATCCGCCATCCTGGGCGCCGACGTCGGCCTCGTGCTCGTGCTCGGCCTCGTCGTCGCGATTCCCGTCTGGTACATCGTCGGCGTGCTCTTCGGCGGCTGGGTCGGCCGCCGGTACGACATCGGCGTGCCGTCGATCCTCTCGGGCTCCGAGGAGGAGCACCGCGGCATGGAGTCGAACCCGGCGTTCGGCAAGATCGTCTTCCTGCTCGTCCTGCCGCTCGTGCTCATCCTGCTGAACACGGGCCTCAACATGTACGCCGCGACGACGGACGACGCGGATGCGTTCAAGGCCGAGCCCGTCGTCGCGCTGCTGCGCACCCTCGGCGAGACCCCCGTCGCGCTGCTCATCACCGTGATCGTCTCGATGTGGCTGCTCGGCTGGGGCATGGGCAAGGCGGGCACGCTCATCGAGAAAGTCGCCGACAGCGCGCTCGGCCCGATCGCCTCGGTCGTGCTCGTCACGGGCGCGGGCGGCATGTTCGGCGGCGTGCTGCGCGTCACGGGCATCGGCGACGCGATCGCCGACTCGCTCAACTCGATCGGCATGCCGGTCATCGTCGCAGCCTTCCTCATCTCGCTCATCGTGCGCATCGCGCAGGGCTCGGCGACCGTCGCGCTCACGACGGCCGCGTCGCTCATGGCGGGCGTCGTCGTCGACGGCGGCTTCAACCCCGTCGAGGTCGCCGCGATCGTGCTCGCGACCGCCGCGGGCTCGGTCGGCTTCAGCCACGTGAACGACTCGGGCTTCTGGCTCGTGAGCAAGTTCTTCGGCCTCGACGTCAAGACGACGCTCAAGACCTGGACGGTCGCGCAGGGCCTCATGGCGATCGTCGGCTTCGTGCTGAGCTTCGCGATCTACCTCATCGCGGGCGCCTTCGGGTGATCCGGGAGCGCGGGCGTCGGCCGATCCGGTCGGCGCCCGGCAGATGCGCTAGGCTCGGAGGCTGAACTTCGGCGAGGGATGCGGACGCATCCGTGATCGACGCGGTGGCAGCAGCAGGCACAGTCCTCACGCTTGGCGCGTTCGAGTCGACCTACGACGGGCTGCGGCCCACCAAGGAGCACCTCCATGAGCGACAACAAGCTCGAGACCGAGCCCCGCACGTCCTTCGGCAAGGGCGCGGCCCGCAAGATCCGCGCCGCAGGCAAGGTCCCCGCGGTCCTGTACGGCCACGGCACCGAGCCCAAGCACCTCACGCTCGACGCCCACCAGGTCTTCCTGCTCGTGCGCCGCTCGAACGCCATCCTCGACCTCCAGGTCGACGGCGCGTCGCAGCTCGCGCTCGTGAAGGACGTGCAGCGCAACCCCGTGCTGCAGGGCCGCGACGCCATCGAGCACCTCGACCTCCTGATCGTCAAGCGCGGCGAGAAGGTCATCGTCGACGTGCCCGTGCACCTCGAGGGCGAGTCCTACCCCGGCACGATCAACAACCTCGAGGAGACCGCGATCTCGGTCGAGGTCGACGCGCTCAACATCCCCGACTCGATCGTCGTCTCGATCGAGGGCCTCGAGGAGGGCGCGCAGGTGCTCGCGAGCGACATCCAGCTGCCCGCTGGCACGACGCTCGTCACCGAGCCCGACACCCTCGTCGTCGGCATCATGGTGCCGGCCGCGCCGACGCTCGACGACGAGTCGGCCGAGGGCGACGTCGTGCCGAGCGGCGAGGCCTCGCAGCAGACGGACGCGTAGTCTCCCGCGCGCACGCCGTGACGGAGTCGTGGCTCGTGGTCGGGCTCGGGAATCCCGGGCCCGACTACGCGCGCACGCGCCACAACATCGGCCAGATGGCGCTCGCCGAGGTCGAGCGGCGAGCCGGCGCGACGCCCAAGCGCCACGGCCGCGCCGCCGCCCTCGTCGCCGAGTCGCGCATCGTCGGCGGACCGAAGGTCGTCACGGCGTTCCCGACCACCTTCATGAACCGCTCCGGCGGCCCCGTCGCGCAGCTCATGGACTGGTACGGGGTCGAGGCCGAGCACGTCATCGTGCTGCACGACGAGCTCGACCTGCCGCTCGGCGAGATCCGGCTCAAGCAGGGCGGCGGCCACGGCGGCCACAACGGCATGCGCGACATCATCGCCGCCCGCGGCGGCGACGTGCTGCGCGTGCGGCTCGGCATCGGCCGCCCGCCCGGGCGCCAGGACCCCGCCGACTTCGTGCTCAGGCCGTTCGCGAAAGCGGAGCAGGCGGAGGCCGATCTGCTCGTCCAGCTCGGCGCGGACGCGGTCGAGCGCATCATCGCCGAGGGCTTCCTCGCGGCTCAGCAGCGCATCCACGCCCGCTGAAGCCGAACGCTCGACCGCCCGCCGCTAGCATGGGATGCCGACCGGAAGGAACCTCGCCAGTGCGCCGAACCGCCATGCTCGCGACCGTCGTCATCGCGGCGAGCGTCGCCCTCACGGGCTGCTCGAGCGGCGGCAGCGATGAAGAGCAGGTGCAGGGCCCGCACGGCTACACGCTCTCTGCGCGCAGCCCCGACGGATCGCTCCTGTGGTGGGACCGCTCGCCCGAGTCCGGCCTCACCGACCTCATCCTCGAGGACCCCGACGGCCGCTTCCTCGCCTCGTGCCTCGGTGCGGGTCCGCTGCTGTGCGTCGCGGGCCCGGAGACGGCGAAGGGCGCGCTCGTCATCGCGCCCGTCGGCGCCGAGCGCGCAGTCATGACGTGGTACGGCCAGGAGGTCGAGCTCGCCCGCGGCGAGAACGTCCCCGAGGACGCGCCGCCCGTGTTCGTCGGCGTCATGCCGCCCGCGCAGGCCGAGGGCGGCTACTCCCTGCAGGTCTTCGACGGTGCCGGCGCCGTCGTGATGAGCCAGTGACAGCGGGCCAGTGAGGGTGGGCCAGTGAGCCTCGAGCCCCTCCTCGAGCTGCTCGAGCGCGGCGCGCTCGCCCCGGTCGTCGAGGCCCGACGGGGCGGAGCGCTCAGCGGCATCGAGGCGATGCGCGCACCGGTCGTCGCCTCGCTCGCGAGCGGCTCCTCCCGCCCGCTGCTCGTCATCACCGCGACCCGGCGCGAGGCCGATGCCGTGCGCGACGACCTCGAGGCCTGGCTGCCGAGCGCGCAGGTGCTCACGCTCCCCGCGTGGGAGACGCTCCCGCACGAGCGATTGAGCCCGTCGGCCGAGACCGTCGGCCAGCGCGGCGCAGCGCTCCGCGCGGTCGCTGAGCGCGACCCCGCAACGCCGACCGTCGTCATCGCCTCGGTGCGCGCCGCGCTGCAGCCGGTCGCCGACAACCTGCTCGACATCGAGCCGGTCGAGCTCGTCGCGGGCGCTCGCGGCGTCGACCTCGCCGAGCTCTCGCGCCGGCTCGTCGACCTCGCCTACCTGCGCGTCGACATGGTCACCCGCCGCGGCGAGTTCGCCGTGCGCGGCGGCATCGTCGACGTCTTCAGCCCCGCCGCCGACCACCCCGTGCGCATCGAGCTCTTCGGCGACGAGGTCGAGCAGATGCGCTGGTTCCACGTCGCCGACCAGCGCAGCGACCCGACGCCCCTCGAGCGGGTCGTGCTGCCCCCGAGCCGCGAGCTGCTGCTGACGGATGCGGTGCGCGCGCGGGCGCGCCAGCTCGCCCCCGAGTTCCCCGGCATCGCGCAGATGCTCGAGAAGATCGCGGAGGGCATCCCGGTCGAGGGCATGGAGTCGCTCGCGCCCGCGCTGCTGCCGCGGCTCGTGCCGGTGACCCACTACCTGCCCGACGCGGGCGTCGTCGTGCTCGGGCCCGAGCGCATCCGGGATCGCGTCGCGAGCCTGAACGAGACCAACCAGGAGTTCCTGCAGGCCGCGTGGAGCGCCGCGACCGCGGGCGGGGAGGCGCCCGTCGACCTCAGCAGCGGCTTCCTGAGCCTCGACGAGCTGCACGACGCGGTCGACGGCCCGTGGTGGACGCTCTCGACCCTGCAGGCCGACGAATCGGTCGACGCGATCGACGCGCACGCCGTGCCGAGCTTCGCCGGCCGCGCCGATGGCGCCGTCGAGCACCTCCGCGAGCGCACGCGCGACGGCTGGCGCGTCGTCGTCACCGCGGCCGGCCACGGCATGGTCGAGCGCGCCGTGCAGGTGCTCGGCGAGCACGGCGTCGCCGCGCGCGAGGTCGACGCGCTGCCCGCCGAGCTCGAGCCCGGCATCGTGCACGTCACGCGGGCTGCGATCGAGCACGGCTTCTCGCTGCCCGAGGAGCGCGTCGAGCTCGTGAGCGAAGCCGAGTTCTTCGGCCGCGCGGTCGGCGTCGACAGCCGCCAGCCGCACAAGCTCGCCGGCCGCCGCCGCTCGGTCGTCGACCCGCTGCAGCTCAAGGCGGGCGACTACGTCGTGCACGAGACGCACGGCGTCGGCCGCTTCGTCGAACTCACCCAGCGCACCGTCTCGAGCGGCGGGCGGAACCCCGTCAAGACGACGCGCGAGTACCTCGTGATCGAGTACGCGCCCTCGAAGCGCGGCCAGCCGGGCGACCGGCTCTCGGTGCCGACCGACCAGCTCGACCAGCTGAACCGCTACGTCGGCGGCGAGGCGCCGCAGCTGTCGAAGATGGGCGGCAGCGACTGGCAGCAGGCGAAGTCGAAGGCGCGGCGGGCCGTGCGCGACATCGCGGTCGAGCTCGTGCAGCTCTACTCGAAGCGGATGGCCTCGCGCGGCCGCGCGTTCGGCCCCGACTCGCCGTGGCAGCGCGAGCTCGAGGACGCCTTCCCGTACGCCGAGACGCCCGACCAGCTGACGACGATCGACGAGGTCAAGCGCGACATGGAGCGGCCGGTGCCGATGGACCGGCTGCTCTCGGGCGACGTCGGCTACGGCAAGACCGAGGTCGCGGTGCGCGCCGCGTTCAAGGCCGTGCAGGACGGCACGCAGGTCGCCGTGCTCGTGCCGACGACGCTGCTCGTGCGGCAGCACTTCGAGACCTTCGCCGCCCGGTTCGCCGGCTTCCCGGTGCAGGTGCGCGCGCTCAGCCGCTTCCAGACCGACAAGGAGGTGCGCGAGACGATGAAGGGCATCGCCGACGGCACCGTCGACGTCGTCATCGGCACCCACCGCATCCTCGGGGAGTCCGTGCACTTCAAGGAGCTCGGGCTCGTCATCATCGACGAGGAGCAGCGCTTCGGCGTCGAGCACAAGGAGAAGCTCAAGGCGCTCAAGGCCAACGTCGACGTGCTCGCGATGTCGGCGACGCCCATCCCGCGCACGCTCGAGATGGCGGTCACGGGCATCCGCGAGATGTCGACGCTCGCGACGCCGCCCGAGGCGCGCCACCCCGTGCTGACCTTCGTCGGCGCCTACAACGAGCAGCAGGTCGCCGCGGCGATCCGCCGCGAGCTGCTGCGCGAGGGCCAGGTCTTCTTCGTGCACAACCGCGTCTCGTCGATCAACCGCGTCGCGGCGCAGCTCGCGGAGCTCGTGCCCGAGGCACGCATCGGCGTCGCCCACGGCAAGATGGCCGAGTCGCAGCTCGAGCGCGTCATCGTCGACTTCTGGGAGAAGGAGTACGACGTGCTCGTCTCCACCACGATCGTCGAGACAGGGCTCGACATCCCGAACGCGAACACGCTCATCGTCGATCGCGCCGAGCGCTACGGCCTCAGCCAGCTGCACCAGCTGCGCGGGCGCGTCGGCCGCGGCCGTGAGCGCGCCTACGCCTACTTCCTCTACGACGCCGACAAGCCCCTCTCCGAGACGGCGCACGACCGGCTCGAGACGATCGCGGTGCACAACGAGCTCGGCGCGGGCATGCAGGTCGCGATGAAGGACCTCGAGATCCGCGGCGCGGGCAACCTGCTCGGCGGCGAGCAGTCGGGGCACATCGCGGGCGTCGGCTTCGACCTCTACTTGCGGATGGTCGGGGAGGCCGTCGCGGTCTTCCGCGGCGAGGAGGACGAGGGCCCGCGCGAGCTGCGGCTCGAGCTGCCCGTCGACGCCGTGATCCCCGAGGACTACGTCGATTCCGAGCGGCTGCGGCTCGAGGCGTACCAGAAGATCTCTGCCGCGGCCTCGGCGCGCGACGACGGCGCGATCGACCAGGTGCTCGACGAGCTGCGCGACCGCTACGGCGAGCCGCCCGCGCAGGTGACGTCGCTCATCGCGATCGCGCGGCTGCGGCGCAAGGCCCAGCGCGCGAAGCTCTCGGAGGTCATCACCGTCGGCCCCAACCTGCGCGTCTCGCCCGCCGAGCTCGCGGAGTCGACGCAGCTGCGGCTGCGCCGCATGTACCCGGGGGCGAAGCTCAACGCGCAAGCGGCCACGCTCGTCGTGCCGATCCCGACCGCGGGCGGCGGCCGGCTCGCCGGCACGCAGGCCGAGCCGCTGCCCGACGCCGAGCTCATCGCGTGGGTCGATGCGCTGCTCGCGGCGATCTTCCCGCCGCCGAAGGAGCCATCGAGCCCGCCCGCCGACGACGGCACGGCATCCGCATGAGCGCGCTCGACGAGCTCGTCGCGGTCATGGCCCGACTGCGCGGCCCGGGCGGCTGCCCGTGGGACGGCGAGCAGACGCACGCGTCGCTCGCGCCCTATGTGATCGAGGAGGCGCACGAGCTCGTCGAGGCGATCGAGGCGGGCGACGACGAGCACCTCCGCGAGGAGCTCGGCGACGTGCTGCTGCAGGTCGTCTTCCATGCCGACATCGCGCGGGCCGAGGGTCGCTTCGACCTCGACGACGTCGCCCGGACGCTCACCGAGAAGCTGCGCCGCCGTCACCCCCATGTCTTCGCCGATGTCGCGGTCGACGGAATCGGCGACGTCGTCGCCAACTGGGACGCCATCAAGCGCGCCGAGAAGCCCGAGCGCGGCAGCGCGCTCGACGGCATCCCCGCGAGCCTGCCGGCGCTCGCTCGAGCGCAGAAGTCGATCCGGCGCGCGGGCCGGGCGGGACTCGCGCTCCCCGTGGAGACGACGGATGCCTCGGCGCCCGAGACCGAGGAGGAGCTCGGTCGTGCGCTCCTCGCGCTCGCGCGCGGCGCGGCCGAGCGCGGACTCGATGCCGAGCGGGCGCTGCGCACCGCGACGCGCGAGCTCGAGCAGCGGCTGCGCGCCGCGGAGGCCGCGGAGGGCTCGGGCGACGTCGCGAGGTGATGCGGCGGTGCGGGAGGATGGGAGCGTGACCCCAGCCCCGCGAGACGAGCGCCTCGAGCGGCGTCGTCGCGCGATCCTCGCGGCGCTCGTCGTCACGGTCGTCACGACTGCGCTCACGGGCAGCGCCCACGCGCTCGGCGGCGGCGCGCCGCCCGACGCGCTGCTGCTCGCGACTGCCGCAGTGCTCTCGCTCGTCGTGCTCGCGCCCGTCCTCGGCGCGGGCGGCCTCGCCGCGACGCTGCCGAGGCAAGCGCTCGCCGTCGCCGCCGCGCAGCTGCTGCAGCACGTGCTCTACGCGCTGCCCGAGGCGACCGCGCCCGCTGTCGTGGCAGGCCACCCGCACGCGGGTCACCCGCAGCGCGGGAGCCTCGCGGGCGCCGTCCTGCACGAGCACGCAGCGATGCCGCTCGCGCACCTCGTCGCGGGCGCGCTGACGCTCGGGCTCCTGCGGCTCGCGCCGCGGCTCGTGGACGCCCTGCTCGAGGCCGTCTCGCTGCGCGTCGCGCTCGCGGTGCTCGCGTGGACGGGCCCTCGGCCGCGGCCCACCGCATCCATCTCGACCGAGCGCCGCGCGAGCCGCCGCGCGCTCGACGTGCTCCGCGGCTCGCTCGAGCGGCGCGGGCCGCCGCTCGCGACCGCCTGACGCGACCCCTCCGCGCGCCGCGAGGTGCGCGATCCCGTCGCGCGCCCGACGGCGCGCGACCCCGGCGACCGCACCCGCGGCCGCCCGCAGTCGAGCGCGCCCCGCGCGCGCAGCAAGGAGCACCCATGTCCACGTCCACCGACCGAGCCCGCCGACGCATCCGAGCCGAGCGGCGCATCCGACCCCTGCCCACGCTGACGGGCACCGCGATCGCGGCCGCCCTCGTGCTCGCCGCGCCCATCGCCGCGAGCGCGCACGTGCACGCCGAGCCGACGAGCACCGAGCCCGGCGCGCGCGCCGACATCGCCTTCGCGATCGGCCACGGCTGCGACGGCTCGCCCACGACGGCCGTCGAGATCGAGGTGCCGGCTGAGATCGCGGCGGTCGGCCTCATCGCGAACCCCGGGTGGGACGTCGCGATCGACACCGCGGACGGCCTCCGCACCGTCGTCTTCACGGCCGACGAGCCGCTGCCCGACGGGGTGCGCGACACGCTCGAGCTGAGCGCGACGCTGCCCGACGACGCCGAGGACGGGACCGTGCTCGCCTTCCCGACGCGGCAGCTGTGCGAGGTGGGGGAGTCGGCGTGGACCGACGCCGACCAGTCGTCTGACACCCCGGCGCCCATCGTCACGATCGGCGGCGCGGCTGAGCACGCGCACGGTGGGTCCGCGGAGGGCGCGGAGGCCGAGCACGACGCCGATGCCGGTGGCGAGCACGCCGGCACCGAGGCGACGGCCGCGTCAGCGGGCGATGCGTCGAGCGCCGCGATGCCGATCGCGATCGCCGCACTCGTCGTCGCGCTCGCGGCAGCGGCGCTCGCCGCCTTCGCCGCGTTCCGCCGCCGCGCCTGATCCCGAGCAGAGTTCCGGCACTCTGCGATCCGCACGCACCGGATGCGCAGAGTGCCGGAACTCTGCGATCTCGCGGGCTCGGATGCGCAGAGTGCCGGAACTCTGCGATCGAGCTCTCGGCAGGGAGCTAGGGGCGCACCACGACGTTGCCGACCTTCCGGCCGGAGTCGACGATCGCGTAGGCGCGGGCGATCTCGTCGAGCGGCATCGACTCCTGGATCACGGGGTCGAGCTCGCCGCTCGCCACGAGCGCGAGCAGCCGCGCCATGTGCTCGGGGCGCGAGCCCGAGACGCCCGCCTTGACCCGGCCGCGGGCAGTGATGAGCTGCCACAGCGAGGCGAGCACCAGGACGAGCGAGCCGTCGTCGGAGAGCAGCGCTCGGCCGGCCGGGGTCGAGACCGCACCGACGGTGTCGACGACGACGTCGAAGGGCCCGCTGATCTGCGCCACCGGGTCACGGTGTAGTCGATGACCCGCTCGGCGCCGAGCCGGCGCACGAGCTCCGCGTTCCGACCGCTCGTCACGCCCGTCACCCGGGCGCCGGCCATCCTGGCGAGCTGCACCGCGCTCGAGCCCACAGCGCCGGAAGCGCCGAGCACGAGCACCGATCGCCCGGCCCGCACCGGCACGACGTCCTCGAGGTAGTGGAGCGCGGTGCAGCCGCCGAAGAGCACGGCGGCGGCCTCGTCGTGCGTCACGCCCGCGGGCTTGCGCACGAGGCGCTCGACGCGCACGGCGACGAGCTCCGCGTGCGCGCCGAGACGCGCGCCGGTCATGCCGGCGACCTCGTCCCCGACCGCGAGGGCCGTGACGCCCTCGCCGATCGACGCGACGGTGCCCGAGAGCGCCACCCCGAGCACGGGCCGACGCGGGCGGCGGATGCCGATCCCGAGCCGAGCGGGGAGGGCGAAGCCGCGCGGGAAGCGAGCGGCGCGTATGCGAGCATCGCCCGACGTCACCGCAGCCGCGGCGACGCGCACCACGACCTCTCCGGCGCGAGCGACCGGGTCGGCGACCTCACGACTCGAGCGACGCTCGGCGGACCGTACCGCTCGACGACGACTGCACGCATCCGGTTCTCCTTACACCTGTAAGCCTGGGTGGCGAGAGCGCATCCTTACACCCGTAAGCACGCAAGGGGGCATCGCATGGCGAGCACGGCGAAGGGACTCTCGCGCGAGCGCGTCGTGGAGGCGGCCGTCGCGGTCGCCGACCGTGCCGGGCTCGGCGGCGTCAGCATGCGCAGCGTGGGGCGGGAGCTCGGCGTCGAGGCGATGTCGCTCTACCACCACATCGCGAGCAAGCACGCGCTGCTCGACGCGCTCGGCGACTGGCTCATGGTGCAGGTCGAGCGGCCGTCCGCCGACGTGCCGTGGCGCGAGGGCATCCGCGCCCGCTGCCACTCGCTGCGCGCCGTGATGCGCGACCACGCGTGGGGGCCGACGCTCGTCGAGTCATGCCGCTCCCCGGGAGCGGCCCTGCTCGGCCACCTGGAATCGGTGCTCGAGTGCCTGCACCGGGGCGGGTTCCCGGTGCAGCTCGCGGCGCACGCGTTCTCGGTGCTCGACGCCTACGTCTACGGCTTCGTCCTCACCGAGCAGAGCCTCCCCTTCGAGCCGGGCGGCGGCGTCGACGACCTCGCGATCGAGCTCGCGCTGCCGGCGGACGCGTACCCGCGCATGACCGCGCTGATCGAGCACGCGATCGTCGGCCGCTCGTACGACTACGGCGACGAGTTCTCCTACGGGCTCGAGCTCGTGCTCGACGGGCTCGAGGCGAGGCTCGCGGAGGCGGGCCCGGCAGCCGGCGGCGCGGGGCTGCCCGACTCGCGGTAGCGCACCCGCCCGATCGCCGCGACGGCGAAGATCCCGACGATGAAGGCGAGCAGCACCTGCCCGGTCGGCCAGACGAGGCCGGCCCAGCCGCCGTGCTCCGAGGGGTCGAGGAAGGGGTACGGGAACCAGCCGTCGACGAGCCCGCCGCGCAGCCACGCCGCGACGAGGTATCCGACCGGGTACGCCATCCACCACGCCGCCGCGCCGAGCGAGATGCGCCGCGCGGTCGGCACGAGCAGCCAGTCGAGCCCGACCATCCACGGGAGGAAGCGGTGCTGCGCGGCGTTGGTGAACTCGATCGACCACGCCCACACCTCATCGGGCTCCGCGAGCAGCACCGCGTAGACGAGCCCCGTGAGCACGATGTACGCCGTGATCGCGCCGCGCACGTGGTCGAACCACCGCGGCCTCCGCTCGCTCGGCACGAGCAGCATCCACGCCATGAGCGCGACGACGAAGATGTTCGACTGCACCGTGAAGTACGCGAAGTGCTCGGTGGGCGGCTCGCCCGACTGCAGCATGTTCTTGATGTTCCACGCCTCGGCGAACACGGCCGTGAGCAGGATGAGGATGCGCCACGCCACGACGGGCACGGCGCGGTCGGTGAGGGCTCGGGGTCGTCGCACGCCGTCATCGTGCCACCCGCGGATGCGCTGCCGCACGAGGGCGCGCTCCCGGTGCGGGAGAATGGCGGCATGGCAACCCAGGTGCACCCGCCGCGCGGCATGCGCGACTTCCTGCCCGTCGAGAAGCGCCGCCGCGAGCGCGTGCTGCGCGTCATCCGGGACGCCTACGAGGATCACGGCTTCGAGGAGATCGAGACGCCCGTCGTGGAGGACGCCGAGCGGCTCCACGCGGGCCTCGGCGGCGACAACGAGAAGCTCGCGTTCGCGATCATGCGCCGCGGCCTCGGCGTCGACGACCTGCGCGGCGCGAGCGCGCCGCTCGAGCTCGCCGACCTCGGCCTGCGCTTCGACCTCACGGTGCCGCTCGCGCGCTTCATCGCGACGAACCGCGCGGCGCTCCCGCCCGTCTTCCGCGCGATCCAGATCGCGCCCGTCTGGCGCGCCGAGCGGCCCCAGCGCGGCCGGTACCGCCAGTTCATGCAGTGCGACATTGACATCGCCGGTGAGCCGGGCGTCACGGCCGAGCTCGAGCTGCTGTCGGCGACGGCGGATGCGCTCACCCGCCTCGGCATCCCCGACGCGTTCGTGCGCATCAACGACCGGCGCATCCTCTCGGCCGCGCTCGAGCACGCGGGCGTCGCCGAGTCGCTCCGCGAGGGCGCGCTCATCACGGTCGACAAGCTCGACAAGATCGGCACCGACGGCGTGACCGCCGAGCTCGCGGAGCGCGGCATCGACGGCGAGCGGCTCATGGCGACGCTCGGGGCGATCCGCGCCGGCGAGCTGCCCGCCGGCTTCGACGGCGCCGTGCTCGACGACGTGCGCTCCCTGCTCAAGGCGAGCGTCGGCATCCGGCTCGAGTTCGACCCGACGCTCGTGCGCGGCATGGGCTACTACACGGGACCGATCTTCGAGGTCGCGCACCCCGAGCTGCCGTTCTCGATCGGCGGCGGCGGCCGGTACGACGGCATGATCGGCCGCTTCCTCGGCCAGTCGATGCCGGCCGTCGGCATCTCGCTCGGCTTCGAGCGGCTCGTCGACCTCGTCGAGCTGCCCGGCGGCGCCGGCCGCGACGCCCTCGCGCTGCTCGTCGACAAGCAGGTCGAGCCCGCGGCCGCGATCGCGATCAAGCGCGACCTCGTCGCGGCGGGGGAGACGGTGCGCATGCAGCGGCGCCCCAAGAACGTGACGGGCCTGCTCGCCCAGCTCGCCGCATCCGGTGCCGACCGCTTCGCCTTCGTGCGGTCGGGCGACTCGGCGGCGACCCTCGAGATCAAGCCCATCGGCCCCGCATCACCTTCGGCTGAGTAGGCTCGGGGACGGCCGACCCCGACGCGCCGACACCGACACCAAGGAGCACCCGTGGCACTCATCGACACCCTGCAGGCCCGCGAGATCCTCGATTCGCGCGGCAACCCGACCGTCGAGGTCGAGGTGCTGCTCTCGGACGGCACCGTCGGCCGCGCCGCCGTGCCGAGCGGCGCCTCCACCGGCGCGTTCGAGGCCTACGAGCTGCGCGACGGCGACGCGGGCCGCTACGCGGGCAAGGGCGTCGAGCAGGCGGTCGACGCCGTGAACGAGGAGATCGCCGACGCGATCGAGGGCCTCTCGGCCGACGACCAGCGCATCATCGACACGACGCTCATCGAGCTCGACGGCTCGGGCAACAAGAAGAACCTCGGCGCCAACGCGATCCTCGGCGTCTCGCTCGCGGTCGCGAAGGCCGCCGCCGACTCCGCCGGCCTGCCGCTGTTCCGCTACCTCGGCGGCCCGAACGCGTTCCTGCTGCCCGTGCCGATGATGAACGTCATCAACGGCGGCGCCCACGCCGACACGGGCGTCGACATCCAGGAGTTCATGATCCTGCCGATCGGCGCCGAGACGTTCCGCGAGGGGCTCCGCTGGGGCACCGAGACGTACCACGTGCTAAAGAGCATCCTCAAGGAGCAGGGCCTCTCGACGGGCCTCGGCGACGAGGGCGGCTTCGCGCCCGACCTGCCGAGCAACCGCACGGCGCTCGACCTGCTCGTGCAGGCGATCGAGAAGGCCGGCTTCACGCCCGGCACCGACATCGCGCTCGGCCTCGACGTCGCCGCCTCGGAGTTCTTCGACAACGGCGTCTACCGCTTCGAGGGCCAGGACCGCTCGTCGGCCGACATGGCCGACTACTTCGCCGAGCTCGTCGACGCCTACCCGCTCGTCACGATCGAGGACCCGATGAACGAGGAGGACTGGGAGGGCTGGACTGCCATCACCGAGCGCCTCGACGACCGCGTGCAGCTCGTCGGCGACGACCTCTTCGTCACGAACCCCGAGCGCCTCATCGACGGCATCGAGCGCGGGGCCGCGAACGCGCTGCTCGTGAAGGTCAACCAGATCGGCACGCTCTCCGAGACGCTCGACGCGATCCGCATCGCGACGCAGGCGGGCTACGGCTCGGTGCTCTCGCACCGCTCGGGCGAAACGGAGGACACGACGATCGCCGACATCGCGGTCGCCGTCAACGCCGGCCAGATCAAGACCGGCGCGCCCGCTCGCAGCGAGCGCGTCGCGAAGTACAACCAGCTGCTGCGCATCGAGGAGGAGCTCGGCGAGGCGGCGGAGTACGCCGGCGCCGGCGCCTACCCGCGCTTCGAGGGCTGACGCAGCTCGACCGGCCGCGGGCCTGACCGCGCGAGAGGGCACCCACCTATATCCTCGGCGGGTGCCCTCCGCCCGTCCCGCCCCGCAGCTGCGCGTCTCGTGGCTGCTGCTCGTGGTCGTCGGGCTCGTGGTCGCGGGCTTCGTCGTGCTCGCGCCCTCCGTCGGCCTGCTGATCGAGCAGCGCCGCGACATCGCCGCGCTCGAGGAGCAGGTCGCCGCGCAGCAGGCGAACGTCGAGTCGCTGCAGGAGCAGCAGGCGCGCTGGGACGACCCCGCCTACATCGAGGCGCAAGCGCGCGACCGGCTCTTCTTCGTCTACCCGGGGGAGACGAGCTTCGTCGTGCTCGACGACCGCACGACCCTCGAGACGGCATCCGCCGACGTCCCCTCGGCGACGCTCGAGGAGCCCGAGGACGACTGGGCGGCCGCGGCGGCGTCGTCGTTCCTCATCGCGGGGCTCACGACGGCCGGGCCGTCGAGCTTCGGCGAGCCCACCGAGATCGGCGAGCCCCAGTGACCGCGATCGACCCCGCGAGCGAGCGGGACCTCGAGATCATGGCCGCGCAGCTCGGCCGCACGATGCGCGGCGTGCTCGGCATCGGCGCGCGCTGCGCGTGCGGGGCGCCGACGGTCGTCGTCACGAGCCCCCGCTTGCCCGACGGCTCGCCCTTCCCGACGTTCTACTACTTGACGCACCCCGCCGCGACGGCCGCCGCGTCGCGGCTCGAGGCCGACGGCACGATGGCGCAGCTGCAGGAGCGGCTCGCCGAGCCGGCGATCGCCGAGGGCTACGCCGCCGCGCACCGCGCCTACCTCGCCGACCGCGAGGCGCACGGCGTCGTCGACGAGATCGCGGGCGTCAGCGCCGGCGGCATGCCGTCGCGCGTCAAGTGCCTCCACGCCGTGCTCGCGCACTCGCTCGCAGCCGGCCCCGGCGTCAACCCCATCGGCGACCTCGTGCTCGAGCTCGCCGACTGGTCGCCGCGAGTGTGCGCGTGCGCGCCCGACGCTCGCGGGCGCGACGAGGGATAGCAGATTCTCAGGGGCGGTAGAATGGTCGCCGACCCCTCATCTGATACCGGGAAGAAGTGTGTGTCCGTGAACAAGATCCTGATCGTCGGAGGCGGCTACGCCGGCCTGTACACCGCTCGGGGGCTCGAGCGACTGCTGGGCGAGTCCGAGGCTGAGATCACGATCGTCGACCCGCTGTCCTACATGCAGTACCTGCCGTTCCTGCCGGAGGTCGCCGCGGGCTCGATCGAGCCGCGCCACGCGGTCGTGCCGCTGCGCCGCCACCTCAGCCGCACGCGCGTCGTGCAGGCGAAGGTCACGGGCGTCGACCACGCGAACAAGGTCGCCACGATCCAGCCCGAGGTCGGGGAGGCGTCGACGATCCAGTACGACGTGCTCGTCATGACCGCCGGCTCCGTCTCGCGCACGTTCCCCATCCCTGGAGTCGCCGACGAGGCGATCGGCATGAAGACGATCGAGGAGGCCGTCGCGGTGCGCGACCGCCTGATCTCGAACTTCGCCAAGGCTGCGCAGCTGCCCGCGGGCCCCGAGCGCGACCGCCTGCTCACGACCGTCGTGGTCGGCGGCGGGTTCGCCGGCATCGAGACGATCGCCGAGCTCCGAGACCTCGCCACCCACCTGCTCTCGCGCTTCCGCGAGATCGCGTTCGAGGACGTCAAGTTCCACCTCGTCGAGGCGATGGGCCGCATCATGCCCGAGGTCTCCGAGAAGACCGCGCTCTGGGTCGTCGACGACCTCCGCAAGCGCGGCGTCGACGTGCACCTGGACACGCAGCTGCAGAGCGCGCTCGAGGGCGTCGTCGAGCTCTCGACCGGCGAGCGCTTCGGCTCCGACCTCATCATCTGGACCGCGGGCGTCATGGCGAACCCCGTCGTGCGCACGACCGACCTGCCGCTCGACGACCGCGGCCGCATCACCGCGCTCCCGACCCTGCAGGTCGCGCGCGACGGCGTGGTCGTCCCGGATGCGTGGACGGCCGGCGACGTCTCTGCCGTGCCCGACATCTCCAAGACCCCCGGCCCCGGCGGCTTCTGCGTGCCCAACGCGCAGCACGCCGTGCGCCAGGCGAAGCTCCTCGCGAAGAACATCGCCGCGGTGCTCCGCGGCGACGCCCCGCGCGAGTACATCCACGACAACGAGGGCGCCGTCGCGGGCCTCGGCCTCTGGAACGGCGTCTTCCAGAAGGGCAAGATCGCCATCAAGGGACCGCTCGCGTGGCTCGCGCACCGCGGCTACCACGGCCTCGCGATGCCGATGTGGGAGCGCAAGCTGCGCGTCTTCGGCGACTGGATCGGCGGCTTCCTGCTCGGCCGCGACATCGCCGAGATCTCGCAGCGCGAGCGGCCGCGCGAGGCCTTCGAGACCTTCGCCTCCCGGCCGAAGCCCAAGGTCGACGCCTGATCGTCTGAACCAGCCTCAGCGCCGCGCCCCACGGGGCGCGGCGCTGTCGTACACTGCATCTCGGACGCCTGTCCAGGACGGCCGAGATCGGAGCCCGAGTGACTCGCAAGCCGGCCAGCGTCCGCCGCCAGGACCTCGTCGAGGCGGGGCTGCGCGTCATCGCCCGTGAGGGGATGCACGGGGCGACCGTGCGCGCGATCGTCGCCGAGGCGGGCGTGCCGCTCGCGACCTTCCACTACGTCTTCGCCTCGCGCGACGAGATGATCGGCGAGGCCTACGCCTACCTCGCGGAGGTGCCCGGCACGGGCGCCGCGCTCCCGGAGGACTCGACCGTCGAGGACGTCGTGCGCGCCTCGTTCCAGCGATGGTTCGAGCGGTTCCTCGAGCACCCCGAGTACGAGCTCGCGATCATGGAGATCATGGCGTACTGCAGCCGGACGCCCTCGCTCGCGCACCTGCCCGGCAAGGTGCAGGAGCACTACCTCGCGGCAGTCAGCGAGCTCCTCGAGCACGTGCGCGGCCAGCTGGGCGTCACGGCGCCAGCGATGCCGACGAGGGATGCGGCGAGCCTCGTCCTGCATGCCACGGACGGCCTCACGTACGCGTGGCTCCGCACTCGCGACTCGGCGGCGGCGCTGCGCTGGATCGACGGCGTCGTGCCGATGCTCGCCGCGGCCGTCGGGGACGAGCGATGAGCACCCTCCGGCTCTCGGACGCCCGCCCCTGGGGCTCCGAGGGCCACTGGCAGCGCATGGACGCGGCCACCGAGCACCTCGACGGCCCGTTCGCGGCCGTCTCCCTCGACGCCCTAGCGCGGAACGCGAGCGACATGGTCCGGCGCGCCGGCGGCACGCCCTTGCGCGTCGCCACGAAGTCGGTGCGGAGCCGGCCGGTGATCGAGGCGGTGCTCGCGACGCCGGGCTGGCGCGGCGTGCTCTCGGGGACGCTGCCGGAGGCGCTCTGGCTCGCGGAGACGGTCGACGACGTGGTCGTCGGCTACCCGACGACCGATCGCGACGGACTCCGCGCGTTCGTCCGCGACGAGCGAGCGCTCGAGCGCGTCACGCTCATGGTCGACAGCGTCGACCACCTCGACCTCATCGACCGCGTCGTCCCGGGCCATTCGGCGGTGCGCGTCTCGATCGAGCTCGATGCGTCGCTGCACCTCGGGCCGATCTACGCCGGTGTGCGCCGGTCACCGCAGCGCACGCCCGCCCAGCTGCTCGCCCTCGCTCGCGAGGTCGTCGATCGGCCGGGCTTCCGGCTCGTCGGGATCATGGCGTACGAGGCGCAGATCTCGGGCGTGCAGAACACCGTGCCGCGGGGGCTCGTGCCGCCCGCCGCGCTCCGCCTCATGCAGCGGCTCTCGGCGCGCGAGCTGATCGAGCGCCGCGGCGCGGCGGTCGCCGCCGTGCGCGAGATCGCCGAGCTCGAGTTCGTCAACGGCGGCGGCACGGGATCGATCGACACGACCGCTCGAGAGGAGGCGGTGACCGAGATCGCCGCCGGCAGCGGGCTCTTCGGGGCTCACCTCTTCGGCGGCTATCGCGCCTTCTCCGTCGCCCCGGCGCTCGCCTTCGCGCTCCCGGTCGTGCGGCGGCCTGGGCCGGGGTGGGTGACGCTCCTCGGCGGCGGCTGGGTCGCCTCGGGCCCGGCGGGGCACGACAAGCAGCCCGTCGCGACGTGGCCGGAGGGGCTGCGCCTCGACCGCGAGGAGGGCGTGGGGGAGATCCACACGCCGGTGCACGGCCGCGCTGCCGACCGGCTCGCGATCGGCGACCGGGTCTGGATGCGGCACGCGAAGGCGGGCGAGCTGTGCGAGCGCACCGACGAGCTGCACGTCGTCTCGGGCGCGGAGGTCATCGCCAGCGTCCCCACCTATCGTGGCGAGGGCAGGAAGCTGCTCTGAGCTGGGAGGCCGTGCGTGACGTGGAGGAACTGGGGACGCTCGCAGCGCGCTGAGCCGAGCGAGGTGCACGTCGCCGATCGCGTCGACGACGTGCGTCGATCGCTCGAGCGGGTGCGCGAGCGCGGCGGCACGGTCCGGCCGGTCGGCAGCGGCCACTCCTTCTCCGCCGTCGCCCGTCCCGACGACGCCCAGCTCCGCATCGACGGGCTCCGCGGCCCCGTGTCGGTCGACGTCGAGGCGCGCCGCGCGACCGTGCTCGCCGGCACGACCGTGCGCGAGCTCTCGGTCATCCTCGACGAGCACGGACTCGCGATGGACAGCCTCGGCGACATCGACGCGCAGACGATCGCAGGCGCGATCTCGACCGGCACGCACGGCACGGGCCTGCGGCACCGCTCGATCGGCGCATCGGTCGTCGCCGCGACGCTCGTGACGGCCGACGGCGAGCTGCTGCGCGTGAGCGAGACGGAGCGCCCGGAGCTCCTGCCCGCCGTGCGACTCGGCCTCGGCGTGCTCGGCGTGCTCGTCGACGTGACGGTGCAGGCCGTGCCGGCCTTCGCGCTCGAGGCGATCGAGTCGACCGTGCGGTTCGACGTCGTGCTCGACGAGTGGATGAGCCTCAACGAGCGCACCGATCACTTCGAGCTCTTCTGGTTCGCGGCGACGCGGCTCGCGGCGACGAAGTCGAACACGCGCGTCGCTGGCCCGCTCTCGCCGCGCCCCTCGTTCGCCCGCTTCCTCGACGAGCGCGTGCTGACCGACTACGGCCATCGCGCGCTCCTCTCGATCGGTCACGCCGTGCCGCGCACCGCGCCGGCGCTCAACGACCTCGCCGCGCTGCTCATGCCGCGCGGGCGCTTCGTCGAGCCGAGCCACGACGTGTTCAGCGCGCCCCGCCGCGTGCGCTTCCGCGAGCTCGAGTACGGGCTGCCGGTCGAGGCGGTGCCCGAGGCGCTGCGCGAGATCGACCGGGCACTGCGCCGCGTCGACCTCGTGCCGACCTTCCCCTTCGAGCTGCGCGCGACCGCGGCCGACGACGCGCACCTGTCGACGGCGAACGGCAGGGCCACGGGCTACATCGCCGCGCACCGCTGGTGGCGCGAGGATCCGCGCCCGCTGTTCGAGCTCGTCGAGCCCATCCTGCTCGCGCACGACGGGCGCCCGCACTGGGGCAAGCTGCACTCGCTGCGCGCCCCGCAGCTCGCGGCGCGAGTGCCGGGCTTCGCCGCGTTCCTCGCCGCGCGCGACGAGCTCGACCCCGAGCGGCTCTTCTCGAGCGCCTGGACGCGACGCGTGCTCGGCGACTGACCCGCTTAAGGTGGATCGCATGGATCCCCAGCTCATCACCTGGATCGTCGTCGGCGCCGTCGTCGTCATCGCCGTCATCGCGATCGTCTGGATCGTCTCGGCCTCGGTCTCGATGCGGCGGCTCGGCACGAGCGTCGACGAGCGCTGGACGGCGCTCGCCGAGACCCTCGAGCGCCGACGCTCGGTGGCCGCGCCGCTGCTCGAGGTGGCGAGCGAACCGCAGCGGGCGCAGGTGACGGATGCGTTCGCGGCGCTCGAGCGCGCGACCGGCCCGGGGGAGAAGGCCGCGGCGGAGGCGGAGCTGCAGCGGTCGCTGCGCCCGCTCGTGCAGGCGGCCGCATCGCAGCCGGTCGGGTCGTCGGCGGCGGACGCGCGGACGGCGCTCGCGGCGCTCGACGACGACGCGCAGGCCAGGCGGCGCGACTACAACACGGGCGCGCGCGAGCTCAACGCGAAGGCCCGCCGGTTCCCGACGTCGCTCTTCGCGGGCTCCGCGGGTGGGCGTCGCGACTTCTTCGAGGTCGACCAGTCCGGAGCGGTCGCCGAACCGCCCCGCATCCAGTTCTGATGACGGAGCGAAGCCCCGCCGCTCGATCACACAGCCCCGCTCGCCGCCCCCGCCACCTCCCGCGCCCACGTCCCGGCCCCGCGACCTCCACCCGCTCGAGCCCCTGCCACCCCGCCGCCTCCTGCAGCACCGGCGCGATCCGCTCGGCGAGCTCGCCCGCCCGCTCCGCGTGCGCCGGCTCGACGTGCGCGTGCTGCACGCGCAGCACGCCCGCGCGGCGGTCGCTCTTGAGGTCGACGCGGCCGACGAGGTGGTCGTCGACGAGCACGGGCAGCACGTAGTAGCCGTGCTCCCGCTGTGCCGCGGGCGTGTAGATCGAGATGCGGTAGGCGAAGTCGAAGAGCCGCTCGGCGCGAGGTCGGTGCCAGACGAGCGGGTCGAAGGGCGACAGGAGCGCGGTCGCGCGCACGGCCCTCGGATTCCGCGCGCCGGCGCTCCGGTATGCGGGGCGGCCCCAGCCCTCGACCTCGACGGGCTCGAGCTCGCCCGCGTCGACCAGCGCCGCGATGGCGACCTTCGTGTCGGCGATCGGCAGCCGGTGGTAGTCGGCGAGGTCGTCGACGGTCGCGATGCCGAGCGCGATCGCCGCGCGGCGGACGAGGGTGCGGTGGGCGTCGACCGCGTCGAGCTCGACGCGAGCCGCCTCCGGCAGCACCGCTTCGGCGACGGCGTACCGGCGCTCGAAGCGAGAGCGGCCGACGGTGACGAGGTCTCCCCGACGGAACAGGATCGCGGTCGCCCAGTACGCATCCGACTTGTTCCACCACCCGCCGGGCAGCCGCTCGTGCGCCGGGTGCTCCATGTCGCTCGGGCGCATGGGGCCGCGCTCGGCGAACTCGGCGCGCACGTCGTCGATGAGGGTCGCGTGCTCGGCCGCCCACCGCTCGGTGTTGCCGCGCATCGACTCCCGCCGCTTCCACGCCCAGAGCGGCCAGTCGGCGACGGGGATGACCGCCGCCTCGTGCGCGACGTACTCGGTGTAGGCGCCGAGCGAGCGCCCGTGGTCGTGGTGCAGGAGGCGGTCGAGCGCCGAGCGCTCATAGGGGCCCAGGCGCGCGAGCAGCGGCAGGTAGTGGCTGCGCTCGAAGACGTTGACCGAGTCGAGCTGCAGCAGCCCGAGCCGCGCGATCGCCCGATCGAGCGTGCGCGGGCCGACGCGGCCGCGCTCCCCGGGCATCGCGCCGTCGAGGCCGCTCGCCGCGATCGCGATGCGTCGCGCCTGCGCCGCGGAGATCCTCGTCGGTCGCGTCATGCGAGGCAACCTAGCAAGGGCCGCCGACGCATGCCGGTCGCGTGAGGCTCCCCGACCGTAGGATCGACCAATGATCTTCGGACGCCCGCGCGAGGTGCAGCCCCAGCCGATCGTGACCCCGGCTCCGCTCGGCGTGCCGAGCGGGATGCGGATCGCCGGCAGCTGGGCGTGGCGCATCGTCGCGATCGCGGCCGCGACGGCGATCGTGCTGTGGCTCGTCGTCATCTTCCGCATCGTCGTGATCCCGCTCGTGATCGCGGCGCTCCTGACGACCGCGCTCATGCCGATCGTCGACCGGCTGCATCGCGCCCGCTGGCCCCGCGGGCTCGCGGTCGCGGTCACGATCGTGGGCCTGCTCGTCGCGGTCGTCGGGCTCGGCTGGCTCGCGGTGTCGCAGATCCGCGGCGAGTACCCGGAGCTGCAGGAGAAGGCGGTCGACTTCTGGGCCGACACGCAGGACTGGCTGCTCTCGCTCCCGTTCGGCATCACGCAGCAGGACCTCGCCGACTTCGGCACCAACATCCTCGGCACGCTGCGCGAGGACGTCTCGTCGATCGTCTCGCAAGCGCTCTCGGTCGGCTCCACGGTCGGGCAGGTGCTCGCCGGCGCCGTGCTGACGATCTTCGCGCTCATCTTCACGCTCAAGGACGGGCGGCCGATCTGGCGCTGGATCATCGGCATGCTGCCCCGCGCCGCGCGTCCCGCGACCGACGGCGCCGGCCACGCCGGCTGGGTGACGCTCGGCAACTTCGTGCGCGTGCAGGTGCTCGTCGCGTTCATCGACGCGGTCGGCATCGGTCTCGGCGCCTGGATCCTCGGCCTCTTCTTCGACGGCATGCCGCTCGTCCTGCCGATCGCGATCCTCGTCTTCCTCGGCTCGTTCATCCCGATCATCGGCGCGGTCGTCACGGGCGCGATCGCCGTGCTCGTCGTGCTCATCTCCTTCGGCATCTGGCCGGCGGTCATCATGCTCGGCATCGTGCTCCTCGTGCAGCAGATCGAGGGCAACGTGCTGCAGCCCATCGTGATGGGCACGGCCGTCAAGGTGCACCCGCTCGCCGTCGTGCTCGCGGTGGCCGCGGGTTCGACGATCGCGGGCATCGCGGGCGCCTTCTTCGCCGTGCCGGTCGTCGCGTTCCTCAACGTGTTCATCTCCACGATCGCCTCGGGCTCGTGGCGCACGAACCCTCGCCCGACTGTGGAGGACGTCGTCGATGAGCAGCGCTGAGCCGGCGCTCGCGCTCGCCGACTTCGAGGCGGCCCGGGAGCGCCTCGTCGGCATCGCGCAGGAGACGCCGATGGAGCGCTCGCGCTACCTGAGCGGCATGCACGGCGCCGACGTCTTCCTCAAGTGCGAGAACCTGCAGCGCACGGGCGCCTACAAGATCCGCGGCGCGTACAACATGCTCGCGAAGCTGCCCCCGGAGGCGCGCGAGCTCGGCGTCGTCGCGGCCTCGGCGGGCAATCACGCGCAGGGCGTCGCGTTCGCCGCGACCGCGCTCGGCATGCCCGCGACGATCTTCATGCCGGTCGGGGTCGCCCTTCCCAAGCTGCAGGCGACGCGCGACTACGGCGCGGCGGTCGAGCTGCGCGGCCTCGACTTCCAGAGCGCGCTCACCGCGGCGCTCGAGCACGTCGAGCGCACCGGTGCGACGTTCGTGCCGCCCTACGACCACCGCGACGTGATCGAGGGGCAGGGCACCGTCGGCCTCGAGATCCTCGACCAGGTGCCGGATGCGTCCACGGTCGTCGTGCCGATCGGCGGCGGCGGGCTCGCGGCCGGCGTGGCATCCGCCATCCGGCTCCGCGCGGCCGTGGAGGGCCGCGCGGTGCGCATCGTCGGCGTGCAGGCCGAGCGCGCCGCGAGCTACGTGCCGTCGCTCGCGGCGGGGGAGCCGACCACGATCGACGCGCTCCCCACGATCGCCGACGGCATCGCGGTCGCGAGGCCCGGCGCGCTGCCGTTCGCGATCATCCGGGACGCGGTCGACGAGGTCGTCACCGTGACCGACGACGACATCGCGCGCGCGATGATCATGCTGCTCGAGCGGGCGAAGCTCGTCGTCGAGCCCTCGGGAGCGGTCGCGACGGCCGCGATCATGACGGGGCTCGTGGCATCCGACGGTCCGACGGTCGCGGTGCTCTCGGGCGGCAACATCGATCCGCTGTTCATGGAGCGCGTCATCTCGCGCGGCCTCGCGGCATCGCAGCGCTACCTCAAGGTGCGCATCGCGCTGCCCGACCGGCCCGGCCAGCTCGCGATCATCGCGCAGATCGTCTCGGACGAGCAGGCGAACGTCGTCGAGGTGCTCCACTCGCAGCACAACGCCTGGACGTCGATCAGCGACGTCTCGATCGACATCTCCGTCACGACGCGGGGCCCGGAGCACGCCGAGCGCGTGCTCGAGGCGCTGCGGCGCGCGGGCTACGAGCCGCAGGTGCTCTGAGCCGCAACAGCTCCGTGCCGAACGCCCGCACGCGAGAGAGGCGCAGCCCCCGCGGGGACTGCGCCTCTCTGCTCGAGCGGGTGCGGGCCTAGCCGCGGTACGTCTGGACGTCCTTGATCTCGACCTCGATGGTCGCGCCCGTGGGCGTCTCGTAGCTCGCGGTCTCGCCGATGCGCTTGCCGATGATCGCGCGGCCGAGCGGGCTCGCCTCGCTGTAGACGTCGAGGTCGTCGCCAGCCTCGGCGATCTCGCGGTTGCCGACGAGGAACGTGGCCTCGTCGCCCGCGATCGTCGCGGTCACGACGGTGCCGGGCTCGACGACGCCGTCGGCCTCGGGCGCCTTGCCGACCTTGGCGGTGCGCAGCAGCTGCACGACCTGCGCGATGCGGGCCTCGACCTGCGCCTGGTCGTCCTTGGCAGCGTGGTAGCCGCCGTTCTCCTTGAGGTCGCCCTCGTCGCGAGCCTCTTCGATGCGCTTGGCGATCTCGGCGCGCACGGGGCCCTGGAGGTGCTCGAGCTCAGCCTGCAGGCGGTCGTACGCCTCCTGCGAGAGCCAGGTCTCCGTGGTGCCGTTCATGTCGTCTCCTGATATGCACAGAACCGGCCCCGAGTGGGCCGGTCCGTCACTCACTCTATGACAGCCAGCACTCCGAGACCAATCCTGTGGTCGGTCGCTCGGTCGTGCGCACGTCGAGCACGTGGGTGGAGGTGCGGGCCTCGACGGCCGGCAGGTCGGCCTCGCGCCACCCCACGATCGTGTAGGAGCTGTTGAGCGCCTCGACCGCGCACGTCACCGGGGTGCCCGGCTCGACCGTCACCTCGAAGATCACCTCGATCGTCGAGTCGTCGACGATCTCGAAGGCGATGTCGCGCGTCTGCAGCGTCGTCCGTGAGGGATCGGTGCCCACCCACCACACCCACAGCGTCGCGGTGAGCAGCACCGCGATGCCCGCGGCGATGCCGAGCACCCGCTCGCGGCGCGACCAGGCGCGCGTGCGCCCGTAGCGCGCTTCGAGATGGGTCATCGGGGCCTGTCGTGGGAGGATGGACGGTGGATCCAGCCTACTCGCCGCGCCGATCGGCGCCGCGGGGCTGTGGGGAAGGGAGAGGCCGTGCGACGGCTGCTCGCGGTGCACGCGCACCCTGACGACGAGTCGAGCAAGGGCGCGGCGACGCTCGCCCGGTATGCCGCGGAGGGCGCTGAGGTCACGGTCGTCTCGTGCACGGGCGGTGAGAGCGGGAGCGTGCTCAACGAGTGCTTCGAGGACCGCGCTCGCGCGGCCCGCGACATGGCGGGTCTCCGCCGGCTCGAGATGCGCGCGGCCCAGGATGCGCTCGGCATCGATCACGTCTGGCTCGGCTACGTCGACTCGGGGCTGCCCGACGAGGGGGAGCCGCTGCGCGCGCTCTCGTTCGCGACGATCCCGGTCGAGGTCTCCGGCCGCCCGCTCGTGCGGCTCATCCGCCGCTTGAAGCCGCAGGTCGTCGTGACGTACGACGAGACGGGCGGCTACCCGCACCCGGACCACATCCGCTGCCACGAGGTGACGATGTGGGCCGTCGAGCACGCGGCCGCCGGGCTGCCGGAGCTCGGCGAGCCGTGGGAGGTGCAGAAGGTCTACTTCGACCGCTCGATGACGGGCGTGCGCCTGCAGGCGCTGCTCGCCGCGCTCGAGGGGGCGACCCCCGACGACGAGCGGCTGCCGTTCGTGCGCGAGTGGGCTGCGCGGCTCGCGGAACGGCCCGCGACGATGACGACCCGCGTGCACGTGGGCGACCACTTCGAGGCGCGCGACACGGCGCTGCGGGCGCATGCGAGCCAGGTCGACCCCGAGTCGCGCTTCTTCTTCTGGCCCAACGAGCTGCTGCGCCAGGCGTGGCCGACCGACGACTACCAGCTGGTGCGCTCGCGTGTCGCCGCAGCGGACGATGAGGACGACCTGTTCGCGGGCGTCGAGGAGGACTGATGCTGCTGCGCACGCCCGACGAGCTGGGCTTCGACCCCAACCAGGTCACGCCGGGCTGGATCGGCTTCACCGCGACCGCGCTCGTCGGCCTGGTCATCATCCTGCTCATGTTCGACTTCAACCGCCGCGTGCGCCGCATCAACAACCGCGCCGAGGCGAAGGAGCGCATCGAGGCGGAGCTCGCGGCGCGCGATGCCGACGCCGCCGAAGCCGTGGAGGGGGCGGACGCGCTCGCCGAGGGTAGGAGCGATCCTGAGGAGGACCGCGCCGCCGACGCCGGCGAAGCGCAGGCGGACTCCGGCCGCACCGGCGCCTGACCGGCATCACAGCACGTTCACGGATGTCGCGCGCCACTTGCCGTCGAGCCCCTCGAGCCGGATCGCGACAGCGCGCGTGCGCCCGGCCGAGCGCACGACCGCGGCGCCCTCGACCACGCCGTCGGCCGGATGGCACGCCCGCACGCTGCTGACCTCGAACCCGGGCACCGTGCGGCTCAGCTGGCGGCCGCGACGGCGGCGAGCGGCGAGCGCCCGCTCGGTCAGCTGGTCGTAGGTCACCTCGGTCACCCAGCGCGCGATCTGCTGCACGTCGCGCACCCCGAGCAGGATCTCGACGACGCATGCCGTGAGGTTCTCGAGCAGCGGCACCGGATCGGGCAGCTCGGCTGACGAGCACGGCTGGAAGTCGAAGAACTCCTCGGCGTCGACCGAGGTCATCCGCCTCCTATGGGTCTCCACGCGCCGCCCCCTCGCATCCGCCGTCCCCCAGCGGCGGTCCGAGCCGGCACCGTCGTGGGGTGAAGATAGCCGTAACGGCGTTCCTCGCGTGATGGGGAGTTCTGCCCTGTGGAGAACGCCGGGCGCGCCCCGAGCGGCGGCGGTTAGATTCGCCCGCGTGCGGTTCGAGGACCTCTTCGACGATCTCGAGAGCCAGCTCGAGGCCGAGCTGGGCGCCGAGCGGCGCGACCTCGAGGCCGAGGAGGAGCGCTTCCGCATCGGCCGCCTCGAGCTGCGCGACCGCATCGCCGCCGCTCCGCGCACGCTCGACCTCGCGCTCCGGGCCGGCGGGAGGCTGCGGCTGCGGCGGATGGCGCTCGGCCGCGACTGGCTCAACGGCATCGTGCTCGAGGGCGCGCCGGCCGAGAGCGGCGCGATCGTGCCGCTGCACGCGATCGTTGGCGTCGAGCTCGATCACGACGGCGCGGTCGCGTCCGCTCGCGCCGTCCGCGAGCCCGGGGACCTGCAGGCGCGGCTGAGCTTCGGCTTCGCCCTGCGCGACCTCGCCCGCCGCCGCGCGACCGTCATCCTCGAGGGCAGCGCCCCGCTCGCGGGCACGATCGACCGCGTCGGGCGCGATCACCTCGACCTCGCGGTGCACGAGCCGGGGGAGCGGCCGCGTCGCTCGAGCGTGCGCGCGTGGCGGCTCGTGCCGTTCTCGGCCTTCGACTGGGTGCGGCTGCCCTGAGCCCGGCTAGTGCTGCCCGAAGAGGTCGGCGACGCTCGCCGACTGCGCCTGCCGCCACAGGCCGCGGCGGCGCTCGAGCTCGAGCTCCCGGTCGATCCACGCCTGCACCTCGTCGTCGGCGATGCGCCACGCGCCGCGCACGCGCACCCCGACGAGGTCGCCGGCCTCGAGCAGCTCGACGACCGCGGTCGGCGACGTGCCGAGCACCTCGGCGACGTCTGCGACGGCGAGGAATCGCCGCGGTGGGATCGACATGGCCCCATTGTGAGCCAGTCGCGGTGGGAGTGCCCCGAGCCTGTGGAGAACTTCAGCGAAGTCCTGCGCGGCTCTGCGACGCTCGAGCGATCCGAGAGGGGAGGACGCCGTGTCCGCTCGCCGCGCGTGGCTGGATCCGAGGCTCGTGATCGGCGTCGCCCTCGTGCTCGCCTCGCTCGCAGGCGTCTGGCTCGTGGTGCAGCAGTCGTCGAGCAGCGATCGCGCGTGGGCGGCGACGCGCACGCTCCTGCCCGGCGACACGATCGCGGCCGGCGATGTCGAGCCGGTCGACGTGCGGCTGCCGCAGTCGCACGAGCGCTACCTCGACTCGAGCGTCGAGCCGATCGGCATGCTCGTCGCCTCGACGGTGGGCGAGGGCGAGGTGCTGCCCGTGCGCGCGGTGGGCGAGGCCCGGGCAGTGTCGCGATCGGCCGTCGTGATCGAGGTCGACGGCGCGCTCCCGACGGCGGTGCGGGCGGGCGCGCTCGTCGACGTGTGGACGGCGGCGCCGTCCGACGACGGCTTCGACGCGCCGTCGGTGCTCGTCGACGAGGCGATCGTCGTCGGCCTCGTCGAGGACGACGGCATCCTCGCGTCGGCCGCGGCGCAGCTCGAGCTGCTCGTGCCGAGCGATGCGACAGCGCCGCTGCTCGAGGCGATCGCCGACGAGCACGCGCTGAGCGTCGTGCCGCTCGCGCAGCCGGTCGAGGCGGCGCCGTGAGCGTCCTCGCCGTCTCGGCGCCGCTCGAGCGGGAGGACGCGATCGTGCGCGAGGCCGCGCGCCACGGCCATCGCGTGGCGATCCGCGCCGCGACCGCCGCCGACCTCGTCGACCGGCTCGCCGCCAGGCCGGCCGATGCCGAGCCCCCGATCGACCTCGTGCTCGTCGTCGCCGATGAGCACCACGTGAGCCGCGCGCTCGTCGAGGCGTGCGACGCGCGGGGCCTCCGGCTCATCGCACTCGCCGACGATGCCGCGGAGCGAACCAGGGCGCACACGCTCGGGATCGATGTCGTCGGCTGGGCCGACGGGTTCGCGGCGATTGAGGCGGCCGCGACGCCGTCGGCCGGCGCGCAGCCCGCGCGATCCCGGTCGCGCGGCAGGGTCATCACCGTCTGGGGCCCGGCCGGCGCGCCGGGCCGCTCGACCGCGGCGATCGCGCTCGCGGCCGAGCTCGCGCTGCTCGGCCGCAGGACCGCGCTCGTCGACGCCGACACGACGAGCGCCTCGATCGCGCCCGCGCTCGGGCTGCTCGACGAGTCGCCCGGCTTCGCGGCGGCTGCGCGGCTCGCGCGGGCGGGCAGCCTCACCGTCGACGAGCTCGACCGCATCGCGCAGCAGGTGCCCACGATGGGTGGCGTGCTGCGGGTGCTCACGGGCATCGGGCGCGCGAGCCGCTGGCCCGAGCTCGGTGGCGATCGCGTCGCGGAGGTGCTCGAGCGCTGTCGCGATTGGGTCGACGCGACCGTCGTCGACGTCGCCTCGAGCCTCGAGCAGGATGAGGAGATCTCGAGCGACATGTTCGCGCCGCGGCGGCACGCGGCGACGCTCGCCGCGCTCGAGGCCGCCGACGAGGTCGTGGTCGTCGCAGGCGGTGATGCGGTCGGGATCGTGCGGCTCGTGCGAGCGCTGCCCGAGCTGCGGGCGATCGTGCCGAGCGCGCGCCTCCGCGTGGTCGTCAACAAGGTGCGCCCGTCGGCGATCGGCGTCGCGCCCGAGCGGGCGGTGCAGGAGACGCTGCGGCGGCTCGCGCAGGTCAGCCCCGCGGCGTGCTGGCCCTTCGACGGCCGGGCCGCCGACGCGGCGCTGCTCGAGGGGCGCCCGCTCGTCGACGTCGCGGGCCGCTCCCGGCTGCGGCGACGCGTGCAGGAGCTCGCGCTCGCACTGCAGCCGCTCGAGGTGCAGCCGAGCCGGGCGTCGCTGCGCGCCGCCGAGCGGCCGCGGCGTGCGTGGAGGGCCGCGCTACGCTGATCCGGTGACGAGCCTCACGTCGATCGCCCAGCGGTACGGGACCGTCAGCGACGACGATCTGCGCTGGCTGCACCGGCTCGTCTCCGACTTCCAGCTGCTCGCCGATCTCGCGATCGGCGACATCGTCCTGTGGCTGCCGACCGGCGACGACGACGGCTTCATCGCCGCGCAGCATGCGCGCCCGGCCGGCGCGGCGACGCTCTTCTACCGCGACATCGTGGGGCAGCCGGTGCGGAATGCGTGGCGCGAGCAGGTGTCGCGCGCGTTCGAGGAGGGCGTCGCGCTCACCGGCGACTCGCCCGTGTGGGGCGCCGAGGGCGACGCGAAGGTGCGCGCCATCCCCGTGCGGCGGCGCGAGGTCGAGCCGTCGACCCGGGTGGTCGAGCGACCGCTCGCCGTCATCACGCGGCACTCGAACTACGCCGACACGCGCAGCGCCGGTCGGCTCGAGCGCACCTTCAAGGAATGCGCCGACGAGCTCTTCCGCATGATCGCGAGCGCCGACTTCCCCGACCAGGCCGCACCCACCGAGCCTCGGCGCGGTGCCGTGCGCGCATCCGACGGCCTCATGCGGCTCGACCAGGCGGGCGTCGTCACGTTCGCGAGCCCCAACGCGCTCTCGGCGTTCACGCGGCTCGGCTTCGACGGCGAGCTCGAGGGCGAGTCGCTCGCCGAGATCACGACCGATCTGCTCGACGACTCCCACGAGGTCGACGAGGCGCTGCCGCTCGTCGTCACCGGCCGTGCGCCGTGGCGCACCGACATCGAGACGCGCCACGTGACGCTCTCGCTCCGCGCCGTGCCGCTGCGCACCGGTTCCCAGCGCCTCGGGGCGATCGTGCTCGTGCGCGACGTCACCGACCTGCGCGTGCAGGAGCAGACGCTCATCACCAAGGATGCGACGATCCGCGAGATCCACCACCGGGTGAAGAACAACCTGCAGACCGTCGCGGCACTGCTGCGCATCCAGTCGCGGCGCACGAAGAGCGAGGAGGCGCGCACCTCGCTGCAGGACGCCGAGCGCCGGGTCTCGTCGATCGCGGTCGTGCACGACACGCTCTCGGAGGGGCTGAGCCAATCGGTCGACTTCGACGCGGTCTTCGACCGAGCGATGAAGCTGACGAGCGAGCTGGCGTCGCTGCACTCGGCGCGGGTGCGCACCGAGCGCATCGGGTCGTTCGGCGTGCTGCCGAGCGGCTACGCGACGCCGCTCGCGCTCGCGCTCACCGAGCTCGTGACCAACGCGGTCGAGCACGGACTCGCGGGCAAGCAGGACGGGCTCGTGCGGATCACCGCGCGACGCGCGGACGGCTGGCTCACCGTGCAGGTCTGCGACAACGGCGTGGGGCTGCCCGCGGGCCGCGTCGGCTCGGGGCTCGGCACGCAGATCGTGAAGACGCTCGTCACCGGCGAGCTCTCGGGGACGATCGACTGGGGAGCCCGCGCGGTCGAGGGCACCGAGGTCACGGTGCGGGTGCCGCTCGCCTACATCCGCGAGCCCGACGAGGACTGAGCCCGACGCATCCGCCCACGAAGAAGCGGGGCCGCCCTCAGGCGACCCCGCTCTCGACGTTGCTGCTGCGTCAGCCGGCGCGACGGGCGCGCGCGGCGCGGCGCTTGAGGGCGCGGCGCTCGTCCTCGGAGAGGCCGCCCCACACACCGGAGTCCTGGCTCGTCTCGAGCGCGTACTGCAGGCACATCTCGGTCACCGGGCACGTCGCGCACACGGCCTTGGCCTTCTCGATCTGCTCGAGGGCCGGGCCGGTGTTGCCCACCGGGAAGAACAGCTCGGGGTCTACCGTCAGGCAGGCAGCGTCATCACGCCAGTCCATACATGTGCTCCTTGTACATTGGAGGGGGAGAGCGCGCTCGCGGAACAGCCGCAGCGCAGAAGTCTTTGGGCGCTGCAGCACTGCCGCCCGACATTCCATGCTTCCACAGGCACTCCGGAGAGGCAAGGGTTTTCTGCTGTGAGCGATGACGCGAGGGTGCGCCCGAAGACCGCGACGACCGTCGGTCTGCTGCTGCTCGTCGAGGGCCTCGGCATGATCGCGCTGGCCGTCTGGCTGGCGTTCGGAGCGCTCGGGAGCGCCGCCGAGCACATCGCCGGCGGTCTCTTCCTCGCGGTGCTCGCGGCGGGTGCGGCACTCTTCCTCGCGCTCGCCGGCAAGGCCATGCTCGACGGCCGCGCGTGGTCGCGCGCCGCCGCGGTCGTCTGGTCGGTGCTGCAGCTCGGCGTCGCCCTCGGCACGTTCGACGGCGGCGAGGGCCCGGTGTGGCTCGCGCTCATCCTCGCCGGCCTCTCCGCCGCGATCTTCATCCCCGCGCTGCGCGCGAGCGTCACCGGCTGGCTGCGCCGCGAGGAGTGAGCGGGCGGCTCAGCCGCGGAAGGCGAGCCGCTTGTCGAGCATGTCGAGGTGGCCCTTCGCCTTGGTGTTGTAGAAGGCGTGCGTGATGACGCCGTGCTCGTCGAGCACGAAGGTCGAGCGGCGCACGCCCAGGACGATGCGGCCGTAGCTGTTCTTCTCGCCGAACGTGCCCCACGCGCGGTGCACGTCGAGGCCCTCGTCGCTCAGCAGCGGGAAGGTGATGCCGTCCTTGTCGCGCGCCCTGGCGAGCTTCTCGACCGGGTCCTTCGAGATGCCCACGACCGCGTAGCCGTGCTCGCCGAGGTCGGGCAGCGCGTCGCGGAAGTCGCACGCCTGCTGCTTGCACGCGACGGTGAGCGCCTCGGGGTAGAAGTAGACGATCACCTTGCGCCCGCGGAGATCGGCGAGCGAGACGCTCGAGCCGTCCTGGTCGGGGAGGGTGAAGTCGGGAGCGGGCATGCCGGGCTGGAGGTGGGTCATCCCCTCCATCCAAGCAGAGCGGATGCGTCGGCCCGCCCGGGCAGGGCGGCCCGGTGGAGGCGGGTCCGGCGACTGTGCTATCGTTGTTCCTCGGTCGAGAGACCATGCACCTCTAGCTCAATTGGCAGAGCAGTTGACTCTTAATCAATTGGTTCCGGGTTCGAGTCCCGGGGGGTGTACGAACGGAAGGGCCCCTGACTGGCAGAAATGCCCGGTCAGGGGCCCTTTTCGCGTCCCCTGGCCCTTGCGTGGAGGAGGCCAGGATGACACCGCAGTTGCACGAAACCCCGCCCGGGTTGTTGGAAACCCCGCTGCGCCAGTTGGATCCCGCGCCGGTTCGGGCCGGATCACGGCACACATCGAGCCCTCGACGGCTCCCCGCAGATGTGCTTGCTGACCGATCCGAGAAGCCACGGAGGCGCAGCATGCCCACCATCCCGACGACCGCGAACTACCGCGGCGCTGAGCGCCACGCTGACGGCGCGCGCGTCATCCGCCGTGAGGCGCGCACCAATGGGTAGGCCGCCGCTTCCGCGGAACACCTGGGGCAAGATCAGAGTCACGCACTTGGAGGATGGGCAGGTCAAACTGAACGGGTGCTACCGCGACCGGGACGGTGAGAGGCGCCGATTCCAGGCCGTTGGTGCGACCGAGCTCACGGCTCGCCGGGAGCTCGAACGTAAGGCTGACGCAGCCGTGCCGATCAAGGTAGAAGCGGCACCTGATCTGCCCAACGTCCCGTCGAAAGGCTCGACCCTGCGGGAACTCGCCGAGTTCTGGGTGGCGATCACTGGGGCGGAGGGTGAGCTCGCTCCCCAGTCGATCGACACGTACGCAAACACCGTACGACTGATCATCGTGCCGAGGCTGGGGCATCTGATCCTCGATGAGTTGACGGTCGCGGCCATCGCGATCGAGCTACTCAACATCCGGAAGAAACGCAGCATCTCTGACGCGATCAAGACCCGCACAACCTTGTCGCTGATCTTTCAGCTCGGCCTCCGTTATCAGTTGGTCACAACGAACTTCGCGACCGCGACGAAGACGATCAAGCAGCCTGCCAGGCCGATAGTCGCCCTCAGCGACGGTGATCCTCAGATCTTTTTGGACTCCCTACGCGCGTGGACCTATGCGACGCCGGCCCACGGGCCGAGACGATCTCGTTTGCTCCTGAACGTGATGACGGTGCTACTCGGGACTGGCATGCGTATCGGTGAAGTCCTGGCGATCCGTCCCGCCGACATCGACTTCGCGGGTCACCGCGTGCTCATCCAGGCGACCGTGAGCTACGCGAAGAGCACCGGCCTTCGTCGACAGGAGCACCCCAAGCACAAGCGCCAAACGAGGTGGATCCCGCTGCCGGAGGTAGCGGAGGCCGCGCTACTCGACGCGATCAACCTCGACCTCCCCGCAACGACGACCGTGTTCCACTCTCGCACCGGGGGCCTCCTCTGGCAGAACAATGTGCGCCGCACGCTCCGGACCTTCATCGAGGAGAGCCAGGTGATGGCGCTGCTCGAATCGGTCAGGGGCGAGAAGCTGACGCCGCACACCCTCCGCAAGACCGTCGGGACCCACGTCGCGCGCACAATGGGAGCGGAAGCAGCGCGGGACCTGCTCGGACACTCGTTCGTAGCAACCACGGAGCAGTACTACGCCAAGCCCGACCCCATCGTTGACCCACGGGTCGGACGAGTTCTGGAAGTGCTGCTCTTGAATACGCGACTGCCCAGCGCAGACGAACTCTGGCGAGCTCTGGGAGCGAAAACGCTGGACCTCATCAATGAGCACATCCGCGTCGAGATTCCGGGCTCATCGCATTTGAGGGTGTAGCAGCGGCCTGAAGCCGCCGGCCTCGAGCAACGATCTCGCGATGTAGTTGGTGAGGTTGCGGAAGCCGAGCGCGGAGCCGCGGAGGTGCTCGAGGCGGCCGTTGATCGCCTCCGTCGGACCGTTCGAGGTCCCGGGTCGGTCGAAGTAGGCGAGCACGTCGAGGGCTCGCTGCTTGAGTGTTCGCCCGAGCGTGATCACCTCGCGCAGCGCCGCGGGCACGCCGCTGCTGACCGTGTTGATCAGCTCGGTCATGAGCGTGCGCACGGCCGCGCGGTCGGGTTCCCGGTAGGCGGCGACCATGCGCTGATAGATGCCCCAGGTGACCTCGACCGCGAGATGCCGCTCGTCAGCGAAGAGCGCGTCGAGCCGTTGCTGCTGCCGTAGCGTGTGGAGCGCCGCGCCGGTGTGGAGGGTGCGGCGAGCGGCGTAGAGCGGATCGCCCTTTCTGCCCCGATGCCCGTGGATCTGCTGCTGGATCCGCCGCCGGCAGCTGTCGAGCGCGTTCCCGGCGAGCCGGACGACGTGGAACGGATCCATCACGGCGACCGTCTCGGGCAGCTCCTCGGTGGTGGCGGTCTTGAAGCCGGAGAACCCGTCCATCGCGACGACCTCGACCCGGTCGCGCCAGGCCTGGGATCGGGCGGCGAGCCAGTGCTGGAACGCCTGCTTCGAGCGGCCCTCGACCATGTCCAGCAGCCGCGCCGGCCCCGTCCCGTCGCGGATCGGCGTGAGGTCGATGATGACGGTCGCGTAGCGGTCGCCGTGACGCGTGTGGCGCCAGACGTGCTCGTCCACGCCCAGCACCGCCACGCCGTCGAAGCGGGCAGGATCATCGAGCAGGCGCCGCCTGCCCTCCTCGAGCACGGCGGTGTTGGCGGTGTGCCAGGCGACGCCGAGCCCGGCCGCGACGCGCGAGACCGTGAGGTGGTCGAGCACCAGCGCGTCCAGCGCCCACCGCAGACCGGTGCGAGAGATCTTCGACCGCGGCTCCGCCGCCCGCGTGGTGTCCTGCCGCCAGATGCGGCCGCAGCCGGTGCAGCGGTAGCGGCGGACGCGGACCAGCAGCGTGGTGGGCCGGTGCCCGAACGGCGCGTGCGCCAGCCGCCGCGTGACCGTGTCGCGCGGCACCCCTTGGCAGCCGCAGTCGCGGCACCACTCGTCGGCCTGCACGACCCGGCAGAAGAGCACCGCGCGGTCGGGCTCGAGGCGTTGGCCGATGGCTTCTAAGCCGAGCTCGTCGAGTCGGCAGAACGTGGTCAGGCAGGGCGCGTCAAAGGTAGCGTTGGACACGTCGAGGTCTTTCGGACGGTGAGCGTAGGAACTTCCATCCTGGAAGACCTCGACCCCTACCCGGCCAGCGACGCACCTCGACCGTCTACACCGTCATCTGCGATGAGCCAGATTGGCTCTTCGCAGATGACGGTGTAGCCGGGATCGAGCGCGTCGTCGGCGGGTAGGTGTCGAGGCCTCCCAGGATGGAGGTTCCTACGCCGGCCATCCGAGAGAGACCTCGACGTGTTCCACGCTACCTTCGCGACCCCTGACCTGACCACGTTCTGCGGCCTGGACGAGCTCGGTCTGGAGGTCGTCGGGCAGCGCCTCGAGCCGGATCGGGTGGTGCTGGAGTGCCGGCTGGCCGAGACCGATCCGTGGTGCTGGAGCTGCGGCGCCGAGGGCGTGCCGCGAGGCACGGTGACGCGTCGGTTGGCGCACGAGCCGTTCGGTCACCGGCCGACGACGCTGCTGGTGCGCGTGCGCCGCTACCGCTGCTCACCGTGCGGCCGGACGTGGCGGCAGGACACGACGGCGGCAGCGCCGGCGCGAGCGAAGCTCTCCCGCGGCGGTCTGCGGTGGGCGCTGGAGGGCATTGTCATCGACCACCTCTCGATGGCCCGCGTCGCGGCCGGGCTGGGCGTGGCCTGGCACACGGCCAACGACGCGGTGCTGGCCGAGGGACGGCGGCTGCTGATCGACGACCCGGCACGGCTGGAGGGCGTGACCACGCTCGGCGTTGACGAGCATGTCTGGCGTCACACCAGGCGCGGCGACAGATACGTGACCGTCATCATCGACCTCACCCCGATCCGCGACGGCACCGGCCCGGCACGCCTGCTCGACATGGTCCCTGGCCGCTCGAAGCAGGCGTTCAAGACCTGGCTCGCGGCCCGCCCGACAGCGTGGCGCGACCGACTCACGGTGGTGGCGATGGACGGCTTCGCCGGCTTCAAGACCGCTGCCGCGGAAGAGGTGCCGGACGCGGTCGCGGTCATGGATCCGTTCCACGTCGTCCGCCTTGCCGGCGACGCGCTGGACGACTGCCGCAGGCGCGTCCAGCAGCACATCAACGGTCATCGAGGCCGCAAGGGCGATCCGCTCTACGGCGCCCGCCGCACCCTGCACACCGGGCTGCGGTTCCTCACCGATCGGCAAGGCGCGCGACTGGACGCGCTGTTCGCCGATGAGGGGCATGGCGCGGTCGAGGTCACGTGGGAGTTCTATCAGCGGCTCGTGACCGCCTACCGCGAGCCCGACAGGGCGAAGGCGAAGCAGTTGATGCAGGCGCTGATCGAAGCGATCGGATCGGGCGTCCCGCAAGCGCTCAAGGAGATCGGCAAGCTCGGGCGGACGCTGAAGCGACGGGCCGCCGACGTGCTCGCCTACTTCGACCGACCCGGCACTTCGAACGGTCCGACGGAGGCGATCAACGGTCGCCTTGAGCACCTCCGCGGCTCCGCGCTCGGCTTCCGGAACCTCAGCAACTACATCGCCCGGTCCCTGCTCGAAGCCGGCGGCTTCAGACCGGTGCTACACCCTCAAATGCGATGAGCCACTAATGGCCTACACCGATGAGGGGGTGCCCGGCGCCGCAGCGTTCGACGTATTCTTCTGGTGCGACATCGGCGGTCACCTCCTCTTCGCTGAACGTGAGGGGCTCGCCGAACAGGTGCGTTATGCCTTGGCGATCGGTGAAGCTGTCCTCTCGGACCTCCACCCCTTCGACGAACACCGCAGCTCGCTGCTCCGTCTCGTCCGCGAGAGTCATGACCAAGCACCCGTCAACGACTGTCAAGCTGCCCTCCACCGGCAGTGCGCCGCTGTCCGCCCCCGCTTGCCGGAGGAAGGTGACCGAGCCTGCCTGATCGACCCACAGAGTCAGTTCAGGACCGGCCGGCCCCACAGTCGGCCCGTCGGCGGCTTGCGTCGCCTCCGCGCTTGCCGCGGGCGGCGTTGCCTCAGGCTCGTTAACATCTGACGTGCACGCCGTCGCCGCGATGGCGAGCAGCAAGACCGTCGCGATCGCGATGGGACGCATGGCTATCGGTAGACGACGACGCCGAGCGGCCCGAGGTTGTTGCCGCTCGTGCCCGTGAACAGGTCGTAGGAGGTGCCGTTGGCGCTGCCGTAGCCGGACGTGATGCCGTACGCCACCGATCCGACGAACCACGGTCCGCCAGAGTCGCCGCCGCGGACGTACTGATTCCGGGTCTTGAACAGGCCGCAGATCGTTCGTCCAGCCCACACACCGGTCGAGCAGTAGCCGGAAACGGTCACTGTCGAACAGCTCTGACCGGTCACGGCACCGTACTTGCAGACGCTCGAGCCCACTGACGGCTCCGTCTGGCCGGAGGCGGTGAAGTAGACGCCGGACTGCACCTGGAACTGCTTCGTCGGCGTGCCGGAGAGCCACAGCACGCGCAGGTCACGGTTGCTCATCGCGCTCGAGCCGGTAACGGCCTGCCCGTCGTACGTGCTCGGCCAGCTGTCGCAGTGGCCGGCGCTCAGCACGCCATAGCGCAGCGGGGTTCCCTGTCGGACGATGAAGCCGGCGGTGCAGCCGGGGGGCGAGTACGAACGGCCGCCGCGGGCTGCTGCAGACTCAGGCATCGCGTCGGGGTCGACCGTCACTTCGACTCGCAGACCCTGAAGTTCGCTCGACGACTCGGCTGTGGATCGAGCCGCGGCGAGAGGTGCCTCGACCTCGCGATCGAGCGTCACGTAGATGACGCCGGCCTCCACGTCGACCTCGCTCGTGCCGATGGCGCCGTGGTCGCGGTAGTAGGTGTCGAGGATGTCGGTTTGGATCGTCTCGAGGTCGATGGCCGAGGGCGAGTCGATTTCAACGGCGCTCGCCGGCACGTCCAGCGCGTCGAGCGCGGTCTGCACCTCTTGGCCGTTGCCCTCCGTCACGAGGATCTGTCCCTCGCCGCCGAGCCAGCGGGACTCCACGATCGCCTCAGGCACCGATGCGCGCAGCTGCTCCGCGGCCATGTCGAACTCGACCTGACCCCGCATATCGGCGGCCATGGTGTCGGCGTCCAGACCCTCTCGCTCCGCGAACTCGGTGATCATCTGCACTGCCTCGGCGTCCCAAGCCGCCTCTTGAATAGCCTGCTGGCTGCGCGGCGAGTGGAGGCGGTCACCGTGGCCCTCCGAGGCCGTCGCGGGTGCCACCACGCCGGCCAAGAGCAGGGCAGCGATCGCAGTCGCGGCCGCTGTGTGTCGTGCAACTTTGGGCATAGCGTCCTCCTGTTCGGATTTTTCTGAGTATGGATCGAGTCAGGTGAAATCTATGTAACGCTTGAGTAACGACTTGCATAGCTCGCCACATCGGTTTGGTCCGACTGATTTCATGACGACATGATCAGGCGCTCCTCGTCAATCGGACATGCCTTCGCTGGCGCGGCCCTCTCTGTCTCGCTGCTGAGCGGCTGCTCTTCCACACCCGAGCCGCTGCCGACCGCGAGTGCCCCGAGCAGCACGGCCGCTCCAGAGCCCTCCTCGACGGCACCAGTGAGCGCCACCGCCTCCGAGGCGATTCAGATCGAAGTCGCACGGGCCGTCACCGAGATCAGCGGCTCTGAAAGTGGCAGCGCGCTCGACCCTGAAGACCCGGGCACGCTCCTCGTGGAGGTGTACGACCCGCGCACCTCCATCGACGGCGACGTGGTCGCAGAACTGGAATCGACGGTCACCGCCATCTGTGCTGAGCACGGCCTCGGCGTCTCCTTCACCTACGGCCCGTGACAAGCGTTTGAGTCGATGGATCAAAAGGTTGGGGGTTCGAGTCCCTCCGGGCGCGCACTGTGATGTCTCAGGACATCGTGAACGACTGAACCCCCGCTTGCGGGGGTTCAGTCGTTTTTCGGTTGGTAGCTCTTGTGGGGGTCGAGGGTGTATTCGCCGAGGACTTCGCCGTCGTGGGTGATGACGGTGGCGTGGTCGTTGTGGACGAGGCAGATGATCTCGGTGCGCTTGTGGGCGCGGCCGATGCCGAGGTGGAGCATGCGGTTGGCGTGGCGGAGCGAGATCTTGCCGGCGTGGTCGACGGTGTCGTAGCGGACGCGCCAGAGGTCGGGGTCGTCGGGGGCGGTGGGTGCTGCCTTGGGGATGAGTTCGTAGGCGAACGCGGGGGTCTTGCGGCCGATGCCGCGGTGGGCTCGGACGTGGTTGTAGTAGTCGCGGAATGCGTCCAGGACGGCTTGGAGCTCCTCGATGGTCGCGACGGCGATCCTGACCGCCACGACTGGGATTGTGCCGTATCGCACAGCATGCTTTACTGCAATGCATGGCAAACCTATAGGGTGAGCGAGCACAAGGGAGTCTCATGCAACGGCGCAAGAGAGCGGTGACCATTGGAGCGGTGGGAGCGATTGCTTTCGCTGTCAGCGCCGGAGGGTATCCGGCTCTCGCGGCCCCCCATCCGGAACCTTCCGACCAGCCTCAGATCTCGGTGCAACAGCTACCCGCGGAAGAGCCAGAGGTGGTTCCCGCGGTCGGCGAGACCGTCGTAGTCGTAGAACACGACGGAATTACCACGTACTACGGGATCAGCGCATCGTGCACTGAATCTATAACTGCCTATACTCCAACCAAGTCTGGAGGCTCTGCGCGGGCGTCGCTTCAGTTCCAGCGCAGTAGTGGGTGCTCCGGAACGGTCTCGAGGACCGCGCGCTTGCAGTGGCAGGGTTTTCTGGGGGCCTGGCAGGACCGAGGTAACAAGACGAGCTCGGCTGCACCTGGAACCAACACCATCATTTTGGTGAGCTACCCGTGCCAGAACTCTAATGCCACCGTGTGGCGGTCGCTGGGTCTCTACGGTTCTGTAGGCAACCCAACTACATCTTCGGCGGTTACGCTGACGTGCGGAGGGTGACGGATGAACAGAGCAACTAGGGCCACATCAGGTGCAATTGGCGAGGGTCTGGTTGGCATTGTCGCCGGCGTCGGGACATACTTCGCCGCGAGCCTGGTTTCTGCGTGGGCCTACAATCCGCCGGGTGATCCTGCTCCTGCATCGATCGCAGCCCTTCTCGTTGCGGCGGCAGTCGTGGGCGCGGCGTTTTTACGCCCTCGCGTTGCCCTAGTCGGCGGCGTCACCATGCTCGCACTGCTGTTTCTGGGATTCGTCGTCGGCGCGTCCAGCTCACTAGTCATGACGCCCGGACTGGACTTCGCCGCCTTGCTAAAGCACGGCGGACGGAGCGCGGTTGTGGCGGCATTGACGGGTGCTGTCCTGGTAGTTTCGCTGCTTTCGCTCCGCGAGCAACGGCTTCGCTCGACGTCTGACGTCGGCGATGCCAGCGAGGTGCTTGCCCAGAGGTAGCGGCAGCCACGCGCGGCGCGAAACCGGCGGCAAGTAGGTCGCCTTGCTGTCGGTCGCTCGCGAGGTGGCGGCTGGCGATGCCGAGAGTTCGCCGAGAGTGCGTCTTTTGGGCGCTCGCGCTCACTTACCATCCCCGCACGCGTCCCCTCCTGCTTTGAGCCGAGCTCGCGGGAGGCAGCGCGTTGGTTCACGCTCTCGAAGAGTGCAGTCGCGGCCGTGCGGCCCTGCCGGGTTCAATAGGCGCGGGTGGCGGCTCTTGTGGCACGAGGGGTCGTGACTGTGGAGCATCGCCGCCTGCCAGCGCGCGGTTGCTGAGGTGCTCGTAGAGCGCGAGGACGCCCGGCGCTGACACTCGCGAGCTGCGTGCCGCCGGCCGGCGCCCGACGCACCCCGGGCGAGCGCGCCGTCACCGTGCTCGTGTCGGCTGAGGGCATGTACCTCCAGGCCCGCGACGGGCCAACTCGGGGGACAGAGCTGTGGCTGAAGTGACTTCATGCCGACCTGGGACGCCGTTCCGCGGCCGACAGCGCTGGCCCTGGCTCCCGGGGAGGTCCCGTTGAGTGCTCCTGCCCGTCCTGACTCGTGGCGTCGGAGCGTCATTGGATTGGCGCTAGCGGGGTTCGCCGGAGCTACGTGCCTCATCGTGCTGCAAATCTGGGCGCCGTAAATCGAAGACGGCTGGTTGCTCAAACTATCCGGCGGGTCCCACGAGCCGACTCTTCGAACCGTTGCTGATCTTGATCGTGTACGGGTGGTGGTTCCCCAGTGTGGTCATCGGCGCTGCCGGTGGCCTCCGGGCCTCCTCGAGATGCGGCCGCGGGTGGGGCGTCGCAGCGGTCCCGCCAAGAAGTGTGCTTGCGGTGAGCGGGCCTCAATCCTATGCTTCGGCAAAGAAAGGACGCTCATGCGCCGCTCGCCACTCCTTTTCATCGCACTCGCAGCGGTCTGCGCGAGCGCAACTCTCGTCGTACCAGTTCCGTCGGAACGCGCGATCGCGGAGACGCTGCTCCCCGACGACCCCGCGCTCACCGCATCCGCGATTTCGCCCGCGGGACCGGCCAACCAGCCCTCTCGGTATGCAGGAGTCACGACCACGGAACTCGAAGACCTATCGGTGCTCGCCAGCAGCCTCAGCATCGGCCTGGAGGAGGCGGTGCAGCGATTCGCTGGAGTAACGCAGTTCAACACCGCCGTCAACAGTCTGCCGGCGACCGCTGTGGTGCACGCCGAATGGCAACAGGGCTCCGGCTCGCTTCACGTTCGCCCAGGTCAAGCTGGCGCGGCTAGAGATGCCCTCGAGGCTGCCGGCGCAGACGCGAGTGTGAGCGCCGTCGACCTCCCCAACGTGGTGGAGCAAGAGGAGCTGCAGCAGGCAGTCATCGAGCGGCTGCAGCGCGATGCCTTCGTTCCCGTCAGCACCCACTTCGATGTCCTTGCGAGCACTCCCACGATCTACGCTCAGCTGCCGCTCTCGGAAAGGGGATCCTCGTGGAACGCCCGGGGCGTCCAGTCGGACGCCGCTGACGCCGCGAGCGAGCTCGGCGTCGCTGTCGAAGTGACGTACGCCGAAGAACCGGTCGGGGAGCTCGCGGCGAGTGGCGGAATGCCCCACGCCGACTGCACGGGAGGGCTCATCATGCGTTCCACGAGCGTCACCGGCACCTACGGGATTATGACTGCTCATCACTGCACGACAGTCCCTTCGTCCTACGACGGTGCCGCGATCGGTGGAACCAGCATCTCGACCAACCGGGACATCCGCATCAACCGCTTCACCAGTGGCACTGCGGTCAACCAGATCAGGAACAACTGGGGCACCTATCGGACGATCACTTATTCGGGCAACCCGGCCAATGGCTCGCCAGTCTGCAAGTTTGGAGTCAAGACTGGGCAGTCGTGCTCCACTGTTGCCTCGTCGGGCAACTGCTCCTCGTTCTTCCCCGGATACACGTTCTGCGCCCTTCACAGGACCGCTACGAGGTACGTGGAGAAGGGCGACTCCGGCGGTCCGTGGTACTACGGCAATACCGGTTGGGGCATTACCAGCGGTACGAACAAGCTGGCCGGCTACGATTTCTTCACCGGGGCCGGCGCGGCTAACTTCAATTACCTTTCGTACGCAGTCAAGTGGAACTGAATTCGCGTCGCGGCCTCGTCGCGCTCCTCCTGATCTTCGCGCTCACCGGATGCACAGTCAGCTCCGATCCGTCGTCAACTCCCGAGACGCCGGAGTCCACGCAGCCGCCCGCTGAGAGGAGCGCCCCTGCCTCGACGCCGCCAACGGTCGATCCGCACCCGAGCGAAGGCGCGGCGCCCGACGATGACCCGGCGCCGACGGCGGCCCAACTGTCATGGCAGCACTCGGCCGGCGTCACTTACCTCGTCGCAGATCAAGGGGACAGCGACGCGATCGCCCATGAGGTCATCTTCCGAATCGACGAGGGCGGCTGTCTGCGAGCTGACGTTGCAGACCGCGGGGAGGGTTTGTTCGTGGCGCTTCACCCCGGTTACGTCGTATCCGCGAAAGGCATCGAGAGCGACGAGGGCGCAGTGGCGCAGTTTGGAGAGCCGGTTAGCGCGCAGCAGATGGCCGCGGGCGCCGTCCCCGCCGAATACGAGGAGAGGTGCGGGCCGACTCAGCCCACCTCCATATTCGCTCCCGAGAGCATCAGCGGGCGCTAGGAGCGGCTAGGGTCGGTCGCGCTCGCGCCGCCCGACCCGACCCACGAGGCCGCAGGCCGAGCCGCCGCGATAGCGGCAACCGGCCGCCGACCCTGAGCCGAGGTGCCGGGGGAGCGATAAGGAGGAGGGCTCGCCCCCTCCGGGGGCTCGCTCACGAAGCGCTGCTGCTCGCACCGACACGTAGCGGATCGCTCTTCTCGTACTGATCGCAGCTGCCCGCTGCTCCGACTCGAGCTCCTCGTTGCTGGCCGCGGATGCCCTCCGGGCCTCCTCCGTATGCACCCGCCCGGCGCCCACCCTCGCCTCCGCACCTGCCTGCCCGGCACCTGCTCCTCTGCACCGGACCTCCGGTAGCCCGCCGGCGGCGGGCACGTCCCGCCTCCCGCGATTCGCTGCTGCTCGCAGCGCCTCGCTCCTTCTCGTCGGCCTCCGGCCTCACCGGCTCCGCCTCCACTCCGCCCGGTCTCGCCGACCTCTCCGGCATCACTTACTGTCCGCTGACCCCTGGGTCCGCCGGCGGACCCTCCTGCACCAGACTCCGAGAGGACGTGACGCTCCGGCCCGCTCCGTCTCGCCGGGCTCCGCCCTCACCCTCCGGCACACCGAACCCTCCGATGTCCGCCGGCGGCGGGCGCCCGCTGACCCTGGCTGCGATGCGCTGCTGCACGTCCCGAGTCGCAGCGGATCGCCTCCCCGCAGATGCACCCGGTGAGACCACCTCCGGCCCCGACGACGAAGCACCGGGCAGCGATGCGTACGCCCCGCAGCTGCTCGGAACGGTACGGGCGCCCTCCGGGCTGAGCATCCGCCGGAGCCAGAGCCACCCGCCGAACCGGACAGACGCCGGTCAGCCCTCGACTGCCACCGGGGTTCGGGGCGGCGCCCCGAGCAAGCGCACCCACCGGTGCTGCAGCAGCGATGCGATGCGGGAAGCATCCAGCAAGGCCACACGGTGGCCGCAGCTGCTCCCCATGGGTGGAGGAGTGCAGGGCGCCGCCGGCGCACGGAACGACGGAAAGAAGCGATGAGGGCGGGGAGCCGCGCCGCGGCGAGTTGTCCCGGTTCGGCCCGGGGAGGGCCGGGGCCCGGTTTCGGGGCGCCGTCTTGGGCTTCCACCGGAGCAAGAATGTTGCGCGGACGGCGACTTTTCCGCCCGGTGGAGTCCCAAGCCGCGGGGCGTGCCGCATGGATCATCCCGTGGTCTCCTCCTTCGCCTTCATGCGCGCCGGCACCTTGCACGCCGAGGCCGAGCGGAAGCTCTCCCAGTCCGTCTCCGAGGCGCTCTCCACCGCAGCCGCCGGCACGACGCTCCTCGCCCTCTGCGACGACGAGGGCGGCATCACCCGACTCTTCGTGTCCTTCGGCGACAACGCCGAGAACCGCGCATTCCGCTTCGCCACCAGCCTCAACGCCTCCCCGACCCCGCACCGCCTCCCCGAGGACCTGACCCGGCAGGAGCTCCGCTGCCTCGCATGGGTGTCGGGCCGATCGAGCGTCGAGTCCGGGACGCGGGCCAGCACCGACCTCCAGGCCGTCGCCGACGCGATCGACACGAACCTCCTGCCCGGCGATTGGGTCGCCATGTCGGTGCGCGCGCCGGCCGCGGCGACGCTACCGGAGCTTCGGACTCACCCCACACTCAACGGCGAAGCGCCGGAACAGGCGTCGCTGAGCGAACGACTCCCGGCACTGCCACAGGTAGCGTTAACTTTTCTCGATGCTGCAGCCGTCGACGCTCCGCATGTGCGCGAACTGCTGCGCGCCCAAGTTGGGAGCATCGCGATGCGCTGCGGCTGATTCGGGTTTGCGCAGACGAGCACCTGGAGTCGGAAGTCGGCACGCCCTCAACGCGCGCATGCGCTGAGGACAGCGCTTGCGCTCAAAACTGCGATGACCGAAAAAGACGCCTTCGCTTGACTCCTTTCGACGCTGATGAAGTGGTGCTCGTCAGATAAGGCATCGCGCTTGCCTCGCGAGGAGGATCTGCTCCGCTCGTGAGCGCACCGAGTATCGCTTGTTATGGAGTGGCCGAGCAAGGATCTCGCGACAGGTCTCGAGTCAGGTCGATCTACACGATTGCCTTAAGCTGTAGGTTGTTCTGTCGATTGTTGCTGACGGACCACCGCCCGGTTCTTGCACGACGACGAGCACACGGGAAGTTGAAGCGCTCATGTTCGACTTGGGCAACTGGCAGATGTGAGGCGAGCGTATGAGACCGGATCTCGGGTCTTGATGGCAAAGGCGGCTCCGCGGCATAGGCTTCTCGCAAGGAGGACTATCGTGGCGACTTCCGACGTGATCGAACGCGAGCGGCCGTACGCTGGCGTGACCGTCGACCAGCGGCGGCGCCGCGCGTCCGATGGGTGGGTGCGCGGCATCGGGATCGCGACTGTGGCGCTGCTCGTAGGTTTCGCCGCGGGCTGGGCGGGCACGACGGTGCTGGCGCCGCCGCAGCAGGTCCTCGAAGCCGAGGCGTTCTCTGCCGTGGCGGTGGTGCCTGGCGAGGTGGGCTCGTCGATCACACTCAACTCCATTGCCTCGTGGGCAACGAGCCCGGTCGCCGTCAATGGCGCAGCCGGCATCGTGACGAGCGTCGACATCACGGCGGGTGCCAGCGTCGAGCGTGGCCAGCGTCTCTACTCCGTCAACCTCCGCCCGGTCGTAGCAGGGCAGGGCGAGATTCCCGCCTACGGCCCGATCTCGCCAGGCGATGCTGGCGCGCAAGTGTCGCAGCTGCAGCAGCTGATGACCGACCTGGGCTTCTGGCGCGGCGCGATCAACGGCCGCTACACCGCGCCGTTTGCGACCGCGGTGCGCAACTGGCAGCGCGCATCCGGCTACCCGGTCGACGGCGTCGTGCAGGCCGGCGACATTGTCTGGGTGCCGCAGCTGCCCGCCCGCATGTCCTTCGACGGTGACACGATCGCGACAGGGCGCGTCGTCGCGGCTGGCGAGGGTGACGTGGTCGCGCTCGGCAGCGCGCCGACGTTCACCATCCCGCTGCAGCGGGCGCAGACGCGTCTTGCCCCGACAGGTACGCGCGTGATCGTGCAGGCGCCCGACGGGTCGCTCTGGGACGCGGTCGCCGGCGCGCACACGGTTGACCCGATGTCGAGCGAGACGGTGCATGTCGCGCTCGCCGCGCCTGATGACGGCCCGGTGTGCGCGGATACGTGCGATCTGATCGGCGCGGAGGGTCAGGCGACGCTTCTGAGCGAGGTCGTCACAGTGCCACCCCTCGCCGGGCTGGTCGTGCCGGCGTCGGCGATCACCACTGGCGTCGACGGGCGCGCATTCGTCACCGACGCGGAAGGCGCCCAGCACGAGGTGACGGTGGTGCAGTCGGCGAGGGGGATGGCGCTGATCGAGGGCGTTGCTGAGGGGCTCGAGGTGCGCATCCCGGCTGCGCAGGGGCAGTGAGCTCCGAGGCGGTGCGCGCCGCGGCGGAGCGCGCGGCGGCTGCGGCAGCGGCGGCTCCGGCGACACTGCTCGCAGCTCGCGATGTGGCGTTCGGCTACGCGCAGGGCGCTCCCGTGATCGCCGGGTTCGACGACGACTTCGTTGCCGGTGAGGTGGTGGCACTGACAGGCCCGTCGGGGCGCGGCAAGTCGACGCTGTTGTATGTGCTCGGGCTGATGCTCGCGCCGACGGCTGGTGTGGTCGAGGTTGACGGGCGCGACGCGTCACGATTGCGCGACGGCAGGCGAGCGAGATTGCGGGCGGATGTGTTCGGGTTCGTTTCCCAGGACGCCGCGCTCGACGCGACCCGCACTGTGCTCGACAATGTGCTCGAGACCAGCCTCTACCGCGGCCAGCCGCGCGCCGGGCATACAGATCGCGCCTACGCGCTGCTCGACCGCTTCGGGGTATCGGTGCGCGCCGACCACAAGCCCGGTCAGATCTCCGGCGGCCAGGCACAGCGCATCGCCGTCTGCCGGGCGCTGCTGGGCGACCCCCGCATCCTGCTCGCCGACGAGCCCACCGGCAATCTTGACGCCGCATCGTCGGCGATTGTCGTGGGCGCGCTGCGCGAGCAGGCCAACAGGGGCGCGGCCGTCGTGATCGCCACCCACGATCGCGACGTGATGGCGCAGTGCGACCGGCGGATATCGCTGTGACGCTCGCGGCAGTGTCACGCGAAGCGGTCGCGACCGCCTGGGGGACGAAGGTCGCCTCGCTCGTGTCGATCGTGATGGTCGCCGGTATGGTGATCGCGGTGCTACTCACCACCGGTCGCACCGTCGGTGCGCAGCAGGGCGTCGTCGACACGCTCGACGACGCCGGCACCCGCGCCATCGTGGTCCGGGCGCAGGAGGGCTCGGGCCTCGACACCTCGTCGCTCGCCAGGCTGGAGGGAGTGTCGTCAATCGCATGGCTGGGCGGCTTCGGCTCCGCGCAGGATTCGACGAACACACTCGTGCCCGGCGGCACGAAGGTGCCGATCCGCTTCGGGTTCGGCATCGACCTGGTGACGCTCGGCGTCACCGCGCCCGGCCTGCCTGGCACCGCCTATGCGTCCGCCGTCGCGCTTGAGCAACTGGGCATGCACGCCGCGGCCGGCTCGGTCACGACCGTCGACGGCATCGATTACTCGATCAGCGGCCGCATCGAGGTGCCCGAGCACCTGGCGTTCCTCGAACCGCTCATCGTCGTGCCGGTCGAAGCCCAGCCCGCGCCCGTGCTCAGTGGAGGCGCGACCAGCGCGCAGGTGGTGCGCGGCGAGGATCTCGCGATCCTCGTCGCGATCGCCAGCGACGCCGCGCACGTCGCGGGCGTCACCGACGCCGTCCGGGGCGTGATCGACGTCACCGACCCGCAGTTGGTGACGATCGAGACCAGCCAGCAGCTTGCGCAGTTGCGGCAGCTCATCGACGCGCAGCTTGGCGGCGCCGGCCGGGCGCTCGTGCTCATCATCTTTGGCCTCACCGCCGTACTTGTCGCCGCGATCCTCTACGGCCTCGTCATGATGCGGCGCAAGGACTTCGGCCGCCGCCGCGCCCTCGGCGCCAGCCAAGGCCTCATCGTCGGGCTCGTGCTCGCACAGGTCGCCGCACTCGGATGCGTCGGGGCACTCCTCGGGGGCGCCGTTTCGTTCACCGCCATGGCAGTCGGCGGTGACCCGCAACCCCCACCCAACTACTACGCGGCGATCATGATTCTCGCCGCCGTCACCGCCGCGGTCGCGGCGGTCGTTCCTGCCGCTGTGGCTGCGCGGAGGGACCCGGTCCGCGAGTTGCGAGTGCCGTAGTGTCGGACTGGTGAGCGGGATGGGCCGAAGCCTCCGCTCAGGTGAGGTACAAGTCCATCGAACCGCTCCGCGATGTCCGGACGTGCACGTCGTGTCTCTACGTGGCGGGGAGCACACCTTGTTGTGCGGCGTTCTAGACCTTCTCGCTCTCAGCAGATCGATCCGAGGATGCTCGCGGTCAATCTAGTGCACACGGAGAAGAGCCGCCAGCTCGAAGTGCTTGGCGTCGCGCGGCGGAACAGTTGAGTCCTGTGTGCGCGCACTTGCGATCCGGACAGCGCGTGAGCGCGTTGACCACCGAAGCCGCGAGCCGTCGCGCCGGTGCTGGGCAGCCGCTGCGTGTGGCCGCAATCCGACCCTGCGCGCCGAGTCGGTCTCGTGAACGCAGGGTGCAAATCGATACCATTTCGCAACCCTGCGGCTCTGTCCCGGCTTGCCGTGTTGAGCTTGTCTTCAGCACAACGAAAGTATTCTTCGATGAAGGAGCGGCAATGAACAAGAGTCAGAAGACTGCGGCGGCTTTGAGCGCGGCGGTTGTGATGTTTGCCCTAGCTGCGACGCCTGCCTCCGCGGCATCCTGGGTCGGATCTCACGCGTGCTCGTCGAGCCAGCGCGTCGTGATCCAGACGGCGATCGACGGCGTGGCGGGGTCCGAGACCACCACCACGCGCCACAACCAGATTTATGCGGGAGCCAATCACTACTTCAATTTCGTGGGCTTCGGGACCAAGACGTCGCACTCCGGCTCGTCGTCGTCGGCGCAGTACCACGCGAACACCAACCCGTCTGCGGCAGCGTGGGCTCCGAACTCCTTGGTGAAGACGTGCGGGCCGAAGCCCGCCTGATCGCGCTCATCTGCGCCGTCGCGCTTGGGCTCAGCGCGTGCTCGACGGAGCCCAATGAACTTTCGCCCGCGCCAACCGAAGATGCTCTCGACCAGAGTCCAGGACCCGCTCCGGCCGCGCAGCCAGGACCGAACCTGACTGAGTACCACGAAGCGGTCGCGACATGCCTTCAGGCGGCGGGATGGGCGGTCACCGCGAGCTCGCAGTTTGTCTACGCTGAAGTCCCCCTCGGTCAGGAGAGCGCGTACGAGGAAGCTGCGGGGACGTGCGAGAGTGACAATGTTTCGCTCATTCCGGATGGGGCACCGGTCGACGACGCCCTGCTGAGGCTGAACCACGAGCGGCACGAAGCAGCGTATAACTGCCTGCTTGACCATGGCTACAGCCCGGACGCGCTGCCCGCATTCCAGAGCTGGGTCGATCAGCGTTCCGGTGACCGCCCGTATCGCACGTACGCCGGAGTCGACCCAGACCAGGTGATTGCTGCGATGGAAGTCTGCCCGGAACCCGAATCGGTGTTCGTCTATCCCGAGATCGAGATATACGCGGAGCAGGTTGACTACGCAGAATATCGTGAAGCCATCGACGGGTCCGTGACCGGAAGGTAGCCCTGGGTTCGCTGAGCGCGAAGGTCCCGCCACGGTCACGCGTTCCCTACGATCCGCTTCGTTGGTAGCAGCGCTTAGTGGCGCACCCGGCGGCGGGCGAAGCGCGTGGACGCAGGTAATGATCCTCCTCATCGCCGGCAAGGTCGCCTGCTCGCGCGCCATGCACGCCACAAAGCGAACGGAGGTCGCCGTTCCTCACCGACCGGCAGCGGCGGCGGCTCGACTCCCTGTTCGCCGACGATCGGCACGTCGCCGTCGAGATCACCCGGAGCATCTGCCAGCACAGGGTCGCCGCCCCTCGCGAACCCCACCGGGCCGCGGGCAGCGCGCTCATTGTCGAGCTGATCGAGACCGTCAGCAGCGGCCTCCCAGCCCCGCTGCAGGAACTGATCACACTCGGCAGGATGCTCAAGCAGCGCGCCGCAGACGTGCTCGCCTACTTCGACCGACCCGGCACCAGCAACGGCCCGACCGAGGCGATCAACGGACGCCTCGAGCACCTCCGCGGCTCCGCCCTCGGCCTCCGCAACCTCACCAACTACATCGCCCGATCGCTACTCGAAGCCGGCGGCTTCAGACCGCTACTACACCCTCAATGCGAAGAGCCTGATAAGTCTTGGTGCCTCCGTGCAGTCGGTAGCGGCTCTCGACGGACTGCCTTCGAATCTCTGGGTGCCGCTGCCGTGGGCACCTCGGCGCCCGCCCGCTGCTGCTGTGACGACCTACCACATCCGCATACCGACGGCAGCCGGTCCGACTTGTCGCGTAACTTTCAGTGCACCCGACGAACCCGCCTCCGCCCAAGCCCCTTGACACCGGCACACTCTGTTGCAAGGGTTCACTCAATAGTGCACGCGTATCCGCGATGCGGATTAGCTTGACTCAATCGAGGAGGATCGCATGGGGAAACGCTTGAGGCAGTCGTGATTGCAGGGCTGGCGGTTGCGGCCGTACTGGCGCCGGCGGGCGTCGCGCATGCAGCGGCAAGCCAAACTTTTGGATACCTCTCGTGTGCGTCCGGCGTCGGTATGTCCGGCACCACGACTGGCTACTCGACACATTCGATCGTCTACTCGACTTCAGCGTCGTCCATGTCGAGCAGAAGCTACCCCCACACTGGATACTTCCACACGAATCAAACGAGATGGGCGTACACCGTGTCCTATTCCGGCAGGCTATACGCCACTTGGCAAATACAAACCCAGTCGATCCGGATGGGATGCGACATTAAGTGAGGGTCCGGATCGCGGCAGTGGTGGCCATCGCAGTCTCTATGCTGGTGGCTAGTTGCGCACAGAGCGACGGCGCCTCCCCAACCGCGACGCTCAGCGCGGAGGAGATAGCTCAGCTGGAGGAGCAACAGGAGCAGTTGGCGCTGTCACTGACAGCGGCGTACCCGAATGCTGAGCTTCCATCGGTTGATATCGTTCGCCTGATACATCCGAACGAAGCCCTCGTCACGCTTGCCGAGTGTCTCCGTGACAGCGGATTCGATGCGACCGTCGAGGGCGAAGGTGTCGACGCGTCGTATCCCTTAGTGCAGGCCGAAGCGTACGCGCTGGCACACTACGCCTGCAATATGGAGTACCCGGTGCACCCGTATCACTCGGCGCCCCCATCGAACGATGAGCTTCTGCTCATCTACGACTACTACGTCAACAGCCTGGTGCCATGCCTGTCTGACCACGGTTATAGCACGTCCGAAGCGCCGAGCAGCGCCCAGTTCGTCGAATCGAACTGGACTAACGCTTGGCTGCCGTATTCCGAAATTGGCATTGTCTCGGATGAAGAGTGGCAACGTTTGCGAGCCGATTGCCCCGAGCTGCCTTCGACCTTCCGGCCGGACCGCGGGTAGCGTCGCCTGTTTGATGGTGGTCAAGGCGAAGACGGAGGTGCCTGCTGCCACGTGCCATGGTGAGTTGGCCTGCTTAAGCGAGCGTGCTTAGCGTTCGAACGCTTCGATGGCGGCCGCCTGCGGGCCTCGTAGTACGTCGACGGGTCGATCTGGATCCCGTGCCCAGTCAGCACGCGGCAGATCGGCTCGACCCCGAACACGTCACGGTGCTCGTCGATGAACGCGGTCAGAACTTCGGTGGGCGGTCGAGCTCCGCCGCGAAGAAAGCCGAAGCCGCCTTGAGGATCTCGTTCGCCCGCCGCAGCGCCGCCTTCTTCTTCTTCAGTTCCCGGATCTGCGCGAGTTCCTGCGTCGTCTTGCCAGAGCGGGCGCCGCCGTCGACCTCCGCCTCGCGCACCCACTTGCGCAGCGTCTCCGGCGACCCGATGCCGCTCTTCGCTGTGCGATCGTCCGGATCGCCTCGAACTCGCTCGGATACCGGCTCTCGGACATCGACTCGGCGACCGCCAGGACAGCGCGCTCACCAAGCTCACGCGGAGATGAGGCGTTGGACGTCCGACTGTCGGGCGGCATCAAATTGCGTGACCCCCCAACACCGCAACGCGAGCACCTTCCTCCGGCGTTTCAGGACTGATTGAGCGGATCGGCAGCGTGTCATCGAGAGTCGCGCCCACCGGATCGTCCTCGGGAACGCCGCCGTCTCCATCTGCGCATTGAGCTGCGGCACCATGAGGCCGAGCTTCGATGCGAACGCCCTGATCCGGCCGTGGCGCTGCCACACGGGCCAGTCCTCGCGGATGCTCAGTTGCTGCAGGGTCTGCCTTAGCATCGTCCATGCGGCGGGCGCATAGCGCTTCGCGCGCCAGCCGATCAGCGCCATGTCGAGCGTCTCGCGTCGGTGCGGGGGTAGCGTCCTCGCGGTCTCCGCCTGCCGCTGCGGGACAGCCGCCGGCCGAGTCGGAGCTCGTCCTGGTCGTCGCCGATCGTGAGCGGCCGGTGTCCGTGCTCCTTGAAGAACGCGGCCGTGCTCTCGAGCAAGCCCAGGCCTCAGAGAACGCCGGCTCGTGATCCCAGGCGGAGATGGCTTGGTCGATCGGCCGGCTGCGCGCGGGGGAGCGCAGCATTCAGCGGTGCGACGGCGGCCGGCCGGAGAATCGTTCTCTGCTCCCCGTCGGGATGGCCCACGGCGGTCGCCTAGGTCTCGATTCTGCTCTCTTGAGGCCGACATATGGAGGCTCGGTCCGCTGGGGAGGTGCGGCGAAGGCGACGTCCAGGAACGCGTCCAGAAACCGGATGACTCGGCGGGACGAGCCGGGTCGCGAAGGGCGCTTCGTCGCCGAAGAGTCGACGCGGTCCGCAGCGATTTATACTAGGTGTCGACGCGTCCGAGATCAATTGGTTCCGGGTTCGAGTCCCGGGGGGTGTACAGCGAGAGGGCCCGGCGTGTTGCCGGGCCCTTCTCATGTCCAGGGGTCGCCACTCTCCATTTACTCTCCACTTTGGCGGAGGCGCGCGAGCACCGCGCGGGGGTCGGGGCCCTCGTGCAGGCGCTCGATGTAGTGAGCCTCCGTCGTCTGCCGCGAGGCGTGCCCGAGCTTCTCGGCGGCCGCCTGCGAGCCGAGTTCCCGAGCGAGCGTGGTCGCGACCGCTTTGCGGTAGCCGCGCGGCGTGACGGCGGCGTGCTCGCTCTCGAGCAGCGCCTCGCGCCAGGAGCGGCGCGCGTTGTTCGGCGAGCGGATGCCGCCGCCGCGCGCACAGCACCCAGTCGGAGTCGGCGATCATTCGGCGCGCGAGGAGCAGGCCGACAGCGTCGTCGGGCAGCGTGAGGCGTCGGCGGCCGTGCTCGGTCTTCGGATGCGCCTGCCGCACGACGCGGCCGTCGTCGCCGCTGACGAGCGTGCCCGTGATGGTGAGCTTGCCGTGCTCGAGGTCGACGTCCTGCCAGCGCAGCGCGAGCACCTCGGAGGTGCGGGCGCCGGTCGCGATCAGCAGGTCGGCGAAGTCGCGGAGGAACGGCAGCGTGCGCGGGCGCTCGTCGTAGGCGCGGAAGCGCTCGCGCATCGCGTCGATCGCGGCCGCGTCGGGCGCGGTGACGGGGGAGCGCTTGCCGGTCGGCGGCTTGGTCGACTCGGCAGCGTTCGCGCTCGCAGCGCCGTGGCGCACGGCATAGCCGAGCATGTGCGAGAAGAGCACCTTGTGGCGCTTCGCGACCGAAGGTCCGCGCTCATCGGCGAGCGTCTTGAGGTAGCGGTCAAGCCAGGGCACGGTCGCCTCGCGGATCCGCAACTGACCGACGTTCGCCTCGATCTCGTCGAGCGAGCGCCGGTAGCCGAGGCGCGTCGACGTCGCTGGCTCGCTGTCGAGGAACTCCGGCCACCATGCGGCCGAGAGCTGCGCCACGGTACTCCCCGCATGGATCTCCGCGCTCGTGTCGGTCAGCCCTTCGTGCAGGGCGTCCTCGAGGTGGGCCGTGGCCGATGCCGTCGTGCTGCCGTAGCGCTCCATCCGCCGTCGGCGCCGGAGCGCGTCGCGGTAGTAGGCGTTCGCAAGCCTCGGAGCGAATGACAGCCGTGTCGTTCAACCGTGCTACGCTACGCGTGCGAGATGAATGGGCCCGGATGGACTCCGGGCCCATTCGCATGTCCGGCTCAGAATCCGAGCAGCTGCCGCTTCTTCGCCTCGAAGTCCTCGTCGGTGATGATGCCCTGGTCACGGAGCGCCGCGAACTTCTGCAGCTCGGCGGCGACGTCCGGCTCCGCGGACGCCGGTGCAGCGCTGGGGCGCGCGTCTGCCGAGGGCAGCGGCGGAACGACAGCAGGAGCATCGCCGCCGAGCATGAGGGTCTGCACGAGGTCCTTCACCTGCGCCGCTTCGGAGTGTGACACGTTCATCTCGAGCGTGTTGCCCGTCGTGATGAAGGTCAGCAGCGTGTTCCGCAGCCCGCGCCTCGACGTGATCGAGGAGATCGTCTTGATCGGGATGACCTCGCCGTCGTCGACGGTCTTGGCTCCGGTGACGAGGTAGGACAGGCCCGCAGTCGCCGCGCCGGCGATGTGGCGCGTACGGGCGCTCACCCAGCCCTTGCGGCTCCACTCGATGCGGTCGCGATAGACGCGCACCTTGGCATTCTTGCCGGCGATGTGCGAAGTGAACTCGAGGACAGGCGTCGTTGCAATGTCAGTCATGGATGCAACCTATCCGGGGCGACGCCGTCGCGGAGGGCGAAGATGAGCGACGCGCTGGGACAACACGTGCCCGCTTGGTCCGGGCGCCGCGCGCAGGAGGCGCTGGCTCGCGTCAACTCGATCGGCCGGCGCAGGAAGACGCCGTGCTGCATCTGCGGACAGCGCATCGACTACTCGCTACCGAGCAAGAACGCCGACGGCTGCATGGTCCAGCACGTCAAGTCGCGCAAGCTCTTCCCACTCCTCACCTGGGATCCGCGTAACTGGACGCCCGCGCACCGCAGCTGCAAACCTATCTGCGGGCACCAGTGAGCATGACGAGGGCTCGGGAGTCACCTCGCAGGAGTGGTGATGCGCCGCGTCGTCCTGCTCAGTCCGCGCCGGCCGAGTGCTCGCCGAGATCGCGCGAGAGCGCCAAGATCAAGCCTGCGCTCGAGGCTATGGAGAGCCACAAAGCGAAGATGTAGAGCGAGCCGAGTTGAGGTTCGTCGCCCACCAGAGGCACGAGGGCGATCGTGACTACGAAGAAGAAGATTGCGAACGTAGCGCCCAGCAGTGACGCCTGCACCATGATCGCCCACCTGCGATCGTCCCGCTCGCGCAGCTTCTGCGATCGCTTCTGCCTAGTTCTGCCGGTGTACTCGCGACGCCTCAAGGCACCTCTGCGTGCTGTCGAGAGCCCGACAGCGATGACCAGGACCGCAAGTATCTGCGCGAGGGAAGAGGCCACGTTCACGTCGTAGATCGCACTCACGTCGCCACCCTATGGATAGCCAGGCAAGGCACGAGCGGCGTCCCGCTGAAGCAGCCGACGGCCAGAGGAGTCGATGCACCGCTGTCGCCACGAAGGCCGCCAGAAAATCCAGCGCTCGAAAGCGGCTCATCGCATTTGAGGGTGTAGCAGCGGCCTGAAGCCGCCGGCCTCGAGCAACGATCTCGCGATGTAGTTGGTGAGGTTGCGGAAGCCGAGCGCGGAGCCGCGGAGGTGCTCGAGGCGGCCGTTGATCGCCTCCGTCGGACCGTTCGAGGTCCCGGGTCGGTCGAAGTAGGCGAGCACGTCGAGGGCTCGCTGCTTGAGTGTTCGCCCGAGCGTGATCACCTCGCGCAGCGCCGCGGGCACGCCGCTGCTGACCGTGTTGATCAGCTCGGTCATGAGCGTGCGCGCGGCGGCGCGGTCGGGTTCCCGGTAGGCGGCGACCATGCGCTGATAGATGCCCCAGGTGACCTCGACCGCGAGATGCCGCTCGTCAGCGAAGAGCGCGTCGAGCCGTTGCTGCTGCCGCAGCGTGTGGAGCGCCGCGCCGGTGTGGAGGGTGCGGCGAGCGGCGTAGAGCGGATCGCCCTTTCTGCCCCGATGCCCGTGGATCTGCTGCTGGATCCGCCGCCGGCAGCTGTCGAGCGCGTTCCCGGCGAGCCGGACGACGTGGAACGGATCCATCACGGCGACCGCCTCGGGCAGCTCCTCGGTGGTGGCGGTCTTGAAGCCGGAGAACCCGTCCATCGCGACGACCTCGACCCGGTCGCGCCAGGCCTGGGATCGGGCGGCGAGCCAGTGCTGGAACGCCTGCTTCGAGCGGCCCTCGACCATGTCCAGCAGCCGCGCCGGCCCCGTCCCGTCGCGGATCGGCGTGAGGTCGATGATGACGGTCGCGTAGCGGTCGCCGTGACGCGTGTGGCGCCAGACGTGCTCGTCCACGCCCAGCACCGCCACGCCGTCGAAGCGGGCAGGATCATCGAGCAGGCGCCGCCTGCCCTCCTCGAGCACGGCGGTGTTGGCGGTGTGCCAGGCGACGCCGAGCCCGGCCGCGACGCGCGAGACCGTGAGGTGGTCGAGCACCAGCGCGTCCAGCGCCCACCGCAGACCGGTGCGAGAGATCTTCGACCGCGGCTCCGCCGCCCGCGTGGTGTCCTGCCGCCAGATGCGGCCGCAGCCGGTGCAGCGGTAGCGGCGGACGCGGACCAGCAGCGCGGTGGGCCGGTGCCCGAACGGCGCGTGCGCCAGCCGCCGCGTGACCGTATCGCGCGGCACCCCTTGGCAGCCGCAGTCGCGGCACCACTCGTCAGCCTGCACGACCCGGCAGAAGAGCACCGCGCGGTCGGGCTCGAGGCGTTGGCCGATGGCTTCTAAGCCGAGCTCGTCGAGTCGGCAGAACGTGGTCAGGCAGGGCGCGTCAAAGGTAACGTCGGACACGTCGAGGTCTTTCGGACGGTGAGCGTAGGAACTTCCATCCTGGAAGACCTCGACCCCTACCCGGCCAGCGACGCACCTCGACCGTCTACACCGTCAACTGCGATGAGCCGCGAAAGCGTTGGACACGCGCGATCGATCGCCCTCTCCTCTTTGCGCAGGCGCTGGCGCAGCTCTACCCGTCGCAGACGTACGCGCGCGCGTCGCACGATCTGGGCGTGGCCCCCGGCCGACTCCGCCGCTGGGCTGGCGAGAGCGAGGAGCGAGACGGCATCGCTCCGGTTTTCAGCCTGCTGGCACGTCGACGCTAGTCGTGAAGCGCCCCGCCCCTCTTCGGAGGTGGCGGGGCGCTTTCGTCGTGCTTAGGGATGCTCGGGGTCGCCTGCGGCCGCTGGGCCTGCTGCACCCGGAGGTGCGGTCAGGAGGCGCTTGCGGAAGTCTTCGACATGGACCTTCGTCGGCTGTGTCAGGTTGCCGGCTCGCAGCCATTCAGCGCAGACGTCGCGGCCAGCTAATGCAGCGCTGTAGATCGTGTCCGCGTAGGTGGGCTGGTGCGGGTCGAGAAGGTGCGTCGCGTGTAGGTTGCCGGCGAGCTCCCCGATGAACTCGACGACGTTCGTCAACGCCTCTCGCGCTTCCCGGTCCGGGATGAGCTGAGCTGTCGCGAAGTGGTGTGAGAGGCTGTCGACCCATCCGTCGCGACCGTCCTCGCCGTCCATCCGGTAGCTGTGTCGGGCGCCGATCTCTTTGATGTACTCCTCGAGCAGAGCGGCCACGCGCTCGCGTGCGTGCGCTTCTGACCGTTCAAGCCGCGCCTCAGCCGCAACTTGCTCGCGGATCTGCTTCTCGTGCGCCCGGTTCTTGGCCGCCTCGCGCTTGGCGTCGGTGCGCTCTTCACGTGCCCGCTTGGCGGCGCGTCGATCGCTAAGCCATGTCCCGATCCACCCCAGAAGGGCCCCGCCAGCAACCAGGAGAAACTCGTTCATGTCGCCACTCTAAGCAGTGGGAAGGTTCAGACTCGGGCCGAGTGCGACCGCGGTCTCGCCGCGAAGCCGGGTTCGTACGTGGCGGTTAGCGGCTTCTGCGGCACGAGCGGCCGAGCGCGAGCGCCCCGCCCTCCTCGGAGGTGGAGGGGCGCTTCTTGCGTTGACGCGGCACTAGCGTTTGCGGCATGAGCCCCATCGTCGCTGTGTGCCCGGAGCATGGACCGTTCGCCGTCCGGGGGATCGTCGTCAGGAGCACGGCGCGCCTCAAGATCTCGGGCTCGAGTACCAACTGCTCCACGTGTGGGGCGCACTCGCCCATCATGGATGGGGAGTACAGCATCGATTCGCACGGCATCGCGACCGCGCTTTCCGCGCCGCAGTGGTCCCTCGATGCCCTCCGCGCCATTCAGGAGCCGGTGCAGCGAGCGGCCGCGGCGGTCGCCGATGCGGCGGTCGCCGAACCGGACGCGCTGCGCGAGGTGCAGAGGATGCTCAACGAGATCAAGGTCCAGAACGATGCGCTCAGCTCACGCCTCGACGAGGCACTCCGCGGGAAGCGCCGCTGGACGATCGGGCTCGTGCTCACAGCGCTTGCGACTGCACTTGGCGCGGCCGTTGACGGTTCGACCGTTGTAGCGGCGGCTCCTGACATCGCGCGAGCGTTTCTCGAAGCGCTGGAGCATCTGCAGCAGCCCTGACGCGCGCGGTCCGGTTATGCCCGACTGGCGTGCTTGGCAGGTCGCGCAACCTTACTGGGCTCGAAGGGCGCCGAGTCCCGGGGGGTGTACAGCGAGAGGGCCCGGCGTGTTGCCGGGCCCTTCGTCATGCCGCGGGCGCTACTGCCGGTATGACGACAGGAAGTTCCCGATCCGCTCGACCGCGGTGACGAGATCGCGCTTCCAGGGCAGCGTCACGATGCGGAAGTGGTCGGGCGCGGGCCAGTTGAAGCCCGTGCCGTGCGTGACGAGGATCTTCTCCTGCCGCAGCAGGTCGAGCGCGAGCCGCGCGTCGTCGTGGATCTCGTGCACCTCGGGGTCGAGCCGCGGGAACGCGTAGAGCGCGCCCTTCGGGTTCACGACGCTCACGCCGGGGATCGCGCCCAGCCCCTGCACCGCGGCGTCGCGCTGCTCGAGCAGACGCCCGCCGGGCAGGATGAGGTCCTCGATCGACTGGTGGCCGCCGAGCGCCACCTGGATGCCGTACTGCGCCGGCACGTTGGGGCACAGCCGCGTCGAGGCGAGCAGCGTGAGCCCCTCGAGGAAGCCCTGCGCATGGTCCTTCGGCCCGGTGATCGCGAGCCACGCGGCACGGAAGCCCGCTGCGCGGTAGGTCTTCGACAGCCCGTTGTAGGTCAGCGTCAGCAGGTCTGGTGCGAGCGTCGCGATCGAGACGTGCTCGGCGTCGTCGTAGAGGATGCGGTCGTAGATCTCGTCGGCGAGGATGAGCAGTGAGTGCCGCCGCGCGAGGTCGACGATGCCCTGCAGCACCTCGCGCGAGTAGACGGCGCCCGTCGGGTTGTTCGGGTTGATGACGACGATCGCCTTCGTGCGCGGCGTGATCTTGGCCTCGACGTCGGCGAGGTCCGGCGCCCAGCCCGCCGACTCATCCGTCAGGTAGTGGATGGGCGTGCCGCCGCCGAGCGAGGTCATCGCCGTCCAGAGCGGGTAGTCGGGCGCCGGGATGAGCACTTCGTCGCCCGCGTCGAGCAGCGCCTGCATCGTCATCGTGATGAGCTCCGAGACACCGTTGCCGAGGTAGACGTCGTCGACCGTGAGCTGCGGGAAGCCCGGAACGTCCTCGTAGCGCGCGACGACCGCACGGCGGGCGGGCAGCACGCCCTTCGAGTCGGAGTAGCCCTGCGCGGCGTGCAGGTTGGCGATCATGTCCTGCACGATCGTGTCGGGCGTCTCGAAGCCGAACGGCGCGGGGTTGCCGATGTTGAGCTTCAGGATCCGATGGCCCTCCGCCTCGAGCCGCGCCGCCTCGGCGGCTACCGGGCCGCGGATCTCGTAGAGCACGTGCTTGAGCTTCGACGACTGGTCGAGCGACTTGAGAGCCATTGCCCCATGCTAGGCGCGCTCCCGTGCCGCACCCGTCAGGCTGGCAGCTGCAGCAGCCCTCCAGCGGAGCGCGTCGTGGCGGCCGCGACGGCCATCGCACGCTCGAGCGGGCCGGCCCAGCCGCGCGCGCCGGAGACGACGGATGCGGTGAGTGACGCGAGCACGCTGTCACCGGCCCCGATCGTGTCGACGATCGGCGCCGCGAGCGCCGGCACAGCGGCGTCGACCGCGCCGTCGGCGGTGAGGATCGTCGCGCCGCCGGGACCGCGCGTGACGGCGACCGCGCGGGCGCCGGCCGCGACGAGCCGCGCGGCGGTCTCGTCGGCGTCCTCGCCGTAGAGGAGCTCGGCGTCCTCGTCAGAGAGCTTCACGAGCAGCGCGCGGGCGGCGAGGGCGTCGAGGCCCTGCGCGAAGCGCGCGACCGCGCCGGTCTCGCGCAGATAGGCGGGGCGGGCGTTCGGGTCGATGAGGAGCCGCTCGGCGGATCGATCGAGCGCGAGGAGCGGCGCGACCTGCCGCTCGTGCTCGAGGGCGAGGCAGGAGACGACGACGAGCGGAGCGTCGGCGAGCAGCGGCTCTAGCCCCTCGAGGTCGACGAAGCGCTCGACGCCCGCGGCGTTGAACTCGTAGCGCATCGTGTCGCCGTCGCGCACGGCGGTCGCGACAGCGGTGCCGAGCGGCGCGGGTGTCGCGACGAGCTCGACGCCGTGGCGCTCGCAGTGCTCGCGCAGCACTCGGCCGGGTTCGTCGTCGCCCACCATCGCGATGAGCCGCGCGGGCACGCCGAGCCGGGTCAGGCCGATCGCGACGTTGAGCGCGGCGCCGCCGGGGTGCGCGGCGCCGTCGATCGCGTCGACGAGCGCGTCGCCGATGACCACGACGGGCGCATCGGCCGGAGACGCCGCCATCGCGTCAGCGGCGCTTCTTGGCGGCCTTCTCGAGCTCGCGCTCGAGCTCCTGCTGCCGCGTGCCCTCGTCGCGCTGGTTCACGGCGCCGATCGCGAGCGCGACGCCGATGCCCCAGCTGACCCACAGCAGGGCCAGCCGCCAGTCGCGCGGGCCCTTCTGGGTCGCCTTCGCGATGCCGATGCCGCTCGCGACCGATGTCACGACGCCCGGGTTGAACAGGTACTTGCGCATGCCGCCTCCTCGTCCGAGCAAACCTAGCGCGCGACCAGCACGGGTTGCCGAGAGCGGGTTCGGACGCTCTCCACAGGCGCGTCTCCCGGCCGCTCGCGTGTGGGTGGTGCCGAGGAGGATATGAGCATGACGACGGGACCGGGTGAGGGGGCGGGTGCGCTGGAAGCACCGCCGCTCGAACCGCGCTCGGCTGCAGAGATCGAAGCGGATGCGGAGCTCGACGCGTTCTGGCTCGAGCTGTCCGAGCAGCTCGTCGCGATGACCGAGGAGCAGGTGACGGCCGCGGCCGAGCGGGGCGCGCCGATCCCGCCGCTGCCGCGCCCGCCGGAATCGGCGGCCGGGCGGCGGTTGCGGCTCGATGCGGAGTTCGTGGAGCGGTTCGCGGCGCTCGAGGCCGAGGCGTCGCGCATCGAGGGGGAGCGGCGGGCGCTCATGGCCGGGCACCTGCAGCGGATGATCGACCAGCCCGGCGACACCGGCGCGATGCTGCGCGAGCTCGCGTCGTTCGCGGCGGTCGAGGTCGGGCTCGCGTCGACGACGGTCGAGCGGCGCATGAGCGACGCGTGGGCGATCGTGACGACGCTACGGGCCGCGCACGACGCGGCGGCTGAGGGCAGGATCACGGTCAGCCACCTGCGAGTGATCGAGGCCGAGACGCGGCCGCTGCGCGAGGACGAGCAGCTCACGGCCGCTGATCGCGAGCGCGTCGTGGCGGCGCTCGTCGACGCGGCGGAGCGCTCGAGCGTGAGCCGGCTCCGATCGCGCGCGAAGCAGATCGTCAACGACGCGCTCTCGACGCCGCTGCAGATCCGGCACGAGACGGCTCGGCAGCGGCGGCGGGTGGAGGTGTCGGATGCGGGTGATGGGATGGCGCACCTGTACGCGTTCCTGCCGGCGCTGGAGGCGTTCGCGGTGCACGATCGGCTGACGCAGGCGGCGCGCGGGAAGCCGAAGGAGGATCCTCGCTCGTTCGACCAGTTCCGGGCGGATGCGTTCCAGGAGCTGCTGCTGTCCGGCGTCGTGCCGGAGGACCTGCACGCCACCTCCGGCATCCAGGTCAAGCCGATGATCGTGATGCCCGCGGACGCGTTCTGCTTCGACGGCACCGCCGCCGAGGCCGAGGCGGCTGGGCACCGGTTCCCGGCGATGCTCGACGGGAAGGTGCTCGTCGATCTCGACACCGCGCGTCGGCTGGCGGGGGAGGCGCCCACGTGGCTGCGGCTGTTCACGCACCCGGTCACCGGCGTCGCGGTGACGGTCGACTCCTACACGCCGACCGCGGCGCAGCGGCACGCGCTGCTCGGCCGCGACGTGCGCTGCCGAGCACCCGGTTGCGACCGGCCGGCCCGCCGCGCCGATCTCGACCACACGAGACCGTGGTCGGAGGGAGGCGAGACGAGCCTGTCGAACCTCGCCCACATCTGTCGCCGCGACCACTGCCTCAAGCACGACTCCCGCTGGGCCGTCGAGCAGCTGCCCGGAGGGGTGCTCCGCTGGACGTCACCGATCGGACAGGTGATCGACGACGCGCCCGAACCGGTCGGCCCGGTCTTCACCGACATGCCCCGCACGAGAGCCAGGCCGCCGAAGCGCACTCGCGCCCAGCGGCGAGCCGACCAGCGCGAAGCGCTCGATCGCCTCGGCCATTGGGACGATCCGACGACCTGGCCGGAGCCCGATCCCGCCGTGCTCCGCGAGTGGTACGGGCCGTCGCTCGAAGCGGCTCCGCAGGGCGAACCCCACGCACCGCCGCTGCCGTTCTGACGGCGTCGTGGCGCGCGCCAGGCCATGCGGCGGACCGATCGGTCAAACTCTGACCGATCGGTCAGTACGATGGTCGATCGTGACCACTCGCGACACGATCCTGCAGGCGGCGCTCGAGCGCTTCGCCCGCACCGGGTATCTCGGCAGCTCGATCCAGCAGATCGCCGACGACGTGGGTACCTCCAAGTCGTCCGTGCTCTACCACTTCGAGTCGAAGGAAGCGCTCCTCGCGGCCGCGATGCAGCCTGCGATCGACGCGATGTCGGCGCTCGTCGCCGCGCTCCCGCAGGCCGACCCCGACAAGCTCGAGGCGGTCCCGGCGCTCGCGACCGGCTTCGTCGACGTGCTCATGGCACACAGCGCCGCCGTCTCCATCTTCGTCACTCAGCGTGGCGCGCTCCACGACGTGCCCGTCATCGGCCGCGCGAACGCCCTCGTCGACCAGATCGCGAGCACCCTCGTCCAAGAGGCGCCGAGCGCCCGCGTGCTCACGCGCGTCTCGATCGGCCTCGCGGGCGTCGCCTTCATCCTCGGCGACGCGCTCGACGACGAGCGCGAGCACGTCGACCCCGCCGAGATGCGCGAGATCTTCATCGACACCCTCCTCGAGCTGTGCCTCGCGCAGCCTCAGTCCCTCGAGAGGACCTGCTGATGGCCACCTGGCTCTCCCGCATCGGCGCCGGATCGATGCGTCGCGCCCGCCTCGTCATCGCCGCATGGCTGCTCGCCGTCGCCGCCGTGCTCGGCGGCGCCTTCGCACTCGGCCCCGACATGCAGGAGTCGTTCGACATCCCCGGCACCGAGTCCCAGGAGGCCCTCGACCGCCTGGGCAGCGTCTTCCCGCAGGTCGCGGGCGCGGCGGTGCAGGTCGTCTACGAGGCGCCCGAGGGCGACTCGATCGAGCAGCACCGCGACGCGATCGAGCGGCAGGTCGACGAGATCACCGCGATCGACGGCATCGCGACCGCGGTCGCCCCGTGGGACGAGTTCGCCGCCGATCAGATCTCCGACGACGGCCGCATCGCCTACGCGCAGGTGCAGTTCGAGCCGCGCGAGACGGGTGGCACCCCCGCGGGCCTCGACGAGCTCGTGGCGACGGCGGATGCGCCGCGCGCGGCGGGACTGACCGTCGAGTTCGGCGGCCAGGTCTTCCAAGCCTCGAGCGTGCCCATCTCCTGGGTCGAGGGCGTCGGCGTGCTCTTCGCCGGCATCGTGCTGTTCGTCACCTTCTGGTCGCTCCTGACCGCGGGGCTGCCGCTCATCACCGCGATCGTCGGCGTCGCGATCACGATGGGCGGGGTGCTGGGCGCCTCCGCGCTCGTGACGGTCTCGAACTCCGCGCCGCTCATGGCGCTCATGATCGGCCTCGCCGTCGGCATCGACTATGCGCTCTTCATCCTCTCGAAGCACCGCTCGCAGCTCGCCCGCGGCATGGGCGTGATCGAGTCGGGCTCCCTCGCGGTCGGCACAGCCGGCACCGCGGTGCTCTTCGCCGGCCTCACGGTCGTCGTCGCGCTCGCGGGCCTGCTCATCGTCGGCATCCCCTTCCTCTCGATCATGGGCATCGGCGCCGCGATCTCGGTCATCATCGCCGTCGCGGCCGCCGTCACGCTCCTGCCCGCGATCATGGCGCTGCTCGGCGAGCGGCTCCGGCCGAAGCCCGGCAGCCGCGCCGCGAAGCTCGCCGAGCGCGACGTCGACGAGCGGCCGACGCTCGGCATGCGCTGGGTCACCGGCATCACGAAGCGCCCGTGGCTCGCCGTCGTCGGCGTGCTCGCCATCGTGGGCGTCGCCGCCATCCCCGCCGCGAGCCTCGAGCTCGCACTGCCCGACAACGGCCGTGAGGCGCAGAGCTCGACGCAGCGCATCGCCTACGACACGCTCCAGGAGGGCTTCGGCGAGGGCGTCACCGGCCCGCTCGTCGTGATGGTCGACATCACGCAGGTCACCGACGTGCTGCCGGTGCTCGAGGCGCTCGCCGACGACCTCGCCGAGATCCCCGGCGTCGAGCGCATCGGCAGCGCCTTCCCCGACGAGACGGTCGACACCGCGATCGTGCAGGTGATCGCCGAGACCGGTCCCGCCGACCCCGCCACCGCCGACGTCGTGCGGGCCATCCGCGACGCCGCCCCCGCGCTCGAGGAGGAGCACGGCACCGCGATCGCCGTCACGGGAGCGACGGCCGTGCAGATCGACGTCTCGCAGCGGCTGCAGGACGCGCTGCTGCCCTTCGGCATCGTCGTCGTCTCGCTCGCGATCGTGCTGCTCATGCTCGTCTTCCGCTCGATCCTCGTGCCCGTGACCGCCGCGCTCGGCTTCATCGGCTCGGTGCTCGCCGCCTTCGGCGTCGTCGTCGCGGTCATGCAGTGGGGCTGGGGCATCGAGCTCCTGCATGCCGAGCCCGGGCCGATCCTGTCGTTCATGCCGGTGCTGCTCATGGCGGTGCTCTTCGGCCTCGCGATGGACTACCAGATGTTCCTCGTCTCGGGCATGCGCGAGGCGCACGCGCACGGCCACGACCCCGTGAGCGCCGTCCGCCACGGCTTCGCCGCGAACGCGCGCGTCGTCACCGCCGCCGCGCTCATCATGTTCTTCGTCTTCTTCGCCTTCGTGCCCGAGGGCATGGCGATGATCAAGGCCATCGCGCTCGGCCTCGCCGTCGGCGTCGCGGTCGACGCGTTCCTCGTGCGCATGACGCTCATCCCCGCGCTCATGACGCTCATGGGGGAGCGCGCGTGGTGGCTGCCGCGCTGGCTCGACCGCGCGATGCCCGAGATGGACGTCGAGGGCGAGGCCCTCGGCCGGCACCGCGAAGCGCTGTCGTGGGCGGCGGATGCGGGAGGCCACCTCGCGCTCGAGCGCTTCCGTCCCGAGGTGGACTGGCGGCAGCCGGGCGACGCGTCGTGGACGCTCACCGCCCCGCGCGGCGCGGTCGTGCGCCTCGGCGGCGCCTTCGCCGACCGCCAGCGGCTCGCGCACGCCCTCGTCGGCGACGTCGACGCGGCCGGTCGCGCGCAGCTCGGCGGCGCCGCGCTGCCGGGCGACGTCGCGACCATCCGGGGCCGCGTCGCGATCGTCGACCTCGACGGCCACGTCGAGTCGGCGCAGCAGGCCGCGCGAGCCGCGCTGGCGCTCCGCAGCCTCTTCGCGCCCGGCCCCGTGCTCGACCGCCGGGCGGAGGCGCTCGTCGATCGCGCCGCCGAGGCGCTCGGCGCGCCGATCGACGCCGCCGCGCCGCTCTCGCGCCTGACGCCGCTCGAGCGGGCCGCGGTGCTGCTCGCGACTGCGGCGCGGCGCAGCCCGAGCCTCGTGTGGATCGACGCCGCCGCCGGCGCGCCGACCGGCGCCGCGGGCGTCGCGGCGCGCCTCATGGGGCCCGACACCACGATCGTCACGAGCGAGGCCGCGCCGGAGGCGCACGGCCGCGCCGCGATCGATGTCGAGCCCGCCGACGCGGCCGAGGCGGACCGCCTCGCCGCCGAAGCATCCGCCGCGTCCACCGCAGCCACCGGCGCGGAGCCGGACGACCCGCCCACCGAGGCGCTCGCGACCACGGGAGCAGACCGATGACCACCTCGCTCAAGAAGGCCGTCGCCCTCACGACGGCGGCCGCCACGCCCTTCGCCGTCGCCGCGCTCGCGGCGTGGTCGATCGGCCCCGCCCTCGACGGCGACCGCGACGTGCCCGCAGCCGTCGTCAACAGCGACCGCATGCTCACGACGACCGCCGAGGACGGCACCGAGTCGGTCATGTTCGCCGGCCGGCAGGTCGTCACCGACCTCGTCGGCGACGAGGAGGACGGCTTCGAGTTCCGCATCCTGAACGCCGAGGACGCCGAGGAGGCGCTCGCGGAGGGTGACGTGCGCGCCGTCGTCACGATCCCGGAGGACTTCTCGGAGCGCGTCCTGAGCCTGCAGGGCGACGACCCGCGGCAGGCCGGCATCGAGATCGTCACCGACGCGGCCTCGAGCGGCCTAGCGTCGCGCCTGGCGATCGAGACCGGCGAGTCGATCGTCGCCTCCTTCGGCGACATCGTCACGGCCGGCTTCATCTCGGGGCTCTACGGCGGCCTCGGCACGCTCGGCGAGCAGCTCGGCACTGCGGCGGACGGGGCGGATGCGCTGGGCGCGGGCGGCGGAGAGCTCGAGTCCGGGCTCGCCGACCTCGCTGACGGCCTCGACCAGCTCGGCGCCGGCGCGGGGTCCGCACAGGACGGTGCCGACCAGCTCGCCGAGGGTGCGGGACAGCTCGCGACGGGGCTCGGCGGCGCTGACGTCGGGATCGGGCAGCTCTCCGGCGGCGCGGCGCAGCTGCGCGACGGCCTCGGCGCCTACACCGACGGCGTCGACGCGCTCGCGGCCGGCGCGAGCTCCCTCAGCGACGGGGTCGACGCCTACACCGACGGCGCCGAGCGCTTCGCCCGCGGCGTGCAGCAAGCGGGTGACGAGCTGCGCACGGGCCTCGGCGGCGCTGCGGAGGCGGGCGGCATCGGCGACCTCGAGGCCGCGCTCGACGGGCAGGCCGCGCTCGCGGGATCGCTGCTCGCCGCGCTGCGAGCCGATCCGGCGACCGACCCCGCCGCGCTCGCGCAAGCGCAGCAGCTCGCGGGCGCGCTCGGGCAGCTCTCGCAGCAGGACATCAGTGGCGACCTCACCGCGGGCCTGCTCGCGGCGACGGCCGACCTCTCTGCGCTCGACACCGCGGCCGACCGGCTCGTCGCGGGCGGCGCGCCGCTGCGCGACGGCGCCGCGCAGCTCGCCGACGGCGCCGCACAGGCCTCTGCCGGGTCGCCGGCGCTCCGATCCGGCGCCGCGCAGCTCGCGAGCGGGCTCTCGCAGCTCGAGGGCGGCTTCGGCGCGTCGGTCTCGGGCGCCGCGCAGCTCGCCGGCGGCGCCGACGAGCTCGCGGCGGGCCTCGGCGACCTCGACTCCGGCGTCGGGCAGCTCGCCGGCGGTGCGCGCTCCGCGCAGTCGGGCGCCGGCGAGCTCGGCGACGGCGCGCGCGAGCTCGGCGACGGGCTCCGGCAGGGCGTCGACGCGCTGCCGCAGCTGAGCGAGGCAGAGCTCGACGACCTCGCCGACGTCGCGACGAACCCCGTCGGCTTCGACCTCGAGGAGCGCCGCGCGCTGCCGAGCGGCGAGGCTCGCATCGGCTCGCTCGCCGTGCCGGTCGGCCTGTGGCTCGGGGCGCTCGCGCTCGTGCTCGTGCTGGCCCGCTCCGCCCGCCGGGTCGCGGCGTCGGCGGAGACCGACGGCCGCGTGCTCACCGCGCTGCTCGTGCGCTCCGCGTGGATCGTCGCCCTGCAAGCGGTGCTCGCCGCGCTCGTGGTGCACGCGATCGGCGGCGTCGCGTGGTCGGCGCTGCCCATCACGCTCACGGTCTCGCTGCTCTTCGGCGCCGTCGCGACGCTCGCGAACCTCGCGCTCACCGCGTGGCTCGGCCCGGTCGGGGCGGTCGTCTCGCTCGTGCTGCTCGCCCTGCAGGCCGTCGCCGCGGGCGGCGTGCTGCCGCGCGACGTGCTCGGCTCCGCCTTCGCGTCGATCGCGCCGGTGCTGCCCATGACGCACGCCGTCGACGCGCTCGTCGCGGCCGCCGCGGGCTCAGGCTGGTCGGGCGGCGCGATCGCGATGCTCGTGCTCTTCGTCGCGATCGGGGTGCTCGCCTCGCTCCTCGCCGTGCGGTCGATGCGGCGGCGCGAGACGGCCGAGCGCATCCGGGCCCTCGATAGCCTGGCGCCCGTGACGGCGTGAGGGAGGCCGACATGGAGGGGACCGAGGTGGACGGTGGCGATGTGACCGATCGGCCGTGGCTGCGGCACTACGGCGAGGGCGTGCCGGCCGAGATCGAGGTGCCCGGCGGCTCCCTCATCGACCTCCTCGGCGACGCCGTGCGCCGCTTCGGCGGCAGCGTCGCGCTCGAGTTCTTCGGCGCCGAGACGACCTACGCCGAGCTCGGGCGCCGCGTCGCTCGAGCGGCGGAGGGCCTGCGACGGCTCGGGGTCGAGGCGGGCGATCGCGTGGCGATCGTGCTGCCGAACTGCCCCGAGCACATCGTCGCCTTCTACGCCGCGCTGCGGCTCGGCGCCGTCGTCGTCGAGCACAACCCGCTCTACACGCGCGCCGAGCTCGAGCACCAGTTCCGCGACCACGGCGCGACCGTCGCGGTCGCGTGGGACAAGGTCGCGCCGCTCGTGCAGGAGATGCCCGGGGTGCGGCACGTCGTCGCGGTCGACATGACCGCGAGCATGCCGCTCGGCAAGCGGCTCGCGCTGCGGCTGCCGATCGCGAAGGCGCGCGCCGCCCGCGCGCAGCTCACCGCCCCCGCGCCCGGCGCGATGGCGTGGCCGCGGCTGCTCGACCAGGGCGCGATCTTCGAGTCGCACGCGCGACCGGGCGCCGACGACCTCGCCGTCATCCAGTACACGAGCGGCACGACGGGCTCGCCGAAAGGCGCGATGCTCACGCACCGCAACCTCGGCGCGAACGCCGCGCAGGGCCGCGCGTGGGTGCCCGGCCTCGTCGCGGGGCAGGAGACGGTCTACGCCGTGCTGCCGATGTTCCACGCCTACGGGCTCACGCTGTGCCTCACCTTCGCGATGAGCATCGGCGCGCGGCTCGTGCTCTTCCCCAAGCCCGACGTCGAGCTCGTGCTCGCCGCGGCCAGGAAGCATCCGCCGACCTTCCTGCCCGCGGTGCCGCCCATCTACGACCGGCTCGCGCGCGCCGCGGTCGAGCGCGGCATCGACCTCTCGTCGGTGCGCTTCGCGATCTCGGGTGCGATGCCGCTCACGACCGAGATCCTCGAGCGGTGGGAGGCCGCGACGGGCGGCCTGCTCGTCGAGGGCTACGGCATGACCGAGGCCTCGCCCGTCGTGCTCGGCAACCCCGTCGGCCGCTCTCGCAGGCCCGGCGCGGTCGGCGTGCCCTTCCCGAGCACCGAGATCCGCGTCGTCGACCCCGAGGAGCCGAGCCGCGACCGCGCCCCCGGCGAGGCGGGCGAGCTGCTCGTGCGCGGGCCGCAGGTGTTCGGCGGCTACTGGGGCAAGCCCGACGAGACTGCCGCGTCGCTGCTGCCGGGCGGGTGGCTCCGCACCGGCGACATCGTCGAGGTCGACGGCGACGGCTTCGTCACGATCGTCGACCGCATCAAGGAGATCATCATCTCCGGCGGCTTCAACGTCATGCCGTCGGAGGTCGAGGCGACGCTCACGCGGTTCGAGGGCGTGACGGATGCGGCGGTCGTTGGCGTGCCGCGCGACGACGGCTCCGAGCAGGTCGTCGCCGCCGTGACTGTCGACGGCGACGTCGACGTGCAGGCCCTCCGCGAGCACTGCCGCGCATCGCTCGCCGCCTACAAGGTGCCGCGGCGCATCGAGGTCGTCGACGAGCTGCCCCGGTCGCAGATCGGCAAGGTGCTGCGGCGCGAGGTGCGGGACCGGCTGCTCGCCGACTGAGGCGCGCGACCCAGGTTCCGCCGACCGCGGGCTCAAGACCTGCTCATGCGGGCGGCCCGCTTGACAGGCGGTGTCAGGCAGCGCATGACGGCGGGCCCGCGCCCGGAAGCCCGCGTCGGATCGACTCGCTGCACGTCGACCACGGGGGAGACCTTCGACGTCGCCTCGAGCCCGGGTGACGGCGCCCTCGAAGGGGCAGCACCGCCCCGCCGAGCTCGGTGCCCGGCGGAGCGGCTCGCCTCGTCGGCGTCAGTCGAAGACGACGACGACCTTGTCGGCGGCGCCGGGCGTCTTCGCGAGCTCCAGGGCCTCGAGCGCGCGCTCGAACGGCAGCTCGTGGCTGACGATCTTCGCGTACTTGTCGGCGTGCGCGATGATCGCGTCGGTCACCTCGAAGATCTCGGTCGGGTAGCCCATCGCCATGCGGATGTCGAGCTCTTGCGAGAGGATCGCGCCGAAGTCGACCTCCACGGGCTTCTTGTGCACCGCGGGGATCGTGACGACGGCGCGGTGCTTCGCGAGCCGGAGCATCGACTGCACGACGACGGGTGCACCTGCCGCGTCGATGTAGATGTCGCTGCCCGCCTTGCCGCCGTTGCCGAGCGCGTCGGTCGCCTCGCCGTGCAGGGCGATCAAGCGCTCGGCGACGTCCTCCGTCGACGAGTCGATCACCGCATCCGCCCCCACCTCGAGCGCGACCCGGAGCCTCGAGGGCTGGATGTCGACGACGACGACGTGCTCGACGCCGGCTGCCTTGAGGCTGATGGTCGCGCCGAGGCCGATGGGTCCCGCGCCGAACACGACGGCGCGATCGCCCGCCTTCGCGCCGGAGCGGTTGACGGCGTGGTGCGCGACCGCCATCGGCTCGTTGAGCGCGGCGACGTGCCAGGGGATCTCCTTGGGGATCGAGCGCAGCTGCACACCGGGCTCGTGGTCCTTGACGAGCACGAGCTCGGTGAGCGCTCCCTGCGCGCCGCCGGAGCCGAGCAGCCCGTCGGTGAAGCGCATCGTATCGACCACCACGTGGTCGCCCACCTCGATGCCGGTGACCTCGGCGCCGATCTCGACGACCTCGGCAGCCGGCTCGTGCCCGAGCGGCATCGCGCCCTGGTGGGGCGGGAAGCCGCCGACGCTCGCGTACATCGCGTCGGAGCCGCAGATGCCGCACGCGCGCACGCGGAGCAGCACGTCGCGCGGGCCGACCTCGGGCTCGGGGACCTCGGCCCACTCGACACGGTCGACGCCGGTGATGATGACTGACCTCATGGATGCGTTCCTCTCCTCGTGCGCGTCGCCCTCGGCGCGCCTCTCGGCACGCTAGCCGCTAAAACCGTTCATCAGTGGGTACGGTGGCGTCGTGGGAGCAGGGCGCCGGACGACCATCCGCGATGTCGCGAGCGCGGCGGGCGTCTCGCCGGCGACCGTGAGCCTCGTGCTCAACGACGTGCCCGGGCAGCGCATCCCACCGTCGACGAGGGAGCGCGTGCGCGCCGCCGCCGCTGCCCTCGACTACACGCCCCATCGCATCGCCCGAGCGCTGCGCGAGGGCTCGAGCCGGCTCGTGCTCCTCGACGCCGGGCCGCTTCGCACGAGGGGCAGCGGGGCGAGCTTCATCGCTGGCCTCGACGATGAGCTGCGGCAGCAGGGCCACGCGCTGCTCGTCGCCTACGGTGAGCCCGCCGCCGACGCCGATCTGCTCGCCGCGGTCGCGCCCCGCACCGTGATGAACCTCACGCAGCTGTACTTCTCGGGCGACGAGCCGCACGGCGACGGGGGATGGGTCGACGGGCTCGCCGCCCACGCGGCGACCCAGCTCGCGCACCTCGCGGAGCGCGGGCACGAGCGCGTCGCGCTCGCCTTGCCCGACGATCCGCAGCTCGCTCCGCTCGCGGCGCTGCGCCGGCGGCACGCTGCGATCGCGTCGGAGCCCCTCGGCATCCGGCTCGTCGAGCTCACCGTGCCGCGCGACGTCCCCGCGGCGAGCGGCCGGCTCCGGCAGCTCGAGCGCAAGGAACCGGGAGTGACGGCGATCGCCGCGTTCGACGACGACACGGCGTTCGTCGTGCTCGCAGCGGCCGCACGGGAGGGCATCGCGGTTCCCGGCGCGCTCGCGGTCATCGGCTTCGACGAGGGAGAGCACGCGGCGCTGTGGAGCCCGGCGCTCACCTCGCTGCGCATCGACGCGGAGGCGTTCGGGCGCCGCGCCGCCCGACGCGCCCTGCACCTCGACCCGGGACCGTGGGCCCACCCGCGGAGCGAGGTCGTCGCGCGCGAGACGACGTGATCAGAGGGGGCGCGTCGCCGATCAGCGGTGCTCGGGCGCTGGGCCCGGCTCGCCCGCCGGTTCAGCGGCCGAGTCGACCGCGAGGTGCTCCCGCGCGAACTCGAGCGTCTCGGTGAGCATCGCGAGCCGTTCGCGCTCGTTCCGCGCGTAGCGGGTCTTGATCTCGGCGACGACCTGGCCGGTCCAGCGCCGCTCGGCGAGCATGCGCAGCACCTCCGCGACCGGCTCGTTGCCCCGGCCCGGCAGCAGGTGCTCGTCGAAGATGCGCCCGCCCTCGGCGGCGACGCCGTCGGTGAGGTGCACGTGCCGCAGCCGGTCGCCGAGGTCGAGGGCGAGCTCCATCGAGTCGCGCTTCGCGAGCGCGCAGTGCGAGAAGTCGAGCGTCGCGTGCTCGACGTCCATCTCGCTCGGATCGATGCCCGGCAGGTACGCCTGCCGGTCGATGCCGCCGGCCGCCCACGGGAACATGTTCTCGACCGCGACCTCGACGCCGTGCTTCCGCTCGGTCTGCCGCACGGCATCCTCGAAGGTGCGCGCGTACTTGCCCTGCCAGCGGAACGGCGGGTGCACGACGACCGCCGGCGCGCCGACCGCGACGGCGAGCTCGGCCGAGCGGTCGAGCTTGACGAACGGGTCGCGGCCCCACACGAACGTCGTCAGCAGCACGACGGGCGCGTGGATCGCCATGATCGGCTGCCCGTACTGCGCCGAGAGCTCGAGCAGGCGCTCGGCGCTGCGCGTCTTCGCGTCGGTCGTGACCATCACCTCGACGCCGTCGTAGCCCGCTTCGGCCGAGAGGCGGAAGCCCTCCTCGACGCCCTTCGGGAAGACGGAGATCGTGCTCAGCCCGACCTTGATCATGCACACGACGGTAGACCCTCCGGGTGAGTGCCGCGGTCCAGGAGCGGCACCAGACGCTCCGCGGCGCGGATCTGACATCCCCCGCGGCGTAGGATCGGGCCATGCCTGAGATCGACATCAAGCCGCGCTCGCGCGCCGTCACGGACGGCGTGGAGGCCACGACGAGCCGAGGGATGCTGCGAGCCGTCGGCATGGGCGACGGCGACTGGGAGAAGCCCCAGATCGGCATCGCGAGCTCGTGGAACGAGATCACGCCGTGCAACCTCTCGCTCGACCGCCTCGCGCGCTCGTCGAAGGAGGGCGTGCACGCCGGCGGCGGCTACCCGCTGCAGTTCGGCACCGTCTCGGTCTCCGACGGCATCTCGATGGGCCACGAGGGCATGCACTTCTCGCTCGTGAGCCGCGAGGTCATCGCCGACAGCGTCGAGACCGTCGTGATGGCCGAGCGGCTCGACGGCACCGTGCTGCTCGCGGGCTGCGACAAGTCGCTGCCCGGCATGCTCATGGCGGCCGCACGGCTCGACCTCGCGAGCGTGTTCGTCTACGCGGGCTCGATCGCGCCCGGCTTCGTGAAGCTCTCGGACGGCACCGTGCCCGAGTCGCTCACGATCATCGACTCCTTCGAGGCGGTCGGGGCCTTCAAGGCGGGCAAGATCTCCGCCGAGGACCTGCACCGCATCGAGTGCGGCTTCGCGCCCGGCGAGGGCGCGTGCGGCGGCATGTACACCGCCAACACCATGGCGTGCATCGCCGAGGCGCTCGGCATGAGCCTGCCCGGCTCGTCGACGCCGCTCTCGGCCGACCGCCGACGCGACTACTACGCGCGCCGCTCGGGCGAGGCCGTCGTCGAGCTGCTGCGCCGCGGCATCACCGCCCGCGACATCCTCACGAAGGAGGCGTTCGAGAACGCCATCACCGTCGCGATGGTGCTCGGCGGCTCGACGAACGCCGTGCTGCACCTGCTCGCGATCGCGCACGAGGCGGAGGTCGAGCTCGACCTCGAGGACTTCCGCCGCATCGGCGCCCGCTCGCCGCACCTCGCGGACGTCAAGCCCTTCGGCGCCTACGTCGCGCAGGACTTCGACCGCGTCGGCGGCATGCCGGTCGTCTTGCAGGCGCTCCTCGACGCGGGCCTCCTGCACGGCGACGTGCTCACCGTCACCGGCCGGACGCTCGCCGAGAACCTCGCGGAGCTCGACCCCGCGCCGCTCGACGGGACGGTCGTGCGCGCGCTCGAGGATCCGATCCACGCGACCGGCGGCCTCACGGTGCTCGACGGCACGCTCGCGCCCGACGGCGCGGTCGTCAAGACGGCCGGCTTCGATGCGGAGGTCTTCGAGGGCCCCGCGCGCGTGTTCGACCGGGAGCGGGCCGCGATGGACGCGCTCACCAACGGCGAGATCCGAGCGGGAGACGTGGTCGTCATCCGCTACGAGGGACCGAAGGGCGGGCCGGGGATGCGCGAGATGCTCGCGATCACCGCCGCCATCAAGGGCGCGGGGCTCGGCCGTGATGTACTACTGTTGACGGACGGCAGATTCTCAGGCGGCACAACCGGCCTGTGCATCGGCCACATCGCCCCTGAGGCGGTCGACTCCGGTCCGATCGCCTTCGTGCGCGACGGAGACCGCATCAGGGTCGACATCGCCGCTCGCTCGCTTGACCTGATCGTCGACGAGGCAGAGCTCGGCTCCCGGCGTGAGGGCTGGGAGCCGCTGCCCCCGCGCTACACGCGCGGAGTCCTCGCCAAGTACGCCCGTCTCGTGCAGTCCGCCGCTCGCGGAGCCGTCACGGGCTGACGCATCTCGACCGTCAGCAGCACAGGAGAGCAATGCCCATCACCGCAAGGCCTGCCCCGCCGCGCAGCGCCGAGCCCCCGACCCTCACCGGCTCGGGAGCCGTCCTCAAGTCGCTCGAGCTGCTCGGCGTCACCGACGTCTTCGGCATCCCGGGCGGCGCGATCATCCCCTTCTACGACGAGCTCATGCAGCAGTCGGCGATCCGTCACATCCTCGTGCGCCACGAGCAGGGCGGCGGCCACGCCGCCGAGGGCTACGCGGCCGCGACCGGCCGGGTCGGCGTGTGCCTCGCGACGAGCGGCCCCGGCGCCACGAACCTCGTCACCGCGCTCGCCGACGCCTACATGGACTCGGTCCCGATGGTCGCGATCACCGGGCAGGTCTTCAGCCACCTGATCGGCACGGATGCGTTCCAGGAGGCCGACATCACCGGCATCGTGATGCCCATCACGAAGCACACCTTCCAGGTGACGCGCCCCGAGGACGTGCCGGGCGCGCTGCGCGCGGCGTTCCACATCGCATCCACCGGTCGCACCGGTCCCGTGCTCGTCGACATCACGAAGGACGCGCAGCAGGACTCGGCGCCGTTCGTGTGGCCCGACCGCGTCGACCTGCCCGGCTACCGCCCGGTCGTCAAGGCGCACGGCAAGCAGATCACCGCCGCGGCGCAGCTGCTCGCGAGCTCCGAGCGACCGCTGCTCTACGTCGGCGGCGGCGTGATCCGCGCGAAGGCGTCGGCCGAGCTGCTCGAGTTCGCCGAGTCGACCGGTGCACCCGTCGTGACGACGCTCATGGCGCGCGGCGCGTTCCCCGACTCGCATCCGCAGCAGCTCGGCATGCCCGGGATGCACGGCACGGTGCCCGCGGTGCTCGCGTTCCAGGAGTGCGACCTCATCGTCGCGCTCGGCGCCCGCTTCGACGATCGGGTGACGGGCAAGGTCGCCGAGTTCGCGCCGAACGCGAAGGTCATCCACGTCGACGTCGACCCGGCGGAGATCTCGAAGATCCGCCCAGCGGACGTGCCGATCGTCGGCGACGTGCGCGAAGTGCTGAGCGACCTCTCGATCGCGTTCCAGGAGCTCGTCGCGAGCGAGCGGCCCGACCTCACCGACTGGTGGGAGCGGCTGCACGGACTGCAGGAGCGCTTCCCGCTCGGCTTCCCCGAGCCGAGCGACGGCAAGCTCTCGCCGCAGCACGTCATCCAGCGCATCGGCCAGCTCACCGGCCCCGAGGCGATCTACGCGTCGGGCGTCGGCCAGCACCAGATGTGGGCGGCGCAGTTCATCGAGTACGAGCGGCCGAACGCCTGGCTCAACTCCGGCGGCGCCGGCACGATGGGCTACGCCGTGCCCGCCGCGATGGGCGCGAAGGTCGCCGAGCCCGGGCGCGTCGTCTGGGCGATCGACGGCGACGGATGCTTCCAGATGACCAATCAGGAGCTCGCGACCTGCACGCTCAACGACATCCCGATCAAGGTCGCGATCATCAACAACTCGTCGCTCGGCATGGTGCGGCAGTGGCAGAGCCTCTTCTACGAGGGCCGGCACTCGTTCACCGACCTCGAGACCGGCGACGACGCCAAGATGATCCCCGACTTCGTCAAGCTCGGCGAGGCGTACGGCTGCCTCGCGATCCGCGTGACGAAGCCGGAGGAGATCGATGCGGCCATCCAGCTCGCGCTCGAGACCAACGACCGCCCGGTCGTGATCGACTTCATCGTCTCGAAGGACGCGATGGTGTGGCCGATGGTGCCGCAGGGCGTCTCGAACTCCTTCGTGCAGTACGCCAAGGAGCACAGCCCGGTGTGGGAGGAGGAGTGATGAGCACGCACGTCCTGTCGCTCCTCGTGGAGGACAAGCCGGGCCTCCTGACCCGCGTCGCCGGCCTCTTCGCGCGCCGCGGCTTCAACATCGAGTCGCTCGCGGTCGGCAAGACCGAGGTGCCGGGCCTGTCCCGCATCACCGCGGTCGTCGACGTCGAGGACCTGCCGCTCGAGCAGGTCACGAAGCAGCTCAACAAGCTCATCAACGTCGTGAAGATCGTCGAGCTCGAGCCCGCCCAGTCGGTGCAGCGCGAGCACATGCTCATCAAGGTGCGGGTCGACAACTCGACGCGGTCGCAGATCCTCGAGGCCGCGACGCTGTTCCGCGCGAGAGTCGTCGATGTCACGACCGACGCGCTCGTGATCGAGGTCACGGGCGACTCCCCGAAGTGCCAGGCGCTGCTGCGGCTCCTCGAGCCCTACGGCATCAAGGAGATCGCGCAGTCGGGCCTGCTGGCGATCGGCCGCGGCGGCAAGTCCATCAGCGAGCGCGCGCTCAAGCAGAGCTCCTGAACCCAGAACCAGACGAAGGAGACAGCATGACTGAGGTCATCTATGACGACGGTGCCGACCTCGGCATCATCCAGGGCAAGAAGGTCGCCATCATCGGCTACGGCTCGCAGGGCCACGCGCACGCGCAGAACCTGCGCGACTCGGGCGTCGAGGTGCGCGTCGGCCTCCAGCCCGAGTCGAAGAGCTGCCAGAAGGCGACCGAGCAGGGCTTCGAGGTCGGCACGCCGGCCGAGGTCGCCGAGTGGGCCGACGTCGTCGTGCTGCTCGCTCCCGACCAGCACCAGCGCCACATCTACAGCGACGAGGTCGCGCAGCACATGGGCGAGGGCAAGACGCTCCTGTTCAGCCACGGCTTCAACATCCGCTTCGGCTACATCGAGGCGCCCGAGGGCGTCGACGTCGTGCTCGTCGCGCCGAAGGGCCCGGGACACACCGTGCGCCGCGAGTTCCAGGCCGGTCGCGGCGTGCCCGTGATCGTCGCCGTCGAGAAGGATGCGTCGGGCTCGGCGTGGCAGACGGCGTGGTCGTACGCGAAGGCGATCGGCGGCCTCCGCGCCGGCGGCATCACCACGACCTTCACGGAGGAGACCGAGACCGACCTGTTCGGCGAGCAGGCCGTGCTGTGCGGCGGCACCTCGCAGCTGGTGCAGTACGGCTTCGAGACGCTCATCGAGGCCGGCTACCAGCCCGAGATCGCCTACTTCGAGGTGCTCCACGAGCTCAAGCTCATCGTCGACCTCATGTGGGAGGGCGGCATCGCGAAGCAGCGCTGGTCGATCTCCGACACCGCCGAGTACGGCGACTACGTCTCGGGTCCGCGCGTCATCAGCCCCGACGTGAAGCAGAACATGCAGGCCGTGCTCGCCGACATCCAGTCGGGCGCGTTCGCGAAGCGCTTCATCGAGGACCAGGACGCGGGCGCACCGGAGTTCACGCAGCTGCGCGAGCAGCAGCAGGGCCACCCGATCGAGGAGACCGGCAAGAAGCTGCGTGCGCTCTTCGCCTGGGAGCAGCCCGACGCCGACTACACGGACGGCTCGGCAGCCCGCTGACCGACGCCTGATCCGAGGAGGGGGCCCCGAGCGGGGTCCCCTCTTCGCGTCTCGCGCGTCCTCCTGCGATGTGCACGTTCCTGCGGTTTGGCACGCACACGGGCCGCAGGAGCGTGCACATCCCGACGCTCGGTGGAGCTCGATGTAGCGCGTTCCCAGGCAGGAGCGCTTGGGTGGGCCGCATGGCTTCGCTCTGGCTCGACACCGCGCCCACGATCGGCTTCGACGTAGCGGGCCGGCGCGACGCCGACGTCGTGGTCGTCGGCGCCGGCATCACCGGCCTCATGACCGCGGCGCTGCTCGCGGGTCGCGGCGCGCACGTCGTCGTGCTCGAGGCGCGGGAGGTCGTCGGCGCGGTCGCGACCGGCAACACGACTGCGAAGGTAAGCCTGCTGCAGAGCGACCGGCTGCACCGCGCGCTCGGGCTCGCGCGCCGCGAGGCGGTCGAGGCGTTCGTCGAGGGCTCGATCGCGGGGCAGCTGCGGCTGCGGGGTCTGCTCGCAGCTCGCGGCACGCCCGCCGAGGAGCGCACCGCGATCTCGTTCGCCTTCACCTCCGAGGGCGTCGCGTCGCTCGAGCGCGAGGTCGAGGCGGCGCGCGGCCTCGGCATCCCCGTCGAGTCGAGCGGCGCGGAGTCGCTCCCGTTCCGCGTCGCCGGGGCCATCCAGCTCATCGAGCAGGCGCAGGTGCAGCCCGTGGCGATGCTCGGCGCCCTCGCCGCCGAGCTGCGCGAGCACGGCGGCCGGATCGTGCGCGCGGAGGTGCGCTCGGTGCGCACGGTTGGCCGCGGCGTCGAGGTCGAGACCGACGCGGGCTCGTGGCACGCGAGCGCGGCGGTGCTCGCGACCGGCTCTCCGGTGCCGGCGCGCGCGACCTCGGCGCTGCTCACGGCGACGCGCTCCTACGCGGCGGCGTACCGCACGGCCGCGCCGCTCCCCGAGCCGATGGCGATCAGCGTCGACTCGCCGAGCCGCTCGATCCGCACCGCCGCCGGTCCCGACGGCGACGTGCTCGTCGCGGGCGGCCCCGCGCACGCCGTCGGCCGGCACGCCGACCCGCGGCGGCTCGTCGCCGAGCTCGACGCCTGGGTGCGGTCGCACTGGCCCGACGCCGAGCGCACGCACGTGTGGAGCGCGCAGGACTACGCGACGCCCGACCTGCTGCCGTGGATCGGCGCGCGCCCCGGCTCGCGCGGCCGCGTGCTGCTCGCGACCGGGTTCGACAAGTGGGGCATGTCGAGCGGCGCGATGAGCGCGATCGCCCTCGCGGGCCGCATCGCGGGGGAGGAGCCCGAGTGGGCCCGCACGCTCCGCCGGCGCGGCACGACGGTCGCCGGGCTCGGCAAGGCCGCCGGCGCCTTCGGCGCAGTCGTCGCCGCCGATGCGCGCGCGATGGCGTCGGCCCTGCAGCCCGCGAGCACGCCGGCGGAGGGCGAGGGCGAGCTCGGTCGCGAGGGCCTCCGGCTCGTCGCGACGTCGACCGTCGACGGCGAGACCCGGCGGGTGTCCGCCCACTGCCCGCACGTGGGCGCCCTCGTCGCCTGGAACACGCAGGACCGCAGCTGGGACTGCGTCGCGCACGGCTCGCGCTTCGCGCCCGACGGCTCGCGCCTCGAGGGCCCCGCGGACTGCCCGCTGCGCTCGCTCCGCCGCACCCCGCGAGCGAGCGAACCGGTCGCCGGCTGAGCGGCCGCGTCGGCCGTGGCAAGGTGGTCGCCGTGGACGACGTCACCCGGCCGGGATCCGTGGCCGCGTCGTACCGCCGCTGGGCGGCGGTCGAGGCGGACGGCCGCTCGCCCCGCTACGCCGAGTGGGCGCGCGGCGTGGCCGACGACGAGCCGCTGTGCGCGGCGCTCGCGCAGCTCGAGCCCATCAAGCGCCAGCCCAACCTGCTCTTCGCGGCCGCCCGCTTCGAGGGCGTCCCGCTCGTGCCGTGGAGCGACGCGCGCGAGATGATCGCCGAGGCCTGGGAGCGCATCCGATCGACGATGCTCGCCCGCTTGACGCAGACGAACGAGGCGAGGCGCATGGCGACGCTGCTGCCCGCGATCGCGCACCTCGAGGGGCCGATCGCGCTCGTCGAGGTCGGCGCCTCGGCGGGGCTGTGCCTCTACCCCGATCGCTGGCGCTACCGCTTCGGCGCAGGCCGGTACGTCGGCGATGCCGCGCTGCCGCTGCTCGAGACCGACGCGTCGCCCTCGACGCCGCTGCCCGCGAGGCCGCCCGTCGTCGCGTGGCGCGGCGGCATCGACCTGCAGCCGCTCGACCCCGCCGATCCGGCGACGAGGGCGTGGCTCGAGGCGCTCGTGTGGCCGGATGCGTCGGGCGGGCTCGACGGGGCGCGCGTCGACCGGCTGCGCACCGCGCTCGCGATCGCGCGGCGGGAACCGGCAGACGTGCGGCGCGGCGACCTCACGGTCGACACGCGCGCGATCGTCGAGGAGGCCGGCCGGCACGCCCCGACGGTCGTCGTCTGGCACTCCGCGGTGCTCGCCTACGTCTCGGCGTTCGAGCGCGCATCCTTCGCCGACCTGATGGCGGACCTGCAGGTCACGTGGGTCGCGAACGAGGGCGCCTCACTCGAGATCGGCCCGCCCGCGCCGTGGGCCGGAGCGGGCGACTTCGTGCTGCGCCGCGATGCCGAGCCGATCGCCGCCGTCGACCCGCACGGCGTCTCGATCACGTGGCTCAGCGACCTCGCGACGTGAGGCGGCGCCCACGCGATGGGGGAGTGACGGCGCGCGCATCGGCGCCTACGCTTGGAGGTGCCGCCCAGACCGACGCGATCGACCTCGGCGGAGGCGTGGCGATCGGCTACTTCTGGCGCATCGACGAGGACCCTGACGCGCGCATCCTGTCGCACTCTGGCAGGACGGGCAGCTTCCCGAGCGTGCTGCTCGCGGACGTCCTGAACGGCACCGCATCCATCGTGCTGTCGAACCAGGACTCCTCCGTCGACCGCATCGGCGCGAGGCTGCTCGACCTCGCGCCCTGACGCCGCCCCGCGGGCGCGTCGCGGCGCCCCGATAGGCTCAGAGGGATGAGCCGCGACGACGACGCCCTCCGCTGGGACGGTGACGAGGACCTCGACCTCGAGTCCTCCGCTGCCAGCGACGACGGCGCGCGACCCGGCGCATCCGCCCCCCTCGTCCACGAGGCCAGGCCTCGCGGGCCGCTCGGGTGGATCGCGCTCGCGCTCGCGCTCGCCGCGACCGCCGGCTGGATCGTGATCGTCGTCGCGAACCCCGTGCAGCAGCCGAGCCTGCTCGGCCTCGTGATGTACCAGCTCGGCGAGCTGCTCGCCGTCATCGCGCCGCTGCTGTGGTGGTGGTGCGTCGACCGGCTCGCGCCGCTCGCGCGCCGCGCGCCCTGGTGGATCGCCGGCCTCGCCGTCACCGCGCCGTGGCCGCTCGTCGCGGGGGTGCTCGCGTGAGCGCCCGGCAGCCCCACGAGGAGCGGCCCGGCGACGCATGGATCGTCGCCGTGCTGTTCGCGCTCGCGTTCGGCTATGACACGGTCGAGGCGGTCACGAACCTGCAGCAGCTGCCGCTCCTCTATGCGAGCGCCGGCATCGAGGCGTCGACCCCGTGGTGGCTGCTCGTGGCGAGCGTCGCGCTGCCCGTCGTGCTGTTCGCCCTCGCGCTCTGGATCGGGCGGCGGATGCGGCTGGTCGCGAAGGCGGGCATCATGCTCGTCGCGCTCGCGGTGAGCGCGCAGGCGAGCCTGCTCGCCGAGCAGCTCGCGCGCCAGATCGCGGTCGCCGCGCTCGGCGGCTGAGCGGGCTCGGCTCGCTCAGATCACCGACACGAGCACGAGCACGCCGAGCACGACCTGCCCGATCGCGCGCGGCGCGATCGGCACCGCGGCGGCGCCGAAGCGCTCGGGCTCGCGCGCGGCCTGCACGTTCGCGGGGAACACGGCGATGAGCAGCGCGATGAGCGCGATGCCGGCCGCGAAGCGCACGCCCCACCACGGCGCGAGCAGCGCCGCGCCGCCGACGATCTCGGCGACCCCGGAGATCGCGACCAGCGCGGGCGCCCAGCGCCGGTCGGGGCCCGCGAGGCCAGCGGGGATCATCGCCTGCATCGCCCGGCGCACGCGCGGCACGAAGTGGGTGATGCCCATGCCGACGAAGACCAGGGCGAGGATGATGCGCAGCACGAACTGCGCGAGAGCGAAGGCGTCCATCGCCTCCATCATCCCGCACCCCGCACCCCGCGCCGCGATCCGCCCGCCGCGGCCCGCCTCCACCGCCGGTCGGCGCCTCCTGCAGGTGCGTGGCGCTTCCCGCAGGTGGTTGGCGCCTTCCGCAGGCGAGAGGCGCCTCCCGAACCGCGTCCGCTGCGCCGCACCGCACCGCACCGCACTGAGCGGTCAACTCCGCGCGCGAGCGGTCAACTCGGCGCGTCACCGGTCAAGTCGGAGCCCCGCTCACGCGCGGAAGTGACCGCTCACGCGCGGAAGTGACCGCTCACGCGCGGAAGTGACCGCTCACGCGCGGAAGTGACCGCTCACGCGCGGAAGTGACCGCTCACGCGCGGAAGTGACCGCTCACACGCGGAAGTGACCGCTCACGCGGCGCGCGGCCGCCGGCTTGGAGCGGCGCGCTCGGCGCGGCACCCGCCCCTCAGTAGGCTGTGCTCGGCACGACGAGGTGCTGTCCGCGATCGCGAACCCTCCATCCGTGCAAGGAGCCCAGCATGACCAAGCCCGTCGTCCTGATCGCCGAGGAGCTCTCGGCCGCCACCGTCGACGCCCTCGGGCCCGACTTCGACGTGCGCCACGTCGACGGCACCGACCGCGACGCGCTCTTCGCAGCCCTCGCCGACGCATCCGCCGTGCTCGTGCGCAGCGCGACGCGCATCGACGCCGAAGCGCTCTCGCACGCGCCGCGCCTCAAGGTCGTCGCGCGCGCCGGCGTCGGCCTCGACAACGTCGAGATCCCCGCCGCGACGAAGGCGGGCGTCATGGTCGTCAACGCGCCGACCTCCAACATCGTCTCGGCCGCCGAGCTCGCGATCGCGCACCTCCTCGGCCTCGCGCGCCACATCCCCGCGGCGGACGCGTCCCTCAAGCGAGGCGAGTGGAAGCGGTCGGCGTTCACGGGCGTGGAGCTCTACGAGAAGACCGTCGGCATCGTCGGCCTCGGCCGCATCGGCGTGCTCGTCGCCGAGCGGCTCGCGGCCTTCGGCACGAAGCTCGTCGCCTACGACCCCTTCGTGAGCCCGGCGCGCGCCGCGCAGCTCGGCGTCGAGCTCCGCTCGCTCGAGGAGCTTATGGCCGAGAGCGACTTCATCACGATCCACATCCCGCGCACACCCGAGACCGTCGGCCTCATCGGCGCCGCGGAGCTCGCGCTCGCGAAGCCGACGCTGCGCATCGTGAACGCCTCGCGCGGCGGCATCATCGACGAGGCGGCGCTCGCCGAGGCGCTCCGCAGCGGCACGATCGCCGGCGCGGGCATCGACGTCTTCGTCACCGAGCCGCCGACCGACGACGCCCTCACGAGCGCACCGAACATCCAGGTCACGCCGCACCTCGGCGCATCCACCGACGAGGCGCAGGAGAAGGCCGGCATCGCCGTCGCGCGCTCGGTGCGGCTCGCGCTCTCGGGCGACCTCGTGCCGGATGCGGTGAACGTCGCCGGCGGCGTCATCGACGAGTACGTGCGACCGGGCATCGCGCTCGCCGAGCGGCTCGGGCAGTTCGCGGCCGGCCTCGCCGCCGGTCCCGTCGAGGCGGTCGACGTCGCGGTGCACGGCGAGCTCGCCGCCTACGACGTCAAGGTGCTGCGGCTCGCGGCGCTCAAGGGCTTCTTCTCGTCGATCGTGAGCGAGCAGGTGACGTTCGTGAACGCGCCCGTCATCGCCGAGTCGCGCGGCGTGACGAGCGAGCTCACGGCCGACGAGCGCAGCGACGAGTACCGCAACGTCGTCGAGGTGATCGTCGCGCGCAGCGACGGCCGCCGGGTGAGCGTCGAGGGCACCCTCACGGGCCCGAAGCAGGTCGAGAAGATCGTCGGCGTCAACGGCCAGTCGGTCGAGGTGCCGATGGCCCACCACTTCGTCGTGATGGAGTACGAGGACCGGCCCGGCATCGTCGCGGCCTACGGCTCGGCGTTCGGCGAGGCGAGCATCAACATCGCCGGCATGCAGATCGCCCGCACGCGTGCGGGCGGCGAGGCGCTCTCGATCATCACGATCGACCAGGCCGCGCCCGACGCGCTCGTCGAGCAGCTCGGCGCGACGATCCAGGCGAGGACGATCCGGCAGATCGAGATCCGCGAGCTCTGAGCGAGCCGCTCGGGGCGCTCACCCGGCGCGGATGAGCCCGTCGAGCCGCGCGATCACCCGGTCGACCGAGTCGGCGGGGATCGACTCGCTGCCGCCGAGCGCCGAGCGGAGGTAGATGCCGTCGCTCAAGCGCACGATGACGAGCGCGAGGTCGCGATCGCCGATGCTCGCCTCGAGCGCCGCGAGGTAGTGGTCGTCGAGCCGCGTGAGGGCGTCGCGCGCCGCGGCGTGCTCCTCGAGCTGGCCGAGCTGCAGCAGCGCGAGCAGCGTGCGGTCGACGGGCTGGTCGGCGATCACCGACTCGCGGAGGAACGCGGCGACCGCGTCGTCGAGCGCGCCGAGCCGCACCTCCTCCGCCTCGCCGAAGCGGTCGAGGCGCTCGGCGAGCCCCGCGACGAGCGCAGCCTTCGACCCGAAGTGGTAGAGCAGCCCGCCCTTCGAGACGCCGGCGGCCTCGGCTGTCGCGGCGAGCGTGCCGGCGCGCTCGCCGCGCTCGATCACGAGCTGCTCGAACGCGTCGAGGATGCGGTCACGAGTGTCGGCTGCCTTGCTCACGACCACACCATACCTTGCCACTGAACCGTCCGGACGGTACAGTGATCCGGTGACCCGATCGACTGCCTCCGCCATCGCCGCGCCCGCCCGAGCCGGAGCGCGCGAGTGGGGCGCGCTCGCGGTGCTCATGCTCCCGGTGCTGCTCATCTCGATCGACACGACCGCGCTCTCGTTCGCGCTCCCCGAGATCGCGGTCGCCCTGCAGCCGACCGCCGCGCAGCAGCTCTGGATCGTCGACGCCTACTCGCTCGTGCTCGCGACCCTGCTCGTCGCGATGGGCAACCTCGGCGACCGCGTCGGCCGCCGACGGCTGCTGCTCATCGGCGCGACGGGCTTCGCGGTCGTGTCGGTGCTCGCGGCGTTCGCCCCCACGGCCGAGCTGCTCATCGCCGCGCGCGCCGCGCTGGGCCTGTTCGGCGCGACCCTCATGCCCGCGACGCTCGCGCTGCTGCGCACGACGTTCCTCGACCGCGGCCAGCGCCGCCTCGCGGTCGCGATCTGGGCGACGGCGTTCTCGGTCGGCGCCGCCGCCGGCCCCGTCGTCGGCGGACTGCTGCTCGCGCACTTCGCGTGGGGCTCGATCTTCCTCATCGCCGTGCCGTTCCTGCTGCCGCTGCTCGTGCTCGCGCCGCTGCTCATCACCGAGTCGCGCGATCCCGCGCCCGGCCCGATCGACCCGCTCGGCATCGCCCTGTCGATGCTCGCCCTCGGCGGCCTCGCGGCCGGCGTGAAGGAGCTCGCGGTCGCGGGCCTCGACCCGATCGGCATCGCGCTCGTCGCGGTCGCCGCGCTCGCCGGCTGGCTGTTCGTGCGCCGCATGCGCCGACGCGCGAACCCGATGCTCGACGTCGCGCTCTTCCGCGTGCCGCAGTTCAGCGGCGCGCTCGTCGTCAACCTCCTGAGCGTCGTCGCGCTCACGGGCTTCCTCTTCTTCGTCACCCAGCACCTTCAGCTCGTCGAGGACCTCCCGGTGCTCGACGCGGCGCTCGTGCTCGTGCCGGGCGTCGTCGCGATGATCGTCTCCGGCCTCGCGGTCGTGCGCGTCGTGCGCGCCGTCGACCCCGGCATCGCGGTCGTCGTCGCGCTCGGCAGCTCGGCGGCCGCGTACGGCATCCTCGCGGTGCTCGGCGAGGACGTGAGCCTCGCGGGCATCGTCGGCGCCTTCGCGCTGCTCGGCATCGGCATCGGCGCGGCCGAGACCGTCTCGAACGACCTCGTGCTCAGCGCCGTCCCGCCCGCGAAGGCGGGTGCCGCATCCGCCCTCTCCGAGACGGCGTACGAGTTCGGCGCGGTGCTCGGCACGACGCTGCTCGGCGGCCTCGTCACGGCGGTCTACCGCTCGACGCTCGCGCTGCCGGCGGGCATCGACCCGGGCGTCGCGGCGGCGGCGCGCGAGACGCTCGGCGGGGCGATCGCGGCCGCGCCGGGCGCGGGCGAGGCGGCGGATGCCGTGATCGCGGCCGCGAGGACGGCGTTCGACCACGGCGTGGTCGCCACGAGCGCGCTCGGGGCGGGCCTCATGCTCGTCGCGATGGTCGTGGCCTTCCGTACCCTGCGGCACCCCGAGCACTGATCCGGCTGATCGCCGATCCGCCCGGCCGCTGACGGCCTGGCCCGTGTGGGCGCGCCGGGCTAGCGTCTCGCCATGGACACCACCGGAGGCGCAGCTCGCGCCCGCATCGTGCTCGTCCCCGGCTTCTGGCTGGGTGCCTGGGCCTGGGACGAGGTCGCCGCGCTGCTGCGCGAGCGCGGCCACGACGTCACCGCGCTAACCCTGCCGGGCCTCGAGCCCGATCACGCCGACCGGGGGAGCGTGCGGCTCGACGACCACGTCGCCGCGATTGAGGCGGCGATCGCGGGGGAGGGGCCGGTCGTCCTCGTCGCCCACAGCGGCGCCGCGTCGCCCGCGACCGTCGCGATCGACCGCAACGTCGACCGCATCGCGCGCTCGGTGTGGGTCGACACCGCGCCCGTCGTCGACGGGCACGCGATGGATGCGTCGTTCGAGGGCGACGAGATGCCGCTCGAGGCCGCGTGGGAGGACGAGCTCGAGCAGGGCTCGATGCAGGGGCTCTCGGACGAGCAGCTCGACGAGTTCCGCGAGCGCGCCGTGCCTGAGCCCGCGGGCGCCGTGCGCGACGCCGCAGTGCTCCGCGACGACCGCCGGCTCGACGTGCCGGCGACCATCATCTGCACGGCGTTCTCCGCGGCCGACTACCGCTCCTACGCCGAGCAGGGCGTGCCGTTCCTCGCCGGTGTGCTCGAGCACCGCGCGCTCGAGCTCGTCGACCTGCCGACGGGCCACTGGCCGATGTGGTCGAAGCCGCTCGAGCTCGCCGACCGCATCGCGGAGGTCGCCGCGCGGGTCTGACGGCCCACGGCGCGCGGCTCAGTCGCCGGCGGGCAGCAGCACCCAGACGCTCGCGCCGCCGAGCGCCGCGTCCTCGATGCCGATCCGGCCGCCGTGCGCCTGCACGATGCGACGGCAGGTCGAGAGCCCGATGCCGAGCCCCTCGACGCCCGCCTCGACGTCCGACCGGTCGCCGCGCTGCATGAGCCCGAAGACGCGCTCTCGCTCCTCGGCAGGGACTCCCGGCCCGTCGTCATCGATCGTGACGCGCCAGCCGCCGGCGATGCGCTCCGCGCGCACCTCGACGCGCGGCTGGGCGCCGTCGACGGAGGCGAACTTCACCGCGTTCGCGAGCAGGTTCTGGGCGAGGGCGCCCAGCAGCGTCGCGTCGCCCTGCACGACCGGCAGCTCCCCGACGTCGATGCTCGCGCCCGCCGCGTCGATCTGCGCGTCGAGGTCGGCGATCGCGGCGCGCACCACGTCGCCGAGCGCGACCGGGCGCCGGCGCGCGCTGCCGCCGATGCGGGCGAAGTCGAGCAGGTCCTCGACGAGCGACGCCATGCGCGCGGCAGCCGACTCCGCGCGCGAGAGGGCTTTCGTCGCGTCCGGCGCGCTCGCGAGCTCGGGGCTGTCGGCGGCGAGCTCGAGGTAGCCCGTGAGCGCCGCGAGCGGGTTGCGGAGGTCGTGGCTCACCTGGCCCGCGAACTGCGCGAGCTGCTCGTTCGAGCGGCGCAGCTCTCGCGTGAGGCGGCGCAGCTCGAGCACGTCGACGACCTGCTCGGCGAGCAGCCCGAGGCTCCGAGCGCCGTGCTCGTCGAGCTCGCGCACCTCGTCGTCGAAGACGCACAGGCTCCCGATCGGCAGGCCGCTGGGCGTGCGGAGGGGGCTGGATGCGTAGAAGCGGACGTCCGCGATCTCACCCGTCACGAAGGGGTTCTGCGCGAACCGCGCGTCGGCGCGCGCGTCGGCGACGATCGTCTGGTCGGGTCCTTCGAAGACGCGGCTGCACATCGAATCCTCGCGCGAGCACACGGCCGCCTCGAAGCCGACCGCGGCGATCTGGTGCTGCTGCCGGTCGTCGATGATGTTGATGACGGCGTTCGGCACGCCCGCGACCGCGGCGGCGAGCTCGGTGAGCCCGCGCAGGTCGGCGCCGGGCGATTCGGCGAGCACGCCGTACTCGGCGATCGCCGCCGCGCGGACGACATCCTGGGCGTTCGGCACACGGGCTCCCTCCGTCCGGGTGCGCACCCGGTCGGGTCCATCCTGGCCGATCCCGCGCGAGATCCCCGCCCGGTCGCGGCCGCGGCCGGGCGGGGTCAGATCGCCGGCGGCTCAGATGACGTCGTCGCGACGCTCCGTGCGCTCGACGCGCATGCCGGAGTCCGGGTCGACGCGCGAGCGCGAGACCTGGCTCGAGCGGCCGGAGCGCGCCGCCATGATGATGCCGAACAGCGTCACGAGGGCGCCAGCGCCGAGCAGGATGTAGCCGATGAGGGTCCAGTTGGCACCCTCGACCTGCCACAGACCCGGCAGCGCCCACGCGACGATCGCGCCGACGGCCATGAGGAAGATGCCGAAGCCGATGCTCAAGGTGCTCTCCATTCGTCCGGGCGCCCCGGGACCAGCGCGCCTGCCGCGGAACTTACCCACCGAACCTGCGAGCGTCGTGGGGGATCCGAGGCCGCCAGTAGGCTGGGGGCACGATTCCGCGCGGGTGCGGAGCCGGTCGACGCGCACCTCGCGTGCGCCTGGGAGGAACTGTGCAGCAGCTGCGGCTCGCGGTCATCGGTGGGGACGGCATCGGGCAGGAGGTCACGCTCGAGGCGCGGAAGGCGATGCGCGCCGCGCTCGACGGCGTCGAGCTCGTCGAGACCGAGTACGACCTCGGGGCGGCGCACTACCTCGAGACCGGCGAGATCCTCGACGAGGCGACGCTCGCGTCGCTCGCCCAGCACGACGCGATCCTGCTCGGCGCGGTCGGCGGCGACCCGGCCGACCCGCGGCTCGCGGGCGGCATCATCGAGCGCGGCCTGTTGCTGCGGCTGCGCTTCGCCTTCGACCACCACGTCAACCTCCGCCCGACGCGGCTGCACCCGAAGATCGGCAGCCCCTTGCGCGACCCGGGCGACATCGACTTCGTCGTCGTCCGCGAGGGCACCGAGGGGCCCTACGTCGGCAACGGCGGCGCGCTCCGCGTCGGCACGGCGCACGAGATCGCGAACGAGACGAGCGTCAACACCGCGTTCGGCGTCGAGCGCGTCGTGCGCTTCGCGTTCGAGCTCGCCGAGCAGCGCCGCGGGCGCCTCACGCTCGTGCACAAGAAGAACGTGCTCGTGCACGCCGGCGCGCTCTGGCAGCGCATCGTCGACGAGGTCGCGCTCGAGCACCCGGAGGTGTCGGTCGACTACCTCCACGTCGACGCCGCCACGATCTTCCTCGTCGACGACCCGAGCCGCTTCGACGTCATCGTCACCGACAACCTGTTCGGCGACATCCTCACCGACCTCGCGGGTGCGGTCGGCGGCGGGATCGGCGTCGCCGCCTCGGGCAACCTCAACCCGGCCGGCACGTTCCCGAGCATGTTCGAGCCCGTGCACGGCTCGGCGCCCGACATCGCCGGGCGCGGGATCGCCGACCCCACCGCGGCGATCCTCTCGGCCGGCCTCCTGCTCGAGCACTCGGGCCTGCCCGACGCGGCCCGACGCATCCGGGACGCCGTCGACGCCGACATCGACGAGCGCGACGGCAGTCGCCGCACCACGAGCGAGGTCGGCGACGCGATCGCCGACCGCATCCGCGCGCGAGCCGACGCCGGCCGCGCCACCGCGAAGGAGCACGCATGACCCTCGAGTTCACCCTCACGCGCAACCCCAGCCCGGCCGCCGTCGAGGCGCGCGAGGCGGTGCTCGCCGAGCCCGGCTTCGGCCGCCACTTCACCGACCACATGGTCTCGATCGACTGGACGCTCGAGGACGGCTGGAGCGACGCGCGCGTCGAGCCGTACGGGCCGCTGCAGATCGACCCTGCCTCGGCCGTGCTGCACTACGGCCAGGAGATCTTCGAGGGGATGAAGGCCTATCGCCGCGCCGACGGCTCGGTGTGGACGTTCCGGCCGGAGGAGAACGCGAAGCGCATGCAGCGCTCGGCCGCGCGGCTCGCGCTGCCCGAGCTGCCCGTCGAGCTCTTCGTCGAGGCCGTTCGCCGGCTCGTCGAGGTCGACGAGGCGTGGGTGCCCGCGGGCGGCGAGAACTCGCTGTACCTGCGGCCCTTCATGATCGCGAACGAGGTGTTCCTCGGTGTGCGCGCGGCGCAGACCGTGCGCTTCATGGTCATCGCGAGCCCGGCCGGACCGTACTTCGCGGGCGGCGTGAAGCCGGTCTCGATCTGGCTCTCGACCGAGTACAACCGCGCGGGCAAGGGCGGCACGGGCGCGGCGAAGTGCGGCGGCAACTATGCCGCGAGCCTGCTGCCCACCCAGCAGGCGGCCGAACACGGATGCGCCCAGGTGCTCTTCCTCGACGAGTCGGGCAGCGACCTCGAGGAGCTCGGCGGCATGAACGTCGTGCTCGTGAAGGCCGACGGCACGCTCGCGACCCCCGAGTCCGACTCGATCCTCGACGGCATCACGCGCAACTCCCTGCTGCAGCTCGCCGCAGACGCCGGCCACGCCGTCGAGCGCCGCGCTGTGACGCTCTCGGAGTGGCGCGAGGGCATCGCCGACGGCTCGATCACCGAGGTCTTCGCGTGCGGCACCGCCGCGGTGCTCACGCCGATCGCGGCGCTCAAGAGCCCGACCGAGACGATCGGCGACCCCGATGCGCCCGCGGGCCCCGTCGCGCTCGCCCTGCGCAAGCGGCTCACCGACATCCAGTACGGCCGCGCGGAGGATCCGCACGGCTGGATGGTGCAGATGGTCGAGGCGCGCTGATGCGCGTCTCCCGCTTCGCGCACGGGGAGCGCATCGGCTACGGCGTCGTCGACGACGACGCGCTCGTCGTGCTCGTCGGCGACCCGATCGTCGCCGGCTTCGACACCACGGGAGAGCGCGTGCCGCTCGCCGACGCGCGCCTGCTCGCGCCCGTCATCCCACGCTCGAAGGTCGTCGCGGTCGGGCGCAACTACGCGAAGCACGCCGCGGAGCTCGGCAACGAGGTGCCGAGCGAACCGCTCGTGTTCCTCAAGCCGAACACGTCCGTCATCGGGCCGAACGACGCGATCGTGCTGCCGCCCGAGTCGACCGACGTCCACTTCGAGGGCGAGATCGCGCTCGTGATCGGCAGGGTCGCGCGCCGGCTCACGCGCGCGACCGCGATGCACGCCGTCTTCGGCGTCACGGTCGCGAACGACGTCACCGCGCGCGACCTCCAGCAGCGCGAGCCGCAGTGGGCGCGCGCGAAGGGCTTCGACACCTTCTGCCCCCTCGGCCCCGCGATCGAGACGGAGCCCGACTACGACGCGCTGCGGCTCATCACGCGCGTCGACGGCGACGTCAAGCAGGACGGCGTCTCGAGCGACTGGATCTTCGACGCGCCGACGGTGCTCGAGTGGATCACCGCGTCGATGACGCTGCTGCCCGGCGACGTGGTCCTCATGGGCACGCCCGAGGGCGTCGGCCCGCTGCGCGCCGGCCAGACGGTCGAGGTCGAGGTACCGGGCGTCGGCACCCTGCGGAACCCCGTCGTGACGCAGGCCGTCGCGGGCTGAGCAGAGGCAGTCGCACCCACTGCGTGCAGGCTGTCTCCATATGCAGGCAGGCCACGGTTAGACTGCCCGCATGGCTTCCCCTGACGCCCTTCGCGGCCACGTCGACGCGATGCTGCTGTCGGTGCTCGCCGACGGGCCCGTGCACGGCTACGGCGCGATCGAGCGCATCCGCGAGCGCTCCGACGGCGTGCTCGACTTCCCGAGCGGCACGGTCTACCCGGCGCTCAAGCGGCTCGAGGGCCGCGGGCTCATCGAGGGGGAGTGGGCCTCGAGCGGCCGCTCGAAGCGCGTCTACCGGCTGACGCCCGCGGGCACGCGCGCGCTCGCCGACGAGCGCAGCGACTGGGCCGCGACGTCGACGATGATCAGCCGAGTGCTCGGCGCGGCGCGAGCCTGACGGCGCCCCAGCGCACGAGCACCGCCGCCGCGGCGGCCGCGAGCGCGCTGCCGACGAGCAGCGTGAGCGCGACGAGCGCGACGAGCATGCCAGTGCCGGACGGCGGCACCGCGACGGCAGCGACCATGGCGATCGCGCCCGCGACGAGCGCCACCGCGAAGACGAGCTGCAGCGCGGCGACCGCGACGAGCGCCGCGAGCGAACCGGCGCGGCGCAGCGCGACCCAGCCGGCGAGCGCGGCAGCCGCCACGAACGGTCCCGCGACGTCGAGCGCCCGCGAGACCTGCAGCATCCACCCCGCCTCGACGGGCACGCCGAAGCCCGGCACGGCCGAGAGCGACGTCATGCCCGCGAACCACGCCGCGAGCAGCACGACCGCGCCGAGCGCGGCGAGCGGCGCGAAGCGGCGCCCGTGCGCCGCGAGCAGCTCGCGCGAGAGCTCCGCGGCGATCGCGCGCGGGTCGCCGAACTCGGCGACGGCCTCGGCCGCCGCGACCGGCTCGGGCGCGCCGGCGGCGACGCGATCCGCGACCGCCTCCCGCAAGTCGCCCTCGACCTCGCGCGCGATCTCCGCGCGCCGGCGCGGCGACGCGACCACGGCTCGCTCGAGGCGGTCGACGAGCGCGCCGACGGGGTCGGCCGCGGCAGGGGCGGCCGGGCGGGAGCGGGGCACCGGCCGATCCTCCCACGCCTAGGATGGAAGTCACTATGAGCGTCCCCTTCTCGACCGCCACGGGCGGCGACGTCGTCGTCCGCTTCTGCCCCTCGCCCACGGGCACGCCGCACGTCGGACTCATCCGCACGGCGCTGTTCAACTGGGCGTACGCGCGCCACCACGGCGGGAAGATGGTGTTCCGCATCGAGGACACCGACACCGCCCGCGACAGCCAGGAGTCGTACGAGCAGCTGCTCGAGGCAATGCGCTGGCTCGGCATCGACTGGGACGAGGGTGTCGAGACCGGCGGTCCGCACGAGCCCTACCGGCAGTCGCAGCGCGGCGAGATCTACGCCGAGCTCATCGAGCGGCTCACGGCCGCTGGCCACCTCTACGAGTCGTTCGCCACGGCTGAGGAGATCGAGGCGCGCAACGTCGAGCGCGGCCGTGACCCGCGTCAGGGCTACGACAACTTCGAGCGCGATCTCTCGGAGGCCGAGCGCGCAGCGCTCCGCGCCGAGGGGCGGCAGCCGAGCCTGCGCCTGCGCGTGCCCGACGAGGACCTCTCGTTCGACGACCTCGTGCGCGGCGAGATCACGTTCCCGGCCGGCTCCTTCTCGGACTTCGTCGTCGTGCGGCCGAACGGGGCGCCGCTCTACACGTTCGTCAACCCGGTCGACGACGCGCTCATGGGCGTCACGCACGTGCTGCGCGGCGAGGACCTGCTCTCGTCGACGCCGCGCCAGATCGCGCTCTACCGCGCGCTCGCCGACATCGGCGTCGCGACCGCGATCCCGCGCTTCGGCCACCTCCCGTACGTCATGGGGGAGGGCAACAAGAAGCTGTCGAAGCGCGACCCGCAGTCGAATCTCTTCCTGCTGCGCGAGGCGGGCTTCATCCCAGAGGGGCTGCTGAACTACCTCGCCCTGCTCGGCTGGTCGATCGCCCCCGACCGCGACGTCTTCACGCGCGATGAGCTCATCGCCGCGTTCGACGTCGAGGACGTCAACCCGAACCCCTCGCGCTTCGACCCGAAGAAGGCCGAGTCGATCAACGGCGACCACGTGCGCATGCTCGCGCCCGACGACTTCGCCGCGCGCCTCGAGCCCTACCTCGGCCGCGTCCTCGACGGCGCCCCGAGCGACGAGCAGCGCGCGCTGCTCGCGAAGGCGGCGCCGCTCGTGCAGGAGCGCATGCAGCTCATCGGCCAGGCCGAGGACATGCTGGGCTTCCTCTTCCTCTATGACGAGGACATCCGCCACGACGCCGACGCGGTCGCGAGCCTCGGCGACGACGCGCTCGCGGTGCTCGAGGCGTCGCGCCGCGCGCTCGCCGAGCTCGAGTCGTTCGACACCGCATCGATCGAGGCGGTCCTCCGCGAGGTGCTCATCGAGGGCCTCGGCATCAAGCCCCGCTTCGCCTTCACGCCGCTGCGCGTCGCCGTCACCGGTCGCCGCATCTCGCCGCCGCTGTTCGAGTCGATCGAGCTGCTCGGCCGCGAGTCGACGCTGCGGCGCATCGAGCGGCTGGCCGCGAGCGCCTGATGCAGCCCGACGTCGACGTCGTCGTCATCGGCGCTGGCCCCGCTGGGCTCGCGGCGACGCTCAACCTCGCGCGCGCGCAGCGGTCGGTCGCGCTGCTCGACTCGAACCGGCCGCGGCACGCGGCCACGCTCCAGTCCCACGGCTTCATCACGCGCGACGGCATCTCGCCGCTCGAGCTGCGCGGCATGGGGCGCGAGGAGGTGCTGCGCTACCCGACGGTGTCGTTCGAGCGCACGACGGTGCGCCAGGTCGCGCGCGTCGACGGCGGCTTCGCAGTGCAGGCCGAGCAGCGCGGAGCGAGCGCCGAGAGCGAGACGCGGGCCTCGGCCGTGCTCATCGCGACGGGCCTGTCCGAGACGCTGCCCGCCTCGCAGCACGTGCGGCCGTGGTACGGCACGAGCCTGCACTCGTGCATGGATTGCGACGCCTACGACAAGCGCGGCCAGGCGCTCGCGCTCATCGGCGAGACGCCCGACCTCGTCGACCGCGCGATGGTCATCCGCCGCCACACCGCCGACCTCGCGGTGTTCACGAACGGGTCGGATGCGGTGAGCGAGGCGGGCGAGGCGAGGCTCGCCGCGCACGGGGTCGCCCTCGAGCGCACGCCCATCGCCGAGATCGAGGGCGATCGCGACGGCATGCGCGCGATCGTGCTCGAGGACGGCAGGCGCAGCGCCCGCACCGGCGGGTTCGTGCGGCCGTGGTGGCACCCGCAGCTCGAGTTCGCCGAGCCGCTCGGCCTCGACACGGATGAGGACGGCCTCGTCGTCGTCGACCGCGCGCAGCGCGCGTCGCTCGAGGGCGTCTACGCGGCGGGCGACATCACGCCGGGCTTCCGCCAGCTCTCGGTCGCCGCGGGTGCCGGCACGATCGCCGCGTCGGTCATCAACCGCGACCTCATCGCGCGCGAGCTCTAGCACCCTCGCCCGCTCCGCCGCCCGGTTGTACCCTGGTGAGCACGCGGCCACCGCCGCGAAGGAGGCCACGCCATGACGATCACCGAGGAACGACCCTCGTCGTCGACGACGCTCTCGCCGCCCGAGCGGAAGGCGCGCCGCAAGCGCATCCTCTCGTGGGTGCTGCCCGTGATCGGCATCGGCCTCATCGCCGCCCTCTTCCTCTTCACGCAGCACCTGCTCGCGAACGGCCTCGGCCAGCCGCGCGAGGCGCTGCCCGAGGAGGTCTCGGCGAACAACACGACGCAGTTCGGCGAGGCGGGCACCTCCTACGCCGTGCAGTACCAGGTCGTGACCCTCAACCTCAGCGATCGTCCGATCGACGCGGCCGACCTCTCGATGGCCGACGACGCGCAAGCGGTCATCGCGCCGGGCTACGGCTTCCTCGACACGACGATGTACGTGGGTGAGGGCGGCGGGCTCAACGGCCAGGGCTACTTCTCCGAGATGATGTCGTCCGTCACCGCGACGACCGAGCGCGGCACCGTCACGCGCATCGACATGCAGCGCGCACCCGTCGGCTGGGCGGAGTTCCCGAGCGCGATGAGCGCGATCGAGCTCGGCTCGGCCGCCTTCGGGTGGGACGTCGGCCAGGCCGACATCGACGCGTTCACGACCCGCACGGCCGAGGCGGTGCGCCAGGGCGAGCCCATCTCGTGGGAGATCGGCTCAGCAGGGCTCATGGGCGTCCCGATCAGCGGTGCCGTCAACTGCTCGGGCGAGGGGCTGTGCGTCGTGAGCTACTCGGTCGACGTGTCGGGGCAGCCCGTCGGCAACTGATCCACCGTGGCCCGGAGACCGCGGATGCGATGAGCCGGGATTCGCGCTCGAGGCCGCGAGTTGCTATGCTCGACTCTTGGCTCGCACTGCTTCGGCGCGCGGCCATTGGGGTATGGTGTAATTGGCAACACGGAGGTTTCTGGTACCTTTGTTCTTGGTTCGAGTCCAGGTACCCCAGCGTTCGGAGCCCCGCGGAAGCGGGGCTTCTTCCGTTCCGGCGCGAGCTCGCCGCTCGTGTCAGCCCGAGACCTCGCCGGCCCCCGCTGCGCCGCAGGACGCGCTCGGCCAAGGCCGTCTCGACGCTCTCGAGCGCGAGGTAGACCGACGTCGCGACGAACGGCGAGAGCAGCCACGCGACGCCGCCGTCCAGCAGGTGCAGCACCGGCAGCGCGGCGGCGAGCCCGACGAGGACCGACACGATGGTGAGGCTCGTGGCGAGCGCGAGTGTCTGCGTCGGATGCTGAGGCATCGGCTTCCGGAAGCCGCTGGAGAGCACGCCCGTGAGCGCCGTGAACGACAGGACCGCTCCCGCGGCGTACAGGAGGATCTCCGGCACGCCCGGCGCCCCCTTGACCGTCTGCATCAGGCCGAACGCCACCGTCAGGAGGATCGAGGAGCCGAAGGTCGTGCTCTCGCGCCGGCGGGTGAGGCTGCTCGCGAAGCGCAGCGGACGCGACCACGAGCATTCCGTCCGTGCCGACGCCCGCGCAGAACGCGTCGATGCGACCGCCGCCCGTGCGCACCGCCTCAAGGATCTCGCGCCCGAGCTCGCCGTAGCCGTCGAGCGCATCGGCGTTGTGGAACTGGTCGACCAACCACGCGTCCTCACGCTCGACGATGCGCTCGACCTCCTCGCGCATCCGCACGAAGAGGTCGGGCGTGATGCGCCCGCGGTCGCGGTCGACGAGCGTGACCTCGGCGCCGAGCGCGCGCATGGCGTCGAGCTTCTCCTTCGCGAACGCGTCCGACGAGACGATCGAGAGCGCGTAGCCCTTGACCGCGCACACGAGCGCGAGCGACGAGCCGGTGCTCCCGCCGGAGTGCTCGACGACGCGTCGGCCGGGCCGCAGGTCGCCGCGCCGCTCGGCCGCCTCGATGATCGACCGCGCCATGCGGGCCTTGTAGCTACCGGTCGGGTTGCCGCCCTCGAGCTTCACGAGCACTCGCGCGGCGCCGGGCGGCACGACCCGGCGCAGCCGCACGAGGGGCGTGCTGCCGATGGCGTCGAGCGGCGAGGAGAGGATGCCGCGCTCGTCCATGACCCTGCTTCCCTCGGTGTGCGCCGCGCTACGCGCGGCGCTCGCTCCAGTGATGCCACACCGCCGCGCTCGCGGCAAGCCCGCGCATCGCGGTCCGCTCGGAGCCCGACTGCCTAGACTGCGGCGCATGGACCTCGCCGTCATCGCCTGCATCGCCGCCGCGCTCGCCGCAGCCGTGCACGGCTACATCTTCGTGCTCGAGACGCTCCGCTGGGAGGAGTCCGGCACGCGCCGCGTCTTCGGCACGACGCCCGAGCAGGCGGCGCTCTCGAAGCAGCTCGCCGCGAACCAGGGGGTCTACAACCTGCTGCTCGGCATCGCCGCGCTCGCGGGCGTCATCCTCATCGTCACGGGCGTCCGCGGCCCGGGGATCGCGCTGCTGCTGACCATCACGGGCATCATGCTCGCCGCAGCGCTCTACCTCGTCGTGAGCGACCGCTCGAAGGGGAGGGCCGCCGTCGTGCAGGGCTTCTTCCCGCTCGTCGCGGTCGTCACCGGCCTCGTCGCCCTCGGTCAGAGCGTCTGATGCCGCGCATCCGCACCGCCGCCCGCGTGCTGCTCGGCGCCTCCCTCGTGCTCGCCGGCGTCAGCCACCTCACGTTCGCGCGCGACGAGTTCCGCGCGCAGGTGCCAGGCCTCATCATCGACCTCGCGCCCGTGAGCGAGGACGCGGTCGTGCTGGGCTCCGGCGTCGCCGAGGTCGCCCTCGGCGGTGCGCTGCTGCTCGCGCCGCGCGGCCGCCGCCGGACCGTCGGTCGGATCGCTGCGGCATTCTTCGCCGCGGTCTTCCCCGGCAACGTCTCGCAGTGGCTGCACCGGCGGGATGCGTTCGGGCTCGACACCGACGGGAAGCGCTTCACGAGGCTGCTCTTCCAGCCGCTGCTCATCGCGTGGGCACTGTGGTCGACGCGACGACCGCGCCGCTGACAGCTCAGTCCTTGCGCGGGAAGATCCCGAGGAACTTCCGCTTGCCCGCTGGGCGATCCTCGCTCGAGGCGCGGACCGAGGCGCGAGCGTCGCCATCGCGCGCCGAGCGCGAGCTGCGACCGTCGTCGCCGTCGCGAGCCCGGTCATCCGCGTCGTCGGCGCCGTCGCTGTGCTCCTCGCGGATCTCTCGGCCCTCGGCCTCGAGCTTGTCGCGCGCCTCGGCCTTCTTCTCGACCTTCTTCGTCGAGCGGGGCGGCAGCTGGATGGTCTCCTCCGCCTCGATGCCGGTCTGGAGCTGGCGTGCCCGCTCGGTCTCGGCGTCGACCTCGGCGCCGAGGATCAGCACGATGTTGAAGATCCAGAGCGCGAACAGCAGCGCCATGACCGTGCCGATCGTGCCGTACGCGCTGTAGCCCGTGAGGAGGGTGAAGTAGAGGAAGAGCCCGACGGCCGCGAGCGCGATGCCGACGATCGCGAAGATGGAGCCGAGGCTCACCCACGTGAACTTCGGCTGCTGCACGTTCGGGGCGAGGTAGTAGAGGAGGGCGATCATCGCGACGACGATCGCGAGCATCACCGGCCACTTCACCCACGCCCAGACGGGCAGGAACGTCTGCAGCATGAAGGCGAGCAGCCCGCCGAGGCCGAGCGGCTCGGCGATCGGGCCGAGCACGCCCTCCACGAGCGACTCGTTGAGCGCGAGCGAGACGAGCAGCAGCACGACGCCCACGAGCAGCGCGATCGTGATGAGGAGCATCGTGGCGGTCTGCTTGATGAGGCCGCGACCCTCCTCGATGCCGTAGATGATGTTCATCGAGCGCGAGAACGCCTTGACGTAGGCGGAGGCCGACCACACGGCCGTCGCGATGCCGATGATGAGCGCGATGACGCCGCCGGTCGCCGAGCTCGTCATGGTCTCGACGAGGTCGACGACGAGCGGGGCGTAGTCCTCCGGCAGGCGCTGGGCGAGGTCGTCGACGAGGCTCGTGACGGTGCTCGCGTTGTTCGCGAGCACGAGCGCGATGATCGAGAAGACGGCGAGCAGGCCCGGGGCGAGCGAGAGCACCATGTAGTAGGTGAGCATCGCGGCGAGGTCGGTGCCCCCGTCGGTGCCGAACTCCTTGATGGCGCGCTTGAGCGCGTACTTCCAGCTCGCGCCCTCGAGCTTGGGCGGGGAGTCGGGCTTCGCGTCGTGGTCCGGCGCGGGGGCGTCCGCGGCTTCGAGTGTCGCGTCGAGGCGATCGCTGCTATCGGACATGCGCTTCTCCCATCATCGTCCGGGAGCCCCCGGTGCGGGCGACTGTACCCCAGCGAGCCGAGGCGAACTTGGGAGTCGGCGGGAGTCGAGTCGGGGGATGCGCGGGCCATGGGAAGGGCCCGCGCCGAGTCGATCACGACCGCCGCGCGGGCCCTTCGGCGCTGCTCCTCAGGCCTCGGCGGAGACCTTCGCGCGCGCCCGCTGCAGCGCGCCCGGGCGCGGCTCGATCTCGACCGCCGGGTCGTGCTGCGGATCGGCCGGGAGCAGCACGCCGTCGAAGAACTCGGCGAGCAGCTCGGGGCGCTCGAGCGGCAGCACGGCGGCGACGAACATGTCGGGCCGCACGACCACGACGCACCCGTCGCGGCTGACCCCGCGGCGCTCGAAGATGTCGTCCTCCGGATCGGCGGCGTAGACGAGCTCCTCGTCGCGCAGCTGGAAGGGGCCGAAGCGCGGCCGGAAGACGTCGTCGACGTCGTGCGGCTCGATCGCGTCGTGGTCCTGCTGCCACACGACCTTGACGTCGAAGACGCTGCCGGCGTCGTCGCCCTCGCGGCGCGTGCGCACGTACGGCGACTCGGGCGAGGTGCGCAGCCACTGCGCCCACCCCTCGATCGCGCCGCCCTGCCCGGGCGCCTCGCGGCCCGCGAAGGCGTAGAGCCGCCAGCGGCCGTCGGCCCGCATGTGGTGGCCGAGCTCCATCGGCACCGCGTCGCACACGCGCACGACCGGCGCCGACCAGCAGCGCTTGCCGATCGGGAACCCGGTCGCGAGGTGCTGGTGCTCGCCCGCCTCGACGATCATCGAGGGCTCGTAGTGCGTGCCGAAGCCCGAGGCCTGCACCTCGCTCTTGAGGTAGTGCGCCGTGACCTCCTTGGGGTCGACGCCGCCGAGCTCGGGGTGCTCGGGGTCGAGCACCTTCGCGCCCATGAGCGTCGACCACTCGCGGTCGAAGTCGATGAGCTTCTGCGCGACGTCCTGGCGCTCGACCGAGTACGTGTCGAGCAGCGACTCGGGGGACCGGCCGGTGAGCACCGAGCCGAGCTTCCAACCGAGGTTGAAGGCGTCCTGCATCGACACGTTCATGCCCTGACCGGCCTTCGCCGAGTGCGTGTGGCACGCGTCCCCGGCGATGAACACGTGCGGCTCGACCGTGCCGCGCTCCTCGGGCTTCACGTCGTCGAAGGTGTCGGTGAGGCGCTGCCCGACCTCGTAGATGCTCCACCAGGCGACGTCGCGCACCTCGAGCCGGTACGGGTGGAAGATCGACTGCGCGATCTCGACGATGCGCTCGAGCGGCGTCTCGCGCACCTTGCCGTGGTCCTCGGGCGCGATGTCGCCCATGTCGACGTAGATGCGGCACAGCGCGTTGCCCTCGCGGGGGATGAGCAGGATGCTGCCCGCCTCCGACTGGATCGCGCACTTCGTGCGGATGTCGGGGAAGTCGGTGTCGACGAGCACGTCCATGACGCCCCAAGCGTGGTTGCGCGAGTCGCCGAGCAGCTGCCCGCCGATCGACTTGCGCACGACCGAGCGCGCCCCGTCGCAGCCGACCGCGTACTTCGCCCGCACGACGCGCTCAGCGCCGGCATCCGGGCCCGCCGTGCGGCGGAGGGTCGCCTTCACGGGATGCGTCTCGCCGCCCTCGACCTCGAGCCCGAGCAGCTCCCAGCCGAAGTCGGGGTTCATGCGGCTCGGCGAGTTGGCCATGTACTCGCAGAAGTAGTCCTGCACGCGCGCCTGGTTGCAGATGACGTGCGGGAACTCGCTGAGCGTCGAGCCCTCGACGCCCGCGGAGTCGGGGGTCGACTCCGCGCGGTAGATGCGCGAGCGGTCGGCAGGGTGGGGGCGCCAGAACTGCATCTCGGTGATGCGGTACGCCTCCTGCAGCAGCCGCTCGGCGAAGCCGAAGGCCTGGAAGGTCTCGATCGAGCGGGCCTGGAGGCCGTCGGCCTGGCCGAGCTCGAGGCGGCCATCGCGACGCTCGATGATGCGCGTGTGCACCTCGGGGTACATCGACAGCTGCGCGCCGAGCAGCACGCCCGCCGGACCGGTGCCGACGATGAGCACGTCCATCTCGTCCGGGAGCTCCGCGGGCCGGTCGAGGCCGATGCCCGCGGCGGGGAGGATGCGCGGGTCGCCCTTGACGTAGCCGTGGTGATGGAACTGCATGAGCTTCTCCTTCGAAGGATGTCTAGTAGCTGTCTGCCGCGGCGCGCGATTCGCGGATGCGGGCGACGGCAGCCTCGGAGCCCCGCGCCATGAGCGTGACGTCGGCGGCGACGAACACGAACGCGGCGCCGCGCGCGAGCACGCGGTCCTGGTCGGCCTCCGCGAAGGCGTTGACGCCGACCGGCTTGCCCGCGCCGCGCACGGCGTCGATCGCCGCGTCGACCGCGGCGACGACCTCGGGCGCCCCCGGGGTGCCGGGGAAGCCCATCGAGCCCGCGAGGTCGGCCGGGCCGATGAAGACGGCGTCCACGCCGTCGACGGCGGCGATCTCGGCGGCGTTCGCTACCGCGTCCGCCGTCTCGATCTGCACGGTCACCGACACGTGGCGGTCGGCGTCGCCGACGTAGCCGGTCGCCCGGCCCCAGCGCGCCGAGCGCGCGAGGGCCGAGCCGATGCCGCGCGTGCCGGGTCGCTCGCCCGCGGCGCCCGGGTAGCGCGCCGCGCGCACGGCGGCCTCGGCATCGGCGGCGGTCGACACCATCGGCACGACGATGTTCTGCGCGCCGAGGTCGAGCACCTGCTTGATGCGCACGGGGTCGTTCCAGGGGATGCGGACGATCGTCGTGACCGGGTAGGCCTCGGCCGCCTGCAGGATCTGCAGGATGTCGCGCAGCTCGATCGGCCCGTGCTCGCCGTCGACGAGCAGCAGGTCGGCGCCCGAGCCCGCCATGAGCTCGGCGGCGACGGGGCTCCCGGATGCGTTCCACAGGCCCACGAGGGCACGGTCGGCACCCGCGAGCACGTCGCGCAGGGTCGGCTTGAGCGCCGTCATCGGAACGCCACCTCGACCATCCCCGCGTCCTGGAACTCGACCCGCACGCGGTCGCCCGGGTGCACCCACACGGGGCGCGTGAACGAGCCGGCGAGGATGAGCTCGCCCGCCTCGAGCCGGTCGCCGTGCTGCGCGAGCTTGCCCGCGAGCCACGCGACGCCGTGGGCAGGGTGGCCGAGCACGCCGCCCGAGACCCCGGTCTCGATCACCTCGTCGTTGACGAAGCACTGCGCGCCGATCCAGGCGAGGTTGCGGTCGCGCGGACCGAGCTCGACATCGCCGACCACGACGGCGCCGAGCGCGGCGTTGTCGCTGATCGTGTCGACGATCGTGCGGCCCGCGAGCTCGATGTGCGAGTCGAGGATCTCGAGCGCCGGCACGACGACCTCGGTCGCGTCGAGCACCTCGTCGATCGAGAGGCCCTCGCCCTCGAGCGGCGAGCGCAGCACGAAGGCGAGCTCGACCTCGACCCGCACGTTCGACCACTGCGCGTGCTCGACCACGGCGCCCGAGCGGTAGGCCTGGTCGGCGAAGATCACGCCGTAGTCCGGCTCGGTGATGCCCGTCGCATCCTGCATCGCCTTGCTCGTCAGCCCGATCTTGCGGCCCACGAGCCGGGCGCCGGCCTCCTCCCGGCGCGCGCGCCAGATGCGCTGCACCGCGTAGGAGTCCTCGATCGTCGCCTCGGGGTATCGGGTCGAGATCCGCTCGATGGTGCCGCGGCTGCGGGTGGCCTCGGCGAGCTCGTCGGCGATCGCCGTGACGGTCGCGTCGTCGAGGCCGCGCCCGCGCCCGGGTCCGGTGGACCCGGGCGGAACAAGACCAGGCGTCACAGCTGGTTGCCGATCTTGAAGCCCTTCGCGGCCTCGCCCTTGTAGGTGCCCGAGTCGTCGCCCTCGCGGGTGTAGGAGAAGCCGTCGGCGCCGATCGTCACCTCCATCTCGCTCGAGTCGGTGCGCTCGACGATCTCTTGCGGCTTGCCGTCGAGGTCGAGCACCGGCGACGCCTCGGTGTACCAGGAGGGCACGACCGGGTTGCCCCACCAGTCGCGTCGCTGGTTGTCGTGCACGTCCCACGTGATGACGGGGTTGTCGGGGTCGCCGGTCCAGTAGTCCTGCGTGTAGATCTCGACGCGGTGGCCGTCGGGGTCGGTGATGTAGAGGTAGAACGCGTTCGAAACGCCGTGCCGGCCGGGGCCGCGCTCGATGTGGTCCGACATCCGCAGCGCGCCGAGCTTGTCGCAGATCTGGATGATGTTGTGCTTCTCGTGGGTCGAGAAGGCGATGTGGTGCATGCGCGGCCCGTTGCCGCCCGTGAGCGCGGTGTCGTGCACCGTGCCCTTGCGGTGCATCCACGCGGCGTAGGTGACGCCCTGGTCGTCCTGGATGTCCTCCGTGACGCGGAAGCCGAGATCCTCGAGGTACTTGCGGCCGCGCGGCACGTCGGGGGTGACCTGGTTGAAGTGGTCGAGGCGCACGAGCTCGCCCGCCGAGTAGAGGTCGTAGCGCTGGTGCAGCCGCTCGACGTGCTCGGTCGCGTAGAAGAACTCGTAGGGGAAGCCGAGCGGGTCCTCGACGCGCACGCTGTCGCCGAAGCCCCGCTGGAAGCCGTCCGCACGACGCTCGGTGCGGCATCCGAGCTCCCGGTAGTAGGCCTCGGCGCGGTCGACGTCCTCGGGGGTGCGCACGCGGTAGGCGAAGGCGGCGACGGCGGCGACCGGGCCCTTCCGCAGCACGAGGTTGTGGTGGATGAACTCCTCGAACGACCGCAGGTAGATCGCCTCGTCATCCTCCTCGGTCACGTGCAGGCCGAGCACGTCGACGTAGAAGGCGCGGCTCGCGGCGAGGTCGGTGACGACGAGGTCCATCGCCGCGCAGCGGATGATGTCGGGCGCGGGGACGGAGGGCTTGGGGATCTCGTTCATGGTGCTGCTCCTTGGCAGGGGAGGGTCAGGCGGATGCGCCGAAGCGGGTGGTGTGGACGTCGCCGAGCGTGATGTGCACGGCCTGCTGGTCGCTGTAGAAGTCGAGCGAGCGGTAGCCGCCCTCGTGGCCGAGGCCCGAGGCCTTGACGCCGCCGAAGGGGCTGCGGAGGTCGCGCACGTTGTGGCTGTTGAGCCACACCATGCCCGCCTCGACGTCCTGCGCGAACAGGTGGGCGCGCTTGAGGTCGTTCGTCCAGATGTAGGCGGCGAGGCCGTACTTCGTGTTGTTCGCGAGCTCGAGCGCCTCCTCGTCGGAGTCGAACGGGGTGATCGCGACGACCGGGCCGAAGATCTCCTCCTGGAAGATGCGCGCGTCGGGCGCGACGTCGGCGAAGACGGTCGGGGCGACGTAGTTGCCCTCGGGGAAGCCCTCGGGGCGGCCGCCGCCCGCGAGGAGGCGGCCCTCGCCCTTGCCGATCTCGACGTACGACATGACCTTGTCGAAGTGCTCGGGGTGCACGAGCGCGCCGACCTCGGTCTTCGGGTCGCCGGGGTCGCCCACGACGATGTTCCTCGCCCGCTCGGCGTAGCGCTCGACGAACTCGTCGTAGACGCTGCGCTCGACGAGGATGCGGCTGCCGGCGGTGCAGCGCTCGCCGTTGAGCGAGAAGACGCCGAAGAGCGTCGAGTCGATCGCCGCGTCGAGGTCGGCGTCGGCGAAGACGACGGCGGGGCTCTTGCCGCCGAGCTCCATCGAGAGCGCCTTGAGGTGCGGGGCGGCGTTGCCGAAGATGAGCTTGCCGGTGCTCGACTCGCCCGTGAACGAGATGAGCGGCACATCCGGGTGCTTCACGAGCGCGTCGCCCGCGGTCTCGCCGAAGCCGTTGACGAGGTTGAAGACGCCGCGCGGCAGCTCGGCCTCCTCGAAGATACCGGCCCACAGCGACGCCGAGAGCGGCGTGAACTCGGCGGGCTTGAGCACGACGGTGCAGCCGGAGGCGAGCGCGGGGCCGAGCTTCCACGACTCGAGCATGAAGGGGGTGTTCCACGGGGTGATGAGGCCCGCGACGCCCTTGGGCTTGCGGTTGACGTAGTTCACCTGCATTCCGGGCACCTTGTAGGTGTCGTCGCGGCCGGCGACGATGAGGTCGGCGAAGAAGCGGAAGTTCTCGGCGGCGCGCTGCGCCTGGCCCTTCGCCTGCGTGATCGGCAGGCCCGAGTCCCACGACTCGAGCTGCGCGAGCTCCTGGTCGCGCGACTCGACGATGTCGGCGATGCGGGAGAGGATGCGCGCGCGCTCGCGATTCTTCATGCGCGGCCACGGGCCCTCGTGGAAGGCGCGGTTCGCGGCGGCGACGGCGAGGTCGATGTCGGCCTGCTTGCCGGAGGCGGCGACGGTGTAGTCCTCGTTCGTGACGGGGTTGAGCACGCCGAACGTGTCGCCGTCGACGGACGCGACGCGCTCGCCGTCGATGTAGTGGGGGATGAGCTCGGGGATGCCTGCGGGCTGGTCGGCCATGATGGCTCCTTGTCTGTTCGGTTCGTCGCCGCGGGTGGCGGCTCGGGGCTGTCGGCAGCTCAGGGCTTGGGCTGCGTGCGGTGCAGGTAGGCGTCGGGCGTCGCGAGGCGGTGGGCGCGCACGGCGAGCTCGATGCGGCGGGGGTCGGCGCCCTTCTCGATGAGCCCGAGGATCGCCTCGTGCTCGTCGATCGCCGGCCCGGCGCGGTTCGGCACGAACGAGAAGGTCGACTGACGGAGCCTCGCGAGGCGCTTCCAGCACGTGTCGATGACGTCGCCGAGCACCTGGTTGGCGCAGACGTCGGTGAGCCGCCGGTGGAAGGCCTCGTTGAGCGCGGTGAACCGCACGGGGTCGAAGTCGGCGAGCGACTGCCGCATCTCGTCGTTGATCGCCTGCGCCGCCGCGACGTCAGAGGCGGAGTAGAGGCCGGCGGCGAGCGAGATCGCGGCGCCCTCGACGTAGGAGAGCGTCTCCATCGTGTCGTGGTACTCGAGCTCGTCGATCTCGGCGACCCGCGCGCCGATGTTGCGCTCGAAGGTGACGAGCCCCTCCGCCTCGAGGCGGCGGATCGCCTCCCGCACCGGCACGACGCTCATGTCGAGCTCGCGGCCGATCGCGTCGAGCACGAGCCGGAAGCCGGGGGAGTAGGTGCCGTCGACGATGCGGTCGTGCAGCAGCCGGTAGGCGCGCTGCGACTTCGAGGGGGCGACGGTGCCGCCCGACTCGGCGGCGGCAGCGGTCCGCGAGCGCCGGCCGCTCACGACCCCTCCGTCTGGGCCGTCTCGGCCTCGTACTTCGCGCGCCACTCGGCGTCCATGGGGAAGAGGCCGTCGACGGGGTGGCCGGCGTCGACCTGCGCGGCGATCCACTCCTCCTCCGCCTCCTGCTGCAGGCACTCGTCGACGAGCTCGCGCGCGAGCGCGGGCGGGATGACGAGCACGCCGTCGTTGTCGCCGACGATGATGTCGCCGGGCTGCACGGTGGCGCCGCCGCACGCGATCGTCTCGTCGAACGACCACGGCACGTGCAGGCGCCCGAGCACCGCCGGGTGGCCGCCGCCGTGGTACGTCGGCACGCCGATCTCGGTGACGACGTCGAGGTCGCGCACGCCGCCGTCGGTGACGAGGCCCGCGGCGCCGAGGTGGCGCGCGCGGAGCGCGAGGATGTCGCCGAGCGTGCCCGAGCGGTTGTCGCCGCGGGCCTCGATCACGACGACCTCGCCGGGCTGCAGCGAGTCGAAGAGGCGCTTCTGCGCGTTGTAGCCGCCGCCGTGGCGCTTGAAGAGGTCCTCGCGGTTCGGCACGTAGCGGAGCGTGCGCGCGGTGCCGACCATGCGCTTGCGCGGCTGCGTCGAGCGCAGCCCGTCGATCGAGACGTTGTTGAGGCCGCGCTTCCGGAGCCCCGAGGAGAGGGTCGCGAGGGCGACGCGCGAGAGCTTGTCGCGCAGGTCGTCGTCGAGCACCGGCGCGGTCGGCTCCTGGAACTCGGCGATCGGGCGGCCGGATGCGTCGGCCCACTGCTCGGGGGTCGGCTTCGGCTGGGCGGAGTACGCGGGCAGCCGCTGCTCGCCGACCCGCACCGTCGACGCGAGCCGCCCGGTCGAGAGCTGCTCGCCGTCGAGGGTCGTCGCCGTCACCTCGACCTCGACGCGCTGGCCGGGGGAGAAGGTGGAGGCGTTCGCGGGGGTGCCGGTGAGGATGACGTCCCCGGGCTCGAGCGTGATGAGCTGCGAGAGGTCGCTCACGATCTGCGGCAGCGAGAAGACGAGCGTCGAGGTCGAGTCCTCCTGCACGAGCTCGCCGTCGAGCCACGTGCGCACCTCGATCGCGAGCGGGTCGATGCGCGTGGCGTCGAGGAGCGCCGGGCCGATCGGCGTCATGCCGTCACCGCCCTTCGAGCGGAGGTTGGAGCCCTTGTCGACCCAGCGGAGGTCGAAGACGCCGAGGTCGTTCGACGCCGTGACCGACGCGACGTGCGCCCACGCATCCGCCTCGTCCACCGCTCGCGCGTGCGAGCCGATGACGATCGCGATCTCGCCCTCGAAGCCGAAGATCTCGGTGCCGGCGGGCACGACGACCTCGCCGCCGGTCGAGAGCGACGTCGCGGGCTTCAGGAAGTAGCCGGGCGCCTCGGGCGTGCGGCCCTTCTGCGCGGCGCGGGCGCGGTAGCCGATGTGCATGGCGAAGACCTTGGCGGGCCGGGTGCCGAGCAGCTCCCACGCGGCTTCGGCGGGTGCGAGGGACTCGGTGGGGAGCTGCGACGATGCCTGCATGGCGGCATCGTATACGATTCCGAATCTGGTCTGCAAGAGTCGCCGAGCACCGCTCGCCACCGGAGGCTCAGCGTCCGCGCAAGGCGCTTGTCGTCGTGCACGAAATCGTATATCTTCCACTCAGTCCCGGCACCGATCTCGGCGCCCTTCCCCTGACAAAGGAGTCAGCGTGTCTCATAGCACGACGCCTCGGACCTCCGCGCGAGAGCGGAACAAGGTCCTGGCCGCAGTCGTCGTCGGCACCACCATCGAGTGGTACGACTTCTTCATCTACGCCTTCATGGCGAACCTCGTCTTCGCGCAGCTCTTCTTCGAGCCGGCGGGCCCCGGCCTCGGCCAGATCATCTCGCTCGTCACGATCGGCATCTCGTTCCTCTTCCGCCCGCTCGGCGCGTTCCTCGCGGGGCACTTCGGCGACCGGATCGGCCGCCGCCCGATGCTCGTGCTGACGCTCCTGCTCATGGGTGTCGCGACCACGCTCGTCGGCGCGCTGCCCACCTACGAGCAGGTCGGCATCCTCGCCCCGATCATGCTGATGTTCCTCCGCATCCTGCAGGGCCTCTCGGCCGGCGGGGAGTGGGGCGGCGCGGTGCTCATGGCCATCGAGCACGCGCCCGCCAACCGCCGCGGCCTCTACGGCTCCTTCGTGCAGGCGGGCGTGCCGATCGGCATGCTGCTCGCGACCGGCATCCTCGCGGGCATCCGCGCGATGTTCCCGGGCGACGCGTTCCTCGAGGTCGGCTGGCGCATCCCGTTCTTCATCTCGATCATCCTCGTGGTCGTGGGCTACCTCGTGCGCCGCTCGGTCGACGAGTCGCCGGTGTTCCAGGAGATCAAGGAGACGGCGCAGGAGCAGTCGGCGCCCATCGTGCAGGTCTTCAAGAAGTACGGCCTCGTCGTGCTCTTCGCCGCGTTCGTCTTCATGGCGAACAACGCGACGGGCTACATGACCACCGGCGGCTACGTGCAGGGCCTGGCGTCGCGCCCGGTCGACGCGCCCGTGCCGGGTCTCGGCTTCGACCCGGTCGGCGTGCAGCTCGCGACCTTCGCCGGCTCGCTCTCGTGGCTCGTGTTCACGTTCGTCGCGGGCTGGGCGTCGGACCGCATCGGCCGCAAGCCCCTGTACCTGATCGGCTGGGCGGCGCTCGCAGCGGGCATCGTGCCGCTCTTCCTGCTCGTCGAGACGGGTGTCGCGGGCGTGGCCTGGGCGACGATCCTGCTGGGCGTGGGCCTCGGCCTCACGTACGGCGCGCAGGCCGCGTGGTACGCCGAGTCCTTCCCCGCCTCGGTGCGCTTCTCGGGCGTCTCGATCGCCTACGCGATCGGTGCGGTGATCGGCGGCGCGTTCGCTCCGACGATCGCGCAGGCGCTGCTGCAGGCGACCGGTTCGACGTGGGCGATCGTCGGCTACCTGCTGGCGACCGTCGTGATCTCGCTCATCGGCACGCTGCTGCTCAAGGACCGCACGGGCATCCCGCTCTCGATCGAGTTCGAGAAGTCGGGCAAGTGGGACGGATGGAAGAAGGGCGACGAGTTCGTCGCGCTCTCCGAGGTCGACCGCGAGGCGGCCGTCGACCGCTGAGCCCTGCCAGCCAGGACGGCCCCGCCCACGTGGCGGGGCCGTTCGGCGTGCCGGGCAGGATCGGTCAGCGCTCGACGCGCGGGTCGTCGATCGGCGTGCCGGGCTCGTAGGGCCCGAAGAACAGGTCGGCGCCGTCCTGCGTGAGCGCGGTGCCGGAGGCCCGCTCGCCGTCGAACGCGGCGATCGTCGCGAAGGCGAGTCGTGCGCCCGGCTCGTGGGGGTCTGCGACCTCGAGCGTCCAGCCGCCCGGCGACTGGACGATCGCGGGCTCCGCGATGACGAGGCGCAGCATCCCGCCGTGCGCGGTGAGCGTCACGGAGCCGAGGAACGCGCCATCGGTGCCGGTCGTCCTCGATCCGGCGGGGAAGCGGAAGGCGTCGTGCTCAGCCGTCGCGCCGTCGGCGGCCTCGACCGAGCCCGCCCCGCGGCCGCGCACGTAGTCGAGCAGCGACGCCTTGATGCCCCAGACGAGCGCGGTCACCGCCGGCCCGGCCACGGGAGGGAGCGCGCGAACTCGATGAGCGCGCTCGTGCGGGCGGTCGGCTCGGGCGAGGCTGGCCAGATCACGTCGATGCCGACCGGCGGCACGCGCGGCGCGATCTCGAGCATGGCGACAGGGTAGCCCTCGTAGCTCGCGTAGTTCGCGGGACGCTGCACGAGGATCCCGTAGCCGAGGCCGCGGCCGACGAGCGCGCGCACGGCCTCCGAGCTCTGCACCCGGTGCCGCACGCGTGGCGTGACGCCCGCGGCCGCGAAGAGCGAGAGCGTGTGCTCGCTCGAGGGCGGCGCGTCGAGCAGGATGAGGTCGCGCTCGGCGAGCTCGGCGAGCCGCACCGAGCCGCGGCCGGCGAGCGGGTCGTCGCCCGCGACGACGACGTGCGCCGGGAGCGCGAAGAGCTTCGCGCGGCGCGGCTCGCCCGGCACGAGGGTGTCGTAGACGAACGCGACGTCGATGCGGCCCGACTCGAGCCGGCCCTCGAGCCGGTCGTGCGTCGCCTCGACGATGTCGAGCTCGACCCGCGGATGCGCTCGGCCGAAGCCGGCGAGCAGGGGCGGGAGGATCGTCGGCGCGAGGGTCGGGTAGCAGCCGATCGTGACCGGCCCGACGAGCTCGCCAGGGGCTCCGCGCAGCGAGGTCTCGAGCTCGCGGGAGGTCGCGAGCAGCCCGCGGGCGCGAGCCACGACATCCGCCCCCGTGCTCGTGAGCGTCAGGCCGCGCGCCCGGCGGCGGACCGTGAGCTGCGAGCCCAGCTCGCGCTCGAGCTCGCTGATCGCCTCGGAGATCGCGGAGGGGGAGACGTGCAGGCGCGCTGCGGCGGCCGCGATCGTGCCCTCGTCGGCGGCGCACACGAGGTAGGAGAGCTGGCGCAGCGTGAACGCGGGCGCGTCGAGGGCATCCATGTTCGACTCCTCCGATGTAGAACGTCCGATACATCCGCTTTCGCCAACGTAGTCGTTGGCGGATGATCGGGGGAGGACCGATCACGAGGATGTGCTCCATGCCGACCGAAGCTCCCGTCGCTGACTGGGTGACGATCCCCGACCTGCACCGCGACCCGTTCCCGATCTACGAGCAGCTGCGCGCCGAGGGCGGCGTGCACTGGGTGCCCGCGGTCGGCCGCTACCTCATCACCTCCTACGAGGCGGTGCACGAGACCGAGCTCGACCAGGAGGTGTTCTCGGCGAACGAGCAAGGCTCGCTGCAGATCCGCGCCATGGGCCACTCGATGCTGCGGCGCGACGACCCGGAGCACTACCTCGAGCGCAAGGCGTGGCAGCCGGCGCTGCGCCCCGGTGTCGTGCAGCGAGTGTGGCGCTCGAAGTTCGAGCGGAACGCCGAGCGCTACCTCGACGAGCTCATCGAGAAGGGGCCCGGCGCCGACCTCGTCTGGGACTTCGCCGCGCCGTACGCCGCCGAGAGCCTGCGCGAGATCATCGGCCTGCACAGCGCCGATCAGGAGGATCTGCAGCGCTGGTCGCAGACGATGATCGACGCGACCGGCAACTACGCCGATGACCCCGAGGTGTGGGCGAAGGGCCTGCGGTCGTTCGACGAGGTCGACGCCGCGCTCGACGACGTGCTGCCGTGGCACGCTGCGAACCCGAACGAGTCGCTGCTGTCGCAGCTCCTGCGCATCCCCGACTTCGAGATGCCCATCGAGCGCATCCGCGCGAACGTGAAGATGACGATCGGCGGCGGGCTCAACGAGCCGCGCGACGCGCTCGGCGTGGCTGCGTGGGCGCTGCTGACCCACCCCGAGCAGCGGCGCGCCGTCGAGGCCGACCCGTCGCTCTGGAACGCCGCGTTCGACGAGACGATCCGCTGGGTCGCGCCCATCGGCCTCTACTCGCGTCAGGTCGCGCGCGACACCGAGCTCGCCGGCGTGCGGCTGCCGGCAGGAGCGCGCCTCGGCATCTGCATCCTCTCGGCGAACCGCGACGAGCGCGTGTGGCAGGACGCCGACCGCTTCGACGTGCGCCGCGAGGTCAAGCCGCACCTCGCCTTCGGCAAGGGCGTGCACGTGTGCCTCGGCGCATGGGTCGCGCGCTCGGAGGTCGCCGACGTGGCGCTGCCGATGCTCTTCGAGCGCTTGCGCGGGCTCGACGTCGTACCCGACGCGCCGCCCGCCATCGCCGGCTGGGTATTCCGCGGCATGACGAGCCTGCCGGTGCGGTGGGACTCGGTCGCCGAGCCGGCGACGACCGCCGCGGCGCCCGTCGCCGCCTCGCAGGCCGCCCCGCGCATCGCGATCGTCGGCGCAGGCCCCGCGGGCTGCTTCACGGCGCAGGCGCTCCGCCGCCGCTTCCCGGCCGCCGAGCTCGAGGTGCTCGACGCGCTGCCCGTGCCGTACGGCCTCGTGCGCTCGGGCGTCGCCGCCGATCACCCCGGCACGAAGTCAGTCGCGCGGCAGTTCGACCGGCTCTTCCAGCACGACGGCGTGCGCTTCCGGGGCAGCGTGCGCGTCGGGGACGACGTGCCGCTCGACGCGGTGCGCGAGGCCTACGACGCGGTCGTGCTCGCGACCGGGCTGCGCGCCGATCGGCCGCTCGGCGTGCCGGGCGACTCGCTCGCGGGCATCCACGGCGCCGGCCGCATCACGCGCCTGCTCAACGCGCACGCCGACGAGGGCGACGCGCCCTCGCTCGGCGAGCGCGTCGTGGTCGTCGGCCTCGGCAACGTCGCGATGGACGTCGTGCGCATGCTCGCCCGCGACGCCGAGGGGCTCGGCGGCACCGACGTCGACGACGAGGCGCACGAGCGGCTCGCTGCCGCCGTGCGCACGATCCACGTCGTGGGCCGCAGCGCCCCGAGCGACGCGCGCTTCGACCCCGTCATGGTGCGCGAGCTCGCGAGCCTGCCGGGCGTCGCCCATCGCGTGCACGGCGTCGCCCTCGACGGGATCGAGGCGGGCAAGGACGCGCGAGCGGATGCGGTGCGCGACCTGGTCGCGGAGCCCGCCGCGGCGCCGCGCGTCGAGGTGCACTGGTGGTTCGGGCTCTCGCCCGAGCGCATCGAGGGCGACGGCCGCGCCGAGCTGGCCGTCTTCCGCGGCGCCGACGGCGAGATCGCGCTCGAGGCGGACGCGATCGTCACGGCGGTCGGCTTCGCCGCGAGCGACGACTGCCTCGCCGAGCCCGGTGCGCACCCGAGCGGCCGGGTGGAGCCGGGCCTCTACACCGCGGGCTGGCTGCGGCGCGGTCCGCGCGGCACGATCCCGGACCAGCGCACCGACGCGCGCGAGCTCGCCCGCCTCGTCGCCGACGACCTCGAGGCGGGCGCGATCGCGATCGGGCGCGAGGGGCTGCCGCCGATCGAGGGGGAGACCGACTTCGAGGGCTGGCGGCGCATCGACGTGCGCGAGCAGCTCGGCGCCGCGCCGGGCCGCTCGCGCGCGAAGCTGCGCTCGCGCGCCGAGCTGCTCCAAGCGGCGCGAGACGCGTCGATCCCGCTGCCGGCGGTCGCGACCGAGGAGAGCGCGTCGGAGGGCGCGGGGATCCCCGCGACGGTGCTGTTCGGCACCGAGTCGGGCGGGGCGGAGCTCGTCGCCGACGAGCTGCGGCGCGGGCTCGCTGGCCGTGCGGCCGTCGAGGTCGTCGACATCGCCGACGTCGCGCCAGGCGACCTCGACGCGAGCCGCCTGCACCTGCTCGTCTGCTCGACGTACGGCGACGGCGAGGTGCCGACGAGCGCCCGGGCGTTCCTCCGCGCGCTCGTCGAGGATCGGCCGGACCTGCGCGCGATGCGCTTCGCGGCCTTCGGGATGGGCGATCGCAGCTACACGAAGACCTACTCGCGCGGCAGCGAGCTCGTCGCCGAGGCGCTCGCGGCCTGTGGCGCCGAGCGGGTCGGGGAGTACGGGCGGCACGACGCCGGCGGGCCGGTGCCGGCGACCGAGGCCGCGCTCGAGTGGGCCGAGGGGGTGCTCGCCGAGGCGGCGGTGCCCGTCGGGTGAACCTGCGAGCCGGGCCGTCGGGTCCGGCGCCTCAGTCCTCCTGCGGCGGCAGCGGCACCTTCGGCAGCTTCTTCACCCGTGCGCGCCGCTTCGGCCGCGCGGGGATCATCGAGCGCATCTCCTCGAGCCGGCCGAAGCACAGCAGCCGGTCCTCGGCGTGCAGCACCTCCGAGCCCTTCGGGTTCGGGATGACGGCCGTGCCGCGGTGGAGCGTGAGCACCGTGATGTCGCGGTCGCGCAGGCCCGACTCGTCGAGCCGCTTGCCGACGAGGTCGGCGTCGCCGTGCACGACGAGCTCGGCGACGCCGAAGCCGGTCGAGACGGCGAGCCGCTCGCGCACGTCGATCTGCGGGAAGGCGACCTGGTTGTCGATGTAGTCGATGATCGCGCCCGCGACGTCGAGCCGAGTCGCGCGCTCGATGCCCTCGAGCCCAGGGGAGGAGTTGACCTCCATCACCTGCGGGCCGTCGTTGCCCTCGAGCATGTCGACGCCCGCGACCTTGAGCCCCATGATCTGCGCGGCGCGCACCGCGACGCGCTCGAAGTCGGGGTCGAGCGTGACCGGCTCGACGCTGCCGCCGCGGTGCACGTTCGAGCGGAACTCGTCGCCCTGGGCGCTGCGCCGCATGGCCGCGACGACGCGATCGCCGACCACGAGCGCGCGGATGTCGCGGCCCTTGCTCTCGGCGACGAAGCGCTGGATGAGCACTTGCTGCTTCGTGCTCTGCAGCGTCTCGATGATCGCCTCGGCGACCTTGATCGTCGGTGCGAGGATGACACCGATGCCCTGCGTGCCCTCGAGCAGCTTGAGCACGACGGGCGCGCCGCCGACGCGCTCGATCGCGGGGATCACGTCGGCCCGGTCGCGCACGAACGTCGTGGGAGGCATCCCGATGTCGTGCCTCGCGAGGATCTGCGTCGCCCGCAGCTTGTCGCGCGAGTTCGCGATGCCGTTCGCGGTGTTGGGCGTGTAGACGTCCATCTGCTCGAACTGCCGCACGACCGCGGTGCCGAAGTACGTGATCGAGTTGCCGATGCGCGGCAGGATCGCGTCGTAGTCGGTCAGCTGCCGCCCGCGGAACTGCAGATCGGGCGCGTCGCTCGAGAGATCGATCGCGAAGCGCAGGGTGTTGAGCACCTTGACGTCGTGGCCGCGCTCGGCGGCCGCGGCGCGGAGCCGGCGGGTGCTGTAGGCGCGCGGCGCGCGCGAGAGGATGGCGAGCCTCATGCGAGGTCGACCTGCCTTCCTGCTTGGATGGGGGCCTATGGGCGACGACCATCCTCGCAGGCCTGCGATCGCCGGCTGGCGCGAATGGGTCGGCCTGCCGCATCTCGGCGTGCCGCACGTGAAGGCCAAGCTCGACACGGGCGCGCGCACGAGCGCGCTGCACGCGTTCGACATCGTCGAGACGACGCGGGACGGTGCCGACTGGGTGTGCTTCTCGGTGCACCCGTGGCAGCGCTCGGACGACGACGCGGTCGTCGTCGAGGTGCCGGTGCACGACCGCCGGCTCGTGCGCTCGTCGACGGGCCACGAGCAGGAGCGCATCGTCGTCCGCACGGCGCTCGAGCTGCTCGGCCGCGAGGTGCTCACCGAGGTGACGCTCGCGCGCCGCGACGAGATGGGCTTCCGGCTGCTCGTCGGGCGCGAGGCGCTCCGGCAGGGCTTCGCCGTCGACTCGGCGCGCTCGTACCTCGGCGGGCGGCCCACGCGCGACGTGCGGCTCAAGAACCGGGGGCGCGCCGGTGCGTGAGTCGTTCGCGATCGGCGGCGTGCGCGTGCGCGCCGGGCAGGCGAGGGGCGTCGAGCTGCCGATCGCGCGGCTCGTCACGGGCGGCGACGTCTCGCTCCCCGTGCGCGTGCTGCACGGTCGCGAGGAGGGACCGGTCGTCTGGATCGACGCCGCCATCCACGGCGACGAGGTCGTCGGCGTCGAGGTCATCCGGCAGGTGCTCGCGCAGGTGTCGCCCAAGCAGCTCCGCGGCACGCTCATCGCCGTGCCGGTCGTCAACGTGCTCGGCTTCCTGAACGGCGACCGCTACCTGCCCGATCGCCGCGACCTCAACCGCTCGTTCCCGGGCTCCGCGCGCGGATCGCTCGCGAGCCGCATCGCCCACCTGCTGATGACCGAGGTCGTCGGGCGCTGCGACGTCGGCATCGACCTCCACACGGGCTCCGACCGGCGCGACAACCTGCCGCAGATCCGTGCCGACCTCGACGATCCCGAGACGCGCCGGCTCGCCGCCGCCTTCGGCGCGCCCGTCATGCTGCACGCGAAGCTGCGCGACGGCTCGCTGCGCCAGGCCGCGCGCGAGGCAGGCGCGATCGCGCTGCTGTACGAGGCAGGCGAGGCGCTGCGGCTCGAGCAGGAGCCGATCGAGGTCGGCGTCGCCGGCGTGCTGCGCGTGCTCGCGGCGCTCGGCATGCTCGCGGCCGACGAGGCGGCGGATGCGTCGGCCGAGTGCCGCGCGAGCGGCTGGGTGCGCGCTCGCGGCACGGGCATCCTGCACCTCGACGTCGAGCTCGGCGACCGCGTCGAGTCGGGCGCGCGGCTCGGCCGGGTGGCGGATGCGCTCGGCACGGGCGGGCGGATCGTGCGCGCCGACCGCGACGGGATCGTCATCGGCCTCACGCGGGCGCCGATCGTGCACGCGGGCGACGCCGTCGCGCACCTCGCAACCCCCGAGCCTGAGGCATCTTCAACCGGGTAGTCGGGTGGGGGAGCCGAATGCCGCCGTGCCCTACCGGCTGCCCGGTTGAGTCGAACTCAGCTCGTGGCGCAGCGCCAGCGGTTGGCGCGCTGGGCGGCGCGGCCCCGGTCGCGCGGGCGCTAGGCGAGCAGGGCGACCGCGCCCGTCGCGATGAGCGCGAGGCCGCCCGCGAGCGAGAGGCCGATGATCGACCACTTCACGACCGCGCGGTTCACGAGGTGCGCGAGCCGGTTGCCGAGCAGCACGCCCGCGACGACGGGGACCACGAGGAGCGCCCACCCCCACCAGGGCCACTCGGGCGCGCCCTCCGGCGCGACGAGCGGCCGGACCGCGACGATCACGCCGCTCACGATCACCCAGAAGGGCTGCATCGTCGCGACGAACGTGCGGTCCTGCCAGCCCGAGAGCAGCGTGTAGATGCCGAGCGCGGGCGCGCCCATGCCGACGCTCGCGTTGAGCACGCCCATCGTCGCGCCCGCCGCGACGCGCAGCGGAGGGCCGTCGAGCACTCGCGCGCCGCTCGTGAAGGCGACGGAGGCGACCACCCCGATGACCGCGATGACGCCCACGATGACGCGCAGCGCATCCGTGTCCGCACCCCTCGCGAGCAGCAGCCCCGGCACCATCATCGCGACCGCCGGGACGGCGAGCCACGCGAGCCGTCGCCAGTCGATGTTGCGCCAGACGCTCGGCAGGATCACGAGGCACGCGAGCGCGCCGTAGAGGTTGACGACGAGCACCGCCGCGAGCGGACCCGCGACGAGCGCGACCGCGGGTGTGACGACGAGGCCCCAGCCCATGCCGATCATGCGCTGTCCCGCGGCGCCGATGAGCACGGCAACGGCCGCGACGACGAGGGAGGGGAGGTCCACGGCCGTCAGCGTAGGTGCTCAGGGGGATGCGCGACGGTGCAGGCGCGCCGAGTGCGCGATCGGCTGCGGCTCGGCGGTGATGAGCTCGCGGAAGCCGGGGCATTGGGCGAAGTCGCTGTGGGTGCACGACTGGAGGTGGCGGATGACGGCGAGCGCGGCCTCGAGCTCGGCCTGCTGCCGCTCGAGGCGCGTCACGTGGTCGGCGAGCAGCGCGTGCCGCTCGGCGGCGCTCTCGGTCGCGAGCACCGAGCGGATCGTCGCGAGCGACATGCCCGCGTCCTGCGCGCGGAGGATCGTGCCGATGCGCATGCGGGCGCTCTCGTCGTAGCGGCGCTTGCCGCCGACGCGCGTCGTGGGTTCGAGCACGCCCTCGGCCTCCCAGTGCCGCAGCACGTGCGGGGCGAGCTCGAACTCGGCGGCGAGCTCGCCGATCGACAGCAGACTTGACCTCATGTCGACATGAAGTCACATGCTGGAGCGCATGGCAACTCACGACTCCTCCCAGGACCCTTCGCGAGCCGGCTCCGAGCCGCTCGACTGCGTCGTCGTCGGCGGCGGACCCGCCGGGCTGCAGGCCGCGCTCACGCTCGCGCGCGTGCACCGCTCCGTCGCGCTCGTCGACGCCGGTCCGGGTCGCAACGCATCCGCGGCCCACATGCACAACGTCGTCTCGCGCGACGGCACGCCGCCGGCGGACTTCCGCGCGGTCGCGCGCGAGCAGCTCGCGGGCTACGCGACCGTGCGGCTCGTCGACGACCGGGTCGCCTCGGCCGAGGTCGGGGACGACGCCGTCGCGGTCGAGCTCGGGAGCGGCGCGCGGCTCGACGCGCGATTCCTGCTGCTCGCGACGGGCGTCGCCGACGTGCCGCTGCCGCTCGGGCTCGCGGTGATCGCGGCGCGCGGGGTCGAGGTCGACGAGCGGCGCGCGACCGGCATCGTCGAGGAGGGCGGCAGGCTCACGGCGATCGAGCTCGAGGGCGGCGCGGTGCTGCCGTGCACCGGCGTGCTCGCGGGCGGCGAGTTCCGGCAGGAGTCGTCGCTGCCGGCGGCGCTCGGCTGCGCGCTGCGGCCCGACGGCACGATCGAGGTCGACATGGTCGGCCGCACGAGCGTGCCGCGCGTGCTCGCCGCGGGCGATGCCGCGCTCTCGGGCGGGCACTCGGTCATCGCGGCAGCGGCGGCGGGCCAGCTCGCGGCGGCGGGGATCGTGCGGAAGCTCATCGCGTGAGCCGCGGCGGCGTGCGGGGTGGGGTCACGCCGCGGCGAGCAGCCCCGCGACGCCGGTGCCGATGACGGCGACGCCGCCGACGATCGAGAGCACGACGACCGCGGCGCGCGCGACGCCCGCCGGCACCCGGTGGGCGATGCGATGGGCGAGCAGCGTGCCGAGCGCCGCGGCGGCCGAGGCGCCCGCCCACGCCCACCACGGCCACTCGGGGAACCCCTCGGGCGCGAGCACCGCCCGTTGCCCGAGCGTCACGAGATTGAGCACGACCCAGAACGGCTGCATGGTCGCGGCGAGCACGAGCGGATCCCACCGGCTCACGAGCGCGTAGATCCCCACGAGCGGGGCGCCGACGCCGACCGCGGCGTTGAAGCCGCCGATCGCGAGGCCGGAGCCGATGCGCGTGCCCGGGCCGTCGAGCGTGTGGCGCGAGCGCGTGAAAACGACGGAGATCAGCACGCCCGCGATCGCGAGGATCCCGACCGCGATGCGGAGCGCATCCGCCGACACGACGCGCGCCAGGAGCAGCCCCACGACGCTCGCGGGCACCGCGGGCAGCAGCAGCCACGTGAGCCGCCGCCAGTCGACGTCGCGCCACACGCCGGGCAGCATGAGCGAGCACGCGACGACGGCGAAGATGCAGTTGAGCGGCACGGCCGCGATCGGTCCGGCGACGATCGCCGAGACCGGGCCCATCACGAGCCCGAAGCCGAGGCCGACGACGCGCTGGGCGACCGTCGCGACGAAGATGGCCGCCGCGTAGAGCAGCAGCGTGAGCGGATCGATCACGCGGTCGCGCCCGGGCGGCGCGTGGCCATCAGTGCTCGCCGATGGGCAGCGAGTCGCCGTTCTCGAGCCGGTGGTGCGTGCCTCCGTGCTCGGCGGCGGCCGCCTCGATGCGCGCGTGCGCCATGCCGAGGCCCATGGGCGAGAGCGGTGCGTCGTGCACCGCGAAGGTCGCGCGCGGCGCGACCGCGGTGACGAAGTCCATCACCTCGCCGATCTTGAGCCACGGCGCGCCGGCGGGCGCGGCGAGCACCTCGACCTTGACGTCGGGCGTGGCGTACGAGTCGCCCGGGTAGTAGAAGCGCTCGTTGACGAGCACGCCGAGGTTGTCGACGAGCGGGATCGAGCGGTGGATCTCGGCGTGCGTGCCGCCGAAGAAGCGCAGCCGGAAGGGGCCGGCGGTGACGCGCTCGCCCGCCTCGACGACGGTGACCTTGAACTCCGACGCGGCGGCGGCGACGCCGGCGGGCGCGTAGATCGGCGTGCCGGGGTTGGCCGCGAGCAGCTCGCGCAGCCGGCCCGCGTCCCAGTGATCGGCGTGCTCGTGCGTGATGACGATCGCGATGAGGTCGGGGGCCGAGACGGGGCCGGTCTGGTTGCCGGGGTCGATGACGAGCTGGCGTCCGTCCTCGTCGAGGATCATGCAGGCGTGCTCTCGCTTGGTCACTCGCATGGCATCCACGATAGGCGGTGCGCTCGGCGAGCGCAGGTGCTCGGCGCGGGGGCGCGCCTCGCTTAGGCTCGCAGCCGTGCACATCGTCGTCGCCTCGAAGCCTGCCGACCGACCCGGTCGAGGCGGTGCGGTCGGTGCGCGGACGGCTGCGCGCGTCGCCGAGCTCGGCCACGAGGTGCGGCACGTCGCCGCCGCCGACTACCGCGGTCAGCTCGAGCAGACGCGCTTCGCGATGACGACGGCGGATGCGCTCGTCGTCGTGGGCGGGGACGGCATGGTGCACCTCGGCGTCAACATCGTCGGCGGCACGTCGAAGCGCCTCGTGATCGTGCCGGCTGGCAGCGGCAACGACTTCGCCGCGTCGCTCGGGATCCGGAGCGCCGAGCAGGCGCTCGACGGGCTCGAGGCGGCGCTCGCCGCAGACCCTGAGCGCTTCGACCTCGTGCGGATCGAGCACCCGGAGGGGGTCTCGCTCGCCGCTGGCGTCGTCTCGGTGGGCTTCGACGCCGACGTCACGGTGCGCTCGAACCGGTTCACGCGAGTGCCGAGCGCGCTCCGCTACCGCGCCGCGATCGTCGCGACGCTCCTGCGGCCGCGGCACCGCACGTTCCGGATGCGCTTCGACGGCGGCGAGGAGCGCTCGTGGCGCACCCTCATCGTGGCGATCGCGAACAACAGCACGTTCGGGGGAGGAGTGCCGATCGCGCCGAGCGCGTCGCTGCACGACGGGCGGCTGACGGCGGTGCTCGCCGATGAGGTGTCGTACCCGCGCTTCCTCATCACGCTCGCGAAGGCGATGCGCGGCACGCACGAGGCGGATCCGCGGGTGCACATCCTCGATTGCGAGTCGGTCGACATCGCGAGCGACGACGCCGTGACGGTGTGCGGGGACGGCGAGATCGTGGGCCGGCTGCCGGTGCGCTGCACCGCGATGCCGGGCGCCCTGCAGGTGCTCCGCGCGCCCTGACCGGCCCGTGCTCGCTCCGATTTGGCGCACCCCCGGATCGTGTGGCACACTATCCAGGTTGCTTTCGCGAGCGAGAGCAGCACGGCCCCATCGTATAGCGGCCTAGTACGCCGCCCTCTCACGGCGGTAACGCGGGTTCGAATCCCGCTGGGGTCACAGCAGAAGCGCCCTCGGTCTCACGGCCGGGGGCGCTTCGCCGTTCCCGGCCCGGTCTCGCGACCCGCTCACCCTGCGAGCCGCACCGGTCGAGCCCTTCCTCGTCGAGGAGCCCCTGGTGCAGCGCGCTGTCGATCGAAGCGATCGCGTCGTCCCGCTCGACGCGCCGCGCGAGCTGCGCGAGCGCATCGACGAGGCTCACGCGCCACGGCTTCTCGTCGACGGTGAAGTCGCCCCAGATGTGCTCGCCCTCCGGCACGCGCGGCGGGCTGGAGTGCGGGCGGGTGGCGATCGGCACCGGGAAGCGCGGCTCAGCCCAGGTAGCCGAGCGCCCGCACCTGCTCGCGCTCCTGCTCGAGCTCGGCGACCGACGCGCGCAGCTGCTCGGCGACCTCCGGCTCGAGCTCGAGGTCGTCGACGATCGACCACTCGCCGTCGGCGGTCGTCACCGGGAACGACGAGACGAGCCCCTCGGGCACGTCGTACTCGCCGCGCGAGACGACCGACATCGAGGTCCAGTCGTCGGGTGCCGTGCCGAGCATCCACGACCGCACGTGGTCGATCGTCGCCGACGCCGCCGACGCGGCAGAGGAGGCGCCGCGCGCAGCGATGACCGCCGCGCCCCGGTTCGCGACCGTCGGCGCGAACTCGTCGCGCACCCACTCGCGCTCGACGAGGTCGGTCGCGAGCGACTCCCCGACGATCGCGTGCGTGAGGTCGGGCACCTGCGTCGTGGAGTGGTTGCCCCACACGATCATGCGCCGGATCCCCGCGACCGGCTCGCCCGTCCGCGCCGCGAGCTGCGCGATCGCGCGGTTGTGGTCGAGCCGCGTCAGCGCCGAGAAGCGCTCGCGCGGGATGTCGCGCGCCGCGGCGGCCGCGATGAGCGCGTTCGTGTTGGCGGGGTTCCCCGTCACGGTGATGCGGATGTCCTGGCTCGCGTGCTCCTGGATCGCGCGTCCCTGGGCGCTGAAGATCGCGCCGTTCGCGGCGAGCAGGTCGGAGCGCTCCATGCCCGGGCCGCGCGGCCTCGCGCCCACGAGCAGCGCGTGGTCGGCGCCCTCGAAGGCGACCGACGCGTCCGCCGTCGTGTCGACGGAGTGCAGCAGCGGGAAGGCCGAGTCGTGCAGCTCCATCACGACGCCCTCGAGCGCGGGCAGCGCATCCGGGATCTCGAGGATCCGCAGCCGCACGGGCTGGTCGGGTCCGAGCATGTCGCCGGCGGCGATGCGGAACAGCAGCTGGTAGCCGATCTGGCCTGCGCCGCCCGTGACGGCGACGGTGATGGGAGCGCGCATGCGCCCATCGTGCCCTGCGCATGCTGGACGAGGCCAGGGCAGGCGCGCGTCGTGTTCGCCGACAGAGGAGCGGCACCGGCCCCCGCGTAGACTGGGCGGATGGTCGATCGCGGCCACGCGCGTGCTGGGAGGGCAGATGGGCAAGACGCTCGCTGAGAAGGTGTGGGACGACCACGTGGTGGTGAAGGGCGAGGACGGCGCGCCCGACCTCATCTACATCGACCTCCACCTCGTGCACGAGGTGACGAGCCCGCAGGCCTTCGACGGCCTCCGGCAGGCAGGCAGGCCGCTGCGCCGCACCGACCTCACGGTGGCGACCGAGGACCACAACACGCCGACGCTCGACATCGACAAGCCCATCCAGGACCCGACGAGCAGGAAGCAGATCGAGACGCTGCGGCAGAACGCCGCGGAGTTCGGCGTGCGCATCCACTCGCTCGGCGACAAGGAGCAGGGCATCGTGCACCTCGTCGGCCCGCAGCTCGGCCTCACGCTCCCGGGCGTCACCGTCGTCTGCGGCGACTCGCACACCTCGACGCACGGCGCGTTCGGCGCGATGGCGTTCGGCATCGGCACGAGCGAGGTCGAGCACGTCATGGCGACGCAGACGCTCCCGCTCAAGCCCTTCAAGACGATGGCGATCAACGTCGAGGGCGAGCTGCGCCCCGGCGTGACCGCGAAGGACATCATCCTCGCCGTGATCGCGAAGATCGGCACGGGCGGCGGCGCCGGCTACGTCTTCGAGTACCGCGGCAGCGCCATCCGCTCGCTCTCGATCGAGGGCCGCATGACGATCTGCAACATGTCGATCGAGGCGGGGGCGCGCGCGGGCATGGTCGCCCCCGACGAGACGACCTTCGCCTACGTCAAGGACAAGCCGCACGCGCCCAAGGGCGCCGACTGGGATGCCGCGCTCGAGTACTGGAAGACGCTCCCGACCGACGACGACGCCGTCTTCGACAACGAGATCTTCATCGACGCATCCGAGCTCGAGCCCTTCGTCACGTGGGGCACGAACCCCGGCCAGGGCGTCTCGCTCTCGGGCGAGGTGCCGGCTCCCGAGTCGTTCGACGACCCGACCGACCGCTCGGCCGCCGAGCGCGCGCTCGAGTACATGGACCTCACACCCGGCACGCGGCTCAAGGACATCGCGGTCGACACCGTCTTCATCGGCTCGTGCACGAACTCGCGCATGGAGGACCTCTCGGCGGCGGCCGAGATCATCCGCGGTCGGAAGAAGGCGGATGGGGTGCGCGTGCTGGTCGTGCCGGGCTCGGCTCGAGTGCGGCTCGAGGCAGAGGCCGCCGGGCTCGACAAGGTCTTCACGGACTTCGGCGCCGAGTGGCGCTTCGCCGGCTGCTCGATGTGCCTCGGCATGAACCCCGACCAGCTCGCGCCGGGGGAGCGCTGCGCGTCGACCTCGAACCGCAACTTCGAGGGCAGGCAGGGCAAGGGCGGTCGCACGCACCTCGTCTCGCCGCTCGTCGCCGCGGCGACCGCGATCCGCGGCACGCTCTCGAGCCCGTGGGACCTGCTGGACGCCGAAGCCGAGCCGGAGCTCGCGAGGGACGGAGTCGCCTGATGGAGCAGATCAGCACGCTGACCGGCCCGATCGTGCCGCTCGAGCGCTCGAACGTCGACACCGACCAGATCATCCCCGCCGTCTTCCTCAAGCGGGTCACGAAGACCGGCTACGACGACGCGCTCTTCCACTCGTGGCGGCAGGACCCCGACTTCGTGCTCAACCGGGAGCCGTACCGGCACGGCGGCATCCTCGTCGTCGGCTACGACTTCGGCACCGGCTCGAGCCGCGAGCACGCCGTGTGGGCGCTGCGCGACTTCGGCATCACCGCCGTGCTCGGGCCCCGCTTCGGCGAGATCTTCCGCGGCAACGCCGGCAAGCAAGGCCTGCTCGTCGGCCAGATCTCCGAGGAGGCGACGGAGGCCCTATGGGCCGCCGCGCGCGCGAACCCGGGGGAGCCCGTGACGGTCGACCTCGAGGCTCGCACCGCGACCGCAGCCGGAGTCAGCCATGCCTTCCAGATCGATGACTACACTCGCTGGCGCCTGCTCGAGGGCCTCGATGACATCGCACTCACCCTGCGCGACGAAGCCGCGATCTCCGCGTTCGAGGCCAAGCGTCCGTCGTGGCTGCCCACGACGCAGGATCGGACGCCGCAGGGCCGGACGCCGCAGGGCCGGACGCCGCAGGGCCGGACGCCGCAGGCACGAACCCAAGGAGCCTCGTGAACCTCACCGAGTTCAGCAAGAGCGCCGGAGCCGCCGTCGGCATGAACGTCGACCGCATCACCGTGCGCGGCGGCAAGCCGCTGCAGGGTCGCATCCAGATGAAGGGCGCGAAGAACCTCGTCACGAAGGCGATGGTCGCGGCGCTGCTCGGCGAGACGCCGAGCGAGCTGCGCAGCGTCCCCGAGATCAGCGACGTGCGCGTCGTGCAGGGCCTGCTCGAGCTCCACGGGGTGACCGTCGAGCGCGACGGCGACACCCTGCGCCTCGACCCGGCGAAGGTGCGCACCGCGCACGAGACGTCGATCAACGCGCACGCGGGCTCCTCCCGCATCCCCATCCTGTTCTGCGGCCCGCTGCTGCACCAGCTCGGCGAGGCGTTCATCCCCGACCTCGGCGGCTGCCACATCGGCGACCGGCCGATCGACTACCACCTCGACGTGCTGCGCAACTTCGGCGCGGTCGTCGAGAAGCTGCCGAGCGGCATCCGGATGTCGGCGCCGGGCGGCCTGCACGGCGCGAAGATCCACCTGCCCTACCCGTCGGTCGGCGCGACCGAGCAGGTGCTGCTCGGCGCGGTGCGCGCGAAGGGCCGCACGGAGCTCACGGGCGCCGCGGTCGAGCCAGAGATCATGGACCTCATCGCGATCCTGCAGAAGATGGGCGCAGAGATCCAGGTCGACACCGACCGCACGATCCGCATCGAGGGCGTCGACAAGCTCGTCGGCTACCGCCACACGGCGCTCTTCGACCGCAACGAGGCCGCCTCGTGGGCGTGCGCGGCGCTCGCGACCGGCGGCGACGTCTTCCTCGAGGGCGCTCGCCAGCCGGAGATGACGACCTTCCTCAACGTCTTCCGCAAGGCGGGCGGCGCGTTCGAGATCGAGGACGACGGCATCCGCTTCTGGCACCCGGGCGGCGACCTCAAGCCCGTCGTCGTCGAGACCGACGTGCACCCCGGCTTCATGACCGATTGGCAGCAGCCGCTCGTCGTGGCGCTCGCGAAGGCCAACGGCATCTCGATCGTGCACGAGACCGTCTACGAGCAGCGCTTCGGCTTCACGGAGGCGCTCGTCGAGATGGGTGCGCGCATCCAGATCCACACCGATTGCCTCGGCAGCCACGCGTGCCGCTTCGGGCAGCGCAACTACCAGCACTCCGCCGTCATCGCCGGACCGGTCGAGCTCCACGGCGCCGACATCGTGGTGCCCGACCTGCGCGGCGGCTTCAGCCACCTCGTGGCGGCGCTGACCGCCGAGGGCACGAGCCGCATCTCCAACGTCGGGATCATCGCCCGGGGCTACGAGCGCTTCATCGAGAAGCTCGAGGCCCTCGGCGCGGACTTCGACGTGGAGGGCTGATGGGGCTGCCCGGCCGCCCGCCGAAGCCGGAGCGCACGCCCGTCTACGTCGGGCTCGCGGCGACGATCATCCCGCCGATGACGGCGATGGCGAAGCTCCGCATCCTCGGGCACGAGCACGTGCCCGAGCGCGGCGCGTTCGTGCTCTCGCCCAACCACTACAGCGAGATCGATCCGATCATCATGGCGATGGCGGTGTGGAAGGCCGGCCGCGTGCCGCGCTTCATGGCGAAGGCGAGCCTGTTCAGGATCCCCGTCGTCGGGGCGATCCTGCGCGCCGCTGGCCAGATCCCGGTCGAGCGCGCGGGCCGCAGCGCCCCAGCGGCGCCGATGGAGGCAGCGCGCACGCTCGTGCGCGACGAGCTCGGCGTCATCATCTACCCCGAGGGCTCGCTCACGCGCGAGCCTGACCTCTGGCCCATGCGCGGCAAGACCGGTGCCGTGCGCATGGCGCTCGAGGCGGGCGTGCCGCTCATCCCCGCCGCCCACTGGGGCACGCAGCACCTCATGCCGCGCTACGGCAAGGCGATCCGCCCCTTCCCGCGGAAGACGATCGACATCGTCTTCGGTCCGCCCGTCGACCTCTCCGACTTCGCGGGCAAGACCGACCAGGCGTCGATGACCGCGGCGACCGACCGCGTCATGGGCGCGATCGCAGGGCTGCTCGGCGAGCTGCGCGGCGAGCAGCCGCCCGCGGTGCGCTACGACCCCTCGCACTACGGGCAGGCCGAGACGGGCCGCTTCGAGCCGGGCCAGCAGGGGCCGGATGCGTCGGCTCGCGACGCGCGGGACGAGGACGGGCGCGCGGATGGCTGACGTTGCGGTCCTCGGCGCGGGCAGCTGGGGCACGACGTTCGCGAAGGCGCTCGCCGACGGCGGCACCGACACGGTGCTGTGGGCGAGGCGGCCGGAGGCCGCGCGCGAGATCGACGAGTCGCGCCGCAACACGCGCTACCTACCGGGCATCACGCTCCCGGCGACCCTGCACGCGACGAGCGACATCCGCGCGGCGCTCGACGGCGCATCCCAGGTCTACCTCGCCGTGCCGAGCCAGCAGCTGCGCGAGCTGCTGCGCGAGCACGGCGGCGCGATCGGACCGGACGCGCCGATCGTGAGCCTCATCAAGGGCGTCGAGGCCGGCTCGCGGCTGCGCATGAGCGAGGTGATCGCCCAGGAGCTCGCGATCGACGCCGGCCGCATCGCGGTCGTCTCGGGACCCAACCTCGCGCTCGAGATCGCGCAGGAGCACCCGACGGCCGCGGTCGTCTCGTCGTCGAGCTCCCAGACGGCTCGCGAGGTCGCGAAGCGCGCGCGGAACGACTACTTCCACTCGTTCATCAACACCGACGTCGTCGGCACCGAGTTCGGCGGCGTGCTGAAGAACCTCGTCGCGCTCGCGATCGGCATCGTCGACGGGGTCGGCTACGGCGAGAACACGAAGGCGTCGATCATCACGCGCGGCCTCGCCGAGGTGACCGACTTCGCCGTCGCCCACGGCGCCGAGCGCGAGACGATGAGCGGCCTCGCCGGTCTCGGCGACCTCATCGCGACGTGCGGCTCGCCGCTCTCGCGCAACTTCACCGCCGGCCGGCTGCTCGGCATGGGCTACTCGCGCACCGACGTCGTCGCCCGCATGGAGCAGGTCGCCGAGGGCCTCGCGTCGGTCGAGCCCGTCGCGCAGCTCGCGGCCGCGGCGGGCGTGCGGATGCCGATCCTCGAGCAGGTGCGGCTCGTGCTCGACGGCGAGATGGACCCGCGCGACATCGCGCCCCACCTGACGACCGACGACGAGCCGATCCAGGAGTGACCGTGACCGAGACCCCCGAGACCGGGCCGGCCCGGCGCATCCGCGTCGCCATCCTCTTCGGCGGCCGCTCGAGCGAGCACTCGATCTCGTGCGCGACCGCGGGCAGCGTGCTGCGGCACCTCGATCGCGAGCGCTTCGAGCCGATCGTCGTCGGCATCGCGCCGTCGGGCGCGTGGACGCTGTGGGATGGCGACCCTGCCGAGCTCACGCTCGAGGCGATGCCGGTCGTCGCCGACAACGGCTCGCGCGTGCGGCTGCCGCAGGTCGCGGGGGAGCGCGCGCTCGAGGTCGAGGACGCCGCCGGGCGCCGGCTCGAGCCGATCGACGTCGTGCTCCCGATCCTGCACGGCCCCTTCGGCGAGGACGGCACGGTGCAGGGCGCGCTCGAGCTCGCCGGCCTCCCGTACGTCGGCAACGGCGTGCTCGCGAGCGCGGTCGGGATGGACAAGCACTACACGAAGACGGTGCTCGAGCACGCGGGCATCCGCGTCGCGCCCTGGATCACGGTCTCGCGCGCCGAGTGGGCGCGCGACCCGGAGGCGGTGCGCGCGCGGCTCGAGGGCTTCCCGATGCCGGTGTTCGTCAAGCCCGCGCGCGCCGGCTCGTCCGTGGGCGTCAGTCGCGTCGCGACGATCGCGGAGCTCGACGACGCGATGACGGCCGCGCTCGCCGAGGACTCGCGCGCGCTCGTCGAGGTGGGCGTGCGCGGCCGCGAGATCGAGCTCGGCGTGCTCGCCGGCCGCGACGGCGCCCCGCCCCGGGCGTCGCTGCCGGGCGAGATCGAGCTCGACGAGGGCCGCTTCTACGACTTCGACCTCAAGTACCGCGGCGGCTCGGGCGCGCGCGTCGTGTGCCCAGCCGCGATCGACGACGCGTCGCTCGCCGAGCTTCAGGCGACCGCGGTCCGCGCATTCGAGGCGATCGAGGGGGCGGGGCTCGCGCGCGTCGACTTCTTCCTCTCGCCCGAGCACGGCGTCGTCGTCAACGAGATCAACACCATGCCGGGCTTCACGTCGATCTCGATGTTCCCGGTGCTGTGGGAAGCGAGCGGCATCGCCTACGCCGACCTCATCACCGAGCTCATCGAGCTGGGCCTCGAGGAGCAGCGATAGCCGCCGCCCTCGTCACCGTCGGCCACGGCCGGCTCGACGGCGACGGCCTGCGCTCGCTCCTCGCGGGTGCGGGGGTCGAGCTCGTCGTCGACATCCGGCGCTTCCCGGGCAGCCGCGCGAACCCCGCCGCGTCGCGCGACGCGATCGAGGGCGAGCTCGCCGCGGGCGGCATCGCGTGGCGCTGGGAGGAGCGGCTCGGCGGCCGGCGCCGGCTGCGGGCAGAGGAGGACGCCGCCTCGCCCGACGGCTGGTGGCGCGTCGACGCCTTCCGCGCCTACGCCGCCTGGACGCGGACGTCGGAGTTCGAGGCGGGCATGGCGTCGGTGCTGGCGGATGCGTCGGCTCGGCGCACGGCGGTCATGTGCTCGGAGGCGGTGTGGTGGCGGTGCCACCGGCGGGTCGTCGCCGATGTGGCCGCGAAGCTGCACGGCGTGCCGGTCGAGCACCTCATGCACGACGGATCGCTGCGGCCGCACGAGCCGAGCGAGACCGCGACCGTCAGCGATGGGGCGCTGCGGTGGCCGCCGGCGCCGGTCGCCGGCTGAGCGCCCGGTCGGGCACGCGCGTGAGCGCGACGCCGACGAGGCACACGAGCCCGCCGATGAGCGCGAGCGGGGGCTGCACCTCGCCGAGCAGCGGGCACGCCGCGGCCGTCGCGAGCCTGCCGCGATCCGTCGAGATCCCGCCAGCGCGTCAGAGCAGCACGTGGGTCGGCTCGAGCAGCCAGTGGTCGACCCCGCCGCGCAGCCAGTCGCGCAGCATCGCGTTGAAGCGCTTCGGGTTCTCGATGTTCCAGATGTAGCGCATGCCCGGCGCCGTGCGCTTCTCGGCGTGGGGCACGACCTCGCGGAGCGCCTCGAGCGACTCCGCCATCACCGCGGGGTCGAGCTCTCCCGCGAGCAGCAGCATCCGCCCCCGGTACCGGTCGAGCCCCTCGGGCATCGCGCCTGCCGAGATCTCGTCGAGCAGCACCCGCGCGGTCGTGCGGCGCACCGAGAGCCCGTGCTCGACGTAGCGCTCGACCGCCTCGGCGGTCAGGCCGAGCGCGCTCGCCTGCGCGCGCCACATCGCGCGACGGTTCCAGAGCATGAGCTGCAGCGCCGAGAGCGCGCGAGCCGTGCCGACGACAGGCATGACCGCGGTGCCGCTCGTGAGCACCGAGGCGACGAGCTGCGGGTGCCGCGCGACCACACCCCCGAGCGAGAGGCCGACGAGGTCGACGGGGCCCTCGGCTCCGAGATCGCGGATGCGTCGGGCCAGGTCGTCCGCCGCGCCTGTGATGCCCGGCCACTCCTCGGCGATACGCTCCCCGAACCCCGGGAGGTGCGGCGTGAGCGCGAGTCGGTCGCGCACAGCGGGCAGCTGCGGCTCCCACATCCAGTTCGCCGCGCTCCCGGCGTGCAGCAGCACCACGGGCCGGTGCGTGCTCGCGACCGACGGCCGGTGAGCTTCGGGGAAGGCGGTCATGGCCAGGGTGCTCCGGTGCCGAGCCGCGTGCGCCTGTGGGCGGAGCGGTCGCTGGGGGTCGTGCGCGAGGGTCGTCGCGCGATTCGGGGGACGGGACGTGTCAGGACCGAGTCGACCACCCCGCCGACCGCAGTGTCAACTCCGCGCCCCGTGCGTCCCATCGAACGACCGGCCGCCGACCGCCCCGCGACCGCTCAGGTGCCGCTCGGCGCGTCGGGGTCGAAGCCCTCTGCGGGGCTCTCGTCGATGCTCTCGCCGATCGCGGGATCGGGCTCGCTCGAGTGCGTCTGCCCGGTGTCGATGCCCTCGTCGACGACCGCTTCGTCCGGCGAATGGCTCGAGCGCTGCGTCGGGTCGACCTGCTCGCCGGGGGCGTCGGACTCGTGCTCGTCGTGCATGGTGCTCTCCTCGTCCGCGGCGTCGTCGCCGCTGGTGGCCGACGCTACGCGCCGAGGCTGGGGGAGCGCCGAGCCGGGCGGGTCGGCGTCGCGCCGCCCGCCCGGCTCCGCTGCGGCCGCCTCAGACGACGACGGCGGTGCGAGCCGACGGCGCTCGCGAGCCGCGGGCGGCATCGATGCGCGCCGCGGCGAGCGCCTCGGCGGCGGCGAGCGGCGTGATGCCGCGCTCGCGCGCGCTCGCCATGACGCCGCGCACGGTGTCGGCGATGCCGGTCAGGCGCTCGGCGATCGCGGGCCACTCCTGGCCGTGGGCCATGCCCTCGAGGTGGATGACGCCGCCGGCGTTGACGACGAAGTCGGGCGCGTAGACGATGCCGCGCTCCTGCAGGCGCGCGGCGCCCGAGCGGTCGGCGAGCGGGTTGTTGGCCGGCCCGACGACCGCGCGCACGGGCAGCGCGTCGATCGCCTCGTCGGTGAGGATGCCGCCGAGACCGGCGGGCACGAGCACGTCAGCGGGCGTCGAGAGCGCCAGCTCCGGCGCGATCCAGCGGGCGCCGAGCTCGTCGGCGAGCTGGCGCTTGCGCTCGTCGATGTCGGTGACGATGAGCTCCGCGCCGTGACCGGCGAGCATGCGCGCGAGCCGCCCGCCCACCTGGCCGAGGCCCGAGACGACGAACGAGCGTCCCTCGATCTGCTCCGAGCCGAACGCCTCGCCGAGCGTCGGCGCGATCGCCGAGAAGACGCCGAGCGCGGTCGCCCCAGCGGGCTCGCCCGCGCCGCCGCTCTCGGCGGGGAGGCCGACGACGTGCTCGGTGCGCTCGCGCACGACGAGCATGTCGTGCTCCGTCGTCCCGACGTCCTCGGCCGTGCGGTAGCGGCCATCGAGCGCCTCGACGAGGTCGCCGAGGTCGAGCAGCGCGGCGCGGCGGCGGTCGGGGTCGAGCGCCTCGCCCATCGGCAGCGCGATGACCGACTTGCCGCCGCCGGCGTCGAGCCCGGCCGCGGCGTTCTTGAGCGTCATCGCCGCCGAGAGCCGCAAGGCGTCCGCCTGGCCGTCGGCCCAGGTCGGGTAGCTCCACATGCGGCAGCCGCCGAGCGCGGGCCCGAGTGCGCTCGAGTGGAGTGCGACGGTGATGACGAGTCCGCTGCGGGCGCCCATGGAGGTCAGGACGCGCTCGTGCGAGAACTCAGGGATTGCGCTCATGGCGGCTCTCCTCATTGAGTGTCGGCGCCGCTCTCGGCGCCGTGGGTCGGGGCCGCGGATCGCGCGGCTTCCCACCATGGTGGTGCGGATGCGCGGTGCGCGCAAGCGCGTCGGCGCCCGTTGCGCGCGGAGCGCAGCCGGGCTCGCGGGAGCGCGTCAGGACTGCGCAGCCTGCCCTCAGCGGCGGTCGTCGCCGTCCGGCTCGATGCCGTCGCCCTCGACCACGATCTCCTCGCGCTGCACGGGCACCTGGATCGTCTGCATCTCGGTCACGATGCGCCGCCGCAGGCGCGGGCCACCGGCGCCGCTCGCGCTCGTCGCCCCGCGGCTCGCGTCGTGGTCGTCGTCGGTGCCGCGGCCGCGCACGCCGCGCTCGTCATCCGAGCCGCTGCCGCTCGAGTCGGCGCTGCCGGCGTCGTGCCCGCCGCCGTAGGGCGTGCGGTCGGCGTGCGCGGTCGAGGGGCCCGTGTCGTCCGCGTCGCCCGAGTGGCGCGCGTCGGCGCGCTGCAGGTGACCGCCGACGCCGCGGTCGCGGTCGTCGTCGTGGTGGTCGTGAGCGCCCTGCCCGTGGTCGCCGACGGCCGCGCGCTGCTGCAGCGGCGGCTCGACGCCGTAGTAGCGGTAGAGCTCCGCCTCCTGCTCGACCGAGAGCTCGCTCGCGTCGTCGATGCGCGGCGCGTCCTTCACGAACGCCTTCTCGAAGGGCACGACGATCTCGTCGCCGCGCTCCGTCGCGCCGGCGACCGGGATGAACGACTCGTGCATGCCGAACAGCCCCGTCTTCACGGTGATCCAGGTCGGCTCGTCGGTGCCCTCGAGCACGAAGACCTGTCCCACCTCGCCGATGCGATGGCCGTCGCTGCCGAACACCTCGCGGCCGGCCAGCTGGTCGATGTTGCCCTGGAACGTCACGATGTCTCCCCACGGTTCGGGTCCCCGTCGAGCTGCGCCGCAGGCTCCCGGCCCGCTGCGCCGACGAGGGCGGCTGTCGCCTGGCCGCGACGGTACGCGCGGATCCTGAGCAGCCCGTGACAGCCCGCTTGCGATCCGGGCGGCTTCAGCGCACCGCGAAGCCGGTCTCGCCGCGCGCCTCGATCGACTCGGTCTCGACGCGATCGACGCGAGCCGTGTCGGGGCCGTGCGCGAGCCACGCGCCGAACGCCGCCACCGCATCCGCCGCACCCTCGGCCTCCGCCTCGACCGTGCCGTCGAAGCGGTTGCGCACCGAGCCGGCGAGCCCGAGCCGCTCCGCCTCGCGGCGCGCGGCCATGCGGAAGCCGACGCCCTGCACGGTGCCGTGCACCACGAAGCGGCGTCGGGTGCGCTCGCTCAGCGGCCGTCGCCCTCGAGGCTCGGGGCGTCCTGCTCGCGCGCGGCGTCCTCGAGGTCGCGCTGGCCCTCGGCGTCCAGCTCCTCGGGCTGCTCGGCGTCGCGGCCGCCGGAGAAGTCGTCGTTCGGCGCCTCCTTGGCCTGGCCGTCGCCGTGCACCGTCTCGCCCGTGCGCGCGTCGACGCCCGCGCCGGACTTGCCGTCCTCGGGCACGAACTCGTTGTGGCGGGCGTCGAACGAGCTCGCCGAGCCGCTGTCCGCCGGCGGTGCTTCGTGGTAGACCGGGTCGCCCTCGCGCGAGTCGTAGGTCGGGTCGTTCTGGTTTGCCATGATCGCTCTCCTCCGCGGTCCGTCCCGCAGCCGTCGGCTGCGCTGTGGGCACGACGCTACGCGGGGAGGCTGGGAGGAGGGAAGGGTGCCGTCCGCCGCTCACGCCGGGCGGCGCGAGCGCCCGCGCAGGTCGCGGGCCACGGGCACGCTCGCGAAGACGAGCAGCAGCACCGCGGTCGGCACGACGGTGACGAACCCGATTGCCTGATAGGCGAGCGCGCCGGTGATGCCGCCGGCGAAGAAGGCGCTCACGAGCAGCACGTGCAGGCCGAGCCGTCCGAGCCGCGGCCGCACGGGGTCGGGGTCGTCCGCGCGCTTCGGGTAGACGAGCTTGCCGAGCTCGATGCCGATGTCGGTCACCATGCCGGTCACGTGCGTCGTGCGGATCTGCGCGTCGGAGATCTTCGTGATCACCGCGTTCTGCAGGCCCATCGTGAAGCCGAGCAGCGCGATGAGCACCCACTCGCGCCCCGCGTCGGCGGTGAGCTCGTGCGCGACGAGCCCGATGAAGAGCGCGAGCGCCGCCTCGAGCAGCAGCACGATCGCGAACCGGCTCTGCAGCCCGCGGCGCCTCGCCCAGTTGAACAGCAGCGCGCACACCGCGGCCCCGACGACGAACGACAGCAGGCCCGTGAGGCACAGCAGCGCGATGTCGAGCGAGCCGAGCACGAGGCTGTCGGCGAGCATCGCCGTGAGGCCCGTCATGTGCGAGGTGTAGAGGGCGATCGCCATGAAGCCGACGGAGTTGAGGATGCCCGCCGTGAGCGCGAGCAGCACCGCGAGGTCGCGGTTCGTGCGCGGCGTGCGATCCGGGCCCGCGATGCCCCGGAGGTACGCGACGAGGGGCGCGGCCCGTCCGCCCGGCCCCGGTGACGCATCCATGGTCCCGAGGCTAGTGCGGCAGGTCGTCGGGCCAGGGCGGCGGATGCGCGCCGGTAGGCTCGTCAGTCGTGGCACTCACGATCGGCATCGTCGGACTCCCCAACGTGGGCAAGTCGACCCTCTTCAACGCTCTCACCAAGAACACCGTGCTCGCGGCGAACTACCCGTTCGCGACGATCGAGCCGAACATCGGGGTGGTCGAGCTGCCGGACGAGCGCCTCACGCGCCTCGCGGCGATCTTCGGCTCGGCCAAGATCCTGCCCGCGACCGTCTCGTTCGTGGACATCGCCGGCATCGTGAAGGGTGCGAGCGAGGGCGAGGGCCTCGGCAACCAGTTCCTCGCGAACATCCGCGAGGCCGACGCGATCGCGCAGGTCGTGCGCGGCTTCAGCGACTCGGATGTCGTGCACGTCGACGGCAAGGTCGACCCGGCCTCCGACATGGAGACGATCAACACCGAGCTCATCCTCGCCGACCTGCAGACGCTCGAGAAGGCGGTGCCGCGCCTCGAGAAGGAGGTGCGCGGCAAGAAGGCCGACCCGGCCGTGCTCGCGGCGGCGGTCGAGGCGCAGGCCATCCTGAACGCGGGCACGACGCTCTCGCAGGCGGGCTTCGACATCGCGCCGATCCGCGAGCTCGGCCTCCTGACGGCGAAGCCGCAGCTGTTCGTGTTCAACGTCGACGAGGCGGTGCTCTCGGACGAGGCGAAGAAGGCAGAGCTCGCGGCGCTCGTCGCGCCCGCGAAGGCCGTCTTCCTCGACGCGCAGGTCGAGTCGGAGCTCATCGACCTCGACCAGGACGAGGCGCTCGAGCTGCTGCAGTCGCTCGGGCAGGACGAGTCGGGCCTCGACCAGCTCGCCCGCATCGGCTTCGACACGCTCGGCCTGCAGACGTACCTCACGGCCGGCCCGAAGGAGTCGCGCGCCTGGACGATCCGCAAGGGCTGGACCGCGCCGCAGGCGGCGGGTGTCATCCACACCGACTTCGAGCGCGGCTTCATCAAGGCGGAGGTCGTCTCGTTCGCCGACCTCGATCAGTACGGGTCGATGGCGGAGGCGAAGGCAGCCGGCCGCGTGCGCATCGAGGGCAAGGACTACGTCATGGTCGACGGCGACGTGGTGGAGTTCCGGTTTAACGTCTAGCGTTAATGACGCTCGCCGTTATATACTGGTTCCGTGATCAGATCGTTCGGCGACAAGGAGACCGAACGGCTGTGGCGTCGTGAACGCGTGAGGTCGATTGATCCGAGGATCCATCGAGTCGCATTGCGCAAACTTCGTCAGGTGGGGTCCGCGGAGTCCATCGAGGACCTCCGTGTCCCACCCGGCAACCGCCTCGAAGCTCTCAAGGGCGACCGTGCCGGGCAGCACAGCATCAGGATCAACGACCAGTGGCGGATCTGCTTCGTGTGGACCGCCGCCGGACCAGAGGAGGTGCAGATCGTTGACGACCACTGACAAGATCGAGCCGATCCACCCGGGCGAGGTGCTCATGGAGGACTTCATCGAGGGCTTCGGCATCACGCAGAACAAGCTCGCCGTATCCATCGGCGTGCCGCCGCGACGGATCAACGAGATCGTGCACGGCAAGCGAGGGATCACCGCAGACACGGCGCTGCGGCTCGCGAAGTACTTCGGCACCTCGGCCGAGTTCTGGATCAACCTGCAGAGCCATTACGAGCTTGACCGCGCCGAGGACGCGGCAGGTGAGCAGATCGCGGCGATCGCGCCGCTGCAGGTCGCGTGACCAGCTGCGTCGTGCAGCGCCCCGGAGGCGTCTGCATCGCCGTCACCGACCTCGGCGGCCACGGCCCTGTCGTCGTGCTGCTGCACGGGCTTGCCGGGAGCTCGCGAGAGTTGCTGCGCACGGCGCGAGCGTTGCAGGATCATCGGGTCCTGATCGTGGATCAGCGAGGGCACGGTGCGAGCACGCGCCTTCCCGATGATCTATCCCGCGACGCCTTCGTCGGCGACGTCGTGGCGGCGATCGAGGAGCTCGCCCCAGGGCGTCGAGCGACGCTCGTCGGGCAGTCGATGGGAGCCCACACTGCTTTTCTCGCAGCAGCAGCGCATCCAGACCTGGTCGAGGGGCTCGTGATGCTCGAAGGTCATGTGTCGGGGAGCGACGATCCGCGCGAGGCTGCTGGTCTCGGCGCGTACTTCGCGTCCTGGCCGGTTCCGTTCCGGGGAGAGGCCGCTGCCCGCGAGTTCCTCGGTGATGACGCGATCGTTGATGCCTGGGTAGCGGATCTCCAGTCGACGGATGATGGGCTCGTCCCGCGTTTCGACTCCGCGGTCATGCAACGCACGATCCAGGCTGTGCATGAACCGCGCTGGGACGAGTGGAAAGCTCTGCAGGTTCCGACGCTCGCGATTTTCGCCAAGCACGGGATGTTCAGCGATGCCGACAAGGACGAGCTGATCCGGCGCAGGCCCGAGACGGTCAGAGTCGATCTCTCCGGCGGCAGCCATGATGCGCACCTCGACGCCTTCGACGAGTGGATCGACGTGCTTCGCCGCTGGTTATCCCGCGATCAGGCGAGCGACTCGCGGACCAGTGTCCGCTGAGGTTGGTAGCTGCGGCGACGTGGTGGAGTTCCGCTTCAACGTGTGAGACACCCGCAGACCGGCCGAAATACAAGGGAAGCGACTGGCCCCAACGGTGCTCAGTCCGCGAAGAGTCCGCACGGCGCGGCGCACGATGTCGGGGATCGCCTGCGCGAAGGTTCACGGCTCCCAAGAGACCTAGGCCGGAGGGGAGCGCCCGGAGGAGCATGAACCACGGACGTTCCGCTCGGGCGTAGTGAATCGCCCCGGGTTCAGTGGAGGGCGAGTTCTCCCAGCATCGGCTGAGGCTGGGAGTTGATCTCACGGTAGTACGCGTTCTCCGCCTCGATCGGCGTGAGATATCCGATCGAGGAGTGGAGCCGGTTCTCGTTGAACCAGTGGACCCAGGACAGCGTCGCGAGCTCGAGCTCGTCGACGGTCCGGAACGGGCCGTCGAGCTTCACGCACTCGGTCTTGTAGAGGCCGACGACCGACTCGGCCAGAGCGTTGTCGTACGAGTCGCCAACGGTGCCGATGGAGGCGATCGCGCCGGCGTCGGCGAGCCGCTCGGCGTAGCGAATCGCTGTGTATTGACTGCCTGCATCGCTGTGATGGATGAGCCCGTCGACCGGCTCGCCAGCCCGCTCGCGCACCCAGAGCGCCATCTCCAGCGCGTCCAGCGGCAGCTCCGTCGGCATCCGGTTCGTGGTGCGCCAGCCGACGAGCTTGCGGGAGAACACGTCGGTGACGAAGGCCGTGAAGCCCATGCCTGACCAGGTCGGCACGTACGTGAAGTCGACGACCCAGAGCTGGTTCGGACGCTCCGCGGTGAAGCAGCGCTGCACGTGATCCGGTGGCCGCACGGCCGACTCGTCGGGGCGGGTAGTGACGAACCGCTTGCCGCGGCGCACGCCCTGCAGGCCCGCTTGGCGCATGAGCCGCTCGACCGTGCAGCGCGCGACCTCAATGCCCTCGCGGCGCAGCAGCCGCCAGATCTTCCGGGCGCCGGAGATGCCGCGGCCGAGCTTCCGGTCCCAGAAGATCCGATCGATCTCCACCAGCAGCTCCGCATCGCGCAGCGACCGCTGGGAGGGCGGGCGCTGCTTGAAGGCGTAGTAGCCGGACGGCGCGATCGGCACGCCGTGCTCGGTGAGCACGCGGCAGATCGGCGCGACGCCGAACTGGTCTCGGTGGTCGTCCACGAACGCGACTACCAGGGCAAACGCGGGTCGAGCTCCCGCGCGAAGAAACTCGAGGCCGCCAACAAGATCTCGTTCGCGCGCTTGAGCTCACGAACCTCGGCCTCGAGATCCTTGATGCGCTTCGCATCCGAGGCGGTCACGCCGGGACGTTCGCCTGAATCGATCGCGGCCTGCTTCATCCATCCGCGGAGCGTGTCGGCGTTCACGCCCGTGCGCTGTCCGATCCGCACGACCGCCGCGTTCAGCGATAGCTCCGGATCCTCCTTGCGCGCCTCCTGCACGAGCCGCATGGCCCGCTCCCGCAACTCCTGCGGGTACTTCTTTGGTGCTGGCATGGCCATCATCCTCTCGGGGAATCAGACCCTCCACCAGAACCGGGGCGATTCAGTGGGTAGTTGAATGCAAAGCCCACCGGCGTCCCATCGCGAAGGATCGCGTCCACGTTCTACGGGACGTCGTCGCCGATGTCGGTGCAGACCGAGGCATCCTGCTGTCGGAGAGCGGCTTCCAGTCGGGGGCTCGGAGCGCTGCCAACCTGACCAACGTCCGCGTCACGTCGCTGGCGGAGCTCAGGTCGACGAGCGAAGAGGAGATGCTGGACGTCGCATTGTCGTCTCTCGCGGTGCGAGTGCACGCTGCACAGGCTCGGATCCTCGCGCTATCGCGGCGCGACAGGCCCGGCTCATGGACATCGCCTTCCGTCCCGCGGTCGGTCTGGCCTGAAGGCGTTCTAGGTCTCAGCGGCCGCCTAGCGATACTCGAGGGGGGAGTCCAGCGCGCGCAGCAACGTTCGTTCCCCGCGGCCTACGGCGTCGGGGACGGCGGCGTCATGCTCAAGGCCGATCGGGGCAGCTTCGTCAAAGCCGCTGCCGAGGTCCTGGAACAACTTGAGCCAGTCGTTGCGACACTTCGAGCGCCGAAGGAACGCTGACGCCGAGAGCACACAGCCGTAGTGGCGCACTCGCGCCGCGCTGTGGCGGTACCCGCGCCGTCGACCTCAGGCGGGAGCCACGCCGAGCTGCTCCAGCATGCGGTCGACGTGGTCGATGATCTCGTCGCGGATGCGTCGCACATCGTCCGGCGTCGCGTGCTCCGGGTCGGTGAGCTGCCAGTCCTCGTAGTGCTTGCCGGGGTAGATGGGGCACGCGTCGCCGCACCCCATCGTCACCACGACGTCCGCGGCGCGCACGACGTCGTCAGTCAGCGGCTTCGGGAACTCCGCGGTGAGGTCGAGCCCCACCTCCGCCATCGCCGAGACGACGGCGGGATTCAGAGAGGCGGCAGGCATGGAGCCGGCGGACCGCACGACCAGCCCGCCCTCCGAGCGCTCCGCGGCGATGGCGGCGGCCATCTGCGAGCGTCCCGCGTTCTGGACGCAGACGAACAGCACGCTGGGTCGGTCCTGGGGAATCGCACCCTTCGCCTCGGCGAGGGCGCGCAGCCGGTCCTTCGCGAAGCGCGTGACGCGCGCGACGAGGTGCGCCTTCACGACGGAGGTGCGGAGGAGCGCCGCATAGGACTCGAGGACGTACCGCTCGATCGTCTCGGCGGCGAAGATGCCTTGGTAGGCCGCGCTCAGCTCGTCGGTGAGGGCGTGCAGGAATCGCTCGGGATAGTCGATCCCGGGCAGGCCGCGTCGGCCGCGCACGTCGAACTCGGCCATCGTCAGCTCGTGCTCGGGACGAGTTCGGCGAGTAGGCGCTCGACGCGGCCGCGGATGTCGTCGCGGACGCGGCGGACCGTCTCGATGTCCTTGCCGGCCGGGTCCTCGAGCTCCCAGTCCTCGTAGCGCTTGCCGGGGAAGATGGGGCAGGCGTCGCCGCAGCCCATGGTGATGACCGCGTCGGACTCGCGGACAGCATCGACGGTAAGCACCTTCGGGGTGTTGCCGGCGATGTCGATGCCGACCTCGGCCATCGCCTCGATCGCGACGGGATTGATCTGGTCCTTCGGTGCGCTGCCGGCGGACAGCACTTCGACGGCGCCGTTCGAGAGCGCCGTCGCGAAGCCGGCGGCCATTTGGGAGCGGCCGGCGTTGTGCACGCAGACGAACAGGACGGTGGGGTTCTCGGTCATCGTGACTCTCTCTCGGTCAGGTGCAGACCTAGTCGGCACCGCTGCATTTGTACGGGTCAGGGGTTTCGGACGGGTGAACGCACGTGGTGCAAGGGATGGCCGGTGACTCAGACGAGCTCGTCGACGAGACGGACGACGCGCTGCGCGATGTCGTCGAGGATCGCCGCCACGCCCTCGGCTGATGCGAGTGCCGGGTCGCCGACCGCCCAGTCCTCGTAGCGGACACCGGGGATGATCGGGCAGACGTCGCCGCAACCCATGGTGACGACGACATCCGCGGCGCGGACGGCGTCATCGGTGAGCGGCTTGGGGAAGGCCTCGTCGGAGTCGTCGACGTTCTCGAGCAGCGGCCGCACGTTCGGGTGGATGGCAGAGGCGGGCGACGAGCCTGCGGAGCGTGCGACGACGCGGCCGCGTGCTGCCTGGTTGACGAGGGCGGCTGCGAGCTGCGACCGGCCCGCGTTGGCCACGCAGACGAACAGCACCTGCGGCACGCCCGTCGATCGGTCGCGCGTTAGGTCGGCGAGGCGCTGCCGGGCGAACCGGTCCGTGAGCGGCACGAGGTGTGCTGTGATCCGCGCTGTTCGAGCGAGCCCGGCGTAGGACTCGCGCACGACGCCCGTGACGGCGTCGGCGCTCAGCTGCGGGTAACGGGATGCCAGGGAGTCGGCGAGATGCGTGAGTGCCTCGTCGACGTCGTCGAGGCCGTGGTAGGCGTCAGTGTCGCGGGGCGGCGCGAGTGCTGCGGGCGCGAAGCTCTCGAGCAGGGTGGTGATCGCGGGGCGTGCGGCCGCGTCGATCGAGTACCAGACCCATGTGCCTCGGCGCTCGGAGACGAGCACGCCGGCGTCCTTGAGCACCTTGAGGTGGTGGGAGACGGTGGGTTGCGAGACGTCCGCGAGCTCCGCGAGGTCGCACACGCACGACTCTCCCCGTGGGTCGGAGGCGATGGCCGACAGCATGCGGAGCCGCAGTGGGTCGGCGAGCGACTTGAGCGTGGCCGCGACGGTTGAGGCGGCATGCTCGCTGATGGCGTGCGACGCGATGGGCGAGCACAGTGCGGCTTCCGACGTGGTGGTCATGATCCTTCCCGTTCGTGGCTGGGCTGCGAAGCGGGGTGGAGGTCTTGCGGCAACGGGTCGGTGCGGAACCAGACGCGGCCGGCCCACAGCGACACGTAGACGAGGCCGACGAGCACGGGCACCTCGATCAGGGGTCCGACGACGCCGGCGAGCGCCTGGCCCGAGGCGGCGCCGAAGGCGCCGATCGCGACCGCGATCGCCAGCTCAAAGTTGTTGCCCGCGGCGGTGAACGCGAGGGTGGTGGAACGGGCGTAGCCCAGCCCCAATGCCTTGCCTGTGACGAGGCCGATCGACCACATCAGCGCGAAGTAGACGAGCAACGGCAGCGCGATCCGGGCGACGTCGAGGGGCCGCTGCACGACGTTCTCGCCCTGGAGCGCGAAGAGCAGCACGATCGTGAAGAGCAGTCCGTAGAGCGCCCAGGGGCCGACGGCCGGGAGGTAGGTGCGCTCGTACCAGTCGCGGCCTCGGGTGCGCTCGCCGATCCAGCGCGATGCGAATCCGGCCGCCAGGGGGATGCCGAGGAAGATGAGCACGTTGATCGCGATCTCGCCCATGGAGATGTCGAGTCCCTGCGTCTCGAGGCCGAGCCATGTCGGCAGCACGGTGAGGTAGAACCAGCCCAGCAGCGCGAAGGCGCCGACCTGGAAGACGGAGTTGATGGCGACGAGCACCGCGGCCGCTTCCCGGTCGCCGCAGGCGAGGTCGTTCCAGATGACGACCATGGCGATGCAGCGCGCGAGCCCGACGATGATGAGGCCGGTGCGGTACTCGGGCAGGTCCGGCAGGAGCAGCCAGGCGAGCGCGAACATGAGCGCCGGTCCGACGAGCCAGTTGAGCACGAGCGACGAGATCAAGAGGCGGCGGTCGCCGGTGATGGCGGCGACGCGGTCGTAGCGGACCTTGGCGAGCACCGGATACATCATCACGAGCAGCCCGAGCGCGATCGGCAACGAGATGCCGCCGATCTCGAGCTGGGCGAGGAGCGTCCCGACGGCAGGCACGGTGCTGCCGAGCACCAGTCCGGCGCCCATGGCAAGCGCGATCCACAGCGGGAGCCAGCGGTCCAGCGCAGACAGGCGGCGCGGCGCGGCCGCCGCGATCGGCGCCCGCTCGGGGCTGGTCGCGACGCTCACGCGACGACGCTCTCGAGGCGGTGAGCGGGCGCTGCAGGCTCAAGTGCCGCAAGGTAGTGCTGGGCGTCCTGCGCGGCTGCGCAGCCGGTGCCGGCTGCGGTGATCGCCTGCCGGTAGATGTGGTCGACGAGGTCGCCCGCGGCGAAGACGCCAGCGACGCTCGTGCGCGTCGAGGGGTGGTCGACGATCACGTACCCGTCGCCGTCGGTCGTGACCTGTCCGGCGACCAGCTCGGAGCGGGGGTCGTGGCCGATCGCGATGAACGCTCCGCTCACAGGCAGGGAGCGCTCGGCACCGGTCTCGGTGTCACGGAGGGAGATGGAATCGAGCTGCTGCTCGCCGACGAAATCGACGACCTCGCTGTTCCATGCCACCTCGACCTTGGGGTGGGTGAGGGCGCGCTCGGCCATGATGCGCGAGGCCCGGAAGGCGTCGCGGCGGTGCACGATCGTGACCTTGGATGCGAACCGGGTGAGGAACAGCGCCTCCTCCATCGCCGAGTCGCCGCCGCCGATGACGGCGACCTCCCGCTCGCGGAAGAAGAAGCCGTCGCACGTCGCGCACCACGAGACGCCGTGGCCGCTCAGGCGATCCTCGGCCGGCAGCCCGAGCCTCCGGTAGGCCGAACCCATCGTCAGGATCACGGCGCTCGCGGCGTACTCGTCGCCGGAGCCGGTGCGGATGCGCTTCACCGGTCCCTCGAGGTCCAGCTCGGTGGCGTCGTCGAGAAGGAGGCGGGCGCCGAAGCGCTCTGCCTGCGCCCGCAGCGACTCCATCAGCTCAGGGCCCTGGACGCCATCCACGAAGCCTGGAAAGTTCTCCACTTCGGTGGTGGTCATCAGGGCGCCGCCCGCGGTGACCGACCCCGCGATGACCACGGGCGCCAGGCCCGCTCGACCCGCATAGATGGCCGCGGTGTAGCCCGCGGGACCGGACCCAATGATTATCAGGTCTGTACTCTGTATCGACACGCTTCTATATTGGCGGTTGTCGATGTCACTCGCAACTTCCTGCGCGGCACGAAGTAGCCGCCGGGAGCCAGATTCGCGCCAACCTCGCTTGGGCATGTTCGAGCCTTCACCGTCCGACGCGCCGTCATCGCGTCGTTGGCTTCTTCACTGCGTGACCAGCACGCGAGTCCCGGCCCCGTTTGGCAGCGCATGCAGCCGCACCAGGCGGATCTCACGGTGACGTTTACGGGCGGCGCCACGGAGTTCCCTGGTCGGAGCCCCGCTGGGAGCGTTGTGGAGGAATCGCTCAGCGGTGCGAGGGGAATCGCTCCCGGCCGCTCCGTCGTGCACGTGGCTCAACTCGGCGTCGCTGGTTGGCCCGAGCCGGCCATGCCTTCACCGATGATCAGGAGGTCGAAGTAGTCGCTCATCGACGCATGCTTTCGGCGGTCTCGATCGCGTCGCGTAGCTGCTCCAGCGTTGGCGAGCCGGCGAATCCATCGGGAGTGAGGTAGATCCGGCAGGACAGCCCGGGCGGCGAGTCAGGCGTTGGGAAGAGAGGAACCCCGTCGATGAGCAGTGAGGGAGAGCCGTGAAAGCCCAACTCTTCCGCGTCTATCTGTGTTGCCACGAGCTGCCTGTGGACGGTCAGGTCGGGCCGTTCGGTTGCGATGGCTGCGAGGCGTTCGGCGACGGTCTCCCAACTTGGGCATCCATCGAAGTACTGCAAGGTGATCTCCATGTGCTGACCGTAAACGTTGCAGCACGGTGCAAGGTCAAGTGGTGTGATGGGAGCATGCGCATAGGACACCTCGCCGCCCTCACCGGCGTCAGCACGCAAGCCCTACGGTTCTACGAGCGGAAGGGCCTCTTGCCGACCGCAGCACGAGAGAGCAACGGGTACCGGGTCTACGAGGACGACGCTGCCGTAGCGCGAGTCGGCTTCATCCGTGCGGCTCAGGGCGCCGGGCTGAAGTTGACCGAGATCGCCGGCGTCCTTGAGCTTCGCGAGGCTGGTCAGGCCCCGTGTTCTCACGTCCGCTCCCTCCTAAATCGAGAGCGCGAGGAGATTCGCGCCCGGCAGACAGAACTCGCTCGCCTCGAAGCAGAATTAAGTCGCATGATCGAGGCAAGCCTGGCACTCGACCCGTCAGCATGCTCCCCGAGCAGCGTCTGCAATGTCATCCCGCACTAGGACGTCTTTGACGTCTGCCTTGAAGCTCGAGCGGAGCGAACGAGAGCCCGCAACGACGGTTCGAGGAGCGGCGATCGCGTATGGGTCTACCAAGCAACCTGCCTCCCAGGCTCCTAAGCGGGCGCTGCTCGACGGGCTGGGCCTCCGCACAAGCGAAGCGGGCTTGTGCATGGTGGCGGAAGCGCTGACGGGTGGCCGGCTCCGCGCGACGACTGGACAATGTCATGGCTGACGCGCGCGTGCGATGCTCGTGTTGCGGTAAGGAGTACCCGCGACGAAAGGTCCACGCGATCGGCAGGGACGGAACGTTCATCTGCCGACGATGCGGTCTCTGGGTGGCACTGCGGCTTCGGGGTGATCGAGAGGACGAGAAGCGCTGACCCTTGGATGGCTGACTCTGGATGCAGGAGCGTCGAATCGCCTCGTCAGCACTCGGTCAACCGCAGACTCCCCGCGGCCGCGCGTGTCGCGAAGTCGTCGAGGTCGCGCGCGGGGCGCAGGCGCGAAAGATGCCCCCTCGTTCGGCCATTTCCCTAGATACCCCGACGTCTCTCTGCGCCGGCCCGAGATCAGAGGTGGCCGCAGTCCTGTGGGAATCAGCTGCACTACTTGCAGCCCTCGCTCGGGGTGAGCCGGGTCGGGTCGGCGCGGCTGCGCTCGCGCCGACCCGGCCCAGCGGGCGCCAGATGCTACAGCCCGAACGCGCCGCCTTCGATCAGAATGAAGACGCCCAGTCCGATCAGGACGATCGGGAAGAGCACATGCTCCCACCGCTCCAAGACTTCGGCGATCGGCCGACGGGTAGCGACAAACTTTGCGAGGAGCACCAGAACCGCGACGAGGGCTAGGAAGACGACGCAGTAGGCGACCACGGCGGCCGGACCGACGCTGAGGAAGACGGGGACGTAGACACCGATGTTGTCGCCGCCGTTCGCAAAGGTGACGCCTGCCACCGCCCAGACCGCGACGTTCTTGGCCTCAACCTTGGCGTCGTCATCATCGTCATCGTCGCTGCGCCACGCCTTCCACGCCGCCCACAGCCCGAGTCCCAGTGGGATGAGACCGAAGTAGGGGATCACCTCCGGGGGCAGGAACGCGCTCGCCCCAAGAGACACGAGCACGGCCGCCCCGAGGATGCCTGCGAACCCGAGGTATTGCCCGACCAGGATGCGGGCTGTCGTGCCGCGCTGTCCCGCGCCTCTGGCGAAGAACAGGGAGAGGACGATGATGTCGTCGATGTTGGTGACGAGGAACAAGCCGATCGCCTGCACCGCGGACGCAAGGATCACGAGCGGACTCCGTGGGCGTAGGCGTCGAGGGCCGCGGATCGGCAGGCCCGTGACAAGGCAAGCTGCGGCGGGCCCTCCGGCTCCACAGTCCAGACGGTCATGGTCGGGGGCACGAAACGCCCACAAGTCTTGGTCAGCACTCGATGACTATACAGGATGCGCTGAACCGTCAATGTCCGTGCTCAGTCGCAGGCGCCTGCCGTGATTACGGGACTTGCGTCGCCGGAGCAAGCCGGTCAGGGCGCGTCACGAGGGTCGTGCGCAGCGCCCATAGCGCGATCCCGCACGTGGTGAAGATGTCCGCGACGTTGAAGATGGCGAACCAGTCGACCGCGATGAAGTCGACGACCCGACCCGTCAGCGGCGGCTCGCCGGCTCGGAAGATGCGGTCCGAAAGGTTCCCGAGCCCCCCGCCGGCGGCGATCGCCAGCAGTGCCGTGCCGACGAGATCGTCATCGCGAACAACACGAGCACATACCCAGCCGAGCAGCGCCGCATTGAGGACTATCAGTCCCACGACCAACGGCGCGCCAGCATCAGCCCCGATGCCGAAGGCGACGCCAGGATTGAAGACCAGCCGGAGCTCAACGAACGGCAAGATCGGGACGGTGGTGCCGCCCGACAGCGCCGACAGGGCCCAGGCCTTGGATGCCTGGTCGAGCGAGAATGCACCAACGACCGCGACGGCCGCCGCAACGGCGGCGCGCATCCGCTTCCCGGAGTTCCCCGCCAAGGGCGCCGCGACTGCGACTGCTCGGTCGGCGTCGGCATGTCGATTCAGCACTGGCTGACTATAGCGGACCGCCGTTGCCGACTGCGTCGTCGCCCGGCCACGCCTTGGCGGGTGGCTGCAACCGACCGGCAACCGACTGCTATGGTCACTGTATGCTGACCATTCCCAGTCGTCTCGATGTCATGCATCGGCTCGGGCGTGCCATGGCGGACCCGACGCGCGCGCGGATTCTGCTGCAGTTGCTGGAGAAGCCGAGCTATCCGGCGGAGCTGGCGCGCGACCTGGCCCTGTCACGCACCAACGTCTCGAATCATCTCGCATGCCTCCGAGACTGCGGGATCGCTGTCGCTGAGCCCGAAGGCCGCCAGACGCGCTACGAGATCGCCGACCCGCACCTCACGCGAGCGATCGAGGCGCTGCTGGAGGTGACGCTCGCAGTCGACGCGGACGCCCCCTGCATGGACGCCGCCTGTCCCATCGACGGCTGCTGCGAGGCCTCCTCGTGACCGCGACGCTCGCGGGCGACCGTCGCACGAGGCTGCGGCGCCGAGTGCGCTGGATCGTGGGCTTCACCATCACATACAACGTGATCGAGGCGATCGTCGCGATCTGGGCGGGCACCGTGGCGTCCTCCGCGGCGCTGATCGGGTTCGGCCTCGACTCCGTGGTCGAGGTGATGTCGGCGGCGGCGGTCGCGTGGCAGTTCACGCGCAAGGACCCCGAGCGATGGGAGGCCGTCACCGTCAAGGTGATCGCCATCGCGTTCTTCGCCCTCGCCGCGTACGTCACGATCGACGCGGTGCTCTCGCTCGCCGGAGTCGGCGAGGTCGAGCAGAGCCCGGTCGGGATCGCGATCGCCGCGCTCAGCGTCGTGGTGATGCCCGCTCTCGCATGGTTCGAACTGCGAACGGGCAAGGAGTTGAGGTCGCGCAGCGTGCAGGCGGACGCGAAGCAGCTGCTCGTGTGCACGTACCTGTCGGCAGCGGTACTCGTCGGCCTGCTCGCTAACTCGCTCTTCGGCTGGTGGTGGGCCGACTCCCTCGCCGCCCTCGTTGTCGCCGGCCTCGCCGTACGCGAAGGCATCGAGGCGTGGCGCGGCGACCTCTGCTGCGCACCGAACCTGGGACGCGACGGCGACGTTGACGAGGACGACTGCTGCGACTCCTGAGGCAGCGGCCGGAAGCAGCTGTGAGCCCGAACCATCCCGCCGCCAGCACACGCCGCAGGGTAGGGGCGGCCATCGCGATCGTCGCATCAGCAGTGGCTGTCGTGATCGTGGCGGTGCTGATGGTCGTCCGCCCTTGGGAGTCCCAGGGCGCGACCGGAGCGCAACCGCGGGCCGCCGAGACCGCACCGCCGGCTGTCCTCGTGGATGAGACGACACACGTGCTCGACGATGCCGGCCCCGATGCTCCCGTCGTCGTTGAGTTCCTCGACTTCGAGTGCGAGGTGTGCGGAGCTGTCTTCCCGACGATGGAAGAACTGCGCGAGGAGTATGCCGGTCAGGTGACCTTCGCTGTGCGCTACTTCCCGCTGCCTGGCCACTTCAACTCGGGCAACGCGGCGGTCGCGGTCGAGGCGGCCGCCCGGCAGGGACAGTTCGAGGCCATGTACCGGCGCATGTTCGAGACCCAGGCAGAATGGGGCGAAGGCCGCACCTCGGAGGCTGCGCGCTTCCGCAGCTATGCGGACGACCTGGGTCTCGACATGGCCGCCTTCGACGCTGCAGTCGCAGACCCGGCCACGCTGGCACGGGTGGAGCACGACTTCCGAGCGGGGATGAACCTGGGTGTCACAGGGACGCCCGGGATCTTCGTCGACGGGGAGCAGCTGCAACTATCGCGGCTGACCGACATCGAGGCCGCGATCCAGGTTGCGCTCGAGGACGGCTAAGCGCGCGCCTACGCGGTGCCCGGACGGCGCTTAACGTGAAGGGCGCGGGCAAGCGACAGCGCGGTTCGGGATCGGAGCCTGAGCGTTCGTTCAGCGGGTCGCGGTCTCCGAGCGCGAGGAAACCGAGGGCGCGGATGCGAGGCCTGAAGTCCGCAGCCAGTCCGCAGGAGTCTCCGCAAGTGGCGGTGCGTGCCCGTGCCGGACCGGCGTGATTCCGCTGAACTGCGGGGCTAGTTGGCCGACTCAGTACTGGTCGGGGTGCTAGACCACGTTCCGCTTCAACGTGTAGCCGAGCGTCGTCGGGCTCGCGCAGGTCGATGCGGCACGCTGGAGGCATGACGAACCCGACTGCCGCGATGCTCGTGATCGGTGACGAGATCCTCTCCGGGCGCACTCGTGAGGCGAACGCCTACCACCTGGCCGGCCGGCTCGGTGAGGTCGGCATCGACTTGCGCGAGATCCGCGTCGTCCCCGACGACCACGCCGTCATCGTCGCGGCGCTGCGCGATCTCAGCGCCGCGCACGCCCACGTCTTCACCTCCGGCGGCATCGGGCCCACGCACGACGACATCACCGCCGACGCGGTGGCGGATGCGTTCGGTGTCGGCGTCGAGGTGCGCGACGACGCCCGCGCCGCACTGCAGGCGGCCGTCGGGCCCGGGCGCACCCTCACCGATGCGCACCTGCGCATGGCACGTATCCCGCACGGCGCGGACCTCATCGAGAACCGCATCAGCGGAGCACCCGGCTTCCGCATGGGCAACGTGCACGTCATGGCCGGCGTGCCCGCGATCTTCGTCGCGATGCTGGACGCGGTGCTGCCGCAGCTCGAGTCGGGCCTGCCCGTCGTCTCCGAGGAGCTTCGCTTCGAGGTGGGGGAGGGCCGGATCGCCGATCCGTTGCGCGTCCTCGCTGCCGAGATGCCGGAGCTCAGCATCGGCTCCTACCCGTTCCGCGACGGCGGCGTCTTCGGCACCAACATCGTGGTGCGCGGCACCGACCCGGCGCTCGTGCGGGAGGCGATGGAGCGGCTCCGCGCGATCCACCGCGCCGTGGGTTAGGCCAGCACGACGCATCCGTCGGTCGTGCTCAGCATGCTTGCGGGGGATTCGCGAGAGGCTGGCGTGATGGATGCACTGGCGAGCGGAGCGCAGGACGGTCTCGATCGAGTGCGGGTACGCGGTGCTCGAGAGCACAACCTGCAAAGCGTCGACCTCGACATCCCGCGGGACGCGCTCGTGGCGTTCACCGGGATCTCCGGCTCGGGCAAGAGCTCGCTCGCGTTCGGCACGATCTACGCCGAGTCGCAGCGCCGCTACTTCGAGTCCGTCGCGCCCTACGCTCGCCGCCTGATGAGCCAGGTCGGGGTGCCCGACGTCGACGCGATCGACGGCCTGCCGCCGGCGGTCGCGCTCCCGCAGCAGCGCTCGGGCGGCTCCGCGCGCTCGACCGTCGGCAGCGCCACCTCGATCTCGAACGTCGTCCGCATGCTCTACTCGCGCGTCGGCACCTACCCGCCCGGCGCGCCGATGCTCTACGCGGAGGACTTCTCCACGAACACCGTGCAGGGCGCATGCCCGACATGCCACGGGCTCGGCCAGGTGCATGACGTGCCCGATTCGCTCATGGTGCCCGACGCATCCCTGACGATCCGCGAGGGCGCGCTCGCCGCCTGGCCGACCGCCTGGCACGGCAAGCAGCTGCGCGACAGCCTCATCTCGCTCGGCTACGACATCGACGTGCCGTGGCGCGAGCTGCCGCGCGAGCAGCGCGACTGGGCGCTCTACACCGACGAGTCGCCACAGGTGCCGATCTACACCGACCGCGGCCCCGCCGAGGTGCGGCAGGCGATCGCCGACGGCACCCCGCCGCGCTACATGAGCACCTTCCAGGGCGTGCGTCGCTATGTACTCAACACCTTCGCGGGTTCGAAGAGCGCACGGATGCGCGAGCGCGCCGCGTCGTTCATGGTGAGCGTCCCGTGCCCCGAGTGCGGCGGTCGCCGGCTGAAGAGGGAGGCGCTCGCGGTCACGTTCGAGGGGCTCGCCATCACCGAGCTCGCCGCGATGCCGCTCCGCGACGTCGCCGCCCTGCTGCAGGGCGTGCTCGAGCCGGATTGGCGGCCGCGCGGCGGTGGCGACGAGCATCCCGAGCAGCTGCTCGCCGCTCGCCGCCTGGTCTCCGACCTGCTCGCCCGCCTCGCGCTCATCATCGACCTCGGGCTCGGCTCCCTCTCGCTCGACCGCACCACCGCATCCCTCTCCTCCGGTGAGCTGCAGCGCATGCGCCTCGCGACGCAAGTGCTGTCGCAGCTCTTCGGCGTCGTCTTCGTGCTGGACGAGCCCTCCGCCGGCCTGCACCCCGCCGACACCGAGTCGCTGCTGGGCATCCTCCGACGGCTGCGCGACACCGGCAACTCCGTCTTCTTCGTCGAGCACTCGCTCGACGTCATCCGCGAGGCCGACTGGATCGTCGACATCGGTCCGGGCGCTGGCTCCGAGGGCGGCGAGGTCGTCTACTCCGGGCCGATCGACGGGCTCCGAGCAGCGGATGCGTCCGTCACCCGCCGCTACCTGTTCGACGCACCGAGCCCGAGTCGTGAGCGGCGCGAGCGCCGGCAGGGCGATGGAGCGCTCGAGCTGACGGATGTGTCGAGGCACAACGTGCAGGACCTCTCGGTCTCGTTCCCGCTCGGCGCGCTCACCGCCGTCACCGGTGTCTCGGGCTCTGGCAAGTCGACGCTCGTCGTCCAGGCGCTCCCGGAGCTGCTGCGGGCGAGCCTCGCGAGCGAGGTCGAGGACACCGCAGCGGTGGACGACGCGGCCGCCGTCGAGGATCCGCTCACGCAACGCTCTGAGGCGGAGACCGCGGGTCGCGCTCGTGGGCCCGCGGGGCGGCTGCGCCGCGTGGTGCAGGTGAGCCAGCGGCCGATCGGCCGCACCTCGCGCTCGAACGTCGCGACCTACACGGGGCTCTTCGACCGCGTCCGCGCCCTGTTCGCCGCGACGCCCGAGGCGAGGCGGCGCCGCTACGCCCCGAGCCGGTTCTCGTTCAACCTGCCGGCCGGGCGCTGCCCGACGTGCAAGGGCGAAGGGACGATGGAGGTCGAGCTGCTCTTCCTGCCGACCGTGCATGCGCCGTGCACGACGTGCGCCGGCACCCGCTACAACGCCGAGACGCTCGAGATCGAGCTCGACGGGCGCTCGATCGCGGACGTGCTGGCGATGAGCGTGCGCGACGCCCGCGCATCCCTCACCGACGATGCAGACGTCAACCGGCACCTCGACGCGCTGCTCGACGTCGGGCTCGGCTACGTCGCCCTCGGGCAGCCCGCGACCCAGCTCTCCGGCGGCGAGGCGCAGCGCGTCAAGCTCGCCGCCGAGCTGCAGCGGGGCCAGCGCGGCGACACGCTCTACCTGCTCGACGAGCCGACCTCGGGGCTCCACGCGGCCGACGCCGACCGGCTCTTGCAGCACCTGCACCACCTCGTCGACGGCGGCAGCACCGTCATCATGGTCGAGCACGACATGCGCATCGTCGCCGAGGCCGACTGGGTGATCGACCTCGGCCCGGGGTCGGGGGATGCGGGGGGCCGGGTGGTCGCGGAGGGCACGCCCGAGCAAGTGGCCGAGAGTGACGCGAGTGCGACCGCGCCCTACCTCGCGGCGGCGCTCTCGGCGCGCGGGTCGGACGCGTAACCCATCCGGCCGGGACGCGTCTTCAGCCGGCCCTCGGAGGACTCCCAGCCAGGCCCGACATGATCGCTCTCGGAACTCCTGGGGCGCCCGATGCCTTGGACGAAGGCCACGCGAATGCCCCTCCGCAGCGACTGCGAGAGGGGCTCTCGCCGTTCCGGGCGGCGTCAGCCGATGCCGGCGCCGGCGCCGAAGGGCGGGTGGAGCGCCATGGCGAGCGCGAGGGCGACGACAGCGGCCCCGATGGCGAACAGGCTCGGCGCCAGCGGCGGGCTCGTCGCCCCCCGCGCACGCCACATCGCGAGCAGCGCGACGACCACCGCGAGGGTCGACCACGCGAGCAGCACCCACCCCAGCAGCCACGCCAGCTCGACCGGCGCCTGCGGCAGGAGGTCCATCGCCGCCGCGACCTGCAGCGAGAGCGCGCCGAGCGCCGCGAGCACCGCGGCGATGAGCGCCGGCGCCCACGCGTCGTGGGTCGCGCCCGCCTTCAGCATGACGGGAGCGTAATCGCGACTGCGACTGCTCCGCTAGGGGCCTTGGACCGGCGTCACGCCTCGCCGCGCGTCTCGCCCTCCGGAGCCGGGTCGACGACGGGCGTGACGAAGAGCTCGGCGATGCGATGCCGGTCGAGCGCCGTGACCTTCAGCAGCGCTCCGTCGATCCCCACGACGTCACCGACCTTCGCCAGGCGCCCGAGCCGCTCGAGCACGAAGCCGGCGACGGTGTCGGCGGAGCTGCTCGGCAGCCGCACGCCCGTCGCCTCCTCGAAGTCCTGGAAGTTGAGTCGGCCGTCGACCGTGCCGCCCTCCGTCGAGAGCTCACTCGGCCCGGTCTCGGTGTCGTACTCGTCGAAGATCTCGCCGACGACCTCCTCGAGGAGATCCTCGAGCGTGACGATGCCGTCGGTGCCGCCGTACTCGTCGATGATGACCGCGATGTGGTGCCCCTCGGCACGCATCGTCGCGAGCGTCGGCAGCACGCGAGCGGTTGCCGGGAAGTAGGGGATCGGCCGGCCGATGTCGTCGAGGGTCGCGGCCGAGCGGTCCTGGAGCGCGTCGAAGAGGTCACGCACGTGGACGAACGCGGTGATGTCGTCGATGCCGCGATCGATGAGCGGGTAGCGCGAGTACGGCTGCTCGCGCACGGAGGCCGCTGCCTGCTCGATGGTCGCGGTGCCGTCGAGCGCGGCGACCTCGGGTCGCGGCCGCATGACCTCGCTGAGCTGGCGGTCGCGGAGCGACAGCACGTCGTCCAGGATCCGCCGCTCCTCGTCGGGGAAGCCGGCGTGGGTCGAGACCATGTCGCGCAGCTCCTCCTCCGTCATCTCCTCTCCCGTCTTGTGGGGATCGCCGCCGAGCAGGCGCACGATGAGGTTCGTCGAGACGGACAGGAACCAGATGACGGGCTTCATGACGATCGCGAAGCCGTTCAGGACCGGCGCGACCGCGTAGGCGAACGCGGTGTTGCGCTGGATCGCGAGCCGCTTGGGCGCGAGCTCGCCGAGCACGAGCGAGAGGTAGGCGATCGCGAGCGTGAGCACGACGGTCGCGACCGTGCCGGCGACCTGCTCGCTCAAGCCGAGCTGCGTCAGCAGCGGCGTGACGTGCGGCGCGATCGACGAGGCGCCGAAGGCGGCCGAGGCGAAGCCCGCGACGGTGACGCCGATCTGGACCGCGGAGAGGAAGGTGTTGGGGTTGCGGGCGAGCGCCGCGACCTTCGCGCCGCGCTTGCCGCGAGCGGCGAGCGCGTTGAGCTGACCCTCGCGAAGGGTGACGAGCGCCATCTCCGTGGCGGCGAACACGCCGCCGATCAGGACGAACGCCACGACGAGGGCGATGTTCGTCGCGAGATCCGCGCTCATCGGCGGAGCTCCGCGGGCTGGGGCGCGCCCAGGGTCACCTGGGCGTTCGGACTATGACCGTCGGGGGCGTCCCGGCTCGCGTTGCGTCGCACGGAGACAGGCTCGAACCCGCTGCTCTGCGCGGACCCAGCGCGAGCGCTGGTCGCGCGCTCAGGCCTCGAGGCGGCGCGCGCAGTCGATGCACGTCGTCGCCTGGGGCCGCGCCTCGAGCCGCTCGGGCGCGATCGGCTTGCCGCAGACGCTGCACAGCGAGTCCTCGCCTCGCTCGTGCCGGGCGCTCGCTTCGCCGATCGCGGTCAGTGCCTCGCGCTGCGTCTGCCGGAGCCCTTCGAGTCGCGACCACTCGGAGGAGAGGGAGACGCCGTCGGGGTCGTGCTCGTCGTCGTCGTTCAGGCCCTCCCGCATCCGTCGCAGCTCCACGAGCTCGCGCTCGAGCTCCTCGAGCCGCGCGAGCACCTCGCGGCGGCGCTCAGCGATGCTGTCGGCGCGTGATGGATGCATACGGGGTCCTCTCCTCCAGACCGGGTCGTCGGGCCAGGCTAGCTGTGGCCGCTGACATCCCGGCTCGTCACTCCGGGCGGGGAGGGCGGCGGTGCTGCTTGGTCGCGGAGCGCCGGAGCTTCGCCTCGACCCGGCGCAGCTGGGAGCCGCGCGTCGGGCGGGTCGCGCGGCGCGCCCGCTGCGGCACGACGGCGTCGCGGAGCAGGTCCGCGAGGCGGCGCCTGGCAGCCATGCGGTTGTCGAGCTGCGAGCGATGCTCCGAGGCGCTGATGGTGAGCACCGTGCCCGCGAGGCGCGGCGCCAGGCCGTCGAGCGCCCGGCGGCGCTGATCGTCGTCGAGTGCCGTGGTCGCTCCGAGGTCGAGGCTCAGCTGCACGCGGGAGTCGGCAGTGTTGACGCCCTGCCCGCCGGGGCCCGACGACCGGGAGAACTGCTCGACGAGCTCGGTCGCGGGCACGCGCAGGCCACGCGGGGCGCCGGGGCCGGGCGGCACGAGCAGATCGTCCATGCCTCGAGTGTGCCCGGTCGCTCGTCGACGTGCCCGCGCGACCACTGTCGCGATCGACGATCGAGCCGGGCACCGATCATCGGGTGCGCTGTCGGGCTCGCGATCACGATGGAGTGCGGAAGGAGGACCATGATCGGCACGCTGAACGCTCTCGTCGAGCTCGTCGAGCGCGACCCGGCCGAGCCGATCGACGCTGCTCGCCTCGCCCGGGAGCACGCGACGACCGAGTACCACGTGCGCCGGATGTTCTCGGCGCTCGCGGGGATGCCGCTGTCGGAGTACGTGCGACGGCGGCGCATGACGCTCGCAGCCGCGGAGCTCGTGCGCGGGGCGCCGAGCCTGGCGGGATCCTCGCCGTCGACGTCGTGCGGGCGGACGCCGGCACGTGGGCGGTCTTCCGCTCGAGCGGACCGTTCCCCGATGCGCTGCAGTCGATGATGGCCGCGACCGCGACCGACCGGTTCCCGTCGAACCCGTGGCGGCTGCGCCCCGGCCCATCGATCTTGCGGCACCTCGAGCTCACCCAGTCGCACGCGACGTGCGAGTACTGGCTGCCGATCGAGGCGGCGTGACACCGCCGCGCCGCACTGCTGCGGATCAGTAGCGCTCCGGCCATCCGTACGGATCACCGTCACCCAGCAGGTCGCTCGCGGCGTCGATCTCGGCCGCGACGCGTTGACGGAATCGAGCGTCGATGCCGCGCCTGAGCAGCTCGCGACCGAGCTGCCGACGGACCGCTGCGAGCTCCATGTCGGAGCTCCTGGCGACGGCGACCGCGAACGCCAGCGCCAGGAGCTCGGCATCCTCCAGTGCCGGGATGCCTCGCTCGGCGCGCGCCGCCTCCGCCTCGCGCTGCGCCTCCCACGGCGATGGGAGGCGCTGCGCGAGTGCCGCGAGCCAGTCGTAGTCGCCGTTCGCGTCGAGCTGGCGCAGCCGCGGCAGCACGAGGTCGGCGGCCAGGTGCCGCTCGTCGGCGGGCAGCATGCGGTGCAGCTGGCCTCGGAGGCCCTGCTCGGTGCGACCGACGCGAGCGGCGATCTCGTCGAGCGAGCCGCCGTCGCGGATCGCGCGCATGACCGCGCGGTAGTCCTCCTCCGTCCACGGCTTGCCGTGGCGTCGCGGCAGCGGATCGCCTGGCAGATGTGCGACGAGGTCGTCGCGCGTGATGTTCGTCATGTCCGGCACTGTGCCGGGTCCCGCGAGCGCAGGAGCGAGCAGCGGCGGTGCCTGTGGATGAGCGCCGCGTGCGTGCGGCTGGGAGGATGGCGGGATGACCGCAACCCTCGTCGCGCAGGGGCTGGCCGGCGGCCACGGCCACCGCACGCTCTTCGACTCCCTCGACCTCACCGTCGCACCCGGCGATGTCGTCGGCGTGGTCGGGGCCAACGGCGCGGGGAAGTCGACGCTGCTGCGGATCCTCGCGGGCGTCGACGAGCCGCAGGCCGGCACCGTGTCGCTCGCGCCGGCCGACGCCTTCGTCGGCTGGCTGCCGCAGGAGCACGAGCGGGTCCCGGGCGAGACCGTCGTCGACTACATCGCCCGCCGCACCGGCTGCGCAGCCGCGACGCGCGAGATGGATGCTGCCGCGGACGCGCTGGGTGACCCCTCGCTCGCGCCGGTCGGGACCGACCCGGCCGACACCTACGCATCCGCCCTCGAACGCTGGCTCGCGAGCGGCGCGGCGGATCTCGAGGAGCGCACGCCGATCGTGCTCGCCGAGCTCGGCCTCGAGCTCGACGGCGAGCCGATCGAGCAGGCGCTCATGACCTCGCTCTCGGGCGGGCAGGCAGCGCGCGTGGGGCTCGCGGCGCTGCTGCTGAGCCGCTTCGACATCGTGCTGCTCGACGAGCCGACGAACGACCTCGACCTCGACGGGCTCGAGCGGCTCGAGTCGTTCGTGCAGGGGCTCCGCGGCGGCGTCGCGCTCGTGAGCCACGACCGCGAGTTCCTCGCCCGCTGCGTCACGCGCGTGCTCGAGCTCGACCTCGCGCAGTCGTCGAACCGCATCTACGGCGGCGGCTACGACTCGTACCTCGAGGAGCGCGCGACGCTCCGGCGGCACGCCCGGGAGCAGTACGAGGAGTTCGCCGAGCAGAAGGCCGACCTCGTCGCCCGCGCCCGCCGCACCCGCGAGTGGTCGAGCCAGGGCGTGCGCAACGCGATGAAGAAGGCGCCCGACAACGACAAGAACCGCCGCCGAGCGATGACGGAGTCGAGCGAGAAGCAAGCGCAGAAGGTGCGGCAGATGGAGAGCCGCATCGCGCGGCTCGAGGAGGTCGAGGAGCCCCGCAAGGAGTGGCAGCTGCAGTTCGAGATCGGCGCTGCGCCGCGCTCGAGCACGGTCGTCGCGACCCTCAACGGCGCGGTCGTGCGGCAGGGCGCGTTCACGCTCGGGCCCGTCTCGCTGCAGGTGAACGCGGGGGAGCGGATCGGCATCACCGGGCCGAACGGCGCCGGCAAGTCGACGCTGCTGCGCGCGCTGCTCGGCCGCCGGGAGCCCGACGAAGGATCGGCGAGCCTCGGCTCGAGCGTGCAGGTGGGCGAGATCGACCAGGCGCGCTCGCTGCTCGCGGGCACGAGGCCGCTGGCGGATGCGTTCGAGTCGCTCGTGCCGGAGCTCGCGTCGGGTGAGGTGCGCACCCTGCTCGCGAAGTTCGGGCTGCGCGCCGATCACGTCGGACGCGCCGTCGACGAGCTCTCGCCCGGCGAGCGCACGCGCGCCGCGATGGCCCTGCTGCAGGCGCGCGGCGCCAACCTGCTCGTGCTCGACGAGCCGACGAACCACCTCGACCTGCCCGCGATCGAGCAGCTCGAGCAGGCGCTCGAGACCTACGACGGCACCCTCTTGCTCGTCACGCACGATCGGCGGATGCTCGAGGCGGTCACGCTCGACCGGCACTGGAGCGTGGAGGCGGGGGTCGTGTCCGAGCGTTGACCCGGATCTCGCTCGGTGCGGATCGCGGAGCCCCGCTCTCGGCCTCGCGGCAGACCGTGCCGCGACCCACGAGCGACGCGACGATGCCCGAGCCGGGAGCGACCGGCGAGGAGCTGGCCGCGGAGCTGACGAAGGCCGAGGCGTCGGAGCACGTCGAGCGCCTCCGCGACCAGCAGAGCGGCACCTCAGCCTGAGCGAGCTGCGTCGCGCACGACGCGGTAGGTCACGTGCGCGACGAGCGGGTTCGCGCGCGCCGAGACCGTCTCGAGCCGCACATCGCCCGAGCGCACGAAGAGCCGCTCGCCGGCCCCGAGCACGATCGGCGCGACGTGCAGCCGCAGCTCGTCGATGAGTCCCGCCGCGAGGAACTGGTCGACCGTGCTCGCGCCGCCCGCGATCGAGATCGAGCGCTCGCCGGCCGCTTCGCGCGCTCGCGCGAACGCCGCCTCCACGCCGTCGGTGACGAAGTGGAAGACGGTGCCGCCCGCCATCCCGATCGGCTCCCGCTGGTGGTGGGTGAGCACGAACACCGCCGCGCGGTACGGCGGCTCCCGGCCCCACCAGCCGTCCCACGGCTCGTCCCACGGCCCGCGGATCGGCCCGAACATGTTGCGGCCCATGATGTATGCGCCGTGCCCGAGGATCGCGTCGATCTCCTCGCGGTTCTCCTCCGGCGCCTCGAACATCCAGCGGTGCAGGTCCTCGCCGCCGACGCCGAGCGGCTCCTCGCGGCTCTGCGACGGCCCCGCGGCGAAGCCGTCGACCGAGACGCCGATGTCGCAGCTGACGATCCCCATGGCGCCGCATCCTGCCGTGCCGGGGCCCCGAGCACCACCCTCGATCGCATTCGAGCGGGGGGCGGATGCGTCGGGCGGCGCGAGCGCGCCCGGCACTGCCCGAGGCGCGCCGCGAGGAGTAGCGTCGCGGCATGAGCGAGCAGCAGCCGGTCGTGCGGGTGTGGACCTGCGCCGTGCGCACCCAGGACCGCGAGGAGTACGTCGACTACGTCGAGCGTACCGGCATGGAGGCCTACCGCTCGACGCCCGGCAACCTCGACGCGTGGATCCTCACGCGCGACCTCGGCGACGGCCACACCGAGATCACGACCGTCTCGCGCTGGGAGTCGATGGCGGCGGTCATCGCGTTCGCGGGCGATGACCCAGAGCGCGCCGTCTACTACCCGGAGGACGACCGCTACCTCGTCGAGCGCGACGACCGCGTGCGGCACTACCTGCAGCGCGCCTGACGCAGCGACGGGCACTGCGCCTCAGCGCACGCCCCACGCGTACGTCTGCTGCTGCAGCTTCAAGTACATGAGCGTGTCGGTCTCGCGCACGCCGTCGATCTGTCGGATGCGGCCCGAGACGAGATCGAGCAAGTGGGCGTCGCTCTCGCACACGACCTCGGCGAGCACGTCGTAGCTGCCCGCCGTGATGACGACGTAGTCGACCTCCGGCAGCGCCGCGAGCGCCTCCGCGACCGGCTCGAGCGCGCCCGACGCGCGGATGCCGATCATCGCCTGGCGCGCGAAGCCGAGCTGCATCGGGTCGGTGACGGCCACGATCTGCATGACCCCCGCATCCGTCAACCGCTTCACGCGGTTGCGCACCGCGGTCTCGCTCAGGCCGACGGCGTGCCCGATCGCCGCGTACGACGCGCGGCCGTCGCGCTGCAGCTCGGCGATGATCGCCTTGTCGTGGCCGTCGGGCAGACTCACAGGTGCGACCACGCCTCCGAGAGCACGCTCCGCAGGATCTGCCCCATCTCGTCGAAGTGCGACCGATCGCAGATGAGCGGGGGAGAGAGCTGGATGACGGGGTCGCCGCGGTCGTCGGCCCGGCAGTAGAGCCCGGCGTCGAACAGCGCCGTCGAGAGGAAGCCGCGCAGCAGCCGCTCCGCCTCGTCGTCATCGAAGGTCTCGCGCGACTCCTTGTCCTTCACGAGCTCGAGCCCAAAGAAGTAGCCGTCGCCGCGCACGTCGCCGACGATCGGCAGATCGGTGAGGCCCTCGAGCGTCGCGCGGAACGCGCCCTCGTTCGCCCGCACGTGCTCAAGCACGCCCTCGCGCTCGAACGCCTCGAGGTTCGCGAGGCCGACCGCGGTCGCGACCGGGTGGCCGCCGAACGTGTAGCCGTGCGCGAACATCGCGCCGGGCTCGGCGAAGGGCTCGAACAGCCGGTCGCTCGCGATCATCGCGCCGAGCGGCGCGTAGCCCGACGTGAGCCCCTTCGCGCACGTGATGATGTCGGGCTGGTAGCCGTAGCGCTCGGCGCCGAACATCGTGCCGAGCCGGCCGAACGCGCAGATCACCTCGTCCGAGACGAGCAGCACGTCGTACCGATCGCAGATCTCGCGCACGCGCTGGAAGTAGCCCGGCGGCGGCGGGAAGCAGCCGCCCGAGTTCTGCACCGGCTCGAGGAAGACCGCCGCGACCGTCTCAGGCCCCTCCTGCTCGATCGCGACCGCGATCTGGTCAGCGGCCCAGCGGCCGAACGCCTCGGGGTCGTCGCGGTGCACGGGCGCGCGGTAGATGTTCGTGCTCGGCACGCGGAACGTCGAGGGCACGAGCGGCTCGAACATCTGCTTGAGGCCCGGGAGCCCCGTGATCGACAGCGCCCCGTGCGTCGTGCCGTGGTAGGCGATCGCGCGGCTGATGACCTTGTGCTTCTGCGGCTTGCCCGTCAGGCGGAAGTAGTTCTTCGCGAGCTTCCACGCGCTCTCAACCGCCTCGCCGCCGCCGGAGGTGAAGAAGATGCGGTTCAGGTCGCCGGGCGTGAGCGACGCGAGCTTGTCGGCGAGCTCGATCGCGCTCGGGTGCGCGTACGACCAGACGGGGAAGAAGGCGAGCGTCTCCGCTTGCTTCGCCGCGACCGCCGCGAGGTCGGCGCGGCCATGTCCGAGCTGGTTGACGAACAGGCCGGCGAGCCCGTCGAGGTAGCGCTTGCCGCGGTCGTCCCAGATGTAGGCGCCCTCCCCGCGCACGATGACGGGCGCCCGGTCGGCGTCCGCCATCCGGGTGAAGTGCATCCACAGGTGGTCGGCGGGCGTGCTCATGCGTGTCGGTCCTTCGTCGGTGTCGAGTCGGTGTCGGTGTCGGTCGTTGGTGAGCGGATGCGTCGGGACGGTGAGCGGATGCGTCGCGTCACTCGAGCGCGGGCACGCACAGCACCGGGCGGGTGCTGAGGTGCAGCAGCTTGTGCGGCGTCGAGCCGAGGATCGCGCCGCGCATGGGGCTCTCGCCCCACGTGCCGACGACGATGAGTCGCGCGTCGTGCCGCTCGGCGGCGTCGAGGAGGGCAGGGGCCGGGCGCTCCGAGACCAGCTCGACCACCGCATCCACCCCCGCCGCCCTCGCCTCGGCGAGGGCGTGGCCGGCGGCCTCGTTGCCCGCTTGCCGCAGCGCCGCCTCGTGGCTGCGCGCCTCCTCGCCGAGCGATCCGGGCGGCGCGGTGCCGTAGACGATCACGAGCCGCTCGCCGAAGCGGCGCGCGAAGTCGATCGCGACGGGCAGCGCGGCGCGCGCGCCGGGCGACTCGTCGTAGCCGAGCGCGATCGTCATGCGTCCGTCCCCTCCCTGCGGCCCGTCGTCGCGTCGATGCGCACGATGGGCTGCTCGGCGGTGCTCGGCCGCTCCGCCCAGAAGCGGCGGTCGCGGAAGTACCAGACGATCATGAGCACGATGCCGGTGAGGAAGATGCCGACGCCGATCACGAGGGGCGGGCCGACGCCGAACCACGGGGTCTCGGTGTAGGAGTTCTCGGGGTTGCCGTAGTCGATGATCGCGGCGACGAGCAGCCAGAGGAGCATGAGCGAGCCGAGCACGGGCCCGACGCCGATGAGCAGGAAGCTCTTGGCGCTGCGCGTGAGCCGCTTGCGGAAGTAGACGGCGCACGCGATGCCGGTGAGCGCGTAGTAGAAGGCGATGAGGAGGCCGAGCGCCGTGAGCGTGTCCCACAGCGCCGTCTCGCTCAGCAGGCCCACGACGAGGTAGTAGGCGATCGCGATGCCCGCGACCCACCAGGTCGAGACGTCGGGGGTGCGGAAGCGGGGGTGGATGTGCCCGAAGGTCTTGGGCAGCGCGCCGCGACGGGCCATGCTGAGGCCCGTGCGCGAGGCGGGGATGATCGTCGTCTGGGTCGAGGCGATCGCCGAGGTGGCGACCGAGAGCATCACGACCCACGCCCACGGGCCCATGGTCTCGCTCGCGAGCACCTGGAAGATCGCGTCCTCCTCGTCGGCGTTCTCGGCGAGGAACGCGTCGCCGGCGAGCGCGACGACCGCGATCGTCACCGAGAGGTAGGTCGCGAGCAGCACGATCGTCGACCAGATGGCGGCCTTGCCGGGCGCTTGCGACGAGTTGGTCGTCTCCTCGGTGAGGTTGACGGCCGACTCCCAGCCCCAGTAGGCGAAGACGCCGAGCAGCAGGCCGGCGGTCACGCCCTCCCAGCCGCCGCCGAAGGGGTTGAGCCACTCCCACGACGGCGTGAGCGAGTCGAAGGGCGAGTTCCCCGAGAACACGAGCGCGAACGCGACGACCGCGAACGCGAGGAGCGAGAGCACCTGGAAGACGATGAGCACGTTCTGCAGCCGCGCAGAGATCTCGGTGCCCCAGACGCAGATCGCCGTCATCACGAGGATGAGCACGACGGTCAGCACGCGGATGAGCACCGGGTCGTATGCGGCGTCCTCGAGGCCGAAGGTGAGCAGCGAGTAGCGCACGCCCACCTCGGCGAGCGAGCCGACGATGAGCACGCCGGTCATGGCGATCGCCCAACCGCCGATCCAGCCGAGCCACGGTCCCATCGCTCGCGTGACCCACGAGAAGGTCGTGCCGCAGTCCTGGTCGACGGTGTTCAAGTAGTAGAAGGCGGATGCGATGAGCAGCATCGGGATGAAGCTCGCGAGCATGATGCCCGGGGCGTGCACGCCGCTGAAGAGCACGAGCCCGCCGATGATCGCGGCGATCGTGTACGCGGGGGAGGTCGACGCGAGGCCGATGACCATGGCGTCGAAGAAGCCGATGGCGTTCGGCTTCAGCCCCGACTGCGGAGCGGGCGGCCGCGCCGCGATGGTGTCGTCGCTCACTGGTGCTCCTCGTCGCGCATTCGGCGGATACCGTGGCCATCGCCCGCCATGGGTGACGCATCCGCTGCTTCTGCTGGCAGACGATACTGATTCCGTCGCCGCTGCGCTACAGTCTGGGCCAGCCGGGATCCGTGGGCGATGCCGGTCGGAGGGGTGAGTCCATGCGGATCCTGCTGATCGGAGCCGGAGGAGTGGGCGGCGCGTTCGCGGCGATCGCCGCCCGGCGCGACTTCTTCGAGGCGATCGTGATCGCCGACTACGACGCGTCGCGCGCGGAGCGCGCCGCCGCGGCCGACGCGCGCTTCACGGCCGCGCGAGTGGACGCATCTGACCCCGAGTCCGTCGCGGCGCTCTGCCGGGAGCACCGGATCACGCACGTGATGAACGCGGTCGACCCGCGCTTCGTGATGCCGATCTTCGACGGCGCGCTCGCCGCCGGCGCCGACTACCTCGACATGGCGATGAGCCTGTCGAAGCGCCACCCGGAGGATCCGTACCGGAAGGTCGGGCTCAAGCTCGGCGACGAGCAGTTCGCGAAGTCGGGGGAGTGGGAGGCGGCCGGGCGGCTGGCGCTCGTCGGGATCGGCGTCGAGCCGGGGCTTTCGAACGTGCTCGCGCGCTACGCCGCCGACGAGCTCTTCGACCACATCGACGAGCTCGGCACGCGCGACGGCGCGAACCTCGCCGTGCACGACGAGCACGGGAAGGAGATCTTCGCGCCCTCGTTCTCGATCTGGACGACGATCGAGGAGTGCCTCAACCCGCCGGTCATCTGGGAGCGCTCGCGGCAGGACGTCGACGGCGGCTGGTACACCACCGAGCCGTTCAGCGAGCCGGAGGTGTTCGACTTCCCCGAGGGCATCGGGCCGGTCGAGTGCGTCAACGTCGAGCACGAGGAGGTGCTCATGATGCCGCGCTGGCTCGAGGCCGACCGCGTCACCTTCAAGTACGGGCTCGGCGAGGAGTTCATCGGCGTGCTGCGCACGCTCAACACGCTCGGGCTCGACCGCACCGACAAGGTGAAGGTCGGCGGCGTCGAGGTGAGCCCGCGCGACGTCGTCGCCGCGGTGCTGCCCGACCCGGCGACGATCGGCCCGGTCATGACGGGCAAGACGTGCGCGGGCGTGTGGGTGCGCGGCACGGGCAAGGACGGGCAGCCGCGCTCGACGTACCTCTACCACGTGGTCGACAACGAGTGGTCGATGGCCGAGTACGGCCACCAGTGCGTCGTCTGGCAGACGGCGATCAACCCGGTCATCGCGCTCGAGCTGCTCGCGCGCGGCGAGTGGTCGGGCGCCGGCGTGCTCGGCCCCGAGACGATGCAGCCTGCGCCGTTCCTCGACCTGCTCGGCGAGTACGGCTCGCCGTGGGGCCAGATGGAGGTCGCGGCGAAGGCGTGACGCCTAGCCGCCGAGCGGCAGGCGCGCGACCGTCTCGTGCAGCGGCCGCCTGCCGTGGCCGAGCAGCTGCGAGTCGACGAGCTCCACCTCGTCGACCCTCCAGCGGCGCGAGCGGTAGGTGTCGAGCACGCGGAGCCAGCGCAGGGCGCTGCGGTCGCGCGGCGGGCGCGCGAGCGTCACGTGCGGCGTGAAGCGCTTGCCGTCGGGCGGCGCGCCCGCGGCGTTCGCGCCGTCGCGCACGCGGCGGGCGAGCCGCTCGAGCGCGTCGCCGCCCTCGCCGACGCCGAGCCACAGCACCGCGGGGCGGTCGGGGTGCGGGAAGGCACCGGCCCCCGCGAGCGAGCACTCGAACGGGTCGACGCCGCGAGCGGCGCTCGCGAGCCGCTCCTCGAGGGGCTCGAGGATGCGCTCGGGCACGTCGGCGAGGAACGCGAGCGTGAGATGCATGCGGTCCGGCCGCGTCCAGCGCAGCCCTTCGCGCACGTCGAGGAACTCGGCGAGATCCTCCCGCACGTCCTCGGGCGGCACGACCGCCGCGAACATCCGCCGACCCATCCGCCCACCGTAGGGCGCTCGGCAGAGCATCGCGTGTGCGCCGATCGGCCCCTTCAGCGGGGAGCGAGCTGCTCGCGCATCACCACGCGCGGGAACCCGCTCGAGACGGCGCCTGCGAGCACCGCGTGCGAGATGCCGCGCCCGCGGTGCCCCGGCCGCACGCGGATGCACAAGATCGACCAGACCGGCTGCTCGTCGACGTGCGGGATCTTCCGCGAGCGCTCGAACGGCAGCTGCGCGCGCGGCGCGACGGCGGCCCAGCCGACGACCTCGTCGCCGTCGTAGCCGAGCACGCCCGGCGCGATGGGCTCTCGCGTGAGCCGCTCGACGTACGCGCCGCGCTCGACGCCGTGCAGCGACGTGTTCGTCTTCGCGTCGATGCGGTGGCTGAGGCACCAGCAGACGGATGCGTCGGGCCGCTTCGGGCCGATGATGGCGGCGAGATCGTCGAAGCGGTCGTGCGTCGCGGGGTGCACGATGATCCCGCTCGTCTCCGCCCTGGCCGCGCGCGCGGCGCTCACGACCGGTGCTCCGGCGGCGCGAGCTCGTCGAGGCTCGCGAGCCGCTCCGCAGCGCGCTCCGCGCGCTCGGCCTCGGTCAGCTCCCACCACGCCGTGCCGCGCTCGCCGAGGCCCTCCTTCGCGAGCTGCACGCGATCGCGCGCGCGCCGCTCGCTCGCGTCATCCGGCCCGCTCCGCACCGCGGAGCGGGCGCGCCCGAGGTGCGAGCGCAGCCGCGTCGCGACCTCGGCGTCGAGCGACGGATCCTCAGCCCGCCACCGCCGCCCGTCGACGACGATCCAGCGGCCGTCGTCGGTGCGCTCCGGCGCCGTCACCGCCGACCGCGCCGCGAGCTCGAGCGATGCTCGATCGGGATGTGGCGAGGCTTCGTCGGCACCGGATCGAGCCCGACGCGCACGGTGAGCACGCCGTCCTCGTAGACGGCGGTGATGTCGTCGTCGTTCGCCCCCTGCGGCAGGCGCACCGCGCGGGCGAGCGCGCCATAGCGGAACTCCGAGCGCTGCTTTTCGCGCTTGTCGGGATGCCGCTCGGCGTGGATCGTCAGCGTGCCGTGCGCGACGCTCACGTCGATGTCGCGCTCGGGGTCGAGCCCCGGCAGCTCGGCATGCACGATGAACTCGTCGTCGTGCACGAGCTCCTCGACGCGGATGCCCGGGAGGGGCCCGCGGCCATCCCACCCGCCCAGCAGGGCGAACGCATCCACCCACTCCGTGAACGGCGGGAACACCGGGTACTTGCGCGCGGCTTCCGTGCTCATGGCTGCTCCCTCCGTCGCGTCGGTCGCGTGCCTCGTGTCTACTCCGCTTCTGTCGCGGTCTCAATGGGGGCGGATGCGGCGGGTCACGCCACGGTGGCGCCTCGAGGTGCGCGCGTGGTTCGATCGAGCCATGAGCGACAGCGAATCCCGAGTGGTGAGTGCGAGCCGCGTGATCGCTGCCCCCGCCGACGTCATCTTCGAGGAGATCGCCGACCCGTCGCGGCAGCCCGCGTGGGACGGCAACGACAACCTCGGGTCGGCCGCCGAGGGGCAGCGGGTGCGCGCCGTGGGCGAGGTGTTCTCGATGACGCTCGGCAGCGGCGCGGTGCGCGAGAACCACGTGGTCGAGTTCGAGGAGGGCCGCCGCATCGCGTGGAAGCCCGCCGAGGAGGGCAAGCCGCCGATCGGGCAGCTGTGGCGATGGGAGCTCGAGCCTGCCGACGGCGGCACGCGCGTCACCCACACCTACGACTGGACGCAGCTGCACGACGAGTCGCGCCTCGACCGCGCGCGGCGCACGCGCGAGGAGCAGCTGCTCGCCTCGATCGATCGCCTGCAGGCGCTGCTCGAGGGTTGACCTCCGGGCGACCCCGCCCGCTGCCCTTCGATGCGGTGTGCGCCCAGCGCGGCGCTTGCCGAGTTCTCCACAGCCCCCTCGATCCTCGAACAGAGGTTCGAGCCGCTCGGTAGAATCGGGGGACAGCGACGGCGTCGGTGCTGTCGTGTTGGAGGGTCGTGATGGACGGGCAGCAGCGGCAGGGCAGGTCGCCCGAGGCTGCTGGTCTGCGCGAGCGGCTGGCCGCGGTGCAGGCGGATGTCGAGGAGATCCTGGCCGCGTTCGATGGTCTGGGCGATGTCGAGCGGTGGGATGCGTTCGCTGCCGTCGGGGAGCTGGCCCGGCTGGCCGATGGGGCGCTGGTGCGGATGGCGGGGGTGGTGGAGCGGTCGGTGCCGGCGATGGATGCGCCGAACCAGGCGCGCACGTTCGGGTACCACTCGACGAGGACCGCGCTGCGGCACGAGGCGGGAGTCTCGGCCTCGCGGGCGAAGGCGATCCTGCAGCTCGCCCGCGTCTCGACCCCGCGGGTGGGTCCGACCGGACTGCCGCTCGAGCCGCTCTACCCGCACGTCGCGGGCGCGCTGGAGGACGGGTCGATCGCGATCGACCAGGGCCGGGTGATCGTGGAGGTGCTGGAGTCCGCTGGCGGCCGCGCCGACCCCGACGCGCGGCTGGCCGCGGAGGAGGATCTCGTGGGTGCGGCGGTGGGGGAGCAGCGTCCGGGCGAGCGCGGCTACGACGACGCGGTCCCGACCCCGCCGGAGCTGCTGGCGGTCACGGCGCGGCAGTGGCTCTCGGCGCTCGACCCGGACGGGGCGGAGCCGCGGGAGGAGGCGCAGGTCGCCGAGCGGGAGTTCACGCTCGCGCAGTGCGCGGACGGGGTCTTCCGCGGCCGGGTGGCGTTCCCGCCGGTGGAGGGGGCGGAGGTGATGGCGGTGCTGGCCGCCTACGACTCGCCGCGCACCGGGGACGGGTTCGAGAACCCCGACGCGCCGGCCGATGATGAGCGAACCGACGCGCAGCGGCACGCGGACGTGCTGGTGGGCCTGTTCCGCGCCCACGCCCGCTCCGGCGAGCCGCCCCGGCCCGGCGGCGACGCGCCGACGCTGCTGGTCGCGATCACCCAGGCGGAGCTCGACAAGCACGCCGAGGGGCGGCCGGCGACGTGCGACATCGTCGAGACCGGCGAGACCGTCCCGGCAGGCCTCGCGGCCCGGATCGTGTGCGACGGGTTCGTGCAGGCCGCGCTCGTCGACGGCGACGGCCACGTCCTCAAGCTCGGCCGCCGCAAGCGGCTGTTCTCCCTCTGGCAGCGGATCGCGATCATGCTCCGCGACCGCCACTGCCAAGGCCCCGACTGCCGCATCCCCGCCACCTGGGGCGACGTGCACCACGTCATGCGCTGGGCCGACGGCGGCCCGACCGACACCGACAACGGCATCCTGCTATGCCCCACGTGCCATCGCGAGGTCCACAGCGGCAGACTCCGCATCGACAAGATCGGCACGCGCTGGCGCGTCACCCGCATCCTCCTGCCACCCATCCGCAGACCCAGACGACCCAAGCGCGGCCCCATCTCGACGCGGCTCGGCGCAGCCGTCACGCGATTCAGCGGGTCATCCGAGCGGATCCGGGGCTCGACCTAGTAGGATGGTGGACGGCGACAGCGCCGGTCACCGCCGGAGCCGCGAAGCGGCCCCGCCCGTGCACCGCAGCCGCAGCCGCCGGCTCGATGAGTCACGCACCGATCTGTCGGTGCTCGTCGAAGCCCGTCAATCCGGGGCCCGCACCGCCGGCCCCGCCTCGAACGGAGGACACGTGGCAGACGCCGCAACCATCGATGCGACCGAGACGGACGCATCCCCAGACCTCGACGCGCTGGTCGTCGACGAGGCGGCCGCCGAGCGGCCCGCCACCCGAGAGCGCGACGCGCTCATCCCGCAGCTCGCCCGCGCCGTGCGGCAGGTCGAGGCGGGCGTCAAGCGCGGCTCCGCCTCGCGCTCGACGCGCGTGAAGCTGCAGGTCGTCGCGATGCTCGCGCGCGAGGAGCGCGCCCGCGTGCGCGCCGACAAGAACCTCACCGACGCGCAGCGCGCCGAGGACCTCAAGCGCCTCGACGGCATCGCCGTCATCCTCGCGAAGGCCGCGAGCCGCGAGCCCACGCTGCTGCCGCTGCTCGGCGACGGGGCCCCGATCACCGACGCCGTGCGCGAGCGCAAGCGCGAGATGCTGCAGGCGGCGGGCATCGAGGAGGCTCCCGAGCCGCAGTCGGCTCCCGAGCCCGAGAGCACCGAGCCGCAGGCGCCGCAAGTCGTGCCGCCGTCGGTGCGCCGCGTGGCGCTCGCCAACCCCTTCCTCGAGCCCGACCTCACGCACGTGCGGCGCAAGCCCGAGCGCGACCGCCTCGCGGGCTTCGACCTGCTCTCGCCGCTCTACCTCTCGTTCGAGGTCGCGGCCGACGGCCGACCGGCGTGCATGCCGCTGCCCGAGCCGAAGCGGCACATCGCACCGGGCGGCAAGGAGCTCATGCACCACCAGGCCGAGCTCGTGCAGGCCGCTCGCGACGGGCACCGCACGTTCCTGCTCGCCGACGAGCCGGGCCTCGGCAAGACGGCGCAAGCGCTGCTCGCGGCTCAGGCTGCCGACGCGTTCCCCCTCCTCGTCGTCGCGCCGAGCGTCGTGAAGATCAACTGGGCGCGCGAGACGGAGCGCTGGCTGCCCGGCCGCCGCGCCGCGGTGCTGCAGGGCGACGGCGACACGCTCGACGCGTTCGCCGACGTCGTCATCGTCAACTACGAGGTGCTCGACCGCCACATCGGCTGGCTCGAGACGTTCGGCTTCCGCGGCATGGTCGTGGACGAGGCGCACTTCATCAAGAACACGCGCTCGAAGCGATCGCGCCACGTGCTGCAGATCGCCGCGGCCCTGCGCGAGCGCATCGGCAACCCGCTGCTCATGGCGCTCACCGGCACCCCGCTCATCAACGACATCGAGGACTTCGGGGCCATCTGGCGCTTCCTCGGCTGGATCGACCACAAGGAGCCGAACGCCGAGCTCACCGACGACCTCGAGGAGATCGGGCTCACGCCGATGGACCGGGCGTTCTATCCGGCCGCCCGGCGCGCCGTGATCGACATGGGCATCGTGCGGCGACGCAAGATCGACGTCGCCTCCGACATCCCCGCCCGTCGCATCGCCGACATCCCCGTCGAGCTCGACGAGGCATCCGTGCGCTCCATCCGCACCGCCGAGCGCGAGCTCGTCGAGCGCATGCTGCGCCGCTACGACGCCGCGATGGAGCAGCGCTCCGTCGACGCGCGCGACGACAGCCGGGTCGACGACGAGCTCGTGCGGCGCATCGCCCGCAGCGAGGTCGAGTCGCAAGAGGGCGGCTCGGGCGAGAACGTCTTCGCGCTCGCGCGCCGCATCGGCCGCGCGAAGGCGCCGCTCGCCGCTGATTACGCGGCACAGCTCGCGCACTCGGTCGGCAAGGTCGTCTTCTTCGCGAAGCACATCGACGTGCTCGACACCGCCGAGCAGACGCTCGCGAAGGCCGGCATCAAGACCGTCTCGATCCGCGGCGACCAGTCGCCCACGCAGCGGCAGGCCGCGATCGACGCGTTCACGAACGACGAGTCGGTGCAGGTCATCGTCTGCTCGCTCATGGCTGCGGGCGTCGGCGTCAACCTGCAGGCCGCGGCCGACATGGTGCTCGCCGAGCTCTCGTGGACCGACGCCGAGCAGACGCAGGCGATCGACCGCATCCACCGCATCGGCCAGTCGATGCCGGTGACCGTGTGGCGCATCCTCGCGGCGCAGACGATCGACACGCGCATCGCCGAGCTGCTCGACACGAAGGCGGGCATGGTCGGTCGTGCGATCGACGGCGCCGTCGGCGACGAGCCGACGAGCACCGACCTGCGCCTCGAGGCGGTCGCGGGCATGCTGCACGACGCGGTCGCCGCGCGCATCGGGCGCTGACCGGAGGGTGGTCGACGCGATCTTCAGCGAGCCGCGCCTCGCGGCCGTCTACGACGCGCTCGACCCCGACCGCTCCGACCTCGAGGTCTACGAGCGGATCGTCGTCGACGAGCTCGGCGCCCGATCGGTGCTCGACATCGGCTGCGGCACCGGCACCTTCGCGCTCATGCTCGCCGCGAGGGGGCTCGCGGTGACGGGCGTCGACCCCGCGAGCGCGTCGATCGACGTCGCACGGGCGAAGCCGGGGGCGGATGCGGTGCGCTGGCTCGAAGGGACGCTCGACGCCGTCGAGGCGGATGCGTCGACGGGCTCGGGCTTCGACGTCGCGACGATGACGGCGAACGTCGCGCAGGTGTTCGTCGACGAGCGCGACTGGGCCTCGACCCTCGGCGCTGCGCGGCGGCTGCTGCGGCCGGGCGGGACGCTCGTGCTCGAGTCGCGCCTGCGGTTCCGCTCGCGGGAGGCGATCGAGTCGTCGCTCGAGACCGCTGGCTTCGAGTGCCCCGACGTGCGCGATGCGCCCGACCGCCCGGGCCGCGAGTGGGTCTTCCTCGCGCGCCGCGCCGACTGACACCGCCGCAGGGGCGACTCAGCGAGCGGGCTGGTCCTCGAGGCTCAGCTCGCGGGCGCGCTCGAGCGCCTGCAGGAAGACCTCCGGCGGCTGTGCACCCGAGAGCGCGAGGCGCATGTCGAAGACGAAGAACGGCACGCCGTTCACGCCGATCTCCCTCGCCTGCTGGATGTCGGCGCGCACCGCCGGCAGGTGGCGCTCGTCGGCGAGCGCCGCCCGGATCTCCTCCGCGTCGAGCCCCGCGGCGGTGCCGATCCCGACGAGCGCCTCGACGTCGCCGATGTCGATGCCGCGCTCGAAGTGGGCCGACAGCAGGCCGTCCTTCACCGCATCCGCCGTCTTCGCGTCCTTCGCCTTCGCCAGGTGCAGCAGCTGGTGCGCACGCAGGCTGTTGGCGACGACGAGCGCGTCGAAGTCGTACTGCAGGCCCTCGCCGGCGGCCTGCTCGGCGACGTGCCCGATCATCTGCCGCACCTGCTCGACCGGCATGCCCTTCACGCGCGAGAGGTACTCGACCTCGCCGCCGTCGTAGCGCTCGGGGAGCGTCGGGTCGAGCTGGTACGAGTGCGACGTGACCTCGACCTCGTCGCCGTGCTCCCAGGCGCCGAGCGCCCGCTCGAACCGCCGCTTGCCGATGAAGCACCACGGGCACGCCACGTCTGACCAGATGTCTACCTGCATGCTCGGGTCAACGCCCGTCCCGCCCGGCTATTCCGCGCGGACCTACGCGGGCAGCTCGTCGATGAGCGCGTCGGCCTCCGGGTCGTCCCAGTCGTCGAGGTCGTAGTCGTCGTCATCGTCGTCCGCGGCGGCGGTCGTCGCGACCGGGTCGTCCTCGACCGCGGCGTCATCGTCGCCGAGCCACGCGTCGGCGGCCGCCTCGAGGTCGTCATCCTCGTCGTCGTCGAGGTCGTCGTCGTCGCGCTCGTCGTCCTCCGCGAGCTCGTCGCGCAGCCACTGCGCGAGCTCGCCGTCGGCCTCCGCGTCGACCATCTCCTCGACGCTCTCCTCGTCGAGCGGCAGGATCGCCGCGACCCGGTCGCCGTCGCGCGCGACGATCGTGTCGGGCTCGCCGTCCTCACCGGGCACTCGCTCGACCGACTCGTGCCAGCCCGCGAGGATGTCCTCGACGTGCGCCGCGAGCCGTTCGCGGTCCTCGTGCCACTCGTTCATCGCGCCTCCTCCGGCTCGTCCTGCCGATGCGTGGGCCTCCCAGTCTGCACCCGGCGCAAGCGACGCGCCTGCAGGAAGTAGTCGATCCCCGCGACGAGGTGCAGCCCGACGCCGACGAGCATGAGCGTCATGCCGAGCGCCGTCACCGCCGGCAGCACGGTGTGCCCGAGCAGCACGACGACGATCGCGGTCAGCAGCACCGCCGTGCGCACCTTCCCGAGCCACGAGACGTGGATGCTGCCGTCGCGCGCGGCCTTGCCGGCGGAGACGACCGACAGCACGTCGACGACGAAGATGACGACGAGGATCCACCAGTCGACCGCGCCGCCGATCGCGAGCGCGAGCGTCACCCCGACGATGCCGATGCGGTCGGCGATCGGGTCCATGACCTCGCCGAGCCGCGACGTCTGGTCGAGCACGCGCGCGAGCACGCCGTCGATCCAGTCGGTCGCCGCCCACACCGCGAGCAGCACGACCGGCAGCCACGACCCCGGCGCGCCGTCGATGATGAGCCAGCAGACCGGCACGAGCAGCAGCAGCCGGGCGACGGTGAAGACGTTCGGCACCGTGAGCACGCGCGTGAAGTACGGGTCGGCCGGATCGCGGTCACGAGCCGAGACGAGGCGCATGCCCTCTTGATAGCACAGCGCCCCCGGCCCGGTCAGGTCGCGCGTGCGTCCCACCGGCGGGTCGCGAAGCCCACCGCGATGCCCACGAGCGCGCCGACGACCGACTCGACGAGCGATGAACGAGCCGAGCTCGACCGCGGCGATCAGGACGCGCGCGGCGGTCGACGACGAGAGGAACGTGCGTCGGAACTCTGCGCTCGCGCGGGTCGAGCGGGACATCCCCTTGACCGTCGTCTCGGCCGTGGCTACCGTGAACGCCGTTCGCGCGTCGCGCGCGCGGATGATGCGGAGCGGTCATGGCAGTGCAGATGGTCTTCCCCAACTACTCGGTCGCCGATGTGCGCGTCGCGACCGCCTTCTACGAGGCGCTCGGGTTCACGAGGAACCCCGACTTCAGCGACGAGACGACGAGCTGCATGGTCGTCAGCGAGCAGGTCTCGATCATGCTGCTCGAGGAGCGCCGCTTCGACGAGTTCCTCGTCGGCGACCAGCGGCGTGCGGAGCGGGGCTCGCTCGAGAACCTGCTCGCGATGCTGCTCGGCAGCCGCGACGAGGTCGACGCGTTCGGTGCCGCGGGCACGGCTGCAGGGGGTAGGCTCTCCAAGCCCATCGAGGAGAGCGAGGGGGGCATGTACGGCGGTCAGCTCACCGACCCCGACGGCCACATCATCGACTTCTTCCACATGGAGGCGCCGGCGGCCTGACTCGCCGCGGCAGCCGCCCACCCTTCTGATCGCAGCGATGCGGATCCGCCGATCGTGCGGGTCCGCGCGATGCCGCCCGAGAGAGCACATGCCGACCGACACCCAGTCCACTCCCGCCCGGGCCGACGCATCCACCAGGCTCCCCGCCGGCGGCGCGATCGTCATCGCGACGCTGCTCGTCTCGGCGTTCGTCGTCATCCTCAACGAGACGGCGATGAACGTCGCCATCTCGACGCTCGTCGCCGACCCCGTGCTCGGCATCGACGAGCGCGCGGCGCAGTGGCTCACGACCGCGTTCCTGCTCACGATGGCGATCGTCATCCCGACGACCGGCTGGCTCATGGCGCGCTTCAGCACGCGCTCGCTCTACCTCGTCGCGATGGGCGCGTTCGTCGTCGGCACGCTCCTCGCGGGCGTCGCGCCGTCGTTCCCGCTGCTGCTGCTCGGCCGCGTCGTGCAGGCATCCGGCACCGCCGTGGTGTTCCCGCTCCTCATGACGACGGTCATGCGCCTCGTGCCGCCCGCGCGCCGAGGCGCCTTCATGGGCACGATCTCCCTCGTCATGTCGGTCGCACCCGCGCTCGGCCCGACCGTCTCGGGCGCGATCCTGCAGTTCGCGTCGTGGCGCTGGATCTTCCTCGGCGTCGCGCCGCTCGCGATCGCGATGCTCCTCACGGGCGCCCGCACGCTCCGCGGGGGCGACGTGCAGCAGCCACCGCGGCTCGACGTCGTCTCGATCCCGCTCGCGGGGCTCGGGTTCGGCGGCCTCGTCTACGGGCTCTCGCTCATCGGCGCGGAGGGGCTGCCCGCGTGGCAGCTGCCCACGGCGCTCGCGATCGGCGCGCTCGGCCTCGTCGCGTTCGTGCTGCGGCAGGTGCGGCTCCAGCGCACCGACGACGCGCTGCTCGACCTGCGCACGTTCCGGCACCCGCTGTTCACGGCCGCCGTGACCGTCATGATGATCGCGATGGCGGCGATGTTCGGCACGCTCATCCTGCTGCCGCTCATCCTGCAGGACTCGCTCGGCCTCGAGCCGCTGCAGGTCGGGCTCATCACGCTCCCGGGTGCGCTCCTCACGGGTCTGCTCGGACCGGTCGTCGGTCGGCTCTACGACCGGTGGGGGCCGCGCCCGCTCGTGATCCCCGGCGCGCTCGTCGTGCTCGCGGCGCTCGTGCTCTACACGCAGCTCGCCACGACGACGCCGTGGTGGATGGTGCTCCTCATGCAGATGGTGCTGAGCCTCGGCTTCGCGCTCACCTTCCCGCCGCTGTTCACGGTGTCGCTCGGCGCGCTCCCGAAGCACCTGTACGGCCACGGCTCGGCGGTGCTCAGCACCGTGCAGCAGGTCGCCGGCGCCGCCGGCACGGCCGCGTTCGTCACCATCATGGCGACGCGGCAGGCGCAGCTCGTCGAGACGGGCGTGCCTTCGGGCGACGCGCTGCTCGACGGCGCTCGCATCGCGTTCATGGGCGCGGCGGCGCTCTGGGTGCTCGGAGTCATCGCGACGCTGCGCCTGCGGAAGCCCGCCGACGACGTGCCCGACGAGCCCGAGCACCGAGAGGTGGCAGAGGAGCCCGCCGCAGGTGCGGCCGGCTCGCCCGGGGCTAGGCCTGCGCCCGCGGCGCCTGCCCCATGACGCGCACCGCCTCGGCGGCGTGCTCGTTCGTGACCTGCACGCCGTAGCGGGCGGCCTGCAGGGCGCGGATCGAGGAGAAGTCGCGCTTCCCGCCCGTCATCGCGTGCTGCACGACGCCGGCGATCATGCCGAACGCGGCGCCCATGAGCACGGCCCAGATGACCCATGCCCACGAGTTCACGATGATGAGCCCGAAGAGCAGACCGACGAAGAGGCCGAACCACGCGCCGCCGAGCGCGCCGGAGAGGGCGGCCCGGCCGTAGGTCATGCGGCCGAGCACCTGCTCGACCGTCGTGAGCCCCGTGCCGATGATGCGCACGTGCTCGACGGGGAACCTCGCGTCGCTCAGCCGGTCGACGAGCGCTTGCGCCTCCTCGTACGTGTCGAACTCGGCGATCGTCGTGGACGGCGGGGTCGGCGCGGTCCGATCCGGCATCGCGCGGTCGGGCATCGGGCCCTGGATGTTCGACATGGTGCCTCCTCCCGGCCCGGGACGGGCCCTCCGACGCATCATCGCACCCGATCCTGGACGATCGCGGGACGGCCGATAGGTTCTCCTCGTGGATGACATCCTCCGCTTCGCGGGCAGCTACTGGTGGCTGATCTTCATCGTCGGCCCGATCGTCGGCGGCTGGATCGGGGCCGCCGCGAAGTACAGCGAGCGGCGCCGACGCGACCGCATCGAGCTCGAGCGCATCCGCCGTGCCCCGGTCCAGGCCGTGCCGCCCGCGCCGGAGCAGGGCAAGGGCAAGGGCAAGGGCGCGACCGACGACCGGCTGGAGCGGGAGGACCGCGACCGGCAGATCCAGCGGATCATCGCCGACCACGCCGAGGCCGATCGGCGCTGGCTCGACTTCGAGCTCGACGTCGCGAAGCTCATCGACTACCCGCTCATGACCGACATGCGCGAGCCGCTCACGCAGACCTTCCACCGCGCCAAGCGCGTCGCGGACGGGCTCAAGCCGAGCGAGCCGGAGGAGCTGCGCCCGCCGGGCGCGCTCGAGCGCTACCGCGAAGCGGTGCGCGACTTCGAGGTCGCGTTCGAGGCGGCGCTGCGCGAGGCGAAGCGGCGCGCGCAGTCGGGCTTCACCGACGCCGAGCGCGGCCGCCTGCAGTCGGCGCAGCGGCTCATGGCGCTCGCCGAGAACGAGGCGTCGACGGCCGCGGAGCGCCAGTCGGCCTATCGGCAGGCGCGGCGCGAGCTCGACGGGCTCATCGCGCTGCCGGAGGCGACGACGCACGACATCGAGCGCAGGATCGCGGGGGAGCTGCTGCCGTAGCCGGCCCTCAGCGCCGATCCTCCGGCGCCGGCGCGTGCAGGGCCGACCCGCCCGGGGCGGGCTCGAACCCCGAGATCGCCGCCACCGCATCCGCCACCGAGTCGACGAGGGCGATGCCCGCCTCGCCCGGCTTGCCGCGCATGACCGCCTGCAGGAGCGGCCACGCGGGCATCGTCTCGGTCCAGTAGCGCTCGCCGAGCAGCACGAGCGGCGCCCACGCGCCGTCCTCGGCGTAGGAGTTCTCGCACGCGTCCTGGAAGATCTCCTGGACCGTGCCGCCCGCGCCGGGCAGCACGACGATGCCGGCGCTCGCGACGCGCAGCAGGATCGACTCGCGCACCGAGTTCTGGAAGTACTTCGCGATCGCGGTGGCGAACGAGTTGGGCGGCTCGTGCCCGTAGTGCCACGTCGGGACGCCGAGCGAGACGCCGTCGCCGATGCGGGCTGCGACCCGCCGAGCCGAGGCGATCCACTCGGGGATCGCGCCGTGGAAGGCGGGCGCCGCGGCGAGCTCGTCGATCGCCGCGTCGAGCTGGTCGGGCGAGAGCGCGACCGCCCGAGCGCCGAGGTTCGCCGCCTCCATCGCGCCAGGTCCGCCGCCCGTCGCGACGACGCGGCCGGCGCGCGCGAGCCCGTGGCCGAGGTGCGCCGCCTGCCGGTACGCATCCGAGTCGCGCGTGAGGGCGTGACCGCCCATGACGCCGACGATGCGCTTGCCGCGCACCCAGTCGGCGAGCGCGTCGTCGATCGAGTGGTCGTGCAGCGCCGCCGCGAGCGTGTCGGCGATGTCGTGCTGCCGGGTGCGCGACCACGCGTAGACGCGCGCGTCGAAGGTCGCGGGGTAGCCCTCGTCGAAGCCCTGCACGAGGTCGTCGGGGGAGTAGAGCGTCGAGCGGTAGGCGTTGAAGGGCGTGTCGGGCACGTCGTCGAAGACCAGCGCGCCCTCGGCGACGAGCCGCTCCCTCGCGCCCGGCGGCAGCTCGCAGCCGAGCAGCAGCGCACCCGCGCCGTCGAGCCGCTCGAGCGCATCGCCGCGCTCGGTCAGGTCGACGTCCTGCAGGCGCCAGTCCTCCATGCTCGTCGCGCGGCGCGCGAAATGGTCGAACGCGGCGAGCGACGAGATGTCGATGCGCCGCCCGTGCTGCGGGCGCTCGTCGAAGTCGGGCACGCCCGGGAGCCTACCCAGCGCGGAGCGCGGCCCCCTGGGTGCGGTCGGGGGAGTCGCTCCCGGCCACCTCGATGCGGCTGCCGCCGCCCGGCACGGGCACGACGCGGATGCGCCACGGGATGCGCTCCTGCATCTGCTGCACGTGGCTGATGACGCCGACGCTGCGGCCGCCCGCGCGCAGCCCGTCGAGCGTCGAGAGCGCCGCCTCGAGCGAGTCCTGGTCGAGCGAGCCGAACCCCTCGTCGACGAAGAGCGTCTCGAGCGAGATGCCGCCCGCCTCGGCCTGCACGACGTCGGCGAGGCCGAGCGCGAGCGCGAGCGACGCGAGGAACGTCTCGCCGCCCGAGAGCGACTTCGTCGTGCGCGCCCGCCCGGTGTGCGCGTCGAGCACCTGGATGCCGAGGCCGCTCGCCTTGCCGCGATAGGCGGTGCCCTCGTCGTGCAGGAGCGCGAAGCGCCCCTCGGTCATCGCGCCGAGCCGCAGGTTCGCCGCCTCGATGATCGTGCCGAGCCGCGCGGCGAGCACGTAGGTCTCGATGTCCTGCCGCAGTTCGTTGCGGCCGTCGAGCGCGTCGGCGAGGGCGCGCACGGTCGCGGCGTGCTCGGCGCCGTCGGCGAGCGAGCGGATGGCCTCCCGCGCGTCGTCGAGGTCGGTCGCGGCGTGATCGAGCCGGGTCTGGGCCGTCGCCTCCGCGCGAGCGGCGAGGGCGGACGCCGCCTCGGCCTCGGCGAGCGCGGCATCGAGCGGCGCGACGTCGTCGGCCGACTCGGGCAGCCCCTGCAGCTCGGGCTGCGCGAGCACGCCGCGCGCACTCGCGAGCTCGTCGTCGTGCGCTCGGATGCGCTCGCGGAGCTCGAGCCGCTCGGCGGGCTCGAGCCGCATGGCCGCGAGCGCCTCGCGGTCGGGCAGGCCGAGTCGCTCGAGCGCGGCGCGCCCTTCGGCGGCGGCCTCGGCCTGCTCGGCTCCGGCCCGCGCGCGCTCGGCGTCGGCCTCGAGCCACTGCTCGAGCGCGTCGCGGCGCGTCGAGGCGGACTGCAGCATCGACCGCCCGTCGGGGTGGCCGCCGAGCGCCTCCCGGACCCTCGCGAGCGCGTCGGCGAGTCGGGTCGCGGCCGAGGCGGCGGCGGCGCGCCGCTCGCCGACCACGCGATCGAGCTCGGCGATGCGCGCGTCGAGCTCGCGCGAGCGATCGTCGTGCTGCTCGATCTCGCCGCCGAGCCGCTCCCGCTCGGCGGCGGCGTCGAGGCACGCGCGCTGCGCGTCGCGCGCCGCCTCGAGGGCCGCGGCGAGCGCAACGCGATCCGCGATGCCGGCGACCGCCTCGAGCGACGCACGCTCGCGCTCGACTGCGGCGAGCGCCTCGTTCGCCGCCGAGGCGGCCGCGAGGGCAGCTTCGCTCGCCGCGAGCGCGTCGGCGACGTCGTCGGCGGTGACGATGTCGCCGCCCGGCGCGTGCGGGCTCGGGTGCTCGATCGCGCCGCACACGGGGCACGGCTCACCGGCGACGAGCGCGCCGGCGAGCTCTCCCGCCATCCCGGCGACGCGCGCCGCCTGGAGGCGCTGGAGCGCGTCGGCAGCGGCGTGCTGGGCGGCCGCGGTGCGGCCGGCCGCCGCCGACGCCTCGCGCTCGCGCTCGCGCAGCCGATCGGCGCGGTCGCGGGCCTCGAGCCGAGCCTCGGCCGCCTCGACGGCGGCGCGCGCCGGCTCGGCGCCCGCGGCGCGCGTCGAGGCGTCCTCCCTCGCCCGCACGAGCGCGTCGCGCGCCTCGGGCTGCCCGGCGCGCTCGCGCCTCGCCGCCTCGACCGCCTCCTCGGCGGTGCGCGCGTCGCGCTCGGCATCCGCGGCGGCCCGCTCGAGCTGGGGCAGCTCGCGCTCGAAGCGCGACGTCTCGCTCGCGCGGGCGACATCGTCGAGCGCGGCCTCGCGCTCGCGCTCGACCGCTGCGCGCTCGGGCTCGAGGGCCTCGGGCAGCACCGCGGTCGCCGCCTCGAGCGCAGCGCGCGTCCAGCGGTCGACCTCGGCCGCGGCGTCGGCGGCGCGATCGGCGTCGGCGAGCCGCTCGCGATCCGCCGCGACGGCGTCCTCCGCCGCCCGGAGCGCGGCGAGGGCGGCGAGCGCACCGTCGCGGCGCGCGACGCGATCGGCGAGCGCGCGGGCGGCGTCGCGCGCGGCGCGCGCTTCGCGCTCCGCCTCCGCGGCGGCCATCGCTGCCGCAGCGGCGTCGCGGAGCCGCTCCGTCAGGACGTCCTCGAGCGCGGCGAGGGAACGCTCGTCGGCGGCCCCGCCGTCGAGCGCGCTCGCGGCCGCCGCGCCACCGTCGTCGTCGGCCGGGCCGATGAGCGCGCGGACGCGCGCCACCCGGTCGTCCCGCCGCTGCTCGAGCTCTGCGCGCCGAGCGCCGACGGCCTTCGCGTCGGCGAGCGCGAGCTCGCGGAGCCGCCGCATGCTGCCCGTGCCGAAGAGCCGCTCGAGCAGTGCCTTGCGCTCGTCGCTCGAGGCGCCGAGGAACTCGGCGAAGCCGCCTTGCGCGAGGAGCGTCACCTGCAGGAACTCGTCCTTCGTGAGCCCCACGAGGCGCGCGACCTCGTGCCCGACCTCCTTCGCGGTCGTCGCGATCGCGTCCCAGCCCGACGGCGTGCGCTCGAGCAGCGTCGCTCGGGCCTTCTCGCGCGTCGTGCCGCTGCCTCGCTGCTTCGGGCGCTCGTGCTCGGGCGAGCGGCGCACGCGCAGCAGCCGGCCGCCGAGCTGCACGTCGAGCTCGACCCACGTCGCCTCGTCGGGGCCGGCGAGGTCGCTGCGGAGGTGCGCCCGCTCGTCGTAGCGGGGAGCGGAGCCGTAGAGGGCGAAGCACACCGCGTCGAGGATGGTCGACTTGCCCGCGCCCGTCGGCCCCGCGATGAGGTAGACGCCGTCGGCCTCGAACGAGGCGAAGTCGATCTCGAAGCGCCCGCGGTAGGGGCCGAAGCCCGCGAGCTCGAGCCGCAGGAGCCTCACCGCGCCGACTCCTCGGCTGCGGCGCGCTCGAGCAGCTCGCGCACGAGCGCCGCCTCCGCCTCGCTCGCCGCAGCGCCGGCGCGCACGTGGGCGAGGAAGTCGTCGACGACCTCGGATTCGCTGCGCCGCGCGAGCCGCTCGCGCAGCTGCTGCGCGGGCGTCGTGCCGCCGCCGATCCACGTGACCTCCGCCGCGTGCGGCCACCGCTCCTGCAGCCGGCGCATCGCGTCGAGGGGTCGCACGCGATCGGTGAGTCGCACGCGCAACCAGTCGTCCGCCGTGCCGTCGAGGGAGGCATCCGCGAGGAGCGAGGCGAGCTCGCCCTCCACGGTCGTGAGCGCCCGCGGCACCGGCAGGCTCACCCACTCGGCGCTCGCGAGCCCCTCGGCGCCGAGCTCGACGAGCCAGCCGCCGCGCTCGGGCGAGCGCTCGCGGAACGAGTAGTGCAGCGGCGCGCCCGAGTAGCGCACCGAGGGCGAGAGCTCCTGCCGCGAGTGCAGGTGACCGAGCGCGACGTAGTCGACGCCGTCGAAGACGGACGCGGGCACGACGTCGAGGCCGCCGGCCGTGATGTCGCGCGGCGCGTCGTCGAGCCGCACTGCCTCGTCGAGTCGCACCGCGTCGTCGGCGACGCCGGCCGCGAAGCAGTGCGCGAGCACGACCGAGCGCGCCGGGACGTCGAGGAGCGACGCGCGCACCGCATCCATCGCCCATCGCATCGCGTCGGCCTGCGTCGCGATGCCCGTCTCCGGCAGCGCAGCCCGGAGCGCGACCGGCTCGAGGTAGGGCACGGCGAAGACGTGCACGGGGCCGTGCTCGTCGGCGAGCTCGATGCGCCACGACGCGGGCTCGAGCGCCGCGGTGCTGAGGTGCAGCCCGCCCGCGCGCGCGAAGGCCGCGTTCGCGCCGAGCCTCGCGGGGGAGTCGTGGTTGCCGCTCGAGAGCACGATCTCGGCACCCGCGTCGCGGATCGCGGCGAGCGCGCGCGAGAGCGCCTCGACGTGCCGGCCGGCCGGCATGGCCGAGTCGAAGACGTCGCCAGCGACGAGCACGACGTCGACCTCGCGCTCGCGCACGATCCCCGCGAGCGCGCCGAGCGCGTCCTCGAGCGCCTCGAGCGTGTCGGCGCCGTGGAACGTGCGGCCGACGTGCCAGTCGGAGGTGTGCAGGAGGCGCATTCTCCCACGGTAGATCGAGCGACCCACGTGCGGCGGAGGCCCGCCGCGCCGGTAGGGTTGATGCAAGCCCCTGCCCGACCTCGAGAGGGACTCCACCACGTGCTGCTGACTGTGACGACGCTCGCCGTCCTCGGCGTCGTCTCCAGCGCGCTCAGCGGCCGCATGGGACGATTCGTCTTCCTGCTGCCCGCCGCGGCGAGCCTCGTCGCGGCGGTGTGGTTCGCGCTGCAGGCGCCGCTCGTGGCCGCGGGGCGGGTGCTGCAGGAGCGGATCGAGTGGATGCCGTCCCTCGGCATCGCGGTCGACCTGCGGCTCGGTGCGCTCCAGTGGCTGCTCTCGATGGTCGTGCTCGGCGTCGGCGGGCTCATCTTCGTCTACTGCGCGTGGTACTTCGACTCCGAGACCCTCGCGGCCCGCACGGTCGGCCTGCTGACGGCGTTCGCCGCCTCGATGCTCCTCCTCGTGCTCTCCGACGATCTCATCGTGCTGACCGTCGGCTGGGAGCTCACGACGCTGTTCAGCTACCTCCTCGTCGGGCTCAACCACCGCTCGGCGAGCAACCGGCGGGCGGCGCAGACGGCGCTCATCGTCACGACGGTCGGCGGGCTCACGATGCTCGTCGGCGTGCTGCTGCTCGAGGCCGAGACCGGCACCTACTCGCTCAGCGCGATCGTGGCCGACCCGCCGAGCTCGGCGGCCGCGGCGTGGGCCGCGGGCTGCCTCGTCGTCGGGGCGCTGTCGAAGTCGGCCATCGTGCCGTTCCAGTACTGGCTGCCCGGCGCGATGGCCGCGCCCACCCCCGTCTCGGCGTTCCTCCACGCCGCCGCGATGGTGAAGGCGGGCATCTTCCTCATGGCCGCGTTCACCCCGGCGTTCGTCGACCTGCCGTGGTGGCGCTGGACGCTCGTCGGCCTCGGCATCGTGACGATGCTGCTCGGCGCGGTGCGGGCGATGCGGCAGCTCGACATCAAGGTGCTGCTCGCGCACGGCACCGTGAGCCAGCTCGGCCTGCTCATGACGGTCATCGGGATCGGCACCCAGGGCGCGATGCAAGCGGGCCTCACGCTGCTCGTCGCGCACGCGATCTTCAAAGCGGGGCTCTTCATGGTCGTCGGCGCGGTCGACCGCGCGACGGGCACGAGGGACCTGCGCGAGCTCGGCGGCCTCGCGCGGCGGATGCCGATCGTCACCGGGGCCGCGATCCTCGCCGCCGCGTCGATGGCGGGGCTCCCGCCCGCGCTCGGCTTCCTCGCGAAGGAGGCGGCGCTCGACGCGGTGATCGCCGGCGCGAGCGAGGAGCTCGTCGCGCTCGGCTGGCTTGCGTTCATCGCGATCGCGCTCGGCGCCGCCATCACCGTGACGTACTCCCTGCGCCTCATCATGGGCACGTTCTTCGGTCCTCAGACGGTCGAGGTCAAGCGGCGCACGGGCGCGCTCGCCGTCGCACCCGTCATCCTCGCCGCCGCCGGTCTGCTGCTCGGCTTCGCCGGAAACCTCATCACAGAGCTGCTGCGGCCGCACGTATCGACGGTCCCCGCCGGCGAGTCCGCGCCGCTCCTCGCCCTGTGGCACGGCTTCACGCCCGCGCTCGCCGCGTCGATGATCGCGTGGGCGGTCGGCACGGTCATCCACCTGCGGGTCGGCAGCGCCAGGCGCGCTCCGCACGGGCAGGACGTGTTCGAGCGCGGCTACCACGCGGGCATGCGCGCCCTCGATCGCCTCGCGGTCGAGGTGACCGGCCGCATCCAGACCGGTTCGCTCCCGCTGCACCTCACGACGATCCTGCTCGTCGTGGTGGTGCTCCCGGGCGGCGCGCTCGTCATGGCGGGCGCCGTCTCCGGCGACATCCGGCTGTACGACTCCGTCGGCCAGGTCGGCGCGGCCGCGCTCATCTCGATCGCGGCGCTGCTCGTCACGACCGCGCGCGGTCGGCTCAAGGCCTTCATGCTCGTCTCGGTCGTCGGCTACGGCGTCGGCCTGCTCTTCCTGCTGCACGGCGCGCCCGACCTCGCGCTCACGCAGGTGCTGACCGAGACGGTCTTCCTCATCGTGCTCGTGCTCGTGCTGCGCCGCCTGCCGAAGTACTTCACCGACCGTCCGCTGCGCGCCGCCCGCTATCCGCGCGCGCTGCTCGCGATCCTCGTCGGCGCGTTCGCGACGCTCGCCTCGCTCGCCGCGCTCCAGGCGCGCACTGCTGAGCCCATCTCGGAGGGCTTCTACCGCTGGGCCTACGAGTTCGGCCACGGCGAGAACATCGTCAACGTCACGCTCGTCGACATCCGCGCGTGGGACACGCTCGGCGAGGTGTCGGTGCTGCTCGCCGCCGCGACGGGCGTCGCGAGCCTCATCTTCGTGCGCCGCCCGGTCGCGGGTCTCGGCGTGCTGCGGCAGAACGACCCCGCGACGCGGCGCGGCAACTGGCTGCGCGGCGCGTTCACCGACGAGCACATGGCCTCGCCCGTGCTCGAGATGATGACGCGCCTGCTGTTCCCGATCATGATGCTCGTCTCGATCTACCTGCTCGCGGTCGGGCACAACGAGCCGGGTGGCGGCTTCGCCGGTGGCCTCGTCGCGGGCATCGCGCTCGCGGTGCGCTACCTCGCGGGTGGCCGCGACGAGCTCACGGAGGCCGCGCCGTTCGACGCGGGCAAGCTGCTCGGCGCGGGCATCGTCGTCGCGGTGCTCGGCGTCGTCTGGCCTGTCTTCGTCGGCGGCCGCATCGGCGAGTCGTACGCGATCGAGTGGGTCATGCCGCTGCTCGGCGAGCAGAAGCTCGTCACGACCCTGTTCTTCGACATCGGCGTCTGGCTCATCGTCATCGGCGCGATGCTCGACTTCGTCCGCTCGCTCGGCGCCGGCATCGACCTGCACGCCGAGCAGAACGCGGCGCCCCGACCCGCGTGGCGCTCCGACCGCTCGCTGCCCGGCAAGGAGGTGCGCCGGTGACCCCGTCCCTCGCCCTCGCCGTGGCCGGCGGCGTGCTCATCGCGACCGGCACGTACCTGCTGCTCGAGCGCAGCCTCATGCGCATCCTCGCGGGCGTCATGCTCGCGGGCAACGGCGTCAACCTGCTCTTCCTCGTCGCGGCGGGACCGGCGGGCCTCGGACCCATCGTCGGCACGCCCGAGGACGAGATCTCCGATCCCCTCCCGCAGGCCATGGTGCTCACCGCGATCGTCATCTCGCTCGCGACGAGCGCGTTCCTGCTGGCCATGTCGTACCGCTCCTTCCAGCTCGAGGGCCATGACGAGGTCGCCGACGACGTCGAGGACGCCATCGTGCGGCGTCGCGCCGAGGCCGACCTCTCGAGCGAGGCATACGTCGAGCTCACGCCCGAGGAGCAGCCCGACACCGAGTCCGGCGGCCGCTCCGGGAGGGCCGACGACTGATGGACCTCGCGAACCTCGTCCCCGTCCCCGTGCTCCTGCCGCTCCTCGCGGCCGGCGTCACGCTCGCGCTCGCGCGCCACCCCGCGTGGCAGCGCATCGTCTCGGGCACGACGCTCGGCATCGTCGCGGTGCTCGCGCTCGTCCTGTGCCTCGCGGCCGACGCCCAGGGCCCGATCGTGCTGTGGGTCGGCGCGTGGCCGGAGGGGCTCGGCATCGTGCTCGTCGCCGACCGGCTCTCGGCGCTCCTCGTGCTCGTCTCGAGCATCGTCACGGCGATCGTCGTGATCTTCCCCTCGCGACGCGACATCGCCGACAGCGCCGACGGGGCGCCGGTGTCGGTCTTCCACCCGACGTTCCTCGTGCTGACGGCCGGCGTCGCGAATGCGTTCCTCGCGGGCGACCTCTTCAACCTCTTCGTCGGCTTCGAGATGCTGCTGTTCTCGTCGTACGTGCTCATCATGCTCGGCGCGACGAAGGAGCGCGTGCGCGCGGGCAGCACGTACGTCGTCGTGAGCGTCGCGTCGTCGACGCTGTTCCTCCTCGCGCTCGCGCTCGTCTACGGCGCGACCGGCACGGTGAGCTTCGCGCAGCTGCCCGAGCGCTTCGCGGCCCTCGACCCCGCGCTGCAGCTCACGATCCAGCTGCTGCTGCTCGTGGTCTTCGGCATCAAGGCGGCGGTTTTCCCGCTCCAGGCGTGGCTTCCCGACTCGTACCCGACCGCGCCCGCGAGCGTCACGGCGGTCTTCGCGGGGCTCCTCACGAAGGTCGGCGTCTACGCGATCATCCGGCTGCAGACGCTGCTCTTCCCCGACAGCCCGCTCACCGACCTGCTGCTCGTCGTCGCGATCCTGACGCTCGTGCTCGGCATCCTCGGCGCGCTCGCGCAGGGCGAGATCAAGCGACTCCTGTCGTTCACGCTCGTGAGCCACATCGGCTACATGCTGCTCGGCGTCGCGCTGGGCACCGAGCAGGGCATCGCCGGCTCGATCTTCTACATCGTGCACCACATCCTCGTGCAGACGGCGCTGTTCATCGTCGTCGGCCTCATCGAGCGCATCGGAGGGTCGACGAGCCTGTCGAGGCTCGGCGGCCTCGCATCGGTGCCGCTGCTCGCGGCGCTCTACCTGCTGCCGGCCCTCAACCTCGGCGGCATCCCGCCGTTCTCCGGCTTCCTCGGCAAGGTGGCGCTGCTCGACGCCGCGCTCGACGCGCCGTCGCCGCTCGCGATCGCCGCCGTCGTCGCGGGCATCGCGACGAGCCTCCTGACGCTCATCGCCGTGATCCGGGTGTGGCAGCGCGCGTTCTGGCAGGACCGCGGCGAGGACGACGACCGCGTGCACTCGCTGCGCGTGCTGCCGCGGGTCTGGATCTTCGCGGCGTCGACCCTCGTCGGCATCACGGTCGCGCTCACCGCCCTCGCCGGACCGCTCTCCGACTACGCCGCGCGCGCATCCGTCGACATCGAGGGCGGCGCCTACCACGACGCGGTCGAGGAGGCGATGCCGTGAACCGCCCAGCTCTGCGCTACCGCTTCTCGCTCCCGACGACGATCGGCCTCGCCGTCATCTGGATGCTGCTGTGGGGCCAGCTCTCGATCGGCGCGGCCCTGTGGGGGCTCCTCATCGCGCTCGCGATCCAGCTGATCTTCCCGCTGCCCGACGTCCCCGAGCTCGACTCGTTCCGGCCGCTCGGCTTCCTCCGGCTCGTGCTCGTGACGCTCCGCGGGCTCATCGTCTCGTCGTTCCAGGTCGCGGTGAAGGTGCTCGCGTTCTGGCGACCGACGCGCAACGCCATCATCCGGGTGCCGCTGCGCAGCGACTCGATCTTCATCACCGTCATCACCGCGGAGCTCGTCACGCTCGTGCCCGGATCCGTCGCGGTCGACGCGGGGGAGGGCTGGCTGCTCGTGCACGTCTTCGACGCGCAGGACGAGGCCGCGATCGACAAGGCGCGCGCGAACGTGCTCTCGACCGAGGCGACGGTGCTGCGCGCGTTCGGCACCCCCGAGGACCGCGCGCTGCTGGAGGAGGACTGATGGAGGTCGTGCTCGCCATCGCCGGCGTCATGCTCGTCGTCTCGGCGGCGCTCGCGCTCGTGCGCATCGTGCGCGGACCCGGCCCGAGCGACCGGGTCGTGGCGACCGACGTGCTCATCACGACCGTCGCGGGCGGCCTCGCCGTCGAGGCGGCCATCAACCACCAGCCGTTCACCATCCCGGTGATCCTCGTGCTCTCGATGCTCGCGTTCGCGGGCACCGTCTCGATGGCGCGCTTCGTGGCCGGCCGAGAGGACGTCGTCGGCCCCGCGCCCGCGCGCGAGCCGGGCACCGGCATCGAGGGCGACGGGCCCGTCGGCGGGGAGGACCGCGAGTGACCCTCGAATCCGTGCTCGACGTCGTCGGTGCCGTGCTCATCCTCATCGGCGCGTTCTTCACGCTCACCGCGGCCATCGGCATCCTGCGGCTGCCGGACGTGCTCAACCGGATGCACGCCGCGTCGAAGCCGCAGACGCTCGGCTTCCTGCTGCTGTGCGTCGGGCTCTCGCTCGTGCTGCGCGACGGCAGCGCGACCGCGATGCTCGCGGTCGCCGCGTGCCTGCAGCTCGTCACCTCGCCCGTCGCGACGCAGATGATGGCGAAGGCGGCGCACCGCTCGCGGCAGTACCGCGCCGACCTCGTGGTCGACGACCGCGAGCGGGAGCGCATCGACGACGACGCCGATCGCGCGGGGCTCGACCCCGACGAGGCGGATCCCGACGCCGGACGCCCGAGCGGGTAGGATCGCAGGCAGAACGCATAGCCGGCCGCTGCACACCCGTGCGGGAGAGCCCCTCCGGGGGCACCGAAGGAGCAAGCCTCCCCGCCAAACTCTCAGGTCCTCGAACCGCACGGGCAGGCCGCTCTGGAGCGATCGGCGACGATCGCGACAGTGGGGGAGTCCAGACACGGGAGGACTCATGACCGCAGACGCTCCGCAGCCGGCTTCGCCGCTCCTGCACGTGCACGAGGAGGCGGGTGCGCAGCTCATCGACTTCGCCGGCTGGCAGATGCCCGTGCGCTACGGCTCCGACCTCGCCGAGCACCAGGCGGTGCGCGAGCGCGCGGGGCTCTTCGACCTCAGCCACATGGCCGAGCTGCGCGTGAGCGGGCCCGACGCGGGCGCCTTCCTCGACCACGCGCTCGCCGGCCGCATCTCGTCGATCGAGCCGTGGCAGGCCAAGTACTCGCTCCTGCTCGCCGAGCACGGCGGCATCGTCGACGACCTCATCGTCTACCGCGTCGACGAGTCGGGCGCGGCGCCCGAGTACCTCGTGGTGGCGAACGCGTCGAACCGACAGGCGGCGCTCGCGGCGCTCGAGGCGCGCGTCGCGGGCTTCGACGCGAGCGTCGTCGACGAGACCGAGCAGACCGGGCTCGTCGCCGTGCAAGGGCCCGCCGCCGCGGCGATCGTCGGTGCGATCGGGCTCGAGTCCGAGCCGCTCGAGGCCCTGCGCTACTACCGCGCGCTGCCGGCGGTGTTCGAGGGCGAGGACGTGCTCGTCGCCCGCACGGGCTACACCGGCGAGGACGGCTTCGAGCTCTACATCGCCGCGCACGCGACGGAGTCGCTGTGGCGCGCCGTCGTGGTCGCGGGAGCGGAGCACGGCCTCGCGCTGTGCGGGCTCGCCGCACGCGACACGCTCCGCCTCGAGGCGGGCATGCCGCTCTACGGCAACGAGCTCTCGCTCGACGTGCTGCCCGCGCAAGTGGGGCTCGCCCGGGTCGTGGCGCTCAAGGCGAAGGGCGACTTCGTCGGCCGAGCGGCGGTCGAGGCCGGCCCCGCCGACGACGCGCCCGTGCTCGTCGCGCTCACAGCGGAGGGCCGCCGCGCTCCGCGCGCCGGCTACCCCGTGCTCGACGGCGACCGGCAGGTCGGCCGAGTCACGAGTGGCGCGCTGTCGCCCACCCTCGGCCATCCGATCGCGATGGCCCTCGTCGAGCCCGGCTCCGCCGGCTCCGACGCCCTCACCGTCGACGTCCGCGGCACGCAGCTGCCCGCGACCGTCACCCAGCTGCCGTTCTACAAGCGAGAGGCCTGAACCATGAGCGAGACCAAGTACACCGCCGACCACGAGTGGATCCGCATCGAGGGCGACGTCGCCACGATCGGCATCACCGACTACGCCCAGTCGGCGCTCGGCGACGTCGTGTTCGTCGACCTGCCGGGCGTCGGCCGCTCGTTCGCGGCAGGCGAGGCGATCGGTGAGATCGAGTCGACGAAGTCGGTCGGCGAGCTCATCGTGCCCGCCGCCGGCGAGGTCGTCGAGGTCAACGACGAGGTCGCGGGCGACCCGACGCTCGTCAACTCCGCCGCGGAGGGCGCCGGCTGGCTCGTCAAGGTGCGCTTCACCGAGGAGCCCGAGCTGCTCGACGAGGCCGCCTACCGAGAGCTCACCGCCTGATGCGCCCCTTCGTCGACCGCCACATCGGCACCGATGCGGCGGCGCAGGAGCGCATGCTCGGCGCCGTCGGCTTCGACTCGCTCGAGGCGCTCATGGACGCCGCGGTCCCCGCGGGCATCCGCTCGGCCGGCACCGGCATCGGCGAGGCGGCGACCGAGACGCAGGCGCTCGCCGAGCTGCGCGCGCTCGCGTCGCGCAATCGCGTGCGCCACTCGGCGATCGGCCTCGGCTACGCCGGCACGGTCACGCCCGCGCCGATCAAGCGCCTCATCCTCGAGAACCCCTCGTGGTACACGGCCTACACGCCCTACCAGCCCGAGATCAGCCAGGGCCGCCTCGAGGCGCTCATCAACTTCCAGACGATGGTCGCCGACCTCGCGGGGCTCGACGTCGCCAACGCGTCGATGCTCGACGAGGGCACCGCGGTCGTCGAGGCGATGCTGCTCGCGCGCCGCGCCTCGAAGTCGCCGTCCTCCGTCTTCGTCGTCGACACCGACCTGCTGCCGCAGTCGCGGGCGCTGCTGCGCCACCGCGCCCATCGCACGGGCATCGAGCTCGTCGAGCTGCCGCTCGCCACGATCGACCCGGCCGACCTCCCCGACTCCTTCGGGGTCGTCGCGCAGCTGCCGGGCGCATCCGGCCTGGTCTGGGACGCGCGCGGCATCTTCGCGGCCTCGACCGCGATGGGCGGCGTGCCGGTCGCCGCGGCCGACCTGCTCGCGCTCGCGCTCATCGAGGCGCCGGGCCACCAGGGCGCGCGCATCGTCGTCGGCTCCTCGCAGCGCTTCGGCGTGCCGATGGGCTTCGGCGGCCCGCACGCGGGCTTCATGGCCGTCGCCGAGCAGCTCACTCGCCAGATGCCCGGCCGCCTCGTCGGCGTCTCGGTCGACGCCGAGGGCTACCCCGCCTACCGGCTCACGCTCCAGACCCGCGAGCAGCACATCCGCCGCGAGAAGGCCACGAGCAACATCTGCACCGCACAGGTCCTGCTCGCCGTCATGGCGTCGATGTACGGCGTCTACCACGGGCCCGACGGCATCACCGCGATCGCCGAGGGCGTCCACGCGGTCGCGACGCGCTTCGCCCGCGCGGCGCGAGAGGCGGGCATCGAGCTCGTCCACGAGCACTTCTTCGACACCGTGCGGATGCGCGTTCCCGGCCGGGCGCGCGAGCTCCAGGCGAGCGCGGCCGACGCGGGCATCCTCGTGCACGTCGTCGACGACGACACCCTGCACGTCGCGTTCGACGAGACGTGGGCCGAGCTCGGCACGGGGGTGCGCCTCGACGCGCTGCTGCCCGCGCTCGGGCTCGCCGACGCGGGCCCCGCCGATGCACGCACGGGGGATCGGGCGATCCCGGCGACGCTCGCGCGCGAGAGCGAGTTCATGACGCACGAGGTCTTCCACGCGCACCGCTCCGAGACGCAGCTCATGCGCTACGCGAAGCGGCTCTCCGACCGCGACTACGCGCTCGACCGGGGCATGATCCCGCTCGGCTCGTGCACGATGAAGCTCAACGCCGCCGCCGAGATGGAGGCCATCACGTGGCCCGAGTTCTCGCAGCCGCACCCGTACGGCCCGCTCGAGGACGCCGAGGGCTCGCTCGCCCTCATCGACCAGCTCGGCGAGTGGCTCGCGCGCATCACCGGCTACGACACCGTCTCGCTGCAGCCCAATTCGGGCGCGCAGGGCGAGCTCGCGGGCCTCATGGCCATCCGCGGCTGGCACGACTCGCGCGGCGACGGCCACCGCGACGTCGTGCTCATCCCCGCTTCGGCGCACGGCACGAACGCGGCGAGCGCCGTGCTCGCCGGCATGCGCGTCGTCGTGGTCGCCACGCGCGGGAACGGCGATGTCGACGTCGACGACCTCGAGGCCAAGATCGGCACGCACGCGGGGCAGCTCGCCGCGCTCATGATCACCTACCCGTCGACGCACGGCGTCTACGAGTCCGAGATCCGCCGCATCACCGACCTCGTCCACGAGGCCGGCGGCCAGGTCTACATCGACGGCGCGAACCTCAACGCGCTGCTCGGCCACGCGACCTTCGGCGACATGGGCGGCGACGTCTCGCACCTCAACCTGCACAAGACGTTCTGCATCCCGCACGGCGGCGGCGGGCCGGGCGTCGGCCCGGTCGCGGCGAAGGCGCACCTCGCGCCGTTCCTGCCGCGCGACCCGCGGGAGCAGGCGCAGGAGATCGACGGCGTGCGCATCGGCGCCAACCCGATCTCGGCCGCGCCGTGGGGCTCTGCGTCGATCCTGCCGATCTCGTGGGCGTACGTGCGCATGATGGGGCTCGAGGGCCTCACGAAGGCCACCGCGAGCGCCGTGCTCGCCGCGAACTACATCGCGACGCGCCTGCGCGAGCACTACCCGGTGCTCTACACGGGTGAGCACGGCCTCGTCGCGCACGAGTGCATCCTCGACCTCCGCCCGCTCAAGGAGGCGACCGGCGTCACGAACGACGACGTCGCGAAGCGGCTCGTCGACTTCGGCTTCCACGCGCCGACGATGTCGTTCCCCGTCGCGGGCACGCTCATGGTCGAGCCGACGGAGTCGGAGGACCTCGCCGAGCTCGACCGCTTCGTCGACGCGATGATCGCGATCAAGGCCGAGGCCGAGGCGATCGGCCGGGGCGAGGTGCCGCTCGACGAGAGCGCCCTGCGCCGCGCGCCGCACACGCCCGGCTCGATCGTGCACGGCGAGTGGGATCGCCCCTACTCGCGCGAGCAGGCCGTCTTCCCGGTGCCGGGCATCGAGCGGGCGAAGTACTGGCCGCCCGTCGCGCGCGTCGACCAGGCGTACGGCGACCGCAACATCGTCTGCAGCTGCCCGCCGGTGGAGGCCTTCGCCTGATGCCGCAGCGCGGTCGTCGCCCCATAGCCGCCCGGACCGTCGTCGCGACGGCCGTGGCGGCGATCGCCGCGCTCGCGCTCAGCGCGTGCGGTCCCGACGTCACGCCGCGCGTGCAGCCCGGCACGAGCGTCGAGGTCGCCTGGAGCGGCGAGCTCACCGACGCGAACGCCGCGAGCACGACGGGCGCGACCGAGGGCAACCGCGACGTCGCGGCGATGACGCGCGGCGCGTTCTTCGTCGTGGATGCCGACGGCGAGCACCGCGCCGATCCCTCGTTCGGCACCGCGACGGTCGTCGAGGGCGCGGGCTTCGCGGTGCGCTACGACCTGGCCGACGGCGTGCGGTGGTCCGACGGCGTGCCGCTCGACGCCGCCGACCTCATGCTCGCGTGGGCGGCGGCCTCGAACGCCCTCTCGACCGACGACCTCGACGTCGAGGGGCGACGCGCTCCCGACGGCTCGATCGAGCTCGGCGCGAGCGAGGTGTGGTTCGACGTCGCGGACGCCGGCGGCATGGCGCTCGCGACCGAGCGGCCCGCGCGCGACGACTGGTCGCGGTCGATCGACGTCGCCTTCGAGCAGCCCGTGCCCGACTGGCGCACCGCGCTCGAGGTCGCGGTGCCCGCGCACGTGCTCGGGCAGCGCGTCTTCGGCGTGCGCGACCCGATGGAGGCGAAGCAGCGCGTGCTCGACGCGATCGACCGCGCCGATCCGCTCGCGCTCGCGCCGCTCGCGGCCGCGTGGAGCTCCGCGTTCGCGATCGACCCGGCCGCCTCGGATGCCGACCTGCTCGTCTCGTCGGGGGCGTACCGCGTCGACCGGGTGCGCGACGGACGAGTCGAGCTCGTCGCGAACGACCGCTACGTCGGCGCGCAGGGCGCCGCGATCGAGCGCGTCGCGCTGCGGTCGGTCGCCGACGACGCGGCCGCGCTCGCCGCTCTCTCGGCCGGCGAGGTCGACGTCGCGACCGTCGTGCCGACCGAGGCCGACCGCACCGCGGTGCGCGACCTCGACCGCGACGGCGCGACCCTCGCCGAGCACGGCGACGGGAGCCGCTGGGAGCTCACGCTCCGCACCGACCGCGCGCCGCTGCAGTCGACCGCGGGCCGCGCATCCCTCCTCCACTCGATCGACCGCCGCGGCGTCGCCGAGGCGGCGCTCGGCGAGCGCGCCGCCGAGGCGAGCGGCGTCGACGCGCTGCTGTTCCTGCCCGGCACTCGCCTCCACGACTACGCGCTCGAGGACGCCGGCTTCCCGCAGGCCTTCGGCGGCCGCGACCTCGACGCCGCGATCGCGGAGCGCGAGTCGATGGGCATCGCCGCCGGCACGCCGATCTGCGTGCGGTACGACCGGGCGGATGCGTTCGCGGCGGCCGCGCTGCCCGCGCTCGCCGCGCAAGCGGCCGAGGCGGGCTGGGCCGTCGTCGACTGCGGCGTCGACGACCTCGCCGCGGGGCTCGAGGAGCAGGACTGGAGCGCCGTGCTGCACCGCGTCGAGGCGCCGCGGGACGCGGCCTCGGTCGTCGAGCGGTGGCGGGGCGGCGGGCTCACCGCGCTCGCCGACCCGGAGCGCGAGCTGCTGCTCGACGAGGCGCTCGCGACCGGCGACCCCGAGGCGCTCGAGGAGACGCTGCTCGCGATCGAGGCCTCGCTCGTCGCCGATGCGCTCGCGCTGCCGCTCATCGAGCCCTCGATGCTCACCGTGAGCGCCGCCGAGGTGCAGGGCGTCTCGCCGAGGCCCGGTCCCGCATCCCTCACGTGGAACGCGTGGGAGTGGGGCATCGACCAGGGTGGGGCCCCCTGACGGGTCAGCTCGCGAAGAGCCCAGGCAGCGCCGCGTACGCCCACGGGTAGCCGACGAAGACGGCGACGTCGATGAGCGTGTGCGCGACGATGAGGGGCACGAGCCTGCCCGTGCGCGCGTAGAGCCAGCCGAACAGCAGCCCCATCGCGACGTTGCCCACCATCCCGGGCACGCCCTGGTAGAGGTGGTAGACGCCGCGCAGCAGCGCCGCCGCGACGATGATCGGCCACGTGCCCCAACCGAGGCGCCGCAGTCGCTCGAAGAGGTAGCCGACGACGATGACCTCCTCGGTGAGCCCCGCGCGCAGCGCCGACAGCAGCAGCACCGGCACCGTGAACCAGTGCGCGTCGAGCGGCGACGGCACGACGTCGACCGAGAGCCCGAGCTGCCGGCCGGCGAGGTAGAGCGCGAGCCCCGGCACGCCGATGACGGCGACGAGCGCGACCCCCGAGAGTGCGTCGCGCGCGGGCCTCGAGCAGTCGATGCCGAGCGCGCCGAGGCGGGGTGGGCGCGCGCGCCACAGCAGCCAGCACACGAGCGCGACCGGCACGAGGTCGAGCACGATGCCGGTGAGCTGGTACGAGAGGTCGAGCCACGCCCGGTCGGAGCGCGCCGGGTTGAGCGCGACCGACTGCTCGCCGATCGGCGCCTCGCGCGTCGACACGTCGGCGAACTGCAGCACCGACCACAGCGCGCTGCCGCCGAGCGAGAGCAGCAGCACGATCGCGAGCTCCCACTGCAGCCGCCGCCTCGAGGGCGCGTCGGGGCGGATGGGCTCGGTCACCTCCTCAGCGTACGGTCGGCACGAACCGGGCGTGCGCGCGCCGCTCGCGCACGATGCGAGCGCGCACGGCACCGCTCGCGCGAGGATCACGATTCTGCGTCGAGTTGGTAACGATCCGGCGTTCGGCGCCGGCGCGGGCTTGAGCGGGGCCTAAGGTGGGACTCATCCAGAGCACTGCGGCTTCCTGGCCGCGCGCTCACCTTGCACAGGAGGAACATTGAGGATCAAGCGATTCGCTGCGGGCGGCGTGCTGCTCGCAACGGGAGCACTCGTCCTCTCCGCTTGCACGCCTGCACAGGCGCCAGGAGCGGAGATCGTCGAGGGCACCTCGATCACCGTCGCGTGGAACCAGCCGTTCTACTCGGCCAACGGCAACACGTCGTTCGGCAACGCGACGGCGAACAACAACATCAACTACATGACCTACTCGGGGTTCAACTACTACGACAACACCCCGGAGCTGCAGCGCGACGAGTCGTTCGGCACCTACGAGCTGGTCTCCGAGGACCCGCTGCAGGTGCAGTACACGATCAACGAGGACGTGCAGTGGAGCGACGAGGTCCCGGTCGACGCCGCGGACATGATGCTCAACTGGGCCGCCCTCTCGGGCGCGTTCAACACGGCCGACTTCGACCCGGCCGAGTTCCAGGACCCGGAGACCGGCGCGTTCACGACCGAGTTCCCCGAGGGCACGGTCTTCTTCGACTCGGGCGCCACGCCTGACTCGGGCGTCGGCCTCGTCCGCGAGGCGCCGGAGGTCAACGAGGACGGCCGCGGCATCCTCATGACGTACTCCGACTTCTACGTCGACTGGGAGCTCGCGTTCCAGGCGGGCCTACCGGCTCACGTCATCGCGCAGCGCGCCCTCGGCATCGAGGACGCCATGGAGGCCAAGCAGGCCGTCCTCGACGCGATCGCGAACGAGGACACCGAGGTCATCGGCCAGCTCGCCGCAGAGTGGAACAACGGCTTCAACTTCACGGAGATGCCGTCCGACACGTCGGTGCTCACCGCCAACGGCCCGTACCAGATCACCGACTTCGTCGCCGACCAGTACATCACCCTGCAGGCGAACGAGAACTACGTCGGCGACCACCAGCCGCAGGTCGAGACCATCACGGTCCGCTTCATCACCGACGCCATGGCGGCGGTGACGGCGCTCCAGAACGGCGACGTCGACATCATCCAGCCGCAGGCGACGCCTGACGTCCGCGCTGCCCTCGAGGGCACCGATGGCATCACGGTCAACTACGGCGAGGGCGCGACGTACGAGCACGTCGACCTCCAGTTCGACCAGTCGAAGAACCCGGGCGTCTTCTCGACGCTCGAGGCTCGCCAGTCGTTCCTCATGACGATCCCGCGCCAGGAGATCGTCGACCGCCTCATCAAGCCCCTCAACCCCGAGGCCACGGTCCGCAACTCCGCGGTCTTCGTCCCGGGCGCGAACGGCTACGACGAGTCGGTCGAGGAGTCGGGCATCCTCGACATGTACGCCGAGGTCGACATCGAGCAGGCCACGGCGCTGCGCGAGCAGGCCGGTCTCGCCGAGGGCACGGAGGTCTGCCTCCTGTTCGCCTCGACGAACCCGCGCCGCGTGTCGGAGTTCGAGCTCATCCGCGAGTCGGCCGCTCAGGCCGGCTGGTCGGTCACCGACTGCTCGTCGCCCGAGTGGGGCGGACTCCTCGGTGCTCCGGGCGTCTACGACGCCTCGCTGTTCGGCTGGCAGTCGACGTCGCTCGGCGTCGCCTCGGTCGGCCCGAACTTCGAGACGGGCGGCATCAACAACATGTCGTTCTACTCGAACGAGGAGATGGACGCCGTCGTCCAGGAGCTCAACGTGACCGTCGACGAGGAGCGCCAGCTGGAGCTGCTCAAGGAGATCGACCGCATCCTCGTCGAGGACGCGTTCGGCATCACCATCTTCCAGTTCCCCGAGGTCACCGCGTTCTCCGACCGCGTCTCGGGCATCGACTCGTCGCCGCTCGCGCCGACGGTCTTCTGGAACGTGTGGGACTGGACCCCGACCGAGACGAACGTCTCGGAGGGCTGATCCCCCCGACCGCCGGGGGTCGCATCCACTGCTAGTGTGATGTGGCCTTCAGGCAGAGAGGCGCCGGGCCGCCTGGCCCGGCGCCTCTCGCATGAAGTCTTCCGACGCGCTCGATCAGCGTGAGCGGACCCATCCCGAACCGGAAACCAAGGAGGCGAACCGGTGGCGACATTCATCGTCAGGCGCCTGATCGCAGCGGTGCTCATCCTGCTCGCCGCGACCTTCCTCATGTACAACATGGTCGCCCTCTCGGGAGACCCGCTCGAGGATCTGCGCGGAGTCCAGACGCCCAACACGGCGCAGCTCATCGAAGCCCGCATCCGCCTGCTGCACCTCGACGTGCCGCCGCCGCTGCGCTACTTCATCTGGCTCGGCGGCATCGCCGGCTGCTTCATCGGCCAGTGCGACTTCGGCATGACCATCCAGCAGCAGCCCGTGCTCGACGTGCTCCTCAACTCGATGGACCAGACGCTCCGCCTCGTCACGGTCGCGACGCTCGTCGCCATCATCCTCGGCATCATCATCGGCATCACGACGGCACTGCGCCAGTACTCGGCCTACGACTACGGCGTGACGTTCGTCTCCTTCCTCTTCTACTCGCTGCCGATCTTCTGGTTCGCGGTGCTGCTCAAGCAGTTCCTCGCCATCGGCGCGAACGACTGGCTGCAGCGGGGCGGGCAGATCCACTGGTGGGTCATCGCCCTCGTGGCGCTCGCATCCGGACTGTTCTGGATGTCGGTGCTCGGGGGAGACGTGAAGCGCAAGCTCATCACGTTCGGGCTCGCCGCCGCGTCCGGCGGCCTGCTGCTCTGGTACATGAGCGTCTCGGGCTGGTTCCTCAACCCGCGCTTCATCGTCTTCGGCCTCGACTTCTCGCTGCTCGCGATCGCGGTGCTCTTCCTCACGGTCGCGCTGCTCGTCACGGCGATCCTCACCGGCCTCAAGAACCGCCGCTCGCTCTTCATCGCGCTCGGCATGGCGGCGCTCGGCATCGCGCTCTACTACCCGGTGAACTTCTACCTGTTCAACCCGCAGGTCGTGCCGATGAACGCGTGGATCATGATCGCGAGCTTCCTCGTGGTGATCCTCTTCGGCGTCGCGGTCGGCCACCTCTTCGGCGGCGACAACAAGGCCGCGAACCGCAAGATCGCGGCGTGGACCGGGTTCCTCGTCTTCGCGATCATGGTGGTCGACCGCCACATGCAGCTGTGGCAGGCCTACTCGCAGTCGGGCTTCATCCGCGGCCGGCCGATCGCGACGATCGGTGCGTCGAACCCCGGGTTCGCGCAGTCGTCGTTCTTCGTGCAGGGCGTCGACGCGTTCACGCACCTGCTGCTGCCGTCGATCGCGCTCATGGTCATCTCGTTCGCCGGCTACACGCGCTACACCCGCGCGAGCCTGCTCGAGGTCATGAACCAGGACTACATCCGCACGGCTCGCGCGAAGGGCCTCACAGAGCGCACCGTCATCGTGCGGCACGCGTTCCGGAACGCGCTCATCCCGATCACGACGATCGTCGCGTTCGACATCGCCGGCATCATCGGCGGCGCGGTCATCACCGAGCGCGTGTTCGGCTGGACCGGCATGGGATCGATGTTCCAGAACGGCCTCGACCGCGTCGACCCGAACCCCGTCATGGCGTTCTTCCTCGTCACCGGCGCGCTCGCGCTCCTGTTCAACCTGCTGGCCGACATCGCCTATGCGGCCCTCGACCCCCGGATCCGGGTGAGCTGATGACCACGAACATCCCGCAGACCAACGAGCCCCACATCACCGACGCCGAGGCGAACCTCGAGCTCAAGGAGGTGGAGGGCCTCAGCCAGGGCCAGATCGTCCGGAAGCGGTTCTTCCGCCACGTCGGCGCCGTCGTGTCGATGGTCGTGCTCGCCCTCATCGTCCTCCTCGCCTTCACGTCGGTGGGCCTGTCGTTCGGCGGCGTCCGGGTGCCCGGCTGGTGGCAGTGGGACTGGACCCAGAACCCGCGCCCCATCGACGGCGGCGTGCCGTCGTGGGAGCACCCGTTCGGGCAGGACTCGATCGGCAAGGACCTGTTCGCGCTCGTCATGCGCGGCACGCAGCAGTCGCTCATGATCATGGTGCTCGTCGGCCTCATCGGCTCGACGATCGGCATCGTGATCGGCGCGCTCTCGGGCTTCTTCCGCGGCTGGGTCGACGCCGTGCTCATGCGCTTCACCGACGTCATCATCACGATCCCGTTCATCGTGATCGGCGCCGTCATCGGCTCGACCTTCGGCAAGCTCGGCGCGTTCATCCTCGCGCTCGTGCTCGGCCTGTTCTCGTGGACGGGCCTCGCGCGACTCGTGCGAGGCGAGTTCCTCACGCTCCGCGAGCGCGAGTTCGTCGACGCGGCGCGCGTCGCGGGTGCCTCGAACGGCCGCATCATCTTCAAGCACATCCTGCCGAACGCGATGGGCGTCATCATCGTCAACACGACGCTGCTCATGGCGGGCGCGATCCTCGCCGAGACGGCGCTGTCGTACCTCGGCTACGGCGTGCAGGCGCCCGACACGTCGCTCGGGCTCATCATCAGCCAGAACCAGGAGGCGTTCCAGACGCGGCCGTGGCTGTTCTGGTGGCCCGGCATCTTCATCATCACGATCGCGCTGTGCATCAACTTCATCGGCGACGGCTTGCGCGACGCGTTCGACCCGCGCCAGAAGCGCATGCCGTCCGAGCGCGCGATGCGCAAGTCCGACACGGCCGCGGCCGACGCGGCGGCGCTGCGCGGTGCCGAGGCCGAGGACGCGATGAGCGCCACGGCGAGCGTCGGCCAAGCGCAGGCGCCGGGGCCCGACGCCCGCGCGCCGCGCGTCGAGGGCGACACGGCGGGCGACAATCCCGACCGCGATCGGGACTGACGTGCGGTCAGCGCAGCAGCAGCCCCGCGGCCGCGAGGAGGGCCGGCACCGCGACGACCGCGATCGCCGGCGCGCTCCACGAGCGCGTCGCGCGGGCCGAGTCGTCGAGCAGGCCCTCGTCGCGCAGCTCCTCCCAGTGGGCACGCGTGACGTGCGCGGCGGCGCCCGAGACGCTGTGCACGGAGTCGCCGGGGCGGATGCCCCCGCCGACGGTGCTCGACTCGCGCGCGAGGCGGATGTCCTCGCGCGTGATGCGGGCGATGCCGTAGCGGCTCGGCGCGGGCGCCGCCCACGCGGTGACGGTGCCGCGCTCGAGCGTGAGCTCGAGCGCCCACTTCGTGTCGATGCGCTTCACGGCGCCCCACGGCACGTCCCAGTCGGTGAAGGGGTTGCGGATCGCGACGCCCTGCCCGTCGATCACGACGCGCGGCCGCCACATGAACGCCCACGTGACGGCTGCGCCGAGCAGCGGCCACGGGAGCACCCAGAGGCTCGACGCCGGATCGTCGGCGAGCATGACGCTCACGAGCGCGAGCGCCATGAGGATCCCGATCACCACCGTGATCACCCTGCCGAAGGACGATCGGAACACCGCTCGTTGATAGGCCATCCACTCAGTTTCGCAGACCACCACTGCTTCCCTGACTACGCAGGAGAGGAGCTCCCGTGACCGATACGGCAGCCGCCCCCGTCGCCGAGCGCGAGGTCATCCTCGAGGCCAGCGGCCTCAACGTCGACTTCTGGGTCGACGGCACGTTCTACCCGGCCGTCAAGGACGCCGACTTCCACGTGCGCGCGGGCGAGGTGCTCGCGATCGTGGGCGAGTCCGGCTCGGGCAAGTCGACGACCGCGATGGCGCTCATCAGCCTGCTGCCGCCCAACGCGCGCGTGCGCGGCTCGGTCAAGCTCAAGGGCCGCGAGATCCTCGGCATCCCGGTGCGCGAGATGCGCCACATCCGAGGCAACGAGATCGCGGTGATCTTCCAGGAGCCGATGACGGCGCTCAACCCCGTCTACACGATCGGCTTCCAGATCGTCGAGGCGCTGCGCAGCCACTTCGACCTCACGCCCGACGCGGCGAGGGAGCGCGCGATCGAGCTCATCGCGAAGGTCGAGATCCCCGACCCGCCGACCGCGTTCAACAAGTACCCGCACCAGCTCTCCGGCGGGCAGCGCCAGCGCGCGATGATCGCGCAGTCGCTCGCGTGCGACCCGTCGCTGCTCATCGCCGACGAGCCGACGACCGCCCTCGACGTGACGGTGCAGGCCGAGGTGCTCGACCTCATGCGCAAGCTGAAGGACGAGCTGAACTCCGCCGTCATCCTCATCACGCACGACATGGGCGTCGTCGCCGACCTCTCCGACCGCATCATCGTCATGCGCAACGGCGAGATGGTCGATCGCGGCACGGCGCTCGACGTCTTCCAGCGCCCCTCGCACGAGTACACGAAGGAGCTGCTCGCCGCCGTCCCGTACCTCGGCGTGCACGAGGACCAGACGGGCCGCGCGTTCGAGGCCTCGAAGGTCTCCGATTCCGTCGAGCCCATCCTGAAGTTCACGGACGTCGTGATCGAGTACCCGAAGCGCGGTCGCGTGCCGGCGTTCCGGGCGGCGGAGGACATCAACCTCGCGGTCTACCCGGGCGAGATCGTCGGGCTCGTGGGGGAGTCGGGCTCGGGCAAGACGACGCTCGGCCGCGCCGCGATCGGCCTGCTGCCCATCACGTCGGGCACGCTGAGCGTCGCGGGCCTCGACATCTCGGCGGCGTCGATGAAGGACCTGCGGCCGCTGCGCGAGAAGACGGGCATCGTCTTCCAGGACCCGTCGTCGTCGCTCAACCCGCGCATGCCGATCGGCGAGTCGATCGGCGAGCCGATCCTGCTCTCGCGCCGCGCGGCGAAGGACCCGATCGAGGCGAAGGCCCTCGACAAGCGCGTGCAGGAGCTGCTCGAGTCGGTCGAGCTGCCCGCGTCGTACCGCAACCGCTACCCGCACGAGCTCTCGGGCGGCCAGAAGCAGCGCGTCGGCATCGCCCGCGCGCTCGCGCTCGCCCCGGAGGTGCTGATCGCCGACGAGCCGACGAGCGCGCTCGACGTGTCGGTGCAGGCGCGCTTCCTCGAGCTGCTCACGCACATCCAGCAGCAGCTGCAGTTCGCGTGCCTCTTCATCAGCCACGACCTCGCCGTCGTCGACTCGCTCGCCCATCGCATCGCGGTGATGCGGAAGGGCCGCATCGTCGAGGAGGGCACGCGCGACGAGATCCTGCGCGCGCCGAAGGAGGCGTACACGCAGCGCCTCATCTCGGCCGTGCCCCTGCCCGACCCGATCGCACAGCGGGAGCGCCGGGAGGCGCGCCGGGCGAGCTGAGCCCGCTCGACGAGGAACGGCCGCGACCGCCCGCTAGACTGGGCGGCCGCGGCCGTTCGTCGCGCACTCCAGACACACCGGAAGGCACCTGCATGCCGATCGCCGCGCGATCAGACCTCCGCAACGTGGCGATCGTCGCCCACGTCGACCACGGAAAGACCACCCTCGTCGACGCGATGCTCACGCAGACCGGCTCGTTCGGCGCCCACGACACGCATGACGAGCGTGCGATGGACTCGAATGAGCTCGAGCGCGAGAAGGGCATCACGATCCTCGCGAAGAACACCGCGATCCGCTACGCCGGCGCGCACGCCGCCGACGGGCCGGTGACGATCAACGTCATCGACACCCCGGGCCACGCCGACTTCGGCGGTGAGGTCGAGCGCGGGCTCTCCATGGTCGACGGCGTCGTGCTCCTCGTCGACGCCTCCGAGGGCCCGCTGCCGCAGACGCGCTTCGTGCTGCGCAAGGCGCTCGAGGCGAAGCTGCCGGTCATCCTGCTCGTCAACAAGACCGACCGCTCCGACGCGCGCATCGACGCGGTCGTGGGGGAGAGCCAGGACCTGCTGCTCGGCCTCGCGTCCGACCTCGCGGACGACGTGCCCGACCTCGACCTCGACGCGGTGCTCGACGTGCCCGTCGTCTACGCGTCCGGCAAGGCGGGCCGCGCGTCGACCGTCAAGCCCGCGAACGGCGAGCTGCCGGGCAGCGAGGACCTCGAGCCGCTGTTCGAGGCGATCCTGCAGCACATCCCGGCGCCGACGTACGACGACGAGGCACCGCTGCAGGCGCACGTGACGAACCTCGACGCATCCCCCTTCCTCGGCCGCATCGCGCTGCTGCGCGTCAAGGCGGGAACGATCCGCAAGGGCCAGACGGTCGCGTGGGTGCGCCACGACGGCGAGGTCTCGAACGTGCGCATCACCGAGCTGCTCGAGACGAAGGCGCTCGACCGCGTGCCGACCGAGAGCGCGGGCCCCGGCGACATCGTCGCGGTCGCGGGCATCCCCGAGATCACGATCGGCGAGACGCTCGCCGACCCCGACGACGTGCGGCCGCTCCCGGCGATCACCGTCGACGAGCCCGCGATCTCGATGACGATCGGCACGAACACGTCGCCGCTCGCCGGCAAGGTCAAGGGCGCGAAGCTCACCGCCCGCATGGTGAAGGACCGCCTCGACCGCGAGCTCATCGGCAACGTGTCGCTGCGGGTCGTCGACATCGGACGCCCGGACGCGTGGGAGGTGCAGGGCCGCGGCGAGCTCGCGCTCGCCATCCTCGTCGAGCAGATGCGCCGCGAGGGCTACGAGCTCACGGTCGGCAAGCCGCAGGTCGTCACGAAGAAGATCGACGGCGTGCTGCATGAGCCCTTCGAGCACCTGACGATCGACGTGCCCGAGGAGCACCTCGGCGCCGTGACCCAGCTGCTCGCGAGCCGCAAGGGCATCATGGACGGGATGACGAACCACGGCACCGGCTGGGTGCGCATGGAGTTCGTCGTGCCGAGCCGCGGCCTCATCGGCTTCCGCACCGAGTTCATGACCATCACTCGCGGCACGGGCATCGCGAACGCGATCTCGCACGGCTGGCAGCCGTGGGCGGGCGCGATCACGACCCGCAACAACGGCGCGCTCGTCGCCGACCGCTCGGGCTCGGCGACGCCGAACGCGATCATGGCGCTCCAGGAGCGCGGCACGTTCTTCATCAAGCCCGGCGACGACGTCTACGAGGGCATGGTCGTGGGCGAGAACTCGCGCGCCGACGACATGGACGTCAACATCACCAAGGAGAAGAAGCTCAACAACATCCGGTCGTCGACCGGTGAGGAGCTCGAGCGCCTGACGCCGCCGCGGCAGCTCTCGCTCGAGGAGAGCCTCGAGTGGGCACGCGACGACGAGTGCGTCGAGGTGACGCCGCAGCACGTGCGCATCCGCAAGGTCACGCTCGACGCGACGACCCGCGGCCGCGAGGCGTCGCGCCTCAAGAAGCAGGGCTGACCGAGCCTCGAGCGGACCCCTCCTGCCCCCCGGGTGGGAGGGGTCCCGCTGCGTCACCGAGCGTCACACTCGGGCGTCGCGCGAGCCCGCGCACCTAGCGTTGCCGCATGACGCATCCCGATCGACTCCGCATCGTCGCCGTGAGCGGCAGCCTGTACCGGCCCTCGTCGACGACCGCGCTCGTCGCGGCGCTCGCCGACGCGGTCGCTCGGCGGCAGGGCGCCGAGATCGAGGTCATCGAGCTCGCCGAGGTGGGACCCTCGCTCGCGGGAGTGCTCGACCGCGCCGCGCTGCCGGCGTCCGCCGAGCGGGCGATCCGGGCGATCGAGGGCGCCGACCTGCTGATCGCGGGCAGCCCCGTCTACCGCGCGAGCTTCACCGGGCTCTTCAAGCACCTCTTCGACTTCGTCGACCAGCGGGCGCTCACCGACGTGCCCGTGCTGCTCGCCGCGACCGGCGGCTCGCCCCGGCACGCGCTCACGATCGAGCACCAGCTGCGGCCGCTGTTCGCCTTCTTCCAGGCGCTCACGCTGCCCGTGGGCGTGTACGCCGCGAGCGAGGACTTCGCGCACGGGCGCGTGCGCTGCCCCGCCGTGCTCGAGCGCATCGAGGCGGCGGCCGACCGCGCGCTGCCCTATCTCGGCAGGGTTCCCGCGCCCGTGCGACCGGCGACGTCCTAGCCGCGGCGCGAGCGCCGGCCGGGGAGCGCGCTGGCCGGGAGGGCGCCGGCGAAGTGCTTGGATGGACGGAATGGACCCCCGCCTCGAGCGCGTGCTCTTCGTGCACGCGCATCCCGATGACGAGACGCTCTCGACCGGCGCCGCGATCGCCACCGTCGCCGCGGGCGGCGGCACCTCGATCGTCGCGACCTTCACGCTCGGCGAGCGGGGCGAGTCGCGCCCCGACAGCCGCGCAGAGGTCGAGGAGGTGGGTGTCGGCGAGGTGCGCAGGCGCGAGCTCGAGCAGGCGCTGCGCGCCCTCGGCGCCCGCGGCCGCCGCATCCACGGCTGGGACGACTCGGGCATGTCGTGGCTCGCGACCGGCCGCGCGACTGCCGCGCCCGACGCGCCCGAGACGGCGATGAGCCGCGCCGACCTCGACGACCTCGCGGATGCCCTCGGCGCCGTCATCGAGGAGGTCGATCCGACGGCGATCGTCACGTACGACGCCGATGGCGGCTACGGCCACCCCGACCACGTCGCCGCGCACCGCGCATCCGTCATCGCCGCGCGCCGGTACGACCTGCCGCTCTACGTGCGCACCGACCGCCCGGCCGACGTCGCCTTCGAGCTCGCGCCGGTGCGCGATCGCGTCGCCGAGGCGCTCGCCGCGCACCGCTCGCAGCTCGTGCTCATCGACGACGAGGTCGAGCACGTCGGCGGCCAGCGCCGCCCGCTCGACGCGGTCGAGCACTACCGGCTCATCGAGACGCGACCCGAGCGCCGCACGCGCTGGAGCCTGCGCGTCGCCGGCTTCCTCGCGGGCGTCGTCGTCGGCGTCGTCGGCACCTTCTCGCACCAGCAGGTGCCGTTCGGCATCGTGCTCTCGCTGCTCGCGGCAGTCGGGCTCATCGCGGGCGTGCGCGCCGCCTCGGGCTCGCGGCAGCTGACCATCGCGACCGTCGTCGGGCTCGTCGGCGTCGTCGCGCTCGTCGCGATCGACCCGCTCGGCCGCGGCGCGTGGGGCACGGAGCGGGCGCTCATCCCCGCGAACCTCGCCGGCTGGCTGTGGACGCTCGTGCCGGCGGCCGCGTCGTTCGTCGCGCTCGCGTGGCCTGACGCGGAGGCGATGCGGCGGATTAGGATGGCTGGACGGGCGCAGCCCGATCGGTCGTCGACGGAAGGGGAACAGCCATGACCTACGTGATCGCGCTCCCGTGCGTCGACGTCAAGGACCGCGCGTGCGTCGACGAGTGCCCCGTCGACTGCATCTACGAGGGGGAGCGGATGCTCTACATCCACCCCGACGAGTGCGTCGACTGCGGCGCGTGCGAGCCCGTGTGCCCGGTCGAGGCGATCTTCTACGAGGACGACACGCCGGAGGAGTGGGCCGAGTACTACGAGGCCAACGTGCACTTCTTCGACGAGATCGGCTCGCCCGGCGGTGCCGCGAAGGTCGGCGTCATCAAGCACGACCACCCGATCGTCGCCGCCCTGCCGCCCCAGAGCGTCTGACGCGTCGGATGCGGCTGCCCGAGTTCCCCTGGGACACGCTCGCCGGCGCGAAGGCGATCGCCGCCGCGCACCCGCGCGGCCTCGTCGACCTGAGCGTCGGCTCGCCCGTCGACCCCACGCCCGAGCTGCTGCAGCGCGCGCTCCGCGAGGCGACCGACGCGCACGGCTACCCGACGAACTGGGGCACGCCCGAGGTGCGCCGAGCGATCGTCGAGTGGTTCGAGCGGGTCCGCGGCGTGCCGGGCCTCGCCGAGGAGGGCGTGCTCGTCACCGTCGGCTCGAAGGAGCTCGTCGCGGGCCTGCCGCAGCAGCTCGGCCTCGGCGCCGGCGACGCGGTCGTGCACCCGCGCGTCGCCTACCCGACCTACGACATCGGCGCGCGGATGGCGGGCTCGACGCCCGTGCCCGCCGACGACCCCGACGACTGGCCCGCCGAGACGCGGCTCGTATGGGTCAACTCGCCGTCGAACCCGACCGGAGCGGTGCTCGGCACCGATGCGCTTCGGCGCATCGTGGTCGCCGCTCGCGAGCGGGGGATCGTGGTCGCGAGCGACGAGTGCTACGCGCGGCTCCCGTGGGAGGTCGACGAGGCGCCCTCGATCCTCGACCCGCGCGTCACGGGCGGCGACCTCACGGGCCTGCTCGCGGTCTACTCGCTCAGCAAGCAGTCGAACCTCGCGGGCTACCGCGCCGCGTTCGTCGCGGGCGACGTGCCGCTCGTGCAGCGCGTGCTCGCGGTGCGGAAGCACCTCGGCCTCATGGCGCCGACCCCCGTGCAGCACGCGCTCGCCGTCGCGCTCGGTGACGAGGCCCACGTCGACGAGCAGCGCGAGCGCTACCGCGCCCGCCGCGCACAGCTGCTGCCGGCGCTCGAGGCGCACGGCTTCGACGTCGCCTCCGAGGCGGGGCTCTACCTCTGGGCCACGGACGGGACGGATGCGCTCGCCCAGGTCGACGCGCTCGCGCGGCTCGGGATCCTGGTGGCGCCGGGCACCTTCTACGGCGACCCGAGCCGCGTGCGGCTCGCGCTCACCGCGCCCGACGAGCGCATCGCCGAGGCCGCGGCGCGGCTGCGCGGCTGAGGCTCCGCACCGAGGAGGGGCACGGCTCCGCGCCGGGTAGGCTGTCATGGTGACTGAGAACGCCGCGCTCGATCCTGCCCGCTCCGCGGACGCATCCGCACCGCGCACCGTGACGCTGCAGCACGCCGGCGGCACGACGCCGCTCGAGGTGCTCGAGGCCTCCGACGGCCGCTCGGCGATCGACGTCGCGAAGCTCACGAAGGAGACGGGCCTCACGGCGCTCGACTACGGCTTCGTCAACACCGCCGCGACCCGCTCGTCGATCACCTACATCGACGGCGACGAGGGCATCCTGCGCTACCGCGGCTACCCGATCGAGGAGCTTGCGGAGCAGAAGACGTTCCTCGACGTCGCGCACCTGCTCATCTACGGCGAGCTGCCGACCGAGGACGAGCTCGCGAGCTTCGACCACAGCGTGCGCCGCCACACGCTGCTGCACGAGGATCTGCGGCGCTTCTTCGACGCGCTGCCGCGCGACGCGCACCCGATGAGCGCGCTCTCGAGCGCCGTCTCGGCACTCTCGACGTACTACGAGGCCGACCACGACCCGCGCGACCCGGCCAAGGTCGACAAGCAGACCATCCGCCTGCTCGCGAAGATGCCGGTCATCGCCGCCTACGCGCACAAGAAGTCGATCGGGCAGGCGTTCCTCTACCCCGACAACTCGATGAGCTTCGTCGAGAACTACCTCAAGCTCAACTTCGGCATCCAGGCCGAGCCCTACGTGCAGAACCCGGTGATGGTGCGCGCGCTCGAGCGGCTCCTCATCCTGCACGCCGACCACGAGCAGAACGCGTCGACGTCGACCGTGCGACTCGTGGGATCGACGGAGGCGAACCTGTTCGCGTCCGTCTCGGCAGGCATCCACGCCCTCTCCGGTCCGCTGCACGGCGGCGCGAACGAGGCGGTGCTGCAGATGCTGCGCGGCATCCGCGACTCGGGCGAGGGCGTCGAGCGCTTCGTCGAGCGCGTCAAGCGCAAGGAGCAGGGCGTCAAGCTCATGGGCTTCGGGCACCGCGTCTACAAGAACTACGACCCGCGCGCGAAGCTCGTGAAGCAGTCGGCCGAGGAGGTGCTCGCCCAGCTCGGCGTGCGCGACCCGCTGCTCGACATCGCGCAGGAGCTCGAGCAGGTCGCGCTCGCCGACGACTACTTCAAGGAGCGCAAGCTCTACCCGAACGTCGACTTCTACACCGGCGTCATCTACAAGGCGATGGGCTTCCCCGAGCGCATGTTCACGGTGCTGTTCGCGATCGGACGGCTGCCCGGCTGGATCGCCCACTGGCGCGAGATGATGCTCGACCCGCAGACGAAGATCGGGCGCCCGCAGCAGCTCTACGTCGGCCCCGTCGAGCGCCACATCTAGACCCCGACCCCGCCGCCTGCGCGGCACGAGCACGGAGCTCCCATGACCAGCACCACGCAGGCGTCGCCCAAGGGCGCGCTCGACCGATTCTTCAAGATCTCCGAGCGCGGCTCGAGCGTCGCGCAAGAGCTGCGCGGCGGCCTCGTGACGTTCTTCGCGATGGCCTACATCATCGTGCTGAACCCGCTCATCATCGGCGGCTTCGCGCCGGAGCAGGCCGCGACCGACGTCGAGGGCGGATGGCTCCCCAACGGCCAGGTGGCGGCGGTCACGGCGCTCGTCGGCGGGCTCATGACGCTCGCGATGGGGCTCATCGCGAACGTGCCGTTCGGCCTCGCCGCGGGTCTCGGCATCAACTCGTTCCTCGCGTTCGGCCTCGTCGGCGAGCTCACGTGGCCCGAGGCCATGGGCCTCGTGCTCATCAACGGCCTCATCATCGTCGTGCTCGCCGCGACGGGGCTGCGGCGGATGATCTTCGACGCCGTGCCTGCGCCGCTCAAGAGCGCGATCGCGGTCGGCATCGGCCTCTTCATCGCCTTCATCGGCTTCGTCGACTCGGGCTTCGTGCGCTCGACCGGTGCGGCGTCGCCGCCCGTCGAGCTCGGCGACGGCGGCTCGGTCACGTCGCTGCCGACCGCGACCTTCGTCATCGGCGTCGTGCTCATGGGCATCCTGCTCGCCCGGCGCGTCAAGGGCGCGCTGCTCATCGGCATCGTCGCGACGACCGCGATCGCGATCGTGCTCGAGTCGATCTTCCGCGTCGGCCCCTCGCTCGGCGCGAACCCGGACGCGTGGAACCTCAACGCGCCCGCGCTGCCGACGAGCATCGTCGCGCTGCCCGACCTCTCGCTCATCGGCCAGGTCTCGTTCGGCTCGTTCGAGCGCATCGGGCTGCTCGCGACGACGATGTTCATCTTCACGCTCGTGTTCATGAACTTCTTCGACGCGATGGGCACCATGACGGGGCTCGCGCGCCAAGCGGGCATCGCGACGCCCGACGGCCAGTTCCCGGGCCTCAAGCGCGCGCTCATCGTCGAGGGCTTCGGCGCCGTCGCGGGCGGCGGGGCGAGCGCCTCCTCCAACACCGTCTTCGTCGACTCGGCCGCGGGCGTCGGCGAGGGCGCCCGCACGGGGCTCGCGTCGGTCGTCACGGGGCTGCTCTTCCTCGCCGCGATGTTCCTCACGCCGCTCACGCAGATCGTGCCGCTCGAGGTCGCCGCGGCGACGCTCGTCGTCGTCGGTGCGATGATGATGAGCCAGATCACCGACATCGACTTCACCGACTTCCGAGTGGCGCTGCCGGCGTTCCTGACGATCGTCGTGATGCCGCTCACCTACAACATCGCGAACGGCATCGGCGTCGGCTTCATCGCCTGGGTGCTCATCAACGCCGTCTCGGGCCGCGTGAAGCAGATCTCGCCGCTGCTCTGGATCGTCGCGGCGCTCTTCGTCGTCTTCTTCGTGCGCGGCCCGCTGCAGGCGCTCATCGGCTGACCAGCGGGGGAGCGCGCTCAGCGCTCCTTCGCCACGTGCGCGAGCACCTCGGGGCCGCGTCGGTCGAGCGTCGCGCCGCCGACCCGGATCCCGAACCACGCGCCGAGGGCGCCGACGACGAGCCCTGCCGCGAGGCTGAGCCAGCCGAGCCACGGGATCCAGATCGCCGCGATCGCGAGCCCGATCGCTGGCGCGCCGATCGTGCCGAGCACGGGGAGCGTGAGCGCGAGCCCCGCGAGCGACTGCACGCCGCCGGAGGAGCCGCGGCCGAGCGGGTTCGCGCCTGGCGCGGGCGCCTCGCCCGGCAGCAGGGCGCCGAGCCACAGCAGCACGCCCGCGACGAGCAGGAAGGTGCCGACGCTCGCGCCGACGCTCCCGGGCAGCAGCTCCCAGCGCCCGCTCGCCCAGGTCGCGAGCACGGCGGTGACGACGAGCGCGGGCAGGTAGACGATCGAGATGCCGAGCAGCCTCCCGGCGCGATCCGCGGCGCCGCGCACACCGGTGAGCAGGTGCCAGGCGAAGCCGCTGTTGTCGTAGGCGACGTCGATCTGCACGATCGCGGCCGCGACGATCGCCATGAGCAGCGGCAGGAACGCGAGGCCGTCGGCGGGGATGCCGTCGCCCTGCACCTCGACCCGCACGAGCCCCGCGAGGTGCACGCCGCCGATGATGACGGGGATCATGAGGGTCGCGATGACGTTCATGAGGTGCCGCACGTCGCGGCGGCGGTAGCGGATGCTGCGCGCGGCGATCGCACCGGTCGGGGTCGCGGGCAGCAGCCGGTCGAGCACGCGGCCCTCGCGCACGCGGCCGCCGCCGCGCAGCACGATCGGGTTCGTGAGCCGCTCGCCGAGCAGGCGACCCCAGCCCCACCACGCGAGCGCGATCGTCGCGAGGGCGATCGCGAGTTTCGCGGCCGACTCGAGCCACGCCCCCTCGGCGACGGCGCGCGGGAGGTCGAACGCGGCGCCGAGCGGGGTCCACGCGAGCACGGAGACGGCCGTGCGGATCGCGCCGGGGACGTCGGCGAGCGCCCCGAGCCCGCTCGCGAAGAGCTGGATGCCGAACGCGGCGAACAGGATCACGAGCAGCAGCAGGATCGCCATCGCGTCGCGGGCGCGCTTGCTCGCGAGCTGGCGCGCGAGCAGGTCGGCGCTCGCGCGCGCGAGCAGCAGCACCGTCGCGACGCCGATCGGGAGCGCGAGCACGGCCGCGACGAGCGCGACGGGGGAGGTGGACCAGACGATGAGCCACAGCGCGAGCGCGAGCGCCGCGACGACGCTCCAGGGCTCGAGCACCTGCGCGGCGAGCAGGCCGGCGCGCAGCTGCCGCGCGCGCAGCGGCAGGAGGCTGAAGCGCTCGGGCGCGAGCGGGTCGCTCGTGCCGACGAGCACGGCGATCGCGGTGAGCACGACGATGAGCGCCGCGCCGCCGAGCACGGCGAGCGATGCGCCGACCTCGGGCGCGAGCGCGCGCACGGCGATCGCGGCGAGCGCGGTGCCGCCGAGCAGCGACAGCCCGCCGAGCACGCTCATGACGAGCGCGACGATCGCCCACGGGCTCTGCTTGAGGGTGCCGAGCAGCAGCCGGAACCGGAGCGCTACGAAGTGCGCAGCCATGCGAGCGACTCGCCTCCTTGCGCCTGCTGGCCGACCATCTGCACGAAGCGCTCCTGCAGGCTCGCGCCCGCGCGCACCTCGTCGAGCGTCCCGGCGGCGATGAGCCGGCCGTCGGCCACGACCGCGACCCGGTCGCACAGCGACTCGACGAGCTCCATTACGTGGCTCGAGAGCACGACGGTGCCGCCGGAGGCGACGAAGCCGCGCAGGATCGCGCGGATCGCCTCGCCCGAGACGGGGTCGACGGCCTCGAAGGGCTCGTCGAGCACGAGCAGTCGAGGCGCGTGGATGAGCGCGCTCGCGAGCGCGATCTTCTTGCGCATGCCGGCGGAGTAGTCGGCGACGAGCGTGCCGCCCGTGTCGGCGAGGCCGAGCGCCTCGAGCAGCGACGCGGAGCGGTGCGCGACCTCCTCCTCGGGCAGCGAGCGCAGCAGGCCGTTGTAGCGCAGCAGCTCGGCGCCCGTGAGGCGATCGAAGAGGTGGACGCCGTCGGGCAGCACGCCCATGCGCGCCTTCGCCGCGGCGGGATCGCGCCACACGTCGTGCCCGAGCACGGCCGCGGTGCCGTGGTCCGGGCGCAGCAGGCCCGTCGCCATCGAGAGCGTCGTCGTCTTGCCCGCGCCGTTGGGGCCGACGAGACCGAGCATCGAGCCCTGCGGCACGGTGAGCGTGAGCCCGTCGACGGCGATCTTCGGCCCGAAGCGCTTCGCGAGCTGCTCGAGGTGCAGGGCCGGCGGGGCGTGCTGGGCGTCGGACGGCGTCGGATGCGTCATGGTCGCAAGCCTCTCAGGTGCGGCCCGCCCTGCGCGTCCCTCGAGCGGCTGATCCTGCGGGTTCCCTCAGTCGGCGGAGCGGCGAGCTCGCGGCCGCGCTCAGTGCAGGGCTGCGTTGAGCTCGATGCCGCGGCCATCGCGCGCGACCGCCTCGACGGCGCCCGTGAGCGAGTTGCGGCGGAACAGCAGGTTCGGGCGGCCCGAGAGCTCGGAGGCCTTGACCGCCTCGCCGCCCGGCACGAGCGTCACCTTCGTGCCGGCGGTGACGTAGAGCCCGGCCTCGACGACGGAGTCGTCGCCGACCGAGATGCCGACGCCCGAGTTCGCGCCGAGCAGCACGCGCTCGCCGATCACGATCCGCGCCGTGCCGCCGCCCGAGAGCGTGCCCATGATCGAGGCGCCGCCGCCGACGTCGGTGCCGTCGCCGACGACGACGCCCTGCGAGATGCGGCCCTCGACCATCGAGGCGCCGAGCGTGCCGGCGTTGAAGTTCACGAAGCCCTCGTGCATGACGACGGTGCCGGGCGCGAGGTGCGCCCCGAGGCGGATGCGCGCGGCGTCGCCGATGCGGACGCCCGAGGGCACGACGTAGTCCGTCATGCGCGGGAACCGGTCGACGAGCTGCACCTGGATGCCGGCGCGCTGCAGCTCGACGCGGTGGCTCGCGGCCCACTCGGGGTCGACGGGGCCAGCGCTCGTCCACGCGACGATCGGGAGCGTGCCGAAGAGCCCGTCGAGGTCGATCGAGTTGGGCCGCACGAGCCGGTGGCTCAAGAGGTGCAGGCGGAGGTAGGCGTCCTCGACCGACGACGGCGACGCATCCAGGTCGATCTCCACGAGCCGCGGCTCGAGCTCGACGCCGCGCTCCGGCACGGGGCCCGCGTGGCGCGCGAGGCTCTCCGGCGCGGCGCTCCCGTCGGCGGCGCCGAGCGCCGGGGCGGGGAACCAGGCGTCGAGCGGCCGCCCCTCGAAGAGGGTGACGAGCGCGTGTCCGTGTGCGAGGCGGGCCATGCTCCAAGTCTAGGCTTGGCGCCATGGCCGCCCCCTCCCTCGACCTGACCGCGACGAGCCTCGACCTCACGCGGGCGCTGTGCGACATCGACTCCGTCTCGGGCAACGAGACGCCGCTCGCCGACGCGATCGAGGCGGCCGTGCGCGCGCACCCGCACCTCGACGTCACGCGCGTGGGCGACACCGTCGTCGCGCGCACCGAGCTCGGCCGAGAGCGCCGCGTCGTGATCGCCGGCCACATCGACACCGTGCCGGTCAACGGCAACCTGCCGACGCGCGACGCGGTCGTCGACGGCGAGCCGCACCTGTGGGGCCGCGGCACAGTCGACATGAAGGCGGGCGTCGCGGTGCAGCTCAAGCTCGCCGCCGAGCTCGTCGACCCGGCCGTCGACCTCACCTGGATCTGGTACGACCACGAGGAGGTCAGCGCCGAGCTCAACGGCCTGCGGCTGCTCGCCGCCGCCCGGCCCGAGCTCATGCAGGGCGACTTCGCGATCCTCGGCGAGCCCTCCAACGGCACGATCGAGGGCGGCTGCAACGGCACGCTGCGCGTCGAGGTGCGCACGCGCGGCGTGCGCGCGCACTCCGCGCGGGCGTGGGCGGGCCACAACGCCATCCACGACGCCGCCGAGGTGCTGCAGCGGCTGCGCGACAACCAGCCGGGCGAGGTCGAGGTCGACGGGCTCGCCTACCGCGAGGGGCTCAACGCCGTCATGATCTCGGGCGGCGTCGCGGGCAACGTCATCCCCGACGAGTGCGTCGTGGCGGTGAACTACCGCTTCGCGCCGTCGCGCTCGCTCGAGGAGGCGACCGCGCGGATGACGGAGCTCTTCGAGGGCTTCGAGGTCGAGGTCGTCGACGCGGCCGCGGGCGCGCGGCCCGGCCTCGACGCCCCGCTCGCGCAGGAGTTCATCGCCGCCGTGGGCGCCCTGCCCACCCCGAAGTACGGCTGGACCGACGTCGCGCGGTTCTCGAGCCTCGGCATCCCCGCCGTCAACTTCGGCCCGGGCGACCCGACGAAGGCGCACGCCGACGACGAGTCGGTGCCGGTCGCGCAGATCGAGCACGTCGAGCAGAGCCTCCGGGCGTGGCTCTCGCGCCGCTGACCGATCGGGCGCGCGTCGCCGAGCGCTGGTGGCTGTGGCCGCTCGCGCTCTGGGCCGTGTCGCGGCTCGTGTCGACCGCGTTCCTCGGTGCCTTCGCGGGCGTGCAGGAGCGCAGCCACTGGACGCCCGCGCAACCCGACCTGCTCGACTACTCGACGATGTGGGACGCCCACTGGTACTACATCGTCGCGGTCTCCGGCTATCCCGTCGAGCTCCCGCGGGGCGACGACGGCCACGTGGGCGAGAACGCCTGGGCCTTCATGCCCGTCTACCCCATGCTCGCCCGCGTGCTCATGCTGACGGGGCTGCCGTGGGAGGGTGCCGCGGTGCTGCTCTCGGTCGGCGCATCCGCCGCCTTCTCGCTCGTCGCCTACCGGCTCTTCCAGGACCTCGCGCCCGGCCGCGAGCGGTTCGCGCTCGCGCTCGTGCTGCTCTCGCCCGTCGCGCCCGTGCTGCAGCTCGGCTACGCCGAGTCGCTGTTCCTGCTGCTGCTCGCGGGTGCGCTGCTCGCGTGGCGGCGCCGCGCGTGGGAGTGGCTGTGGGTGCTCATCCCGATCATGTCGCTCACGCGCCCCGGTGGGCTCGCCTTCGCGCTCGCGCTCGGGCTGTGGTTCCTCGTGCGCTGGTCCCGCGATCGCGACGGCTTCCCGGCCGGGGAGCGGTGGATGCTCGTGGGGCTCGGGGCGTGGAGCGCGCTGTGGGGCTTCGGCTGGCTCATCGCGTGCACGATCGTGACGGGGAGCCTGGACTCCTACCTCGAGACGGAGCTCTCGTGGCGCTCCGCCTACATCGGCAGGCAGGAGCTCGTGCCGTTCACGCCGTGGCCGATCGGGCTCGAGTGGTGGTTCGGCGGGTGGTGGCCCGTGTGGCTCGTCGGCATCGTCGGTGCAGCGGTGGCGCTGCTCGCCGGGCCGTGGGCGAGGGCCGTGGCGCTCGAGGGGCGCCTCTGGACGATCGCCTACTTCGCCTACCTCGCGGCGGTCTGGTTCCCGCAGTCGTCGACGTGGCGGCTGCTCATGCCCGCGTTCCCGGCCGCGCTCATCCTCGCGGCCGTCCGCCCGGCGTGGGCGCGCGGCCTCATGCTCGCCGCCTCGATCGCGCTGCAGCCGGTCTGGATCTGGTGCTGCTGGCACCACGTCGCGCCGGACTGGACGGTGCCCTAGCGGCGCGGTGCTCTACCACATCGCGTGGAGCGATGCTTGAGCGCGCCGAGAGTGAAACCTGTCACCTGGCCGTGAGAAGATGGTGGTACGAGAACCGAAGGGGGAGCCGTATGGCCGCCATGAAACCACGCACCGGAGATGGACCGCTCGAGGCCGTCAAGGAGGGCAGGCTCATCGTCGTCCGCGTGCCGCTCGAGGGCGGGGGTCGCCTGGTCGTCTCCGTGAACGACGAAGAGGCCGCGGCGCTGCACAAGGCGCTGGGTGAGGTCGTCGTCTCGGCGTGACGGCTGCGCGCTGCTGAAAGCACTCAGCGAGAGGGCCGATCCATAGGCGGGTCGGCCCTCTTCGCATCTCTGGGTCAGGCGGCGGCCGGCTCCGGTAGCCGCACGATCTGCAGCAGCCCGTCACCCACGGGCGACACCGCGGCGCGCACCGCATCGCTCGACGAGAGCGCCTTGAGCAGCGCGCGCAGGTCGGAGACCGCCTCGTCGCGCTGCGCGGGGTCGGCGACCTTGCCGCCGAGCAGCGCGTGGGCGACGAGCACCGAGCCGCCGACGCGCACGAGCGAGAGCGCGTGCTCGACGTACTCCATGAGCCCCGCCGGGTCGGCGTCGATGAGCACGATGTCGTAGCTCGCCTCGTTCATGCGGGGGAGCACGTCGCGCGCGCGGCCGGTGATGAGGCGCGCGCGGGTGACGGGGATGCCGGCCTGCGTGAACGCCGAGCGCGCGTGCTGCTGGTGGTCGAGCTCGGTGTCGATCGAGGTGAGCGTCGCACCCGGGGCGCCGCGCATCAGCCACAGGCCGCTCACGCCCGCGCCGGTGCCGACCTCGAGGATCGCGCTCGCTTGCGTCGAGGCGGCGATCGCGGCGAGCTGCGCGCCGACGGCGGGCGCGATGGGCGCGACGCCGAGCTCGACCGAGGCGTCTCGCGCCGCGGTGAGCACCTCGTCCTCGCTCGCGAGGTCGTCGAGGTACTTGGCGATGAGCGATGAAGTCTGCACGGTTCCTCCGCCCGTGAGCCTACCGACCGGGGCGCGTCCGCCGGCCGCAGGCTCGCCGATGCGGCTCGACTACCCTGGGAGGGTGTCCCTCGCAGGCATCACGCTCGACAAGCTGGTGATCATCGCCCTGCTCGCGGCCTTCCTCATCGGCCCCGAGCGGCTGCCCGTGCTCGCCGAGAAGCTCGGCGCGCTCGTGCGGGGGCTGCGCGACCTCGCGGGCGGCGCGAAGGAGCGGATGCGCGAGGAGATCGGGCCCGAGTTCGACGAGGTCGACTGGCAGAAGCTCGACCCGCGCCAGTACGATCCGCGGCGGATCGTGATGGACGCGCTCAAGGAGCCGGCGGCGGCGCCCCCGGAGGACTTCGCGAGCGCTGCGGCGAAGGCCTCGGTCGCGACCGTCTCGGGCCTCCCGCAGCGCCAGCGCGGCCCGATGCGCTTCGACGACGAGGCGACCTGACCCGCGCCTCCTGCCCGCAGAGTGCCGGCACTCTGCGCTTTCCGCGCCCCTCGAGCGCAGAGTGCCGGAACTCTGCGCTTTCCGCGCGCCCCTCGAGCGCAGAGTGTCGGCACTCTGCGCGACGGCTGCGCGGCCGCCGGGCGGATGCGTCAGGCGGGGGAGACGGGCAGGCCGCGGCCGGCGAGCGGGCGGGTGCCGCGCAGCGCCTCGGCGAGCGCGATGATCGCGGCCGCCGCGGGGTCGGTCGGCTCCGCCGCGACGACCGGCGCGCCGGCGTCGCCGCCCTCTCGGAGCGCGACGGAGAGCGGCACGCGCGCGAGCACGGGCACGCCGAGCCGGCGCGCCGCCTCATCGCCGCCGCCGGCGCCGAAGAGCTCGAGGATCGAGCCGTCGGGCTGCGCGAGCCCCGCCATGTTCTCGACCACCCCGAGCACGCGCTGCCCGGTCTGGCGCGCGACCTCGCCGGCGCGCTCGGCGACCTCGGCGGCGGCGCGCTGCGGCGTCGTCACGACGAGCACCTCGGCGTGCGGCAGCAGCTGCCCGAGGGAGATCGCGACGTCGCCCGTGCCGGGCGGCATGTCGATGAGCAGCACGTCGAGGTCGCCCCACCACACGTCGCTCAGGAACTGCGCGAGCGTGCGGTGCAGCATCGGACCGCGCCACGAGACGGAGCGGTTGCCCTCGACGAACATGCCGATCGAGATGAGCCGCACGCCGTGCGCCTCCGGCGGCATCATCATGTCGCCGACGCGCGTCGGCCGGTCGGCGGAGCCCAGCAGCGCCGGGATCGAGTAGCCGTGCACGTCGGCGTCGATCACGCCGACCGCGAGCCCGCGCGCGGCGAGCGCGACGGCGAGGTTCGCGGTGACGGTCGACTTGCCCACTCCGCCCTTGCCGCTCGCGACCGCGATGATGCGCGTGAGCGTGTCGGGGCCGAACTGCTGCGGGCGCGAGCCGCGCAGCCGCTCGACGAGCGCCTGCCTCGTCGCGGGCGACATGACGCCGACCTCGATCTCCACGCGCTCGACGCCCGCGACCGACGCCGCCGCCTGTCGCACATCCGCCTGGATCCGGTCGGCGGCCGGGCACGCCGCCACCGTGAGCTCGAGGCGGATGCGTGCCGTCCCGTCGTCGAGGGACGCGGCGGGGATCATGTCGAGCTCGACGAGCGGTCGCCGGATCTCGGGGTCGACGACCGTGCCGAGCGCGCGCTCGAGCCGGGGGTCGATCACTGCGCTCGGCGCTCGACGCCGCCCTGGCGCTCGTCGAGCTCGTCGACGAACGACTTGAGCTCCGCGCGGATGAACTCGCGCGTCGCCATGTCGCGCATCGCCATGCGCAGCGCCACGACCTCGCGCGCGAGGTACTCGGTGTCGTTGAGGTTGCGCTCGGCGCGCAAGCGGTCCTGCTCGATCTGCACGCGGTCGCGGTCGTCCTGCCGGTTCTGGGCGAGCAGCAGCAGCGGCGCGGCGTAGGAGGCCTGCAGGCTCAGCACGAGCGTGAGGAGCGGGAAGCCCTGGTCCTGCGGGTCGAACTGCGCCTCCGGCGGCATGATCGAGTTGTAGCCGAGCCAGAAGGTGACGAAGATCGTCATCCCGACGAGGAAGGCGGGCGTGCCCATCGCGCGCGCGAACGACTCGGTGAAGCGGCCGAAGCGGTCCTTCGACTCCGGCATCCGCAGCCAGCGGCGGCGCGCCTTCGGGCGCGCGAACTGCTCGTCGCGCTCAGCCACGCGGCGCCTCCTCCTGCGCGCGCCAGTCCTCCGGCAGCAGGTGGTCGAGCACGTCGTCGATCGTGACGACGCCGACGAGCCGGCCGGCGGGGTCGACGACGGGCACCGAGACGAGGTTGTAGGCGGCGAGCTCGCGCGTCACCTCGGCGGCGGAGGCCGAGGCGAGCACGGGCTCGATCTGGTCGTCGAGCAGCGTGCCGACGCGCTCGTTCGGCGGGTAGCGCAGCAGCCGCTGGAAGTGCACCATGCCGAGGAACCGGCCGGTGGGCGCCTCGTACGGCGGGAGCGTGACGCAGATCGCGGCGGCGAGCGCTGGCGCGACCTCGTGCCGGCGGATGAGCGCGAGCGCCTCGGCGACGGTCGCGTCGCTCGCGACGATGATCGGCTCGGTCGTCATGAGGCCGCCCGCGGTGTCGGCGCCGAACGCGAGCAGCATGCGCACGTCCTCGGCCTCGTCGGGATCCATGAGCTCGAGCAGCGTCTCGCCGCGCTCGGGCGTCATGTGGGCGATGAGGTCGGCGGCGTCGTCGGGCTCCATCTGGTCGAGCACGTCGGCGACCCGATCGTCCTCGAGCGCCGCGAGGATCTCGACCTGCCGGTCCTCGTGCATCTCCTCGAGGATGTCGGCGAGCCGGTCGTCCGAGAGGTCCTCCGCGACCTCGATCATGCGCTGCTGCGGCAGGTCGAGCATGGCGGACGCGGCGTCGGCGGCGGGCAGGTCGTCGAGCGACGCGACGAGGTGGTCGGTGTCGTGCTCGGCGTCGACCGCGGCCTGCACGTCGCCCCAGCGGGCGAGCAGCGTCGGTCCCTTCCCGAACGGGGAGGTCTTGGGCTTCCGCAGGAAGAGCTCGTCGACCTCCCACTCGCCCGGCCCGCGCTCCGAGATCGAGAGGTCCTCGAGCACGGCTGCCGTGCCGTCGCGGAGCGTCACCTGACGGCCGAGCACATCGGCGAGCAGCAGCCGCTCGCTGCCGCGCTGGCTGAAGCGGCGATCGCTGATCGCGCTCGCGATGAGCTGCCCGCCACCGATCGACAGCACCCGCCCGATCGAGAGGAACACGCGCTGCCTGCCGCGGTCCTCGACCACGAGCCCGACGACGCGCGGAGGCGCGTCGCGGCGCGGCACGGTGACGACGTCGCGCACCTTGCCCATGCGCTCGCCGGCAGCGTCGAACACGCCTGCGCCGGCCAGGCGGGCGACGAAGACGGTGGCTGCGCTCATGACGTCCAACGTACCGCGCGGCCCCCGCGCGGCGGGCGTGACGCCCTCAGCGAACCGGCCCCTGCGGGCCGTCGCGCGCATGGGAGACTGGGGCCGTGAGCATGTTCCAGGGCGCGGCGCGCGGCGACCAGCACTTGCCTTCCGGCGTGGTGGTCGCCTCGTTCGAGACGTACGACCAGGCGCAAGCGGCGATCGCGAAGGTCTCCGGCGCGGAGGCCGAGCTCAAGGGGCTCGCGATCGTCGGCAACGACCTCAAGCTCGTCGAGCGCATCACCGGCAAGCTCACGTGGGGCAAGGTCGCGCTCGCGGGCGCGATGCGCGGGCTCGGCTTCGGCGCCTTCATCGGCCTCGTCTACATGCTGCTCGTGCCGGAGGCGATCGCCTCGGTGCTGCTGTTCCCGCTGCTCGGCCTCGCCTTCGGCATCCTGCTCGGCGTCGTCACGCACTCGATGACGCGGCGGAAGCGCGACTACGCGTCGGTGCAGCAGGTGCTCGCCGCGCGCTACGACGTCGTCGCGCCGCAGCAGTCGGCGGGGAGGGCCATGCACATCATCGGCCAGCGCGGCGGCGCGGCGGCTTCGGCCGAGCCGGTCGTCGCCGAGCAGCCCTCGGCGCAGCAGCCGCCCTCGCCGCCCGTCGCGTAGCGCGCGTCGCGGCGCGTCACACGAGCGCGGGCGAGCTCCGCGCGGCCCGGGTCACCGCATCCGTCACGGTGTCGAGCAGCGCCGAGGCGAGGTTCCAGCGCTGCCACCACAGCGGCACCTCGATCGCATCGGGGGCGAGCTGCACGAGCGAGCCGTCGGCGAGCCCGTCCTCGAACTGGCCCGGCAGCAGCATGCCCCAACCGAGGCCCATCCGCACCGCTTCGGCGTACTCGGCGGATGCGCTGATGACGTGCCGGGGCGCGTCCTGCTCGGCCCCGTGGCGGCGCGCGAACCGTGACTGGAGCGAGTCGTGCGGGTCGAAGTCGACGAGCGGTGCGCGCTCGAGCGCGCGCGGGGCGATGCCGCGCGGGAACCAGCGCTCGGCGAAGCCCCGCTCGGCGATCGCGACGTAGCGCATGCGCCCGAGCGGGGAGGCGACGCAGCCGGGCACCGGCTCGGCCTGCGCGGTGACGGCCCCCATCACCGTGCCGTCGGCGAGCAGCTGCGCCGTGCGCTCCTGGTCCTCGCGGTGCAGCTCGAACGACACCGGCCGCTCGCGCGCGACCGCGAGCAGCACGGGCATGAACCACGTGATGAGCGAGTCGGCGTTGACGGCGAGCGGCACGCGCGGCGCGGGGGAGGCGTCGCCGAGTGCCTCGAGGGCGTCGCGCTCGAGCAGATCGAGCTGGCGGGCGAGCCGCACGAGCGCCTCGCCCGCCTCGGTCGCGCGCACGGGCTTCGTGCGCTGCAGCACGACGCGGCCGACGCGCTGCTCGATCGCGCGGATGCGCTGGCTCACGGCGCTCGGCGTGACCCCAGGCGCGCGGCGGCGCGCTCGAGCGTGCCCGCGTCGACGGCGGCGGCGAGGGTGCGCAGGCTCTCGAGCGGCAGCTCCATGCCGTCAGCGTAGATGAAGCAGTCCTTCATGCCGCACAGGATCCTTCGCTGGACTGCATCTCGCGACTCCCCGTAGCGTCGTTCCCGTGAACCCCGAGATCATCGCGCTGCTGTCGGGCCTCGGCGTGTGCCTCGGCCTCATCATCTCGATCGGCGCGCAGAACGCGATCGTGCTGCGCCAGGGCCTCCGGCGCGAGCACGTCGGGCTCGTCGTCGCCGTGTGCATCGCGAGCGACGTGATCCTGCAGACGATCGGCGTCGCGGGCGTCGCGACCGTCGTCGCCGCCCACCCGTGGCTCGAGACCGCCGGCCGCTGGGCCGGCGCGATCTTCCTCGTCGGCTTCGCCGCCGTGAGCGCCCGGCGAGCGTGGCGGGGCGGCGGCTCGCTCGAGGCGGCGCCCGAGGCCGACGCGGCCGGGTCGACGAGCGGCGGTGCGGTTGCGACGCGCACGCGCTCGAGCCGGCTCTCGACCCGAGCCTCAACCCTGGCGACGATCCTCGCGGTGACGTGGCTCAACCCGCAGGCGCTCGTCGAGACGACCGTCGTGCTCGGCTCGATCGCCGCGCCGTTCGGCGACGCTCGCTGGTGGTTCCTCGCGGGCGGCATCGCCGCAGCGAGCATCTGGTTCGTCGGCTTCGGCTACGGCGCGCGCTACCTCGCGCCGCTCATGCGCACCGAGCGCACGTGGCGGATCCTCGACGGCGGCATCGCGGTGGTCATGCTCGTGATCGCCGTGAGCCTCGTCGCCGGCTGAGGCCCGCAGCGCGAGCGCCCACTCCCCGTCAGCGCGAGGGCGCTGCCATCAGCGCGACCGCACCTGGCGCATCCACGCCTCGACCTCGTCGGCCGTGCGCGGGATCGCCCCCGAGAGGTTCACGGCGCCGTCGGCGGTCACGAGGATGTCGTCCTCGATGCGCACGCCGATGCCGCGCAGCTCCTCCGGCACCGTGAGGTCGTCGGCCTGGAAGTAGAGGCCGGGCTCGATCGTGAAGACCATCCCCTCGCGCACGATGCCGTCGTGGTAGAAGTCGCGGCGGGCCGCGGCGCAGTCGTGGACGTCGAGCCCGAGGTGGTGGCTCGTGCCGTGCACCATCCAGCGGCGGTGCAGCTGCTGGTCGGGCTCGAGCGACTGCTCGGCGGTGATGGGCAACAGCCCCCACTCGGCGGTCTTCGCCGCGATGACCGCCATCGCCGCCGCGTGCACCTCCTTGAAGACGATGCCGGGGCGCACGATCGCGAACGCGGCGTCAGCCGCTTCGCGCACCGCCTCGTAGACGCGCCGCTGCAGCTCGGTGAACTCGCCCGAGACCGGCAGCGTGCGGGTGATGTCGGCGGTGTAGAGGCTGTCGACCTCGACGCCCGCGTCGAGCAGGATGAGGTCGCCCTCGCGCACCTCGCCGTCGTTGCGGGTCCAGTGCAGGTAGCACGCGTGGTGCCCCGAGGCCGCGATCGTGTCGTAGCCGACCGCGTTGCCGTCGAGCCGCGCGCGGCGGTGGAAGGCGCCCTCCACGACGCGCTCGCCGCGCTCGTGCCGGGTCGCCGCCGCGAGGTCGGCGATGACGTCGTCGAAGCCGCGCGCGGTCGCGTCGACCGCGGCCTGCACCTCGGCGATCTCGAACGCGTCCTTCACGAGCCGCAGCTCCGAGAGGTCGCGCGCGAGCACGTCGCCGTCGGGGTTCGCGCCCGCGACCATCCCCTCGACCGCAGGATCCGCGCCCGTGACGATCAGCGCATCCGCCTCGGTCGCGAGCGCGGCCTCGAGCTCGCCGAGGTCGGCGGTCGCGAGGCCGAGGTCGGCCTCGACGTGCGCGAGCGAGGGGCGCGGGCCCACCCAGAACTCGCCGATCGCCGGGTTGGCGTAGAACTCGGTCGTGCCGCGACCGGCGGGGCCGCGGAAGTACAGCGTCGCGCGGTGGGTGTCGCCTCCGCCCTCTCCCTCACGCTCCGGCTCGAGCACGAGCACCGAGTCGGGCTCCGCGTCGGAGCCCCAGCCCGTGAGGTAGGTGAAGTCGGGGTGCGGGCGGAAGGGGTAGTCGGTGTCGTTCGAGCGCACCTTGAGCGAGCCGGCCGGCACGACGAGCCGCACACCCGGGTGCATCGCCGAGATGCGCGCGCGCCGCTCGGCGGCGAAGGCGGCGGCCTCGCGCGGCTCGGGCGTCGAGGCCGGCCGCTCGGCCCAGCCCTGCTGGATCTGCTCCGTGAACGCCGATCCCGTCGGGGTCGTGGAGCGGTTGGTCGTGGCCTGCGTCGTCGACTCGGTCATGGCGACCATCATCCCACTCGCCGCGCGCTCGCGGGCACGCGTCGTGCCGGCGAGCGGATGCGTCAGCGCTCGCCCGCGGGCGGGTTGCGGTCGGGGTGCAGGGCCGTGAAGAGCGAGTACGGCCTGCCGTCGGGATCCGGCGCGCGCTCCTTGAACTCGGTCACGAGCTCGAAGAGGCGCCGCTCGAGCTCCTCCCTGTGCTCGTCGCTCAGCTTGAGCCCGAGCCACGTCGTCTGCAGCTCATCGGGGCCGAGACCCTCGATCTGCTCGAGGAAGACGTCGACGAGCACGCGCGAGCCGCCCGCGATCTCGGAGCGCCACGAGAGCCCGGTCGCCCGGTAGGGGATCTCCCGCGCCCCCGTCGTGCCCGCGCGCTCGGGCTCTGCCGCGAGGAAGCCCGTCTGCACGAGCGTGCGCACGTGGTGGAGCATCGTGCCGGGATTGACGCCGAGCAGCTGCGCGAGCTCCTTGTTCGTGCGCGCCTCGAACGCGCACAGGCGCAGCACGCGCAGGCGCAGCGGCGAGCTGAGCGCCCGGCCGCGGGCGAGCAGCTCGGCATCGGCGGCGGTCGCGTCCATGCCCCGAACCTACCCGATTGACAACTCTCAATCGATGCCGGACACTGATCGGCATGTCTCGATCGGAGGGCGGCGCGCCGCAGGATCTCGGCGTCGGCGACTACTCCGCCGACGCCTCGGCGCGCCTTCGTGCCCGCTCCCTGTGGCGCGACGGCAACTTCCTCACGATGTGGAGCGGCCAGGCACTCGCGCAGCTCGGCTCGCAGGTGACGGAGCTCGCGATCCCCGTGCTCGCGGTGCTGCTGCTGCAGGCGAGCGAGCTCGAGCTCGGCTTCCTGAACGCCGCGGGCGTCGCCGCGTTCCTCGTCGTGGGTCTCCCGGCCGGCGCGTGGATCGACCGCATGCGCAAGCGCCACGTCATGATCTGGGCGGATGCGGTGCGAGCGCTCGCGCTCGCGGCCCTGCCGCTGCTGTGGTGGCTCGGCGCGCTCGAGATGTGGCACCTGTACGCGGTCGCGCTCGTCGTCGGGGTCGCGACGGTCTTCTTCGACGTCTCGTACCAGAGCATCATCCCCTCGCTCGTGCGCGGGGAGCAGATCGCCGAGGCGAACGGCAAGCTCGAGGCGACGCGCGAGCTCGCGAACATCGCCGGTCCCGCCGCGGGCGGCTGGCTCGTCGCCGTGCTGAGCGCGCCCTTCGCGATCCTCGCGACCGTCGGCACCTACCTCGCGTCGTTCGTCGCGCTGCTCATGACGCGCGACGAGGAGGAGCCGCGCGCCGCGGACGACCGCGGCCCCATCCTGCGCGAGATCGGCGAGGGGCTGCGCTGGGTCTTCGGCAACGGCCTGCTGCGGCGGATCGTCGGCACGACCGCCTCCTCGAACCTCTTCGCGACCGTGTCGTTCACGCTCCTGCCGCTGTTCCTGCTGCGCGAGCTGGGGCTGAGCCCCGAGGTGATGGGCATCATCTTCTCCCTCGGCGCGATCGGCGGGCTCGCGGGCGCGATGGCGACGCCGCACATCGTGCGCCGCATCGGCGAGGCCCGGGCGATCCCGGTGAGCGCGATCGCGTTCAGCGCGATCGCGCTGATGCTCCCGCTCGCCGCGGTCATGCCGTCGATCGCGCTGGGGCTGCTCGTCGTGCACGGCTTCGTCTCGAGCTTCACCGTGCTCATCTACAACATCACGCAAGTCACCTTCCGCCAGCGCATCACGCCCCGCCGCCTGCTCGGCCGCATGAACGCTTCCGTGCGCTTCTGCGTGTGGGGCGTGATGCCGATCGCGGCGCTGCTCTCGGGCGCGCTCGGCTCGTGGCTCGGCGTCGTGCCGACGATGTGGATCGGCGCCGCCGGACAAGTGCTCTCCGCCGCCTTCGTCGTGCTCGGCCCGTTCTGGCGCATGCGCGAGCTGCCCGACGCCGAGCCCGCACGCACGACCGGCTCCTAGACTCGAGGCGTGCGCGAGTCCATCTCCGAGCGCGTCTACCGCCGCGTCGTGCGGCGCGACGCGGCGGCGGAGCGAGCGCTCCCCGGCGACGTGCGGGAGCGCGTGCCCGCGAACGGCGTGCGCCAAGTGGCGGCGCAAGCGCTGCAGAGCGCTGGCGACCACTCGGTCAACGCGTCGACGGTGCTGCCGTGGCTGCTCCACGCGCTCGGCGCGCCCGGGGCGCTCGTGGGCCTGCTCGTGCCCGTGCGGGAGTCGCTCTCGATGCTGCCGCAGGCGATGCTCACGCCCCTCGTGCTGCGCGTGCGGCATCGCAAGGCGATCTTCGTCGCCGGCGCACTCGTGCAAGCGGGTGCGGCGGGGGCGATCGCGCTCGTCGCCGCGCTCGGCGCCGGGCTCGCTGCCGGCATCGCGATCGTCGCGGCGCTCGCCGTCTTCGCGCTCGGCCGCTGCCTGTGCTCGATCGCGTCGAAGGATGTGCAGGGCCGCACGATCCCGAAGGGCGAGCGCGGCCAGATCACGGGGCTCGCGACCGCGGCGGGCGGGCTCGCCGCCATCACGCTCGGCGTCGCCATCCGCGTGCTCGGTGGTGAGGACGCCTCCGCGGGGCTCCTCGCGTGGGTGATCGCGGGCGGGGCGGCGCTCTGGGTGCTCTCGGCGCTGCTGTACTCGCGCATCCGGGAGCCCGACGGCGACCCGTGGGAGGAGGGGGCGGATGCGTCGACCGCGCCCGCGGAGCGCTCCGGCTGGGCGCGCGACGCGTGGGCGCTGCTGCGCGAGGACGCGCAGCTGCGGCGCTTCGTCGGCGTGCGGAGCCTCCTGCTCGTCTCGGCGCTCAGCCCGCCGTTCCTCGTCTCGCTCGCCGCGGCATCGGGTTCGGGCTCGCTCGTGGGGCTCGGCGGCTTCGTGCTCTCGGCGGGCCTCGCTGCGCTGCTCGGCGGGCGGGTCGCGGGACGGCTCGCCGACCGCTCGAGCCGCACCCTGATGTCGGTCGGTGCGGGCGTCGCGGCGACCATCGTCGCCCTGGTCGTCGCGATCGCGGCGCTGCCCGGCTTCGACGGCGCGAGCCTGTGGGGGAGCGCCGTGCTCGTCGCCGCCTACTTCCTCCTCGCCCTCACGCACACGGGCGTGCGCGTCGCGCGGAAGACCTACGTCGTCGACATGGCCGACGGCGATCGCCGCACGCGGTCCGTAGCGGTCGCGAACTCGGCGATGGGCGTCGTGCTGCTCGTGGTCGGGGCGGCGAGCGCGGCGCTCGCGACCCTCGGCCCGGCGTGGGCGCTGCTGCTCCTCGCGGCGCTCGGCGCCATCGGCGTCGTCGCGGCACGCAGGCTCCCCGAAGTCGGCCGCGACTAGCCTGTGGCGATGCGCATCCCGCTGCGACCGCTCATCCCTCCCCGCTTCCGCGACATCGATCCGATCGACCCGGCGGAGGTCGCGGTGTGGGCGCGCGACTACGCGTTCGCCGCCCGGATGCACGTGCGCTCGACGCTCGAACCGGCGGCGCCGAAGGCGCTCGGCATCCCCGGCTCGCGCGTGCACGTCGTCTGCATCCCCGGCGTCATCGAGGGCTGGCACTTCATGGAGCCGCTCGCGAAGCGGCTCGTGCGCGCCGGCTTCGCCGCCCACTTCGTGCCGGAGCTCGGCCGCAACGTCGCGCCCGTGCTCGACTCGGCCCCCGTCGTCGGTGCCGTCGTCGACCGGGTCGCCGCAGCGCATCCGCACGCGAGCATCGTGCTCGTCGGGCACTCGAAGGGCGGGCTGATCGGCAAGCGTCTGCTCGTCGACCGCGCGCTCGAGCCGGCGAAGCCGCAGCCCGCGGGCCTCGTGACGCTCGCGACGCCCTTCGCGGGCTCGAGCCGGGCGGCGCTGCTGCCGGGGGAGTACATCCGCGAGTTCGACCCCTCGAACGCGATGCTCGCCGCGCTCGCGGCCGAGCGGTCGGCGGATGCGCGCATCCGCGTCGTGCTGCCGCAGATCGACCCGCACGTGCCGAAGAACCGCGTGCCGGACGGGATGCGCGGCGTGCGGCTGCGGGAGAGCGGGCACTTCCGGCCGCTCGCGACCGCCGAGGCGGCGCGCGCGATCGTCGCGGCGATCGACGAGCTCACCGGGGCGCCGGCGTTGCGCGCGGGGCTCGAGGGCGCGGCCCCCTCGGACTGACCGCGTCAGCCGGTCTGGCGCAGCTGCACGATCACCGGTCGGTGGTCGGTGCCGACGTCGTCGAGACCGGTGAGCACGCGCGCGGCGACCGGCTCCCAATCGGGGGTCGCGACGACGTGGTCGATCTGCGCGCCGAGCCACGGCGGCGCCCACGTCGGCCAGCTGCCGACCGCGCCGGCGCCGACGGCGCTCGCCGCGTCGCGGCAGACGCCGAGGTCGCCGCCCTCGGCGCGCAGGCCCCACCAGTGGTCGAGCGTCGAGTTGAAGTCGCCGCCCATGACGAGCGACTCGGAGCCGTCGCACAGCGACGCGACGAACTCGAGGTCGGCGCGCCAGTTGCGCATCTGCTGCGGCACGGGCGCGACCGGATGGGTCGCGACGAACACCGGGCCGTCGCCGTCGTCGGGGCGGGCGACGACCGTCGGGAGCGTCTGGGTGTCGCCGGCCGAGAGGTCGGTCGTGTACTCGCCGAGCGCGGCGGAGATGAGCAGCGTCGTGTTGAGGGCGCCGTAGGCGGGATCGACCCAGCTCGTGTGCACCCAGAACGGGTTGCCGCGACCGCGCAGGAGCTCGGCCACCCCGACGCCCAGCTCGAGCGTCGTCTCGGGCAGCATCACGGCATCCGCCCCCGTCTCGTCGATGACGCGCGCGATCTCGTCGACGCCCGGCTCGTCGCCGAGCGTGTTCCACGTCAGCACCACGAGGTCGTCCGAGTCGCGATCGATCGACTGGCCGTCGTCGAGCCCGCGCGAGGCGTGGATGCCGCCCGAGACGAGCGAGAAGACGAGGAGCAGCGAGACGATGCCGAGCACGAAGGGCCGCACGCGCCGCCAGCCGACGAAGCACAGCGCGATGAGCGCGAGCACGAGCGCGATGCCGATGACGCCCACGCGCATCGAGACGACCTGCGCGACGATCGGCGCCTGCTCGAGGCCGAGCGCCTGCGGCCACGCGGCGATCGCGAGGCACGCGGCGACGACGAGGGCGACGAGAGCACCGAGGATCGCGAGCATCACCGCCCAGCGTAGTCTGGCGAGGTGACCACGGACTGGGCCGCGCTGGGGCCGATCGACCTCCACGCGCACTCCCGGGAGTCGGACGGGACGGATGCGCCGGGCGATGTCGTGCGCGCCGCCGCGGCCGCGGGGCTCGGCGCCGTCGCGCTCACCGACCACGACACCGTGAGCGGCTGGGCGGAGGCGAGCGAGGCCGCGCGCGAGACGGGCGTCGCGCTCATCCCGGGCGTCGAGTTCTCGGCGCAGCTCGGGCCCGCGAGCGTGCACGTGCTCGGCTACCTGCTCGACCCCGAGTCGACGGCGTTCGTGGGGGAGCGGGAGCGGATCCGGCTCGAGCGACTCGAGCGCGCGGAGCGCATGGTGCACGCGATCGGCCGCGACTACCCGCTCACGTGGGAGCACGTCGAGGAGCACTCCGCCCCGGGCGCGACGATCGGTCGCCCGCACATCGCCGACGCACTCGTGACGCTCGGGATCGTGCCCGACCGCTCGGCGGCGTTCGAGGGCATCCTCCACTGGCAGGGCGGCTACTACCAGCCGCACCACGCGCCCGACCCGACCGAGGCGATCGGCATCATCACGCAGGCCGGCGGCGTCGCGGTGCTCGCGCACCCGGCGGCGCGGGGCCGCCCGGTGATGCGGATGCGCGCGCTCGGCACGCTCGTAGACGCCGGGCTCGACGGCGTCGAGGTGTGGCACCGCGACAACGACGAGGCGTCGCGCCGCGTGCTGCTCGCCGATGCCGAGCGGCACGGCCTGCTCGTGACGGGCTCGAGCGACTACCACGGCTTCGGCAAGCCCAACCGGCTCGGGGAGCACACGACCGAGCCCGAGGTGCTCGCCGAGATCGTGCGCCGCGCGACCGGCTGGTCCCCGATCCTCCCC